>CAWHWQ010000002.1:0-339093 GCA_963833095.1 Vulcanimicrobiota bacterium | reverse complement strand
CGCCGAAGCAATTCTCGCAGTGAAAGATAAAGTGCGCTTCTGTTCGGTGTGCTTTTCGCTGACGGAAGAAGATCCATGCGACCTCTGCACGGACGAAGAGCGCGATCGCACGATCATCTGCGTCGTCGCGGAAGCGAAAGACATTTACGCGATCGAACGCACCGGCGCGTTCAAGGGCCGCTACCACGTCCTCGGCGGTTTGATCTCGCCCATGGATGGCATCGGCACCGCACAGCTGCGCGTGAAGGAGCTGGTCGAGCGCATCGGTTTGGAGAGTCCAACCGAGATCATTCTCGCGACGAATCCGAACGCGGAAGGCGAGGCCACCGCGCTCTACCTTTCTCGGCTGCTGCTGCCTATTGGAATGGCGGTGAGCCGTTTGGCCTACGGTCTGCCCATTGGGGGCGACTTAGACTATGCGGATGAAGTAACGCTGGCAAGAGCGCTCGAGGGCCGCCGTCGTATCTAGCGTTTGGGCGCGGCAGATAGTACGCTAGAGTTCAGATAGCTTTAGTAACGAACGGGGTCTTCTCCGCGATGCAAGACACAAAGGCTGCCCGCGCGGCCGTCCAGAGAGCGACGAAGGCGATTTTGCAGTCTAAGGGCCGCCAGATTGCCGAGAACGGCCGCGACCAGGTCCCTGGCGACGTTGACCCGTCAACGGGCTTCTGGAGCGATAAGGGAAAGTGGTCGAAGCCGGGCCATTGGCTTCTCATTCTCGAAGAAATAAATGGCGTTGTGGTCGCGTCGCTCCCCACGCACGATAGCGCGAAAAAAATCGCGGGGAGTATCAACGCTGCACGAGCAATTCATATGGGACTGTCCACAAGAGTTCTTGTCGCCGTAAAGCAAGATGGAAAATATTTACTGCACCGCGAGTTCGAATGGCTCATTCTCTTCGTCTTTCCAGACCTACCGGTGAACTTAGCTGCTAATGACGCGACTTCGGGCGATACGGCCTCGTTCAACCCTGAGTCCGGGGAGCTTCGCATGAAGGAAAAATACCCACAGCCGTACGTGATCGCGCAGACTCTTCAAAACCTCCGAAAACCCGCAGCCTTATGTTAATGGTGGCGTTACCATAACCTATGAAGATGCAACAGAGGCTGTCGTCGATTTCATCAATATCAATCCCGTTAGAAGGATGAGCGAAGCCGCGCCCGGGTCGGTGGCCGAGAGCGACGTTGCCGATGGAGTGGCCCTGTGAAGCTCGAAACCTTTGACGCAAGCGACGCGACGCAAGTTGAGCAGGCTGTAAAAAAAATTGCAACAGCGATTGCGGATGCGGAAGCCGTGGCGGCGGAAGAGAAGGCGGGATCAATCATCGAAGCCCCTATCCCCGAGGTCGTTAAGAATGACGATCTCATTGGTATCGCGGATGACGTCTACGAACAGATCAACGCTGCGCTGAAGTCCGGGAAGCGGCACCTAATGTTTTATGGGCCTCCGGGAACGGGGAAGACGCAACTGGCCATCGATATCGCGTCGCAGCTAGCCGATGACCACGCGCTTGTAACCGGCTCATCCGATTGGACGTCCCAAGATCTAATCGGTGGTTACTCGCCCGTCAAAGACGGCTTTGCTTTCGTCCCTGGAGTTTTGCTAACCAACTTCGACAAGCCGTTCATCATCGACGAGCTGAACCGCTGCGACATAGACAAGGTGCTGGGGCCACTTTTCACCGTCCTCGCGGGGGCGCCGTCGACGCTGCCGTACCTGACCGACCCGGCAAACAAGAATTCACTTCGTTACACCATTCTCCCCAAATACAATCCGTTAGAGCAAGACCATGAATTCTCGCCGACGCCGTATTGGCGGATTCTGGCTACAATTAACTCCATCGATAAAGCGTCGCTATACCAGATGTCATATGCACTAACTCGTCGCTTTGCCTGGATTCTGGTAGATGTGCCGGTTGATCTCGCCGGGTTTATCGTCGAGTATTGTGGGCGTAAGAAGTATGGTCCACCGCCTGGCGCTGGCGCCGCGCCACCTCTCGCGGCTGTCTGGCGGGCGATAAATGCTGAACGGAAGATCGGGCCCGCTCCATTCATCGAGTTAATCGCGTTCTGTCGTTCTTGGAAGAGCGATTTTGATTTCTTCGGGATAGCCGACCAGGAAGGAAGGCGAACGTACGTTTCCGGGCTATCAGCATTTATCTTTCCGATGCTAGATGGAATCACGCGCGTTCAAGCGTCCCGAATCTATCAAGGTATTTTTGAGGCGCTGCTGATGGCGCAGGATCAGGCTATTGCGGCCGATCTCGAATCGCGCTTGGCTGAGATGGCTATCTGATGAGAGAACGAATCGCGCTTGACGATGCAATTGCCCGCGTTCTTCTACGTTACTTTCGTAAGGGTAAGCAAGCAAATATCGAACGTGCACGCGTCGACAAGAACGCGGATCGCGAGTTTCTTCTCGCGCACTGGGCAATGTCACCCACGATGTTGGAGTTTTGGAGGTTTTTAATCGAGCATAAACACGAGCTCGAAACTATTCTGACGTCGGGCGTTGTCGAAGGCACCGCAGGGATTCGTGGGCGCGTCGATGCCCTGGCAACCGCGACGCGACAGCGTTTAACGGGCAATCCCGCGCTTTTCGTATATAGAGAGCCGAAACGGACGTACGATCGGGGCCCGAATCGGCTTGTAGCGTGGGTCCTTCGCAAGTCTCAATCGGTCGTGGAGGCTCTCGCCGCAGCCGGTGACTCAACCTATGGAACGATGCGCGAAGAGGCTCTAAAGCTCATGCACGATGCGCGCCGCGTCGAAGCGATAAGATCCTTGTCGAAAACGGCCCTACTTCAGACCGCGCAACCGTCAGCGACATCAATAAAGCAGGCTGCAGCTTCCCGACGTCTTGTCTATCGTAAGGCATATGAAGCCTATGAACTGCTAGCGCGTGTGGAAAACGGCGACGAAATAGCCATTAACGCGATACTTCGCGAGACGCTGATCGCGCCGCTTAAAGACTGGCAATCTTTTGAGCTGATGACCGCACTTGGCATCGCGGGAGCAATGGAGAAGCGCCTTGGTGCGACGATGCAAATTAACAACTTGACGTTCGCCATGGACGCCCCAATTATCCGAATTGGAAGGTTCGCCATCCACTGGCAAAGACACGGTCCCGGATATGTTGCTCCTGCCCTCGAAAAATACGAGGCCAAGGTCGAGGCAATCCTTGAGGAGTATGGCGCTCCTTTCGGCGCAGACAGACCTGATTTGGTTCTCGTTGACGAGACGCAACGCGAGACGATTGCTATCGTCGAATCCAAGTACTTCCAATCTGAGTCGTCGGCAAGGGATGCGCTACGGTCTGCTGTCGAACAGATTGTCCGCTATGCACGCGGCTATCCATCGACGGGCACGCTTGACAATACGCTTGGCCGAAGTTTGGTGGCGCTGATTTCGCGCGGGGATATTCAGCCTGTGGCGGTCTTGCCTGTCGGGGTTCCCTCGATCGCAGATTTCGACGATCTCGTTGCAGAGAGCCTGGATTCTTGGCTTAGCTCCGTCTTGCTAGGACGCTTAGCGCCGCCGTCAGTTGGCAGCGGTTCAGCATCATAGAGCGGCAATGAGCATGGCGGATATATCGAGTAGGTCTTCCCGCTGCGCTCCACCGGTTCGCGATTCTTCTGAAAGCGACCGAGCGCGCCTAGGAGATAATCCTCGTCCAGCTCACAACAGAGCCACTTGCGCTGCAACCTGGCCGCGACCTCGCCCGTTACGCAAGATCCTGCGAACGGATCGAGCACCACGTCCCCAGGGTCCGTCAACATTCGGATGAAGTATTCTGGCAGAGCATCGGGATAACGCGCCGGATGCACTGGAAGGTCGTTCTCCTTGCAGTATGACTGATAGGCCCCGTTCGATTCCGTGTTCGCGACGGCAAGCAGATTCGGTGGGACCGAACCCGCATTTCGCTTCGAGAAATTCTCGCTGATATCGTGGCCCGAGGGCCGTAACTTCGCCTTGTAGCCGTTCTTCAACAGGTGTTCCATTGCCTCAGAGTACGGCGCGAGGACACGCTTGTTGCTCGCTTTCGGCCACGGCGTCTTGCTCAGCCACCAGACCGCGTTTACTGCGTCCTTCACGCGCACGCGGCGAATGTTTACCCACTCCGCCGGCGTCGGCAGCTTCGCCGGATTCCACCAATAATGTTCCTCGCAAAGATAGAATCCGAACTTGCGGCACAGCATGACGAGAAGCTCGAAATGATATAGGGACCGCACTGGCATGCCTGGTTTCCATGCGCCGCCGATGTCTATGACGAGGCTTCCTTTCGGCTTCAGCACTCTCTTGAAGCCTTCTGCAAATGGCTTGAACCATTCGAGATATGCATCCGCATCCTCGTTTCCGTACGACTTCTTCCGAACGAGTCCGAACGGAGGCGAGGTCATGATCAGGTCGACAGAACTCTCTTCAAGCGTATGGTGCATGAGTCCGAGAGAGTCGCCATGGTACATCCTGCCGTTGCTGACCTCGCGAAACTGCCTTGGGCGCAGATAGTGCGTCTCTCGCTTCTTCTCGCTCTTCGCCTGTTCGGCTGACGCGACGTGGCGATGATGAAGGTGACGCACATAATCGCTAAGCGAAGAGAATCCCAGCGAACGATAGACGGTTTCCATTTGAGTCTCGTTCGACTTGAGTTAATCGGACGTTGGCAATTGAGGTCCTGGGGGCGGCGGACTTCGGTCTGGCCATCTGTCTCCCGTAACGGTTTCCGTAATACGAGCCCAGTATAGTCGAGCGTTTTTGTAACACAAGAACCCTCCCGGCAGGAATAGCGGCTGGCAAGCGCGTGCTGTACAGCATATGGGGGAAGAGAACGGCCTTAAAATTGTCGACCCAGTGGCGAAGGCCCGCGCCGAAGACCTACGACGGCGAATAAAGGCCGCTGGATTGACCATTGCCGAGTTCAGGCGTCGAAGCGGCCTGTCTCGCAACGTTGTATACGCACTATCAATGGGCCGCGAAGCCAAGCCCGGGGAGGTCGATCGAATAAATGGAGTTCTGCCGAGAAAAATTCCTTAACTGAGAATATTCGCTGAGAATGCCATCTGTATGGCCGGTAGATTAAATCGCTGTGTTTGGCCGCGTCCTTCGCGCCGTCGCCCACTTTCTGGCTTAGCTGGACGTCGCCGCGTCAGAGTCGTCTTCGGTCTCGGCGTCGGCGCTGTCAGCCTCGTGCTGCTCAATTAGGAACGGCACCCGCAGCAAGCCGTCCTTGATGAGTTTTACGGTGTCTGGATCGATCTTTGATCGGAGCCGCTCGGCCCGAGCTTCCGAGAGTGCGTCGTAGGCGCATTCGCGAAGGTGATATTGAAACTGCTCCCCGCTCATTTGCTTCACGTAGGGATGGCTCGCGTTAACGATCACGATTATTTTTTTGCCCGAGCCAGCCTGTTGGATCACATATGGATCGTTGGGGCTGAGTTCATTGATCGCGAGGTAGAGCCAGACGTCCAGATCGCCGACATGCACCTGAAGATCTGGTTCTCTGGCCATCTGCACGGGATTGGCTATTTGTTCAAGTTGCTCGCGAACGGCCTCCTCGGACGGAAGCACGGTGATGTTCAGCCAATCAACTATCTCAGGGAAGAGCAATTCTTTCCGGAGCGCTTCCATCGCCATCTTCATTTCCATATTTGACGGGCCTCGTCGTGGAAGATAACGATCCGCTCCTGAGGATGCCGCTCCACGAGACGAACTGCGGTCGGGGCCCTCATTGTTGCGTTGTTCGAGATGGCTGCGCGGCGGCGTATTAGGGCCTGAAGTCGCTCGTCCGCACGGCCTTGGTCCGAATCCGCGCGTCTTTCTTTTCCAATAGCGCGCGTCAGGCGCTCGTATTTTTCCTGTTCGTCGGCAAGCAGATCGACGCGCGTTTTCCAAGCTGAACGGCGCTATTAGTTCGTCGTGACCTGAGGTGGCAAAGTCGCTCAAGTTGAAACTGTGAATCCCGGGCCTTTGGCCCAAGGAGATTCACGTGAAGAAAAGTCGCTTCACCGAGGCGCAAATCGTAGCCGTCCTCAAAGAGCTTGACGCGGGGATTCCCGTAGCTGAGCTCGCACGACAGAACGGCATTCATGCAAATACCATCCGGCTTTGGCGCGATCGGTACGCCGGCATGGAAACCAGCGATCTCACGCGCCTCAAGCAACTCGAAGAAGAGAGCGCGAAGAAAGACCGGATCATCGCTCGACTCACGCTCGAAGTCGACGCCGTGCGAGACCTGATCTCAAAAAACGGATGGGGCCCTCGCAGCGGAAAGAAGCCGTGAGGGCGTTGGAAAGCCATGGCGTTTCGAAAGTGCGGGCCTGCGCAATCGTTGGACAATGCCGACGAACGCTGTATTACACGCGAAAGCCGAAAGACGATGCCGCGATCGCCAAGCCGATCAACGATCTTGCGCACGAGCGACCTCGTTGGGAATGGCGGCGCTTGATCATCATGATCCGTCGTCAAGGCATTCACGTTGGCGAACACCGCTTCCGGCGCATCTACCGCGATCTTGGCCTGCAAGTACGGCCTCGGCGCAAGCGTAAGGTGAACTACGTCCGCGGCAATAGCGTCGCACCGGTCACGCGGCCGAACGAACGCTGGTCGATCGATTTCATGCACGACCGAATTGGCAACTACCGGAACATTCGTTCGATGAATATCGTCGACGATTTCACGCGGGAATGCCTCGCTCTGGAGATCGGATACTCGTTCGGTAGCCACGACGTCATCCGCAAGTTCGAGGAAATCGCGTTCGAGCGGGGCTTTCCAGAAACGCTTCGGTTTGACAATGGATCTGAGTTCACAAGCCACGCGATGCTTCGCTGGGGAAAGGAGCGAGACATCAAGCTGCACTTCATCGAACCCGGCAAGCCGACGCAAAACGCGAACATCGAAGCGCTTAACGGAAAAATTCGCGACGAGCTCTTCAATATGCATCGGTTCATGACCATCTTCGAGGCACGGCGCAAGGCCGCAGATTGGCAACGAAACTACAACGATGTCAGGCCGCACTCAGCCCTCGGCTATCGAACGCCAAGGGAGTTTGCGGAGCAGTTCAAAATCAACCAACTCTCACAGTTATCAGCTGCGTAAAACGCCACCTCAGGTCAGTCGCGCAACGCGTCCTTGTACGTATAATTAAAAATCACGTTTCCGAGCACGGGAACGACGCGATCCGAAAAACCTTCGTCCTAATCGCGTTCCGGCGTTGCCGATAAGCCAAGTGTCGCCGCGTACGTTCCGTCAAGTGCTCTGGAATTCTCGGGAGACCCGGCGTGGTAGCATTCATCGACCACTAAGAAGGTTGGTCGCAGTGCGGAGAATGCCGAGGAAAAGTGGCGCGCAGAATTGATCACCGCGATCACGATGCTAGCGTCAGCTGAGGGAGTGCATTCGCCGCTTAATGTTCCAACACACTCATCGCCCATTAAAAGCAAGTCCCGAATATCAAGCCCATTGATCAAGAAACGCCATGCTTGGTACGATAACTAAGGCCTGTCGGTCGCTCGTGCCCACGAGGAGGTGCTGAATGCACATCAGCAAACGGTGTTTTCCCGGCGCCGGTCACTACTTGAACCACGACGCTACACGGCTTTAGCCACAAATCAAAGGCAATGGCTTGCCAGACCCGACGGTAAAGTTGAGTTCAGCCTTGATCTAGACAAAGCTGTTCGCTGCAGTAGCAAAAGGCGCGCTCGCTTTCAAGGGGGCCTCCGCTTGGACGATAGGACAGGTACTACACAGATCAGGGCAGTTCCGGCCGCGTAGGCCATTTGGACTATCCCTGTAGCGGCCGGTCTGAAGTCGGGCTTTGGCCACGTGAGCTACCCACTCAGGGAGCGCACTATGGGCGTAAAGTCTTATCGTGCCGGCGTCAAAATAGCTCTTTCGCTTCGCCCGCGCTTTCGCGCAGCTCAATGTTCGGTGGTTCGCGCGCCCAGCTCGCGTTCGGCTGCATCGATATGTCGAAGCCATAACCAGGTCCGACGCCGAAGCCGCGGGCGGCGATCGGCGCAGTCTGCTGGGCCGTCCTTACACGATCTCGTCGGCATCGGCGTGATGCTCGTCCATTTGGTCTTCGTTTTCAACACCTTCAACGTCGCCGTAGACGACTTGATCGCTGATTTTTTCGCCGCGGGTGTGCGTCTCGGTTTGACGGCCCATTGACTCCGCTTCTTTGGGCGTAAGCGGTTTTTCGCGTTCAGTACTCATGTCGCTATGATACCCCAGCCGTGCTCTTTGCACGCCATTCCGGTTTGCGTTCCTTGGCTCGCCTCGCCGAGGGCGCGCTTGACGCCGGCCGCATCAAAATCTTGGGCATACACCGGCGTGCCGGGTTGCTGGCGCCATGAATCGGCGATGGTGCCGTCGTCGACCGGATCGAATCCGAGCGCATCGACGAGATCCATCACGATCTTCTTGGCTTTGGGATCGTCGCCGGCAACCGGCAACGCGACGCGTCCCGGCGTGCCTTTGGGTTTGCCGTTGCTAAGCAGATGCGCAGCGTAAATATTATTGAAGGCTTTGATTACGGGACGGCCGAGCTGTTGTTCGACCCAGCCGCTCTCGGTGAGGCCGTCTTCAATTCCGGCGATGCGTCCGTCGCGCTGCTGCGGATAGTAATTCCCGGTATCGATCACGACGACGTTCGGTCCGAGGTTGGCCAAGAGTCCCTTGGGCAAACTCGGGATGTTCTTCTCGGGGATCGTTACGATCACGAGATCCTTGTTCTTTACCGCGTCCTCAACGGTGACGGCCTGCGCGCCGGTTTCGTGCACGAGCGACCACAGCGAGTCGGGCCCGCGCGAGTTTGCTACCGCCACGGTATGGCCTAAAGCCGTCAGGCGTCGCGTCAGGTTTCCGCCGATGTTCCCGGCGCCGATGATTCCGATATTCATAGCCCGCATAACCCGTTCTCCCTCGACTACGCTTCGCTACGCTCGGGATGACAAAGGGGGCGCTTCGCTACGCTCGGGATGACAAAGGGGGCGCTTCGCTATGCTCGGGATGACAAAGGGGGCGCTTCGCTACGCTCTCATCGACTACTAACCCCGCTAACCATTCGCCGTCAGGGCGGCAGACTAAGCTGGCAGTGGAGGAATACGTCATGTCAGCACAATCGCTCCCGCTGCAAGCGGGGTTTTCGGGAATCGGCAACGTGCTCGGGCGAGCGTTTAGCCGCTTGCCGCGCTGGGCGCTCGCTGCCTTGGCGCTCATTGTGATCGTGGGCCTGGTCGCAGGCACGCTCGCGGTGCGCGCAAAGTCGGCCGTCGAAGTCGTCACGACCCCGGTCGTGCAGCAAACGCTCACCCAGTCGGTGACCGCGTCGGGCACAGTCAATCCGCAGAACAGCATCTCCGTCGGCACGCAAGTTTCGGGAACGATCTCGCAACTCAACGTCGACTACAATTCGAAAGTAACCAAGGGCGAGGTGCTCGCGCGCATCGATCCGAGCACGATTCAGGCCCAAGTCGATCAGGCGCAAGCCAATCTCGCGCAGGCGCAAGCGCAAGCAACGGAAGCCGGCGCGAATACCAGCGCGCAAGCAGCCGGCGCCGATGCGGCACAAACCGCGATTCCCAAGGCGCAAGCCGCGCTAACGCTCGCGCAAACGCAGCTCACGCGCGATCAAACGTTGCTCAAGCAGGGCTACATCGCGCAAGAAACCGTGCAGACGGATCAGTCGACGGTCGCGCAAGATGAAGCTGCGCTCGCGCAAGCCCAAGCTGCCTACACGCAGTCGCAGGCGCAAACACAGGCGCAGGGCGCGGGCACGGATGCTGCCCAGGCCGCGGCGCAAGCTGCCGCTGCAACGGTGCAGCAAGATGAAGTCAACCTCAAGAACACCGTCATCACCTCGCCGGTCAACGGCACGGTGATCGCGCGTGACGTCTCGATCGGTCAAACCGTCGCCGCCTCGCTCTCGACGCCCACGCTCTTCTTGATCGCGCAGGATCTCAATCAAATGGAAGTCGACATCAACGTCGGCGAACCCGATATCGGCGGTGTGAAAGCGGGCGACACGGTAAACTTCACGGTGCTCGCGTACCCCAACCAGATCTTCAACGGCAAGGTCACGCAGGTGCGCATCAATCCAACGACCGTCAACAACGTGGTGACCTACGACGTCGTGGTCGACGTGAATAACAGCAGCGGCAAACTGCTTCCGGGCATGACCGCTAACGCAACGATCGTCGTCGCAAGTGCGCCCAACGCGCTAGTGGTTCCGCTCAGCGCAGTGCACGCAACGGTTGCGAAAAGTGCAACCGGTAGTGCCAGCGGAAGCGCAAGTGCCGCCAGCCCCTGGGGTGGAAGCACGACCGGCAGCAGCAGCGTGATCAGCGGCCAAAACGCGACGATCACAGTGCAGCGCAACGGTAAAATCCAGCGCGTGCCCGTGCAAGTCGGACTCGTCACGACGACCCAAGCGGCAGTCACGCCGATCAACGGCGCGACGCTCGCGGCGGGCGACAAAGTGGTCACCGCATTCAGCGGCGGCTCGCACAAAGGCTCGGGTCAGGGCCAGCGTGCGCAAGGCCAAGGTGCGGCAAGCACCAACCCGCTCGCCGGCGGTGGCGGTGCCTCGCGCGGCGCAACCCGCGGACTTCCCTAGCTCCGTCGCGGGTGCGCTGCTCGAAGCAGCTCTCACCCTCCGCTAACCTCGCTAGCCGCACGCCCTCAAGCGTGCGGCTTACGATTTGTACTGGAGGAACAGATCGTGGAACAAGTATCAGAACCAGTCGTGCGCGTGAAAGGCTTGAGAAAAGTCTACTCGCTCGGCGACAGCCAGGTCATCGCCCTTGCGGGCATCGACCTCGAGATCCGCGCCGGCGAATTCGTCGCCGTCATGGGCCCCTCGGGCTCGGGCAAGTCGACGTTTATGCAGATCACCGGACTGCTCGACAATCCCACCGGCGGTCAGTATTTTTTCGAAGGCACCGACGTGTCGCATCTCGACGGCGACGCGCGTGCCGACATTCGCAGCCGGCGTCTCGGCTTCGTCTTTCAGGCGTACAATTTGCTCTCGCGCACCAGCGCGCAAGAGAACGTCGAACTGCCGATGGTCTACGCGGGCGTGCCCGCCGATGAACGCGCGCGAATCGCGCACGAGAAAATGGGCATCGTCGGCGTCGCGCATCTGGCGCAGCATCATCCCAACCAGATGTCGGGTGGACAGCAACAGCGTGTCGCCATCGCGCGTTCGCTGGTCAATAAGCCCGGGCTCATCCTTGCCGATGAACCGACCGGCGCGCTCGACACCAAAACCAGCGAAGACGTGATGCGCATCTTCAAAGAACTCAACGAAGAACAAGGCATTACGATCATGCTCGTCACCCACGAACCCGACATCGCGGCACATGCAAAACGCATCGTGACCTTCCGCGACGGGCACATCGTTGGAGACGGTCCCTCGACTACGCTTCGCTACGCTCGGGATGACAAGGAAGCGGTGGCATAATGTCGGACTTCAAAGGCATCTTCAAACTTGCGCTCCAGGCGCTCGTGCGCAACAAAGTGCGTTCGATGCTCACTATGCTCGGCATCGTGATCGGTGTCGCGGCGGTGATCGTGACCGTTGCGATCGGCAGTGGTGCGCGCGTTTCGGTGCAGCAGAGCATCAGCTCACTCGGCTCCAACTTGATCGTCGTGCAGCCCGGCAGCGTCACCAGCACCGGCGCGCGCGGCGGCTTCGGTACCGCATCGACGCTCACGCCGGCCGACGGCATGGCGATCGCGCAACTCCCCGGCGTCTCGGCGGTTTCGCCCGCCGTCACGATCCGCGCGCAAGTCGTCGCCGGCGGCAACAACTGGCAGACGACCGTGACCGGCGTCGCGCCCACGTACAACTTCATCCGCACGTGGCCCATGGCCAGCGGTTCGTTCTTCACCGAGAGCGACGTCAACGCAGCCGCGAAAGTCGCGGTGCTCGGACAGACCGACGTGTCGCAACTCTTCCCCAACGGACAGAATCCCGTCGGTCAAACGATCCTCATCAAAGGTGTGCCGTTCACGGTCGTGGGTACGCTCACGGCGCTCGGCCAAAGCAGCCTTGGTACCGACCAAGACGACACCGTCCTGATTCCCTACACCTCGGCGATGCAGCGCATCACCGGGCAAACCACGGTCAATCAGCTGATGGTCTCGGCCGCAACGTCGGACGACATCGCCACGGTGCAGACCGAAACCACGACGCTGCTCGAACAGCGTCACCACATCGCCGCCGGGATGCCTGACGATTTCCAGGTGCGTAACCTGCAATCGATCGCCGCCGCCGCATCGTCGACCGGTGCCGTGATGGAGTTCTTGCTCGCAGGCGTGGCAGCGGTCTCGCTGATCGTCGGCGGCATCGGCATCATGAACATCATGATGGTCTCGGTCACCGAGCGCACGCGTGAAATCGGTCTACGCATGTCGGTCGGCGCGCGCGCCGCAACGATTCTGCGTCAGTTCCTCACTGAGGCGACGGTGCTCGCGGCCTGTGGCGGTGTCATCGGCGTAATCGCCGGTTTCATCGGCACGTTCATCGTCGCCGCACTTGCAAAGTGGCCTACGCAGATTCCGATCGCGTGGGTCCTGTTCTCGATCGCCTTCTCGGCGCTCGTCGGGATCTTCTTCGGATACTATCCGGCGAAGAAAGCGGCGGGACTCAATCCTATCGAGGCCTTGCGCTTCGAATAGGGCGGGCGCACGGAAGCGTCCACAAAGCGGGCTCCGGCATTTTGTTCCTCTTGCCGGAGCCCACTTATATTTTTTGCGTCTACGCTCGGGATGACAAAGCGGGAGTTGACAGCCCATACTGTAGCGCATATACTGTGTTGCACATAGGATATGGAACACAGCATAGGCGATCAACTTCCCGGTCTCTTCGAAAATCTGCGCCTGGAGCTACGGCGCGGGTGCCTCACCCTCGCGGTATTGGCGCAACTGCGCTCGGAGCGGTACGGCTACACGCTCCGCAAAGCGCTCGAGGAGGCCGGGCTCGACATCGACGAGGGCACGCTCTACCCGCTGCTGCGCCGTCTGGAAACCCAAGGGCTTTTGGCGAGCGAGTGGCGCGAAGAGAACAAGCGCCGCAAGCGCTTCTACCGGCTCTCGCCGGTGGGCGCGCTGATCCTCGAACAACTCATCGATGAGTTGCACCGCATCAACGCTTCACTCGAACGGATCACCTCGGAGTCATAACGATGGACATGCTCAGCCGCTACCTCTACGCCATTAGCGACAACCTGCCCAAAGCCAGTCAACGCGACGATATCATCGCCGAAATTTCCGACGCGCTGCAAACGCAAATCGAAGAGCGCGAAAACGCACTCGGACGCCCGTTGACCGACGACGAAGAAGCCGCGCTCATCAAAGCCTACGGCCATCCGCGTCTGGTTGCCGCGCGGTACGGAAAATATCAGGCGCTCATCGGTCCCGATCTGCTACCTTTTTACTGGCCGACGCTCGTCTGCGTGCTTTCGATTATCGTTGCGCTCGATTTGTTCGTTGCGACGGCCGCGGCGGTTAAAACCGGCGACGTGCATCGGTTCTGGGAAGGCGCCGGCATCGCGTGGGATGCGGTGTGGATCTACACCGGCATCATCACCGCGATCTTTGCGCTCCTGGAACGCGCGCCCGGCGCGGGCGCATCTCGGTGGATTGCGTGGATCACGCGCTGGGATCCGCGACGTCTGCCCAAGAGCGGCAGCACCGGTGTTCCGCGCAACGCCAGTCTTTTTGAAGCGCTCGGCTGCGCCGGCATGCTCGTGCTTCTGCTCGATCAGGGCGGGGCACGACATCTCGTGCTCTTTACGCTCTACGGTCCCGCCGCAGCGGCGCTGCCCGACGTCGCATTTGGCGGTGCGTGGTTTCCGCTTTACGTCGTCGCGATTATCGGCACCGCTGCGCTGGCGCTGGTCAATCTTGTGACGCTCGTCATGCCGCGATGGGGCCGCATGCGCGAGATCGCGCATCTGGCGGTCAATGTAGCCCTGGCGGTCGGCTGCGCACTCGCGCTGCGCGGCGGCACGCTCATCCTTGCGCAGCCGCGGATCAACCAAATCGCGATAGCCGCACTGATAATCGGCGTTGCGGCCTTCGCGTGCGCAGCCGTATTTAACGTGCGAGCGTTGCTGCGGCACCGCGCAACGCCGACTATGAACGCAGTTGTCCGACCCTATCCTTGATGCGTTCGAGTGCGGCAACGATGCCCGGATCGAAGTGGGTGCCGCTTTCGCGTTTGATCTGATCGAGCGCATGACCGAAGGTCATCGCCGGACGATCTGCGCGGGCGTTCATCATCGCAATGAGCGCATCGGCTACCGCGATGATGCGTCCGGAAAGCGGAATCGCTTCGCCTTTGAGTTTGCGCGGATAGCCCATGCCGTCCCAGCGCTCGTGATGCGAGCGCGCCATTGCAGCGGCCGCGCTGAGCAAGCGCGATTCCGAACCCGAAAGAATCTCAGCGCCGGCTTCAGTATGCTTTTCGATTGCCGCACGTGAGGCCGGCGAGAGCAGCGCGGTCGTGGTGAGGATCTTCTCGGAAACGGCCAACTTACCGACGTCGTACACGTGCGCCGCCTCGCGGAGCATCTGCACGTCGCCCACCGAGCAGCGAATCTCGATGGCCAGCATGACTGCAATTTCGCCGGCCAATTTCATGCGCGCTGCGCCCTCGGGATCGCGCGCGGCGTAGGCGCGCGCAATCGCGTCGAGCGCATCGCGCGAACGCTGATGCACCCGCTTGTCGGCAGCTTCGGCGCGCTCTTTGAGTTCGCGCAGTTCGTCTGCACGATCGCTTTGCGCGGTCTGTTGCGTGGCTAAACGGCGTACGTGGCCGGCGAATTCTTCCGCGCTGACCGGCTTATTGAGAAAGACGCTGACGCCCGCATCGAGCGCGCGCGATTTGAGGTCGCGATCGTCTTTTCCGGTGAGCATGATGATCGGCGTGCGCTCGCGTCCGGGCACACCGCGCAGTTCTTGCACGAACTCGACGCCGTCCATATCGGGCATGCTATAATCCACCACGCAGAGCGTGGGCTCCATGCCGCCTAGATAATGCAGCGCCTCACGAGGATCGGTAAAGGGTACCACCTCGCCTCCGAGCATCTTTTCGATCGCTGCGGCATACATGCGCAGCGTCGGCTCGTAATCATCAACCACCACGACCCTCGACATATTTTAATTTTCGGCCCCTCTCCAGGAAGTCTCAAGCCGGGGTACTAGTTTTTAACCCTATGCCTGAAACGAAGCCGCGCGTCGCGATCATCGACGACGAACCTCGCATCCGCGAGCTCCTCGAGCTCACCCTGGGCCACCATGGTTACGCCGTCCGCACGGCAGCCGATGGGCCGGCTGGCTTGGACCTGGTCAAGGACTGGTCCCCAGACGTGATCGTGCTCGACGTCATGATGCCGATGGTCAGCGGAATCGAACTTTTGCCCATGTTGCGCCGGGTCACCGACGCCCCCGTCGTCATGCTTTCCGCCCGGGGCGAGGTCGACACCAAAGTCGAGGGTCTCTCCCACGGAGCCGACGACTACCTCAGCAAGCCGTTCGAAATGCAGGAGCTTATCGCGCACATCGACGCCAAGCTGCGCCGCCCGCACCTGGAAAACCGCAACGTCATCGCGTACGACGACATCAGCATCAATCTCGACGAACACATCGTCATTCGCGCGGGCAAGCGCATCGAACTCTCGCCGCTTGAGTACGATCTGCTGGTTACGCTGCTGCGCCGGCCCCGGCGCGTCTTCACGCGCGATGAACTGCTCGATCTCGTATGGGGAGATGAGAAAGACGTAGGTCAGAACGCGGTCGAGCGCTACATCTCCTATCTGCGTAGCAAGGTCGATGAGGGCTTCGCGCGGCCGCTGATTCAAACGGTGCGCGGCGCCGGATACACCCTTCGTGCCGACTGAACCGACCTTTCGGAATTTTTCGCGACGGATCACGCGTGGCTACGTGATTCTAGCGGTCGCGCTGATTGCGCTGGTCGCCGGCGCCTCGTCGGCATTTTTCATTATCGGTTTCGCCACGACGTTCAATCAGTCGATCGACGCCGCGCAAGCCCGCATGCAGGCGCGTGTGCACGATCTGACCGCGCAGCATCTCACGCTCGCGCAGACTCGCGCCGAAGGTCATCGCCGACGAGCCGCAACGCGAAATCGCGAATTCTCGTGCTCGGTCCGCAGCATGGCGTCGTTGCCGGGGCTTCCGCGCAACTCGACGATAGCCAACGGCTTATTGCTGCAGCGCTCGCCTTGCGGCCGCGTTTTGTCGGCGTACCGGGCGGCGGCACGATCGTGCTCGAACCCGACGTCGCCGACTTTTCGCGCTCGCTCCTGCGCTACTGGGGGCGCATCCTACCGATCGGTGTGCTCGCGGTCTTAATCGCGTGGCTTGCCGGCCGCACGATCACCGGACGCGCGCTGCGTCCGCTGCGCGCAGTCAACGATGCGTTGCGCTCGATCGCCGAAGGCGATTTCACGCCCAAGCTCTTGCTCGAAAGCGACAGCAGTTTACACGAGCTGACCCAGACGTACAACGAGGTAGCCCAGCGATTAAACGCCGCAACCTACGAGCGGCGCCGTCACGAGCAGCAGATGCGCCAGTTCATCGCCGATGCGGGACACGAACTGCGCACGCCGCTGACGATTTTCATGGGCTATCTCGATGCGCTGCAATCGGGCGTCGTGCAAGACGGCGAGGGTGTGCGCCGCGTGCACGAAACGATGCTCGATGAAAGCCGCAAGATGCGCCGCATCATCGAAAAGCTGATTCTGCTTGCGCGTCTCGAGCGCGAGGACGTCTCGGTGAACGATGAGATCGACTTGAATTCGGTTGCTGCGCGCGCCGTCGATGCGTTGCGCCCGCTCGCCGGCGAACGGTTGCAGCTCGCCGGCGACGGTGCTGCGGTAGTATTCGGCGACGACGGCGAGCTCTACGAAGCGGTCAAGAACGTGGTCGAAAACGCGGTGCGCTACGCGCCTGCCTCGCCGGTCGAGGTGCGGGTGGGTCGCGAGGGCCAAAGCGCCGTCCTCGAGGTGGCCGATCACGGGCCGGGGATGGACACGATCGACGTCGAGCACGCCTTCGACCGGTTCTATCGCGGCGGCTCGCATGGGGAGGTCGACGGCTCGGGCCTGGGCCTGGCGATAGCAAAGCGAGCAGTCGAACGCATGGGCGGCTCGATCGCTTTGGAGAGCGGGGCCGAGATCGGGACCAAGGTCACAATGCGCTTTCCATTGGAGGCTTAGGGACCAAGGTGGCAAAGGTGGGCAAAAGCGCCTCCTTGCTCACACGGAGAACTGCATGCTCGAAGCCCCGACCTTCTCCCGGCGTTCTGACCTCGGTTTATTTTTGCGGGCGCGGCGCGGTGCGTTACGCCCGGTTGATGTGGGGCTCGAGGACGATTCGGCCCGCCGGCACGTGGCCGGTTTGCGGCGCGAAGAGGTCGCCAAACTAGCAGGCATCTCGACTACCTGGTACACCTGGATAGAGCAAGCGCGGGAGATCAACTTTTCACTCGATGTGATCGACGAGATCGGCCGAGCGCTACTGCTCACGCCGCCGGAGATCGCCTACTTGAAAGTGCTGGCATCGGATGTGCCGCCGCAGGTGTGCACGCTCGATCCGGAGATTCCCGACGCGCTGCGTAAGCTCGTCGAGTTGCACCGCGAAGCACCGGCCTATGTTGCCACGCCGCGTCTGGATCTGCTGGTCTGGAATTCGCAGTTGGCCGAGATCTTCGATTATCACCCAGGCGGCAATCTGCTCTCGCGTAACGTGCTGTGGCGCATGTTCTTCGATCCGTCGCGGCGGCAGCTGTACGTCGATTGGGAGACGGCGTCACGTGGCTGCGTCGCGGTCTTCCGCAACCTGTACGCAACCTATCACGGCGACAAGCATTTCGACGAGTTGCTCTCGACGATGATGCGCGAACCGGATTTCGTGCGGATCTGGAACGACTGGGAAGTGTTGCCGCCGGGCGTCCCGGCGTTCATCGTGCGTCACCGCACGCTCGGCCTGTGCGAACTCGAACCGATCCAAGCTAGCCTCGGCATTGCGCCGGGCTGTTATCTCGCGTTGTTCAGCAGCAACAAGCTGAGTTAAGCAGCGACTTCGGCGGCGGAGTACTCCGCGACGACGCTCTTGAGCCGCTTGGCGCTGGCGTCGACTCCGGCTTGTTCTTCTTCGGAGAGCTGCGGCCAGACCACGTCGCTCACGCCGCGTTTGCCGACGATGCTCGGAAGCGAAAGCGTCACGCCGTAGTTGGGCTGATACGAACCGACCGGAAGCACCGCGCGCTCGTCGCGCAAGATGCACTCGGCCACACGAGCGACAACCATGCCGATGCCATACTGGCTCGCGCCGATGCCTTCGATGATCGAAATGTTCGCATAACGCACGTCGTTCTCGACTGAGGCGCGAAACTCACCCATCGGAATGCGACGTTCAGCGACGAGTTGCGATAGCGGTCTGCCGCCGATGCGTACCGACGACCAGCAAAACACGCTGTTGGTTCCGTGCTCGCTGATCACGTACGCCTCGACGCTTTGCGGGCTTACGCGGAAGCGCTCCGCGATGTGCACGCGAAAGCGCAGCGTGTCCAAGAACGTGCTGGTGCTGAGCACGCGATTGTGACCGGCTAGGCGGCAGGTGATATCGACCAGCGGTTCGGGCGGATTGGTGACAATGAGCAGCGTGGCGTGCGGTGCCGCGCTGACGATCTTCGGAACGATCTCTTCGAAAACTTCGACGTTGGTACGGAGCAGGCGCAGGCGGCCCAGCGGATCGTTGCGATCGGTCGCACCGCCGGTTTTTTCATTGATTCCGGCGCTAATGATGACCAAGCCGGCATCGTCGAGATCATCGAAGTCGCCCGCGCGAACTTGGATTGCCGGCGAGAGCGGCGCACCGTAACGCAAATCGGTTGCGACACCGTTCGCCCGCGCCGGGTATCGATCGACCAGAACGATATCGCTTGCCACCGAGCGTACGCATGACGCGAGTGCTGCTGCCGCGCCCACTGCGCCGGCGCCGACGAATCCAAGCTTGCTCATTTTGTGGCCGCCTTCGAAATTTGAATGGTCGTAGAAGCGAGTGTCGTTGCGTGGTGTTGGAACATCGGCAGATGCCGAACGCTCAGGGTGATGAACGTGACGACGCAGATGGCGCCGAAGATGCGCGTGAGCTGCGGCGATTTCAAGCGGTTGGAGTAGCGGGCGCCGAAATACGCGCCGAGCACAGCGCCGATTGAGAGCGGAATGGCGAGTGCCCAGTCGACGCGCGCTTCGTGGATTTGTGCGATGACGCCGGGCCAAATGTAGATCGTGGCGATGAACGACGCGGTCGGCATCGCGACGTACGCGGGCAGCTTATAGCGCCACAGCAAGAGCGGGATCGCGACCGTGCCGGCCCCGATGCCGAACAGACTCGAAGAAAATCCGACCAGCAGGCCCATCACCGCGAATTCGTAATTGCTCGTGCGCTGCGAACGATCCGACTCGATCGCCGTTTCAGGAATCGACAGGGGCTTGCTGGGCTTGAGCATGTTGTACGCGATGAACAACAGCATCGCGCCGTAGAGGATGTCAAACTGGCCCGAGCTGACGAACTTGAGGGCGAAGACGCCGAACAGCGCGCCGGCGATGCCGCCAAGGCCGACCGACCAGCCGATCCGCAGATTGATGCGCTTCTTCTTGCGCAGCGCGAATGAGGCAACCGCGACATTGACGCCGACCATGAAGAGCGACGTTGCCGCCACGACTTGCGGCGTCAGGTGTCCTGAGAGCCGCAGAATCGGCACCGAGATGAAGCCGCCGCCGAAGCCGACGAGACTTCCGAAAAAGCAGGCCACCACTCCCAGAACGATGCTGAGGAATGATGTCAAAACCGGCAAGCCATCAAAGATGTGTTGCATTACCTTCAAGTTGTCGGGCTCGGCTATGCGACAAACTAGGCAGGCAAACGGTTCACAGGTTAAGTGAATGTATCTGCAACGTCTGGCGGATGTTAACTTTAGTCGGGGATGAGGATTAAGAAAAAAACCCCGGCAAAAAGCCGAGGTTCTTTACATTTGCGAAACGATTGCGTTAGTTCTGTTGGTTCTTCGGAAGAAGTTCCGCGAGCTTGAGCATGTACTCTTTGCGCGTCTCGAGCAGTTGGTTCGTGAACGCAAAGCTGCGCTCAACGATCTCCGCCGGCGTCGGCAGCTGGGCCGTCGCGCCGTTCGATTCGAACAGCTCGGTCACGGTGGTAAGCGCCTTGATGTTCAGCTCTTGCGCCTGCTTGAGACCGCTCAGAAACTCGGTTTGGGCCTTCTCGAGGACTTCAGTGTAGTTATTCATGGATAGACTCCCTTACATTCGTTGTGCGCTAAGTGTACCAAGCGCACGGGTAGTCTGTCAAGTCCGGTCGCCGGCAAACCCTCGATAGACCCGGATAAGGGTGTCCTTTTGCTCGGCCGTCAGCCGCGGGTCGAGCTTGACCGCGGATTCGACCGCATCGGCCGCCTCGTTGCGGACGTTGTCGTCGAGCAGCCCGGCCTGGGCGTAGAACGTCTCGGCCGACAGATGCAGCGCCCGGGCGATCTGCTTGAGGACCTCGGCCGAGGGCTTATAGAGTCCGCGCTCGACCTGGCTGAGGTACGGATTTGAGACCTTCGCGAGGTCGGCGAGCTGCCGGAGGGAGAGATTCGCCAGCTCGCGCTGCGTGCGAATGAACTCGCCCAGGCCCTTCAAGTGGTCGCGATTGTTCATCATACGACGGTGGCCTCTGTGGTTGAGGAGCAGTAAATCGATCGGTTCCCATTTCGTTCCTGACGTACCGGCCCGGTGCCGGTTCGCCGCCGTTGGGCAGCGGATAAGGTTCGCGGCGTGCGCCGCCGTGCGCGTCGGCCCATGCCGACCAATCTTCCCACCAGCTTCCCTGGTGTTTGGTGCTGCGCGCGAGCCACGCGTCGGGATCTTCACCCGGTTCGACGGTATCGCACGTCCAGTGGCATGACTTCGGATTGCCGGGCGGATTGCAAATGCCCGCGACGTGTCCGGAATTGGTGCGCGTATATTTCACCGGACCACCGACGTATTGCGACGTTGCAAAGCTGGTGCGCCACGGCGCGATGTGATCGGCTTCGGCGCCGAGCACGTACAGCGGTGTCGTGACTTTGCCCATGTCGAGCGGAACGTTGTCGAGCACGAACGCATTGGGCACGACGAGCAGATTGTGCAGGTAACACGAACGCAGATACTGCGAATGCATAGCCGCGGGCATCCGCGTCGCGTCGGCATTCCAGGTGAGAATGTCGAACGCGGGCGGCTTTTTGCCCATGTACCAATTCGAGACGACGTAGCTCCAGATCAAATCGTTGGCGCGCATCCAATTGAAGGTTCCGGCCATTTCGCTCGACTCGAGAAACCCTCGTTCTTGCATGCTCTTTTCAAGCTTCGCGATCGAAGCTTCGTCGGTGAACACGCCCAGATCGCCGGGTTCGGCGAAATCGAGAATCGTGTTGGTCAGCGTGACCGCACCGATGCGATGCTCTTCACCCTTGGCTGCTAGATATGCGAGAAACATCAGCGTCATCGTCCCACCGACGCAGAGCGCGGCGAGATTGACTTGCGGCGCGCCGGTGATGCGTTCCACCGCACCCAGCGCGGCAAGGATGCCTTTTTCGAAATACGTGTCCATCGTGTAATCCCGCATCGTCTCATCGGGATTGCGATAGCTGATCATGAAGACTTGATGGCCGCGCTGCACCGCCCATTCGACGAACGAACGTCCCGGTGCGAGGTCCATGATGTAATACTTGTTGATCCACGGCGGCGACATCAGAATCGGCCGCTCGTAGACCGTCTCGGTCTGCGGATAATAGGCGATGAACTCGATGAGCTCGTTGCGAAAAACCACTTCGCCGGGCGTGGCCGCGAGCGTCTCACCCAAGGTAAACGCCGACGTATCGACTTGCTTTGGATAGCCGCCGTTGTTCTGCACGTCGTCGAGCATTTCGGTGAGCCCTTCGATGAGGCTGGTGCCACCGGTGTCCACGGCTTCTTTAATCACCGAAGGATTGAGCCAGGGCAAATTGCTTGGCGCTAGCGCGTCCATCATCATGTTCATCGCAAAGCGCGCTTTGCGTTTGGTCGCTTCGGGAAGACGCGAACTTTCGACCAATTGCTGCGCGTACTGCCGGCGGAGCAGATATTCTTCGACCATCGAGATGAGGAACGGATTGCTGGTCCACGCGGGATCCGAAAAGCGCTTGTCGCCGTGCACATCGACCGCGGGCGGCGGATTCTCGCCTTGCATACGGCGCAGCGCATTCATTGCGACGCCTTGCTGTGCGAACATCAAACCCGTGACGATCGTGCCCATGCGCACGGGATCGCTCATCACGTCGAGCGTCACCGCGCGCAGCGCATCATTGAGCGATGCCGGATCGGCACCGGAAAGATCGAGACCGTAGCTGAACTCTTCGAGCGGTACCGAGCCGATCATCACATGTACATGCCCCCGTTGACGTCGTAGGTCGCGCCGGTGATGTATCCGGAATTGTCGTCGACCAAGAAGCGCACGACGCGCGCGACCTCCCACGGCAGACCGAGGCGATCGACCGGAGTGCGCCCGCGCGCGGCGTCGATCGCGGCTTGCGGCATGGCATTGACCATTTCGGTCGCGATGAAACCCGGCGCGACCGCATTGACGGTGATACCACTGCGCGCAGTTTCAAGTGCGAGTGTCTTGGTTAGCCCGAGCAGCCCTGCTTTCGCAGCGGCATAATTTGCTTGACCGAAGTTGCCCATGTGACCGACGACGGAGCTGATGTTTACGATGCGCCCGTACTCTTGTCCGAGCATATGATCGAGCACGGCTTTGATCATAAAAAACGGCCCTGACAGGTTCACGTTCAGGACCGCTTGCCATTCTTCGATCGACATCTTGCGCGCCGTGCGATCTTTGGTGATGCCGGCGTTGTTGACGAGGATGTCGACTTTCCCGTGTTCCGCGATCGCTGCTTGCGCCGCGGCTTCGCACGCATGCGGATCGGCGACGTCGGCTTCATAAAAATGGACGAGTTTCGCGGTACCGTTAAGCGACGCGCGCAACGTTTCCGTACGTTCGCGATCGGCCGGTATACCGAGCACGGCTACAGTCGCACCGTCGGCAGCGAGCGCCGTCGAAATCGCGCCGCCTATACCGCGCGAACCGCCGGTCACGATCGCCACTCGACCTTCGAGGCGCGTGAGCGCTCCCGAGGGGGCAGTCGAGGTGGTTATCATGGGCACTACTTTGTACCCATCCGCTGTGCTTACCTAGCAAAAGGTGAAGAAAACCTTAGGAACTTTATCCGGATGGCCAAAGGCGCCAGGCTTGTCATGCTGGGGGTAGGCGCCGAGCACCGGAGCCGGCAGCACCGCCTGGGATCTGCCCTCGACGTCGCTTTGCTACACCCGGGATGACGAACTACGCCATGTCCAGGCCGCCGTTGACGTGGAACGCCGCTCCCGTTATATAGGCCGAGTCGTCCTCGCAGAGGAATTTCACGACCCGCGCCACCTCGGCGGGCTTGCCCAGCCGCTTGGTGGGGATCTTCTCGACGACCTTGGCGAGCGCAGCTTCCGGCATCGACTCGACCATCTCGGTCGCGATGAAGCCGGGCGCCACCACGTTGGCCGTGATGCCCTTATTGGCCGTCTCGAGCGCGAGCGACTTGGTGAAGCCGAAGAGGCCGGCCTTGGAGGCGGCGTAGTTGGCCTGACCGATGTTACCGGTCGAGCCGATGACCGAGCTGATGTTGATAATGCGGCCCGATCCGCGTTCGATCATGTGCTCGAGCACGGCTTTGGTCATGTTGAATGCGCCGGAGAGATTGACGTTGATGACGTTGCACCAATCTTCGGCGCTCATCTTACGCAGGGTCTTGTCCAAGGTAATGCCCGCGTTATTGATGAGGAAATCGACGCGCCCATATTCTTTGAGCACCTCGTCGAAGACGCGCTTGCAATCATCGAAATCATCGACGCGTCCTTGATGCGTGGAGACGGAGTGGCCACCGGCGCGCTGCGTTTCCGCGCAGCGTTCGGCCTTTCCGGCGTCCTTGCTGTAACCCGCGGCAACATGCGCGTGCGCTTGCGCGAGCGCTTGCGTGATGGCAAGCCCAATGCCGCGCGTGCCCCCGGTAACGATGGCAACCCGTCCTGTGAACATTTCATCCTCCCAGCGTGGAAGGCATTACTGCGCTGCGGCATGGGCTTTTCCCGCGTGGTGCACCTACCACAAGGGGACGGGCGATGGTGATGGCGTTACAACGGGTGCCGGCGACGGTGTGTAATTGACGACTACCGTAAACGTGGTCGGTGCATCTTCGCTCGCTAGCGCAACGTCGCGCGTGACGCCGCTTGCGACGAGCTGCACCGCAACCAACCGATTACCACCGATGGCACTCGGCATCGCTGAAAACGTGTACGGCACATCGGTTGCGCTTGCGGATGCAAAAAGCGGATCGTATGCGGCGCTCGCGGACGAGCTTAGGCCGGAGACACTCGCCGGCGTTGCGCGCAAGCTATCGATGTCGCCGATGACGTCGCCGGCAACCGGCGCGCCGCCCGAGACGATTGCGTAGCGCGTAACCGATTTGGTGCTCGCATCGAAGGTGTACGCCCACGCATAGACGCGATGCGCGCCGTCTTCGGAGAAGAAGTCGATCTCGTGGCCGTCGGTGTTGCTCTGCCCGAGGATATCGGTCGAAGGCACAAAGACCGCCCAAGCGCCGGCGGCATCGCTCGAGAGCCGCTCGATCAGGCGGGCCGCGTTCGCGCTGCCGTTCACGCGAAGGTTTGCAGCGTTCGCCCACACGACCATCCGGTCGACCAGAACCACCAGGCCCCCGATCATGATCACCGCGATCGCCGCTCCCACCAGGGTCTCGATCAAGGTGAAGCCCGCTTGCCGCTCCATGCACCACGGGTGAGTGCCCGCGTTGCCGCGAGCTTGGACTTTGTGGTACAAAGTAGAACATGACCGATCTGGAACGCGCGGTGCTCGACATCGCCGAAGTCCGTGAACGCCTGGCGATGACGCAGCGTTTCCGCGGGTACTCCGGCGTCGCC
This sequence comes from Vulcanimicrobiota bacterium, assembly GCA_963833095.1. GTDB lineage: Bacteria > Vulcanimicrobiota > Vulcanimicrobiia > Vulcanimicrobiales > Vulcanimicrobiaceae > Aquilonibacter. The sequence continues at coordinate 313,997 of CAWHWQ010000002.1, read as the reverse complement.
GCAATTGCCTCAGGGTGTTTTGCCATCGCCGCGGGCGTTTTGCAAGCGTTGCTCGTGGCGGTGCCCCACAACGGGTATGAAGCTCGCGTCTATGCGTCGATTTGGCTCGTCTGCGGAACGGCTGCGGCGATCGTCAATTACGGATCGATCGCGCATTGGTTCGTGAGCGACGCAAGCGCGCGCGATCGTTGGCAAACGCGCACCGTGGGCCTTGCGATTCTTCCGGCGATTGCGCTTGGCGCGGCGATCACGCTTGCGCTCGTCACGCGCGGTGCGTTTTCGTATCTGCCCGGCGTGTGGTACGGATGTTATGGCGTCGGTCTCTTCGCGTCGCGCACGATGTTGCCGCGCGACGTGTTACCGATTGCGGCGTTTTTCTTGGCGGCGGGAATCGCGCTGCTCTTCGTGCCCTCGGCGATCGCGCTTGCCTGGTGGGTGCTGCCTATCGGTTTCGGTGTGGGACAAATTGCAATCGGCGTGCTGGTCGCGCGCGACCGGCGGGAGCATCCATGAGCGCAACCGATTTGGATCGCGTCTTTCACGAACGCGGTCGGTTGGCGATTTGCTCGATGCTCGTTGCGCATCCCGACGGCGTCTCGTTCACGCAGTTGCAGGATGCGTGCGCCCTGACCGACGGCAATCTCAATCGTCATTTACACGCGCTTGCCGAAGAAGCGATCGTGGAAACGCAGCGGCGTACAGGTTCGGGTCGTCCGCAAACGATCGTGCGCATCTCGCCCGCCGGTCGCGACCGGTTTCTTGCGTACATCGATGCGCTCGAACGCATCGTGCACGACGTTCAGCGTTCGATGAGCACGAGCGAGTCGCCGGTGCGCGCGACGCCCGCGCGCGGCACGTCGCAGTAAATCCCCATCCAGTTCGACCGCGCCTGCGCGACATAGCGTAAAATGCGCGGGTCGGCTTCACCGCCGCGCAGATTGTAGGTCGTCACAACGCAGCGCTCAATCGGATAGCGTACGCGCAGCGTCACCTCTCCCAACTGCAATTCACGTCCGGTGAGCGTTGCTTCGTCGATCTTCACGCCGGGATCCGCCTCGATATAGAAATTCGGGCGAAAGCGCTCGAATTCGACGCGATAGCCGACGAACGACGAAACGCCGTCGAGCCAGCGATCGACGATGAGCGAGACTGGTGCGTCGTCAAAGAACGCCTCGTCATCGCTTTGTTCCAAATGCGTGCCGGGTGCAAGCGCGAGCGCTTCATCGGCGGAGCTCAGGCGGTGCAGCCGGTCGTCTTCCTTCCCGCGATAGGTTTTGCCGGTACGCGGACCATCTTCGGCGATGAGCGCCTCGACCCGGTCGCCCTCGAGCCCGCTTGCAAGCACGGCGCATGCATCCAGCACCTCACCCGCAAGACTCTTTACCGGATAGCGCCGGATCGCACGCAACGTCCCAATCTGCATAGGCCATAGCTACTGCTAGGAAGCCTCGATGACCCTCAAGAACGGGGCCGCGCAATGGACGAGTTGCAGGGGCGGCCTTCGTTACGCGCACTTTCGATCGGAGAGATCTTCGATCGCGCGGTAACGATCTACGTGCGCCACTTCGTCGTCTTCACGCTTATCGTGCTCACGCTGCTGGTTCCGCTGGGTATCCTTGAGTATTTTGTTACGGATGCGTCGGCCAACTCATTGACCCAGCTCTTGACGCAGATCCAGCACCCGACCTCGCACTTCTCACCCTATTCGCCCGGGCAATACAGCGCGTTGTTTCTCATCGTCGCCGTCGCGCTGATTTTCTCGCCCTTCACCAACAACGCGGTTGCAGTCGGTGTCGCGTCGATCTACGCGGGACGTACGCCGACGTATCGAGACGGATATGCGCGCGTGCTGCGCCGCTGGGGTCCGCTTGTGGGAGCAATGGTCTTGTGCGTGCTCATTTTTTTGGCCGCATACATGGCGGTAGTCGTTGCCGCTACGATCATTGCCTTGGCCGGAGGGGCGTTGTTGGTGGCGTTCCCGTTTTTAGGCGTTCCCCTCGCCCTAGTGGCCATCGCGTTGCTGCTCGCCGTGGTGTTGTTTTTTCTGTTGTTGTTGATGTGCTGCGCATTCGCGCTTTATGCGACGACCATCGAGGAACTAAAGCCTGCAAATGGGATCGGCGAGGCCTTTCGGCGCCTCTTCAACCGGCGTGAGCTGGGAAAGGCGACGTTGATTTCACTTGCCTACCTGGCGATCGAATTCGGCGCGGCCTTTATCGCGGGTGCCGCCGGGCTGCTCGCGCTCTCCGCCGTCCACAGCACGATCGTGCAGCTCGCGATCAGCACGGTTATCAACGCCGCGGTCACGGCGTTCACCACGATTCTTTTGGCCGTCTACTACTACGACGTGCGCACGCGCAGCGAAGGCCTGGATCTCGAAGTCGATCTCGAACGCCTGACGGCGCCATCATGACCAGGCCGCCGCCCATCGATATCATCCGGGCGGTTCGAACCGAGCTAGCGGTCCCCGGCCGGTATCACTTGGAAAAAGCGTCGCCCGCGCACCCCTCGATCTTCGGGCTCGTGTTCCAATGGTTCTACGATCGCTGGAACGATCTGTGGAATGCCTTCACGAGCCACGTAAAAATCGGGTCGGCCGGCGTCTCCATCATCGGCGACTTGCTGGTAGTAACGTGCGTTCTTGCCATCGCCTTGATCGGAGCGCATTTGCTGATGCAGCTCGAGAACGAGCGGACGCGGCGCGCGCGCGCAATCGCGCTGACGCAACCACGTAGCGCGCACGCGTTGGCCGCGCTTGCCGCGCAGGCCGCGAGCGCAGGCGATTATGCGCGCGCGGTGCGTATGGTATTCATTGCGGCAGTAACGCTGCTGGATCTGCGCGGGGTGGTGCGCGACGAGCGCTCGGCGACGGTCAATGAGTTGCGACGCCGTCTTCACGCGCGCGACGGCGCGCTCGAACCGGCCTTCGTCGAAATCGCGCGACTATACACTGCGACGGCTTACGCGCAGACGCCGGCCGGCCCCGATGCGTGGCAGCGCGCTCGGGCGGCCTATGACCAGCTTGCAGCGGGCGCCGCATCGTGAGAACGCGCGTCGTCGAAATCGTTGCGCTGCTCGCGCTCTTCGGCGTGTTGCTGCTCCTTGCGGTCTCGTCGATCGGTAGTCCGCCATCGAACCATTCGAGCTACGATACCGGACGCAACGGGTATCGCGCGCTTTTCGATGTGCTCCAGCGCGAATCGATCGCGGTTTCGCGTCTCGAAATGCCGCTGGGTGAACTCGATCCGCGCGTACGCGTGCTGGTTCTTAGCGCGCCGGGATACGACCGCAACGATCTGCGCCGGCTGCAAGCCTTTATGCGCAACGGCGGAACGGTGCTGACGTTCGTCAAGATTCCGGGCTTGAGTTCCTCGCCGCATCTGCGATCCTTTAACGGTGAGCAGTTCGGCAATCTTGCGCTGCGTAACCATCCCGAACGCGCGCTCGTGGTCTACGACGCGGTCGAAGGCAAAGGGCTGGTGGCCTTCGACGAGCGACCCTACGGCTACGACCGCACGCAATCGCTCTGGTCGGTGCTGCCGGCGCCCGTCCACGTGGCGTTTTTCCTGAGCATCGTCGCGGTCGCGCTCGCTTTGGTCAACGCGAACGTCCGCTTCGCACCGGCGATTCCGCGCGAACCGCCCGCCGATCGCGATTCGTCCGCCTACCTGCGATCGATGGGATCGCTCTTGCGCCGCGCACGCGCGGGACGGCCGGCAATCGAACGGTTTGCTCGCGCGTATCCGAAATCAGACGAACTCGCGCAGCTCGCCGCGGTGACGCGACCGAACGGTGCGCTAGTGCTGCGCGCTGCAACGATCTATGCTGCGCTACGAAAGGAACGTGCGTGAACGACTCTCCCTCTCGCGTCGCGGATGTCGCCGCGCGCCTACGCGCCGCGATCGGCACGGCCGTCGTCGGCAGCGAGCGCGTGACGTTTGGACTGCTGGTCGCGCTCCTTTCGCGCGGTCACGCGCTCATCGAAGGCGTGCCCGGCACGGAAAAACGCTTGCGGTGCGCGCCTTCGCCGCCGCGCTGGGCCTGCCGTTCCGGCGCATTCAGTTCACGCCCGATCTGATGCCGTCGGACGTGGTCGGCACGACGGTCTTCAATCCGCAGAGCGCCACGTTTAGCGTGCGGCCCGGACCGATCGATGCCAACGTCGTGCTGGCCGACGAAATCAATCGTACGCCGCCCAAAACGCAAGCTGCCCTACTCGAAGCGATGGAGGAGGGGCGCGTGACGATCGACGGTACGCCGATCGCGCTACCGCAGCCGTTTATCGTCTGCGCGACGCAAAATCCAATCGAGTACGAAGGGACCTATCCGCTTCCCGAAGCGCAGTTGGATCGTTTTGCGGTGAAGATTTCTACCGGCTACCCTGCTCCCGAACAAGAGCTGGATTTACTCGCGCGCGTCGCCGCTGGGTTCGACTCACGCGCGCTCGAGCTTGCGGGCATCACCCCAGTGACGAATGCGAACGAGATCATCGCTGCGCAAGCCGCCGTGCGCCGCGTGCATGTGGCCGCCGAAGTGCGCGCGTACGCGTACGCCGTTGCGACGGCGACGCGCTCGCATCCCAAACTCGCCCTTGGCGCATCTCCGCGCGCGGTAGTGACGCTGCTCGTAGCAGCGCAAGTTGCAGCTGCGATCGACGCTCGCGACTATGCAACGCCCGACGACGTGAAAGACGTTGCCGAGGCGGTCGTAGCGCACCGTTTGATCGTGCAGCCCGAGGCCGAGATCGAAGGCGCAACCGCGCCATCGGTGCTCGCAGAGATTCTGGCCAGCGTGCCGGTTCCGCGTGAATAAAAGGTTTCTGCCGATTTGGCCGTCGGCGCGTGCCTTATGGGCGCTTGCGACGATTGCCGTCGTGCTCGCGGCGTCGCCCGGCATCGCGCTTTTCGTTCCCATCGCGATCGGGCTCGCTGCGCTGCTGGCCGCGGCGTTTTTGGTCGATATCGCGCGTTTACCGCGCCCGAGCACGCTGCACGTGCGCCGCGAGTCTGCCGGCGCATTTTTCTCTGCGCCGCAGTGCGCAACTCACCTATGCGATCGAGAACCGGTCGCAGCGCACACTGCGCACCGGATTGCTCGAAGCGCCGCTGCGCACGCTCGATCTGGGCGAAGAAGAACTCGTGACGCTGCTCCCGGCGCGCAGCGAAGCCAGCGCGTCGCTCGCGGCGTTGCCCGTCGCGCGGGGCAGCGACACGTTCACCCGTATCTATCTCTGGTACGAAACCGCGCTCGGGTTGGTGCGCCGGCGCTTCGTGATCGATGCACCGCAGGCGTTTCGTGTCTATCCGGATCTTTCGGCCGTCGAGCGCTACGGATCGCTCCACGTGCGCAACCGGCTCGTCGAAGCCGGGCTCCGGCGCATGCGCTTGCGCGGGATCGGCAGCGAATTCGAGAGCGTGCGCGACTACACGAGTGGCGACGCGTTCCGCGCGATCGACTGGAAAGCCACGGCGCGCCGCGGCAAGTTGATGGTGGTGCAGCGCGAGGTCGAGCGCAGTCAAGACGTGATGCTTTTGCTCGATTGCGGGCGGCTCATGACCGCGCGGATCGGCGTCCAGCGCAAGCTCGACTACGCAGTGACCGCGGGCCTTTCCCTGGCGTCGATCGCCTCGCTGGCCAGCGATCGGGTGGGGGTGGTTGCCTTCGCCCGCCGCATCCTCGTTGCGCGCGCGCCGCGTTCGACCGCCGCGTCCGTGCGGGCGCTGGCCGACGCCCTCTGTGACGTCGAGCCGCGGTTCGAGGAATCCGACTACGCGCGCGCCTTTGCCTATCTGCGCTCGCATCTGCACCGGCGCAGCCTGATCGCCTTTTTTACCGACGTCATCGATCCGGTCGCGCAGAGCGTGGTGCTGGCCGAGCTGGGCACGCTGGCCAAGCGCCACGTAGTCCTGTGCATATTTATGAACGATGCGGTGGTCAGCGGAGCCCTCGCGCGCACCCCACGAAGCGTCGATGAGTCTTTCGGCCTATCGGTGGCGCTCGGTCTTGCGGCCGAGCGCCACACCGCGGCTCGGACGCTGCAGCGGAGCGGCGTGATTGTGCTCGATGTGCCCGCCGAACGGCTCTCGATTGCGGCAGTGGATGAGTACTTGCGCGTCAAATCTCGAGCTTTGCTATGATTCATCTTCTTGCTTCCGTTCTGGTCGGCGTGGCAACGACGCCGGTACGTACGTTGGTCTATTCGTTCACGGTCGGCGTGACGAACGCGTCGAGCGACGCTTCGATGGCCACTCAGTCGAATAACACGCGGGGTCAGACCTCGGATCTCGGAACGATTACGATCACCGTTCGGGGTGTCGAGCCCGACGGCGGACTGGTTGTCGATATCGCCGAGGCGGCGCGAACGAACCGCAGCGTAGCGCCGGCGACTTGCGTCACCTACTCCAGCACCAACGTCATCTGCGGAGCGACCGTAACGCCCGAAGAGACGAGCGTTCTGCGCACGCTCAATCCAAAATTCTTCGATCCTTCCGCGCTTGATACCAAAGGGCACTGGAGCATCGCTACCCCAGCGAGTAGCGGTGTGACGATCGATTATATAGCGGCCAAAAGCGCCACGCCCGGCTCGGTGGACATCAGCGGTACCCGCGACGAGAAATCGCCGCAGACAACCGTGCATTCGGAGATGACCTATGCGTACGACACCGCGAAACTCGTCTCGACGCAGGTCAAAGAGTACCAAACGATTCGGGTGAATCAGGGCGCGCAGCGGTCGGTGATCACGGTCGACATCACGGCGAACCTAACGACCGACTCGGGCCTCGGCCAGTAAATCCGAAGTAGAGGACGAGCAGCACCGCGGTCATGACGCCGACCGCGATGCGCTCGGACGCGGGCAAACGCAGCGGCGAGAAAAACCCTTCGATCGTCCCGGCAACCAGCAACATTGACGCAACGCCCGCGATCAGCACGCCGGCTCGGCGCGCTGCCGCCACGACCGCGTCGCGCCGCCGTAGACGCCCGGGGGCGACGATACCCGCGCTGATCAGCAAGCCGGCAGCTCCCGCGATTTGAATCGCGGTGAGCTCGATCACGCCATGCGGCGCGACCGTCGCCCAAAAATCCGCGCCGAAGCCGGCGTTGGTGAACAGCGCCCCCACACTGCCGAGCATGAGACCGTTGAACGTGATGATGTAGAGCGTCGAGAGTCCCAGCGTCACGCAGCCGGCAAAAGCGAAGATCGCTACTTTGACGTTGTTGGTGATTATCGCCGTTGCCATCGCCGGCGAGGCGGCCGGATCGAAGGCGAAATTCGAGTCGTGCAAGCTTTTCTTGATCTGCGGCGGGATCAACCCGTCGGGCAGAATCGCGAATGCGTCGCCGGGGTGCACGCGCACGAGCACGTACGCGACGATGGCCGAGACGACGGTGAGCGCGGTGCAGATCGTGATGAACCCAATCGAGCGGCGAAATTCGCGCGGAAACGTTTGCGAGTAAAAGGTCGCGAAGCGATGCCACCCCGTCGTCGCCGCAGCGCCGTAGACATAGGCGTGGGCCCGCGCCACCAGGCGATTGAGGTAAGCGATCAAGCGAGCATCGTATCCGCGCCCCTCGGCGTAGGCGAGATCGCTCGTAACCGCTCGATAGAGGCGCCCGATCTGCTCGACTTCTTCGGGTTGCAGGCGGCGCACGCCGCGTCGTCCGGCACGAACCAGCAGTGCGTCGAGTTCGCTCCACGCGGCCGTCCGCCGTTCAACGAAGGTGGCTTGCGTCACGCCGTCTTAGGTACTCCGGCGATGGATCGAACCCTAGAGGTCCGCACGCCGGAATCGATCGCCTTCTCCTACGAGCTCGCCGGCGTCGGTAGCCGGTTTCTTGCGCTCGCCGTTGACCTCGCGATTCAAATCGCGTTCCTTTTGCTGCTGGTCTGGGGCTTGACCGCGATCGCCGCAACGTCGCATGGTACGTATGCGACGATGCGTCTGGGCAGCCGCGATCACCTCGTGGAGAGTATCGCCATTGCGATGGTCATTGTCGTGCTGTTCTTGATCTTCTTTGGCTACTTCATTCTTTTCGAAGCCCTGTGGAACGGGCAAACGCCGGGAAAACGGATGTTGGGCATTCGCGTGGTCCGCGACGGCGGCTATCCGATCGATTTCATGGCGTCGGTCATTCGCAACTTGATTCGCGTAGGTGAGATGGCGCTCGGATTCTATGCCCTCTCGGCCGTGGTCGCGGTCTTTTCGCCACAGAATAAACGCATCGGCGATCTTGCGGCCGGAACGATCGTGATTCGCGAATCCCGGATGGAATCGCCCGAAAAGATGCTACGCGAAGTGGCGGAACCCGTGTACGCAGCGACCGCGTATGTGAGCGGTGAGGAACGGTCGATCATCCGGCGCTTCCTCGAGCGGCGCACCGATCTTGTGCCGCAACGCCGCGCCGCCCTCGCATCGCAACTTGCGCAGCGCGTCCGTCCGCGTCTTCCGGCGGACTTGCAACGCCTTGAAGACGAAGACTTACTCGAGCGTCTGTAACGCTCCAATTGTCATCCCGAGCGTAGCTGGGTAGCAGCAAAGTCGAGGGACCGATGCAATCCCTTGTCATCCCGAGCGTAGCTGCGTAGCAGCGAAGTCGAGGGACCGATGCAATCCCTTGTCATCCCGAGCGTAGCTGCGTAGCAGCGAAGTCGAGGGACCGATGCAATCCCTTGTCATCCCGAGCGTAGCTGCCTAGCAGCAAAGTCGAGGGACCGATGCTAGCCAATGCGCTGCGACGAAGCAGATGCTCAGGCGTGAAAAGTTATTACGTCTACGTCTTGCGATGCTTTGATGGGACATTCTACGTCGGGGTTACAAATGACATCGAGCGGCGTCTGAGCGAACATTCCTTCGGCATCGATCCCGAGTGCTACACTTTTGATCGTCGACCGCTTATCCTCGTGCACGTTTCGGAGTTTACCTGGGTCGGAGAGGCAATCGCCTTCGAGAAGAAGCTCAAAGCGTGGTCGCACCGCAAGAAACGCGCGTTCGTCGACGGAGATTGGAAAGCCATAAAACGTTACAGCCGCGGTCGCAACCGCACGACGTAGTTGCCAGTCCCTCGACTTCGCTGCTACGCAGCTACGCTCGGGATGACAATTGGGAGGCTACGCTCATGATGACAAGGGATTGCACCGGTCCCTCGACTTCGCTGCTACGCAGCTACGCTCGGGATGACAGGAGCGTTACTTCTTTTTGATGCGGAGGATGAGGTCGCGGGCGAAGCGTAGCGCGTCGGCTTTGGTGCGGTCGTAGAGCTGCGAGGCCTGCGCCTTACTCATGTGCGAGCCGTGCTCTAAAAAGAACGTGACGCTTTCGCCGACGACGATCGTACCGGCGTAGGCGATGGCGCCCTTGATCGCGACGCCCGCCACCGGAACGAAGCCGGCGAGTTCACGCGCGAGCGTGCGCCAGCCGAAGCCGCCGCCGATAACCGGCAGCAGTTTCCACATGCGCTGTACGTCGGGGTCCTTGCCGTAGGTCGCCTCGATGTGCAGCAGCAGCATCATCTGAAATCCGGTGATCGCCACCATGTCGCCGGCCGATGCAAAGGCGCCGAGCACGACGCCGACGACCGGAATGTGATCGACTAGGGCGCTTGCCAGTGCGACTTTGAGCGAATTATTTGCAGCATCGCGCGTCAGCTTGGCCGCGACCGTTTCGCGCAGCGGCGGAAGGCGACGGCCTACGGCGATCTCAACGCCCTTCGAAGCCTCGACGATGTGCGTGAAAACGCGGCCCTTGAGCGCATCTTTGGTGATCGCGTTGACGACGTAGTCGCCGACCGTTGACGGCGCGGGAACGGCGGCAGGTCCGGCCGGCGTTTCGAGCGGATCGATCGTCAGCGCAAGGATCGGCACGCGCAGAACCTTGAGCGGTTCGAGGTTCGCGCCCTCGCGATCGCCCGGATAGCCGAGGAAAATGACCACCCGCACTTCGCTCGGCTCGGTGATGAGCGGCGCGCTGGGCGAGATCGTTTCGATACAGGCCGCGGCATCATCGGGCACTGAGTCATCCGCATGACCGGAAAGCAGCATGGCGCGCATCTGCCCAATGAGCGCATGATCTCCGCACAATAGGAAACGGAACGGCTTGCGGATGCGCACGTGGACGCTGTTGACGTCGATGCCGTTACGTACGAGCCGGAAGAGATCGCGTGCGCCTAGTGCCGATGCCATGATATTACGTTGTTGCCATTTCCTTTGCCGGATCGTCGGTGTAGTCAAGATACACGAGGCCGGTGAAGATCTCCAGCGGCCAGGCATGCATACCATGCTCGTCGGCTAGATCGACCGGTGACTTTTTCTCGCTCACCATTTGATCCACGATATCCTCGGGCGTCGACTTGATGTCGGCGGCGAGGATCGTAGCGACGACCACGTCACCCGGCGTGATCGCATCGTGAAGCATCTCTTGGTATGGTATACCGTTCATACCGAAGCGTTGTTGCAGTACGTACTGTAGCGAGGCGTAGCGCTCCGGTGAGGTGCCCACGCCCAGCAGCGTGATCCGCGACGAAAGCTGGCGAGTGCGTGCCATGTTGTAGAGTTGCGCCGCCTGCGAGGCTTGCGTCGCCGCTGCGTCGAGGTCGGTCATCGCCTTTTGCATCAGCGGCTGAAGGTCGTTGAATTGCGACTGACCGAAATCGCCGCGATAGTTCGGTTGCGTGCGGTTGAGTTCGCGAAAGAATTCGTCCACGTCACCCAACGCCTGGTCGAGCGTGGTCAGCGATGCCCGCGCGGCGTCGACGCTACGAATCATATCGCTATCGGCGTGGCGCAACTCATTGAAGATGGCCGGATACGACGGCAAGATCGCGATCTGGTCGGTCGGGATTGGCGTTGAATTGAGCGTCTGCTGCATCTCATCGAGGATGGTGTTGCTCTCTTTGAGCAATCCCGATTGCTTATTGCGGTCGAGGGAGCCAACGCCGTTGATCGTCGTACTGGCGTCCTCGAGGGCGCTGTTGAGCGAGCGGCCCATCAACATCACATTCTTGAAGACGGACTCGAGCTTTGAGCCGTGCGGGATGTTGAGGTTGCCGAAATTCGGAACTTCGTATTGCAAAGCGTCGGTACGCGTCCGCAGTTGTTTGAGCTGATCCTTCCCCTGATCGTGACGCGCGGCGATCGCCGCATTGGCTGCGGCCTGTGCTGTCTGCGCATCGGCGAACTGGGTGCGCAATCCACCTAGATTGGGAGCGGTCAGCGTGACGCGCTGCGCCTGCACTTCGCGCAGGTCCGAAATCTTTTGCTCGGCCAGCGCCTTGGTCTGCGGCGAACCGATTTGCGCCGCCTCCGCGAGCGTCTGCTGGCTCTTGTTCGGGAAGCCTAGCGCGATTTGATCTTGGCCGAGACCGAGCAAGGCTTCTGCATTGCTGGGATCGGTTTTGAGGATTTGCTGGAACTTCAGTGATGAGAATTCATAACGTCCGCGTTCGCGGTCGGATGCCGCTTGCACGACGCGCTGATCTTCGGTCACCTTGGTCGGATCGAGTTCGGGATACCCATCCAAATGCGCGACGCGCGCCTTGGGATTGGGATGGTCCTCGAGATACTTGGTGACCATGTCGCTGTGCTCGTCTTCAAGCACGCCCAAGTGTTCCATCATCGTCTTCATGTTGTCGGGATCGTAGCCCGCCCGCGACATCAATTGTAAGCCGGTGCGATCGGCCTGCAATTCGTCGGCTCGCTCAATCTTCGCGAATGCGCCTGCCTCCATGAGATTCCCGAATTCGTAGATGATGGGCGAGAGCATGGAGGCCAGGCCGAAGAGCAGGTTGAGCGCTTCGAGTTTGGATTGCGAGGTGAGCACGTGGCGGCGCTCGATGTGCCCGGTTTCATGGCCGATCACGCCCGCGAGTTCGTCGTCGGATTGGACGAAATCGATCAGGCCTTCATTGATATAGATGTAGCCGCCCATCGTCGCAAACGAGTTGACTTCGGTGTCTTTGAGAATCTTGATGTTGTAGGGGACGTCTTTGCGCTCGACTTGCTTCCAATCGTTGCCCGCGATCTTTTGCACGTAGGCGTTCATGAGCGGATCGGTTTCGACGACGCTGGTGTCGACGATCTGCTCGTCTTCCGAACGGCCCATCTCGACCTCGGTCTGGGTTGAGGTCGCGCGAACAGGTGCCGGGCATATGGCACCAATGAGCAGCAACATGGTCAGAAAGGCGCTGATGCGGCGGAACATAGGTTTGACGTCCTTTACCGGTGGGTCCCCATCAATGTTACGTTATGGCGGGCTCGACTCCCATACAACGGGCCACGAGCGTGCCCCGTTACGAAGTGTGTACGATGTGTGTATAACCGGAAGAACTTGCGAGTCCCTGTGGATTCGCGAAGGGCCGCTCGCCGCGGGCGTCTGAAACGGAGGCCAATGTCCTTGATTCGCGGGCGAGGCCTCGGCCTCGAAGTCCATCTCGCCGGTTGGGATTTCGACGCGGCAGTTGCTGAACTGTCTGCTCGCCTTGGCGAGCGGGCCGACTTCTATCGCGGAACCACGGCGAGAGTCGTCCTGGGTGAATCGCCCCTTACCGACGAGCAAGTCGAAACGCTGCGCACCGTGCTGGGCGAGGCGGGCATCGAGCTGCGCGCCGTGGCCCAGGCGCCCGACGCGCAGGAGTTGGCTCGGCGACGGGCTCTGCGTCCCAAACGCGAGCTCAAGCTTTCGGACGCGGCGCGATCGCTCGTCGCCGACTTTGACGGCGCGCGCGCCGATATCGCCGAGCGGCGCAAACGCGGCGAGACCAGCGTCCGGCGCGCGAATGCAAGCGCTGCTGCAGCGGCAGCCGCAGGGTCTGCGTTGCAAGTCGCGCCGCCGCCGCCGCCCGGTACGCTGTATCACGTCGGAACGCTGCGCGGTGGGCAAGCCTTGCACCATGCTGGGAACATCGTCGTCGTCGGCGACGTCAACCCAGGAACCGAACTCGTCGCAACCGGCGATATCGTCGTCTTCGGACGCTTGCTCGGTGTTGCGCACGCCGGCGCGCAAGGCGATAGTGAAGCAAAAGTCTACGCGTTGCAATTGCACGCCACGCAATTGCGTATTGCAAGTGTGATCGCCGTCGACGAGGAGCATGCGCGCACTTCGTCGGAACCCGAGGTAGCGTTTGTGCGTGACGGGCGGATCGCGATCGCACCATTTTCCAAGGCAGCGGAGGTAGCCGGATAACATGTCAGGACGTCGCATCGTCATCACGTCGGGCAAGGGTGGCGTGGGTAAGACCACGACCACGGCAAATCTTGGCGCCGCGCTCGCGAAACGCGGATTGCGTGTGGTGTTGGTCGATGCCGACATCGGACTGCGCAATCTCGATCTCGTGCTGGGTCTTGAGAAGCGAATCGTGTTCGATTTGGTCGAAGTCGTGGAGGGACGCTGCCAACTGCGCCAGGCGCTCATCAAGGATAAGCGCTTCGAATCGCTCTCGATTCTTCCGGCCGCGCAAACCCGCGACAAAGACGCGATCACCGAGTCGCAATTCGAGGCGGTGGTAGCAGAGATCGCGCAAAATGCCGACTACGTTCTGATCGATTGCCCGGCCGGCATCGAAGGCGGTTTCCGTAATGCGGTCGCCGGCGCTAAGGAAGCAATCGTCGTCACGACGCCGGAAGTCAGCGCGATTCGCGATGCCGATCGCGTGGTGGGCAAACTCAACGACCGCGGGCTGCCGATCCGATTGATTCTCAATCGCCTGCGCCCTGAGATGGTGCGTACCGGCGACATGCTTTCGGTCGAAGACGTCTGCGAGATTCTCGCCGTCGAGCTCGTCGGGGTGATCCCCGAAGATCCCGAGGTTATCGACACCACGAACCGCGGCGAGCCGATTGTGCTCGATCCGGCCGCGCGGCTGGGCGGCATTTACGAGAAGATCGCGCGGCGTCTCGAAGGCGAGATGGTGCCGTTCACGACCTTCGACGCGCAAGGCTTCTTCGGCAAACTCTTCGGCGCTCTCAAGGCGGGGTAATCATTCGATGCACCAACCAGTTCCTCATGAAGTCGCAACTCCCGCAGCGAAGCTCGGGCGGGCGATCGTCGTGACCTCGGGCAAGGGCGGCGTCGGCAAAACGACGACTACTGCCAATTTGGGCACCGCGCTTGCGCAGCGGGGGGCGCGCGTCGCCTTGATCGATGCCGACGTCGGGCTGCGCAATCTCGACATCGTGCTCGGACTCGAGAGTCGCGTGAAATACCATTTGCTCGACGTGCTCGAGGACAAGGTCTCGCTCGACGAGGCGCTCGTGCCCGACAAGCACAGCGAGACCTTGGTGCTTCTTGCTGCTGCGCAGTCGCGCGAGAAAGACGAAGTTGACACCGAGAAGATGCGCGCGCTCGTTCAGGGGCTTCGCGAACGTTTCGACTACGTGTTGATCGACTGTCCGGCCGGCATCGAGCAGGGCTTCAAGAACGCCATCGTCGGTGCTGACGAAGCAATCGTTGTCTGCACGCCCGAGGTTTCGGCGGTCCGCGACGTTGACCGCGTGGTTGGCTTGCTCGGCAACCGCTTCAAGCCGCAGTTGATCATCAATCGTCTGCGCCCGCAGTTGGTAAAGAAGGGCAAGATGCTCTCGGTCGAAGATGTCAACGCAATCCTGCGCCTGCCGCTGCTAGGCGTCATTGCCGACGAACCGGAGATTATCATTACCACCAACCGAGGCGAACCGCTTGCACTGCGCCACGAGGGCGAGACCGCGAGCGCGTACCACGCGATTGCCGCGCGTGTCGCGGGCGAAGACGTGCCCGCGCCGTCCCCCGAACTCAAAGAGTCGTTCATGGACAAGCTCGGCTCGATCTTCGGAGGGAAGCGCGCATGATCGACTGGGTCAAAAAGATGTTCGGCGGTCCGACGTCGAGCTCGACTGCAAAAGAGCGGCTGCGCCTCGTGCTGATGACCGATCACCTTGCGCTCGCGCCCGATATCATCGAGAACATGAAGCGCGATCTCGTCGACGTGATCTCCCGCTACGTCGAAGTCGATCGCGACAAAGTCGAAGTGAACTTCGAACGTGAGGACCGGGCGCTTGCGATGCTTGCGAATATTCCGATCGTTTCGGTCAATCGGCCCAGTCCGCCGCCGCAGCCACCGGCGCAGTCCGGGCCGCCGCCACGGCGTCGCCGGCGAAAGAAGCCGCCGTCGCAAAGTCCCGCGACCGCGCACTGATCGCTCGACGCAATGGCGGTCCTCTCCCTCGGTATCGATTCCCGGCGCTTCGTGCGCAACTTCAATTGGCCGCTCGCGATCGCCCCGCTGCTCATCGCGATCCTTGGCGTGCTCTGCATTCAGTCCGCCGATCTGCACGACCCCGACGCGGCGGGCGAATATAAAAAGCAATTTCTCTACATCTTGCTCGGCGTGCCGTTGATGTTCGGTTTCTCGCTCGTCGACTACCGCAACTGGCGACGCTGGGCGCCCGGCCTGTACATCGTCAATCTTCTCTTGTTGGGTTTTATTTTGCGCGGCGGCCATTCGGCGCTTGGCGCGCAGCGTTGGATCTCACTCGGTCCGCTCGGCACGTTTCAACCATCGGAGCCGGCCAAGCTTGTGCTGGCGATCTCGATCGCGTTCGTGCTCTGCCGTCATACCTACGACCGCATTCAAGACCTGTGGAAGCCGCTACTCACCGCGGCGATTCCGGCGCTCTTGATCCTCAAGCAACCGGATTTGGGAACCTCGCTGGTCATCGGCGCCATCCTTACCGTGCAACTCTTTTTCGGCTTGCCCAAGCTCGGCGACTTTTTGATCTACGCGATGGCCGTGCTGACGGCAGGGGCGGCCGCCGTCGGCACCAACGCGATTCTCAAACCATTCCAAAAAGCTCGGCTCTTTGTCTTCCTCAATCCGCACGCCGATCCGCAGGGCGCGGGCTACAATCTCAATCAGTCTAAGATCGCGGTCGGCAACGGCGAGTGGTTCGGACGAGGCTTACATCACGGTACGCAGACACAGCTCAACTTCGTTCCGGAACATTCGCGTGACTTTATCTTTACCGTGCTGGCTGAAGAGTTCGGATTCTTGGGTGCCGCGGCGCTGGTGGTGCTTTACGGCATGCTCCTCTACGGCGGAATTCGCACGATGATCGCGTCGCGCGATCGTTTCGGGTTTCTGCTTGCCTCGGGGATCGTTGCGATGCTCTTCTTTCACATTCTCGTCAACATCGGGATGACGATCGGTATCATGCCGATCACCGGTATTCCGCTGCCGTTTATGTCATATGGCGGCTCGGCTATCCTTACCGACTTCGCCGCCGTCGGCGTGCTGCTCAACATCTACTCGCAAAAGGACCGCGACGTTTTAGGCAACGCTTGACTAGAGCCGCGCGGCTTCGCTCGCGCTGTACGCTATCCCACACGCTATTTCTGCTTCTAGCCTCCATCCCGGCGTGGAGTCGATGATCGCTCGCTCGACTGGTGTGTGATAGAGCAACCACGTTTCGCCGGCGTCGCGCCGCTTTGCAATACTTGCCAACGTCACGGCAAGCGCGTCACCGTCGAACGGATTGAAAAGAAAGACGATCAGGTCGCCGGGTGGATAGTTCGCGATGCGTGCATCGCCGCGCACAAGTCGAATGTCGTGGCAGCGCAAGCCGCGGGCACGCGCAATGGTAAGGTTCTCTTTGGCGACTTCGTAGAGGCCGGGCGAGAGTTCGATGCCGGAGACTTGCTTGAACGGGTACTCGGCGGCGAGGATCATCGCGCGGCCCATGCCCGCGCCGACGTCGACAAAGGTTGCGCTCGCGATCGTGTCACTTGGCACGAGCGAGAGCAACGCGCGAAAATCAGCGACGGGGACGGCTTCGTAGTGCGTCGCGTGCGCCCCGGCGTCACCCACCGCGTCAGGATCGAGATCGGTGAGGAAGAGTACGGCGTGTGTGGTAACACCGTAGTCGTGATCGAACCGCCGTCCACCGCTGCGCGACTTGGGCACGCGTGAAACTTCCCTATCGCGCGGGCGACTCATTCGCCCTCCCGCTCGGCGACGGCTCAACCAGGCCGGCGACGATTCTGCATTGCGAGCATCACACGGTCGATATCGCGATCGGCGATATCGTGCTACGGGGCGTCGGCGACCGCGCATTGGTCCTCCATCGATGGCGTGTGATCCGTCCCGTGACTTCGTCGTTCCGCGCCTACGCTCGGGATGACAAGAGCAACGGTTGGATAGGCCCCGCGCATGCGGAGCGCATCGTTGCAACGCACCTCGGAATTGCCAACCTCGAACTTCCGCCGCTCGTTGTGCGCAATCGCTGGAAGCCAGCGTTTCCGCCCGATTCGCGCTACCTTCGCATTGCCGGCCGCGGACGCTCGCTCGATCCGCGCGAACTCACGCGAGACTATCCGCTGCTCGAAGTGCTGGAATGTTCGGGCGTTGCCCTGACCTCGCTGGATTTTCCGCGATCGCTCCGTGCATTGCGGCTCGTGCGGATCGAAACGCCGGTCGATGCGCGCGCGTTTGCGGCGCTTCCTCTGCACACGCTCGCGCTCGAGCAGCTTCGCGAACTACGCGGCGTCGAAGCGCTCGCACAGTGCAACTCACTCGAGCAGCTGGAGTTGCACGGCTTTTGGCAACTGGAACTCGAGAACGTCATGCCGCTGCTGGCGTTGCGCAATTTGGTGCGCGCCGAGATCGACATCGGCGGACGGCGCAAGAACGTCGAACTCTACAAGCGAGCCAACTGGGCCTACCCATGGCCTTTTGACCTCGTAGCTGCACGATGCAGGCCATCCGAATCGTCCTATTTTCGAAGCGATGCGAGTTGAGCCGCCTGCACGAAGCGGCTGATCTCTTCGGTAATCTTCGGATCGGGATGCACCCAAACCAAGCTTTGAATATATTTCCCGCGCAATTGCTTGATGCCCGGAAGTGCGCGCGCATTGACCTTGAGTTCTTGGAACGGAGAGGCTGCGCGCCCATCGGCGCGCCCGGGTTGCTGGGCGCGAAGTACGTCATTGGGAAAGGTGAAGCGGAGAATGACCTCCCACTCCTGGCGCAGCACGTGCTCGATGAGGATGCGGCAGCCGCCGGTGCTCACGTCGATCGCGACGGCTTCCATCGACCCGGGCACGTCAACGAGCGAAATGCGAACCGGAATGTTGACATCGATCCGGCGATGGGCGCGCTGCTCCTGTAACCGCGAGAGCTTCGGCTTTGCCGTTGCGTGATCGCCGCGTCGCGCCACACTGATCGTGCGTCGCTGCTCATCGATGATGAAACGCAGGAGCGCCTCGCGCGTCTCGTGGTCGAGGGTCTCAAATTCGACCGCATACTTGAAACTGCGGTCGGCCGCTGAGTAACTAACCTTGCGGATTTTCCCGGGGAGCCGTAGATGGGGCTGGCCTTCCCGCGGGAGATCGAACTCCACCGCCAATTGGTTCCTGAGCATGGTGCGGGCGATGACCATGCCGCCCCCGCCGGAGAGGTCGACCAGCGTGGCTGCCACCGGAGCGCGCACCCCCGAGACCCGCAGATCGATTCGCAGGTACATCGGTTGGCGGAAAAACACCCGGCGGTTCGACGGAGCAGCCATCTATGGGGTCCCTGTCATAGGCGAAAAGCGCGGCTCATAAGGCACGCGGGACGTCTCCTTTGCATCATGGACCATATGGGCCACGATGTCGAGGGTCCAATGGCTCTTTGACTCCTTGGCAGGTCTGCTTGGTGGCTCTCCGGAACTTCGCAGGCGTTTTAAGATTTCTACCAGGAGCCCCGTTCACGGTTGGTGGCCATGTGCCGTCGTTTAGACGCGGAGACGCGTCCCGTCAGAGTAAGGTGCGCTTGCAGCGCGTCTCAAAGGGCGTTCCTAGACAACAGAGGACAATTTGCCAAGCGAGATTCTCATCTCGAGCGACCCGTGGGAAAATCGGGTTGCCATACTTGAGAACGGCACCCTTGCCGAACTCTACATCGAGCGCGAAGAACGAGTCATCGGCTCGATATACAAAGGAAAAGTTCAAAACGTTCTGCCCGGTATGGGCGCGGCATTCGTCGACATCGGACTGGGACGCAACGCGTTTCTGTACGTCGACGACATTAACAAACAGCCGCTAAATATCGGCGACGTCGAGATCACCCACGGCCATAGCGGCTTCACCATCGGTGAGAAGGTGAAGAAGGGTGACGATGTGCTGGTGCAGATCGTCAAGGAGCCGCGCGGCCTCAAAGGCGCGCGCATCTCCACCAACATCTCGCTGCCCGGCCGCTACCTGATCCTGATGCCGACCGGTAAATACTCCGGCGTCTCGCGAAAGATCGAGTCGGCCGACGAGCGCAATCGCCTCAAGGCGGTGATGAAACGCATTCGCCCCGAAGGCATGGCAACCGTGGTTCGCACCGCGGCAGCCGGCGTGAGCGAAGCTGAATTGATCGCCGACCTCGGCGTGCTGATTCGTATGTGGCACGGCATTCTCGAAACGTTCAAGCGCGCGCCGTCTCCCTCGCTGTTGCACCGCGACATGAATCTGGTTTATAAAGCGGCCCGTGATTTTATCACGTCCGACGTGGAGCGCGTGCTGATCGACGATGAAGCAGAATATCGCAAGGTTCGCGAGTTCTTGCAATTGCTCGGACCACAATATCTCGATCGCGTGCAGCATTACAATCATGGCCGCGATCTCTTCGACGATTTCAAAGTCAACGACGAGCTGGAGCGTTTGCTCAAGCCCAAGATCAATCTTCCATCGGGTGGATCGATCGTCATCGAGTCGACCGAAGCGCTGACCGTCATCGACGTCAACTCGGGAAAGTTCACCGGCGGTAAGAACCTCGAAGATACCATCGTCAAGACGAACGTCGAAGCCGCGGTGGAAATCGCGCGCCAAGTTCGGCTGCGCGATATCGGTGGCATCATCGTCGTCGACTTCATCGACATGGCGTCAGAATCGGCGCGCAGTAAGGTGATCAAGGCACTCGAAGATGGGCTGCGACGCGACCGCACGCGCGCAACGATTCAGTCGTTTTCGAACCTGGGCTTGCTCGAGTTCACGCGCAAGCGCATCGGCAAGGATCTTGGCGCGCAGCTTCGCGGCGCATGTCCAACGTGTAATGGTATCGGCTCGGTTATGTCGCCGCAGTCGGTTGCGATCGACACGCTGCGTCACGTGCGCCAGAGCGCTCACAACAATCATAATCATCAGCCGGTTCTGGTGCATGCCGCGCCGACGGTTGCAGCGCAGATGGAGTTCTGGTACGAAGACGAAGTGCTCGAGCTCGCCAAAGAACTCGACACGAAGATTCACGTTCGCGTCGACCCGTTGCTGCATCCCGAGCGCTCGCGCGTCGAACGGATCACCAAGCCCATCGAGCAGCTGCGCCCAATTCGCGTCGGCGACGAAGTGGAAGTCGATCTGCTGCCCGGGCGTCTGCCCAATCCGACGTCGGCGACGGCCGTGATCGGCGATCGCATCGTCGAAGTTGAAAATGCCGCGAACAACGCGGGCAATTCCGCGAAAATTCGCGTGCTCGATGTCGACGACGTCGACGACTACGTGCTTGCCGAGCTCATTGCGGCAAGCGTCGGCGAAGCCAAGAAGAAACGCCGTCGCGGCGGCAAGGGACGCAAAGTCGCACTTACCGCGGCGGAACAAGCCGCCGAGCTGCGCGAACTCGCCGCAGAGGCGGCGTCACAGCAGCAGGCGCGTCCACCGATCGGCATCACCACGGTGACCGAAGAGGAAGAGGCCGAGGATCCCGCGCTCGCAGCTGAGGCCAAGGCGAACATCAGCCCGACGCGATCATCATCAATGAAAGCGAAGCTGTCGGCGAAGCCGGCCGCGGCAAACGCCGCCGCCGTCGGCGCCGTCGCGGACGCGGCGGCCAGGGAGGCGCGGAGCGCTTCGACGTGGCAGCGCAAGTCGGCATTACGCCGGCGAGCGCCGCAGCGCAAAGCGAGTTCGACGAAGACGAAGAGGAAGAAGACGAGGCGCAGCCGCCGGTGCAGACCGCGGTGCCGAGCACCAACGGCGAGATCGGACACGGCAAGCGCCGGCGCCGGCGTCGTCGCCGCGGACGCGGTGGCGGTGGAGGCGGCAACGGCGAACGTCGCGAGGGGCTGACCGGCACGCTGCCGATGAGTTCGTCGGTTCCGGATCGTCACGTGTTCCGCGTCGACCCGCAAGGTTCGGCGCAGCCGACCGGGATGACCGCACCGCGCGAACCGTCGCGCGCGATTACTCCGGTACGTAAAGCCGGCCCGCCGGCGGTCGATGCGCCGCCGCCGCACCTCACGTTCCCCGCCGAAGAATTCAATCAGGCGAAGCCCACACGTCGCCGTCGCACGCGGGTAAGCGGTGTCGCCGGTGAGTTGGAAACGACTGTCGTCGTCGCGTTGCCGGCGCCGGTCGACGAAAAGCCCAAGCGCACTCGCGCAAAGAAAGTCGAAACCAAGGAAACCACCGCGGTCAAGCGCACGCGCGTAAAAAAGGCCGACGCCGATGGCG
Source organism: Vulcanimicrobiota bacterium (assembly GCA_963833095.1). Taxonomy (GTDB): domain Bacteria; phylum Vulcanimicrobiota; class Vulcanimicrobiia; order Vulcanimicrobiales; family Vulcanimicrobiaceae; genus Aquilonibacter. Next base: position 292,563 of record CAWHWQ010000002.1, on the reverse strand, counting down.
CGGTTCCTAGCGGCGTAAAGAAAACGTCGACGCGTAAAAAGGCGTCGACATCTACCACCACCCGGAAGAAGAAAGCTACGTAGTAACTTGTCATCCCGAGCGTAGTCGAGGGAAGCGCAAACAACGAGCTCGGCGGAAACACCGGGCTCGTTCCTTTGGACTATGCGCGAAGGTCTGAGGGGACAGTCGGATCATGCCTTAACCATGGACACGATGGCTTCGCTCACCCTGACGAATCGATACACTTACCCGCGTTGAGTACCGCCAAGGATGTACCGTGGCGCACTCGCAGGGCGTGGGGATGTTTATCTTCCCGAAGCGGGCGCTCGGTGAGAACGCTGATGCGCTACGCGAGTACTTTTCCAAAAACATCGATAATGGATGACAGAAGAGCCCGGCGGTTTTTGCCGGGCTCTTCTTTAGTTGCGCCTCGCTCGACTACGCTTCGCTACGCTCGGGATGACAAGTTCTTACTCTGCGCTTCCGTTGATCACGCTGAGGTGCGCGATGCGGTCGTCAACGAACTGCATCGCGCGCCGAAGCTGCGGATCGCTCTTGGGATCGCCAAAGCGCGCCGTGCGCGGCTCGCTCACGATGATATCCGGATCGATACCCAAGTGGTTGATGTCGCGATTGTGTGGCGTGAGGTAACGTGCCGTCGTGATCTTCACCGCTGACCCGTCGGGAAGCGGATAGATCGTCTGCACGACGCCTTTGCCGAAGGTCTTCGTACCCACGAGCGTACCGACGCCGCTGTCTTGGATAGCACCCGAGGTAATCTCGGAGGCCGACGCAGTAAACTGATTCACCAGCACCGCCAGCGGCACCGGCGCGATCGCCGTATCGTTGGCTTCCAGCGTCGTGATATTCGAACCGCGCGATTCCACCGACACGATTGGCCCCGATGAGATGAATTTCGAACTCACGCCAACTGCTGCGTTGAGATAGCCGCCGCCGTTGTTGCGCAGGTCGAGAATATATGCGCGCGCGCCCTTCTTCTGCAGGCGGCTTAGCGCAGCGCTCAATTCGCTTGCCGTATCTTTGCCGAAGACCGTGAGTGCAACGTAGCCTATGTTGCCCGGTAAGAGCTTGTCGAAGACACTCATTTGGTGGATCTTCGCGCGAGTGAGCGCGTAGGGCGCTAGCGTCTTACCGTCGCGCAGTACCGTGATCGAAACTTTCGTGCCTTCCTTGCCGCGTAGATGGGCGCTCGCGCGATCGACCGTCCAACCTTTGGTCGATTGGCCGTCGATCGCGGTGATCAGATCGTCTTGCTGGATTCCGGCTTTATCGGCCGGCCCATCGGGGACGACATTGCTGACCGCAATGTATTTGGTGGCGTCATCCTCTTGAATCACGATGCCCGTGCCGCCAAAGTCCGAGCCGTCCAAGCCATTATTGAGCTCGGCGTAATCCTTGGGGTCAAGAAACACGGTGTAACGGTCATGCACGGAGTTGAGCATTCCGGAGATCGCTGCATAGGTCAGATCGGTGCTGGAAACGCGTTTGCCGGCAGCACGCTGCGCATCTTCGACGTCGAGTTCGATCGCGCGGACGTTGGCGTCGTCGCTGGATGAATGAAGCGACGGAATTTTCCCGCTGACGTGCTGCTTGCCCAGCGCGTTTATCAGACCCGCCTGCGCGCCGTTGAGCACTTGCTGATCGTCGACGCGCTTGTAAAACTCGCCGGTGAGGTAGTGATAGCTCGTCGAGATTTCACCGGCCTGCGCCGCACTAAGTGTGGCCTGCGCCGGAGCCGTAGCGGCGCTCGCCGCGTGAACTCCGAGCAGCGCGGCACCGATGCCGACGGCGAGGAAAAGGGAGAGGAGGCGCTTCATGATGACCGATCTATTGTAGGAGCTGTGCAAGTTGGGCTTTGGCGGCGGCGAGTTGTTTGTCGGCTGGGGTGTCGAGCAGCACATCGTCGCTTTGTGGAATGACAACGTCGGGCGTGATGCCGATGTGTTGAATCTCTCGCCCGAGCGGCGTGAGATACCGTTGCGTTGTGATCTTCAATGCGCCACCGTCGGGCATATCATAGATGCTTTGAATGACCCCCTTACCGAAAGTTTTCGTGCCGACGAGCTTGGCAAGGTGGTAATCCTGTAACGCGCCCGCGGTAATCTCGGATGCGCTGGCGGTATATCGGTTGACCAGGATGACGAGCGGCTGCCCGCCGATGGCGTCGCCCAAAGCCTCTTCGACCTGGCGGTGACCCTCGCGGTCGATTGTCGACACGATGGTCCCCTGGGGGATAAAGAAACTCGAGATTTTGATCGCCGACGAGACCAGCCCGCCGCCGTTGTAGCGCAAATCGAGAATGTAGCCCTTGGCATTGTGGGCTTTCCCATAGAGCAGAGCGGACTTGATTTCGTCGGGCGACGTCGAGCCGAAGTCCGTGAGGCGGATGTATTCGTAGCCGTTTTCCATGTGCTTGGAAACCGTCGGCACATGAATGATCTGGCGCGTAATCGACCAGCGTTGTTCGGTGGATTTTTTGTACGGGTGCGTGGTGAGCACGACGCGCGAGCCTTGCTCGCCCCGAATCCAGCGCTCGACCAAATCGATCGGCACGCCGTGCACCGCGCGACCGTCGACGGAATCGACGACTGCGCCGGGCTTCATGCCGGCAAGCGACGCCGGAGCGCCTTCGATCGGCTGGAGGACGACTTCGCCGTCTTTGAGCTGCAGAATGTACACGCCGATGCCGCCGAAATCGCCGCCGTTGAGCGATTCGTTCAGGCTTTGAATCTCTTTTGGCGTGAGGTAGACGGTGTACGGATCGTCGACCGAGTTCATGACCCCGCTCAACGCGGCTTCGGTCAGCGCCGTCGATCCGTCGGCGCCCAAACGCTTGCCATAGGTGTGCTCAGCATAGGCGACCACGCTGGCCATGCGCTGCGCGTCGGAATTCGGATCGCCGCTAGCAACCTCGTCCGGCAAGCGCGGATGCGCGACGTGATTGTGTTGAAGGTACTTGGTGAGGGCTGCGTTCTCACCCACAAAAGGTGTCTGCGGATCGAACGGCTTGTAATACTCGGACTCCAGAGCCGCGAGCTCCTTTTGGAAGAGCTCGGCCGGTGAAACGTTCGCATCGCTCGCGTCGCGCGCGACGCCCGCATCGTTGACGCTCACGTTCACGACGGGGCGCACCGAAACGGATTCGATGTTGCGCAAACCCAAAGAGAGCCCGGCGACAATCGCGACGATGAGAACCACAAGTGCCGCCATCAGCACCCTAAATTTACCGGCCATGGGATCGATCATACCCGCCTACCTTAACGACGGGTGGGGTGTATTCCGTTTCTTTGGCCTGCCGTCTTAGTGCAATCTTGTCGCGGGGTCGACCGGTTTGCCGTTCACGCGGATCTCGAAGTGGACGTGCGGCCCGGTGCATTCACCGGTGCACCCGACCGCGCCGATCGCTTGCCCTTGCTTGACTTGCTGCCCAGCAGAAACGTAGAACGCGGACAGGTGGCCGTACCCGGTCGAATAGCCGCCGCCGTCATCGATCAAAATGTAGTTTCCGTAACCGCCGTACCACTGTGCCATCAGCACGGTTCCGCCGGCAGAGGCGGTGATCGTCGTGCCGGTCGGTGCCGCGATATCGAGACCTTGGTGGAATTCGGGTGCGCCACCGAACGGATTCGAGCGCCAGCCAAAGGGCGAGGTGATCGTTCCCGAAACCGGCCACGCGAACGCGCCCCGCGCGCCCGATGGCGCTTGGTAGCCGGTAATGCCCTGCGCCTTGCGCTGCGCTTCGAGTTCGCGCTCGCGCTCGCGAATCAAGCCTTCGAGCTGCGCTTCTTCCGAGGCCGAGAGGTCCTCGATTTGCGCAACTTCCCCCGCAACATGACGCCGCTGGTTATCCGCCACGGCGACCAGGTTGTGTCGTTCGTCGGCAAGGGCCGCGAGTTGATTGCGGGTGCGTTGCTGATCCTGTTGCTCGGCCGTGAGCTCGAGCGCCGTACGCTGCAGTTCGGCCTGCACGGAGGCCACGCGACCCTCGGCCGCGCGTCGCTCGCGCACGGCATCTTCATTCGCGCTGATCAGCAGATGGAGGTCTTGCCAACGCTCGACGAATTCGGTGAACGAGTGCGCCGACAGTAATACCGAGGCGTAGCTGAGATCGCCGTTTTCGTAAATTTCGACGAGCCGGCGGCGTAACAAGTCATCGTGGAGCTGGAGCGATTGCTGCGCGGCACGGAGCTGAACGGCGTTCCAGTCAGCCTTGTGCTCGGTCGAATGCTCCTGCGCGTTGAGCTCGCCAAGATGCCCGCTGACTTGCGTGATCGCGGTGTTGGTCTCATTGAGCTGCGCTTGCAGACCCTGCACCTTCACGGTTGCCGCGTTGAGCAACTGCTTTTTTGCATGAAGCTGCGCTTGCAGCGCCTCCGCTTTGCGGCGTTGCGCGTCGATGCGCTGCTGCAGCGTCGTGCCCTTCGCCCCCGCGGCCGCCGGAACGAAGGCGAAGATCAACAGAATGCTTAGGATCGCCCTCAATTGCGAGCTGCTCATTGGCGACGCTTGTCCTTCACGTAGACGGAGCCGGCGATGGATTTGGCATAGCGCTTGAGTTCGGCGGCGGCCTCGCCGACCTGCGCGTAGTTGTTGAGTTGACTGCGATCGTTGCTCACGATCGCCATGGAAATCGTCATTATCGGAAAACGGTTGAGTGCGCCGCGCCGGTCACGCGTTTCGATATATCCGGCGCGTAGATCCTTGGCCGAATAAAGATTGCGAATGTCGCTGTCGAACTCGGCGATGATCTCTCTGGCAATCTCCTCGGAGCGCTCGGTGATCGTTACCGCGATAAAGTCGTCGCCGCCGATATGGCCGACAAAATCGGTCGGGGTTCCGCGACGCCGCACAACGTCGACCGTGACGCGCGCGAGGAGCACGATCGCTTCGTCGCCGTGCGTGAAGCCGTATACGTCGTTGAATGCTTTGAAGTTGTCGAGATCGAGGTAGATCACCGCGAACGGCTCGCCCGATTCGATGCGCCGGCGAAGCTCGGCCTCGATCGCGAGATTGCCTGGCAGACGCGTAAGCGGAGAGAGCGACGAGTCGACTTCTACGCGGCGGATTTTGGCGCGCACGCGCGCTAGGAGCTCCTGAGGTCCGAAGGGCTTGGTGATGTAGTCGTCTGCGCCCGCTTCGAAACCACGCAATTTGTCCTCGGTTTCGCCTTTGGCAGTGAGAATAATAATCGGCACGTTGGCGATCGTCGGATTCTGATGGTTGCGGATGCGCTGGGCGACTTCGTATCCGTCCATATGGGGCATCATCAAGTCGAGCAAGACAATGTCAGGCTGCACGTGTTCGATAAGCGAGAGCGCTTCGGGGCCGTCAGCGGCCACTTCGACAGCAAAACCTGCCAGCTCGAGGTTGGTCGATATAATTTTGCGCAAATTGCGATCGTCATCAACGACCAAAACGCGATGTCCCGCGCCTTGTGCAAGGTCTTTCACGCGTGGTCTCGCGGGCTTGGCGCGGGCAACGAGATGATAAACGTGCTTCCGCCGTGCGGGACGCTTTCAACTGCGAGCGTTCCGCCGTGGGCTTGCACGATCTCGCGCGCGATGGTCAGCCCGAGGCCGCTCCCGCCGGTTGCGGCGGTGAGATTGCGCTCGACGCGATAGAAACGTTCGAAGATATAGGGAAGGTGCTCTTCGCCGATGCCGACGCCGCGATCGCTTACGCGCACCGCGACCGTGGATCCGTCATCCTGGCATTCAATGACGACGGGCGCAGTATCGGGCGAAAATTTCAGCGCATTGTCGAGCAGATGCAGTAATGCATTGCCGAGTAAATCCGGATCGCCGCTGAGCGTAATGCTTGTCGTGCGTCGCTCGATGCGTTCGGCTGCAGTCGGCCCGAGGCGCTGCGCAGCATGGTCAAGCAAGCGATCGAGCGAGAAACTTGCGCGCGTTGAGAGCAAGTGTTGCGCGTTCACGCGGCCCACCAACAGCAGGTCGTCGACAGCGCGTGTCAGTCGGTCGGCTTGCTCTTCGATCGTCGCGAGAAATTCGTTGCGATCGCCGGCGAGCGCTTCAGGATTGGCGCGCATCGTGGTGGCGAAGGCTTTGATAGTCGCGATCGGTGTCTTGAGCTCGTGGGATACGGCGGCAACGATCTCTTCCTTCAACTGCTCGATTGCGGCAAAACGCACTTCGCGGCCGAACGAAATGAGCCAGCCCTCGTCGACACTCAGAACGGTTGCGTGCAGGCCGCGGCGCCGATCGTCCTGGCTAAAGAGCACGATCGGCTCGGGGACGACTGCGAGGCCGAGCGGCGGCTCGATGCGCTCAAAGAGTTCATCGAGCGATTTCCCGACCGCGTGCGTGCGCGGAATGGAGGTAATAGCGGCGGCACCGGTGCTCCAGGCGGCGACGAGACCTTCGGCGCCGACGTAGGCGATGCCGTCGGAAATGCAGTCAGCGAGCGCATCGAAATCAACGTCGACGCGAAGATGCATGGCCGTTATGTCCGCAGATGGCGGCCGACGGAAATCCAGGACGCCACGATGCCGATCGCTCCTCCGGCGGCGACGAGCTGCGCAACGAGCACCGGGCCGTCGATCGGCGTAGCGTTCAATTGAATCCAGGGAAGGGCGAGCAGCAGCTTTGGCCAGAGCGCATAACGCGCGGCGACGAGGATCAGCACGGCGATGAGCGATCCCAGCACGCCGTCGAGCAGACCCTCGCAGATGAACGGCGCGCGGATGTACATGTTCGTTGCGCCTACCAACTGCATGATCGAGATCTCGCGGCGCCGCGCGAAGACGGTCAAACGAATGGTGTTTGAGATAATGACGCCGGCGACGACCAAGAACAATGCAATCACGCCGATGCCAAGGCGGCGAAGCACGGCTCCAAGCGTGAGCAATCGAGCGACGACATCTTGCGGATAGAAAACCTTGTCGACGCCGGGCCGCGTTTGCAGCTCGGCCGCCATTGCCGCGACGCCTTGCGGATCGTGCACCCACACGCGCAGCTTGTCGGGCAACGGGTTTTCCGTTAACAACGAGGAGGCGTCGATCGAGCCGTGTGTCTCGGCGCTAAGTTCGCTCAGGCCCTGTTTCTTCGGCACGAATTGCGTCGAGGCAATGCGCGGATCGTGCGTGAGCGCGGTTCGCAACGCGTCTTCTTGCGCGTTCGAGACGTCGCTCTTGAAGTATACGGAGATCTCAATCTGATTGAGTAGATTGTTGCCGAGTCCGGCGAGTGCCTGATGAACGAAGAGAAAGGCGCCAAGGAGGACGATGGTCATGGCGACCGTGCCTATCGCGGTCGCTTGCATGCCGGCGTTGCGCGTGAAATTGCGCAACACCTCACCCAGAAAGAATTTGACCTTGCCCGAGTCCAAGATAGTAATAGCCCCGTTCTTCGTCGGTAACGATCCTGCCGTCTTCGAGGCGCACGACGCGGCGGCGCATGCGATCGACGACGGCTTGGTTGTGAGTAGCGACGAGCACCGTGGTGCCCTTGAGATTGATGCGCAGCAACAGCTCCATGATCTCGGTCGTGTTCGAGGGATCGAGATTGCCGGTCGGCTCATCGCAGAGTAAGATCTTCGGATTGTTCACCAGAGCGCGCGCAATGGCCGTGCGTTGCTGTTCGCCGCCGGAGAGTTCGCCCGGATACATACGGCTCTTGTGCGCGAGTCCCACGAGATCGAGTGCGCGAGGAACTTGGCGCATGACGTCCTTGGTGTGCGCGCCGGTCACTTGCATTGCAAATGCGACGTTCTCCCAGACCGTTTTGTCGCTGAGCAGTTTGAAATCTTGGAAGACGACGCCCAGATGTCGGCGCAGTGCGGGGACGCGGCTGCGGCGCAGCCGCTCGACGCGAATGCCGTCGACGGTGATTTCACCGTTGCTGGGAAGTTGCTCGTGATAGAGGAGACGCAGAAGGCTGGACTTGCCCGTTCCAGAGTGTCCAACGAGGAACACGAAGTCGCCCTTGCCGATCTCCAACGTGACGTTATCAAGGGCTCGTACGCCGTTCTGATAGACCAGCGAGACATTACGCAGAGAAATCATCGCTGCAAAAGGGTTTTTCTTAAAGGCACGAGCTATACCTCCGGGCTATGAATTTCGACCTGACCGACGATCAGAAGGCAATCCAACGCCTCGCGCGCGATTTTGCGCGAAACGAGGTGCGACCGCGTGCCGAGGAGATGGATCGGGACGAAGCCTTCCCGTACGAGCTGGTCGCGCAGATGGCCGAACTCGGGTTCATGGGCTTGCCGTTTCCCGAAGCGTACGGTGGCGCAGGCGCAGACACGGTGAGCTACGCGCTCGCGGTGATGGAGATCGCGCGCATCGACGCATCGACCGCGATCACGATGGCCGCGCACATCTCGCTGGGCGCCTCGCCGTTCTACCTTTTTGGGACCGAAGAGCAGAAGCAGCGCTACCTCGTGCCGCTCGCACAGGGAAAAATGCTCTGGGGCTTCGGCCTGACCGAGCCCAACGCGGGCAGCGACGCCGGCAACGTCCAGACCAAGGCGACGCTACGGGATGGCGGCTGGATCGTGAACGGCACCAAAGCCTTCATCACCAATTCGGGAACTACGATCACCGGCGGTACGACAATCACCGCGGTCACCGGCACGCGGCCCGATGGGAAACCCGAGATCTCGAACCTCATCATGCCCCAAGACACCCCCGGCTTCACCCGCAGCAAGAAGTATAAGAAGATGGGCTGGCGCGCGTCGGACACGCGCGAGCTGAGCTTTGTGGACGCCAAGGTGCCCGAGGGCAACCTGCTGGGCGAGCGAGGCGAAGGCTTCGCCCAGTTTCTCAAGATTCTCGACGGCGGCCGGATCTCGGTCGCGGCGCTCTCGGTTGGTCTAGCCATGGGTGCATACGACGAGGCGCTCCAATACGCGCAAGATCGCGTCGCCTTCGGTAAACCGATCAGCAAGTTCCAGGCGATTGCTTTCAAGCTGGTCGACATGCTGACTGAAATCGAGCACGCCAAGCTCATGGTCCTCAAAGCCGCATGGGAAAAAGATGAAGGCCGCGAGTTCGAACAAACTGCGAGTCTAGCGAAGCTCTATTCCGGCGAGGTGTCGCACCGTGTCGTCAACGAGGCGCTCCAGATCCACGGCGGTTACGGATTTATGGACGAGTATCCGGTCTCGCGCATGTACCGCGATCAGAAGATCAACGAAATCGGCGAAGGCACCAACGAAGTGCAGCGCATGGTGCTTGCCCGCATGATGGGTTTGTAGGCGCCTTGTCATCCCGAGCGTAGCGGGGTGAACGCTCTGCGTTCAGCCGCGAAGTCGAGGGACCGACGAGAAACTTCTTGGGCACGCACGCGATAGGACGTTTGTATGCTGTTCATGCTTGGAGCTGGGGGGTCGCGTGTGTCCCTCGACTACGTTCCCCTTCGACTCGCTTCGCTCGCTCAGGATCACTACGCTCGGGATGACAAACGGTTACTCTTCTTCGACTTCGTCGTCGTCTTCGTCGTCTTCAGGTTCATCGGGGTCGATGCCCCAACCGTCGTAGGTCCCGTCAAACGGCGCAATCGCGCGCAGGACTTGCGTGCGCGCCGTTTTGAGATTCTCAACGGTCACGAGCATCGTGCGTGTCGCCGGAATGACGCCGTCGTAGACGTCAGCCGGTGTCTCAAAGCCGGCGTCATTCAAGGCGCGTTTCGCCGCACTTTCCGATTTTTCGGAAACTTCGCAATCGAACGTGACGTCGAATTCTTGCGTGAGATCCTCGCCTGCCTCGTCCATTTGTGCGATTTGATCGGCGTCGCGCGCGTCCTCGAGCTCCTCGCCGCGCAGAATATAGCGGTCGTAGGCTTTCCATGCGTCGTCGCGATCGACGGTGACGTCGATAGAGAATGATGCGGTCGCCGCGTCCTCCTTCAGGGAAGCGGCCGCTTCCATGCCGGCGGCATAGATAAAGATCTCGTATTTGCCCGAGCCGCTGATCGTGCAGACGGACTCGGCATCATTTTCTTCGCAGGCGGATTCCAGGCGCTGTTCGAGGTCGAAGAGCTCTTCGGCGGCAGCCTCGGTCGGTTGTCCACCGTCGTCGACGGCGAAGTGCGTGATGCTGACTCGTATCAGGAACGGGTGCGATTTCTTAAAGTCATCATCACCGTCGAAGTCGACGTCGATCGAAACCTCGAGCGAAGGGGCATCGCCGGTCTCGTAGGGAATCCATTCAGACATGGCCCGACGGTTCTCCGCACTTGCAAAAACCCATGTCGGGCGCAATGGGTGTATGATGTTTTATCGATCCCTCCTCGCGGGTTTGCTTGCTGCCGTCTGCATGAGCGCTCCCGCGCTTGCCGCGCTTTCCAACGGCACCAAGGCGCCCGATTTCACGCTACAAGCGACGCTCGGGGGCAATGTCTTTACGTTTAATCTCGCCGACGCGCTCAAAAAAGGGCCGGTCGTGTTGTACTTCTATCCCGCGGCCTTCACCAAGGGCTGCACGATCGAAGCGCACGACTTTGCCGACGCGATCGATCAATATAAAGCTTTGAATGCGACGGTGATCGGCGTCTCGCACGATGCGCTCGACACGTTGCAGAAGTTCTCGGTCAGCGAATGCCGGAGCGCGTTTGCCGTCGCTGCGGACACCGATCAGGCAGTTGAAAAGGCGTACGATTCGATTCTCGCGGTGAAGCCGCAGTACGCCAATCGGACGTCGTACGTGATCGCGCAGAACGGCACAATCGTGTATAGCTACACGTCGCTGGATCCAAGCGAGCACGTAGCCAACACGATCGCGGCACTCAAGACGCTCGAAAACAAGCAGTGATCTCTTAGCGGATATTTCCGCACGAGACGTAGGTGCCAAGATCCGTGCCGCTCTTGTGCACGTTGATCGCGTAGTGCCCTTTGAGCAGGTCGCTGAGGTTGACGCCTGCCACGAACGAATCGCCTTTGCCGCCGACCGTGTCGCGTAGCGCGTATTCCGGCGATTTGTTGATCGCGCCGCACGTCCCGATGTGAATATGCGTTGGTTGCGACACATCAGATGCATCCGATAGATTGACGACGACGTTGATTCCGCCGGTTCCCTGAGTGACGGTTGCCATACCGTCTTCGCCGCTCCCGTTGAGCGCATGCATGGGTATATTTATTGTGGAAGGCTCTTGACTCACCGCGGGGACTGCGAACGCGGCAAGGAGCGTGAGAGTAAGTGCAAGTTGCTTCATGCTTCCACGATCTGCGGAAAGAATGAAGAAAGTCTAAAGGCGAATACCTACGTCTGTTACGCGCGTGTGTGCAAATTGTTCGGTTTGTGCAAACCAATGCGTGCGGACGCCGATTGGACCGCTAATCGATCCATCGAGATGTGCATCACCGGCAAGATCGAGCAAATCGCGCCGCCAGATCACATCGATGCGCACGACACCGCTGACGGCCGTCAACCACGCCGAACCGACGCTCGCAGAACCTGCGGTATGCGTATTCACGTCGAGCCACCACGTGCGCAGACTCACGGTCGGCGCGATTTGCCAGGCGAGCTGTGCACCGGTGCTGGCATCGTTGACGCCTGAGGTGCTGCGCGTGCCGAAGGTCGTCAAGCCGATGCGCAGACGCGCCAAGTCGTGGAACGTGAGATCGAGTTCGTCGGTACTGACCAGGTTTGAGGGCGGATAGTCGTTGTCGCTGGCCTCGTAGTAGCCGACGACGGTTTGGAGCACGTATCCCGAACTCGTGCTTGCGGCCAGATCCCAGACGGGGCTTGGATGCACGTCGATCGATGCCGACGCGTCGTGCCCGGCTAGCGCGCTACTGGCTCCACCGGGGTAGCGATTGGTGAAGTGGATTGCGTCGGCGCCGTACGCGACCGTCGCGGAATACCACGGCAGGTTCGCGCTGACGCCGGCGTAGGCGCGCAGCTGATCGATGACGCCTGCAACATAGGGTGTTTGCGCCGGCGACCAATACCAGCCGCTGCTTTCGCGTGCGTCGATCTCTGCAAAGGGCGCAACAACAGCGTGCGAGCGCACGCCGACCCGCGCGTCAACGTCGGACCACGCGTCATCCAACCCGTAGTGTGGAGAGGTGTACGCATCGGTGCCGCGGTCGGCGATAAAGCTGGCGTACAGGTCGGTCCCGGCCGTGCGCTCGTAGGAGAGGTGAAGCGATGAGAACGCGCTTTGCAGTGGATTGTCGTTACCGCCGCTGACGTTGCCCGATCCGCTGGCGAGGGCAATTTGCGCCGACGCATTCGTCACCGGAACCGAAATTTGCGCGGCGATGCGACTGCGCGTGTCAAGCGGAGCCGAAGAATAGCCGGCTCCTAGGCCGTTTGCATCCAGCGTAGCAATCGTGTTCGATCCCCCGGCGAACGACGTGGTGCCTCCGATCGTGTCGATCGAAAACGTTCCCGAATTCGCGATGTCGCCGTACTCGTATCCCTGAGGTGCGCGTTCGACCTCGACGTTCGCGGCGCTGTCATACGAAATCGTCGAAAACGTCGAGAGCCCGACCGCGCTGTTGTAATCCGGCACACCGTCGAGCACGAGCAATCCGCCGATAGTGGTGACGCTGCGGTCGCGCAGCGAGGCGCCGAGGAGCGGGTTCGTACTCTCCTCGAGCACGACGAACGGCGTTAACGCGACGTCCGATTCTGCATGGGTGTAGGGCAGACTGCGCACATCGCTTGGACTAGGCCCCTCCAAGCGAACTGCGTCGTAGCGCTGCACCACGGCGGTAACTGTGCCGTCAGCTGCAACCGGAGCCTGGGTCGGGCGGCAGTAATCGCAGCGGATCTGCACCGCGTTCCCGCCTCCTTCGATCGCGAAGGTGCCGTCGGCAGCGGTTTGGACGCCCGATGCCGGCGAACCGACCAACCGCACCCGTGCTCCAGCAATGGGGGCGCCTTCTTGGTCGCGCACGCTCCCGACGACCAGCGGCGCCGGTGCGGCGCCCAGGAGCGGTAGCAAAAATGCGCAGAGCACACTCTTAGTAGCCCATGCGAGACACGAGCGCTTCATCGATTCCTCAGGTTTTGGTCTATACTGATCCTGATGTTCAGCCGCCTCGTTGCTCGATTGGCCCTGGCGGGTCTACTGCTCCTCGCGGCAGTAAGCCTGCGCTACGCCTATGTCGAGGCGGGTGTTCTAACGGCAAGTTCGGACATGCTCGTGCCTTCATCACAGGCTCCTCTGCTCGGTGCGATCAACGAAGACGGCCGCGTCGGATGGTTGTGCCGTCCCGAACAAGCCGCCGCATCGAAGAACGCGATGAGCGCGGAACTTCCACTCGGGTTACGGCGCTAGATTCCAATGCGTCCGCGTTGGTTTATAATCGCGGCCGCGTTTGCGTTCGTTGCGAGCCCGGCCGTTGCGCAAACGTACGGTGCATCGCCGCTGCCCCGCAGTACCTCGCCCGCAACGATGCACGCGCAAGCGGTGCAGCGTGAAATCATCGAACGCTTTCATCTGGGCCTTGCTGCGCTCGACGCGCATCGGTGGAACGATGCAAGCGCGGAGTTTACGCGCATCCTGGCGCTGGGTCCGCGCGAACCGCAAGGTTCGACCGCGGCATACGATTTAGGAATAGCGCAGGCACAGAGTGCTGCGTACGGCGATGCGGCTCGTTCGTTCGAGCGAGCGATTGCGCTCGATCCCGGCTTTCTTGCTGCTATGGCGAACTTGATCGCCGTCGACGTGAGCCGCGGCGATCTGGCCGCTGCTCGTACGGTGGCCAATCGTTTCGTTGCGCTTGCGCCCGACTCGGCACGCGCGCTCTATGCGCGCGGCCTGGTCGCGCTGCAAAGCGGTGACCTCGGCGCGGCGCGTGACGATTTTTCCAAGCTCTTGCAAAACGATCCTCAGTATGCAGTCGCGCACTACGATCTCGGCCTCACCGAGGTACGCGCCGGCGCCTACGCCGACGCGCTGCGCGAATTTCAAGCGGCACTGGCGCTCGCCCCAAACTACGCGCGAGCGCGGTTTGCACTTGGTACGGTGTTACTCCATCAGGGGGATCGCCCGGCTGCTCGCTCGTGCTTCGACCGCGCTGCCGCCGATGCAAGCGACGATCCCGCGCTTCATGGTCTAGCGATTGAAATGCGCAACGCGATCGCCGCGCCGTAATCCGTAAAACGACTTTACACTTTCTTCAGAACTGACCGGTACGCTGCGAGCCTCAACACTTCATTGGAGGCTCTTTTTAATATGCAACGCGCAGCTTTATTCGCAGGATTCGCGCTTGTCGCGACGCTTGCAGCCTGCGGTGGTGGCGGAAGCAGCAGCGGTACGCCGTTTACGGGAACACCCGCGACGACTGCGCCGACCACGGCACCGACTACGTCGCCAACCACGGCCCCGACGACCGCAGCGACCAACCCGCCGAGCATGCCCCAAACGGCGACGGTCGGTAGCACGATGGTTCTCGTAGGCCAGAACGGACACACACTCTACGTGTTCGGCGCCGATACAAGCGGCGTCTCGAATTGCACAGCGTCAAATGGGTGCACCGGCGTGTGGCCGCCGTACGCGGCACCTGCCGGAACCACTGTCCCAGCGGGAACGTCGTTTACCATCATCACGCGCGGCGACGGAACGCTGCAATGGGCCAATAGCGGCGCACCACTCTATGAGTACAGCGGCGACTCTGCTTCGGGACAGGACAACGGAAACGGCATCACGAGCTTCGGCGGGACATGGAGCACAGCGCTCCCTGCGGCCGCCACATCCGGCCCGACGGCGCCGCCCATCACGTACATCCATAGCCGGAATCCGCGCTAACATGCGCAGCATGTTCGCCGCCGCCGCGGCACTGATCGTTGCGGTCGCCGCGGCGCGCGGCGGACAGCATGCTCAGCGCTCACCGGAGCTGATCGATCAACTCGGGCGACACTTCACCCTCGATGACCTACGCGGGCGCCCGCTCATCGTCACGTTCATTTCAGCGCACTGCGACGGTGTATGTCCACTTATCGAATCTCAGGTTGCCGCTGCAGCGAAGCGCCAGAAAAGCGAGCACGGCAATCTGCGCTTTTTGACGATTACGCTGGACCCCGAACGCGATACGCACGCCGATCTCGTGCGCATTGCCCACACGTTCGATGCCGACCCTTCGTATTGGCTCATCGCCGGCGGTGATGTCGTATCGGTGCATCAGTTGATGCACGAGTTCGGGGTCGGAGTAGCGCGCGATAAAGATGGGTACGCGGAAGCGCACACCACCTTCATCACGGTGCTCGGCAGCGACGGCCGAGTGGCCGGCACCATGTTGCCGAGACAACATTCATGAGGTGGCTAGCGCTGCTGCTACTAAGCGGATGTACTGCGGGTGGCGAGCTTACCGGTGCAAGCGGCGGTTCGGGTGCGACAAGCATTACGACGGTCGACGTTAGCATCGCGGCATTCGGCGCGCAGACAACGCCGGGCGGGACTGGCCTTGGTTTCTCGCCCGAAGTCGCCACGATCCCGGTTGGATCGGGCGTGCGCTTCGTCAACGTCGACAACACCTCGCACACCGTCACGGCGATTCCGGGCGCGACCACCTTCCCGGCGCAATCGCCGTTCTCGTCGACGGCCTTACAGCCCAGTAGCACCGCGGATATCTCGGGCAGCTGGGGAGCGGGAACGCTCCAAGCCGGACAATCCTCGGGCGTCTTCATCGCCGATGCGCCCGGCACGTATTTCTTCGGCTGCTTCTTTCACTACAGCGGCGGCATGCGAGGGGTGATCGTTGCCAAGTAAACTGCTCATCGCGATCGTAGCGATGTGCGCGGGTTTCGCGTGCGCCGAACCTGCGTCCGCGATCCCGCTCTATGCGCAGCGCTATCAGTTCCAATGCGAACAATGCCACACGGTCATCCCCGAACTCAATGCGTTCGGTCGCTCCTTTCGCGAGCACGGCTATCAACTGCCGCTGCCGCGCCACGGAACGACCGGAATAGCGATTCGCTACCAGCTGCAATATCAAGTCGATCCGGTGAACGGCCCGCGCTACACCCCGGGCGGCATCGTGCTCAGCAACTTCGATTTCGGCAAGATCAGTGCGTTCGTGCACTACAATTTGGGCGCGCAGGGCGGTCCCGCAGGCCTGTATTTGGGCTATCTTGCGACGTACAACGGACATACGCAGACGCTCTATCGCGCCGGCCTTTTCGAACTCCCGCTGTCACAGTCGCCGGGGCAACGCTTAGACGATTTGCAGCAATACGGCTACTACGGCGCGCACGTAGGCCTCAACGATTTGCCACTGTCTTCACCACGCTACGGAGCGCAGGTGGAGCGCACAATCGGAAACGCCGTCGTCGATGCGGTTTTGGACACGGGAGAGTTCAAAGGCGCAGCGTACGGCGGCGCTCCGGTTCCAACCGGGGAAACGACGTCCGCGCAAACACCCGAAGTTGGGCTCTTCGCGCATGTCCTCAGCGGGCCGTTCGTCTTCGGCGTGGAGGGTCTTGAAGGCACGCGCCGGATCGTACTCAACGGCAAGGCGCCCTTCGACGATGGATACACCCGTGGCGGCTTTTGGACATCGTTTGCGGCCGGCCAGCTTCAACTCCAGGGCGAGCAGTGGTTTGGGCGTGACTTCGATGCCGACGGCTTCGGTACGCTTGTCGGGAGCTCGGGCGGCTATTTGCGCGCGAAATACTATGTCGGTGACGGCGATCACGCGTATCTCGCCGTGCGGTACGATGCCTACCAGAATCCCATCATTACGCGGGACGTCACATACTATGGCGCGTTCATGCTGTTCAAGCATGCGCGCATACTGTTCCAGCAAGTGCAGACGATCGGGGGCACGGGCAGCTTTGGGGGAGCGCTAACAGTAGCTTTTCCCTGGCCGCCGAATCTCTGAATCTATGCGCATCCTTGTCGTCGAGGACAGTCTGCCGGTTGCAAACGCGGTGCGTGCGATGCTCGAACGGCGCAAGTACGCGGTAGACATTGCCACCGACGGCGATGCGGGCCTCGATTTTCTCTTGCGCGACGCCTACGACGCGGCGATCCTCGACGTTGGCCTCCCTCATCGCGATGGCTTCGAGATTGCGCGCCGGGCTCGCGCGCTCAGTATCACCACGCCGATCTTGATGTTGACCGCACGCGATGGTATCGAAGATCGCGTCACCGGTTTGGACTGCGGGGCCGACGACTATCTCGTAAAACCGTTTGCCGAGGAGGAGCTCGTTGCACGCTTGCGCGCAATCGCGCGGCGCGCGCCGCGGCCGATTATCGATCGCGTCACTGCGGGGCCTCTGGTGGTCGACGTGTCGGCGCGAAGCGTCGCTTTCGACGGACGAGCGATTGATCTGGGTGCTACCGAGTTTCGCCTGTTGGAGTTTCTTGCTCGCAACGCGGGAATTGCGTTTACCCGCGCGGACTTGCTCGAGCGCATCTGGGATTATGAGTTCGAAGGGTCGAGCAATATCGTGGATGTCTACGTCAGCCAGCTACGACGCAAACTGAAAAAAGCCGGTGCCGGCGACGTGATCACCACGGTGTGGGGCGTCGGGTATAAGTTCGAGAAGTGATCGCGCGGCTGGTCGGAGCGTATCTCGCGATCTTCACGGTAGTCCTTGCGGCCGCATCCTTCGCGCTCTACTTCGTGCTGGCGACTCAATATCACAGCTTACTTCTTCCGGCGCTTTCGACGCCGGAGGGCGCAAGCGTCTACGCGCAGGACATGCGCCGGGTCGCGCTTGAGATCGTCGCGGCCGACGTGCCGCTGCTCGTCCTGGTTGGCTTTGCCGCGTGGGGTCTCGCGCAACTGTCGCTGCGCCCCCTGTTTGCGGCCCAAGAGCGCGAGCGCGCGTTTATTGCTGATGCTGCCCACGAATTGCGTTCGCCGCTGGCGACCATCGCCTCCGTCGCGCAGGCGGCGCGCGGGGACCAAGATCCAAAGCAGTTGCACGATATGTTCGATACGATTGCCAAGACAGCGCTCGAAGCAAGCGCCATGGTGGGCGATCTGCTCACGCTGGCACGCTCACCCAAACCCGCGCTACTCCAACGTGAGCCGGTCGATTTGGCAGCAATCGCGCAGCGGTGTGTCCGTGAACTCGAGGCACGCGCGCGCGAGCGTGACATCGAGCTCGTCGTAAAGCTGGAGCCCGCGATCGTCGACGGCGACGCGCGGCGTCTGCAAGAATTGCTCCGCAATCTGCTCGAAAACGGGATACGTCATGCGGCATCGTGCGTCACAGTGGCGACCGGCGTCGACGCCGGCCGCGCCACCTTGCGGGTGAGCGATGACGGTGAAGGCGTCGTTCCCGAGTTGCGCGAGCGTTTGTTCGAGCGCTTCGTCAGCGGCAGCGCGGGTGGAAGTGGGCTCGGACTCGCAATCGCGCATTGGGTTGCGCGCGCGCATGAGGGGACGCTTGCACTCGACGAACGCGAAAAAGGCGCGTCGTTCATCGCAATTTTTCCGGTCGTGGCATAGAAATGCGAACCGAACGGCGCGCGGCGGCATATACTGGTCATGATTACACTACCAGCAGTCACACTTGCGCTTGCGCTTACAAACCCCGTGCAGATCTCAACCTGCTCAGTCAATACTGAGGTCGCTGAGTCCTCGTCGGGCGATGCCCCAACGTATCAAGTCTTCGGCACCCTTCTAAACATCCGGTTCGTCAACAATGGGCCGACGCCGATCTCTTCCGTCGCATTCGACGTTTCCGAGGACGGCAAGAAGACGACGATCGTCGATCGCGGCACTTTCTCGCCGGGCGTCGCTATCGCACACACATTCCGAGGGGAAATGTACGGGGACGAGGCCAGCTGCAACGTCGCATCGGTCCTGTTTGCCGACGGTTCGGCCTGGATGGCGCCCAACGATCAGGCGAATCCGGCCTCGGCGAACCGTTAGCGCTCGGGCGGCATATACCGGATATGAAACACTTTCTGATCGGCCTCGCGCTTCTCGCGCTCGCGCCCGTCCTTGCGCACGGAGCCGCGGCGAGTCCCGTCGTCACCGTGCATCTCCACGGCGATGCGTATATGCCGCCAAACATCACGATCCACACCGGTGATACGGTACGGTTCGTCAACAACGACGACGATGCTCACACCGTCACCGCGACCGACGGGTCGTTCGACTCGAAAGGCATGGACACGGACGGATCCTGGAGCCATACGTTCACGCACGCCGGGACATATCACTACTTCTGTGAGTTGCATCCTTTCATGAAAGGCACCGTGACCGTAAAGGATGGGCAATCGTGAGACGCGGCGATTTTTTGAGCCACGTTGCTTGGACGGGCAGCGGTATCGCCTACACGCTCTCCGGTGCCGGCATCTTCACTGGCCGCGCGCTCGCCGACGCCGCACCGGCCACGCAATTCGTGCAGATCAGCGACAGCCACATCGGCTTTCATCAATCCGCCAACCCCGACGTTTCGGCCACGTTGAAGGCATCGGTCGATGCGATCAATTCGATGCCGGTCCAGCCGAAGTTCGTCGTGCACACCGGTGACATTACGCATCTCTCTACGCAACAGCAATTCGACGATGCGCGCGCAATTTTGAGTCAACTCCGAGCACCGCTAATTGCGCTTCCCGGCGAGCACGATGTGCTGGGCAACGACTTTGCGACCTATCGCACCAACTTTGGGATCAAAGAGGCCGAACCGGGCGGTTGGGCTTCGTGGGACGACGGCGGCGTGCACTACATCGTGCTCCTCAATGTCTTCAATTTCGAGAAGATGGGCTTGATGGGCAATGACCAGCTCTCGTGGCTGAAGAAGGATCTTCAGTCGCAGTACCAGTCGACGCCGATCGTGGTCTTCACCCACGTGCCGCTCTACGCGCTTTTTCCGCAGTGGGGCTGGACGACCGAGGACGGTGCAAGCGCCCTCGCGATGCTCACCGGCTTCGACCACGTGACGGTGCTCAACGGGCATATCCACCAGATCGTCACTCACGTCGAGGGCAACATCCACTTTGCATCCGCGACCGCGACGGCGTATCCGCAGCCACAACCGGGCACGGCGCCGAATCCCGGTCCGCTGACCCTTCCCCACGATCAATTACTGCACGCGATCGGCTATCGGACGGTGCGCCTCGATAACGGCACGGCAGGCATTGAGCAACATCCACTGGGCTAGGAGGCAATGCGAGAATCTGCGCTCGAACGCGCGTTTGCAGAACGGCAGTCATGGGCGTACGAAGCAGCGTATCGCCGCTTCGGCGCGCGTATGTACACGACCGCGTTGCGGGTGCTCGCGGATCGCCTTGCAGCGCAAGATTGTGTGCACGAAGTGATGCTCCATCTCTGGAGGCGCGGTGACGCGTATCAAACCGAGCGCGGCGCGCTCGAGGCGTTTCTTGTGACCTGCTCGCGAAACCGCGCCCTCGAACGCCTGCGCAGTGTGGGGCGGCAATCCGACGCGATGCGTCGCGCGGCCCCGTCGGAGGAAGGCGAAGAGTTGATGCCCGACCCGATTGAACGCGAGCGGATCGCGCGCGCGATTGATGCGTTGCCGCCGGCGCAAGCGCAGACGATTCAGTTTGCGTACTACCAGGGCCTGACCCATCACCGAGATCGCGAGTGCGCTGGGCGAACCGGTTGGAACAATCAAGAGCCGCCTCTCGGCTGCATTACGTACGCTGCGAGGCTCCCTGGTGACGGCTGATGTTTGAACTGCATATCGGCGATCTGGCCGAACTCTACGTGCTCGGTGAACTCGATGAGCGCGAGCGCGCGGCCGTGGAAGCCCATATCGCGAGCTGCATGCAATGTTTACGCCACGTCGGCGAGGCAGAAGAGACGCTGCTCGCGCTCGAGCGCGGCGATCTCGCAGAACCGACACCTGAGTTACTCGACCGGCGCATGCGCTTCGGCGCGCCGCCGCGGGTGCGGCGTTATGCCGGTTTTGCCTTGGCCGCTGCGGCCGGTTTGGTGCTGGGTCTGCTCACGATGGTGCCGGGTTATCTGCGCACGCAAGAGACGCAGCATGCGCTTGTCGCCATGATTGCGAACCATTTCAATCACGCGCAGTTCGCACCGATTGGCTCGACCGTCGCGCCGCCGGCGAAAGTGATCTACGCGCGCGATCGGAGTTGGCTCTTTATTGTAGCCAACGGTTCGGAGCACTACGCGGTCTACGCCGTCAATGGAAGTGCGGCGAGGCGCCTGGGCGATTTGCAATCACAGGGGTCGACCAGCTCACTCTTTGTCGAGCACGCGCCCGCGGCGGACGCCCTCGAACTACGCGACGGCGATACGATCCTCGAGCGCGCGGCGCTGCGTTAGCCGGCTTGATCGTTTTGGTTTTGGAAGAGATTCGGCTCGGCGGGCGCGCGCTGTGCGCGGCGGTCGCGCGGTTCAGCGTCGAGCGCGGTGACGGTGCGCGGCGCAAGATCAATCACGCTAGGTTCGGGAAGCTCTTCTCCGCCGATCGCTGATTCATCTTTGAGTTTGCGACCCTGCGGAAGTAAACGCGATTCGTACGTGCCGACCGCCTCATTGTACGCACCGACCGAACGTTCCAAATGACGCCCAAGATTGACGAGGCGATCGGCGAAGCGCGCGGTGCGCTCGTACAGTTCGCGGCCTAGCATCGCAATGCGCTTGGCATTCTCTTCTTGTTTTACCGCCTGCCACCCCATCGCGAACGAGCGCAAGAGCGGTATCAATGAGAGCGGCCCGGCGATAAGCACGTTGCGGTCGAGCGCGTATTCGATCAGCATCGGGTTCTCGGTGCAGGCGGCGCTCAGGAATGCTTCGCCCGGCACGAACATCACCACGAAGTCGGCCGACCCCTCGCTGGATTGGTAATTGCGCTTGGAGAGCGCATCGACGTGATCTTGCAGGGCGCGCGCATGGCGCTTGATCAGCTCGCGGCGTGTGTTGTCGTCGGCGGATTCCAGCGCTGCCTGTAGCGCATCGGTGGGAGCTTTGGCGTCGACGAAGACGCAACGGTTGCCGGGCAGCTTGATCGTCATGTCGGGACGCCCGCGACCAGACTCGAACGCGATTGTCTGCTGCTCGTCGAAATCGCAGTAAGCGAGCATGCCCGCCTTTTCGACCACGTTACGGAGCTGAAATTCGCCCCACTTGCCGCGTGTCGTCGGACTGCGTAGCGCGGTCACCAGCGTCGACGTTTGATTCGAGAGCGCGTTGGCTGCCGTTTCGATTTTGTCGGCGCGGCCAAGGAGTTGTTCGAGTTGCGCTCGCAGCGCGCCGCTGTCCTCGCTGCGCTTGTTCTCCATCTCGCGTACCACGCGGTCGAACTCGGTGAGACGCTCGGCGATCGGTGCAACGATCTGCCCGACGCGTTCACCCGCTTGATGAGTCGTGGATTCACGCAGGTCGTTCTTGGCTCGTTCGAGCAGCGCGTCGATCGCCGCGCGTTCGCCGCGCTGGCGCGAATACATCACGAAGGCGCCGAGGGCGATGCCAATGAGCAGAAACAGGAGATCGACGAGAGGGGTCACGTTTGCAGTCCGAGCTGATCCTTATAGAAGGCCAAAACGCGCTTCCACGCGTCATCGGCAGCAGAAGCCACATATGAACTTCGCGTATCGTCGAAAAATGCATGCCCGGCCGACCCGTAGATGCGGATGTCGTTTGGGACGCGCAGCGCGCTACGCCACGTCCGCACATCCTCAGCGGGGATGCTCGTGTCTTTCTCGCCGTAACTGCCGCAGACGGGAATGTGTATTTCCGTCGGATCGATATCCTTGACCGCGCCGTAGAACGGTGCCACCGCGTCAAAGACGTCCGCATTATCGAGGGCTTGAATGAGCGCGAGGTGGCCGCCCATGCAAAAGCCGACGACGCCGAGCTTGCAGTTTGGGGCTCGGGAGAGTAAATTCAAGCCGCCGGCACGCAAATCGCCGTCGTACTGCTTGCGCTGCAGCTGCGCGGCGAACGGCTTGAAGGTAGCGACGTCGGTGCTCCCGTCGCCGCTCGGCGCACCCATCCGCGAATACAGGTCGGGCGCGATGCACATGAAACCGGCTTTCGCGAAGCGCCGCACGGTATCGCGTAGCTGGTCGTCCACGCCCCAGATCGCCATCGCCAGCACGATACCGGGCGTGTTCGCGCGTACTTGCTTCGGAACGGCGGCGTAAGCGTTCACCACGCCGTCGGGGCGACGCAGTTGTGGACGATCGACCACGATCGACGGGTCGTCTTCGGGCACGATCGGCGGATGGGGAGCGCCAAACCCGCTTTGCGCCGCCGCATGAGCTGGGACCGATGCCGTCGCTGCTGCGCCGGCGGCCAGGCCGGCAAACTCACGGCGGTTCATCATCGTCCACGTGCCTTCGGACCCAGGGCGATGCGTTCCTGACCGAAGAAATGAAGTCGGGACTAAATTCCTACTGGAGCGATAACCTTGATCATTCTTCCCCGTTGATGCTCGGGTTTTTTCTAGCCCTTGCCGTTGCAATCGTCGCGGCGCTGCTCGGGCGTGCCGCACCAATCGTCGGTGCACCGGTCTTTGCAATTGTGCTCGGCGCGTTGATTGCAAGCGTGCGCACGCCGCCATTGGCGCTGCGTCCGGGAATTGCTTTTGCGAGCAAGCAACTTTTGCAATGGTCGATCGTGTTACTCGGGGCGCACTTGAGTCTTACGGAAATTATCCAAAGCGGCGCCCGCTCGCTCCCGGTCATGCTCGGCACGCTGCTGATCGTGCTTGTGCTCGCCTATGTCGTCGGTCGCGCGTTGGGACTCGATCGCGACATTCGGCGTCTAGTCGGTATCGGCACGGCGATTTGCGGCGGTTCAGCGATCGCCGCAGTAGCAAGCGTGATCGAAGCCGACCAGGCCGACATCGCGTATTCGCTCGGCGTCGTCTTTCTTTTCAACGTTGTGGCAGTGCTGATTTTTCCGGCGCTCGGCCATCTGATGCAGCTTTCGCAACATGCGTTCGGGTTGTGGGCGGGCACCGCGATCAACGACACGTCGTCGGTGGTTGCAGCTGCTTTCGCGTACGGTCATGACGCGGGAAACGACGCGGTGATCGTCAAGCTCACGCGGACGACGCTGATCATTCCGATCGTGTTGTACTATGCCTGGCGCAAGGTCCAACAAGCGCGAGATGGCGCGAGCGCGATCGACTGGCGCGCGATCGTTCCGTGGTTCATTCTGTGGTTTCTCGTCGCGGCGGCCATCAATTCGTTTGGCTTGATTCCAGCGGTGCTGCAATCGCCGTTGCAAGAGCTGGCGCTCT
Source organism: Vulcanimicrobiota bacterium (assembly GCA_963833095.1). GTDB lineage: Bacteria > Vulcanimicrobiota > Vulcanimicrobiia > Vulcanimicrobiales > Vulcanimicrobiaceae > Aquilonibacter. Next base: position 268,430 of record CAWHWQ010000002.1, on the reverse strand, counting down.
TTTCGATCACCGTCGCGCTGGCGGGCGTTGGCCTGGGCACCGACGTTCAAAGGATACGCGCCGCCGGCGTACGCCCGCTCGTACTCGGTGCGATTTTGTGGGCGGCGATCGCAGTGTCGAGCCTACTGATCGCTCGCGCGCTCCAGATCGTCTAGGTTCGAAGTGCTTCGACGCGGTAAGTACGATCGATGATCAAACGCAGCCGTTTCCTTGCTGCTTCCGCGACGATGGTCGCGGGCGCAGTTGCCCCCGCCGCCGCCGCAGCCGTCCCAGGCGGCACGAACTTTGTCGAGCGCCGCGCGCAGTTCGACGCCGGCGCGTTCGATGCCGTCGTCGGCCGCCCCGCGGAGATTCGGCAAGTCATCGAGGCCGTGGCCTTTCGGCCCACGATGCTTGGCAACGTCAAGAACTGCTTTAACGGTTTGCAGTTCGGCTTCGGTCATTCGGCCGATCAAATTACGATCGCAATCGCCGGCCACGGCCCGTCGGCTGGATACACCTATAGCGACTACGTCTGGCAGAAATACCGGTTCGGCGAACTCTTCAAGATCGAAGACGCGCAAGGTAGGCCGATCGAAAGCAACATTTGGTTCAAAGCGAAGAGTGCGTACGACCCGGCCGTGGATCCGGACGACCAGCACGGGATGTATCAAGACGCTTCAAGCGAGATGCTGCAGCGACGCGGCGTGATCTTTTTGACGTGCCATACGGGCGTCGAAGAGCAGTCGCGTGAGATCGTCAAGCGCGGGCTCGCGCCGGCCGGCATGTCCGCCAAGGACGTAGCCGCAGACATACTCACACACTTGATCCCTCGGGCGCTGGTGAACCCCTCGATCGTCGCAACGGTCGCGGTGATCCAGAAGGTATACGGCTACACCTACGCTGCCCTGACGATCTAGCCGAGCCCCAGGTGGGGCGGCTCAGGGGCCTAGGCGGACTCGCCGCTTCCCTGGTCGTATCCGGCCGCCCGAGGGTGGGGTTAAAATAGCAGGGAAGCTTATACTTTCCCTCAGCAGCATGGAGCAGTAACAACGTGGCCGATCCGGTAGTCAAGGTAACCCTCCCCGAAATGGGGGAGTCGGTCACCGAAGGCTCCATCGTCGAGTGGCGCAAGCGCGTCGGTGATGCCGTCAGCGAAGGCGACACGCTTGTCGACGTGACCACCGACAAGGTCGACGTCGAAGTACCGGCCACCGCCGCGGGCGTGATCACGCAGCTCTTCGGCAAAGAAGGCGATACTGTCGCCGTCGGCGCGACCCTCGCCGAAATCGACACAGCTTTATCCGTCAAAGGTGAACCTTTGCCGTCTAAAGCTACCGCCGCTGACGCGGCGCGTCTCACTAACGGTAAGGCAGCACAGGCTTCCGAAAAGAAAATCGTTGCAGTGACGCTGCCCGAGATGGGCGAATCGGTGACCGAAGGCTCGATCGTCGAGTTCCGCGTGAAGCCGGGTCAAAGCGTCAGCGAAGGCGATACGATCGTCGATGTGACGACCGACAAAGTCGATGTCGAAGTGCCGGCCACTGCGAGTGGCGTCGTGACGCAGCTCTTCGGCAAAGCCGGTGACACTGTTGCAGTCGGCGCAAAGCTCGCCGAGATTGACGCAAATGCCACCGCCACCGCAAGCGCATCTGCGCCTGCACCAAGCGCAGCGAAGCCCGATGTTGTCATCCCGAGCGTAGCGGCGGAGCCGCGTAGTCGGGGGACCGGCGAAATCACCGCGTCGCATCAGGCGCGCCGCATTGCAAACAAACTCGAACTCGATCTTGCGTCGATTCAGGGGTCGGGTCCGAACGGGTTGATTCTGCGCGGCGACGTTTCCACGCAAGCCAACGGCGCGCGAAAGCTCAGCACCGTATCCCCGTCCGCCGCAGCGCCGTTACCGCCACCGCCTGCCGGCGCGAAACTCACCCCGCTCAAAGGTCCGGCTGCCGCGCTGACGGGCTACATGGAACAGTCGCTCACGATTCCTACCGCGACGAGTTTTCGCACGCTGCCGGTCGACGTGCTCGACGCGCGCCGCAAAGAACTCAATACGGCGATCAAATCCGCGGGGCGAAGCGAAAAGATTTCGTTCACGCATCTCGTCGCCTACGCGTTGGTGCGCGCAGCGAGCGAGATGCCGTTTATTACTTACAGTTTCCGACGCGATGAAAGCGGCGCGCCGCAGCGGCTCGAGCCGGGCATTCATCTCGGGCTCGCCGTCGATTCCGAACGCAAGGACGGCACGCGTTTCTTAATCGTTCCGGTGATCAAGAATGCAGGCGCGCTCGACTTTGCGGGCTTTTACGCAAAATATCAGGAGCTGGTCACCAAAGCGCGCGACAATAAGCTCGTCGCAGACGATCTGCAAGGCGCCTCGTTTACGTTGACCAATCCGGGCGGCATCGGCACCGTCGCGTCGGTGCCGCGTCTGCTCGTCGGTCAGGGCGCGATTCTTGCAACCGGCGCAATCGGCTATCCGGCGGGATTCCAGAGTGCGTCCGAAGCCGCGCTGCGTCAGCTCGGCATCAGCAAAGTGATGCAGATGACGAGCACCTACGATCATCGTGTGATCCAAGGCGCGCAATCGGGCGAATATTTGCGTCGCGTCGATGCGCTGCTGCAAGGCGCCGACAATTTCTACGAAACGCTGTTTAAGCAGTTAGGGTTGTCAGTCGGGAAGCTGGAGTCGCCGCGAGGCGGCGACGGGGCTTTAGTGGACAAGGCTTTCGCGTTGGACAATAAAGCCGCGCCGACGGACGAAATGCTGCGCGCTGTTGCGGCGGCGATGGCGATCGTCTCCGGATATCGCACGCATGGGCATCTTGCCGCACACCTGGATCCGCTCGGTTCTGAGCCGGTGGGCGATCCCAAACTCGATCCCGCAGGCTACGGGCTGACGCCTTCGCTGCAAGCCGCGATTCCGGCGTCGGTGCTGCGCGTGTTCGTGCCGGGTGCAACCCTCGCTGACGTACTGCCCAAGCTGCGCGAGATCTACAGCTCCACGATCGCGTACGAGTTCGAACACATCTCCAATACCGAACAGCGCCGCTGGCTACGCGAAACGATCGAGAGCGGCGCGCACAAGATCTCGCTTTCGCCCGACCGGCAGGTTCGCTTCTTGCAGCGCTTGACCAAGGTCGAGACCTTCGAGCGGTTCGTTCGCAAAACGTTTCTCGGCCAGAAGAGTTTTTCGGGCGAAGGACTCGATGTAATGGTGCCGATGCTCGAGGAGACGCTCGAGATGCTGGCCGACGAAGATACGCCCAACGCGGTACTCGGTATGGCGCACCGCGGGCGCCTGAGCGTGATCGCGCACGTGGTCAACATGCCCTACGAGGAACTGCTGGGCGAATTTGAGGCGGCACACCAGCGCGGCGACGTGAGCAGCGATGATGACGTGACCGGCGACGTGAAGTATCACCACGGAGCGACCGGCGTGTACAACACGAGCAGCGGCAAGCAGATCATGGTGACGCTGCAACACAACCCCAGTCACCTCGAAGCAGTCGACCCGGTCGTCGAAGGACGCGCGCGCGCGCTGCAGACCGATCACACCAATCCGATGCCGATCCAAGACGTGCGCAAGGCCGCGCCGATTCTGATCCACGGCGATGCAGCGTTCACAGGCCAAGGCATCATCTCCGAAGTTTTCAATCTCCAGTCGCTGCCCGGTTATGCAACCGGCGGCACGCTGCATCTCATCGCCAACAACCAAATCGGCTTTACGACAGATACGCGCGACTCGCGCTCGACCCGGTATGCCTCGGATATCGCCAAAGGCTTCGACGCTCCGATCATTCACGTCAACGCCGACGACGTCGATGCGTGCATCTCCGCAGTGCATTTGGCCGAAGAATTCCGCAAGCGTTTTGCGCGCGATGTGGTGATCGATCTGATCGGCTACCGTCGCTTCGGTCACAACGAGCAAGACGAGCCGGCCTACACGCAGCCGTCGATGTACGAGAAGATCAAGTCGCATCCGACCGCGCGCGACCTCTTTGCCAACAAATTGATCGCGCAAGGCGTGATCACGACCGAACAGGCAAGCGAGATGGTGACCGAAGCAACGGCGCGTCTGCAAGAGGCCTACAAGAGCGTCAAGGAATCGCATAGCGGCAGCATGATCGAGAAGATCTCGCAATCGGCGCCGTTGCCGACCGCGACGCTCGTGCCGGTCGACAAGGCGCAGTTACTGACCTGGTCGGAGGATCTCGTCACCGTCCCCGACGGGTTCGCGGTCAACAAAAAACTCACCACGCAATTCGAGCGGCGCAAAACGACCATCGCGGAAAAGGGACTGGTCGATTGGGGCATGGCCGAGGCCTTGGCGTTTAGCTCGCTGCTTTCGTCGGGCGTCCCGATTCGCATTACCGGTCAGGATACCGAGCGCGGCACGTTCAGTCATCGTCACGCGGTGCTGCACGATCCAACGAGCAACAGCGAATACATACCGCTCCAGCATCTCGCGGCCGCTAAAGCGAGCTTCGAGATTCATAACTCGCCGCTTTCGGAGTACGCCTGCGTCGGTTTCGAATACGGTTATGCGGCGGCGGTGCCGAAGTCGCTGGTTCTGTGGGAAGCGCAGTTTGGCGACTTCGTCAACGGCGCGCAGATTATCATCGATCAATTCATTGCCGCGGGTCAGGCGAAGTGGGGTCAGACCTCGCGCCTCACGTTGTTGCTGCCGCACGGCTACGAAGGTCAAGGGCCTGAGCATTCGAGCGCGCGACTCGAGCGCTTCTTGCAGCTCGCGGCCGAGGGCAACTTGCGCGTCGCGTATCCCTCGACGGCGGGCAACTACTATCACCTGTTGCGCCAGCAGGCAAGCTCCCCGAATCCGGTGCCGCTGGTGGTGATGACGCCCAAGTCGCTCCTGCGCGCCGAGGCTGCATCGGGAACGATCGATGATATGGCTACCGGCTCGTTCAAGGCCGTCATCGACGACCCGAATATTACCGACAAAACGAAGATCGAACGCATCTTGTTGTGCTCGGGCAAGATCTACTACGATCTGATCGCGTCCGAACTCTATCCGAAATTGAAGAAGACCGCGATCGTGCGCCTAGAGTTGCTCTCGCCGATGCCCTCGGAAGAAATCAACGCGCTGCTCGACACCTACCCGAACATCAAATCGCTGGTATGGGTGCAAGAAGAGCCCAAGAACATGGGCGCGCGCGCATACGCGCGCCGCCGTTTGCTCGAGAAGTTGCGCAAGCCGCTCGATATCGGCTATGCGGGTCGCGGCTATCGCGCCTCACCGTCGGAAGGTTATCCCGGCGCGCACGCGGCCGAACAGGAGCGCGTCGTCAAGATGGCCTTGACCGAATAAGAGCGCGTGGCTAGCATTCGCAAGGAGATCGACGTCGACGTCGCGCCCGCGAAAGTGTGGGACGCAGTTCGTGATGTCGGTGCGGCGAATACGCGGCTTTTCCCCGGGGCGTTGAGCGACTGCCGGCTCGAAGGCGATGTTCGTATCGTAACTTTTGCAAACGGCATGGTCGTGCGCGAGCCGATCGTGAGCGTCGACGATCAGGAGATGCGCTTTGCCTGGACGGCCGTCGGTGGCCGCGCAACGCACTACAATGCATCGCTGCAAGTCTTCGCAAACGCCGGCGGCGGCAGCCGCGTCGTGTGGATCGTTGACGTCTTACCCAACGAGATCGCTGGAGCGATCGAGGGCATCATGAACGGCGGCGGCGCGGCGATGAAGGCCACGCTCGAACGCTAACCGGCGTTGGGTTGGGCCGTAATCGTTACTGTCTGCGATCTTCCGTTCTTGTCGGTCACGTTGAGCGTGACTACGCAGGTTGACGAACCTGAGGTATCCGGCACGTAAAAATCGTGATCGGTATTCGGCACCGCGGTGATCGTTCCGAGACACGACGGTGGCGTGCCGACCGGTGTTAACGTGAATGGCCCGCTGTCGCCGCGCTCGTCGATGCTTAGCACGTTGGCGAGCGGCAGGGTCGTCACCGGAATCCACCACGTCGACGTAAACTCGGTGCGCGCGAGCGTGACGGCGTTCGCCGTGAGATCGAAGTAGACAACGAACCCGGCTCCCTTCGTGGAAATCGCAACATTTTGACCGGTGACCTCGAACGCCGCATAGCCCAGCGTCGTGAGGATATTGAGCGGCGTCGCACTGTTTGGCCCTTCGAGCACGCCCAGCGTTTGATTCGTTGTATCTGCGTATCCGATTCTATCGGCCGCGCCACCGTTGGGGCCAAAGGCTGCGAGGCCGGCGAAGTGCACCGGTGGCGCAGCGAGCGTCTGTGAGAATGCGCTGCCGCCGTTCGCGAGAGTCAGAATCTCGCCCGCAGGGCCGGTGTTGAATGAGAAATAGCCGACGCCGGTTCCATCGATGCCGACGCCGCCGCCGAACGCACTGCCCGGTGGGAACCCGGGGTTGAGATATGTGGCTACACCATTCGACGTCACCGTCCACGCGCCGCCGTCCGAGACGCCGTCAACCAGTACTCCGCCGGCGCTCTGCGGCGCCATAAGGAGATCGTTGTCGGAATAGGTGTCACCCGTCAGCGCGCTGCTCGCGAGCGCGCCGACGGTGCATGTTCCGGTAAGCGGCGCATAAACGACCACATCTAACGGCGACGATGACGAAGACCCGCTCGCCCAGATTTTGGTCCCGTCGAACGTCACATCGCTCGCATACGTCATGAAGCCGGAGAGGCTGATGGTGTTCGTCACAGCGCTACTGCCCGCGGCGAAGCAGAGCATATCGTCGTTCACTCTGTCGGTTACCCAGATGCTGCCGTCGCTCATTGCGTAGAAACCGCTTGGCGTCGCGCCGTTGAGCGTAATCGGCGTTGACCCCACACCGGTGGAAACGTTGATCGTGCCGTATTGCGCGGTCGTGAGCGATGACGACATCAACATGTAAGCAATCAGGTTATTGGGTAACGCTTGGAGGTAGCCGGCGTTGTACGCGTTGCCTCCGGTGCTGGGTACGAACGTTACCACGTTGCTCGCGAGGACGACGTTCGCCGGCGACGGCGCGGGCGACGCCGTTTGCACGGCGGCAACCGCGAAAGTATCAACGATGTGGTCGTTGCTATCGGCCGTAATGCCACCGCTGTACGAGAGCTTCACATTTGCGAGATCCGAGGCACAGCTCACGTCGACAATCGGACTGGGCGTCGCAAAGCTTGGCGCACCGGGGCATGTCGCGTTCAGCGTCATGCCGACGCCTTCCCCAGCGGGGTTGACGCCGAGAATAACGGGCACAAGAAAGGTGTCGCTGAGAATCGCCGCGCCGCTTGCGTCGTACGGCGTGATTCCAAGCGGAATAGGCGCAGCAACAACGCCGGCGAGAAAGACTCGCGTGTTCGGCGTGTTGTTCGGATCGGGGCTCGGGACCGTTATTGCCACGTTTGCAACGATGCCGTTCATCGAAAACGCAAGCGGTGACGGCGTGACACCGGGCGCGGGGCTTGCAACCGCGATCGCTCCGGAGACGAAACTTGCAAGCGGCGATGAACTCGCGTTGGGACTCGGCACAGCGAACGTCGCGACGTAGAAAACATCCGTCCCGTATGGTGCTGCGACCGTAAAAGTGCAGGTTTCACCGCCCGCACCGGTCGTTGCGCACGGGCTCGGTGTTGTAACCGGAAAGATTTGCTCCTGCGCCGGTGTCGGCGTGCCCGAACCATTGGGCACAACCGCGAAGACGATCGATTGCGTATTCGACGACACGAAGAAGGGCCTACGCGCGCGCGATTGTTGGTCCGCCGGAGGGATCTTCAGCACCACGGCAAGTTGCTTGGTTGCTTGCGCGGGTTGCGAACCGCCGCCGTTCGACTGTGCTGAATTTGGCAGAACGCCGGATTTTCCACCGCCGCCGCACGCGACCAGCAGAACACCGAGGACAAAAAAGAGACCGCTGACTCGCAGGCGCATCGCAGGCCCTCCTACTTCAGGTTATCGGCTACTGCATGAGCTTCATCGTGAAATAGGTCCACTCGAGCGCGGAGGTGTGCGCGCTCTCTTTGAGGTTTGCGCCGGCGCCGTGGCCGCCTTCGGTGACCTCGTAGAACAAATAGGGGACACCCATGGCCGAGAGTTTCGCTGCGAACTTGCGGGCGTGCTGTGGTCCGACGCGATCGTCTTTGGTGGTCGTCCAAATCAAGGGCTCGGGGTATGCAACGCCGCCTTTGAGGTTGTTGTAAGGTGAATGCGCTTCCCAGAACGCTTTCTCGGCTGGAACCGAGACGCTTCCATATTCGCCGACCCACGATGCACCGGCTTGAATTTTCTCGAAGCGTAGCATGTCGAGCAGCGGCACTTGAATATCGACCGCGTTCCACTCGTCGGGATGCTCGGTGAACTCCACGCCCATGAGCAACCCGCCATTCGACCCACCTTGAATGCCGAGATGACGAGGGGAGGTGACTTTGCTTGCAACGAGATCTTGCGCGACGGCATAAAAATCGTCGTAGACGCGTTGCCGATTCGTTTTTAAGCCGGCCTCATGCCACGCCGGCCCGAATTCGCCGCCGCCGCGAATGTTGGCGAGCACGAATGTTCCGCCGCGTTCGAGCCAGAGCTTTCCGAGAATACCCGAGTAGTAGGGCGTCTCGGAGATCTGAAAACCGCCGTACGCGTAAAGCACGGTGGGATTGGTTCCGTCGAGTTGCATGTTTTTCGGATGCACGATGAAGTACGGGATCTTGGTACCGTCCGCCGATGTCGCCTCGTGCTGTTCGACCACGTCGTTCGAGGCGTCAAAAAGCGGTGGAAGCGCCTTGACGCGAGCAACGGACGCAGATGCCGTGTCGACCGACCAGAGCGTGGTCGGAATGAGGAATGAGGTCACGCTGACATAGGCGGCATTCGCGCGATCGCTGCTATCGATCAGGTTGATCGAGGAGTTGTCGGCCAGCGGTAATTGGCGCGATGTCCACGATCCTTGCGCTCCGGGCGTGAACACAAACGCGCGACCGCGCACGTTCTGGTAGATCGTCACGAGCAACCGCGAGTGCGACGCGGAGACGGATTGGATCGATTCGCGCGGGCCGGGCGCATAAATCAGCACCGGCGAGAGATGGGCCGGGTCAGCCGCAGCCGCAGCCGCGTCGACCGCAACCAGCGAGCCCTGCGCGAAATGCTTGCCCGCAACATCCCAATCTTGATTGAGTGAGATGATGATGCGGCCGTCGACCATGTCCTGGATATTGACTTTTTCCGGCGTTGCAAGCTCTTTCGGGCCGGCAGGAGTCACAATATAGTCTTTCGAGGTGAAGAACGTAACGCCACGATCGATAATCGTCACGCTGTGACCCGTGCCGTCGTGCAGGCTAAAGGGGGTGACCGAAACGTCGCTCTTTTCGCCGCGAAAGATTTCGACGGCATTCGAGAGTGGCTGTCCGCGGCGAAGACGCTTCACGATGTAGGGATAGCCCGAGGCCGTAAGGTCACCGCTCGTCCATTCGCGCGCGACGAGAATCGTGTTGCCGTTCTCCCACGCCACGTTCTGCTTGCTGCGCGGCAAGTCGAAGCCGCCGTTCACGAAGGCGCTCTTCGTCAGATCGAACTCGCGCACGGTGTCGGCATCTTCGCCGCCGTTCGAGAGCGATAGCAAGCAGCGCGTTTCCGCCGGCCAATCACATTGCGCGCCGTGCCACACCCAGTTGGCTTTTTCGGATGCGCTGACTGCGTCAAGATCGAGCACGGTCGTCCACTGCGGCGTCGCGGTGGCATAGCTTGCGACGCTCGTGCGGCGCCAAATTCCGCGGACGTGCTGGTCGTCTTGCCAAAAGTTGTAGATCTGGCCGTCAATCGTTCGCGGATAGGGTATGCGGCTCTTGGATTGCGCGACTTGGAGCGCAGCTGCGTAGAGGTGTTGGAAATGTGAATCGCCTTCGAGCACGGGAAGGGTTTTCGCGTTTTGCTCCTTGACCCACGCCATCGCTCGCGCGCCGTCCTTGTCCTCGAGCCAGAGATATGGATCGGATCCGTCGGGCATTGTCGGCGGCGCTTTGGCGACCGTCGTTTGCGCTGCGTTGGCCGACTGCGCCTGCGCCGGAAGTACGGCACGCTGGGTAAGCACGAGCGCCCCAAGAACCGATACAATACCTAGGGATCGAAGGGTAAACGTCACAGTGATCTCCTTCCGCGTCCTCGTCGGGTGCGTACGTTCGCGGAGACGTCCTTCCCTTTGGAGGAGGCGCTATGGCTGCATTCCGAGATAGTGCGCACGCGCGCGACGTGCTCGAAGCGTTTTTCAAGTATGAAGCGGAGGTCGACGACGCCTTCTTCGGGGGGAACGGCGTCGTGCTTGCATACTCGTTGAAAGACCCGGTCCTCCGGATCGTGCTCGACACAACGCGCAAACCGGAACCCGGCCATCGGTACGACGTGTACGTCGACGACCCGAACGCGCCCAAGCCGACGGTCGAGCTCTTCATGCGGGCCGACACGTTCGACGCGCTCTATCGCGGCGAAATGGCGCCGAGCGCCCTAATGACCGGGCGCGCGAAAGCGCAGGGCGATCTCGCTACCGCCATGCGTTTACTGCCGGCGATGGCGCGAGCGATTCCTCGTTACAAGAAGTACCGCGAAGAGCACGGTTAACGTCCCATTGCGCGCAACAACGCGCTGATCTCGGGCGCACTAACGAAGAGTTCGCGCGCTTTGAGCGTGACGAATCCTTCTGAGCCCATTCGATCGTAGAGCGCAAGCAGATGATCGTAGTAGCCGCCGGCGTTGAGCAGACCGATCGGCTTGTTGTGAATGCCGAGCTGGCGCCACGTAAGGATCTCGTGAAACTCGTCCATCGTTCCGTAACCGCCCGGCAGCGCGATGAAGCCATCGCTCAAATCCGCCATCAGTGCCTTGCGCTCGTGCATGCTCTCGACCACGTGCAATTGCTCGACCCCGTCATGCGCGATCTCGTTGGTCGCGAGGCCTTTAGGAATCACGCCGATTACTTCACCGCCTAGCGCGAGCACCGCGTCGGCAAGCGCGCCCATTAAGCCCACGCGCCCGCCGCCGTACACCACGCCGAATCCGGCGCCGTGCACGGCGCGCGCGACCTGGCCGGCAAGGTCGCGATATTGCCCGTTCGATCCGGCGTGCGCGCCACAGAAGATACAGAGTCGAGCCATGCGAAGGGGTCTTTGCATGCCCAAACCCTCAATGCCCTCTGACGGCGTCATTCGCGTCGCGCGCGAACGGCGCCGGGCCAGCGTGGTCAGCCTCGTCCATGGTCTTGCGCCGCAAGAGACCGACGAGATCGCTAAGGCGCTCAAACGCCATTGCGGAACCGGTGGAACGAGCAAAGACGGCGTGGTCGAGATCCAGGGCGATCACCGCGAGCGCATCGTTGCGTGGTTTGTCGCGCAGGGGCGCCGCGCGAAAATTGCCGGTGGCTAGTAAACCGCTCGCCTTCTGCGAGCGTACCAACCAGCATGAGTGTATTATTCGCATTACTTGCGGTGTTGTTGCCGCATTCACAGTTTACGATTACGAGCGCGCTCGCGGTTGATACGACCAACCACACAGCGACGTTACCGCTCCATCGCGGCATCGAGGAAGGTAAGACCGTGTGGTACATCCTCACCGATGCGTCGGATCCCGCCGTCGCGCGAAAATTCGGTGTGAATTTTGCGCCCAGTCTGGCTTCGATTGGTACGGCTGCGACACAGCGCGCGACGAAGAATTCCGACGGCACATACACGTTCGCGGGTGCGCCGAGTTTCGGCGCAACCCGAACCTACGTCGCGAGCGCGACGGGTTTCCCGCCGGCGTCGGCGACACCGGGCGGTAAAGCCGATTCCGAATATTCACCGTTCGTGCATGCGCAAGGCATCGCAGGCGTCCTCAACGCGCCGATTGTTGCCACCGGCGACGGACCGTTCGACGTTGCGACGCATAGCAATACCGAAGATCGCGTGCTTGCAATCGACCCGGCGAAGATGACGGTTACGCTCACCCTCGCACGCGGCTTTTTTAATGGTCAGCCGATTTACTACTTTAGCCCCGAAGCGTCAGATCCGGTCGCATCGAGCGTCGAACGCGCGACCTTCGCGCCGAATCTGGCGAAAGCGTCGGCGAGCGCAGAGATTCCGATCGGCGTCGTGGTCAACGGTCCGCAGACCGGGAGTGCGCCGCAGGGGCTGGCCTATCTCAGCCTTGGTACACCCCTCGACCAGGACGCGACACTCTCAAACGCAGCCGAGATCGGCTCGCCCTTCAACGTGCTCTCGCTTGCTCCGGACCTCGCGCACCCCTATGCAGCCAATGGGTACAGCCCGCTTTGGAACGTGATGGTGGTCGGCGCTCCCCAAACCACGCGTTTGACCAGTTACGCGCAGGTTGCCCCGCTAGCCAAGGCTGCCGGGTTCGTGGTCAACTGCCCGGTGGTCGCCTACGGCGAACTAAGCTATTAGTTGACAAGCGGACGCGGCCGGGGTATTCTGCTCTTAAGGAATTAGGAGATAGGAGAACCCGGCATGCCCCGTCGCCCCTCACCAACGCTCACCGAAGCTGAATTGCGCATCATGGAGGTGCTTTGGCGCCTCGAACGCGCTACCGTTGCTGAAGTCACCGAAGCGCTCCCTCCGCCGCCGCTGGCGTACAACAGCGTGCTCACCACCCTGCGTATTTTGGAGCAAAAGGGCCACGTCTCGCACGAGGAAGCCGGCCGCGCGTTCGTCTATCGTCCGCTCGTTGCCCGCGACGCCGCAGCCGGAAGCGCCGTCAAGAATGTGGTCGAGAAATTCTTCGGCAACAGCACCGGCGCGCTGGCGCTTCGTTTGATCGAGAATGAGCGGCCCTCGAACGAGGAGCTTGCGCGGTTGCGTTCACTCATCGAACGTTACGAGGACGCATAAAACCATGCATCCGTCACTGTTTGAAATCATTGCCCGCGTCGCGCTTGTCGTACTGGTGAACGGCCTTTGGCAGGGGGCGGCAATCGCCGGATTAACGTGGCTCGCATTGCGCGTATTTCCGCAAGTGAACGCGTCAACGCGTTATGCGGCGTGGACGGTCGCACTCGTCGCGGTGCTCGTCGTACCGATCGCAACCAGCCTATCGCGTGTCTCGTCCTACACCCTACCCGCGACGACTACCACGCAATCATCCAACGCTGAGGGCGTTGCCTCGCGCAGCGAGCGCACAAAGACAAAAGCGAGCGAAGCGAGGCAACCCCGAAGTTCTGCGAGCGGAGCGAGGTACTCCCAAGGCGGCAGTATGAGCCTGCCTCGCATCCCAGACTTGCACGTGAACCTGCCGTTCCTCATCCTTACGATTTTCTTCACGGCGTGGGGCATTGCGGCCCTTGCTCTCGTTGCGCGCCTTACCATTGCCCTGATTCGTCTCGAACGCCTCAAGCAAGACGCGATGCCCCTCGGGATGGAGTACCGCGATCAGCTCGTGCAATGGCAGCGCCTCGATGCGCGCGATCGCGACGTCCGCATCTGCGTCACCGACGGAATCGAAGTCCCCGTCGCGGTGGGTCTGTTCGATGCGATGGTCCTCTTGCCGCAGCATTTGTTGGCGGAGTTCGATGCTCAAGAAATCGATCAGATCAGTTTGCATGAGCTTGCGCACTTGCTGCGCCATGACGATTGGAGCAACGGCTTGCAGCGGGTCATTAGCGCCCTGCTGTTCTTCAACCCGGCAGTGTGGTTCATCGCGCGCCAGATGGACATCGAACGCGAGGTCGCGTGCGACGACTACGTTCTCGAGCTGACCGGCGCAGTGCGGACCTACGCCTTTTGCCTCACGAAAATGGCCGAGAGAACCTCGTGGCCGCACCAGCCGCTCGCGGCGCCGGGCGTGTTCACGACGCGCAAGAACATCTCGATCCGCATCGAGCGGCTCTTGCGCACGGGTCGCGCAATCGGCTCGTCGATCTCGCCCGCAACGGCTACACTCGTCGCCGTGGGACTCGTCGCCGGGTATTTGTTAGCGTTTTCGCTGACGCCGGTCGTGGCGTTTGCGATGCCGTGTCCCCCGGCCGTCGCCGCAGCGCCCGCCGCACCTGTCATTGCGCCGTTCAAGGTAACTGCGCCCAAAATTGCGATGACTTTACCGCAGGTCTCGCTCACGATTCCGAACGTTAGCGTGACCATGGCGCCGGCGAAGGTCAAGGCGATCGCCGAGAAATCGGCCGCGCAGGCGACGTCAATCGCCGCCTCGACGGCGGGATTGGCGTCGAGGATCTCATCCGAGGTCGACTCGTCGCTATCGAAGGCGCTCAAGCCGTTGCGCGTCGTTGCGTCGGTCGGCGACGTCCACGGCGGAATGAACTGTTCGGGGTGTGATTTTGAGAACCAGAATCTCTCGGGCAAGAACTTCGCGGGCTCGAATTTGACGGGCTCTGATTTCAGCCACTCGAATCTTCAAAGTGCAAACTTCAACGGGGCTAATCTCAGCGGTGTCGACTTCGAAGGTGCGGATCTGCGCAACGCTTCCTTCAACGGGGCGAATCTGTCCGGCGCCAATCTCGCCGGTGCAAAGCTCGACGGTGCAAATCTCGATCGCGCCAATCTGAGCGGCTCTGATATCGATGTGCGCACGCTCTCGCAAGCGCAGATCCGGGCGTATCTACCGCGTTGCAGCGGTTGCGATTTGCACGGCGCGAATCTCAGCGGCATGGACTTGCGCGGTATCAAGCTCACGGGCGTGGACCTCAGCCATGCAAATCTCCGCGGAGCAAATCTTGCCGGCGCGATTTTCAGTGGGGTCGATTTCTCCGGCGCGGACCTACGGGGCGCGAACACGGACGACACCAAGTTCATTGGATGTGATTTTTCGGGAGCGTCCCTCACCGGCCCTTAGACACCCTTCATAACTCCTCGTAACGATATGGGCGAACTGCGCCCCGGGTATCGTTTTGACTCTTCATGGATTCGAGAAAGGTAGAACCGGCAACAATGACGGCACTCAAAGTGATCGCACTCATTCGAAACCTGGGCCTCGCCGGCGCGGTAATTGCCATAGCAGCCGGAGCGCCGGCAGCGCGCGCTGCCGGCATTCCAAACCGCTGCGTCGGCTGCAATCTCTCACACATGAATTTGCACGGTGCGGATCTTCACGGCGTCGACTATGTTGGGACGAACCTTCGCGAAAGCGATCTTGGTTCGGCGAACTTGCGCGATGCGCGCCTCACCGGGTCGAATCTCGAAGGCGCCGACCTGCGCAACGCGGACCTGCGTGGCGCAAAACTCGTAGGCGCCAACCTGCGCGGCGCGCGCCTCGAGGGCGCAAAATTGAACGGGGCGGAGTTCACCGGTGCGAACTTCGGCGACGTCGACCTTCACGGCCAGAATTTGACCGGCGCCGGTTTCGTCGGCGCGAGCTTCCGTCGCGGCAATCTTTCGGGCGCGATCTTTGACGGCGATGACGTCGTCGGCGCCGACATGCAGGATGCGCGCGTCGACGGTACCTCATTTCGCAATGCATGGGTCTGCACGCACAACGCGGATGAAGTGGATGGCGTCACGATTCAGCGTGAGGTCGTCTGCCTGGATCTGCGCGGCGCCTCGGTTCGCGGCGCCGTCTTTACCGGAGCGCAGCTCTGCGATCGCGATCGTGACGGCGAGCGTACGTGCGCAAGAGTCGGTGCGTCGCTGCTCGAGGATAAATCACATAACTCACTCGATGGTGCAGTGCTTCCGTGATAGCATCCTTGCTCGCGCTCATCGGAGCGTTCGCTGTCCCCACGGCGACGCCGGCGGCGCACGTGACGTTGGCGTGGGATGTCGATCACGCGCGCCCCGCCCAGGATAAAACCGACGCCTACGTGTGGAGCGACGGAAAAATGCTCTATGTGCGTTTCGATGCTGTGCAGACCGAGTCGATTACCGCAACGCAACACGCTGACGATACCGTCACCGGCGGAAGTAACATCGGCGGCGGCATCGCCTGGAGCGACGACGCCGTGTGGGTCGACTTGTGGCCGACCGGTCCGGCGGGATTTCAGTATCAGTTCGAGTCGAACCCGATCGGGGCTCATAACGAGGCCTCGAGCGAGAATGTGGGCTTCTCGCCGCATTGGGAATCGCATGGAGAGCGAACCAAGGACGGCTACACGGTAACGATGGCCATTCCGCTCGCCGTCGTTCACGGGGCGCACGCTGGGACGTGGCGCGTGCAGTTCGTGCGGTACGTTCGATCGACCGGCGATCTCGACGTGTGGTCGTACGATCCGGCGCAGCAGAATCCCGATGATGCCGCGCGCGCCGGCAGCGTGACGTTCACGCAGATTGCGAAGCAGCCGCTACCGCGTCCGCGCGTCGCGCCCTATGCGTTGGGAGAGGCAGCAAGCCGTACGATCGGCGGTAGCACCTCGCGCGTGGGCATGGATTTCTCGATCCCGATCGCGCAGACGGCCTCGTTCTTCGGGACACTTCATCCCGACTACTCGAACGTCGAACTCGATCAGCAATCGATCTCGCCGACGGTTTTCCAGCGCACCTATAGCGAGGTGCGCCCGTTCTTCACGCAGGCGGCGAGCTTCTTCAACGACTTCAACTGCAACGTGTGTAACGGTTATCGCACGACGCTGTACACACCGGGAATACCCACGCCCACTCAAGGCTACGCGCTCGAGGGCAAGCAGGGCGAATTCGGGCTTGCCGCCTTCGACGCCATCGGCGACGATCGAACCGACGCCGCGGCGGCGCTGAACTATACCTCGCCGGACACGCATTGGGGCGGCGCGTTTCAGCACGTAATCACGGATATTCCGGGGCTTCAGGACGACACGAACGAGGCCGGCGTGAACTGGTGGAACGGCAAGTACCTCAGCTTTTACGCCAACGATGCGATTGAATCGGGCACCCTCGTGACCGATCCCTCGCAAGGACGGTGGCTCGACGCGGGCGGCGGCTGGGGCAATCAGAAGTTCGCGCTCTACGGATCGGTCCGCAAAGTCGGCAGCCAGTTCAATCCGGTTGACGGATTCGATTCACACCCCGGAATCGCCGGTTACGGGCTCTACACCGCGCGCATCTGGACCCTCTCGCCAAACGACAAGCTGCTTTCCGCCGGCGTGAGCCTCTTCATGGATCGGTATCAAGGCGTGCAATACGGGCAAGCGCAAACGGACAACCAGATCCTCCTCGACCTGCTGACGAAGAGCACAATCGATTTGCAGCTCTTCTCCGGCTCCAGTTATTGGCGCTTCGGAGACGTGATGACGCCGATCTCGCAGAACGGAGGGTTCAGCCTCACGTATCACAGCGGTACGCAGAACAACGTCGGCAACTTTCCGTCGCACGGATCATCCGCGACCCCGACGCAGATTCAATATTATACCGGACGCTATGGGCTCGGCCGCCTCGATACGTGGTATCGCAGCACGACGATGCGCATCGGCGAGCGCGGGTACCTAACGTTTGCCGTCGACAATACCGCGCAATGGCTGCGCGAGTACGGCCCCGATAACATCCAATGGTTCGACAGCGTGAGTTACAGCTATCAAATCGATCGAAGCTCGTCGTTTGCGATCGGCGTGCGCAAGGTCGTCGGCATGCCGCCGCAACCGAATGGCGGGGGCAACTGCGAGGGAACCTGCACGAACATCTCCGTCGCCTATCACTTGCGGCTCCGCAGCGAAGAGTTCTATCTCGCCTACGGCAATCCAAACACGCTTATCACGGTCCCGCAAGCGATCTTCAAAGTCATTTTCTACGCGGGCGCACAGAAGGGGACGTAGCAAACGATGCACTGATCGCTGCCGAGGTCGTGCAGTGCGAGACCGGTTTGGGCTGCTCGCTTTTTTCGGATTCGGTGTCGTTGTGCAGCGTCCAGCAGCTCCCGTTGAGCGAGCAGTAACAGAAATCTAGGACCAACGCGTGGCGCAGCACGGCCGGCAGCGGTAGGCCCGGCAGGTGCACGTGCAGGATCGTGAGCTTGTCCCCCGGCCGAATGGTGGTGCCGGGGCTGATCGATCCCGTTGTGATGCCCGCGTCGGACGGTAATTTTCCGGCCGCACTAAGCCGGCGCACCTTTAAAAAGTAGACGCGTAGGATCGGGTCGCGCGTGAGTCGCGCGAAGTATGCGCCCCACGACGGGACGGGGACACCGTCGATGGAAAGCTGCGCCGATTCGATCAGCGCGGGTCCTAACCCGTCGTTCGCAACCGTAAGCGCTACGCCGTTGGGATCTGCGGTCGACCCGCTGCTCAGATAGGGCCAGATGGTCGCCGCGTACTGGTCGCTGATGACGTGCGTCTGGTAGAGCAACGTCGCAGCCGTCAGCGTGCTGACCAGCAGCGCGGCAATCGCAATGAAGAAGTCGAGGCGAAAGGCCTTCTCATTCACCACGGTTCGGTCCGCCTTCGGCGGTCGTGCTTCCTGCACTCCGAACCTCGACCCGCCTCCTGCGGGTGCCAGATTATGCCAGGACCAACTCGTCGGCCGCGTCGCCCGCCCTACGAAGGGCTTCGCGGATCATCTGGTCGGCAAGCTCCTTGACGGCCCAGCGCGCTTGCGCGTCGGGCGAGAGCTTATCGATCGGATCGAAGTAGACGAACGCCTTGTCCGGTTTGACGGCTCGGCGCGGTGTAGACGCAGATGCCGTTCTCGCGATCGTAGTAGTCGAACGAGTGGACGTCGCGCTTCCCGCCGCCGCCCGGCGCATCGCAGATGAACAGTCGGCGTGTTGAAGCCGGCGGTTCGCCGCGCACGAACTTCTCGATCTCGATCGACGGTCTGCGATCGTCGTGCGCAGCTCCTCGACGCCCTTGACCATGTCGTGCATGTAGACGTAGTACGGATGAACGTTGACGTACTCGAGCCGCTTGACCAGCAGCGCCATGCGTTCGGGCGTGTCGTTGACGCCGCGGATCAGCACCGACTGGTTGCGCACGAAGATGCCGCGCTCGAAGAGCAGAGCGCATCGCCTTTTCCGTGATCCACGTGATCTCTTCGGGGCGTTGAAGTGCGTGTGCAGCACGACGTCCTTGCCCATCGCGCGGCCGCGGTCGACGATCGCCGTGAGCGCATCGAGCCACGCGGTGTCGGTCATGATCTTCATCGGCATGATCGCCGGGCCTTTAGTCGCAAAGCGCATGCGGCGCACGTGCGGAATGTCGAGCAACGCGTTGCCGATGAGCTCGATGTTCTTCGGCGGAAGCTGATACGTGTCGCCGCCGGAGATGACGATGTCTTCGAGCTCGGGCCGCTCGCTGATGTATTGGAACGCGTCTTCCCATTGCTTGGGCGTTTTGGCGAGCGCGACTTTGTCGACGTTCTCGGTATCCGGGCCGATCGCGTAGCTGCGCGTGCAGAAGCGGCAGTAGACCGGACACGTGTTGAGCGGAAGAAAGAGCGCCTTGTCGACGTAGCGGTGCACGAGGCCTGGAACCGGCGAGTCGTCCTGTTCGTGCAGCGAGTCGAGCGTCAGCCGCGGATGATCGGGCAGCAGCGCGGAGGCAAGCGGAACGAACTGGCGGCGAATCGGATCGTTGACGGGATCCTTCCAGTCGATCAGCGCGAGCGCGTACGGCGAGACGCGCACGGCCATCGGCGCGCGCGCGAAGCCTTCTTCCACGTCGGCAAAGAACTCCGGGCGAGCACGAGATCTTTGATCGTCGCGAGCAGTTCTTGCGGCGTTTTGACCGCATTTTTCTGCTGCCAGAGATGATCGAGAAACGTCGCCTCGTCGATCTCGCGATAGGCGGGAATGTGACGCCAAAACTCGCCCTGCTTGAGGTGCTTGTATTCGAACTGCGACGGCGGGACGGGCGGCTTGAGATGCGTGATCTCGCTCATGGTTTACTGGTTCCTTGATGCGGTCGGCGTAGCGTGGCGTGTGAAGTAGGCGTGAATCGCGGGGTGATCGCGCAGCGTCTGCAAGGCGGTCTCCGCGTGACCGCGCACGTAGCCGTTGCCGACGATCATCGTGACGTCTTTGCCGACGCCCTCGGCGCCGAGGGCGGCCGCAGTGAATGACGTCGACATCGAGAAGAAGTACACGGTACCTCGGTCCTTGGTGCACAGGATCGAGGCCAGCTCGGTTCCGGGGACGTTGACGCAATTGATCGTCACGTCGGCGAGCTGCAGTGCGTGCAGCGCAACCTTTTCGCTAAGGTCGAGCGCGTCGCGAGCGTCGGCGACGATGAAACGGTCGACCAAGCCATGCTCGACGAGCAGTCTTGCTGCTTCGGTCTGATCCGACGGAGCGATGCCGATGACGTGGCCGCTCGAACCAACGCGCGCTTTGGCTTGCGCGCACGCGAGCATTCCACTCTTGCCGTCGGCGCCGATAATTGACGACGGTTTGTCCCGGCTCGCAGAGACGGCGAACTTGTGCCGGCGCGCCCGCGACATCGAGCACGGCAAGCGCGACGTTTTCATCGATGTCGTCCGGCAGCGTGGCCCACAGGCCGGATCGAACAGCACGCCTTCCCGCGAATCCAAATGCGCCCGGTTGTCAAGTCAGACGCGTTCGACGGATTCGATGTGCAGCGGCGTGAGCGTGAGCGAGACGAGCGAGGCGATGCGTTCGCCCGCGTGAAGGTCGAGCGAGTCGCGCAGATCGCTTGCCGATCTGCCGAACGTAACCGATGAACATGCCGCCGCTGCCGGTGACCGGGTTATGCTG
Source organism: Vulcanimicrobiota bacterium (assembly GCA_963833095.1). Classification (GTDB taxonomy): domain Bacteria; phylum Vulcanimicrobiota; class Vulcanimicrobiia; order Vulcanimicrobiales; family Vulcanimicrobiaceae; genus Aquilonibacter. The sequence goes on along the minus strand of CAWHWQ010000002.1, from coordinate 247,871 downwards.
CTTGCCGCGTTCGCGGACGGTGCCCTCAACGTGCTCCGCAATCCGCGCGGCGTTTCCGTCGCATGCGTCGGCGATCTGCTTGAACGAAGCCGAGTCGATATTGAGCACTTCGACTTCGCACAGAATTTCGTTATCAAGCGCGACCGGCGTGTTGTCGACCTTCCAAGCGTTCTGCGGCATGGCGCCGGCCGGATCTATCACGCGATGCGTGCCCAGCGGATGCAATCGTCGCCCAGGCGCGATGCTCACGAGCGCACCGAGATACCGTCGCGTTCGAACGGTGTCGAAAGGACGATCGTGGTTTTGGTGCGCGCCATGCCCGGCAGTCGCCTTGAGACGAGAGAGCAACTCGTCGAGGTGGTGCGTCGAGCGCGTCATCACTTTGCAGACGAACGACTCTTCGCCCGCCACGGAATGGACCTCGCACACTTCGGGCATCTCACTCAAGCTTTTGGTAAACCGATCGTAAGCGGCGTCCGGAGTCGTATAACAACTCACGAAGGCGATCAGTTCGAGGCCCAGACTGCGACCGTCGAGTTGCGCACTGTAGCCGCGGATGTGGCCGCGCTGTTCGAGCCGCTTCACGCGATCGTGGACGGCGGGCGGCTTGAGCCCAACCAATGCGCCGAGCTCGGCGAAGGTCGAGCGTCCATTGCGCTGAAGTGCGTCCAACAGCGCAAGGTCGAGCTGATCGAGGTCCTCGGAGATAATCATATTCGCCAGATTCGCATTTCTTGCCGCAAGCTATTCGGCGATCTGACTATACCACCCCACATTCGTTCGTTCAAGGCATCGGGCAGCGCCCGACTTGCCCAGAGCAGCCGTTCGAAGAAAAGGCATTCATCGAGCAAACTCGAACATACGTTCGTATAACTTTGGTGCCCTTAGCGGGTGAGGGGTTTAGTTGAATGGCTCGCCCAAGTCTGGCGCAAGATGGTGATTTTCGCGTGAGCTTGGCGTTCGATGCCGACGACCTGCTTGGTGTTGGCCTATACTCCGTTGCTGATACCGCTCGAATCCTGACAGAAGCCCTGCGAACAAAGATTGCGCAGGCCAGTCTGAGACGCTGGCGACGCGGCAGAAAAGAGTTTATCAAGAGCTACGCCGCCGTCGTTCATTCGGCAAATCTGAAGATTGCGGAACGAGACACTATTAGATTTCTTGAGCTAATCGAGCTTATGACGGTTGCTGCAATGCGCGCTGAAAATGTCCGGACGCGGGATATTCGAGATGCGTACTCGGCGGCGAGGGCGGAGTTCGGGGCATATCCGTTTGCCACTAGAAAATATAGTCTCTACGGTGGCGGGATTTTTGCGAAGAAGTCTAGCGGAGATGGGGGTCTCGTAGAGCTGGCATCGGGTAATAGAGCGTTCGAGACGATAGTGAAGCCACTTCTGCACGATATCGTCGTTTACGATGGCGATGTTGCAAGAGAAATCACGCCACTCGGTAAGGGCAAGTCCGTCGTCTTAGACCCGGAGCGTTCGTTTGGCGCGCCTATTAACCGCGAGACGGGTGTTCCAACGTACGCTCTTTATGGGATGCATAAGGCGGGGGAACCGATCAAGCGGATTGCGGCCTGGTATCGAGTGTCTGAGAACGGTGTCGAAGATGCGATCGAGTACGAGACAAGGCTAGAATTGGCCGCTTGACGTTCTTTCTCGACGCCTGTATTTCGCCGAACTTTTCCGCCGCTCTTAAGTTGTTCGGCGAAGATGTTATTCACTTGACGGATCTCTACCGCGCCGACACAAAAGATAGTGAATGGATACCTCGCGTTTGCCGAGATGGACTGGTGGTTATTACGGCCGATCAGGCACAAATAAAAACGAGAGGAAAGACTCATGTTGAGTGCGCGCTCTACCAAAAATACCGCGGGCGCGCATTTTTCTTGCCTAACGGGTTCTCCTCACGGCCTATCAGGAGGCAGCTTGCGTGTTTCTTCCGAGCGTGGCCCGCGATTGCAGAACAGGCGGCCAAGATGCAATTGGGAGTCTTCTATGATGTTCTCGAAAACGGATCATTGAAACAAAAGCACATACGCAAGGTTAATGTTTAGCGCCAGAGGATATCTGGCCGCTGCCATTTCGGTCCTCGCATTTTCATCGTGGGCTGCCTGCGCCAAAGGCGGCAGCCCCGCGGCGCCACCGGCGGGACTCGTGCGGTTCGATCTTGCAAAAGATCCCTCGACGCTCAACCCGCTCTTCATTCAGCCGGACGCGTCCTCGGCCGAGGCGCAGCTTGCGCGCCTCGCCTACGAGCCGTTCCTCGATCTGGACCCGCATGGGGCCCCGGTGCCGGTGCTTCTCGCGCGGATTCCGAGCCTTGCGAACGGCGATCTTTCCGCTGACGGACGAACCATCATCTACCGTTTGCGACCCAATGTCCGCTGGAGCGACGGCGCCGCGTTGACCAGCACGGACGTGCTGTACACGCTGCGCCAGATCCTCGATCCGCGCAATCCCGTGCGCTCCCGCGAAGGCTACGACCTGATCGATCGCGCCACCGCGCCGGATGCGCATACCGTGATCTTGCATTTGCGGCGCGCGTGGGCGCCCGCGACGTCGACGTATTTTTCCTACGGGATCATTCCGCAAGTCGTGCTTCCGGCGCATGTGCCGCTTTCGCGGCTGCCCTACGTAAGCGACGGACCGTATACGCTTGTGGCATGGGCACGCGGCGAATCGCTCACCTACCGCGCCAATCCACGCTACTGGCGTGGCAAGCCGGCCGTCGATCGGCTCGACGTGCGCATTGCCTCGGATCCGTCGACGAATCTGCTCATGCTGCAATCCGGCGCACTCGATTGGAATTTGATTGCTCCGGCGCAGCGTACGATCGCTGTTCGCGATTCACACGTGCGACTCTATACCACGCCGACCGCGGTCGTGGCCGCGCTCGTTTTTAATACCGAGCATGCACCGCTCAAGGACGCGCGCGTGCGTCGTGCGATCGCGATGTCGATCGATCGCGCGACCATCAGTGCGAAGATTACGCTGGGGGCGTATCCCGTTACAAACATGTTGCAACCCCCGTTTTCCTGGGCCTACGATCCGTCGATTCGCGAGCCCGGCTACAATCCGCGAGACGCCGATGCGCTGCTCGATGCAGCGGGCTGGAAGCGCGGCGCAAACGGCATGCGCGCGTTGCATCTCACGTACGCGCAGTTCCCCGAGTCGGTGACGGGCGTGCACGTGGCGGAGGCAGTGCAGGCGATGCTGCGCCAGCGCGGCATCGACGTCTCGGTCGAGAGCATCAGCAACGCGCAGCTCTTCTTACCGGTCACCGGCATTTTGGCCGCCGGGCGTTTCGACCTCGCCTATGTGCCGTTTACGATGGGCGCCGATCCGGACGATTCCGACATCCTGGCGTGCGGGGCGCCGTCGAATTACATGCACTGGTGCGATCCGCGCGTCGACGCCCTCGAACGGGCGGCTCTCTCGAGCGTCTCGCAAGCGCGGCGGCGCGCGCTGTACGGAGCAATCGCGCGGCGCGTGGCCGATCAAGTGCCGTTGCTCTATCTTTTTAATGCTCGCTACGTGTACGCGTACCGGGACCGGCTGCGGGGCTTTGCGCCGAATGCCTTTTTGCCGACATGGAACGCATGGGAGTGGAAAACATGAGTGAACGGGTAGCTATCGTAGCGGTGCATGGCGTGGCCTCGCACCCGCGCTACGAGTTCCAAGATCAAGTCGCGGGCGACTTGTGCGCCCGCCTCAACCAGCGCGACGGCGGCCCTACTTGGGAGCTGAGCGTTATCAATCCACGCGGCGTGCTCGAACCGGGGCAAGATGATCCGCTTCCAACAACGACGCGCGTCCTTCGTGCCGGCGACGACTACCTGAAGCCGAAGCAGACCTTCTATGACGTGATCGAGGCGTACTGGAGTCCAATCGACAAAGGCGCGACCAATTGGTTCTTGGTATTGATGTGGATTCTCAATTCCGTGTTTGCGCCGTTCAATACCACGGCTCGCATCGAGGCGCCCTTTCGGAAGCAATTCTTCGACTATGGCTTTATCGGCGGTGCCTTGGTCATCGCGTTCGCCCTGTTTGCCATTTCGATTACCGCCGTGTGGCTCACGTCGATTCAGGTTTTGACCATCACCGGCTTGATGACGCATTCGAGCGTAGGCGAAGCGATCACGGTGCTCAATGCAAACGCATCGGCGCCGGGCGGCGCGCGCATCAAGATCGTTGTCTGGCTGCTGGTCGGTATCGTCGGCGCGTTTCTGGTCGGCCAAGCGGTCGCCGCGATCGTCAAAACATGGGTCCAGCGTAAGTCGCTGCTGGACAATCCGGCGGCGATCTGGCATCGGGCGCTGGCTGTCGGCATCCTCGTGGTCGTCGGTGGCCTGTTGATCTTTGCGATGGCGGTTGCGAAATTTCCGAAGGGCTCGATGGGCTGGTTTGGCGTCGCGCTGCTGGTTGGAATCTTCCTCGCCTTTCAAATCGGGTACGCGCTCCTCATCGATTTCATCGTCGGATTCTTCGGTGACGTCCAAATCTACACCGAGCGGGATGAGAACGACTCCAAGTTCTACGGTATGCGCGATGCCATTATGGATACCGCTGTCACCGCGATCATGCGCGCAGTCACGCCGGCGCGCAACGGTGGGTACGACTACGATCGGGTCATCGTGCTCTCGCACAGTCTAGGCGGAACGATCGCTACCGATGCAATTACGCGGCTCAAGCAGGCCTGCGAGCAAGGTGCGCTCGAGGCCGAGCAATTCGCGCTGGTTCGCGCCTTTGCGATGCTCGGCTCGTCGCTAGAAAAGACGCGCTATTTCTTCAATGTGGCCGGCACGATGCCGTCGGTGTCTTATGAAGAGTGGCGGGGAAAGGCGTTCGACAAAATCTTCAGCGATGACAAGTCGGTGCTCACCAAGAAGGCCGGTTCGCCGATCTTCTGGGTGAACTACTGGTACTTTCAAGATCCGATCTGCAACGAGATTCGCTCCTACAAGGATATCTGCCGCAACGAAAAAGGAAACCGGCGCGCCTCGCTCCTTCATCCGCTCATCCATTCGGATTATCTCGACGATACCTGGGTGTGGTTTTCCTCAAAGGACGGCTCCCATCTGGGGCTGCTCGACATCATCGCACCGGCGAAATAACTAGAAGCCGCGGATACGCTTGCGCAGCCATCGTTTGTGCTGATCGGCGACGCGCGTCCACAGCGCCTCGCTGCGGTCGATGGTAAGTGAAAAGTGCTCGCGCAGGATACGCTCGAAGGCTGGATGGGATGATGCCGATTCCTCATTCATGTGGGCGGGCGAATACAGGCGTAAAGCCGCGTTGGTGAGTGTCGTCATCCCATTTTCGGTGAGCTGCGCGCAGACGAGTGTCTGAACGAACGGGGATTCGCTGGTGGTGGCGAGGCTGCGGTTTGCAGCATCGATTGTCGCGAGATCCACCGTCTCGCCCGTGAAGTCGTAGGTCGCGCCGTTTTCGCGGTGATTGTAGAAGCGCCAGTAATTTCCGTGGCACGTCAGCTTGAAGTCGAATCGCCCATCGTTGAACGTACCCTCGCGAAGCGGTGTCGGCACGAGGAATCCGTTGCCGAAGCCGACGTCGGCGAGATATGGTTCGTCCAAGTGCACGAGTAGCGCGAGATGATTGATCGGTGCGCCTTCGACATGGCGGCTGCGGTTGACGGTCGCGCCGATCAGATCCACGCGCAGCCCGATTTGTTTGACCACCCATGCGAAAAGCAAATTATGTTCAAAGCACCAGCCGCCGCGCTCGCGGACGACGAGCTTTTCAAAAATGTCGCCCGGCTCGAGGGACGGTACCAGGCCGAGTTGTATGTCGATGTTCTCGAACGGTATCGCCAGCAGGTGCGCACGATGGAGATTGTGCAGCGTCTGGCGTGTCGGTGAGAGCGGCCCGCCGTAGTTGATGCGTCGGAGGTAGCGATGCAGTTTGAGAGACATAGGGTTGGGTTAACCGATGTACGCGTCGACCTCGATTTCAACCAACAGTTCGGGCGATATGAGCCGCCGTACTTCGACCATCGTTGCGGCCGGCCGCACGTCGGCGAAAGCTTCATGATGCGCCTTGGCGATCGATTCCCAATCCTCGATGTCGACCACGAACATGCGCGTGCGCACGACGTCGTCGAGCGAGGCACCGGCCTCTTCGAGCGCGCGCTCGATCCGCGCAATTGCGCCCTTGGCTTGCATGTAGGCATCGGGGCCGTCGCTGGTCGTTCCCGAAACGAACACGAAGTCGCCGATTCGTACCGCTCGCGCGTAACCGACCCGCGCCTCCCACACGCTCCCGGTCCCGATGTGGCGGCGCTTCGTCGCCATCACAAGGCTTTGACCGCAGCGGTGAGCGCATCGACCGATGCTTTGGCGTCGCCGAAGAGCATCGAGGTATTGGGCATCTCGTAGAGTGGGTTGTCGATGCCGGCAAAGCCCGAGCGCATCGAGCGTTTGAGGACGATGACGTTGTGGGCCTTGTCGACGTCGAGAATCGGCATGCCGTAGATCGGCGAACTTTTCACGTTACGCGCGGCGGGATTGGTGACGTCGTTCGCGCCGATGACCAGCGCGACGTCGGTTGTCGGAAACTCGGGGTTGACCTCTTCCATGTCGAGCAGCTGCGTCGTACGGCACGTTGGCTTCGGCGAGCAGCACGTTCATGTGGCCGGGCATGCGTCCGGCAACGGGATGAATCGCGTAGACGACCTTGACGCCGCGCTTTTCCAATTGATCCGCCAGCGCTTTGACGCTGTGCTGCGCCTGCGCGACCGCCATGCCGTAGCCCGGAACGAAGATCACTTTCTGCGCATACGCAAGCATCACGGCGACGTCGTCGGCGCTGGCGCTGCGGACGTTCTGCGGCGCGCCGCCCGCCGCCGCGGCTGGTTCGCTGCCGCCGGCCGAGCCGAACGCGCCGAAGAGCACGTTGGTGAGCGGACGGTTCATCGCTTTGCCCATGACGACGGTGAGCAGCGTACCGCTCGCGCCGACGAGCGCGCCGCAGATGATCAGCAGCGTGCGAATTGAGTCTCGAAGCCCGCGATCGCGACGGCGAGACCGGTGAACGAGTTGAGCAGCGAAATGACGACCGGCATATCCGCGCCGCCGATCGGCAGCACGAAAAGCACGCCGAATGCAAGTGCGGCCGCGAGCAAGAGGAAGAAGCCCCACATCGGCAGCGTGCCCGCGCTTGACGATGAACCATACCGCCAAGCACGACGATGCCGAGCGCTACGAGTGCATTGACGATTTGCTGCCCCGGATAGGTGATCGGGCGTCCGGTCATCAGCTCTTGCAGTTTGAGAAACGCGATGATCGAACCGGCGAAGCTGATCGCACCGATGATCGCCGAGAGCACCAGCGAAACCGAGATGACCGGATCCAGTGCGGCGCCGCCATTGCGCTTGAACACGACGTATTCCACGACGCCGATCAGCGCCGCCGCGCCGCCGCCCGCGCCGTTGTAGAGCGCGACCATCTGCGGCATCGCGGTCATCTTCACATGGAGCGCCGCGAAGACGCCGATCGCGCCGCCGACCACGATGCCGATCACGATCGCCCACCAGCCGACGCCGAGGGTCTGCACCAGGACCACAACGAGCGCGATGACCATGCCGACCATCGCGAGGCGGTTGCCGCGGCGCGCCGTCGGCGGCGAGTTGAGAAAGTGCAGGCCGAGGATGAAGAGCGCGATCGCGACGAGATCGAGCAGATGGCGATGCGATGGTCACTTGCTGCCTCCCTTACCGCTGAACATTTGCAGCATTCGTTCGGTGACGGCGAATCCGCCGAAGACGTTGATCGCGCCGAGCGTCACCGCCACGGTCGCCACGATCGTCAGTACCGGTGCCGGCGCCGCCACTGCTGAAGAGCGACACGATCGCACGATCGCGCCGGCAACGACGATGCCGTGGATCGCGTTGGTCGCCGACATCAGCGGCGTGTGCAGCGTCGTCGGCACTTTCGAGATCACTTCGAAGCCGACGAAGACCGCGAGCACCAAAACCGTCAGCAGCTCGAGCAAGTGGTTGATGTCGGTCACTCAGGCGCTCCTCCGATCAGTACGTGCGCCGTCGCGCGCGATGCATGCGCCTTTGATCGATCTCGTCGTTCATATCGAGCGTGAGCGCTCCGTCGTTAATCAACGGCGAGAGCAACGCGTAGACGTTGCGCGAGTACAGCTGGCTTGCATCGTGCGGCATCGTTGACGGCAGGTTGGTCGCACCGATGATGCTCACGCCGTTGGGTGAGACGACGTTTCACCGCGCTTTGTGAGCGCACAGTTTCCGCCGGCTTCGGCGGCAAGATCGACGATCACGCGGCCCGGCTTCATCGCCGCGACAGCGGCTTCACTTACGAGCAGCGGCGCTTTGCGGCCCGGAACGAGCGCGGTCGTGATCACGACGTCGTTCTTGCCGATCTGCTCGACCATCCAGGCGCGTTGGCGCTCTTGTTGCTCGGGCGTCAGCTCTTTTGCATAACCGCCGGCGCCTTCGGCGTTTCGCCGAGATCGAATTCCAGGAACGTCGCACCGAGCGACTGCACTTGCTCTTTTACCGCCGCGCGCACGTCGTAGCCGCTGACCACCGCGCCCAAACGGCGCGCGGTCGCGATGGCTTGCAGTCCCGCGACGCCGGCGCCGAGCACCAGCACCTCCGCCGGCGGAATCGTTCCGGCGGCAGTCGTGAGCATCGGAAAAAACTTCGGCAGCGTGCGCTGCCGCGATAAGCACCGCTTTATAGCCGGCGATGTTGCTTTGCGACGAGAGCGCATCCATCGATTGCGCGCGGGTGATGCGCGGAATCATCTCCATCGCAAGCGCCGTCACGCCGGCCTGCGCAAGCTCTCGCAACGTACGCGGGATCGCCGAGCGGATTGAAGAAACCGACCAGCGTCGCGTTTTTGCGCATTGCGGCGAGCACGCTCTGCGCAGGCTTGCCCACCGTTACGACGACATCGGCGTCGGAAATGAGCGCAGCCGGATCGTCGGCGATCGACGCTCCGGCCTGCGTGTAGAGTTCATCGGGAAAGGCGGCGGCGGTCCCGGCGCCGCGCTGCACGCGCACGGACCCCCGCGCCTGTATCAGTTTTTTTACCGTTTCAGGAACGAGCGCAACGCGACGCTCCTTCGAAGCGGCCTCACGGGGTATGGCGACGATCATGGGCGCTAGCGTTCACGTGCCGGATTGCGCAACCCTGCGCTCGCGCTCAGGCGATCGACACGGTATTGCGCAGTGTGCCGATCTTTTCGATCTCGACCTCCATCACGTCGCCGTTCTTGAGGAACTCTGGCGGCGTGCGCGCAAATCCGACGCCTTCAGGCGTTCCGGTTGCAATGACGTCGCCCGGCAAGAGCGTCATGCCTTTGGAGAGTTCGGCGATCAAGCGCGGGATGTTGAAGATCATCTTGGCCGTGTTGCTGTGTTGTTTTTCGACGCCGTTAAGCGAAACATGATCTCAAGCTTGCTGGGGTCGCCGATTTCATCGGCGCGAAACGATCCAGGGACCGTATCGGGCAGCGCATTCGTCCAGACTCTTTCCTTTGAACCACTGCAGATGCGCGCGCTGGAGATCGCGCGCGGTGACATCGTTAAGCGCCGTATAGCCAAAATACACTCATGGCGTCGGCTTCACGCACGTTTTTGCACGTGGTGCCGATAACGACGGCAAGCTCGGCTTCAAAATCATATTCATCGAAACGTCGGCTTGAAAATGAAGCGTCTGCTCCGCGAGCGGCGATCGCGGTCGGCGCGCTTTGGTGAAGAAGGTCGGCACGTCGGGAAGCTTGAGCTCTTTGCCGAAGATCGCGGCACCCTCTTTAGCGTGCTCGAGATAGTTGCGGCCGACGCAGAACACGTTGCGCAGTGGACGCACGGGGGCGTCGAGGCGGACGTCGGCAAGGGCTACGGTCTCTTTGCTGTGGCGGGCAGCGCGCTGCGCTGCGGGAAGCGCGATGTATGCCTGCATCGATGGCGCGTCGATCCGCCGAATCGATCCGCCTTCGACCAGACCGGGTGCCGCGTTTCCGTCACTGGTGATGTAGCTGACGAATTTCATACGGGCTAGTGTAGCATGCCCGGTTCACCAAATCAGTGGAATGAGTCGGTAGCGGACCCGTCCGGTGTACGCATCGTATCCATCCAATTCTCGCTGTAAAAAGCGCTCTTCGAGGAGAATGCGAACGATCAGTACTGCAACAGGTACGAACGCCAAGAGCATTCCCGCGGTCGACTGCAGCCACAGCGGAATGCCGACGATGAGCAGGGCGCCGCCTGCGTAAAGCGGGTGTCGAACGTACCGATACAGACCCGTGTCGATCACATGTTGCCGACGGTTTTCTTGAAGCTTGACGACCGGCGCGGCAAAGGCGTTCTCGCGCAGCGCGCGCCAGGCGATCGACCAGCCGCCGATGGTCGCCAGCAGCCCGGCGAACGACAGCCACCCCGGCGGCGGTGGTAGCAAATGCAACCGCATCGCATCGAGCGACGTGAAGATGAGATATCCGAAAAACGACAGCAGCAGAGCGATCAAAACGATCTTGTCGCCGAGCGGTTGCGATTCTTGCACCGGCGATTGAAAGCGTTCTTCGATGAGGCCGGTGTCGGCGCGGGCAAGGTCGATCGTGCTACCGGCCGTTCCGGCGGCGACGATTGCGATGATCACCCATGCGCGCCACCAATCCAGCGTCCAGGCGGGGACAAAAAGCACGAGTGCAAAGAAGGCGACGTTGATCGCGGTGCCGGTAAGTGCTAGTCGCGCCGGCTTGAAAGATGCCATAGCTCGCAGTAGCGACAGGGATAAACCGTGAGTGAGACGCCGTTCATTAGCATGAAGGCGCGCGCGTGCTCTTCGGTCGGGTACGCATCTTTGGAGGTGCAACTACGCTCACGATCCGCTACCGGATCGAGCGTGAACTCGCGCGGGAGCGCCGGCTTAAGGGCGGTTGGACGGCGCCGACGTCGGGCCAACGATGGTGTTCAGCGGCGGCAAGTTCTTGTTCTGTGACTGCTGCTTTTCTTGCTGCGCTGCCTTTTGCTCGCGAGCCTCGCGTTCCGCCGTCTCCATCATGACATCGGCTGCACCCTTCTCGTTGCCCCAATCGCCGCCCGGCTGTACCAGGAATTGGTGGCGGCTGATTTGCTTAGTGTGCGGGTCGTAGTCGAAGGTCACGCGATAGAGCCCCACTTCGGCGCTCCCGTCGGGGTGGCGAATCCACATCTGCAGCACGTTGCCATAGGTATGTGCGTTGAAGAGCGGATCTTTATCGCCCATACCCTTTGCTGATTTCACGCGCACGACTTGCCCTTTGGCGTTGACTTCAACCAGGAATTCGGCGTGCTCGGGAAAGGTGGGCGCATGAGGAACGACGCGCACCGGCGCGGCCGTCGCCTTCGGCTTTGGCGTTGCAGCGGCAACCGGAAGCGCGACGCTGATAAGTGCGAGCGTGAGAGCAACGGTACGCATATTAATTCGCCGAAAGGACGGTGAACGGTCGCCCGCAAGAGCCGCATGCGACGATGACTTGCAGGTGGCGGCGCTCGGAAGGATCCGGCGCTTTCTCGGTGGTGTCTTCACACCCGCAGTAACGGCAACGCGTCGAGAGGGAGTTCCCGGCGGAATCGGACTGGTTCACGATTGCCGGTTTACGCGGCACGGGGGAGCCGACCTTCCCGTGGGACCGTTCCCGGGATGCCGCGAAACCCTACCTTCGACGTGCTTCGAATTCGTGTGTCCTTGATGGTGCTGCTGGCGCTTGCGTTGCTTGCAGCCCCCGCCTCCGCTGCGCGCCCAATTGTCGATCTTCATAAACTCGACGCTTACTTTGCCCTCTTCGCGAGCGACTCAAACGTGCCGTGGCAAGCGACAACGGTACGCCTCGACACGTATTCCAGCGCGCCGGTGCAATTTGCCGTGTATCAGGTCGATCCGGCGGATGTGCTGACCGCGGGTTCGAACGCGCGAGCGCGCGCGATAGACACACGCGGCCGACGGCCCGTCAGTACGTTCACTTTCACGCCGCCCGGCGGCTATCAATTTCAATCCAGCGGCGTCGACGTGCAGCTCGGATCGCGCGAAGGATTTTTTGTCGTTGAAGCGCGCCGCGGCGATGTCGGCGAGCAGGTGTGGATCAATCGGACGCGTGTCGGACTGCTGACGAAGGATACACCGGGGGAACTGCTCCTCTATGCAACGGACCTTGGCACCGGTCATGCGCTCGCGCATATGCGCGTGCAGTTCGTCGTGCAAAACGGATTCGAGGCGCGGTATACCGATGCGCACGGAATCGTGCGCTGGACCCGCATGACGCGACCCGTCTTTGCTCTCGCGCAATGGGCCAACAGTTACGCTTTCGCGAGTTTTCCGCCGCAAGCGCCCTTGCCGGCGGCCATCGTGGGCGTGCGCACCGACACAGCGGTGGTCCACGCGGGCGGGACGGTTCGCATCGTCGGCTTCGCTCGTTCGCGCGTGAACGGCGCGCTCAAACCTGCCGCGGGAAGCGCGGCGATTTCGGTGCGCCTCGGCGGTACACTGCTTACGCAAGTGCAAGCGCCCGTCGACGCAGCCGGCGCCTTTACCGCGGATATTCCGATTCCAGCCAGCGCCGCCGCGGGCGACTACACGGTGCTCGCGCAGGTTGATGGCGGTGTGGGCGGTGCCAATGTGCACGTCGACGCCGATGCGAGCGGCCTTTCACTGGAGGTAGCTAGCGGATGCGACGGACCGTGCAATGCGTCTGCCGACGTGCCGGTCGTGATTACCTCATCGCGTGGCAATGTGCCGGTGCACGTCAAAATCGTGCGCTCGCCGCACGTGTATATCGGATATTCTCCGCAGGATGTTCCATGGGGCACGTCGCCTTGGCTCGACCAAACCGTGCAAACCGGTGGCGATGGGCGCGCGACGGTGTTGATCGCGCATCCGACCGACCGTTTGCCCTCGACCTACGGCGTGCGCGTCGAGTCAGGGGGCGCGAGCGCCGTGACACGGATTGTCGTGCCGACGGCGCCGGTGGCCGTTCGCCTACAGCTCGATCGCAGCGCGCAAACCCTTGGCACGCCGGTCAACTTCGACGTCTTCGGCGCGGAGATCGGCGATGGCCGGCCGCTCGCCGGCGCGCACGTGAGCGTTCGACTCGAACACGGCCCTTCAACGCAAGAGCAACAACTGACGCTCGACGCCGACGGTCACGCGCACGGTGCGTTTACGGCGCCGTCGCTTGGCACCAATCTGGTCTTTGCCACGATTCAAAGCGATGGCCGCGAAACCACCGACGCTGGTCAAGTGGATATTGTCTCGCAGGCGACGCAGGATACGAGTCTCAATGGCAGCGCCGACGTGCGCATCACCCTCGACCGCAACGTGTATCGTTCTGGTGCCGACGTCCACATCGATGCGACGCTCGAGGGCGCGCAGGGCGATGCGTTGATCACCATCGAGAGCGCTAGCGGAACGCAAAACGTCGTTGTCCCGGTGCGCGGCGGCCGTGCCTCAGCCTCGTTGCGGATTAGTGATGCGCCGGGCGATCTGCGCGCGGGCGCTGCCTTTGTGCGCAATGGTGCGATTGCGTGGAGCAGCGTACCGCTCGTGCTCGACGCGCCCGGCCGTCCGCTGAGCGCGAGCATTGCGATGCCGTCCGATACGTTTGCACCCGGCGCGCCGGTAAACGTAACGCTGCGCGACGTTGCGCCGGGAGCGGGAACGACTATCGTGCGCATTAGCCGCGGTGCGCCGTCGGGCGGCGCGCTCTTCGAGTCGGCGCCGGCGTTGCTTGCCGTGGGAATCGCAGCGACGCAGATAAGCGCACCCGAAGGCCGCACCTGGCATCCGTGGGTCGATTCGACCGGCGAGCATGCCCAGGTGATCGGATTCGAGCGGCGTTCGAGCCCGCCGCAAAATCTCTCGCTCGAGCAAGCCGACACGCAAGACGTGTGGTGGAATGTGGCGCACTTCGACGGCTCGTCGATTGCGGTGCAGATGCCGAACGCGCGCGGGCGTTATACCCTCTCGATTCTCACGATCAGCGACGACGGGCGGGTGATCTCAGCATCGTCGCCGATAACGGTGCAATGAGTGCCGCGTAAACGCCCGAGCCGCCTGATGCTCCTTGACACGTACGGTCTAGTGTACCGTGCGTTCTTCGCGTTGCCGCCGCTGACGACGATGCGCGGCGTGCCGATCAACGCGGTTTACGGCTTCACGATGATGCTCAACAAGATCATCCATGATGAGAAGCCGACGCACGTGATCGCCGCGTTCGACAAGGGCCTGCCGGTCGACCGTGTGGCGCTCTATAAGGAATACAAGGCCCAGCGAACGGCGATGCCCGACGATCTGCGCAGTCAGTTCGCGCTGGTGCGCGACGTGCTCGCGGTGCATCACATTCCGATCGTCGAAATCGAAGGGCAAGAGGCTGACGACATCATCGCGACGCTCGCGCGCGAAGCCGAAGAAGCCGGCGAAGAGACGCTGGTTGTGACCGGCGATCTCGACCTGCTGCAAATCGTCGACGAGCACACGACCGTGTTGACGACGCGGCGCGGCATCACCGATTTCGGGCGGTACGATCCGGCGGCGGTATTCGAGCGTTTCGAATTGCAGCCCGATCAGCTCGCGGATTACCGGGGACTCAAAGGCGATCCGTCCGACAATCTTCCCGGCATTCCCGGTGTCGGTGAGAAGACCGCGATCAAGTTGATCAAAGTAGCCGGATCGCTCGATGCGCTTATCGCCGATCCGTCGCTGGCCGGCACGCCCAAGCTCGAGAACCTCATCGAACGTGTACGGCGAACAGGCGCGCGTGTGTCGCGACGTGTCGCTCGTGCGTCGCGATCTGCCGCTGACCATCGATTGGGAACGCCGTTACGAAGCACCCGGCGATGCCGCGCTCTATCCGCTCTACGCGCGAGCTCGAGTTCAAGACGTTGCTGGCGCAGCTCAAGGCCCCGGTCGATGGCCTCCCGCTCTTCGCGAGTGACGCAAAGCTCGAGGGCACCTACCGTACCTATGTGGCCTCGGTCGACCCGCCCGAGTTTGAACGTTTGGGCGAAGAGCTGCGCGGGCTCGCCGATTCGCCGTGCGTGGCGCTGGCCGTGCGTGAGGATGCCATCGGCATCAGCGGTGCGCATGGCAGCGGCACGGCGTTCGCCGCCGGCGCGCTTGCCTACGAGCCGGTTCGATCGGCACTCGCACACGTGCTCGAGAACGCGCCGCGCATCGTGGCCTACGATGCCAAGCGCGTCGCGCGCGTGCTTGCATCCCAGGGCGTGACGCTTACGCAGGTGACAGACGATGCGATGCTGGCAGCACATCTGCTCAATCCCGCGCGCACGTTCTCCGCGGTTATCGATGCGGCTGCCGAGCATCTGGAGGCGGCGCCGGCCGATAACGCCGCGGCGCATGCCGACGCCACGCTGCAACTGCTCGACGTGATGCGCCCGCTGCTCGAGCAGCGCGCGCAAATGCGTGTCTACGAAGAGGTAGAAGTGCCGCTTGCACCGCTGCTCGCGCGCATGGAAGCAGCGGGCATTGCGGTCGATCCGTCCGAGCTTACCGTCCTTGCGAACGAAGTCGATACGGCGGCTGCGCGCCTACAGCAGCACATCTATGACTTCGCGGGCGAAGAATTCAACATCGGGTCACCGCTACAGCTCGGCAACATTCTCTTCGGGCGCCTGCAGATTCCCGGCGGCAAGAAAACCAAGACCGGATGGGCGACCGGCGTCGAGATCTTGCAAGGTCTGGCCAAAGACTATCCGATCTGCGCACTCGTGCTCGAATGGCGCGAAGTGACCAAACTCAAGAACACCTATATCGACGTCATTCCGCAGTTACTCGATGGACAGTCGCGCCTGCACACGGTCTTCAATCAGACGGCAACGGCGACTGGGCGCCTCTCCTCGACCAATCCGAATCTCCAAAACATTCCCGTGCGCGGCGATCTGGGACGGCGCATTCGCAAAGCGTTCGTGGCTAAGAGCCCCGACTACGTGCTGCTTGCCGCCGATTACAGTCAGATCGAACTGCGCTTGATGGCGCACCTTTCCGGCGACGAAGCGATGCGCACCGCGTTCGAGGACGGCCAAGACATCCACGACTTCACTGCACGCCAGATCTTTAACTTAGGCAGCGACGTCAGCGCCGACGGCAATCAACGGCGCATGGCCAAGAGCGTGAACTTCGGCCTGCTCTACGGAATGTCGGACTTCGGTCTTGCGCAGCGGCTCGAGATTCCACGCGCGGAAGCGCGCGCCATCACCGAGGCGTACTTCGCGCGCTTCCCATCGGTGCGTGCCTACATCGACCGCACGCTCGAAGAGGCGCGTGAACTTGGGTACGTGACGACGATTCTAGGACGGCGCCGCTACATGCCGGCGCTCACCTCGAGCAACTATATGTTGCGCTCCTCGGCGGAACGGGAAGCGACCAATGCACCGTTACAAGGCAGTGCGGCAGACTTGATGAAGCTCGCGATGGTCAAAACGGACCGCGCGGTGCGGACTGCCGGATTGGATGCAACGATGCTACTGCAAATTCACGACGAGTTGATTTTCGAAGTGCACCGCAGCGACTTGCAGGCGCTTGCCAACCTCGTGCGTCGCGAGATGGAGGAAGCGCTCACGCTCTCGGTGCCGCTGGAAGTTACCGTAAAGTCCGGAGCAAATTGGTATGACGTCGAGATGATGGTGGACGAGGAATGATCGCGCTGCTGTTTGCCGTGCTTGTCGCTGCGGCGACGCCGGCGCCGCAACACTTGCCGACGATCAGGGTGCATGCGCCGCGCGTGACGCTAACGCTGCAAGTCGCCAAGACCGAAGACCAACGCGAAACCGGCTTGATGAGCGTCACCGACTTGCCCGTGCATACCGGCATGGTGTTCGTGTTCGAGATGGATCAGCCGGTCGAATTTTGGATGAAAGATACGCTCGTGCCGCTGGATATGGTGTTCGTCGCCGCCGACGGAACGGTGCGCGGCGTTGCAGCCAACGTACCCGTTGTGCCCGAAGACGCGCCCGACGACGCGATTCCGCGCCGCGGCGGTACGGCAAAATACGTCATTGAATTACCCGCGGGCGAGGCGGCCAAAGATGGTATCGCGCCCGGCGTGCATCTCTCAGAATTAGTGGCGCAACACACGTAGCTGTCACTAATTCGACGGAGTGCGCGTTATAGAGGGCATGAAACGTTCACTTCTGTCTGCTATGGCGCTCGGAGCAGCGCTCATCGCGACACCACTCTGTGCATCTGCTGAGACCAACGCCCCGATCCCGTTTGGCACGGGTCAGGTCTGTGGGCACCTCGATGTCGATCCGTTGCTCGTCGTCGCACTGCAACACGAAAGCATTCCCTCGAACATCATCGTCGCGCGTTCTGCGACCGAAGTCGTAAGCACTTCCGTGCAGCCCAGCGGGAACTTCTGCTTTGCCCGTCTCACGCCCGATCTCCACACGATCAGTGCCTTCGGCGACGATTCGCCGGGCCAATACAACGCGTTGATCACGCCGGTTGTCGGCCAAACCCGCTTTGTCGAGGTTACGCGCGGCAACGGCTGGTAATCTGGGCGAGTGCCCGAGTTACCTGAGGTCGAGACGATCGCCCGCGGCCTAGCCAACACGGTCGCGGGCAAAACGATCGAATCCGTAAAGATTCATCTCCCCAAAATGGCCCAGGCGCCGCCCGGCGTCAAGTTTGCCGCTGCCCTGCCGGGGGAGCGAATCGAGGGCGTGGGTCGTCGCGCCAAGTACGTGGTGATGGAGCTGCGCTCAGGTCGAAAATTGGTCACCAGCCTGCGGATGACGGGCCGGCTCGTGCTCCAGCGCCCAGGCGAGACGGACTATCCAGGCGCCCACGTGGTGCTTCATTATACGGATGGAACGCGCCTGAGCTTTGCCGACGTGCGGACCTTCGGGCGCATGCGCTTGGTTGAGCCGGGTGACCCATGGGACGCCGATTTGGGCGTTGAGCCGCTTTCACCAGGCTTTACACAGCAGGGCTTTATCGGTATGCTCTCTGGGCGGACGACGCCGATTAAATCATTGCTCCTCGATCAACGGCGCATCGCAGGCATCGGGAACATCTATGCGTGCGAGGCGTTATGGGTAGCCGGGATCAGACCCGGTCGACCCGCTAAGGCGTTGACGAAGCCGGCGACTCTCCGGCTCTACCACGCGATCCGCGATGTCTTGGCCCGTGCAACCGAAATGCGCGGCTCGAGCGTCGATGATTACGTGGATGCCGAAGGCCTCCGAGGGGGATTTCAAAACGTCCTCTCGGTGTACGGCAAGCTCGGAGAGCCTTGTCTGCGGTGCGGAAAACCGATCGTTCGAACGGTGATCGCGCAACGCGGAACCTGGTGGTGTCGAAACTGTCAGCGTTGATTCGCAAAAATACAAATTGTTAGGTAGGAACCACAACATCTCTACGATTGAAATTGCTCCCGCTACTTACGAGGAAGATCAACTCGCGCTCGAACAGCGCCTCTACGAAGAGTCGCTGAAAGTCCTCGACGAAGGACAAGTCCTCAACGGTCTTATCGTTCAGAAGGACAAAGACGAATTACTCGTCGACGTCGGCGGCAAATCCGAAGGCGTGCTCCCATTCCGCGAACTTTCGCTCGCGGTCGATCCCAAGGCGCTCAAGGTCGGTGATTCGTTAGAAGTAATGATTCATCGCATCGACGATATGGACGGAACGCTGTTCCTGTCCGAGCGCCGCGCACGTGCGCTCAAGACCTGGGAGAAGGTCATTGAAGCGCATCAGAACGACGAAGTCATCGAAGCCACCGTGACGCAAGTCGTCAAGGGCGGCGTGCTCGTGGACCTTGGTATGCGCGGCTTCGTGCCCGCTTCGCAGATCCGCCGCCAGCCTGTCGGCAACCTCGATGAACTCATCGGTCAGAAGCTGCGCCTCAAGGTGATCGATCTCGATCACAAGCGTCATCGCGTCGTGCTCTCGCAGCGCCTCGTGCTCGAAGAAGAGCTGCAGGCCAAGAAGCAAGAGCTGCTCGACACGCTCGAAGTCGGCCAAATTCGGGAAGGCGTCGTCGTCCGTCTTGCGGACTTCGGTGCGTTCGTCGATCTCGGCGGCATCGACGGCCTCATTCACAACAGTGAACTGAGCTATGCGCGCATCAAGCATCCCTCGGAAGTGGTGAAGATCGGCGACATCGTCAACGTCGAGATCATGAAGTTCGACGCGGAAGCGAAGAAAGTCAGTCTCTCGCTCAAGCACGCGCTTCCCGATCCGTGGGACGAACACGCCGACAAGCTGGTCGAAGAGAACAAGCTTGGGGCACAGATCGTCAAGGTCACGCCGAACTACTTGCTGGTCGAAATCTTCCCGGGCATCCTCGCGATGGTTCCCAAGGGCGAATTCGATCCGGCTGCGCAGTTCAACGCGGGCCAAGACGTCGAAGTCACGCTCGTCTCGATCAACAGCGCGACGCGCCGTATCACCGCCTCGATCCAACACGTTGCGGATGTTCCGCCCGAAGAGATCGAAGCGCTGGCACTCGATGAAGAAGTGGGCCTTGGTACGATCGGCGACTCAGTCGTCCAAGCGTAACGTCTCATTGCGAGCGACGATCGCTTGTCATCCCGAGCGTAGGCGCGAAGCGCCGTAGTCGAGGGACCGACGAAACGAAAAATGGAGTGCGAGTAATCGCACTCCATTTTTATTTCGCAGGTTGTTGATCAATAACACGCCATAACGTTGATTCCGGCCAACGAGGCATTCTCCAGTGTTAGCCGCTGGAATCCAGAAATTGCCTGCGCTCCTAGGATGTGGGCAGCGAGGCGCTCATCGGCGGCGGCTACATTGTTCGGTCTTTCAACGGGGCCAAAATGAACGTAGATCCCCTCTGATTGCGTGGCGTAGAGAAAGCCGACAAACCGGTCACCGATGTAGATAACACTACCGTGAGCGACTTGCGTAGCCTGGCTTGTATCGTTCGCCGGAAGATTCAGCTGCCGCATCTGCAAAGCGCTGCCGCAAAACGATCGCTCGGTATCGCCAGCTGGCGTTGGTAGTAGCAAGGCTGCTGTGTC
Organism: Vulcanimicrobiota bacterium; assembly: GCA_963833095.1. Taxonomy (GTDB): domain Bacteria; phylum Vulcanimicrobiota; class Vulcanimicrobiia; order Vulcanimicrobiales; family Vulcanimicrobiaceae; genus Aquilonibacter. Next base: position 227,837 of record CAWHWQ010000002.1, on the reverse strand, counting down.
CGGCAATCCGTTCTGACCACCGGAGCATGCAGCGGTCGAGATAACCGCAACCGACAGTAGGCCTCTTATTTGATCCGCGCCTGACAGGGGGCTAGCTTTAGCCAGTCAGGTAGCCCCTTCGCTACGTGATAGAGCTGCGCGACACCCACTCCGCTCGAGGAACCTCGTTGAGCGAACCAATCGATAGTGCGCTTCGAAGCATCCTTTCCTAGCTGGGCGCTTAGCATTCCGTGATCGTCCAGGTAGTACCATCCCTCCTGATGCGTTGAACCAACGTCCACGAGTAAGGCAATGGCGACAATGGAGTAGTACGCAAGCGGTTCCCCGGCTGGGTTCCTTGCGATGCTAGAGCCAACGTTATCATAGATGCCAAGGGGGCTGGCGCACGGGAGCGCTTCGACTCTTCCAATCGAGGCCGAGCAAAGAATCAATGCGAGCGCTACAGCCTTAGCCAAAGTTTGCGCCCCCCGTAAAGCAACGCTGAGTCGTCGTACCCGAAGGCATTGTTGGCGCCGTCGTCCCCGCGTACATCGGCGTCGTGACCGAGGGGGCGCTGATGCCGAAGGAAACGAACCACGCCGAAAGGCCGACGGATACGCTCCAATTTGCAGCGGGGTTCGATTGGACCCAATAGTTACCATTTGCGTCTAGGTAAATCCAGCCGGCCGTGTAGGTATCGACGCCCAGCTGGCCATTTGCAGTGGAAAACGGGAGGCCCGCGGCCGAAGCAATCACGTTGATATCCGTAATCGTTTCGGGATGGCCGTTGACCGCTCCGACGTTATCACCGATCGCTAACGTCGAGCCGTTGCACGTCTGACCATCCATTGGACCCGGATGAACGGCGACGGGCGTGCCGCCGTCGCCGCCGCAGTCGACGTGAACTTTGCCGCGCGTTACGGAATAGCAGACGGGCGTGCCCCCGCCGCCGCCACCGCCCACGCCCGTCGGATTGCCGCTGCCATCTCCCCCACCTCCGGGTGCGTTCGAGTAAGCCGGCGTTTTTTGTGAGGGGCCGGCGCTTATATTTTGTGCACTGTTCGTCGTAGCTGTGCCCGGCAATCCGTTCTGACCACCGGAGCATGCAGCGGTCGAGATGACCGCAACAGATAGGAGGCTCGTAAATAGCTTCTTCAAGATACACACTCCGAATTCGAGGGAAAGCGTATGCGATGCGAACCGTAACAGCCGTGCCCCACGAGCGGCGGAAGAGGCGTCGGCGTTTCGAGCGCGACGCTAGCGGCAAGCGCTAAGGCGATGAGCATCACTACCCCAGATCGGAGGCCGGAAGCGGCCCAGTGAAACAGTTGTGTACGTGGAAGCCCCCCTCGCCATTATTCGATTCAATGTTCGTTATGTCGGATGCACTCACCGGGCGCGGATTGTTCGCTGAGCTGCGCTGACACTTTTTGGACGGGTTAGTTCGCCCCTTGGTACATTGGAACCAATCGGCTTGCAATATTTTCGGTTCGGGAATTGATGGCGTAACCGTCAGAGCCGCGTGTTTCCAAAATGTGTTCGACCTATTGCCGTTTTGTTTCTATGACCGAGAGTTTGTCGAAGGGTGGGAACGAGTTAGGAGGAACCCGTGCGGGCATGACTCTGCGCCTTCTTCTTTTGCTTTCTGTGGTGATGGTGGCGGCATCGCCGGCTCCTCAAGCGAGCTTATTGCCGCCGTTTGGATGGAGTGCGCATACGGTGAGGCCGAACATTCAGGACGGAACGGTTATCGGCGTGTGGATAAGTCCAAGCGGGGACGCCAACATTGCGCTCGCCGAACGGCCGGGGAAGGGAACGTTAGTAGAAGCGCACCGTGCTCTTTTGAAAGCTGAAGAGCTCAGCGGGGGTGTCATTGTGTACGATCGCGCTGTGCGAATCTGCGGCGGTAAGCAGAGCGGTTGGGAAACAGTCGGCGTTAGCAAGCAGGGAGCGGGGGCGGGCGTTCTCCAGGCCACAACATTCGCGGTGCGCGGCGACGTCTTGTTTGCCGCCCTGCTGTCTGCACGTCACTTGGAGCGCCTCGATTCCGTGCTCGAAACGTCGCTTCGGTCGTTGTGCGTGCCTATGTGAGGGTCCAGCGCCGTTGCGGCGAAGAGTCCGCCTCCCATGGGATTGCAGGTTGGGCTGACCGGTGGAATCGGAGCGGGGAAGAGCGAGGTTGCTCGCATCTTCGCAGAGCTCGGCGCGTACATCATCGATACCGATCAACTCGCACGCGAGGCGGTTGCCCCCAACTCCGACGGCCTGCTTGCGATTGCGCACGTCTGGCCGCAGTTCGTGCGCGGTGGCGGACTCGATCGCGCGGCGCTGGCCGAGGTGGTCTTCTCCGATCCGCAAGCGCTCAATCGGCTTAATGAGATCGTGCATCCGTTCGTGCGCCGCTTGGCGGCCGAACATGCCGCGCATGCCAAGCCCGATCAACTCGTGGTCCACGTCGTGCCGCTGCTCTTCGAGAGCGGTTACATCGATATGGTGCAGAAATCGATCGTCGTCATTGCGCCCGCCGAGCAACGCATCGCACGCGTGGTCGAGCGCGATCATACCGACGCAGAGCACGTCCTCGCGCGCATGAAGACGCAAATCGATCCGGAAGAGGCACGTGCGCGCGCCGATTACGTCATCGATAACGACGGCGACGTGGAACACTTGCGTGACCGAACGCGCGCCGTGTACGATGCTCTCACCGGAATAACCCACTAACCATTTCATGCATTATCAAGGGATGGGCGCACACCATCGCTCCCGCGACGGTCAAGACGGCGTTGAGTTCGCCGTGTGGGCGCCGAGCGCGAGCGCGGCCAACGTCGTCGGCGACTTTAACGGCTGGCAGCTCGGCGCGCATGCAATGCACGTCGAGCACGGCACGGGTGTGTGGCGCGTGTTCGTTCCGGGCGTGCACGAAGGCGCGCGCTACAAGTTTGCGATTTATGCGGACGACGGTACATTGTTGCCGCTCAAGGCCGATCCGTACGCCTTCGCCTGTGAGTTGCGGCCGAGTACGGCCTCGATCGTGACGCGTCTCCCGTCATCTACGAGCGACGCCTGGACGCTCGCACGTGGCGGAATGCAGCATCGTGGCGCGCCGATGGCGATTTACGAAGTGCACTTGGGCTCATGGCAGCGCGTACCCGAAGAAGATAACCGATTTCTCACCTACAACGAGCTTGCCGATCGCCTCTTGCCCTACGTCAAAGAAATGGGTTTTACGCATCTCGAGCTGATGCCGGTCTCCGAGCATCCGTTTGACGGATCATGGGGCTATCAACCGATAGGCCTCTACGCGCCGACGTCGCGTTTCGGAACGCCGCGCGAGTTTCGCAATTTCGTCGACCGCGCACATGCGATGGGCATCGGCGTGATCGTCGATTGGGTCGCCGGCCATTTTCCGAGCGATGAACATGGGCTCGCGCTCTTCGACGGCACGCATCTGTACGAGCATGCCGACCCACGCCAAGGCTGGCATCCCGATTGGGATACCTACATCTTCAATTTCGGACGCACCGAAGTCGCCGACTATCTCGTGAACAACGCGCTGTTTTGGCTGCAAGAATACGGCGTCGACGGGCTGCGCGTCGATGCGGTCGCTTCGATGCTCTACCTCGATTACAGCCGCGAACCCGGCGAGTGGGTGCCCAATCAATACGGCGGCCGCGAAAATTTGGAAGCCATCGCGTTTCTCAAGCGCACCAATGAAACCGTCTATCGCGACGTGCCCGGCATCATCACGGTCGCCGAAGAGTCGACCGCATGGCCCAAAGTATCGGCGCCGACCTATCTCGGCGGCTTGGGCTTCGGGTTTAAGTGGAACATGGGCTGGATGCACGACACGTTGCAGTATCTCTCACACGAGCCCGTGCATCGCAAATATCATCACGACGAGTTGACGTTTTCGCTGATCTACGCATTCGATGAGAACTTCGTGCTGCCGCTTTCGCACGACGAAGTCGTCCACGGCAAAGGCTCGATCCTCGAGAAGATGCCCGGCGATCGCTGGCAGCAGTTCGCCAACGTGCGTCTGCTCTACAGCTACATGTACGCGCATCCCGGGAAGAAGCTGCTCTTCATGGGCGATGAGTTCGCGCAGAGCCGCGAGTGGAATCACGACCGCAGCCTAGATTGGGATGCGCTCGTGGACGACGATGGCCCCCATGCCGGCGTCAAGACGCTCGTACGCGATCTCAATCATCTCTACCGCTGCACCGGCGCCCTGTACGAGCGCGACAACGAACACGAAGGATTCTCGTGGATAGACCATCAGGACGTTGAAAATTCCGCCATCTCCTTCGCGCGTCATGGTCGCGATCCGCACGACGTCTTGATCGCGGTCTGCAATTTTACGCCGATCGTGCGTTACGGCTATCGCATCGGCGTTCCGGCCGCCGATGAGTATGAAGAAGTGTTCAATAGCGATTCGGCGCGCTACGGCGGCAGCAACGTCGGCAACCTTGGGCGCGTCCGTGTCGACGCGACTGCGTCGCATGGCCGCGAGCAATCGATCACGATCACGCTCCCGCCGCTTGCCGCGGTCTACTTCCGCCCGGTGCGCGCATGAAACCGGCCGGCCGCGCTGCGGTTCTCCCTGGCCGTCCCTATCCGCTGGGTGCGACCTGGGACGGCAGCGGCGTCAACTTTGCGCTCTTTTCCGAAAATGCCGAACGCGTCGAGCTCTGTTTGTTCGATTCGCGGGGCACGCGCGAACTGCGCCGAATCGCGTTACCCGAGTTCACCGATCAGATCTGGCACGGATATCTGCCCGAGATCGAGCGCGGCACGCTCTACGGGTATCGCGTCTACGGCCCCTACGATCCCGAGCGCGGGCACCGTTTCAATCATCACAAGCTGCTGATCGATCCCTACGCGAAACAACTCTACGGCTTCGTGCGCTGGACCGATGCGAATTTCGGTTATCGACTCGGATCGTCGCGCGCCGATCTTTCCTTCGACCGACGCGACAATGCCGCCGCGATGCCCAAGTGCGTCGTGGTCGATACCGCGTTTACCTGGGGCGAAGACCGGCGGTTGTACACGCGCTGGCACGAAACCGTCGTCTACGAAATGCACGTGCGCGGCTTTACGATCAAACATCCGCACGTCAACCCCGAGCTGCGCGGGACATTTGCTGGTCTGGCCTCACCGGCGGTAATCGAGTATCTCGCGCGTCTGGGGATCACGACAGTCGAACTGCTGCCGGTGCACGCTGCGGTCGACGATCGCCATTTGGTGGAGCACCGCTTGCGCAACTATTGGGGCTATAATTCGATCGCCTTTTTTGCGCCGGATCCACGTCTGCTCTCGGGCTCGTCGCTGGGCGAGTTCAAGACGATGGTCAAGCGCCTTCACGAAGCGGGCATCGAAGTGTTGCTGGACGTCGTGTACAACCACACCGCCGAAGGCAATCATCTCGGGCCGACGCTGTCGTTGCGCGGCATCGACAATAAGAGCTACTACCATCTCGATAATGGCCGTTATTACGCCGACTATACGGGTTGCGGCAATACCCTCAATCTCGTGCATCCGCGCACGCTGCAGATGGTCACCGACTCGCTGCGCTATTGGGTCAACGAGATGCACGTCGACGGCTTTCGTTTCGACCTCGCGCCGGCGCTTGGACGTCCTGAAGGCGCCTTCACCCAAGGCAGCGCGTTCCTCGCAGCGGTGCAGCAAGATCCCGTGCTCTCGCGCGTCAAGCTGATCGCCGAGCCGTGGGATCTCTCGCCGGGCGGCTATCAACTCGGAAACTTTCCCGCGGGTTGGTCGGAATGGAACGACCGCTACCGCGACACCGTGCGCCGCTTTTGGCAGGGCAACGACGGCACGATTCCCGAGTTCGCGTCGCGTCTGACCGGCTCGAGCGACATCTTCGATCGCACCGGACGGCGCCCGCGCTCGAGCGTCAACTTCGTCACCGCGCACGACGGTTTTACGCTCAACGATCTGGTCAGCTACGAGCGCAAGCACAACGAAGCCAATCTCGAGCACAATCTCGACGGTCACGATCACAATTACAGTTGGAACTGCGGCGCCGAAGGGCCGACTGACGATCAGGCGATTCGCAATATGCGCGCGCAGCTCAAGCGCAATTTGCTCGCAACGCTCTTGCTTTCGCAAGGCCTGCCGATGCTGCTTGCCGGCGATGAGGTCAATAACACGCAGCTTGGCAATAACAATGCCTATTGCCAAGACAACGAAATCGGCTGGCTCTCCTGGACCGACGTACAAGAAGATCCCGAGCTGGTCGACTTCGTGCGCGATCTGATCGAACTACGGCGCGAACACCCGCTCTTTCGGCGCCCGCACTATTTCAAAGGAAACGCCGTCTCGCCGAGCGGCCTCAAAGATATCAGCTGGATCGATGCGAGCGGACGTGAGATGGTCGATGCCGACTGGCACGACACCACGCGGCGCTCTCTCGCAGCGCTCTTTGGCGGTGATACCGGCGATCGCTTCGTGAGCATGCGCGGCTACCCCGAATACGACGATACGTTTCTCATGCTCCTCAATGCGCACGAGCATGAGATCCCCTTCATCCTTCCCACGCTGCCCACGTTTGTGGGCTGGCGCCTGGTGATCGACACGACGCGGCCGCAACGGCTTGCAGCCGACTCGCGCTTTCTTCCAGGCGCGGTCTTTCCGCTGCGCGCGCGCACGCTGGCACTGCTTGTTGCGGAATGATCGACGATCGCTACGCCGACGCGTTCGGAAATCCCGTGAGCGTTTCCGACGCGACGATGGCGGCGATGCGCGATGCGCTTGGCGAAGAGACGAGTGATGCGCCGGCGGTCCGCGTGGTGCGCGTCGATCTGCTCGATTCACCGATGGAGATCGGCTACTACGATAACCTGATCGTCGTGCCTGAGCGCGCCTACGTTCCCCCCGAGCTCGAAAGCAGACCCGCATGGGGCATCGCTGCACAGCTTTATTCGCTGCGCTCGGCATCCAACGATGGCATCGGTGATTTCGGCGATCTCGCGCGGCTCGCCGCGATGGCCGCTCAACTGGGCGCGTCCGCGGTCGCGCTCAACCCCTTGCACGCGTCGCATCTGAGCAATCCGTCGGCGGCGAGTCCCTATGCGCCGCTGAGCCGGTGCTTCCTCAATGCGCTCTACATAGATGTGTCCGCCGTCGCATCCGAATTCGGTGTTTTGCTGGAGGGCTTCGATACGCGCGTTTTGCGCGATGCGCCGCTGGTCGACTATCGCGGCGTTGCGGCCTATAAACTCGACGCGCTCGAGCGCTGCTTCGAATGGTTGCGTGGGCGCCGCCCCTGGCAAGACTTCGCGGCGGATAATCCCGGGGTGCGCGAGGTTGCGCTCTACGAAGCGATCATGGAAGAATTGTGCGCGCTCGATCCGCAGGTGTATAGCTGGCAACAGTGGCCGGCGCAACTCCAAGATGCGCGCGGCGCGGCGGTCGAGCGCTTCGCAGCGCAGCATGCGCAGCGTGTCGACTTCTTCGTGTTCCTCCAGTGGCTGGCCGATCGGCAGCTCGCGAAGGCGGCGAGCGCTGCGAGCACGATGCCGATCGGGCTCTATCGCGATCTCGCGGTCGGCGTCGATCTGGCTAGCGCCGATGTCTGGAGCGATCCGTCGGCGTACGCGCTCGGGCTATCGGTCGGCGCGCCGCCCGATCCGCTCAACGCGGCGGGGCAAAACTGGGGGCTGCCGCCGTTTCACCCGCGCGTGCTGCGTGAGCGTGCCTACCAACCTTTCGTCGAGCTGCTGCGCGCAAACATGCGTCACGCCGGGGCGTTGCGCATCGATCACGTCATGGGCCTGCGACGGCTGTTTTGCATCCCGCGCGCGCTGCCGGACAGCGGCGGTGCCTACGTAAACTACGATTTCGACGCGATGCTTGGGATCGTCGCGCTTGAAAGCGTGCGCAATCGCTGCATGATCGTCGGCGAGGATCTGGGCACCGTGCCCGAAGGCTTTCGCGAACGCACGACGCAGGCGCGCGTCTTTTCGTGCAGCGTCCTCTACTTCGAACGCGAATGGGGCGGCCGCTTTCGCGCACCCGGCGACTATCCGGCCCAAGCGGTGGCGAGCACCGGAACGCACGACCTGCCGACGCTTGCCGGCTGGTGGAACCGGGCTGATGGAACGACGCGCGAGCAGCTGCTCGACGCGTTGCGCTCGTCCGGCATCGAAGTTGACGGCGACCAATTGACGAGCCTGCTGGTTGGCGCCTATCGTTACCTTGCGCGGTCGCGCTCGCGCCTGGTGCTTTTGCAACTCGAAGACGGGATCGGCTCGCTCGATCAGGTAAACGTTCCCGGCACGGTCGACGAGGAGCCGAATTGGCAGCGCAAGCTCGCCGTACCGATCGATGCGCTTCCGGCGCATCCGATCTTTGCTGCGATCGTTCGCGCGCTACGCGAGGAACGGCCGCGAGAGGGAGGGACCCGATGAAAGCGGTGGTGATGGCCGGCGGTGAAGGCTCGCGCTTACGCCCACTGACGTCGCGCCGTCCCAAGCCCCTCGCGCCCATCGCCAACAAGCCGGTGATGCATCACATCGTCGAACTGCTTGGCGCACCACGGCATTACCGACGTCGTCGCGACGCTTCACTACCTGGCTGACGAAATCGAGACGTATTTTGGCGACGGCTCGGCGCTGGGCGTAACGATGCAATACGTCGTCGAGGACACGCCGCTGGGTACGGCGGGCGCGGTCAAGATGGCGCAAGAGCTGCTCGAGGGCGACACCTTCGTCATTATTTCGGGCGATGCGATGACGGATATCGACCTCACATCGTTGATCGGCGCGCATCGGAGCGCCGGCAACGTCGCAACAATCGCGCTATGGCGGGTCAACAACCCGCTCGAATTCGGCGTGGTGATCACCGATGATGACGGTCGCATCACGCGCTTTATGGAAAAGCCTTCGTGGGGAGAGGTCTTCTCCGACACGATCAACACCGGGATCTACGTGCTCGAGCCCGAGGTATTCGGCTACATGGAGCCGGGCAAGACCTACGATTTTTCCAAGGATATTTTTCCGCTGCTGCTGCGCGACGGAAAGCGGCTTGGCGGGCACGTGATCTCGGACTATTGGACCGACATCGGGAACCTGCAACAGTACCAGCAAGCCAACTACGACGCGCTCTCGGGCGCGGTGCGCACGCAACGCCCACCTAACCAAATCGGTGCGCAGGTGTGGGCCGGCGCCGGCTGCACGGTCGATCCGAGCGCCTCGATCACGGGGCACGTGCAATTCGGCAACGGCGTCACAGTCGGACCCGGCGTGCAGATCGAAGGTCCGGCATGTATTGGCGATGGCTCGATCGTCGAAGCCGGGGCGCGCGTAAATCGCGCGGTGCTGTGGGAAAACGTGTACGTTGGCGACGACGCGCACCTCACCGATTGTACGGTCGCGAATCGCACCATCGTCAAGGCGCGCGCGTCGATCGGCGAAGGCGCGGTCATCGGTGAGCGTTGCATGATCGGCGAATCGGCGGTGATTCGTCCGCACTTGCGAGCTGTGGCCGGAAAAGTACGTGACGCTCGGGTGCGATCGTGTCGATGTCGCTGATCTACGGCATCAAGTGGCCGGGTTCGCTCTTCGGCGGCGTCGGTGTTACCGGTCTTGCAAATTTCGAGATCACACCGGAGTTCGCTCTCAAGCTCGGGCAAGCGTTTGGATCCTATCTTCGCCCCGGCGAAGCGGTGATGACCAGCGCGCGACACCCATCCCAGCAGCCGCATCATGAACCGTTGCATCATCTCGGGACTGCTCAGCGTCGGCGTCAATGTCGAGGACTTGCGATCGTACCCGCTGCCACTCTCACGCTTCGCGATGCGCATCGGTGGGAACGGCGGCGTTCACGTGCGCATCGCTCCGGGAGATCCGCATTCGTTGCTGGTCGAGTTTTTCGATCGCAGCGGCATCAACGTGGATAAAGCGACCGAACGCAAGATCGAGAACCTATTTTTCCGTGAGGATTTCCGCCGTGTCGCGATGGACGACGTCGGGCTCTTCGATTTTCCGGCTCGCGCGCTCGAAAGTTACACCGGCGCGTTTCTTTCGGCGCTCGCGCCCGCAGGCGTATGGCTGAGAAGCGCTTCCGCGTCGTGATCGATTACGCCAAGGGCAACGCGTCGCTGGTGCTGCCGCGCATTCTGAGCAAGCTTGGACATCGAGACGATTTCGCTCAATGCCTATTTCGACGACAATCGCGTGCACGCGGTTAGCGACGACCGGACCCACTCGCTCGCGCAGTTGAGCGATATCGTGGGTACGTTGCATGCCGATCTTGGGATCTTGCTGGATCACGACGGCGAGACGTTTGCGCTGGTCGACGATCGCGGGCGCATCGTCGACGGCAACGAACTCATTGCGCTGCTCACGCTGATGGTCGTGCGCGCGGGTGCAAAGGCGGTTGCCGTGCCGGTGATGGCGCCGGCGGCGATCGAAGGTATTGCGCAGAGCTACGGAGCGACCGTCATTCGCGCGCGTAGCGACCGCCGCTCGCTGATGGCGCTAGCCGAATCGCGCGGACGCGAGTTGGCGTTCGTCGGCGGTGCGAATCACGAGGTCGTGTTTCCCGAACTCCATCCGGCGTTCGACGCGCTTTACGGATCGGCCAAGGTCATGGAACTGCTCGGACGCGAGGGACGCCGGCTCAGCGAGCTGGTCGACATGCTGCCGGAGTGGCATGTCGCGACCGTGACGGTTCCGTGTCCGTGGGAACACAAGGGTCGCGTCATGCGCTCGCTCATCGCCGAACAGCAGCGCGATCAGATCGAACTGTTCGAGGGTTTGCGCGTGCGCCACGACGACGGCTGGGTGCTGGTGTTGCCCGACGCATCGGATCCAACATTCAGCGTCTACGCCGAGGCCCCAAGCGACGGCGAGGCCTACGCCTACGCGGAGCGCATGGGAACGCGCATCGGGCAACTCGCCGGCGTATGAACGAGCCATCGATCTTCAAAGCGTGGGAGAACTTTTACGTCATCGCCGGATCGTCGTCGGCGGCATTGACGGGCCTCGTGTTTATCGTCGTAACACTTGCGGCCGATCGGCGGCGCACGGCCATCTCGACGACGAGTGACGGAACGTCGATCTTCAGCTCGCCGACAGTGGTGCATTTTTGCGCCGCGTTTTTCGTCTCCGGTATCTTTGCCGCGCCGTGGCACTCGGCGGTCTACGCCGCTATTTTGATCGGCCTCGCGGGCCTTTTTGGAGCCGCCTATGCCGTGAACACGGGATATCGCGCGCGCAAACTCACGACATACAACGCAGATCGAGGCGACTGGATTTGGTTTATCATTCTGCCGTTTATCGCGTATCTTATGCTCTGCGCAGGGAGTTTTTCTCTCCCGCTCATTCCAGACGATGCGTCGTATGTGGTAGCAGCGTCGACGATGCTGCTGATCTTTGTCGGCATTCACAACGCGTGGGACGTCGTGACCTACTTGGCGATCAACTCCGACGACAAATAGCCGCTGTCGAGCGCGCCGGCGACCGTGCCCGAGTCGTCGCTCGAGGCGGCTTCGCCCGCAAAAAACAAGGTGTCACCGATCGGATGGGCGAGGCGCTCGCGCGCGTCAGCGCCGCCGACGCGAAGATAGCTGTACGCACCCAGCGCAAACCGATCCGCTTGCCAGTCGTGAAGATACGTGTTGCGCAGCTCGGCGCTGACGTCAACCGTCGGAAAGAGCGTTGTGGTCGTGGCAAGAGCCGCTGCAACGGGATCAACACCTTGCTCGACCAGCCGCTGCACCGCGCCGCCGCCCGCCCATCCCGAGAGCACCGGCGAGCGATCGGGAAAACGTGCCCATAACGCGCGCAGCGGCCCGTTCAGTTGAAAAAAGCCGGCGTCGCGATAGCGTCCGTTCTCAACCCGGTCCCAAAAGGCGGTCCGAAATTCAAGCATGACTTTGAACACCGGACCCATGGCGATCGCGTCGATGGCGGCACGCTTTGCTGGGGGAAGTGCGGGCGCGAAGAGCGCTTCGTGGGCTTGGAGTACGCCGACCGGAAAGGTGACGATCGCGCGTTTCGCGCGCACGCGTAGCGGCTCACCGTCGCGCGTCGCCTCGATGGTGACATCATGAGGCGACCATGTGACGCGCGTCACCACCGTTTGCAAATGGAGGCGCTCGCCGGCGATACGGGCCAAGTGCTGCATCACCGGAGCGTAGCCGCGCAGCGGGCGATGTGCGGTGTCATTCACACCGCTGCGCCATTCATTGGCGATGCCGATGACGCTTGCGTCCCCGACGTTTGCGGCGTCGAACCCCTCGACCACCCCGCATACGTCCGCGCGTTGATCGGCAGAAAGGTCTTCGGGCGGAATGGCATCGAGGAACGCGGCGACGCTTTGATCGGGCCCGCTAATATCGACGCGGCGTAACACGCGCTCGGTCGTCGACCAACGATCCGACTCGGGTTCGAGCCGGCCTCTTTCCATGCGAAAGGATCGTCCACTGCTCGGGACAGCCTCTTCGCCGATCTCACGCATCAATGCGCGCGTTGATGCTGCGGCTCCATGGATGAATTCGGCACCGAGTTCGATCGGATAGGAACCGTAGATCGAGGAGAGCGTATGGGCGCGACCGCCGACGCGGTCGCGCGCTTCGAGCACCAGAAAGTTGATGTCGCGTTCGTGCAGGCGGCGTGCAGCGGCAAGTCCCGCTGCTCCTGCGCCAAGAACAACGACATCGGTTTGGAGCTCGCTCACGCGCCGAGGTTCACAAACGCGAGTTTTGCGTCGAGAATATCGAGAGCGCACGGCCACGTGAATTGTCGCGCGGTGGCGTTGGCGCTTTCGATCAAGCGTTCGCGCTGCCCCGGATCGCTCCACAGCCGTTCGAGATAGCTAGCAAGTTCGGCGGGATCGGCGGTGTCGCAGACGATCGCGTTGTCGAACGCACGCGCATAGTCTTCACCGGTCGAGCCGCAGACCGCGACACCGCCCGAGGCCATGACCTCGAGCCCCACCAGGCCAAAGGGCTCTTTCCCGCTGTTGGCCAGAACGGCGTCGGCCGCTGCATAGAGCGTGTAGAGCAACTCGTCGGGTAGAAAGCTGCGAATGTTGACGACGTCGGCGTGCGAGTTCGCCAGCACGCCGGCCAGTGATTCGGCCGACGGTGCCTCGAGGTGCACGTCGTCGATTACGAGACCGCGGGCGTGCGCGCGGGCGAAGACCTCCGCAGCGTACGGCTCCTTGCCGCCGCGCACAACGAGCCTGCACCGGAACGCCCTGCGCGCGCAGGTCGGCGACGGCATCGATTGCTTGCAGCCAGCGTTTGTCGGGATCAAAGCGGCCAACTTTGAGCAGCATGTGACGGTTGCCAAGCATGCGACGTAGATAGGCCGCGCCGGCGGCGCTCGCTTCCGCGAAGACGCGCTCGGGAATGCCGTTGGGAATCACCAGCGCTTGCGCGCCATGCTGCGCGAGCTCGAACTTCATGTAGCGGCTCACGCACGTCATCGTTGCCGCTTGCGCCAGCGCGTGAAAGTCGATGGTCGCAAAGCCGTAGGTGTTGTTCGCATTCCAAACGATCGTGAGGGCGTCGCGCAATCCCGCCTCGCGCGCGATTCGGTCGAGGGTCAAGACCGCTGGTACGACCTGCCAATCTTCGGCCATCACCAGCACGCGCGAACCGCGCGCGTCCGCGGGCCGCAGGATCTCATCGAGGAGAAAGGATGGAACCGAATTGCGATAATCTTCCATCTTGCCCCACTCGCCGTCGTAGACGCCCAGCGGATGATGGGCCGAGATCCACTGGCACCAGCGGCGCCACGTCAGCGTGTTCCCGCGCGATTCGACGGGTTTGAGATTGGGATCGCCGACGAAGATCAGGTCGGTCTTGATGCTCGCTTCGTCGAGCGCGATCGCCAGTTCGCTCACGCGCACGCCGAGGCCACCCACCATCGAATAACGATCCGGGCCCTCGAAGGAAAGGATCACGACGTGTGAGGGGATGTGCGGGTAGCGGGCCATCTAACCGTATTCGCTGCGCTGTTCGATGAGCTTTGCAACCAGCGCCGTCCAGCCGGTCTGATGGCTGGCCCCGATCCCGGCCCCGTTGTCGCCGTGGAAGTATTCGTAAAACAGGATGTTGTCGCGCCAAAGCTCGGTATTGAATTTCTCGACCCCGCCGAACACGGGACGATGGCCGTTCTCGTCCGGGAGAAAGAGATTGATGAGTCGATTGGAGAGCATCGCACTGACCTCCCACAAATCGCACATGTTGCCGCTTCCGGTCGGTGACTCAACCTTGAGCGTGCCACCGTAGTAGTAGTGGAACTTCTGGAGCGCTTCGATCAGCAAGTAGTTGAGCGGATACCAAACCGGCCCGCGCCAGTTGGAATTGCCGCCGAAGAGTCCGCTCGTCGATTCGGCCGGCTCGTAATCGACTCGGTATTCGTGTCCGTCCAAGCGGAGAACGAAGGGATGCTCTTTGTGATAGCGGGAGAGTGCGCGCAGCCCGTACGGACTGAGAAACTCGTCCTCGTCGAGCATCGTCTTGAGAATGCGCGCCAATCGGTCGCGGCTGACGATCGAGAGCAAGCGGCGTTGCCCGACGCCCATCTCATCGATGCTTGCAACGTTACGCGCCAGTTCGGGACGATGGTTGATAAACCACTCGACGCGGCGCTTGAATTCGGGCAGCGCATCGAACTCTTCGGGTTCGATGATTTCGACGGCGAGCAATGGAAGCAGCCCGACCATGGAGTGAATGCGCATCGGCATCGTTTGGCCGTCATCGAGCATCAGCATATCGTAGTAAAAACCGTCTTCGTGATTCCATAGGCCCGATCCGCCGAGGTGATTCATCGCGTCGGCGATGTAGAGAAAATGCTCGAAGAACTTGATCGCAATGTCTTCGTAGACATTGTTGTGCATCGCAAGTTCGATCGCGATCGCGAGCATATTGAGCGTATACACGCCCATCCAACTCGTGCCGTCGGATTGATTCAAGAATCCGCCGGTGGGCAGCGGCTTGCTGCGGTCGAAGACGCCGATGTTGTCCAGGCCCAGGAAGCCGCCTTGAAAGACGTTGTTTCCTTGCGCATCTTTGCGATTGACCCACCACGTGAAATTGAGAAGCAATTTCTGGAAGATGCGTTCGAGAAACGCAATGTCGCCGCGCCCGTGCTCCTTTTGCTCGATGTGGTAAATGCGCAGCGCCGCCCATGCGTGAACCGGAGGGTTCACGTCGCCGAAGGCCCACTCGTAGGCGGGGAGCTGACCGTTGCCATGCATGAACCACTCGCGCGCAAGCAGCACCAGCTGGCTTTTGGCAAACGCCGGATCGATCAACGCGAACGCAACCGTGTGAAAGGCAAGGTCCCACGCGGCAAACCAAGGATACTCCCACTTGTCCGGCATCGACATGACCTCGGCCGAATCGAAGTTGCTCCACTCATGGTTGCGCCCGGAAAGCCGCTGTTCCGGCGGCGTGGGCTGGAGGGGATCGCCGTGAAGCCAACGGGGCACGTTGTAGTGATAGAACTGTTTCGTCCATAGAAGGCCGGCAAAGGCCTGTCGCTGTACGCGCCGCGCTTCCGTGTCGGCGTGAAAGGGGTTGATCTCCTCGTAGAACGCGTCGGCTTCCTCGATTCGTGTCGTGAACGCGCTGTCGAACGCGGCACCAAAGGGCGGATCGTGAACGTCTTTTGAAAGGCGTAGCTCGATCGTACGCGTCTCACCTGGTCCGAGTGTCATCGAATAGTGGGCGCTGCACTTGGTGCCGCGGATATCGTCGACGGCAGCGGCTTCGCCGTGCACGAGAAAACGGCCGACACCGTCTTTAACACGCGGCATTCGGTTAGGCACACCGTAGAGGCTTTCGAAGTTCGTCTCGTTCTCGGTAAAGAGCATCGCCGTTGCGTCCTTGGCGTAGAACCAGTAGTCACCGAGATTGCCTTGATGTGCGACCACCGCGTGAATGCCGTGTACGTGGTGGCGCAGCTCGATCGAAGAACGCTCGATGCCTTCGCGCCAGGACCACTCGTTTCGAAACCACAGTGTCGGCAGCAGGTGCAGGGCGTGCGCCGCGGATCCGCGGTTGGTGGCGTGCACGCGAATGAGGATGTCGTCGAACGAGGCCTTGGCGTATTCGATCTCGACGTCGAAGTAGGCGTTGTCGTCGAAGATCCCGGTATCGATTAATTCGTATTCGGACTGCTGGCGCGAGCGGCGGCGATTTTCTTCGATTAGATCGCGATATGGAAACGCGGCCTGCGGATACTTGTAAAGCGCGCGCATGTAAGCGTGCGACGGCAGGTTGTCGAGGTGGTAGTAGTACTCCTTGACGTCCTCGCCGTGATTGCCTTGCGATCCGGAAAGACCAAAAAGGCGCTCCTTGATGCGGTCGTCGTTGCCGTTCCACATCGCGAGGCCAAAGCACAGATGCTGGGCAAGGTCGGAGATACCGAAGATGCCGTCTTCACCCCAGCGATAAACGCGCTGATGCGCGATGTCGAACGGAAAGTAGTCCCACGCTTCGCCGGTCGCGCTGTAGTCCTCACGCACCGTTCCCCATTGCCGATCGCTTACGTACGGTCCCCACGCTCGCCACTTATGGCGCTCGGCATGCTCGAACATGCGGCCGTGCTCGGCGGTCGGTGGCTCGATCATTCCTCGCTCCCCTGTAAGGCGTGCCAGGTGCGTAGTACTTCGCCGACGCTCCAGGCTTGGGCGATGCAGCCGCGAGCCTCGTTGGGCGCGTCGCCGTCGGCGATTTCGGCTAGTGTTCCCATGCCGTAGCTATCCAAGCGTGAACCCAGCGCGTCGATGAAGCGCAGCGCGCGTGTCCGGTCCCCGTAAGCATTCGCGTAAGCGCGGGCAAATGCTCCCGCGAGGAAGGGCCACGCAGTGCCGCGATGATAGGCGGCGTCGCGATCGTGCGGTGAGCCCCCGTAATGCCCGGTGTATGCCGGATCGGCGGGCGAGAGCGAGCGCAATCCCATTGGGGTCCACAGCTCGTGTTCAAGACGGTCGACGATCGCGCGTTCGCGCAGGCTCTCGAAGGCTCGAAACGGCAAGGCGACCGCGTACACGGCATTCGCCCGGATCGACGTATCGTTACCATCGGGTCCGTCGAGCACGTCGTAGGGATACTTCTCGGCCGGATTCCAGAAACGCTCGAACGATGCGCGCGCTGCCGTACCGAGCGCGCGATAGCGCGAGGTATCGCGTCCGAGCAGCTGCGCGAACCCGTCCATCGTGCACAGCGCGTTGTACCACAAGGCGTTGATTTCAATTGGTTTGCCGATGCGTGGCGTCACGACCCAGTCGCCGATTTTGGCGTCCATCCACGTGAGTTGCACGCCGGGTTCACCCGCGCGGATGAGTCCGTCACGCGGATCGACCGCGATGCCGTAGCGGGTCCCACGCTCATACCACGCGATGATCTCGTGTAAGGTGTCAAAGAGCGACTCGATCAGCGAGCGGTCGCGCGTGACGGCGTGATAGAGGCGCACGGTCTCGATAAACCATAACGCCGCGTCGGCGGTGTTATATTCAGGCGGCGCGCCGCTGTCGGGGAAACGGTTCGGCAGCATCCCTCGATCGATGAAGCGCGCGAAAGTTTCGAGAATCGTGCGCGCGACGTCGACGCGTCCGGTGCTAAGCGCGAGTCCGGGAAGAGCGATCATCGTATCGCGCCCCCAATCGCCGAACCAGTGGTAGCCCGCAATGACGGTTGATCCCGGCACACCGTCGACCGCGCGTGCGACGATAAACGCGTCGGCCGCGAGAACGAGGCGCTCGATCCATTGCGGAGCATTCTCGATCGCTGGATGGGCTTTGCGCCAGCGCTCGAGCAGCTCGCTCTCCCGCGCGTGTGGATTGCGCGCGGCCGGTTCGGTGGAATCCAGCGATGCGCTGATGCGTAGCGTCGCGCCGGGCGCCGGCAGTTGCGCGTGAATCGTCACCGCGTGATAGAGATCCTCGCGATCGTCGAGTCCTCGTTCCGCTTCGGCGTCGTAGCGAAAGCCGTAGTACCACTGCTGGCCTTCCTCGAATTGCGCGCCCGGCGCGCGCAAGTACCACGGCATGCCCTCGCCCATGCGCACGGTGACCAGCTCGCCGTCGATGCGCGCGACGTCGGCAACGTCGTAGGCCGCGGTGAGCGCGTGGTAGTCGCGATCGTTCACGTAAGCCTTGAGCGTCAGATCCATCGATGCGCTCGCGTCGCGTAGCGTCCACTCGATGTGCGTGGTATGAGCGCCGTACTCCATCCAGATACGTCGTTCGAGTAGGGCGTCGGCGACGGCGTAGGTCCAGACGGGCACGGCGCCTTCGAGACGAAAATCGACGATCGTGACATCGCCGTGCGGCGCCAGCGTCCCGTCTTGCCAGCGATTTGCGGAGAGGTCGGTACGCTTGCCGCAATACTCCACCGAGGTGTCGAGTTTGCTGAAAAGCACGCGGCGTCCGAGCGGTGGGTCGAGCGCTGCGACGAGCAGTCCGTGGTAGCGTCGCGTCAGCGCGTCACTGCGCGTGCCGGATGCATAACTGCCCAAGCCGTTCGCGCAGAGCCACTCCCGCGTCATTGCATCGGCGCCCAGCGTTGCACGAAGAAAACGCTTGGACGGCCGACGCGCCGGAGCAGATACCCGCGCACGGCGACGGTGCCGGCGGGCGCGTTCAAGAGCCGTCGTCCAAGGGGGATCGTCCCGGTTGAGTCGGTCAGAATGCCTTTGGTCGCGTCGAGCGTCCCGGCGATTGTCACCGTGTCGCCTTGTTTGAGATGCTCGAGTGCGGTGACCGGAACGGGCTCGATAAAGTGCAGCTTTGCGCTGGCCTCGGGCGTAACGCCCTGGCCCAAAAGCCGAGCGCGCACCGTGTACGTACCGGGGCTCGGCGAAGATCCGTCGGATTCGGTTGCATTCCAAATGTAGACGACGAGCACGCTCGGCCCCGGCACAAACTGCCGGGTGTGCACTGGGAAGGTCGCCTCGACCGGCACTTCGGTGGAGTTCTTCCAGATGACGTCATTGCCGCGCAGCACGTCGATCTCGTACTCGGGCGGTTGAGCGAACTTGACGACGGCCGGCGTGGACGCGGTGTTATGCGTCGCGACCTCGATCGAGACGCCGTCGAGCAAGTCGAAGCTGGTCTGCCGTAATTGCAGCGAGAGCGTCAGCGCGGCAAGCGCGAGCATTTAAAGTGGCCCCCCCGTCGCTTCTCCGGCGATCCAAACCGACTTCAACCCGAGCGGTGCCGATACCGGTTTCTCGTAGGTCGCGGTATCGACGAATTCAGCAGCATCGAAAAGGACGAGATCGGCGCGCGCATCAGGGCGCAGTTCCCCCAACCCATCCAGCCCAAAGGCCCGGGCCGCAAGACCCGTCATGCGGTGGATCGCCTCCTCGAGCGCAAGCGTGCGCCGTTGCCGGACGAAACGCCCGATTACGCGGGGAAAGGTCCCAAATGCTCGCGGGTGCACGAGACCGTAACGTTCGTCATTGAAGGAAAGTGCCCGCGTGCTCGTGCCGATCGTGCAGAATCCTGCGGAGAGCACGGTCGCGACATCCTCTTCGTTCATGCAAAAATAGAAAGCGCGCGCGCGATCGCCGTCGAGACGCGCAAACTCGATCGCTGCGCGTGCAGGAAGCAGTCGCATCTGTCGGGCGATTTCGTCGAAGCGCATGCCGCACCACGCATAGCGCTCTTCACTCGAGACTTCCGCAAGCATGAGATCGCGCCAAATATCGCCCAGGCGCGCGGTCATTTCGAGTGCGGCAGCGGCGGCGATGCGTTCGTCGTCGCAGTCGGCGATATCGAGTGACGGCGGGAGCAGTTCGCGCAAATCGATCCAGGTCGCGGTGTATGGATATACGTCGCAGGTAATGTCGAGGCCGGATGCGCGCGCACGCTCGATGCGCTCGAGCGCGCGATCGACCGTCCCCCACCGCTCGCGGCCTTCAACGTGCAGATGTTCGATGTGCAGCGGCGCCTCCGCGCGACGTGCGGCGTCGATGGCTTCGTCGAGAGCGTCGTGCAGCTCGCGTCCGTAGTCGCGCAGGCGCACGATCGCGCGCATAGCAGCCGGCTGTTCTGTAAAGATTTCGCCGGTGATGCCCTGGGCGGTCTTCGAGTCGGGGCGAGGAAGCGAGCGTCCGCTCAAACCGGCGTAGGCGCAAGTGTCGATGAACCCGGGCGCCAGGATTGCGCCTCGTGCATCGACGCGGTGCGGCGCGTCGACCTCGCTGCAGTCGCCGATTCGCGCGATTCGCTTACCCGCAATTGCAAGATCGGTGGTGAAGCGCGGACGACCGGTACCGTCAATAATCGTGCCGCCCACGATGACCGTCGAAATCATTGTACAAACTCCTGGGTTTAGCGAGCGGGCGTATGGGCATATGTAGGTGCGTATCCTTTTCTGTTATGGGGGGACGAAACCCAGATGTCGATCCAAGAAGAGCCGCAAGGCGGCATGAGTGTTCGTGAAGCGGGTCGCCGCGGCGGCGAGCGGGTCAAGGCGAAATACGGTACTGAGTTTTACGAAGAAATCGGCCGCAAAGGCGGCGAGGCAACGAAAACCAAGTACGGTCCGTCCTTCTACGAAGTCATTGGTCAAAAAGGCGGTCAGAAACCTAAGCGCAAGTCGTAACCCGCTATGCCAGGGAAAAAAAGCGGCGAGGACGATGCGGCCAAGGAAATGTCGGTTCGTGAAGCCGGCAAAAAAGGCGGCGACACCGTACGCGATCGCTATGGCTCCACCTTTTACGAAGAAATCGGTCGTAAAGGTGGTAAAGCCACGCGCGATCGTCACGGTGTCGAATTTTATGAGACCATCGGACAAAAAGGTGGCCAGGTCGTAAAGGAAAAGTACGGCGCCGACTTTTACGAAGAAATCGGACATAAGGGTGGCCAGAAGGTCAAGAAATTAATCGCCGAAGCGAAGAAAAAACGGAGCGACGAACAGTCCGACAAGGACTAGTTACACGCGCCTTGCGCGATCAGTCGCCGCGCTTCGGTGTCAACATCCTTCGGATTCACATTTCCGTCGGGTTGTAATGTCATTGCAAGTTTCGTTTTTGTCGTCCACGCTACGCCATCGGCTTTGTAGTGCGCGATCGTGCATGGCGTGAACGTGATGTCTTGGCCATGCAAAAAGAGGAGCGTGAAGTTCTGCTTTGGCCACTCCGAGAGCAACATCGCTTGATTTCCAAATTGATACTCAAAGGCGATCCCGCGGTGATCGGGCGTGTCCAGATCACCCAGCGGTGGAATGACCGCAATTTTGAGGATCTGCCGATGCGGCACCCATGGCCGGTAACTGATCTTGGTAACGGCCTGTTCGAGCGGCATCACGATTCCGCGATCGTCGATCAACATTGGGGGTAGGGACGGCTGAGCCGGGGCGCTGCTCTTGTGGGCGCAGGCGGCGACGGCAAGGACGACCGCGCAGGTAAATACCAGGCGTAAGCAACGCATGATTTATCTATCGGCCAACCGAGCAAGCGCCTCAAGGCAGGCTAGGTCTTGACCTCGGTACTGCCCTGGATCGAGCCAAAGTGAATCTGGTCCTTGCCAAAATCTATCGTCACCGAGCTAAACGTCAGCGTGTGCGCCTGACTATGGAGATAGCTTGGATGCGGCATCAAGAGCAGTTTCGTGGCGTTCGTCCACTGCACGAGATCGGTGTCGAACGAGCGCTTGAGCGGATCACCGATCATGACCACGGTGACTTTCCCGATTGCCGTGAAATTGAGTGACATCGTGTCGACGCTGATTCGCTGCGCGGTAATCTTTAAATACGGCTTGCCGTGCCGAAATACGATACCGTCGTGCACGCCGTCGACTGTGCCCGTGGTTCCGTCGGGTGAGAGCTGCGCGTCGTGATAATCAAAGCTCCACGCCTTGGTGACGATGCGGCTGCCCTGCACGCGACCGCCGCGTAGCGTAATGCCCATCTGATCCGAGGGAAGCGGCGGCGTACCGATGCCGGCGAGAATCACTTCGACGATCACCCAAATCACGACTGCGGCGCCGCCGATTGCCGCGATCCAGCGCCACAGAATCCGTCGCTTCATTCTGCCTGCTCGCGCCTCCACGGCAGTGCAATGAGCAACAGATACAGCGCGATGAGCGCCATCCAGATGCGCGTCGGACCGATGCGCGAGAAGAGTGAACCTACCGGGGGGCCCACGTCGCCGTTCACGTTTCCTTGCACATCGAGTGGGAGTCGAGCTTGCCATGATCCGTCGGGCGCAATGATGCCGCTAATCCCTGTTGCGGCTGCGCGCACGACGTATGCACCGGATTCAATCGCGCGCATCTGCGCGATCTGCGCGTGCTGATACGGACCCGATGAGGTGCCGAACCAGGCGTCATCGGTTGAAATTACCAACACCTGCGCGCCATTGCGCACTTCATCGTAGGCAAGGTCACCGAACGCCGACTCCCAGCAGATGAGTTCCCCAATGGTAAGACCTGCGCTCGTAGGAAAGACGCCGTTACCGTCACCTTGCGAGAATCCGCCGTTGAGCGACCCGACGTAAGGAAGCCACCACAAAAACTGTTTACCAGGAAAATGCTCGGCAAACGGTACGAGTTGCCGCTTGTCGTAGACGCCGCTCACGCCCGCCGGCGTAAAGAGGTACGACGCGTTGAAGTATTGATTCTGCGCGACGCGAATGCTGCCGGCAACGATCGTTGCATTTGCTTGCGCAGCCAGGTCGGTAAAGCGCTCGAGCAGTTGCGAATTCTGGTTCAAACCGGCACCGCTCAACGCGATCACTGTTTCCGGCCACACAATCAAACGTGGATGCAGGGCGATCGCCGTGCGGGTCATCGCGGTGTAAACGCTGACGGCTCGTGCGAGCGATCCCGGCTGCCACTTGAGCGACTGCGCGATATTACCTTGAATCGCGACCACCGGCACGGTCGGGGCGGGCGCAGAGCGTGCCGGCCACGCAAGCCATGCCCCGCACGTCGCGATCGCTACGACGGCAGCGCACGCAACGAACGCGCGCCACGCGCGGGTACGTAGGCCGTAAGCAGCATACGCGCCGAGTGCAAAAAGCACGAGCGTCACGCCGCTCGTGCCGATAAATGCGCCGAGCGCGCGTAGCGGCGTTTCGACCTGCGTAACGCCAAGCTGCGCGAAGGGGACACCAAACTCGCCGATCGAGCGCACCCATTCGGTGACCGCAAACGCAAGCGCGGCGGCCAGTGGAACGAGCACGGGAGCGACGCGGCCGCTTGCAAGCGACGTCATGATGCCGGCCAGGGCGATTGCAAGCCCCTCCAGTCCCGCGCTCAGGACCACCGCGGCATAAGCAAGAGGACCGACGGCGGTGACAATCGTTGTGCTCCACCACCAAAACGAAATTGTAAAAAAGACAATTCCACAGAGCCATCCCAGGTAGAATGCGCGTTTCCAGGATGCCCGTTGCCACGTCCAGAACAGCGCCCCTGCGCCAAGCGGTGCGGCCCATGCAAAACCCGCGCGCGGAAACGCCAGCGCGAATAGCAGGCCGGCGAGCACCGCGATCGACGCGGCGCGCAGGCGTTCTGAGGAAAGCATGATTCGTAGAGTCAGTTTCGTGACAGGTTCAGCGGCAGCGCTCATTGCCTCAGCGTGTGGCAGACAAGTGACGCCCACCCGTACCGGCGTTGGCCCCGGCGGCTTGCAGGCGGGCTTCATGAGCGTGAAGTTCCGCGTCCAGACTGCTTTCAACTTCTCGACCGACTCGTATGCGATCGTCCTTAACACCTCGGGCAGCGGAGTAACACCTCTACCCCAAACCTTTAGCAACAACTTTGCGGGCTATTCGATGGCGATCGTCGTGGGCGGCGTCGGCGGCGCGGTCCAGGCGCAAGCGTACTACTACTACCGTCCCAGTACGACGTCGCAAATTCCGGTGTTGTATCCGATTGGCGCGACACCGCAGCAGTTGATCTTCCAAGCGAACACCAACGGGCAAGGAACCGAATTCACGGTCATCTTCGACCGCGTGCTCGCTCTGTTCAGCGCGACGACCTCGCCGACGCCGAGCCCGACGACGTCGCCCTCGGCGAGTCCCAGCGCGAGTCCGAGCCCTTCGCCCACGAGCTCGGGCGTGGCGGTCTCGAACCTTTGGAACTTCAATTTCTTCGTTATTCAAGGGCAGCAGACGGGCTACGTGCCGCAGGGGACGATCGGCGATTCGCTCGGCTCGGGTGGCGCGAACGACAATACGTACTCATCACCGCAGCTCGACGTGTCGCTCGCGTTCGATACCGGTGCGTTTTACGCGCAGACCGGCAGCCATCCGTCGATTCCCGACGCATTAGCCGGCGGCGACATCGCTAATAATCCGTAGAAACGTCCATTCCGCCCGGCCTCGTTTCCTCGATCCGAGCGACATCGGCGCTTCTACGTTCTTGTCTAGAAGTTGAATGTCGTCGGAATCAACGGGCCACCTTGGCCCAGCGCGAAGGTCGCGCCCTGCGTCGGGAAGGCGAAGATGTTGATCTGCATCGTCACCAGTTTTTGTGACTGGTTGTACAGCGCTTGGAGCTGATAGCAGTCACCGATCGTATGCGTGATATAAAGCACCTTCTGCTCTAGACGCGCGTGGTTCAGCCAATCGATCGTCGTCACGAACTGCGCAGTGGTATTCCGGCCGATTGGGGTTGAAAGCTGCAGGTTCGTCGACTCGAAGCCTTGGCCCGGACCGGGGATGAATGACCCGCCGATCAGCAAGATCGAACGCGGCGACGGCTGCGCGGTGAGCTGGTAGCTCACCGGTTGCGCCTGCGCGTTGAAATTCGTCGCGAAGCCGAGCGAAAGATTGTAGGTGTTTCCGTTGAGCACGCGCACGAGGTCTTGCGCGTTCTTGGTGTTTGTTCCCGGAAATTGATCGAGTGTGTAAAACGGAACCGATTCCGGTCCGTTGTAGTTCTCTTCGCTGTAGGTCAGCGTGTTGACGAAGTGCTGGCTAAACGGCGTCGTCAATGAAGCCTGTTGCTGAATCGACGCTTTGAGATCGCCCGTGCTATACGCGTACTGATTGACGTTCACGGTTGCCTGAAAATCGCTGCCCCAAATCCGCGCGATTTCCGGGCCGAGTACGAACGCGAGGTTTGCGCGGCTGGCCGAAAAATCGTCGGCGGGCTCGCTGTATTGGCCAACCGTGAAGTTTGCCGATGTCGGAATCCAAAAGTGAGGAAAGAACTTGTACGGGCGGATCTGGAGTTGTGGGATCTGTTCGTCGCCGTATGGCTGAGCCGCGATCGTCTTATTGTAGGTGAGCTGGTAATCTTCGCCGGGCGTCACGTAGTGCAGCAGGTCGTTGAGCGTCGCCGTCGAGTTCGTTGAGGCGACGCCACCGAAGCTGGAGCTGCTGCTTGAAAGCGAAAAATTGAACGCGTTGCTCAGCTTTGGGTTAAACTGATCGTTGTCCGTAAAGGTGATGCTATCGCTGCTGGACTGCGAGCCGACCGCGCTGCGCGTGAAAGCATATTGCTGCGATGTATGCGCCGTCTGGTGCGCGACGGTAACGTTGACGCTGGTGTTGGCCGGCAGGTTTGTGTAGGGGCCGTAGTTCGACTGGTAGCCTAGCGCGAAGTTGGCGCGCAAGGTTTGAGAGATGTTCTCGGTTTCGTTGAAGGTCAGGTTGTCGGTCGTCGCATCGACGCGTTTGTCATGAATCTCGTAGAAATTGACGTTAGCACTGCGCCGGCCGTTCTTCTTAGTGTAAAACGCGACGTAACCCAGACCCAGGCCGACCTTGGTGAAATAGTTGACGACATAGTAACCGTAGAAATATTGATCCTTCCCGAACGTGATGCGCGTCTTGATCCAATAGCCTTCGTACTGGTCGTAACCGATGTCGGGAAAGTACTTCGGCCGCTGATTCGGATTATCGATCGTGCGCAGCGGGATCACAACTTTGGGAAGGAAGAACACCGCCGCCGCGCCTAGCCACAGAATCGCGCGGTAGATGACGATCTTGTCGCCGGGATAAACGTCCATGTTTCGGCCGGTGATGTGGTAACCGCCGCGTTGGTGCTCGCAGGTCGTAACCGACGGCGCAACGCCGTGCCCAATGCCCGCGGCATCGGTGTGCAGATCCTTTGCGCTGAAGTGCACGAGGCCGACGTTTACGCCTTCGGAGCTGG
This sequence comes from Vulcanimicrobiota bacterium, assembly GCA_963833095.1. Lineage (GTDB taxonomy): Bacteria > Vulcanimicrobiota > Vulcanimicrobiia > Vulcanimicrobiales > Vulcanimicrobiaceae > Aquilonibacter. Next base: position 201,764 of record CAWHWQ010000002.1, on the reverse strand, counting down.
TGCCGCGGCCGTTGGTGAGAATAGCCGTCTGGTCGATGGTATCAAACGAGATCTTATCGGCGTCGAGAACAGAATCTTTGGCATGGTTGATGATGAACGGATGTCCGGTGATCGTGACCGTGCGTAGGCCGTCGTAATGCGCGTCGTCCCCGACGATCTCTTCGGCGCCGTAGAGGATGTGCACGTTTCCCGACGCATCGCCGGGCTGCCCTGGCCCGGTATTGCCCGAAACCTTGTCGGCGAGAACCGCGATGTAGTTGGGCTTTAGCGTTGGCGCACCGGACGGCACGGGGCTCGGAGTCGGTGCGATGTGTCCTGCGGGTGTGATTGCCGGGGGCGTGCTGCCGCCGCGAGTGACGAAGATCGGTTGATTTTGGTCGAATGGATTCGGCGTCGCTGTCGGGACCGGCGGCGGCGAAAGGGGAGAACCGCTCGGGAACGGTGTCGCGATTAGCGTGGTCGTCGAGTTGCCGCGCGGTGCGAATGATGGTGTGGGCTGCGGCGAAGCGCTTGGCGATCCACTCGGCGAGGGCGACGGAAGGCCTTCGAACTGCGCGACGTAGCGACTGCCCTCTGGCTCTTGTGATTGTCCGACTTCCTGCGCGAACAGTTTAGCCTCATGCACCGCACAAGACTGATGGTTGAGTAAGCCGAGCACGCGATCGTTGTCATCAATGGTCTGGCCCTGCGCGGGCAGGTACGTGGCGAAAAGAGCGACGAGGCACGCTATCGCCGCAGCACCTCGACGGCCCGAAGGTCTCGAGCTCACGCCGTCAGTGTTCTTCTAACCAGAGCAAAGCGATGCCGGTAACGCCCATGATGATATTGGGCAGCCAAGCGGCGAAGACCGGATCGATCTTTCCGTTGCGGCCCAGCGCGGCCGCCGCCGACGTCATCAAGAAATACACGAAGAACGCGAGGATCGCCATTGCGACGCCGAGCGTTCGTCCACGTTTGCCGAAACGCATCGCGAGCGGAATTGCGAGCACGACCCCGATGAACGACGCGAACGGCCACGCCAGCTTGTTGGCGAGATTGACCTCGAGGCTTCCTAGTGCCGAGCCGCCGATGCCTTGCGCTTGGAGCGCCTTGACCTGCGCCGAAAGATTCTTGCTCGACATGGCCCAGGGATCGGAGTTCTGCGTGCTCATGAATTGCGCCGCGGTTTCGGCGAGCGGAAGCCCGATCAAAATGTCCTTGACGTGCTGTTGACTGGTCATGAGACCGTCGGTGTTATACCGCGTATCAATGACGTCATGCAGCGCGAGTTGCGTATTCTCGACGCTCGCCGTTTTGGCTTGCAGCGTTTCCACGAAAATTCCGTAGCGCCCGAGTTTAAAGACCTGCACGCCCTGCATCGTCTTATTGTCGGGCAGTACTTGATTCACATAGAACACATTGCCGTTGTCAGGATCTTTGCGGAAGAACTGTGGCTCGACCGGTAGGGAGTCGGTGTGATAGATGATTTGGTAGAACGTACGCGTAGAAATATCGACCGATGCGGGGGCGACGTATTCGTTCATGGCGTACGCCAGCAGAAACATCGCGAAGCCGAATAGCAGCGGCGTTAGCGCGATGCGCCAGACCGGAATGCCGGACGTACGCATCGCCGTGACCTCGTTGTCGCCCATGACCCGTCCCATCGCGAGGAGGCCGGCGAACAGCGACGCAAACGGGAACGCCATCGGGATCGCTTGCGGCACGCGGAAGAGCACAAAGCGGAACACTAAAAAGAACGGCGCGTGCTGATTGATGATGTAATCTGCCGCTACGAAGAAGATGTTGAGCGCCCAGAAGATCAGGTACGCGAAGAACGCAAAGAGAAATGGGCCCGCCATTTCGCGCAGCAAGTAACGGTCCAGTATCGGCACGCGCCATGCCGCGAAATCGATTGCGGGGTGCGGCCGGCGTTCGGTCAGCGTCGCCATGAATGATCCGGAGCTAGAAGCTCCGGTAGGCCGAAATCACGCGAGCGACATACGCCCGCGTTTCCGGATAGGGCGGAACGCCGTGGTAGCGGTCGACCGTGCCCGGTCCCGCGTTATAGGCCGCGACGGCCAATGTCGCGTTGCCATGATAGCGGTCGAGCAACTGCTTGAGATAGCCGGCGCCGCAACGGACGTTTTGATTCGGGTCGAACGCGTCGGAAACGCCGCAGCCGGCAGCGGTGCCCGGCATGAGCTGCATGAGCCCTTGCGCGCCGGCTACGCTAATCGCCGAGGGGTCGCCCGCAGACTCGGCCATCATCACCGCGCGGACGAGACCCGGCGGGACGCCGCTCGTGAAGGAGGCTTCGCTTACCAGCGAACTGATTTGCAGCGAGTCGAGTGAACGCGGCGCGTAGGGAAGGTAGCCCCCGCCACCACATCCGTAGAGCAGGCTCAAGAGGCCGAGCATCCCGAGCAGCGCTTTCATCGCTCTGCCATGTTCTCCGGGGGCAAGCCCCGGCCTCTCATCGGCGTACCAGGCTTACATTAGACGAGGGTAAAGTTCAGCTCGCCCAGCTTTGAAATTTTGGTCGTAACGCGATCGCCCGCCTTGAGCCAGACCTGTTTGTCCTTGGGGTAACCGAGGATCACACCGCTCGGCGTCCCCGAGAAGACGATGTCGCCCGGACGCAGGGTGATGAACTCGGACATGTAGCTGATGATTTTCGCGCACGAAAAGATCATCTCCGACGTATTCATATCCTGACGCGGCGTCGTCTCGTCGTTGACGAACGTTTGGATTTGCAACGTCTGCGGGTCGCCGACTTGATCGGCGGTCACCAGCCACGGTCCCAGCGGCGCGAACTGATCGGGCGTCTTGCCCGTCATCCATTGCGACACGCGCAGTTGCGCGTCGCGCGCGCTGAAATCGTTGCCACACGCGTAGCCGAACACATAGGAAAGCGCATCCGCCTCGGAAACGTTGCGCGCTTCTTTGCCCATGAAGATGACGAGTTCGGATTCGTAGTCGAATTGCACGAGCGGCAGCGATGACACTGCGACCGTTCCCTTGTGGCGGTTCAACGAAGTGTTGTACTTATTGAAGAGGTCGGGATACGGCTGCGGTTTCATGTTGGTTTCGGCCAAGTGCGCGCGGTAGTTCAAACCGACGCACAAGATCTTTTCCGGCGTGGACACAAGCGGGCCGTATTGAACCGAGGATTCGCTGCGAATCGAGCCGGCAGGTGCTTGGGCCGCGATGCGGTGCAGTGCGGCGACGTTGCCGCGTCCGCAGACCACGTCTTCGACGGTGCGCGGCGCGTTAGAAATACCCATCGCTTTGGCCGCGCGAGAGACGTCAACGATGCCATGCGGGGTGCGAATGCCCAAATGATCGACGTTACCGTCGCGCAGCGTGGTAAAGGTCATACCCGTGACCGATGCGGGCGCCGCCCCGGCAGGGGTGAGCGAGGACGCCGTTCCGGCCGCAACGACAGCGGCGGACCCGGCGAGAAAACCTTTGCGTGAAACTTCCATAGCGAATACCTCCGCGTACGGGGCTTCGCTGCGCCGTTAACGCCTCCCTTAATGAGCGTTATTGCGCATCTTTACCAGCTACTGCTGCGGCGACGGTGCCGACACCAACGTCAACGTGGTCGGATCGAGCTGATAATTACCGGCGGAAACAAGGTCGTTCGGATACGCGCAGATCACGCTGTCGCCGGGACCCCAAATGACGACGAGATTCGGCGGACCGCACGGCGTCTGCGTTAAGTTGTAGTTTTGGAGCAGTTGCGCGCCGGGCGTGAGCGGCGCAATCTCATATGAAGGATAGATCGCTTGATCTTGATAGTCGATGATCGATCCGTAGAGGAGCGCGCCGCTGAGCGCACCCAGCGCAAACGGTCCCCAGAAGCCACCACCCCAATAAATCGGCGCCGGATACCACGCGCGGCCGCGATTCCAGCCGTAGTGACCCCAGTGGCTCGGATTGCTCACCACGGGCCCGCGGTAGTTCGGGGGAAGCGGCTGCGGTGGCCGATACGCCGGGCGTCCCGGCGGTGGTGCAATCGGACGAGAGCCCGGCGGCATCGGACGCGCGGCGGGCGGGGCGATCGGATGTGCCGGATAGCCGGGGGCCGGACGCGCGGGGGGATCGTGCGGAAAGCTGAAGCCGGGTTGCGGTAGAGGACGCGGCGGCGCCATCGGGTGAGATTGCGGCACGTAGGCTGGGCGCGGGGCTGGCGGCGGACCGATCGGGCGCGGCGGCGGTGCGGCGTGCGCGCCACCGCCTCCGCCATGTTGCTGAGCGAGCGCCATCATCGGCATCGAAGCAAGAAGTGCTAGCGCAAGCCCGATTCGGAAGAAGCGCTTCATTGCTTGACCTCGTCGACGTCGCCACGCACGGTTATGTACGTGCCGTGTTTCGTTCGTATCGCGACGAGCAAATGGTGCGCGCCCAGCAGTTGGGATGAGTACGGCACGCGATGCCCTTCGCTTGAAAAGTTCATGTAGATCGTGCCGTGTTCTACTGCGATCGGTCGTTTGGCGCCACTCTGATGGAGCGTGATCGCATACGGTAAGCAACGCACCAAGTTGTCCGCGTCGGAGCAGGCTGCCGTCGTGATCTCGAGCACACCCTTTCCGTCGGCGCTGTGAAGCCACAGTGTCTGTCCGTTCCAACGCATCGCGGTCTGCGGGTACTCGCGCACCGAACCGTCGCTCTGCTGGACCCGCACTAGACCGTTTGCCCAGGCGGGCGAGCCGAGAGTGAGGCCCGCGAGCAGCCCGCCGAGAGCGAGCGCAGCAATCGCCTTCTTCCTAATGCTCATGAGTAGTGATTCGCTACTTTGCCTGCTCATACTTGCGACGAATGTCCTCCAGATCGACGGTGGTCCGCGGGAGTTTCATGTTGAGCGAATCGAGCGTCTCGACCACGATTTTCGAAACGGCGAGATTGCGAAACCACTTGTGGTCCGAAGGAATGACGAACCACGGCGCGTGGGGCGTACTCGTCTTTGCAAACACCTCTTCGTACGCGCGCAGATACTGCGCGAAGTACGAACGCTCGGTGTAGTCGGCCTCGCTGATCTTCCACCGCCGCGACGGATCATCGAGGCGGTCTCCGAAGCGCTTGAGCTGTTCTTTCTCGCTGATGTGCAAGTAAAACTTGAGAATCGTGGTTCCCGCTTGCGTGAGATCTTTCTCAAACGCGTTGATCAATTCGTAGCGTTTGGACCACACGCTTTCGGGGACGAGGTCGTGCACGCGTACGATCAACACGTCTTCGTAGTGCGACCGGTTGAAGATCACGATCTCGCCGCGCTCCGGCGCGGGAACGTGGGCGCGCCATAAGAAGTCGTGCGCGGCCTCTTCGCGCGAGGGCTCTTTGAACGAATGCACGCGAGCGCCTTGCGGATTGAGCCCGCGAAAGACGTGGCCGATCGTCCCGTCCTTCCCGGCAGCGTCGAGGCCTTGGAGCACGATCAAGAGCGAACGCTCATTTCCGGCGTAGAGCAAGTATTGGAGGCCGAACAGCTTCTCAATGTCGCGCTGCATATCGGCGGCCGCTTCGGCCTTGTTCTTGTGCTCGTCCTTACAACCGGGGTCGATCGAGGCAAGGTCGACGCGGCTCCCTGGCTCGACGACGAAGTTCTTGCGATAGCTCATCTGCAGCAGCATAGCGCATTGTAGTAGGTAATTAATCCGTTACGCCATAAATCCGTTACCACATGAGCTACGAGGTGCGCAAGACGATCGGCGGGCGCGAGTACCGCTATCTGGTCGAGAGCTACCGGGACCCGGAGACGGGGAAGCCGCGCAACAAATGGCGTTACCTCGGGAAGGCACTGGGCGGGTCTCCGCCCCGGCGGCGGGCCGCGGGCGCTCAGACGCGAGCGAATCTGACCGCGGCACTCGGGCGCCTGCTCGGGCGCGCCGCCTGGGACGAGATCACCGCGCGAGACATCGCCGCCGAGGCCGGGGTGACGCCGGCGACGCTCTACCGCTACTTTGCCTCGCGCGACGACCTGCTACGAGACTGGTCTAAAGGCGCGAACGACCGGTTCGAGACGCGTCTTACGCAATTGCACGCGATCGCCAACGACGTGGATGCGGAGCGTGCGCGTCTGCGCGCTTGGCTCCTCGCGTTATGGGCATCAGGCGTGGCCGATAGGGCGGCGAACGAGCACCGCGCGCGGCACGTCCGGATGTTCGAGCGTTATCTCGAGCTGTTGTGCGTGCATGGCTACGCGACGATCGTCGCGCGCGATCGCCCTGCCCTTGCCGTCGCCGTCTCGCTGATGGTCCCGGCGCAGGTACGCAAAGACGAACACCAGGCGCTCGCGGGCGCCATCGAGCGCCTGATCTTTGCCTAACGCAGGAGCAGACCGCTGACTAGGCAATGATCCTTTCCCTATGGCACGGATCGTTGCGTGTAGTTTGCAGGCCGTGCGCACGGCGCGCGGGTTTTCGCAGCGCGCGCTCGCCGAAGCGGCGGGCGTAACCCGGCAGGCGGTGAGCGCGATCGAAGCCGGGCGAATGCAGCCCGGCGTGGGCATCGCGCTAGCCCTTGCGCGCGTGCTGGGCGTCAGCGTCGAAGAGCTCTTCGCTGCCCCGGCCGGTCCGAAGCCGCGCGCGTTTGAAAACGTCGCGCGCGAGTACCTCGCGCTCGAGCCCACGCACAGCGCGCTACCGGCCGTGCTCATTGGCGGATGCGATGTGACGACGGGATTGCTGGCGCGACATGCGATGCTGCGCGAGCGCGAGTTGCGCGTGTTGTGGCTGCCGATGACCAACCGTGCCGCGCTCGAGGAGCTGCGTCGCGGCCGCGTCCATGCTGCCGTGCTGCACGGCGCGGTACGATCGCGCGCCGCCGACGACGATTACGAACGTTTCGAGCTTGCCAAGACGCAAGAAGGCTGGCTGGTCGCGCGCGGCAACCCGCTGCGCATACGCGGCGTTGCCGATCTCGCGCGACGTGGCGCGCGCCTGGTGAATCGGCCGGCGGGCGCGGGTGCGCGGCAACTCATCGACGAGCAATTTCGCCGCGCGCAACTCGATCCGCATGCGGTCGCCGGTTACGATCGCGAGCTCCCTGGTCAACTCGATGCCGGACGCGCGATCGCGCATGGCTTTGCCGACGTCGCCGTCGGAATGGCCAGCATCGCGCGCATTTACGAGCTCGATTTCATCCCGCTGCGCGAAGAGCGTTGCATGCTGGTCGTTTCGCGACGCGCGAGCAGCGCGCCGGAGATTCGCGTTTTGCTGGAAACCCTGCGCTCGCAACCGTATCGGCTCGACGTGCAAGCACTTGACGCCTATGACGTGACTGCAATGGGAGAAATGATCGCGTGAATCGCCGAAAGTGGATCGCAACGAGTTTGGGACTCGCCGGTGTGGCCTTGACGTCAAAGGCGTTTGCGCAAGGGCTCACGCCGCTCGACGTTGCCTACGCGGGCTCGATGGGCTCGATGATGGAAGGCCCCGTGAAAGACGCCGTCGCCAAGACTCTGGGCATCGACATGCACGGACGCGCCCAAGGCTCGGATGCGCTAGCGCAATTGATCGTCGGCGCAAGCATTCCGGCCGACGTCTTTGTGCCCGTGACACCGGGTCCGATGATGACCGTGCTCAAAGCGGGCAAGGCGCTCCACGCCGTGCCGATCGCGCGCACCGAGATGGTCATCGCCTACAGCCCGAAGAGCGCGTTCGCCAAAGCCTTTGCCGACGCGGATAAGCCCGGCGCGATGCCGTGGTATGTAATCCTGCAGCAGCCAGGGATACGCTTCGGGCGCACGGATCCCGCTACCGATCCGCAGGGGCGCAACATATCTTCACCTTGCAACTGGCCGAAGCGTATTACAAACAAGCCGGCCTTGCGCAAAAAATCCTCGGCAACACGATCAACGCCGCGCAGATCTTCGCCGAACCGACGGTCGAAGCGCGTTTGCAGAGCGGCGAACTCGACGCGGCGTCTGCCTATCGCATACAACCCGGCCCGTTCGGCTTGCCGTTCATCCAATTACCCGACGAGATTAACCTAGGGAATCAGTCGATGCACGCGGCCTATCAAAGCGCGACGCTGGATCTAAACGGCAAGACCTACCATCCCCAAGCGCTCGTCTATTACGCCGCGACGATCGTGGGGGCGGCGCATCCCGATAAAGCCGCAGCCTTTGTGCAGTGGTTCTCCGGACCCCGAGCGCAAGCGATTCTTCGCAAATATTCCTACGATCCGCCGGTTGGCGCGTCTGTTCTGTAAGTGAAACGCTTCGGCGCGCTGCTCTTCGGACTCGCGCTGCTCTATCCGCTGGCCGGATTGTTCGCGCGCATCGGGCCATGGCGCTGGCAGAGCAGCGCAACATTCGACGCAGTGCGCGTCTCGCTCGGGCTCACCGCGGTTGCGATGCTCATTGTTGTCGCGTTCGGCACACCCATGGCGTTGTATGTTGCGCGCTGCGCGCCGCGCGAGCGTATATGGTGGCAGGCCGTCTTGCTCGTCTCCGTGTTGCTGCCGCCGCTTGCACTGGGGATTTTGCTTTCGCTCGCGTTCGGTGCGCATTTCGGCCAATACGCCGCTGGCATTCATCGTCACGCAAGTCTACGCGAGCATCGGTTACTACGTGCTGGGCGCGGTCGCCGCACTCGATACGGTACCGCGATCGCTCGAAGTGCAGGCCGGATTGCTCGGGCACGATCCGTGGAGCGTCTTTTGGCGCGTGACGTATCCGATTGCGCGCCTCGGGTTCGCCGTCGCGCTAAGCCTAGCTTGGGTGCGCGCGTTGACCGAATTCGGCGCGATTTTGGTGACGGCGTACTATCCGGCCGGCATGCCGGTCGCGATCTGGACCAACCTCGAAAACTTTGGATTGCCGGCCGTGATGCCGCTGCTGGTCATCTTTCTCGCGACCGCGCTGCCGCTGCCGTGGCTCGCGCACGTGCTCGCGCAGCGGAAGGTGCAGGAAACGCGCCATGCTTGACGCGCAGATCTCAAAAGCGCCGCGAACAATTTACCGTCGATGTCGCCGTTCGTGTCGGCGCGGGAGAAGCGTGTGGATTGTTCGGCGCGTCGGGCGCGGGAAAGAGCACGATTCTCGCCTGCATTGCGGGCGCCGAACTTCCCGACGCTGGACACGTGACCCTCGATGACGTGACGCTCTTTCCTCCGCCGATGCCGCTTGCATCGGCGTCCAATCGGCTATTTGACGCAGGACGCAAATCTGTTTCCACATTTGCGCGTGGCCGAGAACGTGCGCTTTGGACTTGACCAACGGAGCGCGTGACGGCGGCGATGAATGGGTGGCGCAGTTACGCGAACGTCTGCATCTCGAACCGATTTGGAATGCCCCCGCGCACGCGATCTCGGGTGGACAGGCGCGACGCGTCGCGCTGGCGCGCATGCTCGCGCGCCGGCCACATCTGGTTCTGCTCGACGAGCCGTTCGCCGGACTCGATCGCCATCTGGTGCGCGAACTGCTCGGCGCGATCGCGCAATGGCAGCGCGAGCTTGGGTTCACGATGCTCCTGGTCGATCACGAATCCGACGTGCTCGAGCGTCTTTGCGCGCGCGCGGTCGTCGTGGAACATGGCCGAATCGTCGCAAGACGCGACATGGACTCAGCTCCGCGCGAAGCCGGCGACGCCGCTGCTCGCACAGTTCTTGGCGCCGCTCTAGGTTTTTTCGGCTTTGTAAGCAGCGACCGCGCGATCCGCCGCGCGAAATGCTTCAGAGGCGATCGGAATACCGGCGTACACGCCTGCCTGCAAAATGATTTCGACGATCTCATCCTCGGTCACGCCGTTGTTGAGCGCGCCGCGAATGTGCACTTCGAATTCGGGCCAACGCGCAAGCGACGCGAGCATCGCGAGATTGAGCATGCTACGCGTGCGCAGATCCAGCCCCGGACGGATCCAAACGTTCGCCCAGCAATGCTCGTTCGCGAACTCCGCGAATGCGGCCGCAAATTTGGTTGGTTGCGGACCGGGACGATCGACGTATGCATCGCCCAGCACCTTACGCCGTAACGCCTTGCCTGCTGTGATGCGTTCGTTCTCGTTCATGCTCGCCGCCCCGTCAGTACGAGGAGAGCGTGAGCGTCGAGGGATCGAGGCTGTAGGTTCCGGCCGATACCAAGTTGTTGGGGTAGGCGCAGATCACGCTGTTATCCGGACCGTAGATCACGACGAGGTTGGGTGGCCCGCATTGCGTCTGCGTTAACTGATAGTTCATCAGCATCTGTGCGCCGGGGCTATTGGGCTGCACCTGATAGGACACGATCTGCTGATCGTTTTGCCCGTACGATGTATCCGAAGACCGCGGCCGAGGTTGCGGCGATTGCCAGCGTGCCCCAAAAGCCGCCGCCCCAGTATGCCGGTGCGGGATACCATGCAACGCCGCGATTCCATCCCCACGCCGGTCCGCGATAGATCGGATTAACCACCACTACGGTATGCGGTGGCCGGTAATTCGGCGGACGGTAGTTGGGACTCGGCGGACGCTGCGCCGGCGGATTCGGATCGTTGCGCCGGCGGATTCGGTCGTTGCGCCGGCGGATTGGGTCGTTGCACCGGTGGATTGGGCCGTTGCGCCGGCGGATTGGGCGCTGTGCCGGCGGATTCGGACGTTGCGCTGGTGGATTCGGTGTTGCGCCGGCGGATTGGGTCGCTGCGCCGGTGACTGGGGTCGCGTATCGTTGTTGAAATTGAAGCCGCCGCTCGGAGCCGCCGGGCACGCGCGGCCGGAGCTGCTGGCCGCGCCGCCGGAGCCGCTGGTCGCGCCGCCGGCGCCGCGGGCCGCGCGCCGCCGCCGCCGCCGCGCGCGAGCGGCGAGGGCCGTCAGCGGAACGCTAAACAGAAGGACGAGCGCGGGAAGCGCGCGTGCGCACTTCATGGCTGTATCTCGTCGATGTGGCCGTGCAGGGAAACATAGGTTCCGCGCTTGGTTTGCAGCGCCAGCAGAATATCATGTGGCGCAAGCTGCGTCGAAGAGTGGCGGAGCTGCTGATCGTCGCCGGTGAGATTCACATAAATCGTCCCGGTGATGAGCGGGATCTCCTTGGTTTGGCCACTCTGCTCCAGCTTCATGGTCGATGGTAAGCAGCGCAGGATTGCACCTGCGTAGGTGCAGGCCGCGCGGTCGATCACCAACACGCCTTTGCGATCTTTCGACCCAATCCGTAAGGATCGTTGCGCGACCCGAATCAGGACGTCGTGATAGACCTGAACGGTGCCGTTGCTTTGTTGCACGCGCATCGTTCCGGTGGCGCCGGCCGGCGCAATGCTCAGCACGCCAAAAATGGAAATCAGAAAGAAGACGGCGAACGCCAATCGTGCGTTCATGGACACCTCCCAAGCGAGCGCGAAGTTCCCCGGAGATGATAGCATGTCGGATTTGATTTTCCACGATAACTGGGTGTTCTTTATCGGGCCGGTCGTGCTCTTGATGGTGGCGGTGCTCGAGCTGACCTATCGGTTCGGCGGCCCCCTGGTGCAACACTTTGAGACCAACGACGAGATATGGAACGCGATCCAAACGGGGCTGCTCGCCCTCGTCGCCTTCATGCTGGGTTTCTCATTTGCGCAAGCGCAAGGTCGCTACGACGTTCGCCGCCAGCTGGTCATCAAGGAGGCGAACGCCATTGGAACCACCTGGCTGCGCGCAGCGCAGCTGCCCGGTCCTCTGCGCGCCGAATTCAGGCGCGCGCTGTACCGATATACGGAGGCGAGGCTGCAAGCGTACTCGGCCCCGCACGACTTCGCACTCTTCTCCCGCCGGCTCAAAGAAAGCGAGCGCGATCAAGAATTTCTCTGGACCGTGACGTCGGAGAACCTTCGCGCACACGAGACCAACCTCGGGTATTCGCTCTTGATGCAGACCTTGAACGACACGATCGACGATGCGAGCGCGCAACGGGCGGCTCTGACCCAGCACGTTCCGCTCGCCGCGGTCGCGAGCACGCTCCTGCTTATTTTCATCGCAGTGTTTTCGCTTGGGCTGAGTTTTGCGCGCGCCCGGGCGCGCCCGGCGGTCTTCTCGATGATTTATATCGCCGCTTTGGCGCTCGTGTTTGAGATGGTCATCGACTACGATCGGCCGCAAACCGGCATGATCACCGTTTCGCTCGCACCGCTGCAGACGCAATTGGAGTCGATGCATCCATGATCGGATTGTTGGCCTTGCTTCTCGCCGCAACGATGCCCGCGGATGCGGCCATTCCGCGCTACCAGCACATCTTCGTCATCGTCGAAGAGAACAAAGACTACGCGCGGATCGTGGGAAGCAGCGATGCGCCGGCGATCACGCGACTTGCCAAGACCTACGGATCGGCGTCGCGATTCTTTGCCGAGACGCATCCGAGCGAGCCGAACTACGTCGCAATGATCGGCGGTTCGACCTACGGCATCCGCGACGACGACGCATTCTACTGCGTGCCAAATGATTCGCGTCCGTATTGTGCGCACAGCGATCGGCCGGGCTACGTGAACCATACGATCGATGCGCCGAGCCTCGCGACGCAACTCGAAGCGGCCGGCCTTTCGTGGAAGAACTACGAGGAATCGCTGCCGGCGCCCGGTTCGCTCGCCGTGGTGTCGGGCTACTACGCTTCGAAACATTCCGGATTCGTCAACTTCGCAGGCGTTCAGCGCGATCCGAAACGCGCCGAGCATCTAGTTGGGTTCGACGCGCTCGAAGCCGACTTGCACAGCGGACGGCTGCCGGCATTCAGTTTTATCGTGCCCAACGTGTGCGACGAAATGCACGGCGCCGGTCGAAACGGGACGCCGGCGGACTGCCGAACCGACAATCCGTCCGCGCTCATCGCGCGGGGCGACCGTGAGGTCGACACATTGACGCGTGAGATCATGGCGTCATCTGCGTGGTCGCAAGGCAATGCTGCGATCGTGATTACGTTCGATGAAGACGACGGCGGCGGCACGCAGGGCTGCTGCGGCAACGATCCGGCCGATCCTTCGAACGCCGGCGGCGGCCACATTCCGACGGTGGTGATCACCAATCACGGTCCGCGCGGCGTGGTCGATTCGACGCCGTACAGTCACTATTCACTCCTGCGCACGATCGAAGACGCCTTCGGCATCCATGACTATTTGGGGCAGGCGAGTGCACCAAGCGTTGACCCTATGGTAGATTTGTTCAAGTAGGAAACGGAGGTTGCGCCATGACGTTAGCTCGCCTCGACTTTCTCGTTGGAATGGCCTCAGCCGGCGCGGCATCCGCGACGGCGACGGTGACGCTCCCCTTCCAAAACGGCACGCGCCCGCTGGTGGCGTATCCCCAGAAGCGTTCGCTGATCGTTTTGACGCCGCGGCCGCCTCAGCTCGAAACCCCGTTCGCGGTCTTTAACGAAAGCATCCTCACGCCCAACGATGCGTTTTACGTGCGCTGGCATCTCGCCGGAATTCCAACGACTGTCGATGGCGCGACGCATCGGATCAAGGTGCACGGTTCGGTAAAGCGGCCGATGAGCCTGAGCGTTGAGGATCTACGCGCTCGATTCGATCGGGTGGAGATCGTGGCGGTCAACCAGTGTTCGGGAAATAGCCGCGGACTATTTTCGCCGCGCGTTCCCGGCGGTCAATGGGACAACGGCGCGATGGGCAATGCGCGCTGGACCGGTGCGCGGTTGGTCGACGTTCTCGCGGCGGCAGGGCTCAAGGATAGCGCGGTGCAGATTCGTTTTCGCGGGCTCGAACAGCCGGTGCTTCCGACAACGCCGCCGTTCGTCAAAGCACTTTCCATCGATGACATCGACGAAAACATGATTATCGCCTACGAGATGAACGGTCAGCCGCTGCCGCTGCTCAACGGTTATCCGGTACGGCTCGTCGTGCCGGGGTGGTACGCGACGTATTGGATGAAGATGCTTAGCGAGCTTGAGGCGATCGATACGATCGACGACAACTTTTGGATGAAAACGGCGTACCGGATTCCCAACACGCCCGGCAACACCGTCGCCCCAACCGATACCGGCTATCCGACGATCCCGATCAACAAGATGACGGTGCGATCGTTCATCACTAGCGTCACGAGCGGACAAACACTGCAGGCCGGCCCGCAAACGATTCGCGGGATCGCCTTTGATAGTGGGAAAGGAATCAAAGCCGTCGAGTTCTCGTTGGACGGCGGCGTAACGTGGCGCAAAGCAAAGCTTGGAGCCGACCTTGGCAACTATTCGTTCCGGCCGTGGGAGATCGGCTTCACGGCCAAGCGCGGTGCCTCGTACGTGCTCGCCTGCCGCGCGACGGCCAATAACGGCGTGACGCAGACGACGGTGCCGGTCTGGAATCCGGGCGGCTACCTGCGCAATGTCATCGAGACGTACGAGGTGCGTGTAGCATGAGGGACGTCATTCGTATCGCTGCTCTCGCTAGTGCGGTGCTGATCCTCGGCGCAGCCGCATCGACCGTGACGATCACCCTGCCGAGCGACAACGTGGAATTCAAACCGGGACCGGGCGCTGACCTCGCGACCGCGAACTGCCGGACCTGCCACTCCGCGGCGTACGTCTACACGCAACCGCCGCTCAATCGCAAGCAATGGACCGCCGAAGTGGTCAAAATGCAGAAGGCCTACGGTGCGCCGGTCGCCGACAGCAACGTCAGCGCGATTGTGGACTACTTGCTGACGCAGAACGGTCGCTAGCGTCCGCGAGGTCGCGCGCGGTGCTTTCCCACTGCTCGCGCAGCTGGGGCGTCTCGGCCATAAATCGCGCGTTGATCGTCGAAAGATCGATCGCGCGCGCACGAACGACCAGCGACTCATACGGCGTATACGCGTGGGGAAAGTGGCGGCGCATCAATTCGATGACGGGAGCGAGCTGCTCCCACGCACGCATGGCTGGTGAGGCAACGATGAACACGATCGGCCGCTCGCCGACCATCTTCTCGTGCACCAGCAGGCCAAGTTCGTTGAAAAAATGCAGCACGATCAATTCGCGGTGCGTTTCGACCGTGGCGCGGCCTTGGGCGATCTGCTCGACGTAGGCCGGTTCGGTCAGCCTTTTCGAGAGACCGTTATAGACGAAGTCGAGCGCGCCGGCAAACCCCGGCTCGTTAAACGTGGCGAAAATCTCGCGGATCAGCTGAGCTTCCTGCTGCCGGCGCAAACCACCAATTTGCAGATACGCGAAAATCGCGCCGACGCCGATGACGATCACCTGGCCGAAGGCGGCGATAACCAGAAGCTGTTCCCAAAGCGACATATCGGTATCACACCGTTCCTAACATGCGGGCCCTAGGCTGCCGATTGTCCTCTAAAGGTACCCAAAAACGCAAAATAAGGGTATATGGGACCCCATGGACCACTCAGAGATTCTTTCCCAAGCCGCCTCAATCGTGCACGACGTCCGCGCTAAAGCGCGCCAGGACGACCTCGAAGCCACGGTCGCGGAATTCGAGCATTCCGAGATACGCAGCCTGCGATCGCTCGCCCGCGTCTACCGCATGCTTCAGTGGCCGCCGCAGCAGTAACCATGAATCCATAACGCCGTCGTCCACGTTCATCTTACTAAAGGGTTATGACGATGAACGGTGGCGAAGAAACGGCTTTGTGGTCAACGCAAGCGAGCTCATGGAGCGTGTGCGCGCCCGCGATTCCGACGCCTTTGAAGCGCTCTACGATGCCTATCACCGGCTCGTCTATGGCGTGGCTCTGCGGGTGCTCAACGATCCCGGGAGCGCGGAAGACGTGACGCAGAGCCGTGTTCCTCAAGTTGTGGAGCGCACCCGAATCGTTTCGCGAGGGAAATTTCTCTGGTTGGCTCGTGCGCGTGACGCGTAATCGAGCGCTCGATCTCATGCGCGCGCGAGCGGCACACCCGCAGGTCGAGCTGCCCGAATCGATGCCCGAGCAAGATGCGCTTGAAGATACGGCGTTTGCGCACCTCAACGGCGAGAGCGTTCGCCGCGCGCTCGGGCAGCTCTCCGAATCCGAACGCATGCTCATTACGCTCGGCTTCTTTGGTGGGCTGACGCATCAAGAGTTGGCACGGCGTACGGACACCCCGCTTGGCACGGTCAAGACGCGCATCCGCGCCGCGCTGCGCAAGTTGCGCGCCGCCCTCGACGGAGTGGTTGCAGTATGAATGCGCACGACGAGATGCTCGACAACGTCGCTGCCTTCGCGCTCGGGACGCTGGACGCTGGGGAAGCGCGCGCAGTCGCGGCACACATGCGCACGTGCGACGAGTGCTGCGCCGAGTACGACGCATTGCGCCCAGTCGTAAGTGCGGTCGGAATTGCGGGCGAAAGCGAAGCGGTTCCAAGCCCATTGCTCAAGATGCGTATTATGAAGGAGGTTCGGGGCGCAAGGATCGCGCTCGAAGCGCTCATCGTATGCCCTGCCGTATGCACTGGCTGCGGCTTGTTTGCTGCTCGCTGCGGGCCTTGGTCTGGTCGTCGAGCAACAGCATGCGACGATCGCGGATCTCTCGGCCGCGCGCCGCGTTGCGTTCGCGCAAGGCGACGTGCTGGTTGCGCCCGACCGGCTCTTCATCGTGCTGCATGGCTTGCCCGCGCTACCGGTAGGCAAGGTGTATCAGATGTGGACGCTGGCAAAAGGCGCGAAAACAGTGACGCCGTCGGTCACGTTTACCCCGGACGAGCACGGCAGCGCCCTGGTGACGATCCCCGCGAACGCAGCAAACACCGCGGCAACCGCGATCAGTGTGGAGCCGGCGGGCGGCTCGCAGCAACCGACCACCAAGCCGATCGCGCGTCATCAAACTCGGCGCCTAACCTATCGGTCTATGCTGGAAGCGTGCGCTGGCGCAACGGTCGCGCCGGCGCACGCGGCCCGGCTTCACGCCGGTTAAGCGTGATGGGCAACACCACCGTCACATGATTGCCGTTGGCCGTGCGACCGATCGTGAGATCGCGGGCCATGCTCTCCACGAGCAATAAGCCGCGACCGCCCTCGGCCAAATCTTCCGGACGCGACACCGCATGCACGATCGGCGGCCCTTCGTCGCGAACGTGCAACAGTGCGACGTTATCGTCGACCTCGAGCGTGATCTCCGCCATTCCCGGCGTGTGACGCGCAACGTTGCCCACCAGTTCGCCGAAGATGAGCTCAGGCGCGGAGAGATCGGTGCCGTCGGGCGCAAATTCACCCAAACGCCAGAGAAATGCGCGCTTCGCGCGCCGAGCCGCAGACGCGCTGCGCGCGTCGATTGCCCAGGTTTTTGTCGCGTTTCCACGCGCGAAGCCGACGTCGGTGACGCCGATGAACAGTACTGCGGCATCGTCGAGCTGCGGGCGTCCTTCGAGCACGTCACGCTGAATTGCTTGCGCGATGTTTTCGGTCGCGCTGTAATACTGGCGGTTCACGACGTCGATTAAGCGTTGTATCCCGGCGTCGTAGTCGTATTCCGTTCGCGTTCCGCTCTCGACCAAGCCGTCGGTGAAGAGCACGATGGCCGATCCCGCGTCGAGCGTGAGCGAATATTGTCGATACTCGACGTTGCGCTGCGCACCCATAATGAGACCGCCGCCCGGAATCTGCTCGACAACGCCGCGCGCTTGAACGGTAATCGGAAGCGGATGACCCGCCGAAGCATACACCAGCAATCCGGTATTGAGCGAGAGCTCGCCGTAGAAGAGCGTGGCGAGCAGTCCGCCGTCTTCATAGAGCGCGCGATTGACGGCTTGGAGCACGCTGACCGGCTGATCGTACAACCGGGCGGCCATGCGCACGGATTGCCGAATCTGCGCCATCATGCTCGATGCCTGCAGTCCGTGTCCGGCGACATCTCCGACGCTGACGCCCAAGCGGCCGTCGCCAAGCGTAAAGACGTCATACCAGTCGCCGCCCACGTCGGCGTTTTCGGTCGACGGCGCGTACGAGGCGTCGATCCGCACGCCGGGCACGCTAGGCAAGGTTTGCGGGAGCAAAGCTTGCTGCAAGACGGCGACGTTGTTGTGCTCTTGCTGCAACCGTTCCAGCAAACCGCGGTACTCGCGTTCGGCGACCGCGAGTTCGTCGCCGCCGGGAAGCGGATCGGGATCGCGTCCGGCGCGTAGCGCCCGCGCGTTACTACGCAAGTGCCGGGCGCGCAGCCAGACGTGTGTGCCGAATCCTCCGGCGAGGATTAGGAAAAGCACAACGCCGCCGAGCAGCGTGACAAGAATGATCGTCGAAAAACGCGTGAGGTAGTCGCTGGCGGCGCGAAGCGCCGTCACCGCTAGAATGCGTTGGGATTTGTCGACGTCGCGCTTAGCAATGTTGAGCTGCGCCGCCAATCGTTGAGACGGAGTAGCTCCTGAAGCCAGAACGCGATCGGCCGAACGTACCGTGCTGACGTAAATTTGGGCTTGGCGCCGTTCGGCGGGTGTCGCGTTTGCGGCCGCGAGCAACGCGGTCGCGCGCCGGCTCGTTTCTCGCCTCGCGCGTTCGAATCCAGCGATGTCGTGATGAAGTGCGGCAGTGCGGCTCTCTTCGGCCAGCGCATTCGTCAGCGTATCATTGGCTTCGATGACCCGCTCCGTGTGGTCGGCCCAAAAGGCCGTAACGCCCGTCGAGTTGCGGGTGGCGATCGTATAGGCGAGCATCGCGGCGAGCACCGCAATCGGAACCAGAGCGACGACAATCGCCTGGAACCGGATCTGCGACAGCATCCCGCGCATAGGCCCCTCCTTGGTCCGGGATCTTCGATGAAGGACCTGGCGAGCGCCTATCATATGCCGATGGAATGATTCACGTTGGCGATCATGTGGTCGTGAAGGACGAAGACGAAGTCGCGGTGGTTACCGCCGTCCATCCCGATGCGCAAGTGGAAGTCGAATTCCTCAAGGCCTCCGAAGGTGGTCCGCGCCGCCGGCGCTACGCGATTGAGGCACTCGAGAAGGTTTCGCGAAAGTCCTAACCTACGCGAATGTCTTAACCGGGTGAACGGGCTGCGCTGCTGCGCGCAGCCCCTCGATTTGCGCTGCGTGTTCGAAGCGATAGATCACGAGAGATTTCGTCGCGTCGTCGGTCCCAAAGAGGAGGGCGCCGAGAAACCCCTGCGCCGGGGCCAGCGTGGCGATGAGTTGCGCAACGTGTTGAGGGCCCGTGGGGAAGCCTTCGACCGCGTAAGCATCCTTCGATTGCGGGTCGAGTGCGCAGTCACCCGTCATGGCGATCACTTGGTAGAGCGTCAGCTTGCTGGATTCGGCAACGGTGCGATGCTCCGCGAGGAGATGATGGTCGTCCCACGCCGATTGCACGTGTTTGAACGCATCGTGACCGCCGACTTCGATCAACGCAAGGATCCTGCGATCGTCGCCCGCTCGTAGGATCGCAGCGCGCCCAACTTTCGCCGCGGATTTTTTCGCTTCTTCGATCAGCGTTTCGTAGGCCGAGATTCCGGCACTGACGCGATCGCTCTTCACGTGGACGAGATCGATCGCACACCACACGTTTTTTGCTAACGCAAGTGGTGAGCCGCCGGGGCGGTGATCGACGGCGGTATGATGCTGGAGATCTTCATGCGGACGCGTCATCGTGGCTCTCCTCTGGGGGATTAACTCTACCACAGAGGCCGATTTTCGTGAAATCGCGAATAACGCTAGTGCGTCTTCAATTCTGAATGCGTGCAGCTCTCAGCTCGAGAGCCGGAAACGTACATATATCGATGGAGCCCAAAACCGCTCCCGAGCCCGCCCTCGTCCCCGTTCGCGTCGTCAAGAAACGCGCGCCCGCTGCGGCAAAAATCTATCCTCCGCACGAGCATTTCGGTAGTCCGCTAAACATCTGCCGCGTCTGCGGCGAGAAGTATAGCTACGTCCAAAAGCCGTACCCTGGGATCGAGAACACCTACAAGAAGTAGCGGAGGAGTCCGCGCGGCCCGGCGCCGATAGGCAGGCATGAGATTTCTTGCCGCCATTTTCGTGGCCGCCGCTCTCGCGAATTACCATCTGGCTGCCACGCACGTGCTCGGCGGCGATGGCGGCTGGGACTACCTCAGTATCGATCCGTCGACGAAGCACCTGTTCATTTCACGCTCGACCCACGTCATGGTCGTCGATTCTGCGAGTGGTCGCGTCGTTGGTGACATTCGCAATACCCCGGGTGTGCACGGCATCGCAATCGCCGCTGATCTCGGCCGGGGCTTCACCTCGAATGGCGGCGACGGCACGGTGACCGTGTTCGATCTCGCGTCGCTCAAGGTCCTCACGACGATTCACACCGATGCCAAGAATCCCGACGGCATCGCGTACGACCCCGCGACCAAGCGCGTCTTTACCTTCAACGGCGGCAGCAACGACGCAACCGCGATCGATGCGCAAACCGACACTGTCGTTGCGACGATTCCGCTAGGTGGACGGCCGGAATTTCCTGCCGTCGACGGGCACGGCATGGTCTACGACAATATCGAAAGCACGAGTGAGATCGTGGCGATCGATGCGCGCAGCGCAACGATCGTCAAGCGTTTTGCGCTCGGCGCCTGCCAACATCCCTCGGGGCTCTCGATGGATCGGCAGCACCGGCGTCTCTTCCCCGCGTGTCAGGGACAGATGGGCGTGGTTGACGCCGATAGCGGCAACGTGATCGCGACGCTTCCGACGGGCGCCGGCACCGACGCGACCCGGTTCGATGCGAACACCGGTCTTGCATTTGCGTCGAATGGACGAGATGCAACGCTGACCGTCGTGCACGAGGATGATCCCAACCACTTCGCCGTCGTTCAAAATGCCACGACGGTGATCGGCGCGCGGACGATGGAACTCGATCCCTCAACCGGCAACGTCTTTCTCGTCACGGCAAAGATGATCGAAAATCCGAACGCGACCTCGCCACGCGACCGATTCCGCGCCGTGCCCGGGACATTCGAACTCCTGACGATGCAACCCTAAGTGGAAGGGTGGTCGCGATGAAGAACCTGATCGTGTTCGATTTAGATGGCACCCTGGCGAAGAGCAAATCAGCGCTCGATGATGAGATGACGGGACTACTCGCCGGCCTGCTCAAGGTGGTAAAAGTCGCCATCATTTCCGGCGGCGACCTGCCACAGTTCCAAACGCAAGTGATCGATCGTCTCCCGGCCGGCAGCGCGCTGAAAAACCTTTCGCTCCTACCGACGAGCGGAACGAAGTTCTTCAGCTATGACGGCCAGTGGCGTAAATTGTATTCGGAAGATTTAAGCGACGCGGAAAGACACGTCATTGAAGCAGAGCTCGAAAAAGCCGTCGCGCAGGCGGGATTTCAACCGGCGCAAACGTGGGGCGAACGCATCGAAGATCGGGGAACGCAGATCACCTACTCGGCGCTGGGTCAACAAGCGCCGCTAGAGGCGAAGGAAACCTGGGATCCCGGCTTCGCTAAACGCAAGGCGATTCAGGCGATCCTCGATGGGACGTTGCCCAACTTCTCGGTGCGACTCGGCGGCACGACGTCGATCGACGTGACGCGGCCCGGCATCGATAAGGCGTACGGGATTCACAAGCTTCGCGACGTCCTCCACGTACCGATCGAGCAAATGCTGTACGTCGGCGATGCGATTTTCCCTGGAGGGAACGACTACGCCGCGTTACAGGCGGGCGTCGACTGCATCGCCGTCCGCGATCCCGAGGACACCAAGCGTGTGATCCAAACGATCATCGCGTGTCTGAGTCCGGACGCCGAGCCTTGACGAACAGTCCGGGATGCTTCGTGTTGCCGCCGACCGGGTGGCGAAAGAGCCACGCTCCAAACCCTGCGAGATTTGCTACCAGCACGAATTGACGGTGGAGCTTCGTCTCAGCGTCGCAGTCTTTATTGACTTCTGCGATACGCTCGAGGTTTACATCGAATCCGATCGCTCGTTGAAACACCTCGGCGCACGCGAGCGCCGCGTGAAGCGAGTACCCGCCGCCGTTCGTGTGGCGGTTTGCTACGTGTAGGTCAGAGCGCGATTAATGCGTTAAAATGATGAGACGAATCGAGGGTCGGTAAAGCAGCCGCTCCACATCGCACGGCGGAGCCCGGCAGCAAGTTGTGCTTCGTCCGAAGCTTTTGAAAGCAGACAATTCGCGCCGGCGTTATGGCAGGCGCGGACCACCTCGGAGTTCGTGCCGCTCGTGTAGACGACGATGACGCAATCCGGCAGCACGAAGCGGAGCTGACGGATCGCTTCGATCGGATCCACGTCCAATCGATCGATGTCGATGACGAGCACGTCGGGCGCGAGCGCTCGGAGAACCGAGACGTCGAGTTGGGCAATGCTCGCGTCGGCATGGGCGACAGCCGCGTTCAACGCGGCAGTGAGCATGGGAAGGTCTTCCGGTGCAATGGCGGCCAAGCAACAGGTGCGGGCCATGGTATGTTAGCGCTCCTCGCGAAGAATCGTTGGTCCCAAGGTACCACCCCCAGTAAAAGGCAGCCATCGTGAAAAAGCGCGATATGGTGATCGTAGACACCATACCGAAGTCGGATCCGGCATATCCCATCGTAAAGGCGATCCTTCGCGTCGTTCCCGCGTCGCGCTGGGCCTTCGCGCGGCCCCAGCCCGACGGCGACCTGGGCAATTTGCTCGGCTCGAGTGGAGATGGCGGCGAGCTGGCTGCGCTCAAGGGCGAGGTCTCGCGTCAGCGCGAGAAATCGAGGACGGGCCCGCGAATCGCCGCAACACTCGGTCCGCTCGGCGACTACGCGAGCGGCGTCACCCTGCTCTTTGCCGACGGCAAAGCCAACTTTGGGATTCTGACGCTGCTTCGAACGAGCGAGCTGGGTCCGTTCTCGTCGAGCGAAATCGCGATGCTCACGTTGGCGCTCGACTCGGGGTCGGAGCGCCTGTCTTCCCTGCGATTGAATGCCAGCGCGCAGGCCCGTTCGACCGCCGGGCATCGCGATAGCGCACCAAACCCCATCGAAAATCCCGAAGGTGAGCACTACGTTCTGGACCAAGATTTGCAGATCGTGATGACCTGGACGTCGCAGGAACAGCGCCGCGCCGCCCTCACCGGGCTGACCACGCGACTTTCCGATCGTCTCCCGGCCGTCCTTGAAGAGACGGTGCGCGAACTGATTGCCGGTTGGCAGAGTGATCCCGCCACGCAGCTTCCGGGCGTCGCGCGTCCGGTGCCGTTTCTCGTCGTGCATACGCAGCCGGTGACCGGGCCGGCCGGCCTCTTCATCGGCGTTCGGATCGACCGTTTTCAGCCGACGCATTCACTTGTCGGGCCGGCTGCGCGCTTTCATATCTCACCGCGCGAACTCGAGGTGCTCGCGCTGTTACTCGACGGAGCCAAGCTCGAGGAAATCGCCGAGGCCCTGAACATCACCACCTCGACGGTTCAGGATCATATCAAGAGCATGGTCGATAAGACCGAAAGCCGGAATCGCACGGAGTTGATTGCGCGCGTCCTCGGGTGGGACAGCGTGCCCGAGGAGCCCTAAACCGGGTTTTTCACTATACCGGCCCCAACCGCGTCCAAGCTAAGGTTGTGCCATGGGTACGAATGTGGCAATCCGGCCTGGTGCCGCCTTAGGGTCGTTCGCGTTGCTTCTTTTTTTGCAGCCCGCTCCGGCGTCCGCGACGTCATGTATGGGGGCTGACCCGGCGATCGTCTCGGTCGCCGTCAAGGGCATGCAGTCATCCGGCGGTCTCAATCACTACCGGTTGAGCGGCAAAGTCGTGAACTTGGGAAGCACCGCGCAAGCCTCAAATACGCTGCAATTCGTCGACATTTATAAGGGCAGCACCAAGCTCGATTCGCGCGGCGTTCCGCCGCTGCGAGCGGGTCAATCGTACGCGTTCGAATACGTCGCGGAGCGATCGGCGCAAGCCGGCGCCCAAACGACGGCGCTCGGGTTTCGGATGGACGTGCGCGAGCCGGCCAACACCGGATCGCAGCCCTGTAACATGAGCAATGGTGTAATGATGGTGCGGTTCTGACATGGTAACGCGCTCGCTCGCTTTATGCTTGGCTCTGGCCATCTGCGCTAGTGCCGTAGCCGTGGCTGATGTATCGCCGGCTCTCGTAGCGGCGGCGGATACAACCACCAATTTCGGCGCCCCGCCGTCGGGTGCAGTTCCGATTCTCTACAACGATCACACCGTGTACGCCAAGCCCGACACGCTCAAACAAGGACGCGTGCTCGCAGCGTTGGTCAAAGACGGTCAGATCTACGTGCCGCTCCAGAGTATGTTCGAAGCGATGGGCGCGACCGTGTCCGTCTCGGGCGATACCTACACGGTGACGCGCGGTGACACGAGCGCTTCGGTCACGCTGGGCAAGAATGAGGTCGTCGTCGACGGCGCGTCGCGCCCGCTGGATGTACCGCCGATCCTCTACCAAGGCGTCGTGCTCGTCCCGGTGCGCGTGCTTTCCGAAGCGTTAGGTGCCTACGTTGAGTGGGAGCCGACGCGTCAGATCGTCGTCGTTCGGTATATTCCGCCGACGCCGCCACCGACTGCGCCGCCGACCGCACCGCCGACGCCGGTACCAACCGCTGCGCCGACGCCCACACCCATCCCAACGCCGGGGTCGTACACATTCTTCCTCCAAGGCGCCAGCACGTGGAGCTCCAGTAACTACAACGAGTTCGTCGCGGGCCCGTTCTGCGAGTCGTGGCAGATGAACTTCGCCTACGCGCCGCTCAATTCAAAGCTCGCCGTGAAAGTCGATTATCGCAACGATTCCTATATCACGAGCGACAGTCTGACCGACTTGGTCGGCAACCAGTTTACACATTTTGCCACCATCGACGGCGGCACGTCGTTTACGCCGGTGTTCTGGGCGCACCAAGTTAGTTTAGATGGGCGGCTGGAGTACCAGGTCGCGAGTCCTCGGTTCTACGTTGGGCTAGGATACATCTGGACGTCTAATAATTACGGATATCCGCATTGGGACGGGCTCGGCGTCGGCGTCGAAAAGTTGCCCGATCTCCGTCCGGGGATCAGCTACTACGGCTCCGCGTTCTATTATCCGAGCGCGACCGGCAGCTACACCGTCAGCAGTCCGTTCAGTTCGAACGCGGGCAAGACATATCAGATGCAGTACTCGATCTGGAAGCTCGACATCGGCCTTGCGCTCGCGCTGCGGCACTTCCCGCTCTACCTTTACGGGGGCTTTGGCGGTGACGAATACGGTGCCAAAAAGAACGCGCCGATCGGTCAGACGCATGATGGTCCCTATCTTGGCCTCGGCATAAAGCTTTAAGGACGATGAAGATGCTCAAACCCTTGCGCTTCGTTCGGTTGCTCTCCGTCGTCGTAGCGATCGCGTTTCTAACCGCGTGTAGCTGCGGCAATTGCAGCGTCCCGTCTCTCCACACGCTTCCGACACCAGTGGGCGCGACGCCCACGCCTCCGGGAACCGTACCGACGCCGATTATTACGCCGACGCCGGCGCCAACGCCACTTCCTCTCGCGGCCTGTTCGCAGGGCGGTGCCTTCACGATCCCGCTGGGCCTCGCCGCGCCCTTTGCTTTGCTCGGCGCGGGCGGCATCACGAACACCGGCGGCATGTTCGTGACATATGCTGTCGGCGCGAGCAGCACCAACATTTATGGAACGTTCAATGACGATCTGATCGGAGCGTATCCCACGACGACGGTGACCGGAATTACCGGTGCAAACACCGCGGGCGGAGCGACGGCGATCTATGCGACCGGCTACAATTCGAACACCGCGTTCCTCACGGGCGCGCAGTTAGCGGTGACAAACGCGTATAACCTTGCCGACGCGGAAACGCCGACTGCCCCCACCTTCGGCGGCGGCTACGATCTCTCGCAGGTACCCGTCGGATATTCGGGTGTTGCGAATTGCGGTCCGACCGGAACGGCGGTATGCGGGTTAGGCGTGCTCGGCGCCGGCGTCTACAAGTCGGCCTCGACGATGTCGATCACGGCCGGACCACTGACGCTCGACGGCGGGGGTAACCCGCAGAGTGTGTTCATCTTCCAGATCGGGTCAGCACTTACGATGGCCGCACCCGGCGGCAACCTGATCCTTGTAAACGGCGCGAACGCGTGCAACATCTATTGGGCGGATGAGAGCGGAGCAACACTCGGCGGCGTGGCTGTCGGCGCCGCCTTCTACGGAAACATCATCGCCCCGACCGGCGCGATCGCGATAACTTCCGCCATCAATGCCTTTGGAGGGCGAGCGCTCGCGGGCGGCGCCGGCGTTACCATCTCCGCACCACCGACGGGACTCATTATCACCAACCCGGGCGGCAACTAAAGAAAGAATCGCCATGCAACGACCTCTCGCACTGTTCCTCTCACCGGTCACGGCAACCGTGTTGCTGCTCGGCGCACCTGCGCCGGCACTCGCCGCGTCGACGTTCTACGGTACCGTCATCCACGTTTCGGACAACAGCATCAAAGTCGAGGACACGCGGACGAAACAAACGCTGGCCTTCGAAATCGTCCCGCACTTCGATCAGCTCTTTTCGGCCGACGGGAAGACCACGTACCAAATGAAAGACATACGAGCCGGGCGCTACGTCGGCATCGTCTACGATCAAAAGATGCTCGGCATGCGACACGCGGATAAAGTCTATCTTCTGAACAACGCCAACCAGAGGGTCGGCCAGCCGTAGACGCGTTTTACGTTTAGTGCGGGTCGACGTTCGAAAAGTCGATCGTTCGCACGAGTGCGGCGCCTTCATAGCCGGTTAAGCGCACGGGTAAGTGCGTGACCTTCGAGAGGTCAATTACTTCCAGCGTCAATCCGGTGTCGATCACGGCGTTGGTGGGAACCAGCGTGACCTCATCGGTCGCAACACCGTCGATGGTGGGACCGTTGCCTTCGGCGACGACACCCGCCGTGTCGGCACCGTGGGTGAGGATGGCGCCGAAACTCAGCTGATCGAGCGACGAGCCGCGAATCGTGGTCACTTGCGGATCGTGAAGTGGAAATGTCTTCTTGAACATGGCGGCAAGGCCAGAGCCGCGGTGAGCGACCACCGTGGTTCCACCGCTCCACACGACCGTCACGCCGGCGTTAGGACCGGTTAGCACGTGCATCGTCGCGCTGGACGGCTTGAGAAACGTGTAGTCAAAAATTTCTTGCTGCGTTTTCGAACCAAGTTGCTCGGATGCCGTAACTCTCGCGCTGTATCCCGTGATGCCGACCCATGCGAGCGCAAAAGCCACCCAGGCGGGCGGCATGACCATTAACACGTTCACGGTACAAGCATAGACCAAAAGAGGCGACCGAGAGAAGATGTCCACGCCAACAGTTGCGATCCCGGGATGGTTCGGGGGCCTCAAACGATTTCCACACATTCCCATCTGGATATTCGCGGCACTTGGCGCCGGTGTTCTCGTTCTTGCGGCGATCGTCGCCGTCGTCGCGCTACGCGGCCACGCCGCCGTGAGCTACGTTACGAAACCGATCGTGCGACAGACGCTCGTGCTAAGCGTGACGGCATCGGGAACGGTAAATCCGCAGAACACGGTCACCGTCGGCACTCAAGTCTCCGGGATCATTTCGCAGCTCTACGTCGATTTCAACTCGAAGGTGAAAATGGGCGAAGTGCTCGCGCGGATCGATCCGAGTAGCTTCCAGTCGCAACTCGATCAGGCAACGGCGGCGCTCGCGCAGGCTCGGGCGAGCGCGACCCAAGCCGGTGCAAACACGACTGCGCAAGCTGCCGGCGCAACGGCCGCCCAGACCGCGATCCCTAAAGCGCAAGCCGCGCTTACCGCCGCGCAGGAACAGCTCACGCGCGATCAATCGCTGTTGAGCCACGGCTACGTTGCGCAAGAAACGGTGCAGGCCGATCAATCGACCGTCATGCAAGATGAAGCTGCGTTAGCGCAGGCGCAGGCCGCCTACACGCAGTCTCAGGCGCAGACCCAAGCGCAAGGCGCAGGCGCGAATGCCGCCGTGGCCGCGGTGCAAGCTGCGCAAGCCACGGTGGAGGAAGCGCAGCTCAACCTGCAACACACGGTCATCACCTCTCCGGTGAACGGAACCGTGGTGGCACGCGAGGTCTCGGTCGGCCAAACGGTCGCAGCTTCGTTGGCGGCGCCGACTCTGTTTTCCATCGCGCAAAACCTGGCCAAGATGGAGGTCGACATCAATGTCGGCGAGCCCGACATCGGCGGCATCGTTTCTGGAAACACGGTGACGTTCACCGTGCTGGCGTATCCGAAATTGACCTTCACCGGTAACGTGACCCAGGTGCGCATCAATCCACAGACGCTCAACAACGTGGTCACGTATGACGTCGTCGTCGACGTCGCTAATCCCACCGGAACGCTACTTCCGGGGATGACGGCAAACGCCACGATCGACACGGCGAGCGCCAACAATGCCTTAATCGTGCCGCTTGCGGCGTTGCAGTTCGGCGCCGCGCGTAGCGCCGGCGCCACCGCGACGAACAGTTCAGCGGCCTGGGGACAGACACTCGGCGGCGCCTCGAGCGGAAACACCGCGACGACGGGCGTCGTCTTTGTCGAGCACGCCGGAAAATTGCAGGCCGAACACGTAACGGTGCTGCTCGCAAACAGCACGCAAGCCGCCGTTAGCTTGAGCGCCGGCAGCACATTGGATGTCGGCGATTTGGTCGTGGTGAGTCAAAGCACGAGCGGAACGGTGGTTACGAAGAACGCGACCCACGCTGCCGCGCCGGCGCTGGGCGGTTCAAGCTCCAACGCAACACGAGGGATTCATTAGTGACTGCGGTCGTGCGCATAGAACGGCTTCGCAAGGTGTACACCATCGGCGAAACGCAAGTGCTCGCGCTCGACGGTGTGGATCTGACGATCGAGCCGGGCGAGTTTATTGCGATCATGGGACCGTCGGGCTCGGGAAAGTCGACCTTCATGCAGATCACCGGGCTGCTCGACACGCCGACTTCGGGCAGTTACACGTTTGAAGGCAAGGATGTTGCGAATCTGAGTGCGGACGATCGCGCCGACATCCGAAGCCGCCGCTTAGGATTCGTTTTTCAATCCTACAATCTGCTTGCACGAACCAGCGCGCTTGAAAATGTCGAGCTTCCGATGGTCTACGCGGGCGTTCCGGAAGCCGACCGCCGTCGTATCGCGCTCGAAAAGCTGGCCATCGTCGGCGTTGCCGAACTCGCGCAGCACGCGCCAAACCAAATGTCAGGCGGCCAGCAACAACGCGTGGCCATCGCGCGCTCGCTGGTCAATAACCCCGGGTTGATTCTCGCAGACGAGCCGACCGGCGCGCTCGATACCAAGACGTCGGACGACGTCATGTCGATTCTGGGGCGGCTCAATGACGAACAAGGTATCACAATCATGCTTGTTACCCATGAGCCTGACATCGCGCTTTATGCCAAGCGCCTCGTGACGTTTCGCGATGGTAAGATCGTTTCCGATGGCCCGAACGTGCATCGCCGCGACGCAGAAAAAAACGTGGCATGAGTTTTATGGCGACCGTGCGCCTTGCGCTTGAGGCGCTGATTCGCAACAAAGTGCGCTCGCTCCTGACGATGCTCGGCATCGTCATCGGCGTGGCGGCAGTTATCGTGACGGTCGCGATCGGCAGCGGCGCGCGCACGTCGGTCACCAATAGCATCAACGCGCTTGGATCGAACTTGATCGTGGTGCAACCGGGTTCGGTGACGCAGGGCGGTGCGCGCACGGGCTTCGGGGGTGCCTCGACCTTGACGCCCGCCGATGGCATGGCGATGACGCCACTTGCCGGCGTGGCGGCTGTCTCGCCGCTCGTTACCGTTCGCACGCAAGTCGTTGCCGGTGGGAATAACTGGCAAACCACGATCAGCGGGGTCGCGCCGACCTACACCTTT
The DNA here is from genome assembly GCA_963833095.1 of Vulcanimicrobiota bacterium. GTDB lineage: Bacteria > Vulcanimicrobiota > Vulcanimicrobiia > Vulcanimicrobiales > Vulcanimicrobiaceae > Aquilonibacter. Next base: position 172,122 of record CAWHWQ010000002.1, on the reverse strand, counting down.
ATCAAAGGCTGGCCGCTCGCATCGGGAACATTTTTTACCGACGAAGATATCGCGAGCTCTGCCAAGGTCGCCGTCTTGGGCCAGACCGACGTCAGCGAACTTTTTGCGGGCGCCGGCGATCCGGTGGGTCAGAATATCATCGTCAAAGGTGTGCCGTTCACGGTGATCGGAACGCTTACGGCGCTGGGACAAAGCAGCCTCGGTACCGATCAAGATGATACGATTTTGGTTCCGTACACTTCAGCAATGCAGCGGCTAACCGGCCAAACGACGGTGAATCAACTAATGGTTTCTGCGTCGAGCGCAGCGCTGGTCACTCCAGTTCAGACCGAGGTGACGCAACTGCTCGAACAACGCCACCGCATCGTCGCGGGACAACCCGACGATTTCCAAGTGCGCAACCTGCAGTCGATTGCAGCAGCCGCGTCGTCAACCGGAGCGGTGATGGAGTTTTTGCTCGCCGGCGTTGCGGCGGTTTCTTTGATCGTCGGCGGTATCGGCATCATGAACATCATGATGGTTTCGGTTACCGAGCGCACGCGTGAGATCGGCCTTCGCATGTCGCTGGGCGCGCGTGGATCCTCGATTCTACGTCAGTTCCTGACGGAATCGACGGTCTTGTCCGCCGTCGGGGGTGTCATCGGCGTGTTGTTCGGCTTTATCGGTACGCTCGTCGTGTCATTGCTGGCAAAGTGGCCCACCCAGATACCGGTCGCTTGGGTGTTTCTCGCGGTCGGATTCTCGGCGCTCGTCGGCATCTTTTTCGGATACTATCCGGCAAGAAAAGCGGCGAATCTCAATCCAATCGACGCGCTTCGCTTCGAATAACCGGCTTAATCGGGCATTCCACTATGCCTGGTTGCTGCCATTGCGCGGTAGGCTTAGCACGCGCCCGGAGGAGGGCGTTGACGTGCGTTCAGCTGTTTTGCTTTCGTTGACCCTGGCCGTGGCTGCGTTCTTTGTTTTTGCCGTTCCATCGCCTGTCAGCGCGCAGGTGTCGATCGGTATTTCCGTCGGTTACGCCCCGCCGCCCTTGCCGCAGTATTACCAACCCGACGCGATGCAGCCGAACATGATCTGGCAGCCGGGATATTGGGGCTTCGGCTCGTACGGCTTCTTTTGGGTTCCCGGAACGTGGGTTCAAGCTCCGCAAGTCGGTCTGTTGTGGACGCCCGGCTATTGGGGCTGGAACAATGGTCGATACGGTTGGTCCGCCGGGTATTGGGGCCGAAACGTCGGCTATTACGGCGGAATCAACTACGGATATGGTTACTACGGATCGGGCTATCGCGGTGGACGATGGAACGGCAATTCGTTCCAATACAACACATCGGTGAGCAACGTTAATCGCTCGATTGGGTCGCGTAATTATTACAGCGATCCGGGTTCCTACGTGAATCAGAATACGATCCCGCGCACGTCGTACAACGGCGGAGCGCACGGCGTCACGGCTCGTCCTTCGCAAGCGCAGATTGCGACCGAACATCAGCGCACCTATCCGATGACCTCGGCGCAAACCGCGCACGTCGCGGTCGCGCAACAGAACCGCAGCTACTTGGATAGCGTCAATCATGGCAGTCCCAGTCAGGTTTCTGTGCCCAAGCCCCTCGCGGCGAATAACCGCCCGGCGGGATTCACAGCAGTGAAGCCGCAGCAACCAGCCGCTGCCGCCGCAGCGCAGCAGCATGCAGTTGCCGCGCCGGTGCAGCACGCAGCCGCACCGCAGCAGCACGCAGCCGCACCGCAGCAGCACGCAGCCGCACCGCAGCAGCACGCGGCACCGCAGCAGCACGCTACGCAACAGCACGCTGCGCCTGCCGCGAAACCGCAGCACGCGGCTCCCGATGCGAAGCCGCACCCATCAGCCAAACCGGCTGATGAGAACTTTTGGACTAAGCCTTAGCGGGGCGCACCACCGCGATCGGATCGTAGCTTCGAACATCAAACGACGTCGCGCCCTCAACGAGCGCGACGATTCCGTTTCCGACCTCCTGATCCCAGTGCACCTGTGCCCATGCGTGCCGCGATTCCCACCGCGTCTCGACCAACACTTGCGTCTTGGTCTCATTAGCCATCACGACACTTTCAATGAAGCCGGGAGCTGCGCTCCCTTTGTGCTGGACCAAATGCGCGGCTGCGTCACCGAATCTGACCAGATCTTTCGGGTCGATCGTGAAGATGAGTACGGCGATAAAAGTTGTCTCAGAATCCATCATGCGCGTTCACCTCGCAAGTTACTGAACCGAGCTGACGACGTCGTCACGGATCTCTTTTGCCGCTAACTCAGTTTCCTGCTCGAGACCGATCATCCGATTGTCGGCACTTTCGATTGCGAAGATAAGTGCGTCGAGTTTGGCATTGATCGCCGACGTATCACGGCTCTGCGCGTTATTGAGGACGAAGACCATGAGGAACGTTACAATCGTCGTCCCGGTATTGATCACCAACTGCCATCCGTTAGAATAGTGAAAATGCGGACCGGAAAGGGCCCAGACCAAGACGATCGAGAAGGCGAGGGCCGTCGCTGCGGGGCTCGAGCAAAAGCTGTTGACGTGCCGTGCAAAAGAGCCAAAGGCATCCAAGAGAGATTTCACGCTTGCTTACGTACCCGTTGTGGTGCCCAAGCAATCTGCGCTAAGATCCTAGCACATCGACCGTAGGAGCTAGAGCGAGATATGCTGACGACCTTCTTTAGCGCCCTTGAAGTGCTTTTGCCGGTGCTCTTCGTTCTAGCACTTGGGTTTTGGGCGGGGCGCGCCAAGCGATTCGACAGCGACCAGGTTGCGGGCCTCAATGAATTGGTCCTCAACTACGCCTTTCCCGCGCTGTTGTTTGTCGGAATCGTCCGAGCCTCGCGTGGTTCGCTTTTTTCCGAAGCACCGTTCGTGCTCGCACTGATCGTCGCTGCGCTGGGACTGTTTGTGGTCGTCGCGCTCCTCAGCGTGTATGCGCTGCGCCATAGCCTTGGTGCCGCCGCGATTCAAGCGGGCAGCGTAACGTATTCCAACGCCTCGTTCGCGGGCATTCCGATTCTCACACCGCTCTTTGGTCCATCTGCTCTTCTCACTATTGCCGTCGCTGCGCTGATGTTTAACATCATGCTCGTGCCGGCGACCGTCACGATGCTCGAATACGATCGCCAGCGAGCGGCGGGCGCAGCGACGCTAAGCGTCTCGACACTGCTCCGTCGCAGCATCTTGGACACTTTCAGGCGGCCATACGTGTGGGCGCCGCTGCTGGCGACGATTCTCGTGCTGCTGGATGTGCGCGTACCAACCGAGATCGAGAACATGTTCGAACTCATCGGCTCCGCGACCGCGGGGGTCGCGCTCTTCGTGGCCGGAATCATTCTCGCCGCGTATAAGATCACATTGACACCGGAAATTCTCGGCAACGTAATGACGAAGATGCTCGTCCAACCCGGGATCATGGCGCTGATGGTCGTGGCGCTGGCGATCGCTAAGCCCGTTAGCAGCGAAGCGATCCTGATCTGCGCGATCTCAACCGCCGTGATTTTCCCGATGCTCGCGGTTCGCTACAAAGTGTACGAAGCCGAAGCCGCCTCGACGTTTCTGTTGACGACCGTCTCGATGATCGTCACCGTGCCGATCGCCATTGCGTTGACGCGCTAACCAAGGGCCGAGTATCATGATTACACTGGGCGATGGACGACGAGGTATCTGACCATGATCCACACAGAACAGAAGCCTCCCACGGTACTCAACCTTCCAATCGGCTTACAAGCTACCGGCATGCGCAAGGAATTCGACAGCTTGGGCACGGTCGACGTTCCAGCCGACCATTATTGGGGCGCGCAAACCCAGCGAAGTCTCGAGCACTTCAACATTGGCAATGACCGCATGCCCAAAGAAGTGTATCACGCGTACGGCTACGTGAAAAAAGCCGCCGCGATCGTGAACACTGCGGCCGGTCGCCTCCCCGACTGGAAAGGCAAACTCATCGAACGGGTGAGCGATGAGGTGATCAGTGGCGCGCTCGACAGCGAGTTTCCGCTGTACGTGTGGCAGACCGGCTCGGGCACGCAGTCGAACATGAACGTCAATGAGGTGATCTCCAACCGCTGTATCCAGTTAGTTGGAGGCGTGCTCGGCGCGCAAGAACCCATCCATCCCAACGATCACGTCAACATGGGGCAATCGAGCAACGATACGTTCCCGACCGCGATGCACGTTGCCGCTTACAAGATGGCGACCGAGAAGACGCTCCCGGCTCTAAGGCGGCTGCGCGATGCGCTCGCGAAAAAGGCGCAGATCTGGAACGACGTCGTAAAAATCGGCCGCACGCATCTTGAGGACGCGACGCCGCTGACCGTAGGTCAGGAGTGGTCGGGGTACGTCGGCGCGCTCGACGACAGCATTGCTGAGCTCGCGCGCGTCACCGAGGGTTTACTGCAAGTGGCGATGGGCGGCACGGCCGTCGGAACGGGCCTCAATGCGCCCGTCGGTTTTGGCGACGAAGTGGCTGCGCAACTTTCGACGCTGACCGGATTCGCGATCAAAACGGCCGACAACAAGTTCACGGCTCAAGGCACGCTCGACCGCATGGTGCGCGCCCATGCCGGACTGAAGACGACTGCCGTCTCGCTTTTCAAAATTGCCAACGACATGCGCTGGCTCGGCTCGGGACCGCGCACCGGCCTCATGGAGTTGATTCTCCCGGCAAACGAGCCCGGCTCGTCGATCATGCCCGGGAAAGTAAACCCGACCCAAGCTGAAGCGATGTTGATGGTCTGCATCGAGATCATGGGATCCGATGTCGCGGTTCAGATGGGAGGCTCCGAAGGGAATTTCGAGCTCAACGCATTCCGCCCGATCATCATCGCCAACTACCTTCACTCGGCGTTGATCATGGCTGACATGTGCGATCACTTCCGCGAGTTCATGGTCGAAGGCGCGTTGCTCAACGAGGCACAGCTCAAGGCCAATGTCGACCGTTCCGTGATGATGGTGACGGCGTTGTCGCCCGTGATTGGGTACGACCTGTCGGCGAAGATCTCGTACTACGCGATTGCCAAAAACTTGACCCTCAAACAAGCAGCGCTCGCAAACGGCGTTGACGAGAACCTTTTCGATCGCGTGGTTGTGCCGATCAACCTTACGCACCCGGGATCGGCGGACATTGCAAACAAGTAATGAACGCGCAGGCGATGAGTGAGATAGGTCAGGCGGCGCTAGAACGGCAATTTGGTGCGCGGTTCACCGCGGACTGGCATAGCCGGGAGCATCGCCTGCGCCGCTTACTCGCGGAGTTCATCGGGACGGCTGGCTTCATGTTTCTCTTGTCGGGCGGCGCCGCAGTGCTGGCGAAGTATGGTGGCGCCGACCTCGCAAAGTATCAGTACGCCTTCATTCTCTCGATGATTTCGGCGCTTTGGCTGGTGGTAGCCGTCTATTTTCTCGGCGATATTTCGGCGCATTTCAATCCGGCTATGACACTAGCGTTCACGCTGCGCGGGGACATGGGTTGGCCCATGGCTTGCGCATACTTCGTCGTGCAGTTCGCGGCGGCCAGTGCTGGTTCGCTGCTCGCTCGCGCGTACTTTGGCACAGGCGGCAACTTGGCCGCGACGATTCCACCGCCGGGTCAGGAGTGGCCCTCGGTGGGTTTTGAGGCAATCCTTGTGTTCGGGCTTGTGCTGATGGTGTTGAGCATGGCCAACGGCCCGAAACTCAACGGCGCATACGTTCCTCTGGCTGTCGGTGCATTCGTCATGTCTGTCGGAACGATGGGCGGTCCATACGACGGCGCCGCATTCAACCCGGCCCGAGCGTTCTCACCCGATCTTGCGATCGGCAATCTCTCGACCTATTGGGTCTACCCGCTGGGTTCGATCATTGGCGCCGTGGTTGCGGTGCTCGTCGCGCGCGTCCTTCGCGGGCCACCCAAAGCGCAGGAAGCCCAAGCCGCGCAAGGCGTGCCGCTCGAGGTAGAGTAGGCGCGCGAACTAGGATTTTGCCGCGACCTGGTCCGCAAGGAAATGCGTGTCCGATCCGGCTTTGAAGACGACGTACGCGCGCTTCCACGGTTCGTCGTTGATCAGGCGCCACTTGTGCCCCGTTCCGGTGTTATCTACCGCGAGCAGTACATCGCCCGGATGCAGGGTGAACGTCTCGCCCGTCTTGGTGCTAAATTCGAGCACCCCGCTGAGCGTGATGACATATTGCGGGATAGGGTCGTTGTGCCAATCATACGATGAGTGCGCCGGCGTTTCCTTAAAAAGGATCGACTCAGCCGCGACCAAAGCGTTGTCGCTGATGCATCCTTGTTCCACGTGCGAATTGCCGTCGGAGCCGGTATAGAGGCGATACGCTCGTACCATGTTGTAACTCCTAGTGCGCTGTTGCAAGCTCGTTGATGTGCAAAACGGACGCCGATTCGCCGCGTACGCGCCGCACTAACTCGGGGTTATCGATCAATGATTGACCGAACGACGGAATCATCTCGGTGAGTTTGGGCCGCCATTCGTTGAGTCGCGCAGCAAAACAGCGTTCGAGCACGCTGAGCATGACGGCTACCGACGTTGAAGCGCCGGGGGATGCGCCAAGCAGCGCGACGATAGAACCGTCCGCCGATCCGACGATCTCGGTGCCGAACTGCAGGATGCCGCCGTGCGTTGGATCCTTCTTGACGATCTGCACCCGTTGCCCCGCGACATCGATGCGCCAATCCGATTCCTTGGCGTTGGGGAAATAGTCACGCAGCGCGGCGAACCGCTGTTGCTCGCTCTCGAGCAATTGGCCGATCAAGTACTTCTCCAGCGCGAAGTTGTCGCGTCCGACGGCGAGCAGCGGCAGAATGTTCTCCGGATCGATCGATCCGAAGAGATCGAGATAGGAGCCGTGTTTGAGGAATTTGGTCGAAAAGCCGGCGTACGGGCCAAAGAGCAAGGCGATGGTACCGTCGACGTGACGCCGGTCGAGATGCGGCACCGACATCGGCGGCGATCCGACCGATGCTTTGCCGTACACCTTCGCGTTGTGGCGCGCGGCGATCTGCGAATCGTCGCAACGAAGCCAAATACCGCTCACCGGAAATCCCGCGTAGCCGCGCGCCTCGGGAATCCCGGACTTTTGCAAGAGCGGCAGCGAACCGCCGCCCGCGCCGATGAAAACAAAGTCGGCGAGAACGTCGCGGTGATCACCGGTTTTCTCATCACGCACGCGCACGTTCCAACGCGACCCGGCGCGCTGCAGGTTCTGCACGCGGCTGGAAAAGTTGAGCGAGAAGCCGTCCTTGCCTTTGAGCGAGTCGAGCAGCAGGTTGGTGAGCGCGCCATAATCGACGTCGGTACCGGTGACCATTCGCGTTGCCGCCGTCGGCTCGCTTGGGTCGCGGCCTTCCATAACCAGCGGTGTCCATTCCGCGATTTCTTTAGGGTCCTGCGAATACTCCATTCCCGCATATAAGAAGTTCGCGGTTAACGCGGTGAAACGCCGGTGCAAGAACTCCACGTTCTCCGCTCCGCGCACGAAGCTCATGTGCGGCACGGGGTGGATGAAAGACTGCGGGTCTTTGATCGCGCCGCTCTTGACGAGGTAGCTCCAGAATTGGCGGGAGAGGTCAAACTCCGTGTTCACCTCGAGCGCCTTTGAAATGTCGATGCTGCCGTCACTTTGCTCCGGTGTGTAGTTCAATTCACACAGCGCTGCGTGGCCCGTCCCGGCGTTGTTCCACGCGTTCGAGCTCTCTTGCGCGGGGCTCTCAAGAACTTCGTGCATCTCGATCGTGAGATTGGGATCCAATTCCTTGAGGATGACGCCAAGCGTTGAACTCATGATGCCGGCGCCAATGAGAACGATATCGGGCATAGTTGAATCCTCCGCCTTCTACGAAGGCTGCCGGGGCAGAAGATCCTCGATGCTGACCGGAAGATCCCGAACGCGCACGCCGGTCGCGTGATACACGGCGGCGGTAATCGCGGGCGCGACGCCCGCAAGGCCGATTTCGCCGACGCCTCGCGCACCCAGTGGATTCAAATCGTAGTCGGGATAATTGAGGAAGCTTACGTCCATCGACGGATGATCCGCATTCGATGCGACGACGTAATCGGCAAAGTTGCGATTGAGTGGCGCCGCCGTCTTGGGATCGTAATGCGTTTGCTCAAACAGCGCCATTCCCACGCCAAACACGACCGCGCCCTCGATTTGGTTGCGCGCGGTCTTCGGGTTGATGATCGTGCCCGCGTCGATCACGGTAACGGTACGTCGCACGCGTAAGCGCGCGATCTCGGGCTGCCAGGTGACCTCAACGAACTGCGCGCCGAACGAGTGACTCGATTTCTTGCGGTTCTTGTTTTGAAACGTCGCATCGGACTTCCCGTAGCCCACGCCTTTTTTCAAGGCTTCCTTGCACGCGTCGATCGTTGCCGGAATAACGGATGCGGTCGCCATCGAGCCGCCCGACAACGGGCCGGGCGGGAGTGACGAATCGCCGATCGAGATCGTGATGCGCGAAACGGGGATGCCGAGCGCGTCGCTTGCGATTTGCGCGAGCATCGTGTACGTGCCGGTCCCAATATCTTGGGTGCCGCAAAACACGTGCGCGCGGTCGCCGTGCAACTCCACGCGGACTTCGCAGTGGAGGCGATCGGCGATCCACGAGCATCCGGCCACGCCCCATCCGACGATCATGCCATCCCGCTTCATCGAGCCAACTCCCGCGGTGCGGTCGTGCCACCCGAACGTCTTTGCGCCCTGTTCGTAGCACTCGGCAACGTGGCACGAGGTGAACGGGATATTGAGGCCCTCGTCGATTGCCGGCGTGTTGCGCAAGCGCAACGCGACCGGATCCATTTTCAAAAGAATGGCAAGCTCGTCGAGGGCCGACTCGGTCGCGAATAAACCGGGAACGGCGCCGGGGCCGCGCATCGAGGTCGGCGCGCCGACGTTGCGTTTTGCAAGTCCGCTCGTGACGCGCAGATTCGGCGTGCTGTAAAAGTAGGTCGTTGCTTCCGAGCAGCCTTCGTCGTAGTCATCGAGCATGTTGGTGTGATTGGCGTAGTCGTGCTGTAGCGAGGTAAGGCGCCCGTCCGCATCGGCACTCAGACGCACGCGCTGCACCGTTACGGGGCGGTGGCCGACGTTCATAAACATCTGCTCGCGGGTGACGACGATCTTCACCGGCTGACCGAGCTTTCGCGCGGCGGCCGCGGCGAGTGGCGACTGCGCCCACGGCCACAATTTGCCCCCGAATCCTGAACCCAAATAGCGGGTGATGACGCGAACGTTCTCGACGGGAAGGCCAAACATGCGTGCCAAGACGTTGCGGTGATTGACGATCGCCTGGGACGTTTCATAGAGCGTGACGCTATCGCCATCCCACGATGCGACCGTCGCGTGCAGCTCGATCGGATTGTGCGTCTCGGCCGGTGTGCGATACACCTCGTCGAGTGTGATGGAAGCCTCGGCGAAGGCTTTGTCGGGATCGCCGCGGTGGCTCACGACGCCGCGCTCGCCTTCGTCGTACCTGACGGGAGAATTCAGCGGAATCGCCGGCGCATACGTGACACGCACGGCTGACGCGCCTTCCGTTGCCGATTCGAGCGTCCGCGCGATCACCACCGCGACGTATTGCCCATAGTAAGCGACGGCGTCATCGGAAAGCGGTGCGCGAGTTTCGTCAACGTAGGCGCGCTGCTGCGACATCGGCGGGTGCAGCGATTGGAACGTGCCGATGTTGGTGTGATCGAACACGGCGACGACGCCGGGAACAGCAAGCGCGGCAGCTGGATCGACGTTGAGCACGCGACCCGCGGCGATCGTGCTGCCGACCGGAACGCCGTAGAGCATGCCGTCAAGGACGCGATCCGAAGCGTAGTCCGCGCCGCCGGTGACTTTGAGGCGGCCATCGATGCGATCGATCGGTGCTCCGACGCTCATGCCGTCGCCTCGAGCAGCGCTTGCACCAGGCAGCGTTTGGCAAGCTCGATTTTGAAAGCATTCTCGCTCTGCGGTCGCGCATTGTGGAGCGCGATTTCCGCAGCCGCGCGGAACGCGTCGCGCGACGCAGCTTTTCCGGTCAGCGACGATTCGGCTTGCGGAACGCGCCAAGGAATCGTGCCGACACCGCCGAGCGCGATACGCGCGTCAGCAATGGTGGAACCGTCGAGCCGAACGGCGACCGCCGCCGAGGCGAGCGCGAATTCGTACGACTGCCGGTCGCGCAGTTTGAGATAGTGCGAGCGCCAACCGTTCATCGGGGGGAGCGTGACCCCGACGATCAACTCCCCGGGCTCGAGCGTGGTCTCGAGTTCGGGTGTCGAGTCCGGAAGCAGAAAAAAGCGGTCAATCGGAATGCTGCGAGAGCGCGCCGATCCTTGCACGTCGATAATTGCGCCCAAAGCCGCGAGCGCGACGTTTTGGTCGGACGGATTAGTGGCGATGCAGTGCTCGCTTGTTCCCAGCACCGCGAGGTTGCGATTGAATCCGCTCGTCGCTGGACAGCCGCTTCCCGGCTCGCGCTTATTGCACGCCGAGTGGGGATCGCGAAAGTAGATGCAGCGCGTGCGTTGGAGCAAATTGCCGCCGGTCGTCGCCATGTTGCGGATCTGCGTCGTTGCGCCCGAGAGAATCGCTTCGGACAACACGCGGTACTCCGAGCGGACCTTGGGATGGTGCGCGACCTCGCTGTTGGTCGCGAGGGCTCCGATGACGAGACCGTTCTCTGCAGTCGTTTGGATCGTCGTCAGCGGAAGACGGTTGATCGCGACCACGCGCTCGGGCCGTTCGACGTCTTGACGCATCAAATCGATCAGCGTCGTGCCGCCGGCGACGAATCTCGCCGGCGCGGTTTGCGTTGCGCGTAGCGCTTCGTCGAGATCGGCAGCGCGCGTCATGTCAAAACGTCTCACAATAGCGCTTCCCACTGGCGAACCGATTGGATCGCGGCGACGATGCGCTGATAGGCACCGCACCGACAGATGTTTCCGCTCATTGCTTCGGCGACGTCGGCATCGTCGGGGCCCCAGGGCTCGTTGATCATTGCCGCCGCCGACATGATTTGTCCTGAGGTGCAGTACCCGCACTGGTAGCCGTCGTGTTCGAGAAATGCGGCCTGCACGGGATGCAGATTTTCCCCGTCGGCGAGGCCTTCGATGGTTGTGATCTCGTCGCCGTCGTGCATCGCCACAAAGGTCAGACACGAGAGGGTGCGTTTACCGTTGACGTGGATCGTGCACGCGCCGCATTGGCCGTGATCGCAGCCTTTCTTCGTCCCGGTCAGTCCAAGGGTTTCGCGCAGGTAGTCGAGCAGCGAGGTGCGGCAATCGGCTTCGACCGCATAGGTCTTTCCGTTGACCGTCAGCGAGGTCGCCAGCTCGCTTCCGACGGTGTCGTGGCTCTTCACACTCATAGCACGATTTAAGCACTCATTTTCACGACCGGATACAGGCGAACACTTGTTCACTCCACGACGGGCGATGTCAATGCGACCAGGCGGCGCGCGGGGTGGGGGGCGACGAGCGGCGTCCCGGCCGCGTTCGCGTAGAGGTGGTCGAACTCTTCAACCGGCACGGGTCTCCCGAAATGAAAACCCTGCGCGCGATCGCAACGTAGCTGGTACAGCGTATCGAATTGCTCAGGGGTTTCAACCCCTTCAGCGGTGACCTTCATTCCCAGCGTGTGCGCGATACGCACGATGGAACGTGCGATCGCTCGTTCCGAGCGATGCTCGATGTCCGAAACGAACGTGCGGTCGAGCTTGAGCGCATGCAGCGAGAACTCCTTGAGGTAGACGAGTGCGCTGTAGCCGGTTCCAAAATCGTCGATTGTTACCGTTGGGCCCATCGCCTTGACTTCTTCGAGGATACGACGCACCGCGTGTACGTTGGTGAGCAGCGTTGACTCGGTGATCTCGATATCGAGCAGGTTCGGATCGGCGCCGCTACTCTCGAGCGCATCGGCGAGCGTTGCGCAAAAGTCCGGATGCATGAATTGGCGCGCCGACACGTTCACCGAAAGATACCGGTGCAAGCCGCGTCGGCTCCAGCGAGCGAGCTGCGCGCAAGCGCTGCGCAGCACCCAGGCGCCAAGCGGAACAATGAGTCCGGACTCCTCCGCCACACCGATGAACGTCGCAGGGTAGCGCATTCCGGAGACGTCCGGCCAGCGCAACAGCGCTTCGGCGCCGACTAGTCGCGCACTTACCGTGTCGACGATCGGTTGATAGTGGAGAATGAAGCGTTCTGCCAGCACCGCTTCGCGCAGCGCGCTCGCTGCTTTGTAGCGCAGGTCGGCCGCATCATGCATTTCGGGCGCCCAGAAGGCGACGCGCGGTGCGTAACCTTCCTTTGCGCGGTACATCGCGGTATCGGCATTGCGAATGAGAACGTTTGCGTCGGTGCCGTCGACGGGCGAGAGCGAGATGCCAATGCTCGCCGCGATCGTGAGTTCGTAGCCGTCGACGAAAAACGGTTGCGTGAAAAGGCCCGAGATCTTGGTGGCGAATGCCGAGACTGCGCCGGGATCACTCACCGCCGGCAGCACGATGACGAATTCGTCGCCGCCCCAGCGCGCAAGAATCGTTCCGCCATCGAGTGCGGATTCCAAACGTTCCGCCACGGAGCGTAAAAGTACGTCACCGACACTATGGCCGAGGCTGTCGTTGACGTCTTTGAACCCGTCGAGGTCGAGGAAAAGCACGGCGCAACCCGGCTCGCCCGATGGGCTGTTCAGCGTTTCTTCGAGATGTAAGCCGAGCGATATGCGATTGGGTAGTCCCGTGAGCGCGTCGCTTCGCGCGAGTTTTCGCGCTTGCAAACGACCGAGAATCTCGCGCCGCTCGATCCGCATGCGTAGCGCCGCCGGAATGAACGCGAGGATGTATCCGGCGGCAAAGATTGCGAGTGTGGCGACGTTTGCCGGCGTGTAAAAAATGCCGGCGTGCGCAGAGTAAAGTGCTTGGAACACGAGGGCGACGATCATCACGAGGGCGAGCGGCCATTCGAGATAGAAGGCCTGTTGCGCACCCACGATCATGAGCAACGCTGAGGCGATATAGAGATAATGGTTGCCGCTATCGACGACGAGCACATCGATCGCAAGCATCGTCGGAAGCACGTTGACTATCTGCAGCACAGCGGCGAATCGGCGCGCGGGACGATAGAGCCAGACCGTCAGCGCAACGGCGGCGGATACGGCTGCCGCAGCAATGCGGATCGAGAGCGAATCGGGAGGATGATTGGGAACCGCACTCAGGATAAAGTGAAACGCGGGCAAGAGCACGACGATGAATCCGGCGTAAAACCAGATGCTCGTTGCTCCGGCCTCTTGGAGCCAGTCCTGATAGGCCTTGCGCTCCGACGTCTCCAAGCGGCCCTCCAAAAATGCAGAATTCGCTTGAGAAAGCGCGTTCCCCTAAGGAGGCCACAAGGGGGGCGTAAAGTTGCGGTTAGGTGGGCGCAGCGGACGCCGGTGTTATGATGTAACAATGAAACGGCAGTCATTTATCCAGAGCGCGGCGGCTCTTTCGTTCGGTATCGCGGGTCTGCGCGGAGTGGCGAAGGCGGCGAGCGATCCGTTCGATCCCAAACCGGGCCCCTGGCGCTCGTACGCGGTGACGACGACGGTGACCATCGCGCCCGGCGATGCGGCAAAGGTTTGGATACCTGTGTCATCATTCTCGGAAAGCAGCTGGATGCGGCCGGGGAAGAGTTCGTGGTCGGGCGACGCTGCGTCCGCCGAGTTTGCAACCGATCCGCGGTACGGCGCGCAGATGCTGTATGCGCAGCTGCCCGCGAGTACCAAAGCGCGCACCTTGATCGTGACGTCGAACGTTACGACGCGCGATCGCAACGTCAATTTCTTAGTGCCGCACCCGTCGTCGTTGAGCGACGCCGAGCGCCGCCTCTACACGGCGCCGACCTCGTTCATTCCGACCGACGGTATCGTCAAAACCACGGCCGACAAAATTACGGCCGGCGCCACGACCGAGCTGGAAAAGGCGCAGCGCATCTACGCGTGGGTGGTAACCAACACGTATCGCAATCCCAAGACGCGGGGCTGTGGCTTGGGCAACATCTCATTTCTGCTAGAGACGGGTGATTTTGGCGGGAAATGCGCCGATCTCAATGGCTTGGTGGTTGGCCTCGCGCGCGCGGCCGGATTACCTGCGCGCGATCTGTACGGCATTCGCGTCGCGCCGTCGGCGTTCGGCTACAAGAGTCTTGGCGCCAACTCCTCGACGATCAGCAAAGCGCAGCATTGCCGCGCCGAAATTTTCGTAAGTCAGTACGGATGGATTCCGGCCGATGCGGCCGACGTGCGCAAAGTGATGCTGGAGGAACCGCCGGGGAATCTTGCGCCGAGCGATCCCAAGGTGGTCAATGCGCGTGAAACGCTCTTCGGCGCGTGGGAGGGTAATTACATGGCATACAATGATGCGCACGACGTCGCGCTTCCCGGCTCGAGCGGCGATCCGGTGCCGTTTCTCATGTATCCGCAAGCGGAAGTCGGGGGCGTGCGAAGCGATAGCTTGGATCCTGCGAATTTCACCTACGAGATCGCTGTGAGGGCTTGATATCGCGCATTAAACGATGGCGACGCTCGCGTTGGGCTGATACGCTGTGAGTTCCAGATCGGAAAGTGATTTTATGTCCAAGTTTACAACGTTCGCTCGCGCGGGTTCCCTGGCCGCCTGCATGGCTATATTGGGTGGTTTGATGGTCCCAACGGTTGCAAAGGCCGACAATTCGACCAACGCCGCCGCCGCCATACTCGTGGGTGCGATCATCGGCACGCTCATCTACGATTCCAGCCGCAATCAGTATTACTACAGCAACGGCGGAAATCGAGAATACGTCAGCAATAACACGGCTCAATCGTATTATCAGCGCCAAGACCCGCAGTACTACCACTCGCATCAAGGCGACTTTCGCAACAATCCGCAGAAATTCAATAACGAGTACCGCAGCTCGCATCATCATCCGCCGCACGGATAAAGGCGGCTCGGCCGCTTCGTAACGTAAAAGACCGTCTTCTTGACGGTCTTTTCGTATGCTATAGTAGCGGTCTGTGACCAAAGCGTGGGGAGAAGCAATGCTGGCAACACGTAATCTCGGCATCGAAGGGCTCGCGGTTTCCGACATTGGGCTCGGCTGCATGGGCATGAGCTTTGCCTACGGCCCGGGTGAACGGGATGACACCGAGTCGATCAAGACGATCCACCGCGCCCTTGAAATGGGCTGCACGTTTTTTGACACGGCCGAAGCCTATGGTCCGTACACCAACGAAGAGCTGCTCGCGCAAGCGCTCGCGGGCAAACGCGATCAAGCCGTGATCGCGACGAAGTTCGGCTTCACGTTTGGCCCCGACGGCGCCGTGACCGGCACCGACGGCCGGCCCCAACACGTGCGCGACGCGGTGGAAGGGTCGCTGCGCCGTCTTCATACCGATCGCATCGATTTGCTCTATCAACATCGCTTAGATCCGGGCACACCGATCGAAGAAACGGTCGGCGCGATGGGCGAACTCGTGCGCGAAGGCAAGGTGCTCTTTCTCGGACTCTCTGAGGTCGGCGAAGAGACGATTCGGCGCGCGCATGCAACGCATCCGATCTCCGCGCTGCAAAGCGAGTATTCGCTCTGGGAGCGTAATCTCGAGCCGGCGATCATTCCGTTGCTGCGCGAACTCAGCATCGGCATCGTACCCTTCGCGCCGCTGGGCCGCGGTTTTTTGACCGGCGCGGTGAAACGCGCGGAAGAATATCCCCAAGGCGACTATCGCCGCGGCGACCCGCGTTATCAGGGCGAAAACTTCGACGCAAATATGCGCGCTGCGTCGATCGTACGCGAGATCGCGTCGCGTCACGACGCGACGCCCGGCCAAATCGCGATATCGTGGCTCTTGCACAAGGGACCGGATGTCGTGCCGATTCCGGGCACCAAACACGTGCGCTATTTAGAAGAGAATCTCGGCGCATCGAAGGTGCACCTTAGCGCCGACGACATGGCCACGCTCGATGCGTCGCTGACGCCGGACAAGATCTCCGGCCCGCGCTACAACGAGCGTCAGGCGGCCATGATCAACCGCTAGGACCGGTTCAACGGCGATTCTTGCCGATGATGGCGATCGCAATGAGCGCGAACGCCAGAATGCGCATGAGATAGAGCCACGGTGTGGTCGTTTCGCCCACGTTGGTCAACACGATGGCAAGCCGCTCGACGCCTAAAATAAGAAAGCTGAGCGCGAACCAGAAAAACAGACGGTCGGTGGTGCGCAGCCACGAGCGCCAAAAGAAGGTCGCGGCAACGAAGCAGCCCATCATGATCGCGCCCGAAAGAAAGGACGCCACGTCAATCGACCTCCATGATCAGTCCGTAGCAGAGCGCGCCGATGCCCAAGAGTGCCGGGAGCAGGCGCCAGACCGAGAGATCAATACTGGGCAGCGCGATAATGTCGACGAAGAGCAACGCGTTATTCAGGCAGAGTCCGATGAAACACAGTGCGCTCCAGAAAAGGAGACGCTGACGAGTTTTACGGTACGCGCGAATCAGGAGCGCCGCGCAGAGTGCGCTGGTCAGCGTACACGCGATGAGCACGCCGCTAGCGAGGATCATCTTCGCCACCGATCCGGAAGGCATCAGAGAACGACTCCAATGCGCTGGGTCCGGAAAAGACCAAAGCAATCACGCTCGTGGGTCGCTCGATAAACTGGCGCCCCAACTCCTCGACCAGCGGGTCGCGCGCAGCGTCTGGGCTATAGCGAAAGCCGTCGCGCTCGTTGCCGCTGACCAGGCCGCGCCGGACCAGCACCGCTAAACGGTTCAAAATCGAGCCGCTAGAGCTCGAAAGCCGGGCGCGCAATTCATCGGCGAACCATACGCGTTGCGGTTGCTCGCTTAAGAGCACCAGCACCTGTATCTGTTCGACCGAGAAGATATTTCGCCGAACAAAATCGGAAAACGCATCGGAGAACGGCGCGGGTGTCAACGCTATGCACTGCGCACGGTGGGCTGCAAAAACCTGCTCGCCATCGTGCTAGAGTGGAAAGCAGGCAAGCCGCGGGATTTATCGTCGAATCGATCGGCGACGTCGCTTCGGGCCAGCACGTGGAAATGCGTCTTCGCGCGCTCTTTTGAGAGGCATGCAAGCGCCTGAAGTTGGGTAAGAGGCCCGCAAAGGGGTGCCGGAGACGGGATGACGAGTATTTCTGACGAGGCTTCACAGGCTGGGTCTGGGACTGTTGCTGGTCTCTTACCCAGTGTCGACTGGGGATCGACCTGCGCCGGTCCAGAGTCGAGCTGGCCGCAAAGCCTTCGCACGGCGCTGAGCATCTGCCTCGACTCGCGCTTTCCGATCGTCATCTTCTGGGGTTCCGACCTCATACTGTTCTACAACGACGCGTACGCCGACATTCTGCGCGACAAGCACCCGGCGGCACTTGGCCAGCCGGCGCGAGAGATCTGGGCAGAGATCTGGTCCTCGATTAAGCCACTATTCGATTGTGTGATCAATGATGGGCGCGCGACGTACTCAGAAGATCTGTATCTGCCACTCGAAACCCATGGCGTTGCAGAAGAACGCTACTTCACGTTTTCCTACAGCCCGATTCGAACCGAGAGCGGAATCGGCGGCGTGTTCTGCGCGGTCACCGAGACGACGGAACGGATTATGCGCGAACGCGAAGCCGCCGAGCGCGCCGAGGCCCTTGCCGAGTTAGATCGCGCAAAGACCGCTTTTTTTAGTAACGTCAGTCATGAATTTCGCACGCCGCTGACGCTCATGCTCGGTCCGCTCGAGGAGCTATTGCGCACGGCCGATGACGGGCAGACGCCGCTTCTCTTGTCGGCGCGGCGAAATGCGCTGCGGTTGCTCAAACTGGTCAATACGCTGCTGCAATTCTCGGCTTTAGAGGCTGGTCGCGCCGGCGCCGCATTTGAAGAAACCGATTTAGGGGCGGTGACCAACGACTTGACCAGCGTCTTTCGTTCGGCGATCGAGAGCGCCGGCTTGCGTCTCGTCACTGCGTTTACTCCGGTGCGCAACGCCTTCGTCGATCGCGAGATGTGGGAGAAGATCGTCCTTAACCTGCTCTCGAACGCCCTGAAGTTTACCCTTACGGGAGAGATTCGCGTGGCGCTTGCCGTGGCGGGCGATGCGGCGGTGCTCACCGTGTCCGACACCGGCGTCGGTATCCCCGAAGAACAGCTACCGCGCGTGTTCGAGCGGTTTCACCGCGCTCGTAACGCGCAGGCGCGTTCGCACGAAGGCTCGGGGATTGGGCTCGCGCTTGCCGAGGAACTCGTGCGTCTGCATGGCGGCGCGATCACCGTCACGAGCGCGGTCGGCGAGGGCACGACGTTCCGCGTCGCGATTCCGCTAGGAACCGCGCACTTGGACGCGGCGCAGATCAAGCAGCAGCAGCACGTCGGGCAGATTAGCTCGGTCGAGCAATATCTTGCAGAAATACAAGCGACGATTGAGACCGCCGCCACACTTCGGGCGCCGCTGCGGGACGAGCCGAAATCCGAGCTTGCACGAATTCTCCTGGCCGATGACAATCGCGACCTGCGCGACTACGTCACGCATTTACTCGGAAGCGACTATGAGGTGGTGGGCGTTCCCAACGGCAGAAAGGCGCTGGCAGCGCTACGTTCCGAGCGGTTCGATCTGCTGATCAGCGACATAATGATGCCGGAGATGGATGGTCTTGCGTTACTACAAGCGATCCGGGAAGATCCCATGTTGCACGCACTGCCCGTCATCGTTCTTACGGCGCGAGCGGGCGAAGAATCGTCGAGAGCAGGCTTGCAATCCGGCGCCAACGACTATCTCGTCAAGCCGTTTTCCGCCGATCAACTCGTGACGCGTGTACGCGCGCAGTTGGCCGCGGCGCGCCGCCACGATTGGCATATCGAACAGCAAGCGCGGATCGCGCGCTCGTTCCAAGATGCAGCGCTCCCCGCGGCGCTGGCGCAGGTTCCAGGCATCCACTTTGCGTCGTTATACGAGCCAGCGATGATCAATACGCGCGTCGGCGGCGACTTCTACGACGCATTTCGGCTCCTCGACGGACGGCTGGTGGTGTCGATTGGCGACGTCGCGGGTTCGGGAGTCGAAGCTGCCGCGACGATGGGCGCGGTGCGTCAGAGTATCCGAGCGGCGGCAACGATCAATCCCGATCCGCAACTCATGCTCAAGGCTGCCGACGGCGTGTTCTTGGATTCGGGAAGACCACCGTTCGCGAGTGCGTTTGTTGCCGTCGTCGATCCGCTGACGTTTTCGATGCAGTACGCGAGCGCGGGACATCCGCCGGGCTTGTTACGGTGTCCGGATGGTTCGATCGTTCCGCTGGTCGAGAACGATCTGCTGCTTGGCCTCGACCAGGAAACCCGTCACGGGTACCGGCGGGTCTCGAGCGTCATTCTCGAACCCGGTTCGCTGTTGGCGCTCTACACCGACGGCTTGACGGAAGCGAATCACGATCATGAAGAGGGCGAATTTCGCTTAATGCAAGCGGTATCGGCGATGAACACGACGGGCGCGACCGCCTCGTGTGCTGCCAGCGCCATTCGCGACGCGGTGCTTGGCGCGGGCGGCATTTCGCACGACGACGTCGCGGTGCTCACGACCTATTTCGAGCAGCCGATGTTGGGCACCCCGTTTGCACCAAGCTGGACGTTTGCCTGGGACGATGGTATCGCCGCGCACCGTGCGCGCAGCGAGATGGGTTCAATTCTTGTTCGCGGTGGCCTGAACGCCGACGATCGCTTCGCGGCGGACACGATCTTTTTCGAGCTCGTTGGGAACGCCGTGCGCCATGCGCGCACGCCGATCCAGGTCGGCCTCGATTTAACGCAAGCATCGCCCGTGTTAAACGTCCTCGATAGCGGCCCGGGCTTTTCGCTCAATCCGAAGCTTCCTTCGGAAGTGTATTCCGAACGCGGGCGCGGGTTGTACATCGTCTCGCAACTGGCGCGCGAGTTTACCGCCAGCCATCGCACGGTGCGCGGCGGAGCGCACCTGCGCGCGGTACTTCCGGGAACGCTTCGCGCTTAGGGCAGCGGGATCGCGAAAATCGTGCCGGCGCCGGTACCACCCTGCTCGGTCATCCCGTACAACGTTCCGTTATACAGGATGACGTTGTCGATCGGATTTGCTCCGTCGCCGTTTTGACCGGTGAAGCTGTAACGCCACGATATCGTTCCGTGACTGCCGAACGCTCCGGGTGCGATTGCGAACACGGTGCCTTGATCGGATTTTCCGCCGTTGCGCGTCATACCATAGATCAGATTGGAAGTGGGATCGTAGAGCAGCGAGCCATAGGGGTCGGCGCCGTCGTTATTCGACATTCCGGCAAACTGGTAAAACGTGTTGTATTTCCCCGTCGACGGGTCGATCTGAAAGATCACCCCATCGCCGCCGCCTTGACCGCTGCAAGAACTCGTGTCGCTACCGTTGCCAGTGCCGCCGCATTCGGTCATTCCGTAGAGCACGGTCGAGCCGCCTTGCGTGACGGGAATGAGATACCCGTGATCGGAAAACGCGCCATCGCTGCCGTTCCCGGCAAACTGATGCACGATAGTAATCGCGAGATCTTGGCTCGTAGTGGGAAGCGGCGACGGAACGGCAAGCGAGAAGACGACGCCAAGACCGTTACTGCCGCCTTTGCGCGTGATGCCCCAGAGCGTGTTGCCGAGAAGCACGATGCGCCCATGCGGATCTTCGCCATCGCTTTTCTTGAAATTATGCAGGCCGATCGGCGTGCTGCTTCCCGCGGCAATGTAGTAGAGAAAGCCTTTGTCGTTCGAACCGCCGTCAGCCGACATGCCGAACGTATCACCGCTGGCGTCGAATGAGAAACTGCTGTGCTGCTGCGAACCGTCCGACGGCTGACCGGCAAATTGGTGGAAGACGCTCACTGCGGCCGTCGCCGGCGTGACCGTGACGATGTCGCCGTTGTTGTAGACCGTCATACCGTCGTTGTTGACGCCTTGCGTCGTGGAAAACAGCAGCCCGCCGCTGTTGAGCACCATCGCGTCGTGGCGCGGCGAGCAGCCGTCGCTGCCGCTGAAGCGATAGATGACCGAATAGCTTGACGGCGACGCGGGGTTCATATCGAAAAACGCACCGCACGTGCTTGTGTTGCCGCCGGCCGCCGTTCGACCGAAGAGCATGGGGGTTGCACCCGATACGAGCGTCAACGTGCCTTTCGGCTGCGCACCGTCGTTTGACGGGGACACCGGCAGGCCGTATGTGCCTGACGTGTTTCCGAAGGCGTAGATCGTGAAGCTCGCGCTCGAACCGGGCGGCGCGATATTCCTCGCCGTCGGAATTGGCGCCAAGCTCCCCACGCAGCCCGTTACCAATGCAAGAACGAGCAGACCCGATAGACGCCGCCACATGCTATCGGGCTACGTTCTTACGTTACGTGCGTCCTTTGCGGAAGCTTCCAGTCCTTACGGAGGAAGTGACAGGTGTAGCCATCCGGATATTTCTGGAGGTAATCCTGATGCTCGGGTTCGGCTTCCCAGAATGGACCCGCGGGCGCGACTTCGGTCACGACTTTGCCCGGCCACAAACCTGACGCATCAACGTCGGCGATCGTCTCGTCGGCGACGCGCTTCTGTTCGTCGGTGGTGTAGAAGATCGCGGAGCGATAGCTCGCGCCGCGGTCGTTACCTTGGCGATTGAGCGTCGTCGGGTCGTGAAGCTGAAAGAAGACCTCGAGCAACTGCCGGTAGCTGATCTGCGCCGGATCGAAAACGATCTCGACTGCCTCGGCATGGTTGCCGTGATTGCGATACGTGGCGTTGGACACCTCGCCCCCGCTGTAGCCGACGCGCGTCGAGATGACCCCAGGGTAACTGCGCAGCAGCTCCTGGACGCCCCAGAAGCAGCCGCCGGCAAGAACTGCACGCTCGGTAGATGATGTCATGTCGTAAACCTCTCGCCAGTTTTAACCCCGGCTGCGCGGGGAGCGTTGCGCTACTCGGGGAGCATTTCTTGCACGTGCTTGCGCAGTTCGAGTGGTGCTGCAATCGCGGGAAAGAGTTCCTCGGTGCCGCCGATTCCTCGAACACCGATTGTGCCGTAGTTGAAGATCTGGCCGAGCGGCGTCTGGTGAACGTCGAGACCCTCGATCTTGCTCAACTGCAATTCGAGAGACCGGCGGTTAAAGGCCCCAAACTTGGCAATGACACGACGGTTCGTGACGGCAAATTCGGAATAGTTGTACCGAACCAGCTCAGCCTGCGCCCATAAGAACGCCGATGACGCCGACGACCAATCCAATGCTTTGGTAGGACGCGATAGCAATGACGATCCCGAGCAGCACGACGGTCGTACCGGGCGCAAAGATGACGGGGTGCAGTTTTGCTCGATAGACGACTTCTTCGCCGGTGAGCAGGTTGTCATCGATGTAATCCACGCCTGGGTCATTCGCCTTATTTGCCCGAGGAACCGGCCGCCTCGATCATGCCCGCCCAGGAATGTCCGGCGGGGGTGCAGTGCGCGCTGTTCGCCAACGACCAAACGGACAACATGTTGAATCGGCGGGTATTTCTCCAGGGCGCAGCATCTGCTGCGCTCAGCGCTTCCGCACTCGGACTTGTGGGCGCGAGTCGTTCTATTCCATGGGCTGACCTTGCGCGTCGTCTCAACGGGAAGGTCGTACGTCCTGGAGATCAATGGTATAGCGCGTACGCGCAACCGAATAACCTCCGCTACGATGCAATCCTTCCGCAAGCCATTGCGGTCTGCAGCGATGCGCGCGACGTCAGCACGGCGATTCTCTTTGCGCGTGAATACGGCGTCCCGCTGGTCGCGCGGTCGGGCGGCCACTCATACGCCGGGTATTCGACGACGCCCGGCTTGATGATCGATCTACGGAGCATGAATCGCGTGGCGTTCGACGAGCGCAGCGGCGTTGCCACGATCGGCGGCGGCGCTCGAAACGCAAACTTCTACGCGGCGTTTCGCGATCGTAATGTCGCGATTACCCACGGACGCTGTCCGTCCGTCGGTATCGCCGGGCTCGTGCTCGGCGGCGGCATCGGCTTCAATATGCGAGCGCACGGGCTTACGTGCGATCAGCTCATCGCAACGGACATCGTCACCGCGGACGGCACGATTCGCACGGTACGCGGCGACGACGCGTTGTTTTGGGCCTGTCGTGGCGCAGGCGGCGGAAATTTTGGGATCAACACGTCGTTCTCGTTTCAAACCTACGCGGTTGGACCACTGACAGTGTTCGACCTGATTTGGAAGCGTCAACCCGAGCGCGTCTTCGAACGATTGATCGACGTCCTCGCTCACGCGCCGGCGACGCTGGGTTCGAAGGTGTCGGCTATCGCGCCCGACGCGGCCACGCCGGATATTTCCGTCCAACTGCTCGGGCAGTATCAAGGCACTCCTGCGCAACTGCGCGAGATGCTTGCGCCGGTCTACACGATCGCCGAACCCGAAGGGGTCGTCACGTACGATCACTATTGGGCCGCGCAAGACGTGCTCGCCGAACCAGGCCATCCGGCGTACTATCAGGAGCGCTCGCGATTCTTTAATGCGCCCTTTGATCACCAAGCAAATGCGGTCGTGTTCGAGTGGCTTCGGCGCTATCCGCGCACGGCAAAAAGCGCGGCGTTCAAGGTATTTCAAACCGGCGCGCGCGTGAACGATCACGGACCGCACGACATGGCCTTCGCTCATCGCTCCAGCCAGTGGCTCAGTTCGATCGAACTATATTGGACCCAGACGACGCCGCCCGACGTGCTCGCTCGCAATATGGCATGGCTCGACGGCTTCTACGACGCGATCGTGCCGCTCGCAAAGGGCGGCGCCTATCAGAACTTCATCGACCCGTCGCTGCGTGATTGGCAACTCGCTTATCACGGCGAAAACTATCAAAACCTACGGAAGATCAAGTCAAAAGTCGATCCGACAAATGTCTTTCGTTTCGCAGAAGGCATTCCACCGGGTTGACGGCAGGAAACCTTTTTCGCGTTTTCGGTGTTCTACGGCTTGTAATGATTCTAGATATAGCTGTACCGGTTGGGACCCTCGTTACGAAGGCGCGAGACACGGTAGTACCGGAGAAAGCCGAGCCTATTTACGGCGGCTACTCGAATGCGCGAGGGGAGATTTCCCTCTTTGGGGAGAGCCTCGCGTATAGCGTGAACCTCAAGAACAAGACCGTGCGGCAGCGCCTGGGGCTCAATTCGGAGGCACAGGCGCGTTACGACGCGACTGAGTCCGGTGATTCGTTCGAATACTGCAGCAAGCGTTTTAGCCGCCTAAGCAATGCTGAAATTGCGGAAATTTGCGCTTCCGGCCCCTTCCGCGTTATGCCGCGGTCCGTTTAGGCCGAAGCGCGGCCATTGGCTGCGAGCACGTCGTCGACGATACCGTACTCGCGCGCTTGCTCGGGCGTCATGTAGAAATCGCGATCGAGATCGCGTAAAATCTGCTCCTCCGGTTTGCCCGTCGTCTTGGCGTAAATGCCTGCGAGTGTCTTGCGCGTGGCGACCAAGTCACGCGCGTGTAACTCGATGTCGCTGGCTTGGCCGCCGATCTGGCCGATCCAGGGCTGGTGGATGAGGATCTTACTGTAGGGAAGCGCGGCGCGCTTGCCCGGCGCACCACCCGTTAGCAGCACCGATGCCATCGAAGCCGCAAACCCCACGCAGATCGTCGCGACCGCCGGCTTGATGAACTGCATCGTATCGTAAATTCCAAGCGCGGCGGTGACGCTGCCGCCCGGGCTGTTGATATACAGATCGACGTCTTTGTCGGGATCTTCTTTCTCCAGAAAGAGCAACTGCGCGACGGCAAGGCTCGCGAGTTGGTCGGTGATTTCGCCACTGATGAAGACGATGCGGTCTTTGAGGAGCCGCGAATAGATGTCGAAGGCGCGTTCGCCGCGGGCGGTGTTCTCGATGACGGTCGGGACAAGGTAGCTCATGGCCAGAGTTATAGCAAAGCCAATGTGCGCGGGGAATACTTAGCGCTTCAAAAGCGGACAACGCCGGCAGGGCTACGACCGCCGACCGGCAGAGTAACACCCATGAATACGCTAACCGTCGAGCAGCAACAGCGCATCGTTGAACTCTTACGCGAGGGCCACAGCGCACGGGAAGTCGAGCGCATCACTGGACACCGCCGAGAGACGATTATTCTGTACGGCCGCCTCGCTGGAATTGTTCCCTCACGAGTGTCGTCGGGGGTGACACAAGGACGAGCTGCGTAAAAGAGCCTTACTTCGCCAAGGAAAGCGAGACGAGGCCTTGCTACGGGGGCGAAACCACTACCAGCGTTGCTCCGGGTTTAGCGGATTAAGAGTGCTCAGACAGCCTGCGCGGCGGATCCGCTGATTCGAGGGCCGATTACGGGCGCAGCGGCTTAGGTAGGCGCTCGATGTGGTATGCGACCGAGAGACCCGCGATTGAGGGTATTGCGAGCAGTAAGAGCCAGCCCCAGCCTTCGCCGATCGTCGGAGTCAGGGTTGCGAGACAACACCAAATGCCGAAGCCTGCCAACGTTCCCAGGACTAGGGCCGGCAACGAACGCCAGGGGTGACGTTTCGCCGGTGTCAGTGTTAGCGCTGCGAGGCCGGGCAACGTACCGAGGACGATCGCGAAAGCCGTCGACCAGATCGCTGCAAATATTAAGTCCCCAGCGAAGTAACCGCATGTAGAAGCATATGCGACGCAATGCATGACCCCGTCGCCGCTACCCTTTAGGGTGGTGCACGTGGGCCCACATGAGAGGGCTTTCACGGCCGCCTGGATAGCACCAGCACCCACCCCGACGAGAATCGCTCCGGCGATGGCTGCGGCAATGCGGTTCATGAGCCAGCGGGCGGATGTCATGCGCTTGCCGTTCGCGTTCATCGGCGTGCGTTTCCTGGCCACCAGCGCTTGGAGCGCTCGGTTCCTAACGCCGATGATTCACAGTCCAGTTCACTTCTGTGAGTCCAGCCCACTTCTGTGAGTCCAGCCTACTTCTGGAATTCACAGGCGTCGAACACCCGTTCGCCTTTGCCCTTGTCTCCCTCAGCGGGTATAGTGGTGTGAAGTGGTGCTGAGTGGTGTCTGGGGGAGGGACCTTGCACGCGGAGCTACCGCGCTTTACGGGTTCGGTGGAGCATGCCCTCGATGAGAAAGGGCGCCTCATCGTCCCTGCGCGCTTTCGGGATCGGCTTGGGGCGGGCTTCGTCATCACGATTGCTCAGCCTGAGCCATGCCTTGCGCTCTACCCCAGCGTCACCTGGGCCGAGTTCTGCACGCGCCTGGAGGAGGCTCCGCGCAAGGATGAGCGTTTCCGTCGCATTGTGCGCAACATCTTTGCACATACAGAGGAAGTGGCGTGCGATGCGCAAGGGCGGCTGCTGATCCCGGCCGCGCAGCGCGGCTACGCTTCGATCGACCGCGACGTCGTCTCCATCGGTGCGCTCACCCGCGTCGAGATCTGGGCCAAAGAACAATATTCCGCGCACGCTGCGCCGGAGGGCGAGGTGGCTGAGTTTATGGCCGACCTCGGGCTCTTCTGATGGGATGCCTCCATGATGCACGTCTCGGTCTTGCTCGATGCGGCGATCGACTATTTGGCGATCCGGCCGGATGGGACGTACGTCGATGCGACCTTCGGCGCGGGTGGCCACTCGAAAGCGATTCTCTCGCAGTTGCAAACCGGCCGGTTGATCGCGCTCGACGCGGATCCGGACGCGATTGCACGCGCGCAAGCCATTACGCTTCCATCGTTTACTTTCGTCCATGCGAATTTCTCGGAACTGCGTCGGGTCCTGAACGACTGCGGGGTGGAGCAGGTCGACGGAGTGCTCTTCGATTTGGGAGTTTCGTCGATGCAATTGGATAATGCAGAGCGCGGCTTCTCGTTTCGCGATAGCGCGCCGCTCGATATGCGCATGAACCCGTACCGGGGGCGCAGCGCCTACGACATCCTCACTACTGCGACCGAGCGTGAACTCGCTGACATCTTCTTCATGTACGGCGAAGAGCGCGCGGCGCGGCGCATCGCGCACGCGATCGTCGAACGGCGCACGGCCGGCAAATTGCCCAAGACGACGTTTGAATTTGCGCAGTTCGTTTCGGGTGTCGTGCATCGGCCGGGCAAGCGCGAGCGCATCCATCCCGCTACACGCGTCTTTCAAGCGCTGCGCATCGCCGTCAACGACGAGCTCGACGTGCTGCGCGAAGGCCTCGCTGCAGCGGTCGACACGTTGCGCGCCGGCGGACGCATCGTCGCGATCAGCTTTCATTCGCTCGAAGATCGCATCGTCAAGCACACGTTCCGGGGCGACGCGCGCTTAGAAATCCTCACCAAAAAGCCGCTCGTGCCCGACGCGCGCGAGATGGCCGAGAATCCCCGGGCCCGCAGCGCCAAGCTGCGTGCCGCGCAACGGAAGGCAAGTTAACCCATGGCAATGGCTCAACCCAAGGTCGACCACCGCCCGCGCATCAAAAATCCGCGCAGCGCTCGCACCGCCACCCAGACGCGCATCGTTAAAACGACGCGCGCGCGCTACACCGCGATCGTCCGCGTCACCACCGGACTGTGCGTCGCGCTCATCGGTCTCATGACCTACGTCATGCTCCTCTCCAACACCACCAGCCTCACCTATGCGGTCGACAAGGCGCATCATCAACGCGACGCCTTGCAAGAACAAACCGCGCGGCTCGACGATCGCATCGCGCAAGCCAGCTCCGAAGAACGGCTTGCAGCGCTGGCTGCTAAGCTGAACATGCACGATGCGCAGACCTTTACGGTCGCGCATCTCGACGCACCACCACTGGTTGCGAAGTCGAGGATACCGCTCTTCGATACCATCGCCGCCTGGTTCTAGCCGGTGGCGCGCACGCTCCATCATCGAGCTTTCGCGCGCGTCGCACCGATGCGCGCGAAACTCTTTTTCTATCTGGTCGCGCTGATGGGCGCGTATCTGTGCGCGCGTCTCTATCTCGTCCAAGTCGTGCAAGGCCCAACCCTCGCCGCTCGAGCGCTCGCACAGCGTTCCGACACGGTCGAGGTTTTTGCGCGGCGCGGATTCATTGCCGACCGTAACGGCACGGTGCTGGTGCGTTCTCTCCCCTCCGAGAGCGTCTACGCCGTGCCGCACGACCTCACCGATCCCGACGCCACCGTCGCAAAGCTCCAGGCGATCTTCGGTAAACTCGATCCGGCGATCGTCACCGAGTTGCACGACAAGTCGATCTGGTTCGTCTGGATCGCGCGCAAGGTCCCCGTCGAGATCGCCGATCGCGTGCGCAAAGCCGACATGGGCGGTATCGCGCTCAAAGAAGAGCCGACCGGAAAACGCATCGACATGGTCGGCAACATGGCCTCGACGATTCTGGGTTTCGTCGGTACCGATGAAAATGGGCTCGACGGTCTGGAATACCAGTTCGATCAACTGCTGCGCGGCCAGTCGGGCCAGGTGACGCTCGAAACCGACGATTTCGGACGGCCGATTCCCTTTGGCCACGAGCACGTGGTGAGCGCGGCGCAGCCCGGGTATTCTCTCGAATTGACCGTCGACTCATACCTGCAGTTCGTCACCGAAGCAAGCCCTCGATCAAGAAGTCGCGAAGTATCACGCGAAAGACGGCACCGCGATCGTGATGGATCCGTGGACCGGCGAGATCTTGGCCATGGCGAACGTCCCACACTTCGATCCGAACCACTTCTGGAAATATCCGGCGCGCGATTACGACGACCGTGCCGTGGCGGATACCTATGAGCCCGGCTCGACCTTCAAACTCGTCACCGCCGCCGCCGCGCTGGCCTCGGGTCGCGTGAATCTGCAGACGCGCTTCCCCGCGCGCGAGACGCTGACGCTCGACGGCCACACGATTCACAACGCCGACGACGACATGCCGGTGCGCAGCAGCACCGAGACGCTGCAAGAGATCGTCGAGTATTCGCACAACGTCGGCGCGGCAGAAGTCGGGCTTGCGACCGGCCAACAGAATTTCTACGACATGGAACGCAACGCCGGATTCGGCGAAGTCAGCGACGTCGAGTTGCCCGGCGAGAGTCCGGGAATCGTGCCCGCGCCCGCGCAGTGGAGCGAACTGTCGCTGCCCACGATGGCGTTTGGTCAAGGCGTCTCGGTAACGCCGATTGCGATGGCGCGCTACTACTGCGCGATCGCCAATGGCGGTACGCTGCTTCGCCCGCGCATTGTCAAGGCGATCGAAGATCAGCACGGCAAAGTCGTCTACGATTACCCGCCCGAAGTCGAGCATCGCGTCTTCTCGCAAAAGATTGCGGCTGAGTTGCGCTCGTTCTTACGCGCGGTCGTGACCGGCGGCACCGGCAAAGGCGTCGCGCAAATTCCGGGCTACACCACCGCCGGCAAAACCGGCACCGCGCAAATGGTCGTCAACGGGCAATACTCGACCGGAGCATACGCAGCGTCGTTCATCGGCATGATTCCAGCCGAGCATCCGCGTTACGTCATCTATGTCAAGATCGAAGATCCGCAGGGCGCCTACTACGGCGGCATCGTGGCCGCCCCGGTCTTCGTGAAGATCGCGCGCGAAGCGATGCTGCATGCGGGAGTTCTTCCGTGACGATCGCGCAGCTCGTCGCACGCTTGCCCGCAAGTACGCGTGTCATCGGCGACTCGGCGCGCGAGATTGCAAGCATCGAGATCGATTCGCGCCGGGTCACGCCCGGCGCGATGTTCGTTGCGCTTGCCGGGGAGCACACCGACGGACACGCCTTTATCCAAGCCGCAGCCCACAATGGCGCGACCGCGGTCGTCTTGGAAGAAGCGCGCGCGCTCGATGTGCCCGAGCACGTCACGGCGATTGCCGTGCCGGATTCGCGCCGCGCGCTTTCGGTGATCGCGGCGGCCTTTTACGGCGATCCGTCACGCGCGGTTGACGTGCTTGGCGTCACCGGCACCAACGGAAAAACCACGACCACGCGCATGATCGCTGCAATTGTAGAAACCTCGGGTCGTCCGTGCGGGGTGATCGGCACGGTCGGCGCGCACTTTCGCGATCGTTCGTGGACGCTCGATCAGACCACGCCGCAGCCGCCCGAGTTGCACGGTCTGCTCGCGCAGATGCGCGAACTCGGGGCTTGGGCCGTTGCCATGGAAGTCAGCTCGCATGCCCTGGCCCTCGATCGCGTCGAGGACGTGCACTTTCGCGTCGCGGCGTTGACTAATATCACGCGCGATCATCTCGACTTTCATCAGACGCTCGAAGCCTACGCCGCCGCAAAACATCGCCTCTTTCACATGACCCAGGCCGCGGTGCTCAATATCGACGACGAGCACGGCGCGCGTTGGCTCCCCGAAGTGCGCCGCAAGGTACCGACGCTGACCTACTCGCTGCGCGGCGATGCCGACGTTGTCGCGCGCAACGTCGAACCCGACGCCGCGGGAACGTCATTTGACGTCGACGGCACGGCGATGCGCGTGCATCTTCCCGGCCTTTTCAACGTGCAAAACGCGCTCGCCGCTATCGCTGTCGCGATCACGCTGGGCATCGATCTGGATACCTGCGCGCGCGGACTCGATACGCTCGTGCGCGTGGCCGGACGCATGGAGCACGTCAGCGGTGGGGATATCGACGTCGTGGTCGACTACTCGCATACCCCCGATTCGCTCGAGAACGCGCTGATCGCACTGCGCGAAACGACGCCGCACAAGCTGGCCGTCGTGTTCGGGTGCGGCGGCGATCGCGATCGCGGCAAGCGCCCGGAGATGGGCCGCATTGCAGCAGCGTTTGCAGATCGCGTTTACGTCACCAGCGACAATCCGCGCAGTGAATCGCCGCAAGCGATCGTGGCCGACATCGAAACCGGAATCGGCGCGCATCCGCATGTGGCCGAAATCGATCGCCGGATCGCCATTCGCCGCGCGATCGAAGAAGCCGCGCCGGGCGACGTGGTGCTCATCGCAGGCAAAGGCCACGAAACGTATCAAATCATCGGCACGCAGACGCTGCCCTTCGATGACGTCGCCGTTGCGCGCGAGGCGCTCGCCGCGCGAGGTGCGCGAACATGAAGCTGACGTTCGACGAAGCGGTCAAGGGGACGCAGGCGCAGGTGCTCGATATCGACGCGGCGCCGTCGCACGTCGACGTCGTGAGCGACACCCGCACCATTGTGCCGGGGCAAACATTTCTTGCGCTGCGCGGCGAGCACTTCGACGGCCATGCCTACACACGCGAAGCCGTCGAGCGCGGCGCGAAAGCCTTGATCGTCGAGGATCCCGATGCCGCCGTTGCGGGCACGACCACGCTCGTGGTCGAGGAAACCTTGCAGGCCTACTTGGATCTGGCCGGCGTGGCGCGCGCGCATTTTCGCGGACGCGTGCTCGCGATCACCGGCAGCGCGGGGAAGACCACGACCAAAGCCTTTGCCGCGCAACTGCTTTCCGTGCGCTACGGCGATCGCATCTTGGCCTCGCCCGCCAATGAGAATAACGAAGTCGGCGTGAGCAAACTGCTGCTAGCCGCCGACAACGACAAGCACGAGTTGCTCGTCATCGAGTTGGGCGCGCGGCACTACGGCGACATCGAGCGGCTGGTACGCGCCGCGCGGCCGGATCTGGGCATTCTTACCAACGTCGGTGATGCGCATTTGGAAATCATGGGCACGCGCGAGCGGCTCGAAGAAACGAAGTGGGCGCTCTTTTCGACCGGCGCGCGCGCGATTCTCAATGCGCGCGACGTCACGTCGATTCGCCGCGCGCCGTCGCTAGCCAAACCCTCGCATTGGTTTTTTGCGGGCGAAGTCGGCGGCGACATCCCGATGCACGGGCGCGTCAGCGCGATCTCGGGCGCCCAGCAGTGGCTCGAAATCGACGGCGACCGCGACGACAACTACTCGATCGACGCGCGCGTTCCCGGCTTGCACAATCGCGCCAATCTCGCAGCCGCGATCGCCGCAGCGCGTGAGCACGGCATCGATCCGCGTCAGATCGTCGCGGCGATTCCGCAAATCGAATTGCCCAGCGGGCGTTACGAGCGCATCGCGCTTCAGAGCGGCGTGGTTTTGATCTTCGATGCCTACAACGCCAACGCCGCCGGGATGATGGCGGCGCTCGACGCCTTTGCGGCCGAATCTGCGCCGCGCCATATCGCCCTGCTTGCAAGCATGGCCGAGCTTGGCGAGGGAGCGGCCGACTTACATCGCCGTGTCGGCGGACATGCCGCGGCCACCAAGGTCGACGTGATGCTGGTCGGCGGCGAATTCGCGGGCGAGCTTGCTCTAGGAGCGCGCAGCGCAGGGCTCCCCTCGGAGCGCATCGTGCCCTTCATGACGAACGAACAGGCAGCGCGGTGGGTGCGCGATCACGCGCGAGCCGGCGACGCGGTGTTGCTCAAGGGTTCGCGCAAATATAAGTTAGAGGAAATCGTCGAGGAGTTACGGCGTTGACGGCCACGCGCATTCCCGGTTTGGTTGCAATCCCCGTCCGCACGCGCATCGTGCGCGAGGGCGACGACCTTAGCGTGCTCGTCGCGGCGGCAGTGCATGGCATCGCGCGTTCTGGCGACGTGATCGCGATCTCCGAAACAGCCGTAGCCATCGCGCAAGGTGAGTTCGTCGCGGCGGAGCACATTCGCCCGTCGCGTTTAGCCTACGTGCTTGCGCGCCGAGCCGGCGCGCTCGCGACGGTCAGTCAGCCCGAATCCGTCCAACTCGTGATCGATCAGGTCGGCGCATGGCGCGTGTTTTTCGCTTCAGTGCTGCATGCGGTCGGCCGCGTTTTTGGCAAGCGCGGCGTATTCTACGAATTGATGGGCGAGGCGATCGCCGCGATCGACGGCTACACCGGAACGATGCCGCCCTACGAGCGCGCAATCGTGTTGTCACCACGCGATCCCGACGATGTCTGCGAAACGATCGCCGCCGTGACCGGCGTAGCCTGCGCGATCGTCGATGCCAACGATCTGCACAAAGCTAAAGTGCTGGGAGCCTCGCGCGGCGTCGATCGCGCCGCGGTCGAACAGGCGCTGCTCGACAACCCCCACGGCAACGGCGACGAACAAACGCCGATCGTGGTGCTCAAGTGGCGCGCCGCCGGGGAGAACCCGCTGCAATGTTAGCGACGATCGCGATCTTCTGTGGCATCGGGTTCGTGTTCTCCCTGGCGGTTGCCGGTCTGCTGCTACCGCTGCTGCGGCGTATGCAGCTTGCTCAGCACGCCTATGAAGATGCGCCGGCGTCGCACCAAACCAAGACGGGCACGCCCACGATGGGCGGCATCGCCTTCCTCGTACCCATGCTGTTCTTGCTCGTGAATCCCTCGGCGCCGTTTGCCGCGCCGATCGTCTTTCTCGTGCTCGCCTGTGGCGCCATCGGCTTCGCCGACGATATGCTCGGGATCACGCGCGGGCGCAACCAAGGTTTGCGCGCGCGCACAAAGTTGCTTGCAACGGCACTGGTCGCCATCATTTTCCTGCGCATGATCGACGCGACCACCGCGATCTATCCGCGCGACGTGATCTTCCACGCCGGTACGTATGCGTTACTTGTGCCGCACTGGCTGTGGCTCGTGCTCGGCATCCTGGCGGTCACGGGGACGATCCACGCCGTCAATCTTACCGACGGGCTCGACGGCCTCGCGACCGGGACGATGATTCCGCCGCTCGTCGTCTTCGCGGCGGTCGGATTTTCGATGGACCTGCTCGTGCCGGCCTATGCTGCACTCATCGGTATCGGCGCGTGTTTCGGCTTTCTCGTGTACAATCGGCATCCCGCAAAAATCTTCATGGGTGACACCGGCTCGCTTGCGTTGGGCGCCTTGCTTTCCGGCATCGCTATTCTGGAAGGCGAGATGCTGCTCTTGATCCTCATCGGCGGCGTGTTTGTGGCCGAAGCTCTTTCAGTGATCATGCAAGTCGGCTATTTCAAAGCAACGGGCGGCAAGCGCATTTTTCGCATGAGCCCGCTGCATCACCACTTCGAACTCGGTGGTTGGCCCGAGACCAAGGTCACGGCACGTTTTTGGACCGCTTCGCTCGTGCTCTCCGCAGCCGGATGGTTTCTCGTACGATGATGACCTTTGATGCGCGCGAGACGATTCTCGTCATTGGCCTCGGTAAAAGTGGCCTTGCCTGCGTGCGCGTGTTGCGTTCGCGCGGAGCGACCGTCTATGCTACCGACGAAAAGCCGGCGAGCGAGCTGCAAGACGCGATCGATATCGTCGAGGCGACCGGCGCGCGTTTCATCGCACCGGATCAACTCGAACCGATCGTCGGCGGGCTCACGTCGGCGGTGCTCTCGCCCGGCGTCCCGCTCAACTCGGCGGTAGTGATCGCGGTGCAAAACCACGCAGTACCGGTGCTGGGCGAGATTGAAGTCGCCTTCCGGTTGTGCAAGGCGCCGGTCATCGCCGTCACCGGCACCAAAGGCAAATCGACCACCACCGCATTGATCGGGCATATGCTGCGCTGCAGCGGACGCGGCGTGCGCGTGGGCGGCAACATCGGCAACCCGCTGATCGACGAAGTGATCGACGCGCGCACCACTGATTGGGTGGTGGCTGAAGTCTCCTCCTTCCAGCTCGAGACGATTCGCGCGTTCAAACCACGCGTCGCCGTGCTCCTCAACGTCGCGCCGGATCATCTGGATCGCTATCATTCGATGGACGAGTACGCGGAAGCCAAGTACCGCATCTTCGCCAATCAATCATTCGGCGATTTCTTCGTGGGCAACCTCGACGACGGGCGCGTGACCTCGCTCGACGTCAGCACCAGCGAACGCAACATCCGCTCGCGTCAGCTTTGGTTCACTCTCGCCGATCGCCACGACAACGCGACGATCTACGTGCACGGCGACGATATCGTCTACGCGCCGATCAGCGGCGATCCACGCCCGGTCAAAGTGATGCGCAAAGACGAGATTCCGCTCGCCGGCGCGCACAACGTGCAGAACGTGATGGCTGCGCTGTTGGCAGCGTACGTCGTCGGGTGCGAGACCGCCGCGCTGCGCGAAGCGGTGATGAGTTTCCGCGCGATGCCGCATCGCCTCGAGAGCGCGGGCGAAATCGACGGCGTGCTCTACGTCGACGATTCCAAGTCGACCAATCCTGGTTCCGTGGTAGCCGCGCTGCATGCCTACGCGCGGCCGATCGTGCTCATTGCGGGCGGGCGCTCGAAGGGCACCGATTTCGTTGAAATGGGCGTCGCGATTCGCCAACGCGCTAAGGCGCTGGTGGTTATGGGCGAAGCGGCCGACCAAATCGCAGCCCACGCATTGGGCATCGAGATCGTGCACGCGGACTCGATGATCGACGCCGTGCAGAAGGCACGCGAGCTTGCGGTGCCGGGCGACGCGGTGCTGCTCTCTCCGGGCTGCGCGTCGTTCGATATGTTCCGTTCGGCCGAAGATCGCGGCGAACAGTTTACCGCGGCCGTGCAGGCTATGCGAGCGCCGGCTGGTGCTTAACGCGAACGCCCGCGCGAGCACGAATCCGCGCCGATCGTACGCGGCTGCGCCGCCCGACACGCTACTGTTTTTTGCTGTGGCGTCGCTGGTCGGCATTGGTCTGGTAATGATTTTTTCGGCCTCGAGTGCGACGGCGTATCTGGAACATCACGACGTCGCCTACTACGCCAAACGACAACTGGTGTGGCTGGTGGTCGGGTTGATCGTAGCCTTTGGCGCTTACAAACTCGATTACCATCAGCTCAAACGCTGGGCGCCGTATTTGCTGGTCGCAACGTTCATCTCGCTGGTGCTGGTGCTGGTGCCGCACGTCGGCGTCACGGTCAACGGCGCGCGCCGCTGGGTCGGCGCATCGTCATTTTCGTTTCAGCCGTCGGAGTTCGCCAAGCTCTCGCTGGTGATCTATCTCGCAGCGATGCTGGCCTCGCGCGGCGAGCGCATCGTCTCGCTGGTCCGGGGCCTGTTCCCGCTGTGCATTCCGGTTGTGCTGATGGCCGTACTCGTGCTCAAAGAACCCGACATGGGCACCGCCAGCCTGCTGGTGATGATCGCTTTCGCAATGTTCTTTGCCGCAGGCGCGCGACTCACGCACCTCTTCGTGATCTTGCTTGCCACCACGCCGGCGGTGATCGTGGAAGTGCTGGCAAGCCCGTACAAGCGTGCGCGTGTCTTTGCCTTCTTGAATCCGTGGAAAGATCCGCAAAACGCGGGCTTCCACATCGTGCAATCGCTGTTGGCGCTTGGAAGCGGCGGCCTCTTCGGCGTCGGCCTGGGCGACTCGCGCGCGAAGTTCTTTTATTTGCCCGAACAATATACCGATTTCATTTTTTCGATTCTGGGCGAAGAACTGGGCCTGGTCGGCGCGCTTGCAGTCGTCGTGCTCTTCATCGTGTTCGGCTATCGCGCAATCAAGATCGCGATCGCGGCGCCGGATCGGTTCGGCTTCTTTTTGGTGATCGGCTGCGTGTCGATCGTGGTGATTCAAGCCTTCGTCAATATCGGCGTCGTGACGTCGTCGTGGCCGGTCACCGGTGTGCCGTTGCCGTTCATTTCGTTCGGCGGCAGCTCGTTGATCGTCAACCTCGTAGCGGTCGCCCTGATCGCAAACGTCGGTCGCGGACAGCGCCTCGCGCAAACGTGATCGCCGATCCGGTCGTACGGCGCTTCGAACAGCAAATCGAAGCGTTCGCCGTCATGGGCTCCCCGCTCTATGCGCGGGTCGCGCAACTCGCGCTGGACGACTACCGCGCGCGCGGTGTCGTTCACGACTTCTTTACCGACGTGCCGTCGCGCGCGGCGGCGTCGACGCCGGGCGTGCGCCTAATGGGCGCGCTGCACTTTCTCGCGCTCAGCGGCGAATCGCCGGAGTTGGCAGCTCGGTTTCCGTCGTGCGGCGGCGACGGCGATGCCGAGGCAATTTGGGAACTCGCGCAAGAACTGCTCGCCTCGCGCGAGGAGCGCATCGGCGAGCTCTTCGACGAGACGCCGCAGACGAATGAGGTCCTGCGCGGGACCGTGCTGTCCGCCGGGCTCTCGGCCTTTGCACGAAACACCGGTCTGCCTTTGCGGCTATTCGAAATTGGTGCAAGCGCGGGACTGAACACGCGCCTGTGCGGCGAGGATGGCGTTATCGCAGAACGCGCGGCGTGCGATCTGCACCCGCTCGATATCAACGACGAAAAAGATCGGCTGCGCTTGCTCTCGTTCGTGTGGGCTGACGACGCCGAACGCATCGCGCGGCTTCACGAGGCAATTGACGCCGCGCGCAACCTCCCGCTCGTGGTCGAACAAGCCGATATGTTTGAATGGCTGTCGCATCGTGTCGAACCGAAAACCGGCTATGCGACCGTCGTGATGCAGTCGGTGGTGGCGGATCACCTTTCGAAAGACGATCGCGCGCGGCTTTCCGGAACCATCCAAGCAATCGGGGAGCAAGCCACTGGGCAAAGTCCGTTTGCCTGGCTGCGCATGGAATTCGATCACCCGACGCGCCGCTACCAAACGCGTTTGCGCGTCTGGCCGGGCGGCAATGAGCAACTGATTGCCTCGAGCACCGGCCACGCGCGAGACATCGAATGGATCGATTAAACGTCGTCTTTACCGGCGGCGGCACCGGCGGTCATCTCTATCCGGCCATAGCGATCGCGCAGGCGCTGGGCGAACGCGCCAACGTCACCTTCATCGGTGCGGCCGATCGCCTTGAAGCAACCATCGTGCCGAACGCCGGCTATCCGCTGATCACGGTAAAGAGTGCGCCCGCGAAACGCGCCTACGTCAATCTCGCCGGCATCGTTCAAGCGCTGAACGTGCTGCCCCGCCTCAAGCCCGACATCGTGATCGCAACTGGAGGCTATGTCGCGCTGCCGGTCGTGCTTGCCGCGCGCATCCTGCGTCAATTCAAACGCATCCACGCCAAGATCGCGTTGCTCGAACCCAATGCGCGTCCGGGCCTCACCAACCGGCTGCTGGCGCCGCTGGTCGACGAAGTGTGGGGCGCGTTCCCCGGCGGTGATCCGCGGTTTGCCGGCAAGTACGTGCAGACCGGCATTCCGGTGCGCGCCTCGCTACGCACCTTACCGTCACGCGATGCGGCAATCGAGCGCTTGGGACTCTCGTCGAAACGCAATACGCTGCTTGCCATGGGCGGCAGCCAAGGAGCGCGTTCGATCAACGACGCGTTGACCTCGTTGCTCCAGAGTGACGGCTTGCCCGAAGGCTGGCAACTGATCCACGTGACCGGCGAAAACGAGTACGACCGAGTGAAGGCAGCCCTCCGGCACACGCAGGGTGACAACGGCGGCGCCCTTCGCGCTTATCTAAACGATGTGGGGGACGCCTATGCGGCG
Source organism: Vulcanimicrobiota bacterium (assembly GCA_963833095.1). Classification (GTDB taxonomy): domain Bacteria; phylum Vulcanimicrobiota; class Vulcanimicrobiia; order Vulcanimicrobiales; family Vulcanimicrobiaceae; genus Aquilonibacter. The sequence goes on along the minus strand of CAWHWQ010000002.1, from coordinate 133,892 downwards.
GCGGATCTGGTGCTCGCGCGCGCGGGCGCCTCGACGCTGGGCGAGCTGGCGGCCACCGGTCGCCCGGCGATTCTCGTGCCCTACCCGTTCGCGGCCGAGGATCACCAGCGCGCCAACGCGGCCACCGTCGCGCGAGCGGGCGCGGCCGTGGTGGTTGACGATCGCGAGCTGATCGCCGGCAAGCTACGCGGGATTCTGGCCGAGGTGACGCAGCCCAGTCGTCTCGCGGATCTGCGCGCAGCAGCCGAGCGCGCTCGCACAATCGATCCCGTTACGACAATTCTCGCCCGGGTCGATGCGCTTACGACGCGGAAGAATCGCATGTGACCTCGGTAAGCGAGCAAGGCGCAAAAACCTGGCATTTCGTGGGCATCGGCGGGATCGGCATGAGCGCGATCGCGCGGATTTTGCTTGCGCGCGGCCAGTGCGTTTCGGGCTCCGACGTCAAAGAAACCGTGTTGATCGCGCGCTTGCGCGAAGAAGGCGCCGAGGTAACGATCGGACACGACGCCGCCAACCTCGATCGCGCGCACACCGTGATCGTCAGCTCGGCGATCGATCGGCGCAACCCAGAGTATGTGGCGGCGCAACGGCGCAACATTCCGCTGCTGCATCGTGGTGAGATGCTGGCCGAGCTGCTGCGCAATCGCAGCGGCATTGCGATCTGCGGAACGCACGGCAAAACGACCACGACGGCGATGATCGCAGCGGTCCTTCGGGCGGGCGATATCGATGCGAGCCTCGTGCTCGGCGGTATCGACGGTTCGCTTGGGACCAACGCGTGCGACGGCCGCTCGCCCTGGTTTGTGACCGAAGCCGACGAGTCCGACGGCTCGTTTGCGTTGCTCGATCCCAAGATCGCGATCGTTACCAACATCGAGAACGATCATCTGCAGAGCGACGACGAACTGCCCCAGCTCGTGCGCGCCTTTGAAGAATTTCTGCGCAAGCTGCCCGAGGACGGTTGTGCGATCGTCGGCGTCGACGATCCGCTCGCCGCCTCGTTGGTCGAACGCGAGCGCCGTGTGCGCACGGTGTCCTTCGGATTCGGTCCGCGTGCCGGCGTGCGCGCCGGTAACGTGCGCTCGCAGGGCCTCGGGATGTCGTTCGACGTCATCGTTGGCGACGTGTGCCTAGGAACGATAGAACTCAACGTGCCTGGCGCAATCAACGTGCAGAATGCGCTGGCCGCAATTGCCACCGCGCGCGAGCTCGAGATTCCGTTTGCGCGCATCGCGCAGGGACTGAGCGCGTTTCGCGGTGTGCGCCGGCGTTTCGATATCCTCGTGCGCACCGATCGCATGGTGCTCGTCGACGACTACGCGCATCATCCGACGGCCATCCGTGCCACCATCGCCGCTGCGCGGCAGTATCACCGCGGCCCGGTGATCGTGGCATTTCAGCCGCACCGTTACTCGCGAACCGCGTATCTCGCGCGCGATTTTGCCGATTCGCTCAAGGGCGCCGATCGCGTCTATCTCGCGCCGATCTACGCCGCGTCCGAACCGCCGATTCCCGGCGTGTCGGAGCGCTCGATCGGCGAACCGCTCGCCGCGTTGGGTGCGCGCGTTACCTACGTGACGCGGGTCGACGAGTTGGAAGACCGCCTTTTCGAGGAAGCGCCGCGCGGAGCGCTGGTGCTGATGCTCGGCGCCGGCAACATCACCGAGGTCGCGGCCCGCCTCGCCCAACGCGCGAACCAGGCCGACATCAAAGTTTCGTGAGCCTCACGAACGATCTCGCGATCGCGTCGCTGCTCACGATTGAAGATCGGGCGGCGCTGCTCGAGACGTTCGGCGATCGCGTACGCTTCGATGAGCCGCTCGCGCCGTATACCTCGTGGAAAGTCGGCGGACCCGCCGACGCATTTGCCACCGCCGAGCGCGAAGATGAAGTCGCCGCGGTCATGGCGTTGTGTTTCAAACGCAAACTGCCGTGGTTTGTGCTCGGCAGCGGCAGCAACGTGCTGGTAGGTGACGGCGGGTTGCGCGGCATCGTGCTGCGCTTGGGCGGCGCGTTTACGTCGGTTGAAGCGCGGATCGAAGGCGAACGCGTTTTCGTGGACGCCGGTGCTTCCGCGAAGATGGAAACGGTGACGGCGCGCGCGGCGTCGCTCGGCGCGATCGGGATCGGCTCGCTTGCCGGTATCCCCGGAACGGTCGGCGGATCGCTGCGCATGAACGCCGGGACCGATCGCGAGATGGGCGAGTTCGTCAGTGAGATTCTGGTGCAAAGTCCGGCCAAGCCCAAGCCGCATGCGATTGCCGTACAGTACTACTACCGGCAGACCACGCTGGCGCGCGATGCGATCGTCGCGCGCGTGCACCTGACGTTCGAGCGCGGCGATCCTAAGGACGTACGCGAAGAGATGCAGGCGCGCTTGGTTCGCCGCAAGAGCACACAACCGGTTGCGCTGCCTAACGCCGGCTCCTGTTTTCGCAATCCGCCCGGCGATAAGGCCGCGCGCCTAATCGAAGCGGCCGGGGCTAAGGGATGGCGGGCCGGTGGCGCGGAAGTCTCCACGCTCCACGCCAACTTCATCAATAACGTCGGAGGGGCCAGCGCCAAGGACGTCGCGACGCTCCTGGCTCGCGTTCGCCGATCGGTGTTCGAGAAATTCGGCGTGGAATTGCAATTGGAAGTTCACTTGGTCGGTGTATTTATCGATGAAGAACGCTAGAGTAGCAGTCGTTATGGGTGGATCGAGCGCGGAACGCGAGATCTCGATTCGCACCGGGTCCGGCGTCATGCGCGCGCTTCAAGCGCTCGGCTATGACGCGCAATCGCTCGATTACGATCAACGCTTTCTCGATGCGATTCGCGAGATTGCGCCCGACGTGGTCTTCAACGCGTTGCACGGACCGGGCGGCGAAGACGGACACGTGCAGGCGCTGCTCGATTTCTTGGGCATTCCGTACACCGGCAGCGGCGTGGAAGCCGCGGCGCTTGCGATGGATAAGCATCTCACCAAGAAGCTGCTCGCCGCCGAAGGCCTCCCGACGGCGGCGTGGGACGTCTTCGATCTCTCGGGCGGCACGCTGCCGCTCTTGCCCGGCTCGCTGGATCTGCCGCTGGTGATCAAGCCGCGCTTTGAAGGAAGCGCGCTCGGCGTTGCGATCGTGAAAACGCACGAACAGTGGACCAGTGCCATGCTTGCGGCAGCCAAGACGTATTCGCAGATCATGGCTGAGGAATATTTGGACGGACGCGAGTTCACCGTCGCGATTCTGGGCGAAGAAGCGCTTCCGGTTATCGAAATCATTCCAAACGCCGATGAATTCTATACCTTCGATGCAAAATATGCGCCCGGCGGCAGCACGCACATCGTGCCGGCGCGGATCGACGAAGATCTCGCCGCGCGGTTGCAGATGATTGCGTTGTCGGTACACCGTCTGCTTGGGCTGCGCGATTACTCGCGCACCGATTTCATCGTGACCAAAGAGGGCCGCCCACAGATTTTGGAGATAAATACCTTACCCGGCCTTACCGCAACGAGCCTCGTGCCCGACGCGTGTGCGGCCGTGGGAATTTCCTATGAAGCGTTAGTCGATCGGCTCGTGGGGTATGCGCTCGCGCGTCGCGACGTGAGAGATGTTGCGTAACTGATGGAACACTTCGATTGCCGTTGCCCGCATAGCGGATTTTCTCAACGCGCCTTTGACATGGCGAAGTTGTCGCTTGGCCGCCGCGCGTTTATCGCCGGCGCGGCCGCAGCAACTGCGGCGACGCTGATTCCGTGGCGCGCGCGCGCGGCGGCGAACGATGTGACCGTGCTCAAATCGGCGCGGATGTTCGACGGCGTGACGATGCGTACGCCGGGCCTGGTGGTGATCAAGGGCGATCGCATCGTGTCGATGAGTGCCGGCGATGCCGGCGCCGATGCGCACGTGATCGATCTTGGCGATGCTACCTTGATGCCAGGTTTGATCGACTGCCACACGCACGTCGCACCGTTCATCGTCACCTCGCACTATTTGGTAAGCCCGGGACGCGCCGAAGACAACGTCGGCGAAGCCGCGATCTACGGCATGCACAACGCACAGAAGATGTTGGCCAACGGGTTTACCACGCTGCGCGACGTCGGTGGCGGCTGGGGCATCGATCTCGCCGTGCGCGACGCGATCAACGAAGGCGTCTACTCGGGTCCGCAGATCTTCGCGGCGGGGCCGGCGCTTTCAATTACCGGCGGCCACGGTGATACCAACGATATGCCCGACTTCGTCACCGAAGAGACGACGATCGAAAGCGCCGTATCCTATGGACCGTACGGCTTCCGCGAAGTGGTGCGTGAACACGTCAAGCGTCACACGGATCTGGTGAAAATTCTTGCGACCGGCGGCGTGCTCAGCTACGGCGACGTGTGGGACATTCCGCAGATGAATCTCGACGAGATTCAAGCGGTGGTCGACGAATCAACCAAATTTAATCGCAAAGTTGCGGCGCACTGTCACGGCGACAAAGGCATTTCGATCGCGGTCGAAGGCGGCGTGCATTCCGTTGAACACTGCACCGGTGTGAGCGAAGCAACCTTGAAGAACATGCAGCAGCGCGGCACGGCGTTAGTGCCGACGATCTGGGCGCTCGACTCGATTCTGCAGCCGGGCAACCCGATGCACATTCCGCCGGGTTCGGTGCAAAAGGCCGAGTATGCCGCGACGGTGCGCAACGAGGGGATGCTGCGCGCGGTCGCATCGAGCGTGACCATCGTCTACGGTACCGATGCCGGCGTCTTCCCGCATCAGGAAAACAACAAGGATTTCGCATTGCTCGTGCACATGGGCATGCGCCCAACCGACGTGCTTCGTTCCGCGACATCGGGCGCGGCCGAGTTGATCGGCGTCAGCGACCGCGGCAAGCTCGCGCCGGGAAAGCGGGCCGACGTCGTCGCCTTCAACGGCGATCCGACGCGCGACATGTCGCTTATGGAAAAGGCGCCGGCGCTCACGCTGCTGGGCGGCAAGCGCGTCAACCTCGCGTAAGGGCTCGTTCTCGAGCGACAAATGTCGGCAGGCGGGGGTGCCCGCCCCCTCAAAATCCCCCCTACTATGTCTACAGGTTTGGTTGTCGATCGCGGGCTTGAGGGCGTCGTCGTTGGATCGACGGTTCTGAGTAATGTTGAAGGCCAGATTGGACGTCTGACCTACCGCGGCTACGATATCGACGACCTGGCGCCCAACGCCAGCTTCGAAGAAGTCTCGCACCTGCTGCTCTTCGGTCACTTACCCAACGCGACGGAACTTGCGGCTTTTAAATCGGAGCTTGCCTCGCGCCACGCGCTGCCCGGACCGTTGCTTGGAGCGATGCAGTCCGTTCCAAAAACGGCGTGGCCGATGGACGTGATGCGCACGATCGTGAGCGGCCTCGCGCTCTTCGTACCGGTGAATAATCACGGCGAGCACGTATCCGACGTGCACAGCGCGATCGAGCTGATCGCGAAGATGACGACGATCCTCGCGGCGTGGGATCGCATCCGCCGCGGCCTGGATCCGATCGAGCCGCGCACCGATCTCTCGCACGCGGCCAACTTCCTCTATATGCGCACCGGCAAAGTGCCTTCGGAGATCGAGGAAGCCGCGGTCGACACGTATCTCGTGCTCTTGGCCGACCATTCGTACAACGCATCGACCTTTTCTGCGCGCGTGACCGCGTCAACCCGTGCCGACATCTACGCAAGCGTGACCTCGGCCATCGCGACGCTCAACGGCGATTTACACGGCGGTGCGGCCAGCGCCACCTACACGAATCTCGTCGCCATCGGTGCGCCCGAAAAGGCCGAGAAATTCGTGCACGACGAGCTGACTAAAGGCAATCGGATCATGGGCATGGGGCATCGCGAGTATCGCGTGCGCGACCCGCGCGCCAAACATCTCGAAGCGATTGCGAAGAAACTCTCCGACCACGTCGGCAATAGCAAATGGTATCCGATTGCGCGGGAATTGGAAAATCAAAGCCAGCGCATTCTGGCCGAAGAAAAACCGGATCGCAAAATTTACGCCAACGTCGACTTCTACACCGCACCGGTGCTGGCTGACCTCGGCATGCCGGGCGATGAATTCACGTGCTTGTTTGCGTGCGGCCGCGTCGCCGGCTGGACCGCGCACATTCTCGAGCAGTTGCACGACAACCGGCTGATTCGTCCGCAGGCCACCTACAGCGGACCGCCGGCGGGGCCGTTCGTGCCGATCGGCCAGCGCGGATGATCGTCATCCCGGCGCTCGATCTGCGCGGCGGGAAGTGTATCCGCATGGAGCGAGGCGACATTTCGACGTCGACCGTCTATGCCGACGATCCCGTTGCACAAGCCAAAGCCTTCGTCGCGCAGGGCGCGCGTCGTTTGCACGTGGTCGACCTCGATGCTGCGTTTGGACACGGCGACAACATGGAGGTCGTGCGCGCGATCGTCAAGGCGGTCGATGTGCCGGTACAAGTCGGCGGCGGTATTCGCACGCTCGATAAAGCGCAACAGCGCATCGACGCCGGCGTTTCGGAGATTGTGCTCGGCACGATGCTGGTGGATGACGAGCGCGCGACGCGCGCCATCATCGGGCGCTTCGGCGAACGCGTGATTGCCGGTATCGATGCGCGCGGCAAGCACGTCGCGACCCACGGCTGGCAAGAACACACGCCGGTCGATCGCGATGCGCTGGTCAAGCGCGTAGCGATGTGGGGCATCAAACGGATTATCTTTACCGAGATTCGGCGCGACGGCATGGGCGAGGGGTACGACATTGTCGCGCTCACCGAAGTCGCGAGCGCCGCCGACGTGCTGGTGACGGCGAACGGCGGAGCGCGCACGATCGAGGATCTGCGCGCGCTCAAAGCGCAAGCGCCCGCGGCCGTCGATTCGTGCATCGTCGCGAGTGCGATCTACAAAGGGACGATCAAACTCGTCGACGCTATCGCCGCCGTCGGCTAGTTTACTGCGTTGTAAACGAACCTTCGTCGACAGACGCGGTATAGCTGCATTGCGTCTGCGTGCCGTTTGCAATGAGTTGGGCGACATAGGTCACGGTGTACATCGTGCTCGGCGAGAGCGCGCTCGATAGCGGCACGCTATAGCCGTTCGAGCTTGAGTTGAAGGTTGTCAACGTTTGCGTGGCGCCTGCTGCCGTCGACAGCTTAATCGACGGTGGTCCAACCGCGGTGTACAGCGTTCCGGTGAACAGTAGCGCCGACGTGGAGTCCGAAACTCCGGTTGAACCGGCGGTGGGGCTCGCAAGATTGAATGGCGGAACCGCCTGCGTACTACATATATCGCGTGGACGTACCCGGCGGCGTCATCGCGCTCGCACCACTACAGGCACACAGAACGCCGAGCGCAATTGCGGAAATGAGCAGTTTCCTCATCATCATTTGTCACCCTGAGCTTGTCGAAGGGTCGCCCGATCAGTATAGACAACGCCGAGCCTCGACGACAAGCGGGTCACGACTATGCTGAGTTCCTGAGAACCTAGCGCGCCTCGAAGGGGAGGCCCTAAGGACTGGGAAGATGCCTCGATGTTGCTTCCATACGTACTGCTTGCCGCCACGACCGTTTCCTCGCCCACGCCGAGTGCGACGCGGCCACCGTACAACTGCGTCGTCTTCGTCTGGAAATCGAAAGCGGTCGCAGATTCGGTCGGGCGGTCGCACGAAACGCCAAGTGCGGATCCAAACAAAATGGGACCGGTTTGGCGTAAGGCCTACGACAGCGGCGATCTTTCCTTTCGTCCCTGCGGTCCCGGGGATCCCAGCATACAAATCAGCACGCCAGTTGCTTCTCCAACGCCGTGATCGCCTCTTACGTGTACTCGCGGGTTAGCGTGACCGGCAGACGCGTGACGATTTCGTAGTTGATCGTTTCAGCCCACTTGGCCCAATCGTCGGCCGTAATCTCTGCCGTGCCGTCGCGCCCGATCAGGGTGACTTTCGAACCGGCATGCGCGTTTGGGGCATGAGAAAGATCGACAAAGAACATGTTCATCGCGATGCGCCCGATGATCGATGCGCGCGCACCGTCGATCAAGACGGCCCCCTTATTCGAAAGCGCGCGTGGTATGCCGTCGGCATACCCGAGCGGCACGACGCCGATCGACATCCGGCGCGGGGCGTGAAAGGTGATACCGTAGCCGACGGGCTCGCCGGCATCGATGCTCCGCACGACGACGAGTTCGGTCTCGTAGGAGAGCGCGGGTTGCAGCGGCAGCTTTCCGCCGTTCATCGCCTCGCGCGTCGGCGCCGACGGCCACAGGCCGTACAGCGCGATACCGAAGCGCGAAAGGTCCAGCCGCGTTTGCGGCCAGAGCATCGCCGCGGCGGACGCCGCAATGTGGCGAATCGGTCTAAATCCGCGCGCCGCAAAAAGCGGTTCAGCATGATTGTAGGCTTCGTTGAAGCGTTCGAGCTGCAGCATGGTAAACGGCGAGTCAAGTTCTTCCGCCGCCGCGAGGTGCGAAAAGACGCCGGCGATTTCGATTGCGTTGACGCGCCCGTACGCTTCAACCGCATCGGGGAGATCGCCGGGTTGCAAACCAAGGCGATTCAGTCCCGTGTTGATCTTCACGTGCACGCGTGCGCGCTTCTGCGCGGCAAGCGCAGCGGCACTGAGATCGCGCACAAAATCCTTCGTATCCCAGAGCGCAATCTCGGCGTTCGCGGCCATCGCGTCGTCGAGCCGATTCGCCGGCACCGGACCAAGAATCAGAATGGGCGCGGTAATCCCGCCGTCGCGCAATTCGAGCGCCTCGTCGATCGCGTACACGCAAAGCTTGTTGGCGAGCCCTTCGATGGCGAGCGCGGTTTCAACCATCCCATGCCCGTAGGCGTTGCCTTTGACGACGAACGCGGCGTGCTGCGGGCCCACGAGGTTGCGCAGCGCTTCGGCGTTTTGGCGCAACGCCTGCGTGGAGATGCGAAGCGTTCCGATCACGCCTTGTCCATACGCGCGACGACGTACGCGACGGGGACGCCGAAGAACAGCATGTGCGCGAGTATCTGGTTGACGAACGCGGTCGGCGTGGGCGGCCACACGAATGCGTGCGCGCCGAGCAACAGAATCTGCATAAAGACGTAGACGACCAGTCCGTACATCAATCCCGAGATGAGCCAACGCGTGTTCACAAAGTCTTGCGTCTGCGCGAAGTAGGCATAGCCGCCGGCCCACGCGATGCTAACGACGACGTGCACGAGCAGTCCGAGCCACGCATACGACGGGTTGGTTAGCGCAACCGGGCCGATCGCGGCCGATGCGACCCACTGCCACATCGCAAGGATGCTGCCGTGCGCCGGCACGATCGCGGTGAGATAGAGGTACAGATCCAGAACGATGCCGCCCGCGATGCCGGCGCTGACGCCTTGCATGATAATACGGCCCCAATTGAGGCGAACGCTGGTTGCCATGGGCGCACGATTCGTCGACGAGAGATTAAATTTCTCGCGGTCCCAGAGAAACCCGAGTGCTTTTTCAGATTGGCCGGGTAGCATGCTCTTATGATCTTGGGTGAACGTCCGACGCAAGTGGCCTCCGAAGTCGTGATTCGTGGATCGACCATCTTGCTTGCTATCCTCACCGGTACAGGCATCGCCTTCGGCCTTTGGTCGCAGCTGCAGCACACCGCAGCCCCTGGACTCCTCACCGCCTCGGTCGCGGCGCTCTGTCTGGGCGCGGCGTTGGTGGGCGTGGCGATCCGCAGCTTCGGCACCCGGCTCTTCCTCGTCATCGCGGCCCTTTCGCTGGCGCTGGCCTTTTTTGGCGGCTCCGGCGCCTTCGCGGCCCTGACTTCGTAAAGATTCCCCCCTCGTAAAGCGTCAAAGGACGCTTGCACTCCTCGACCCCGTCTGCTAAAATCTCGGGGCTGGCACTCCTTTGCTGCGAGTGCCAAAATGTAAAAACCCACAGTTTTTGGAGGTTTCCGTGAATCTCAAGCCTTTGGCCGATCGCGTGGTCATTGAGCACGTCGAGCAAAACGAGAAGAGCACCGGCGGCATCTTCTTGCCCGACACCGCTAAAGAAAAGCCGCAAGAGGGCATCGTCCGTGCGGTCGGAACCGGCCGCGTGACCGACGATGGCAAGACGCTTCCGATGGCCGTTAAAGTCGGCGACCGAGTGATCTACTCGAAGTACTCCGGCTCCGAAGTAAAGATCGACGGCAAAGAATTCCTCATTGTATCTGAAAAAGACGTTCTCGCTGTTGTCGACAAAGTTCCGGCCGGCGTAGCTTAAGGAGCATTTGAACTAAATCATGGCTGCAAAGCAAATCGTATTTGACGAAAACGCGCGTCGCGCGCTCGAGCGTGGCGCCAACCTGCTTGCCGATGCGGTGAAAGTGACCCTTGGACCCAAGGGCCGCAACGTCGTTCTCGACAAGAAGTTTGGCTCGCCGACGATCACTAACGACGGCGTCACCATTGCCAAAGAAATCGAACTGGGCGACTCGTTCGAAAACATGGGCGCACAGCTCGTGAAAGAAGTTGCCTCGAAGACCAACGACATCGCCGGCGACGGCACGACCACCGCGACGGTGCTCGCGCAAGCGATCATCCGCGAAGGTCTGCGCAACGTTACCGCCGGGTCGAACCCGCTGCTGATCAAGCGCGGCATCGAGAAGGCCGTGCAAGTTGCGGTTGACGAGATGGGCTCGGGCAACAATCTTCAAAAGGTCGACACCAAAGAGAAGATCGCGCAAGTCGCGTCGATCTCGGCCAACGACAAAGAGATCGGCGATTTCATTGCGGAGGCGATGGAGAAGGTCGGCAAAGACGGCGTGATCACCGTTGAGGAATCGCGCACGCTCAAGACCGAAGTCGAGACCAAAGACGGCATGCAGTTCGACAAGGGCTACATCTCGCCGTACATGGTCACCGACAGCGAGCGCATGGAAGCCGTTCTCGACAACCCCTACATTCTCGTGACGGAGCGCAAGATCTCGGCGATCGCCGACATTCTGCCGCTGCTCGAGAAGGTCGTGCAAGTGCAGCGTCCGCTGCTCATCATCAGCGAAGACGTCGAAGGCGAAGCCCTCGCGACGCTCGTGGTGAACAAGCTGCGCGGTACGTTCACGTCGGTTGCCGTCAAGGCGCCGGGCTTCGGCGACCGCCGCAAAGAGATGCTCAAGGACATCGCCACGCTTACCGGCGCGACGGTGATCTCCGAAGAGCTCGGCCTCAAGCTCGACAAAGTCACTCCGGATCAGCTCGGCCAAGCCAAGCGCGTGACCGTGACCAAGGAAGAGACGACGATCGTTGATGGCGCGGGCAAACCGGCCGACATCAAGGGCCGCATCGAGATGATCAAAAAGCAGATCGAGGACACCGATTCGGACTTCGATCGCGAGAAGCTCCAAGAGCGTCTTGCCAAGCTCTCGGGCGGCGTTGCGGTGATCCAAGTTGGTGCCGCGACCGAGACCGAACTCAAAGAGAAGAAGCATCGCATCGAAGATGCGCTTTCGGCGACGCGTGCCGCCGTTCAGGAAGGCATGATCCCCGGAGGCGGCGCCTCGCTCGTGCATGCGGTCAAAGCGATCGACAAGTACATCGAGAAGGCGCCCAAGAGCAACGGCCACGCCAACACGTGGGCCGATGAGAAGATCGGTATCGAGATCGTCAAGAAGGCGCTCGAAGAGCCGCTTCGTCAGATCGCGTACAACGCGGGCTACGAAGGTTCGGTCGAAGTCAACAACGTCAAGCAGAAGAACTCGCCGTTCGGGTTCGATGCGATGACGGGCGACATCGTCGACATGTTCAAGGCCGGCATCGTGGAGCCGTTCAAGGTCACGCGTTCGGCGCTGCAAAACGCGGCCTCGATCGGCGCGCTGATCCTGACGACGGAAACGCTCATCGCCGACAAGCCCGAACCCAAGCAGGCCGCTCCGGCAATGCCCGGCGGTGGCGGCATGGGCGGCTACGACATGATGTAGACTTTATCGGTCAATGCCAAGCTTCGCCCGCTAAATCGGACGGGGCGCTAAGCGCCCTCGTCCATCCGCTGACATCTAAGGGCCCCGCGAACGCGGGGCCTTTTCTTTGCTTAATTCAAGCGCTCGGGCGGACGCTCGCCGTACCAGTCTGGTGTTTCGCCCGTCGTGTTTACGGTGATGGCGCGCGGCTCGGTGAATTGATCGAACGATTCGATGCCCGTTTCGCGCCCAATGCCGCTTTGTTTGAAGCCGCCCCACGGCGAGGCTGGATCGAGGCGATGATGATCGTTGATCCAGACCATCCCAAAGAGCAGTCTTGACGCCACGCGATGGGCTCGCGCAACGTCCGTCGTCCAGACCGATGCCGCCAGACCAAACTTGGTGTCGTTGGCGATACGCAGCGCGTCGCGCTCATCGTCGAACGGCATAACGACCGTGACCGGGCCGAAGACTTCGTCCTGCGCGATCTCGCTGCTGGGGTCAACATCGCTTACGATCGTCGGCTCGAGAAAGAACCCACCTGGATTCGACGTTCGCCGGTACCGCCCCGCCGGTGCGAATGACGGCACCCGCCTTTTGTGCGCGCTCGAGCATAGCGAGAATCCGCTCGCGCGAGCGCGCCGAGATGACCGGGCCGAGCTGCGTCGATGCCTGCGTTGGGTCACCGACCCGAATGCCGCGCACCTTTTGCGTGAACGCCGCAAGAAATTCGTCGTACTTCGATCGCGCGACGAGAATGCGCGAGCCGCAGACGCAGGTTTGTCCGGCGGCGATGAATGCGGCAAATGCAGCGCCGTTGACCGCCCGATCGATCGGCATGTCGTCGAACACGATCACCGCGCCTTTGCCGCCGAGTTCGAGCGTCGCCAGCGCAAGATTCTTCCCAGCGGCAGCACCGATCTGACGTCCGACCTCGGTGCCGCCGGTAAAGACCACTTTCTTGATCGCGGGATGCGCGGCGAGCGCTGCGCCGGCGGTCACTCCGGCGCCATTGACTAGTGCGATTACGCTCGGCGGCAAGCCGGCTTCCAAAAGCAATTCCACCAGACGAACGGTCGTGTAGGGCGTTTGCTCCGATGGTTTGATTACGACACTGTTTCCGGTTGCAAGCGCAGGCGCAAGACTCTTCGTGAGGATCATCAGCGGGTGGTTGAACGACGACATCAGTGCGGCGACGCCGAGCGGCACGCGCTGCGTGTACTGCAGATACGGACCCTCAACGGGAATCACCGAGCTGCGCTGGGTGAGGGCTAGGGCTGCGTTGTAGCGATAGAAGTAGGGCAGTCGCGTGATCTGCGCGCGTGTCTCGACAATCGGCCGGCCGTTGTTGCGTGTTTCGAGCGCAAAGAATGTCTCGAGATCGCGTTCGAACAGATCGGCGAAGCGATTGAGGACGCGCGCGCGCTCGATATTGCTTGCATGGCTCCACACGCCACTCTCGAAGCCGGACGTGGTCGCGCGCACCGCGCGGTCCACGTCGTCGGGCGATGCGGCCGCAAGCGTGCCGAGCAGTCCGCCGGTCGCCGGATTGCGCACCTCCAACACGGCACCATTGGCGGCGTCGCACCAGGTACCGTCGATGAAGAGTGGAGCGTGCAGTTGCTGTTCAACCAGTGGACCGATCATGGTCTTAGACTCCCGCGGTTTGTGCTTTGGTCACGTCGCTTTCCGAAGGGACGGCGTCGAGTTCTTCAAGGCCGCGTGCCTTCGGCTCGATGCCGAACACCGCGACGACGGCGATTTGAATGACGAGCAGCGCGATCATGAACGCGAGCACGCCACCGACGCCGCTGCGTGTGAAGAGCACGACGACAAGCGGCGGCACGATGACCGCTGCCGAACGCCCGACCATATTCGTCGCTCCCGACGCGCGCAGACGAATTTCCGTCGGGAACAGTTCGGGCACATAGACGCCGAAGATCAGCGCAACGAGCACGTATACCGGCACGGTCAGTAAAAAACCGACCAGCGGCAGCAGCACTGCGCTGTGCACGAACGGGTAGATGGCGCTGAAGATAATCGAGAGAACTGACGCGATGATGATCGACGGCTTGCGCCCCCACGAATCCGCCGTATAGGCGCCGATCAAAGCACCAATCGGCGCGCCGAACGACATGAGCAGAGCGAATTGGAACGAGTGCGCGATGCTCATGCCTTCCTTGACGAAGAAGGTCGGTATCCACGTGATAAACCCGTAGAGCAAGGCGTTGATCGTGAAGAGAATGACGAGCGCGGTAATCGTGCGTGGCAGCAGCCCCGGTTCGAAGAGCGAGCCGAATGTGAACTTCGCGGCGGGTGTGGCGCTAGGCACAAGGGTCACGGGCGTTACGGTGGCGCCCGTCGACGCGGCGGAGCGTTCGAACTCTTCGACGATCGTTTCGGCTTCCTTATCTCGGCCGACGCTCTCGAGCCAACGCGGCGACTCAGGGAGTTGTTTGCGCAAATACCACACGATCAGCGCGCCGATGCCGCCGATCAAGAACATCCAACGCCAGCCAAAGTGCGGCACGATATAGCTGCCCAAGAGTGCCGTCGCCGGCAAGCCCGAGACGACGAAAAACGACGTGAGCGCAAGCCACCGGCCGCGCGTCTTTGCCGGCGCGAACTCGGTCATCGTCGCGTAACCGACGACGTTTTCCGCGCCGAGGCCGATGCCCATGATGAAGCGCAACGCAATCAAGATCCCCATGGACGGCGCGAAAACGGCGCCTATTGCCGCGAGACCGAAGATCAAAAGATTTGCTTGATAGGTAAACCGCCGGCCGTACTTGTCGCCGAGAAAGCCGGTGACGATCGATCCGATCATCGTACCCAGGAACGTCAGCGAAACGAAGAGCGCCGCTTGCCCGAGCGAGGAGAAGCCGGATTTGAGCAGCGCGCCGAGCACAAACGCCGCGACATAGATGTCGAAGCCATCGAAGAACATGCCGCTTGCGACGAGCCAGAAGACGCGCCGGTGAAGCGGTGAGACGGGCAGACGGTCGAGTCGTGCACCGGCGTTTACGGGGAACGTGGCGGTCATGGATACCTCCCGAAGATGAGGGTCAGTGCGCAGGCTTGCGCATCAAGGTCGCGCTTGCAACCGTGAGCGCATCTGCTGCCAAACGGCAGTTGGAATCGAACGAGCCTTGCGCCATCGTCGCGAAGAGCTCTTTGCAGGCCAGAGCCGAGTCCGGTTTGAGCGCAAGTAGCCGCGCAACGAGCATGTCGACGGCCGCGTCGAGTCGGTCGGGTGTGACGGCGTCGTTGATCAGTCCGATGTTGCATGCGTACTCCGGGGTGAAATCGTCACCGAAAAGCACGAGTGGAAACGCGTGGCGCGGCAGCGCATACTCGCCGAGGTAGGCCATGATCGCGGCCGGCGGAAGTCCCGCACGCATCTCCGGGAACGCGAGCGGCGCATCCGAAGCGACGAGAGCGAAATCGCAAAGGATCGCGAGGCCAAGACCAAAGCCTTTGGCCGCGCCTTGCACGCGTGCGACCGTGATGAGCGGCGAGCGGCGTAGCGCGCGCTTGACCGCGATGAGTCGCGCCGCCTCGGCGCGCAGACCGGCCAGATCGCTGGCAGCCCGTTCGCGGCCGGTGCAAAACGCCGGACCGTTCGCGCGAAGCACGAGCACGGTGGCGGTCGGCTGTTCGGCTTGCGCCTGCAGCGTTCCGGCGATGGCTGCGAACATCGCGGCCGTGATTTCGTTCCCGTGATCAGGGCGGTCGAGCGTGAGCGTGAGGACCCGGTCCTGTTGTTCAACCAGGACGCGCCCATCGGGCTTCAGCGCAGAATCGGACGAGGTTGTCGACATTGTATACAAGAAAAATACGGTGCATGTATTCACGACTTCCTGCTCCAGAAATGAGTGGTATGCCAAGCGGTCAGCCGCTCTCGGCCAGCAAAGTCGTCCCCGTCTTGCGCGAGGCCATCGTCGACGGCGAACTCGCTCCAGGAAGTCGCCTCTCGGAGCAGGCGATCGCGAGCCGATTCGGCGTCAGCCGCACACCGGTTCGTGAAGCGTTTGCGCAGCTCGAGCGCGAGGGGCTCGTCCTCACCGTAGCTCGGACGGGCGTCTACGTGCGTATTATCGATGCGCGCGAAGCCGAAGACATCTACGAAACGCGCGAAGCGCTCGAGACGCAGGCAGCGCGTTTGGCGGCGCGGCGGCAGACGCCGGTAACGATCGCGCGTTTGCGCGAACGCCTTGGTGCGCTCGGCGACGCGGCTAAGGCGGATGACGAGCGCGCCTATACCGCGCAACTCGATCGCTTTTACGAATTGCTGATGGAGGCCGCGGGCAACGGCGTGCTACGCCGTTCGTATGAAGCCCTCACGGGTCCCGTGCGCCGTCTGCGCCGCATCGCGATGCAGTATCCAGACCGTCTGCACGCATCCTACGAACACGCCGTCGCAATCGTCGAAGCGATCGCGAGCGGCAATGAGGATATGGCCGAAGCCGAGATGCGCAGCCAACTCTCCACCGCGCGGGAGGCGGTCCTCACCGTTCTTTCTGGCGGCCTATTACAATAGGTCGAGCGGTGGGCCAAACGGACTAGCGTTCGCATGGTACGATTGGCTCATGGTTAAACGCACGGCCTTCTTGCTATGTGCCTCGTTCTTCGCGCTCAGCGGTAGCGGCGGCGGCGGGATACTCGGCAGCGCAGGCTGCTCACCCACCAGCTATTCGATGAATTTTCCCGCGCTCGCGGGCTTTTCTGCATCGGGGACGATCACGTCCGCGTCGGGCTGCTTCTCGTCTGCGACGGTCACTACGAACACGTCGCTCTTGCCGATCGGCCTGCCGTTCACGTCGACAAATCCCACGACTCAGGATGTGGTCTAATTCGGCCTGACGTTCAGCTCGACCGAATACGCTAGCGGGCTCCCGTCGCTCACGGTCTCGCTGCCCGCGGGCGTGCTCACCACGAATCGCTAGTTCTACTTCGCGGCAAGCAGTAACGGCATCTCATGGCTTCCGGCCCTGGAAGGACCGGCAACAGCGAACGGCACGACGGTGAGCTTCGGGGCCGGCGGCGGCAACACGACGTTCGACGCAAACGACGAGGAAGTGCTAGCGATCTATTCCGTAGCCGCGCCCTAGTGCTATCGCGTCAGTAGCAGCGCGTTGTTGATTCGGCGGCCGGGGGAGACGAGATACTTTCCGTTCGCCCACAAGCCGGTTGATGCGCCGCCGTCGAGGTTCATCGCGTCGTAAGCGCCGAGCTTCTTCATAATGTGCGCGCATTGATCCAGCGAGCCGCTCGCGACGGCAAAGATCAGCTCGGATTGATCCTCGCTTACGCCGACCATCGCGCGTTTACCCGAACGAAACACCTTTGGATCTTTGAATCCCTCAGCGGCCGGATCGGCGAACTCCATGCCCTCGACGAGCAATTGCGGTCCGCCGCCGATTGCCTCCCACGCATTCGCAACGCCTGGCGCCGAACCGTCCTCGGCCGTTACGGTATACGATGCGCGCCGCCCCACCCAGAAGCGCGATGCGACCGGATACTCGCCGCGGAAGTAGATGACGTAACCGTCGCTTGGAATGCGCGTCGGTCCGTAGTTGATCTGCGAGACGACGCCGCCAGTGACTTGGATCTGCGGGCCACCGGCCAGTCCCGTTGAATGGCCCCACGCCGGCGTGAAAATGGTGATGGTCTCGCCCGTCGGGCCCGGGAGACGGTTGAACCAATACGCGTACCAGTTGTTTGGATAGGTCGAGTTGCCGTCCAGTGAACCGTCGATGCGTAGCGGGATGCGCTCGATCGTCGCGTGATTACCGCGATCGAAGTAGAGCACGCTGCCGACGTCGCCCTTGAAAACCATCGAGCCGTCGATCACCGTCGTTTGATCCAGGTTCTTGCGCGGCACGTGCTTGGCATACGCTTCAAAATAGCCGCCATTAATGGCGGCTATTGCGTTTTGGTGCCTTGCAATGTCGGAGAGCCAAGCGGTGTCTCCGACCTCGGAACCTCCGAGCGCGGCGTGAACCTGTACTCGATCGAGTCGCGCGATCACAAACTGAACGACTCGGCCATCGATCATGGTCGTGCCGACGTTGAGCGCGGGAGCCCGGCGCGCGTCGAGCGCAATCGGTGCGCACGCGAGAAAGAAGCCCGCCGCTAAAAGCGCGCTTGCGCTAAGCAGATGCCTGACCTTCACACTTCAGTGATCGACAAATGTCTGTGCCTGCATTAGGACATTCATCGAACTCTAACGCCGGGTCGCTTGTATGTGGGTCAGATAAAGAGCACTTTGGCCATCATGCCCTTGTCCTCGTGACTGAGGATGTGGCAATGGAACACCGACATGCCACGGATATGCACGTAGGACGCGTCGAGAATGACGTCGATGCTTTGCTGGAGTGGAACGTTCATCGTATCGGCCCAAATCGGATCGGCGACCGGTTTTCCGTTGACGGCGTACGTCAAAAAATGGACCTGATGAATGTGAAACGGATGAATCTCGTGCGTTCGGTTGACGATGCGCCAGTGAACGTACGTGCCAACTTTCACGGTTGCCATCGGCGGGGCAGCATCCGAATACATCTGGCCGTTGATGTAAAACCGATGATGGCCTTCCGTAAACGTCGCGACGAAACTCGGCGGAGCTTGCTCGATCTTTGAAACGTCGACGACTCGGTACGTTGGGGCGCCGGAGACTGTGGGCACGGGCGGCGGCCGTGGCCTGGTGTCGTTGGATGCAATGTCTGCTAGCACTTGACCGCGCATCGGGTCGCCGTCCGGCCCCGAATTGACGCAATGCGTCCGCAGCGTGGCATGAATTCCGGCGGGCGGTCCGGTCACGATCGCTTCGATGCGTCCGGCCGGCGGCACCACGACGTGCGTGAACGTGCGCATCGGATGCTGCGGGTCGTGTAAGGCGATCGGCTCTCCGTCGAATGCGACAACGCGCAGCGACGATCCGTCGACACGCAGATCGGTGTAGGTATCAGCCGAAGCGTTGACGATCCGCCAAAACTGCCGCTCTTCCGGTGCAATCGCAATTGACGGACGAAACGCGCCGTTCACGGTAAAGAGGGCGGTCGGCGGTTGAAGCTCCGAACGGCACGCAAGGCCGTTGCCGACATCGAGCAAGCGCATCAGCTTGAGCGGTGCCGGGCCGTACCGCGCAATCGGCGTCGTGCGCAGCACGAGCACACGTTCGGGCATGCTACGAACCTGCGGCACGTAGCGGTCGATGCCCTCGACGACGATCGCACCCGACATTCCGTCAAGATCTTGCTCCTCGCTCTCAGCCATCGGGTGTGTGTGAAACCAGTAGAGTCCGGGCGGTACGTCGCTTGGAACCTGCACGTCGTAATGCAACGTTTGTCCCGGCGCGGCGAGCATCGTAATAACGTCGTCCTGAGGAGCCCGCGGTGACACCTCCATGCCGTGGAAATGGAGATTCGTCGTATCCATGCACGTTCCGAGCGCGCATTGCTCGGTGGTGTGGACCGGTAGGTCGTTCACATAGGTAATGCGCAACTCGCCGCCGGGAACAACGCGGATCGTCGGCGGCACAAATGCGCCGCGGTACGACATGGCAGCATGCCCGTCGTTCTCCTGAGCGGTCAGCGTCAGCGTCGTAATGCCGCTCGCCGGGGTTGCTTGAGGAATTATTGGAAGGGCGTTGTCGTTGGCCGAACGGGCCGTCTGCGCGCACAGAAGCGCGAGGGCGGCGACGCCAACGGTAAGAGCGGCCATTCGCTTCATGCCGCTAGTATACGCTAATTCTCAGGGTCTTGGAACTTGATCCACCAGTGCGTGCCGTCGCAAAAGGGCTTGTTCTTGGAGTGCCCGCAGCGGCACAGCGCATAGTGCTCGCGACTGGCGCCGGCATTCATGGGCTCGCCCTCCAGTTCGATGCCGCCGCGTACGTAGTAGCTCGCGTTCTCGGCCACATAGATCTCGGGCTCACGCGCTTCGCCTTCATACACCACGCCGTCACGAATGAATCCTAGCGCGCCGGAGGGACAAGCGCGAACGACATCCACAATGGCGTCGGGAGTCGCGCCGTCGGGCGTGACAAACGGTTCGCCGGCTGCGTGAAAGACGCTGGGGAGCGTGTCGGTACAGTTGCCGAAATGGCAGCATGTACCCCGATTGTCGAGAACGGTGATGTCGTTCGTTTCATAACGATCCAGGCGATCGGATACCCGTTCGGGGTCCTTTTCGCTGCTGAAACCGTTGCGCGAATGGGTTCCGTCGCAGTACGGTTTGATGCTCGAACCGCCGCACCGGCAAAGCGCAACCAGCGGCCGAACGGCTAGCGTCTCTCCCTTGGAGTTAGTGAGCTTGCGCAGATTGCGTACGATATACGGCCCGTCGATCTCGGGACGAATCGTCGTGCGGGCATTGCGTTCGTCGGCATCGCTGCGAATCGACATCGCGAATTGCGCCGGGATGAACGGCGCGAGATGGTCGGCAACCGATTCGATTGCAGCCGCGGCCTCCTGCACTTCCTGTGGGAGGCCGGCTTCGTCGGCAAGCCGCGTCAGTCGCGTCGAGAGATCGTAGAGGCGCTCGGAGAAATAGATCCATGCGGCCTGCTTGTGCGCAAGTAAGTGGATGCTGCGCGTGAATCCGAAGCCGGGTCCCGCATTCATGCCGGGGTATTCGCGTCCCGCCGGCGTTTTGGATAGCGCTTCACCGAGCGGTCGCAAACCCGAAGCCATGATGCGCAGCGTGCCCCGCGCCATCAAGCGCATCTCTTCTTCCGTCTCGTCGGCGTGCGCAAAAAAGCGCGCGAGCATCGAAAGCATGAGCGCGTAGGTGCTGTTAAAGAGGCCGGCAAGCTCCTGCGCGACCGGATCGGTAATGCGATTGGTGCCCGGGGTTTCGGCAATACCGCGCGTGCTCGGATTGCTCAGTAGCGGGCGTATGGGGTTGAACGCACGTCCTTGGCGCTGCGCGTTCTCGGTGAGCGCAGCATATTCGCGGCGTATTGCATCGAAAATACAGAAGTGCGCTTCGGGGTGCTCTTCGGTCGGTGATTCACCCTGCTCGATGATCATCTCGATGGCGCGCTGGGCTGAGTCTGCATCGGTAACTTGGATAAGCTCGCGCGGGAAATCGAGGTAGCGCGGATTGGCCTGCGCGACGGGATCGCCAATAAAGAGCCGCGCCGGTTCGATGCACGAAAACGCCGATTCGATCTTGCGATAAAATTCGCCGATGGTGCGAAAATCGACGTCGAACGGCTCGACGCTGTTCTGCACGCGGATTTGCTCGTTCGGCGTGCAGTGTGCTACCCGCGCGAAGATCTCGTCGTATTCGCCCATGCGCTCCTTGGGCAGCACGCCGTCGTCGGGCATCTCGTAGCACACGAAGCGCTCGCTAAGCCCTCTGGAGAACGGCTCGAGCGACATCTCGATGCCGAAGGGAAACGCGGTCGCCGCGATCGGGAAGTTAGAGCGCGCGAAGTGCGGCGCTCCACCTACTGCCGTCGCGAGATTGCAGACTTGCCCGAGGTGCAGCATTTCTTCAACCGCGACGTGCGCGAGTTTGCGCTTCCAGCCGCGAACCGCCGCGAGCTCGTCGGGCGTCATGCCGCCTTCGTGTAGTTCGGTCTTAAGCGAATAGCCGGCGTACAAATAGACGCACGCCAAATTGTGTTCGAGTTCGCATGCGCGTGTAAGAAGGTACAGCAACTCCTCGCGCGTCGTAACCGGGGCAACGGTGCTCGTCATGGTATGATCAACCGCATGCTGGCTCGCAAGGTTCTGCTCATCGTCCTCTTTGCTGCGTTCGCCATTCCTATGCTCGGGATGACGACCGATTCCGCAAGCATCATCGCGCTCATTCGCGCCACCCCGGCGTTGACAATTGACACCACGGTTCCTCAATCGTTCGGGTGGGATCCGCAGACCCATCCCTACGTCCGTTCGGTCGACGAGCACGAACAGGTCGGCGGCTACATCGACGCCGACGCCGCCTCGATCGGGCTCGTGGCCGGGGGCACCCAGGTGATGTCGGTTCCCCTCGAGAGTGGTGGTAGCGGCGGCATTTTTACGCAGATTCTCTTCGCGCGCGATATCCAAGATGCGACGCCGTACTACCTTGGACAGATCTCTTCGGGAGGACACCTCGAAGTCAACATCACCTACCGCGGCATCGTCGCGACGTACCCCGACTACGCCGTAGGTGACCCGAACTGTTGCCCGTCGAGGTATTCCACCGACACCTACACAATCGTCGACCGCAAGCTCAAGCTGCTTTCGCACACGGCAGCCAAGCCGTAGCTGCTTGCTTCTAATCAAAACCAACAAAAGTCGTAAGGGGCCGGCTACTTACCCGACGAAATATCCCAAGCATGCTCCGCCGCGTTCCCATTCTCATCGCCGCGCTGTTCCTGACTGCGCAGGCGCCGCAACCCGCTGCAACGGTCGCCTCGGCACCGCCGTCTCCGCCGGCGGTTATTGCCTCGTTCGCGGGGCGCAATGCCGCTTTGCAACACTACACCTTTGATGTCGACGCGCGCATCGCGCTGCTGACCTTTCCGTGGATTCGTTTCACGCTACACGGGCATGGAACGTATACGCGCGGCGGCGACTACAGCGTGCATTTCGATAATGTGCCGTGGTTCGGGCGCGGCTACGATACGATGCCGATGAGCGCGCTCGACGTTTCCAACTGGCCGTCACTCTATACGATGTCCGTCGCGGGGTCGCAAGGCAACGTCACGACGCTTTCGATGCACGATGTGAAAAAGAGTCCGCTAGTCGAGGCACGTGCGCAGATCGATCCGTCGCAGGGGCTCTTGCAGATTCTCTGGACGTATGATTACGGTGGACACGTCAAACTCACGATCGTTCCGCAAACGGTCGGCGGCTTCTCCTTTCCGTCGACCGAAGAAGCCGAGATCGTGATGCCGCAATATCGCGCGATGGCGTGGGCCACGTTCTCCAACTATCAGGTCGCGACGCGCATGCCGCCGTCGACGAACGTAACGGAAAAACGTTGATTGGGCTGGTTCTTGCGGCCCAGCTCTTTTTGAGCGACGCCACCACTCCACAGGTCATTCCGGCGCTCTTTCCAGGTCGCGTGCTCGTCGGGGCCGATATCAACGGACATCATCTTTGGTTTCATCTCGATACGGGTACGTCGGCTTTGGTGATCGATCGTACGGCGGCGCGCGGCGCGGGGATGACTGTCGACGAACACGGCAATGCCGTCGCAGACGTCACGATCGGGACGCTCCACGGTTACGCTTCATCGACGATATCTTGTTGAGCAACACAGTGTCAGTTTCTCGATCTGCCGCGCTGTTGAAGTTGTCGAGCGAAAAGGCGGAAGAGTTGCTTAGATCGTTATCCGGGTGGTATGGCTTAAGCCAGACCGTCGACAGCGAGGACCCGATTTTTCAGTTCGGAGACCTGTATGATCTTTTTGCTCTCTAGAAGCGTCGATGGCTAGTACCGTACTCGCCGCGCTGGCGCTGATAGCGGTCGTCGCCTGCAGCATTACACTCTTGCTGGTTCGCCGAATTGATTGTGCGCCGGTTCGGCAATGGTCGATCGCTTTGATTGGATGCGGCGTCTTCGCGCTCTACCAAGGAATCACGCCTCTCCCGACGGCGCCGCTTCTTCGCATGGCGGACGTGGCACTTGGGCTCGCCGGCCTTCTTATCGGCGTCGCCGTGCTTCGAGCAGGACAGACCGCATGAGTGCGTTCGAGACTCGCGTGCGCCGAATATGGATCGTCGTCGTCGCGATCCTCGCGATCGCCTATGCGGTCGGCCTCGGTTATGTCTTCGTGAAGGCCCCGCACACGTTTTGGGTTTGGCCCTTTATGCTCGTCGTTTTCTATTTCGTCGACCGGTCCGCTCGGAAAATGGCGGGCATGACGTCAGTCGAGGAGCTTGCGGCAACTCGCTATGCCGCGTTTTCACCCGAGAGCGCGCACGCGCGTGCCGTAATCGCGATCTATATCACCCGGACGATTATACCGCTCGCATTGCTTGCCGTCTTGTATTTCAGTATCGCGAACCGAACGTACTAGGTGCCGCTTCCGGTAGGCGCCGGACTCGTCGCAGCAACCGCGTCGTTCAAGAACTTCAGTTCGACGAGCGTGCCGGGTTTCACGTCGACATTCGTTTTCATCTGTTGCGAGAGCACATAGGCGCCGGCCGCGCCCATCGTGCCGCCGTGATGCTTTCCCGCAGCCATGTGCCCCGCGATTCCCGCCCCCAACACCATGCCCACCGTGCGCCAGTGATGCGTCTTGGCATCGAAAGCGCCGACGTTGACGATCTGAACGTGAATCGGCGCGGTCTGGCCATCCGGCATCCGCACATCGTCAAAAACGATCGTCATCGCGGGTTTCTTGCCCAGCCCTGCTGCCGAAACGTTCGCTAGGTGACCTTCGACGATCACGCCATGAAGCGCCGGATCTTTGTGCATGAGCGTGTCTTGTTGCACGATGGTGAATGTATCGCCGTCGTGGCTCTTATTGGTCGCGATCTCTTGTTGCAGTTTTCCGCGGAACTCCGTGCCGGATTTCACCAGCACGGCGCCGTCCGCAGCGGGGGCGCCCGTGACCGCGCTTTGCGTGGTGACGTTGGAGCTTCTGCCGCAGCCTCCCAGTACGACGAGGGCAGCGAGGGCGGCAATTGCGATCTGCTTCATGTTGCCGACTTGGGTTATCGCGGCAGGAGTCCTTCCGTCAAGGGAAGGGCTCGGGGCTAAAGCCACAAAGGTAGCAGAAGCATGCACCAACGGGCCACCAACGATTTCACGATCCGGGTTGCCACAGTTAACGGTTCGGGCAGTCAATCCTCAAATCTCGTCCTCACCAACGCGATCTTTCGTTTAGGCATCCCGGTCGCTCCGAAAAACGTTTTCCCCTCGAACATCGAGGGGTTGCCCACATGGTTTGACGTTCGCATTTCATCCAAAGGCTATCAATGCCGCACGCGCGACGTCGACCTACTGGTTGCGCTCAATACGGCAACATGGCGCACCGATATCGCCGGCGTCAAAGCGGGGGGTGCGGTGATTCACGAGGCGACCTATCCGGTCGCGGGCGAGAGTCTGCGCGACGACATCGTCTATTACGCCGTACCGTTCAATGAGCTGGCCAAGACGAACTTTAGCGACGGTACCCTGCGTAAGTATTTGCTCAACATGATCTACGTCGGCGTCGTCGCCGAATTGCTGGGCATCGGCGAAGCCGACGTCGAGGCTGCGATCGCCGGCCAATTCAAACGTAAGGCGAAGGCTGCGGCAACCAATGTCGAAGCGGTGCGCATCGGTTTCTCCTATGCGCGCGAACATTTGACCAAAGGCGATCGCTTTGCGCTCGAACGCATGAGCGGCCAAACCGAGGGACGTTCGTTCCTCGACGGCAATCGCGCGGCTGCGCTCGGTTGCATTCAGGGCGGCTGCACGGTTGCGGCGTGGTATCCGATCACGCCGTCGTCATCCCTATGTGAAAATTTTATAGCGCTCGCCGAGAAATTCCGCGTCGATCCGCAGACCGGCGAGAAGCGGGTCGCGATCGTGCAGGCCGAAGACGAACTCGCCGCGATCGGCATGGTGCTCGGCGCCGGGTGGGCCGGAGCGCGCGCCATGACGTCGACGTCGGGCCCGGGCATTTCGCTGATGGCGGAATGGGCCGGCTACGGCTACTACGCCGAAGTGCCGGCGGTGATTTTCGACGTGCAGCGCGCGGGGCCGTC
The DNA here is from genome assembly GCA_963833095.1 of Vulcanimicrobiota bacterium. Taxonomy (GTDB): domain Bacteria; phylum Vulcanimicrobiota; class Vulcanimicrobiia; order Vulcanimicrobiales; family Vulcanimicrobiaceae; genus Aquilonibacter. The sequence continues at coordinate 108,323 of CAWHWQ010000002.1, read as the reverse complement.
GACCGGACTTCCAACGCGCACGATGCAAGGCGACGTGTCGTTTGCGTACACGCTCTCGCATGGTGACACGAAACACATCGTGCTCCTCCCCGCAACCGTGGAAGAGGCCTACGAGATGTCGATGGAAGCCTTCGATCTGGCGGATCGTTTTCAGACGCCGATCTTCGTGCTCTCCGATCTCGATCTGGGCATGAACTCGTGGCTGACGCAGCCGCTGCCGTATCCGCAAAAACCTTTCGATCGAGGCAAAGTGCTCAACGAAAAAGATCTCAACAAGCTCGAATCGTGGGGACGCTATCGCGACGTCGATCGCGACGGCATTCCCTATCGCACCTTACCGGGAACCAATCACAACGGCGCCGGCTACTTTACGCGCGGCACCGGCCATGATGAAGAGGCGCGGTACTCGGAGATGCCCGATGTGTGGCAGCGCAATCTCGATCGGTTGGTGCGCAAGCACGAGACGGCGCGCACGGCCGTACCACAGCCCATCGTCGACGAACAGGGACATCCGGCGGCAATATTAGCTTATGGAACAACGCATCACGCGGTCATCGAAGCGCGCGATATTCTGCGCAATGCCGGCATAGAAACCGATTATCTGCGGGTGCGCGCGTTGCCATTTTCGCCCGAAGTTGCGGCATTTATCGCGCGCCACGAGCGCGTGTACGTCGTCGAGCAGAATCGCGACGGGCAACTCTTCGGCTTGTTGCGCATCGAGCTGCCCGATCATCTCGTCTCGCGAATTCAATCGGTGCGGCACTACAACGGTGTGCCGATTGACGCGCATTCGATCGTGGATCCGCTGCTGGAGGCCGAGCGCGAGCCGGCGGTGGCAGCGGAATGACCGTCAATATCGTCGGCCTCACGCGCGAGGTGTATAAGGGTCTGCCGACCACGTTGTGCGCGGGCTGCGGCCACAACTCGATTACCAATCACCTGATCAAAGCATTGTACGAGTACGGTGTAGCGCCGCATCTGCTCGCGAAGATGAGCGGGATCGGTTGCTCTTCGAAGACGCCGGCCTACTTCGTCGAGCAGGCGCACGGTTTCAACGGGGTGCATGGCCGCATGCCTTCCGCAGCCACCGGCGCCAAGCTCGCCAACCGCGAGATGGTGGTGCTCGGCATCAGCGGTGACGGCGACACGGCGAGCATCGGGCTTGGACAGTACGCGCATATGGTTCGCCGCAACGTCGATTGCGTGTACATCATCGAGAATAACGGCGTCTATGGCTTGACCAAAGGACAGTTTTCGGCGACCGCCGACGTCGGCTCAACGCTCAAGAACGGTACGCCCAACGAGTACGCGACGATCGACGTTTGCGGCCTTGCGATCGAGCTTGGCGCGACCTTCGTTGCGCGCTCCTTCTCGGGCGACGGCAAGCAGCTCGTTCCGCTGCTGCAAGCAGCATTTGCCCATCGCGGCACGTCGATCATCGATATCATCAGCCCGTGCGTCACGTTCAACGATCACGAAGGCTCGACCAAGAGCTACGCGTACGTGAAGGATCACGACGTGACGCTCAACGCGCCCGATTTCATTCGCCCGCGCGAAGAGATTACGGTCGACTACGAGCCGGGCACGATGCAAGACATCGAGCTGGAGGATGGCTCGCACGTGCTCCTACGCAAAGTCGATCGCGACTACGACGCCACCAGCCGTATCGGCGCACTTTCAATGATCCACGAGACGCGCGACCGTGGCGAGTTCGTCACCGGTCTGCTTTTCGTCGACACCGGCGTGCCCGATTTGTGCGAGCGTGAAAAGCTCACGCTGACGCCGCTCAAAGACCTCAAAGAGGACGAACTGCGCATCGCTCGGTCTGAGTGGGACGCGCTCTTTACGCCTTGACGAGTTCGATGGTGAGCGGGTACTTGTAGGTCTCGCCCTGATTGGCTTTCACCGCCGCGATGATCGAAAAGACGCTGTTGGCGAGCCAGACCGCAAATAGCACGAAGGCACCGATCAACACGAACGTCAGAGCGCATCCGATGATGTATGCGATCAACAGCGTGAGCTGAAAGTTGAGCGCGTTACGTGCCTGCTCTTTGAGCCACGGGTTGCCGGTGACGGCGAGATACACGATCAGCGAGGGGATGAATCCAACGAAAATCCCGGCGATATGTATGGCCATCGCGGCGATTTTGTCGTTTGTGCTGGGAGAGGTCTCGACCATGAACTCCTCCATCGGGCGATGATGCCGGTCACCCTTCGCCGCGGCGGGGGCGGCCCCGCTTGACATATACATAAGCAAAGACTTATCCTTTTGGCTGTGGCCGCTGCCCAGCCGATCGATTCCGTCATGCGTACGCTTTCCGACCCCACCCGGCGAGCGATTTACGAACGGATCATCACCAAGCGCGAAGCGACCGTGCGGACGCTCACCGAGTATGCCGGGGTTTCCCAGCCCGCGGTTTCGCAACACCTCAAAGCACTGCTCGACGCGCGGCTGGTGCTGGGCCGAAAAGACGGCCGCAATACGTTTTACCGGGCGGACCCGCGTGGTTTGCGGCCGCTCGCGGAGTGGATGGAAGAACACCGCCGCTTCTGGGAAGAGAGCTTCGACCGCCTGGGCGACTACCTGCGCGAACTGCAGAGAAAGAAGGACCAATCGTGACCGACGCACCGCTAACGCAGCACTTCACGTTCACCATCGAGCGCACGTACGACGCTCCGGCGCACCGGGTTTTCAGTGCGCTTTCCAATGCCGACGAAAAAGCCAAGTGGTTCGGCGGCCCTGAGGGACAGTGGAAGCCGCTCGCGCGTGAATTCGACTTTCGCGTCGGTGGCCGCGAACGGGCTAAGGGCGCGTGGCTTGACGGGACAACCTCGGATTTTCAGGCAACCTATCTCGACATCGTCGAGGATCGTCGCGTGGTGTATCTCTATGACATGTACGTCAACGACAAACGCATCTCGGTCTCGCTCGCGACGATCGAATTGCATCCGCAGGGCGAGCGCACCCAGATGAATTTTACCGAGCACGCGGTGTATCTGGATGGCTATGCAACGCCCGAAGATCGCGAGCAAGGTTCCGCGCATCTCCTCGATAGTCTCGGCGCCTATTTGAACGGCGTGAAGGCGACGGTGTCGGCATGAAGATCGTTTCGATGGTCGCGCGCATTCTGCTCGGCCTGATGTTTACCATCTTTGGGTTGAATGGCTTCTTTCACTTCATTCCGCAGCCGCCGATGTCGCCCGACAGCCTCGTCGTGCAATTCACAACGATCCTCTTTACATCACACTTCTATGTATTGATCTTCGGCGCGCAGCTCATCTGCGGCTTGCTGCTCCTAACCGATCAATACGTTCCGCTCGCGGTCGTCGTGCTCGGCGCGGTGTTCGCAAACATCTTCACCTTCCACTTCACGATGCAGCCGGCAGGGTTACCGATGCCGATCTTCGCGCTAATTCTCTGGTTTCTCACCGCGTGGCCGATCCGCGCGCAATTTGCCCCACTCTTCGCACGAAAGGCAAGCGTATGATGACGACGCATACGCTACCCTCCGACCGGGAGTTGGTCTTCGAGTACACCTTCAATGCGCCACGCGCGCTCGTGTGGGAAGTCATGTACGACCCAAAGCACATCCCGAATTGGTGGGGTCCGGCGCGTCTCCGTACGGTGATCGATGCGATGAACTTTCATCCGGGCGGTAAGTGGCGTTTCTTACAATACGAGCCGGACGGAACGCTGCACGCCTTCAACGGAGAGTACATCGACATCGTTAAACCCGAGCGCGTCGTTATGACCTTCGAATACGAGGGCTATCCCGGGCACGTTAGCCGAGCGACGCACACGCTGCAAGAGCGCGACGGTCGCACGACGCTCACGGCCCATCAACTCTTCGACACGCAAGCCGAGCGCGACGGGATGATGGAGGGCGGCGCAAAGGCGGGCTACGACGAAGGGATGCGGCGCCTCGAGGAGCTGCTCGAAAAGGTACGCGCCTAAGCTGAACGGCGGAAGTCGCTGAGGCGGTCTTCTAGTCGAGTAAACGCCTCGACCACATTCGGATCGAAAGCCTTCCCGCGCTCGGCGCGGATCTGCGCAACGGCGTTCGTCTGCGTGAACTCGATACGGTGCGGGCGCTCAGACGTGAGCGCGATAAACGTGTCGGCCACTGCGACGATGCGAGCAAGCAGAGGAATTTCGTCACCGGTGAGCCCTTCTGGATAACCGGTGCCGTCGTAGCGCTCGTGGTGAAAACGCGCGACGGCTTCCGCGGCACGCAACAGCGGTCGCGTCGCGCCACCGAGAATCGAAGCGCCGACGTCGACATGGCTATTCACGATGCTGCGCCAGCGCATCGGCAGTGCCGAGGGCATCGTCCGAACGCGTTCCGGGACCGACACCATGCCGATATCGTAAACCAACGCAGCCGAGCGCAGCATTTCGATCTCGCTGGCGGGTACCCGCATTTCATCGGCGATCGCTACGGCGACGTCGCGAACTTGTTCTGCGTGATCGGCCAGCTCGCGATTGTACGAGCGCATCGTTCGATGGAGGCGGTCGATCGTATCGCGTTCGTCGGTCGGCATGACCTCGCCGTAGGTCGAACGGCTTGCCGTTTGCGCAATTGCAAACCGGCGAAGCTGCGCCGTGAAATCTTTGAGCGAAATCGGCTTTTCGACGAACGTGGTGGCGCCCGCATCAAGAGCGCGCGGACCGAGCGCACGATCGCTATTGGCGGTCAGCATGAGGATCGGCGTGAACTCATGGGCCGGCTGGGAGCGCAGCTCCTGGGTGAACGCGATACCATCCATCTCGGGCATGAAGTAATCCACGATCACGAGGGCAGGGCGTAGCCGCTCGAGCTCGCTCAGGGCCACGTGCGGATCGCTAAAGGCGATCGGTGTTTCGCCTAGGACGCGCTTGATGACGGCAGCGTAGAGTTTGAGGGTCGCCTCGTCGTCGTCGACGATAACCACGCGGTACATAGGACTAGTGTGCCCATTTTTTCGCTACGGCAGATTATCGTGGGGAAAACCTTTTGCCGCGTCCATGTAAAGGGGCCGTCAAGCGGGCGAGCCGGCCTTACCCAGGCGCTCGTTTCATGCGACGAAAGGCATAATAGACCGGGATTCCGGTCAAGAGCACGGCGATGCCGAAGGATGCGTCTTTGGGTGACTTTAGGACCACATCGATCACGATTCCCCAAGCCACCACCAGAAAAAGCAACGTACTCCACGGATGGAGCGGGATCACAAACCATGGCTCGGGTGCGCCGAGCGCATGGTCGCGGCGGCGAAAAATGAAGATCGCCAGCGCTGAAAAGCCGAAGAAGACGTAGTCGATGCTGGTGACCCAGTTGAGAATGAGGTCATAACGTCCCGAGCAGGCAATCAAAATCGCTGCGGCCCCTTGCACCGCAATGGCAATCACGGGAACGTGCGTACGTGGACTAATCCAGGCTAGTTGTTTGAAGAATGTGCCGTCGGACGCCATTTGAAAGTAGACGCGCGGCGAGGTAAGGATTTGATTGGCGATAAAGCCGAGCGTTGAAAGCGCAACGATGCTCGCCATGATCTTCGCGCCCAGCGGGCCAACCACGGCTTGTACGATATCCGAGGCGGGCGTCATCGTTGCCGCAAGCCGTGCCGGCCCCAAAACGTAGAGGCAGACGGCGTTCATGCCGAGATAGAGCACGATTACGCCAAGGACACCGAGCAGGATGCCGATCGGGAGCGAGCGATTCGAATCGCGTGTCTCGCCGGCCATGAACGTCGACGTTTGCCACCCGCTGTACGCGAACATCACCGGAACGAGTGAAAGCCCAATCGCGACGAGCGGATTGAAATCGGACGGCAGCAGTGGCGCGCCTTGGCCTGACGCGGCATGCGCGGCGAAGACTCCGACGACGATCACCGCGCCGATTGCGACGATCTTGGCGAGCATGAAGCCATTTTGTGTCGTCGTGCTTTCGCGGACGCCGAAGCAATTTACCACGGTGAACACACCGAGCACGATGACGGCAACGATCGTTGCTTGCACGGCATTGAGCGTGATGCCGGTGATCGCGGGAAGATAGAACGCAAACGTGACCGCCGACGCAGCCGCGCCGCCGCTTTGCGAAACGAGCAGCAACGTCCATCCGTAACAGAAGGCGACAACCGGGTGATAGGCATCGCGCAGGTAGGCGTACACGCCGCCGTCGTGCGCGCGCCGCGCCGCAAGCTCGGCGAAGACGCCGGCACCGATGATCGCGATGACTCCGCCGATCGTCCAGGCGAGCATCACAAAAAACGGTGTATGCACCAAACGCGCGACAACCGAGGGGTTGACGAAGATTCCCGAGCCGACGATGCCGCCCATCACGATCAGCGCGGCATCGCGGACGCCGAGCCGTCGCAGTAGATGGGGTTGGTCAGGCCGTTCGGGCAAAACGCCTCCAGGCATAGTAGAAGATAATTCCCGCGATGATCACGAGCGTGCCGTAGAGCGTGTCGAGCGGCACGAGGATCACCTCGGTAACGAAGATCGCAAGCAGTACGACCATCAGGAGAATCGTCGAGAACGGATGCAGCGGCACGCGGAACGCAGGCTTTACAGCGTTGCCGTCGCGTTTACGGAAAATGAAGATCGCTCCGGCAGCGAGCACGACGAAGATCCACTCGGGTGCGACCGTCCAGTTGACGATCTGCTCGAACGTCCCGCTGACGGCGATGATTGCCGCGATGACGCCCTCAATGATAATCGCGATCGTCGGCACATGGGTGCGCGGGCTAACCCAGGCGATCTGTTTGAAGAACACGCCGTCGGCAGCCATTTGAAAGTAGACGCGCGGCGTTACCAGCATACGCGTGCTCATGAAGCCGAGCGTCGAAAGTGCGATCGCGATGGCAATGATGCGCGCGCCGATTGGGCCGAGCGCCGCCTGCATTACGTCCGAAGCGGGAACTTTGGTCGCGGCCAGTCCAGCCGGCCCCAGCACACGCAGATCCCCGATATTCACCAAGACGTAGATTGCGATAACGGCCAGCACGCCGAAGATCAATCCGCGTGGAATCGTGCGCTGCGGATTCACCGTCTCGCCGGTAATGTAGGTAGCACCTTGAAAGCCGTTGTAGGCAAAGAGTACCGGGAGCATTGCAACGCCGAACGCTCCGAGCAAGGCGGTATTCGTACTGAAGCCTGGGAGCGTCATCACTGCGCCGGCAGCCGGGTGCGCGAACAGTCCCGCGCCGATTAGTCCGACGATCGCAGTGACCTTTAAGATCACGAGAACGTTCTGCCACGTCCCGCCTTCGCGCACGCCTAGGCAATTGATCGTGACCAGCACTGCGAGCGTGATCACTGCGACGATGCGCGGGTCGAACTGTAAGCCTGTGAGAGGCGTCAGATAGCCGGCGAAGAGCACGGCTGAGGCGGCCGTACCGCCGGTATCGGCGATGAGCAGGAGCGTCCACCCGAAGACGAACGCGACGACCGGATGGTACGCGTCGCGGAGATAGGCGTAGATACCGCCGTTTGCCGGACGCCGCTCGGCAAGTTCGGCAAAGACGAAGGCACCAATCATTGCGATGAGGCCGCCAAGGATCCAGCACCCGATCGCGAGGCCCGGCAAGTGCGCGCGCTGCGCGACAACAGCCGGATTCCGAAAAATGCCCGAACCGATGATGCTGCCGATGGTAATCAGCGTCAGGTCGAATACGTTCAGCCGACGTCGAAGCGTGGACATTCCTGCCCAATACCACCGGGGGGACTAGCTTGCCTGCGCGCTCCGAGCCGCAACTTCGTGCGCGATGCGCGAAATTTCGTTGAGATTGCCGCGGATCGCAGCGACTACCGCTGGATCGTAGAGGGTGCCGGCGCCTTTTTCCGCGACCTCGATCGCTTGCGCGAGCGTGAGCGCGGGCCGGTCGCCGCGTGCCCGTAACAACGCGCTCATCGTATCGGAGACCGCGACGATGCGGCCCATGATCGGAATCGACGAGCCGCGCAACTTGCGCGGATATCCCGAGCCGTCGTAACGCTCGTGATGCGTTTGCGCGATGATCGACGCGGCGCGCAAGGTCGCGTCGTCGCGACCGGCGAGCAGACGCGTTCCCGCCTCAGCATGCCTCTCGATCGACACGCGATCGGCCTGCGTGGCCGGATTGCGGCTTTCTAAAATTCGCTGTGGAATCTCGGCTTTTCCGATGTCGTAAATGCGCGATGCAAGGCGAAGTGTTTCGAGTTCGTCGCCGGTGAGTTTGAGTTCGCGCGCGAGGGCCATGGCAAGCTGCGAGGAGAGGTCGTGATGGGCAACGATCGTGGGATCGTGCAGCACGGCAACATCGAGCATCGCATCGATCAACGCATTGGTGTCGGGCGCTTCGCGCGTCGGCACGGGACTCGCCGAGCGCGTGCCCGCCTCTTGGAGACGAGCGTGCATATCGGCGCGTTCGCGGCGCGCATCGACGATATGCATCGCGTGCACCAGAAACTCCGACGGATTGATCGGCTTTTCGAGGAAGGCGTGCACGTCGAGGTCGAACACGGAGCGCCGCAAATCGCGGTCAGACTTAGCGGTGGTAAAGATGACCGGCGTGCCGGCGCGACCGTCGACCAGGCGCATGCGACGGATGAAATCGACGCCGGGGATATCAGCGAGGGTATTGTTGACGACGACGAAAGCAGGGTCTACGCCGCCTATCCAGTGCAGGGCGTCGGACGCCTTCTTGAAGCAGATCGGTTCGACGTCTGCGATACGCCGAAGGATCTGCGAGAAGCCAGCGAGCGACGCTTCCTGGTCGTCGACGACGGCTACGTGCATGTGCCTGTTCCTAACCCGGAAACCCGCCCGGGGTCGCCACGGAGTAAGCCAGGGTGTCTCGAAAGGCACCCTCTAAGTAGAAGTGATCGGCAGTTTGGGGCAGGCGACCAGGAGGAGTCTAGCAGACGGTGCAACTGAGTGCTAAGATTGCGAATCTAGAGACATAGGAGCTATGGAGTATATCGTGCGTTCCCGGCTGGGCTTCGAGCCCAATGCCGATGTTGTGGTCGACGAAGAGCGAGGCCAGGTAGTGGTAGCGGTCGAGGTGGCCGGCGCCGACCCTGATAGCCTGCGGGTCGAAATCGACGACCGCTCGCTTACTATCTCCGGCCTCCGGGCCGAGCCGGTCCGGTTTAGACGCGGCTCATTTATCCAAAAAGAGATCACGTACGGGTCCTTTGCCAAGCGTATCCGCCTGCCGGTGCCGGTGGATCTGCTCGGCGATGCGCACGCCAACTACGCCGACGGCGTATTAGTCATCGCGCTTCCCATCTCGTCGACGGCGTACGTTCCGGCGACGCGCACCGAGATCCGTATGATCGTGAAGAGGACGCTAACGTAAAATATGGCTGAACGCAAAGCCAAAGAGATTGTACCTGCAAACTTGATCGGGATTCTGCCGCTGCAAGAAGCGGTGCTATTCCCGAATACCGTTATTCCGCTCGCCGTCGTGAAGAAGCCGGGCATCCTACTGGTCGAAGAGGCGCTGCGCGAAGGCAAGCCGATCGGCCTGACCGTGCTCAAGGATCGCGAGATCGAGAATCCGGGACCGGGCGACGTGCAGCGCATCGGCACGATCGGCGTCATTCAGAAGATGCTCAAGGTTCCCGACGGCACGATCCGCTGCATCGTCGCGGGCCAGAGCGTGTTCAAAATCGACGAATTCACGCAAGAGCAGCCCTATATGGTTGCGGCGTACACCGAGCTGCCCGACCTCACGGTCGACAACGAAGAGCTCGTTGCCATGCAGCGCAATCTCGGCGGTCTGTTCCAGAAATTGCTCTCCTACTTGCCGCAAGCGCCGCGCGAGATGGAGATGGAAGTCCAGAACATCACCGATCCCAACGTGTTGACGTACTTCGTCGCCTCGACGATGCGTCTCGACACGGCCGATCGGCAGGCGTTGCTCGAAGAGCGCAACACCGCGCGCCGTATGCGCAAGCTCACGCTGCTGCTCACCAAAGAACTCGAAGTGGTCGAGCTTGGGCATAAGATCCAGAGCGACATTCAGCGCGAGATGGAGAAGAATCAGCGCGAGTTCTATCTGCGCCAGCAACTGCGCGCGATTCAGGAAGAGCTAGGCGAAGTCGATCCGCAGCAAGCCGAGAACAACGAGCTGCGCAGCCAAGATCGACGAAGCCAAGATGCCGGAGGACGCCAAGAAGGCGGCCGATCGCGAACTCGATCGCCTTTCGAAAGTGCCGCAAGCGAGCCCCGAATACAGCGTCATCCGCACCTACCTCGATTGGCTGGTGCAATTGCCGTGGAGTACGGAAACGCCGGACCACATCGACATCCGCAAAGCGCGCGAGATTCTCGACGAAGATCACTACGATCTCGAGAAGATCAAAGATCGCATCATCGAGTATTTGGCCGTCGGCAAACTCAAAAAGAAGCTGACCGGACCGATCCTGTGCTTCGTCGGACCGCCGGGCGTCGGCAAGACGTCGCTGGGACAGTCGATCGCGCGGGCGATGGGACGCAAATTCGTGCGCCTCTCCGTCGGCGGTGTGCGCGACGAGGCCGAAATCCGCGGCCATCGTCGCACCTACATCGGCGCGATGCCGGGCACGATCATTCGCGCGATCCGCGATGCCGGGACCAAGAATCCGGTGATGATGATCGACGAAATCGACAAAGTCGGCGCGGACTTCCGCGGCGACCCGCAGTCGGCGTTGCTCGAGGTTCTGGATCCCGGAACAGAACAACTCGTTCCGCGATCACTATCTCGACCTGCCGTTCGACTCTGAGCCAAGTGCTGTTCATCTGCACGGCCAACTCGCTCGACACGATCTCGCCGCCGCTGCGCGACCGCATGGAGATCATTCAGCTCGCGGGCTACACCGAGCTCGAGAAGCTGCAGATCGCCAAGCGCTATCTCGTGAAGAAGCAGCGCACCGCCAACGGCCTGAAAGAAACGCAAGTCCAGATCAGCGACACCGCGCTGCGCGCGATCATCAACGATTACACGCGCGAAGCCGGCGTTCGCAATCTCGAGCGCGAGATCGGCACGGTCTTCCGCAAGGTCGCCCGCAAAATCGCGGAATTCGCGCGCTTCAAGGCGCGCGTCAAGCCCGAGAATCTTGCCGACTATCTGAGCAAACCGCGTTTCTTCAACGAAGTGAAAAAGCGCGTCGCGTCGGTCGGCGTGGCGACGGGGATGGTGTGGACGCCGGTCGGCGGCGACATCGTCTTCATCGAGTCCTCGGCGATGCCGGGCACGGGCAAGCTCGTGCTCACCGGCCAGCTCGGCGACGTGATGAAGGAGAGCGCGCAAGCCGCGGTCTCGTTCCTGCGGTCGCGCTCGTCCGAACTCGGCATGGCCGACGATTACTTCAGCAAGCACGACATCCACATCCACGTGCCGGCAGGCGCGACGCCCAAAGATGGGCCGTCCGCGGGCATCACGATGGCGACGTCGATCGCGTCGATGCTGACCGGGCTCAAAGTCGATCCCAACTCTCGCGATGACGGGCGAGATCACGCTGACCGGGCAAGTGCTGCCGATCGGCGGACTCAAAGAGAAGGTGCTCGGCGCAAAACGTGCCGGCATCACCAAGATTCTCTTCCCCAAGCGCAACGAGATGGATCTCGACGACATTCCCAAGGAAGTGCGCGACACGATGACGTTCGTGCCGGTCGAAGAGATCAGCGAAGTACTGCATCACGCGCTGGGTAAGCGTGTGATCTCGCCGGTTCCGCTCGGCGAAGACGTGCGCGCAAGCAACGTCGTGCCGATGCGTCGCCGCAACGGCGTCGCAAAGCGCCCCGCGCGCGTCGCGACGACAACCGAACGTCGCCGGCGAGCCGCGCGCAAACGCTAACTCGCTGATAGTTCACCGATAGCTGAAGCACATAGGCGGTATAGTTACCGCCTATGCGCATTTCCGAACGTCTTGCGGTGGCTACGGCCGCACTGTCATTTTTCATCTCGACCCTCGACACCGGCGTGATGAATGTCGCCCTACCGCGGCTCACGCACGTGTTACAGGTCAACGCGGGGCTTGCCGCGTGGACGATCAGTTTGTTGCTCTTCGGCTTTGGCACGGGCGCGCTGCAGACGCCGGTTATCGCCCTTTCGCTGGCGGCGTTTCCCGCGAGCGCACAATGAACCGCCGGCGCGCTTCAGCGCTTCGTGCAGAATCTTGCAATCTCGGGCGGTGCGGTGCTGAGCGGCGTACTTATCGACCGGGTTGGCACGTGGAGCATCTGGATTCTCACGATCGGTGTTTGCGTCGTGGCGATCATCGTCATCGTGGGGTTGAAAGAAACGCGAAGGAACCCTCGACGAGTTTCTTTGCACCGCCGGTGAGCCAGTCGCCATGCGCAACGATGAGGTTGTCAAAGTCCCATGCGAGGAGCCGGCGCAGCGATTGCTGCGCAAGGCCCTTGTTGATGAACGACAGCTTGATATCGGTGGGGACACCACCGTTTCGCGCACCGCTGAGTTTCAAGAGGGCGTCAAGCACCACGCGATGCGGTTGGGGCGGATAGTTTTGGATGAAGTCGTTGAAAATCAGCGTGCGCGATTTTGGATGGAAGAATTCGACCTCCTGGGCGAACGCATTGCCGCGAAAGACGGCCTGGTCGAGGTCGCCGGCCCACGCCTGGGGCGCTTCGTCGCGAAGAATCTCCGGCGGAATCCAACACCGTGCCTCGGGAAAGACAGCTGCCCACGAGGCGATTCTCCATGTATGAAGCTTTGCCGGCGAAACGAGATGACGCACCGGCCCGAGCCTGCCAACCATCTGCATGTCGTCGCGTGACGCGGCCACCGGCGAGTTGATCCACAGCGATCCGTCGCCCAGTTTGACAACGATCATTCGCGTCGGAAGTCTTAGCGGTCCGAACACGCTTACCGGCAGACCGTCGGCGATCCAAATATCAGGTCCGAACGTTTGCAGCGCGAGCATCGTTACTCACGCAACCACGACAGCGCAGCCACGCCGAGCATGACAAACGCCGTAAAGCCGAAATAGGCGCTGGCAGGTGCGAACGTTTTTGCGAGCGCGCCGGCGTGCGCGACGTGCGAGAAATAGACCGCGCTTGCGACGGCCACGCCGATTAGTTGTCCGCTCGTACGCGCGGTGGCAAGCGTCCCCGCAGCGATGCCGCGGCGATCGGCCGGCGCGGAACCCATAATCGCGCTGTTGTTCGGCTGGGTGAAGACCGCTGTGCCGCACCCTGTGACGATGAGCGCGCCAATGAGCTGGAGCATGGTCGGCGATGCCGGCAGACGCGAGAGCAAAAAGAGTCCGAAAGCGACCATTAATGCGCCCGCAGTCGAGACGTAACGCACGGGGACGCGATCCGATAGCGCGCCTGCGGTTGGCGCGAGCACGATGTTGAGCGCGGTGATCGGCGTAAGCAAGAATCCCGCGGCAAAAGCCGTGTCGCCGAGGGCGGTTTGCGCCGTGAGCGGGACGATGAAGATCAACCCCGAGATTGCCACGAAGTAGACGAACGCCGCAAAGACTGATACGCCGAAGATGCGGATCTTGAACAGATTGAGATCCAGTGTCGGTGTCGGCACGCGCTGCTCGACGACGATGAAAAGCGTCAGGGTAACGATCGAGAGGGCGATGAGGCTGAGCGTCACCGGTGACGTCCACCCCCAAATATGCGAGCGCGACAGCGCAAGGGAGAACGAAAAGAGCGTGATCACCGACAGCACGGCGCCTAACAGATCGAAACCGGTGTTCTTTTGCTGCACGGGTCGCAGGACGAACATTGCGCCGACTGAGGCGATGATCGAGATCGGCACGTTGATCAAGAAGATCCAGCGCCAATCACCGTAGGTCACGATCGCACCGCCGACGATCGGCCCCAGCGAGAGACCGACCGCGACGGCCGCGCCGTTGAAACCGATTGCTCGCCCACGCTCCGTCGACGGAAACGTATCGACTATCAACGCCTGATTCGAGGAGAGCAGCATCGCAGCGCCAAGCGCCTGCACCGCGCGAGCGGCGATCAGGAAGCCGAGCGACGGCGCAAGCGCGCATGCAAGCGAACTCGCGCCAAAAATGGCAAAACCACCGAGATAGATGCGCTTCTGTCCAAACATGTCGCCGAGCCGGCCGAAAAGCACCAGGGTTGATGCGGTGACCAGCATGAAGGACAGAATCACCCACTCCGCGTTGTCGACGGACGTAGCGTAGACGCGTGCAATCGTCGGCATGGCCACGTTTGCGATCGACGCATCGATCGTGCCCATCATGCTGCCGAGCATGATGACGGCGAGCGCGTACCATCGATACTGCTCGTGCGCGCGGATCGCCGCTCTCACCCGACGGTGATGCCTTGGCCTTCCGTAACCTCGCCGATCACCGCATCGAGAACGCCGGAATCGCGCAGCCCGCGGCGCAACGCTTCCAGCCGCTCTGGTGCGACGCTGATCAAGAGTCCGCCTGACGTTTGCGCATCGGAAAGTGCAACCCGTCGCGCCTCGTCGACGGATGCAGCGAATGTCGTAAACGTCGCATGCGTGCGTACGTTGTTCGTCGTGCCGCTCGGAACGACGCCGGCGCGAATCAGGTCCAGCACGCCCTCCATAATCGGAACCGCGTTGGCATCAATGACGAGCCGCACGCCCGAAGCGCGTGCGAGTTCGCCGCCGTGTCCGAGCACGCCAAACCCCGTGATGTCGGTTGCCGCATGCGCCCGCGCGTCGAGCATCGCTGCGGCTGCGCCGGCGTTGAGTGTGGTCATCCAGTCGATTGCGGGTTGCAAATCCGCATAGCGAATCGCGTCGCGCTTAGCCGCCGTCGTAAGGATGCCCGTGCCGATCGGCTTGGTGAGCACCAGGGCGTCACCGGGTTTCGCGCCCGCGTTGGTGACGATGCGCCGCGGGTCGATGGTGCCGGTCACCGCCATGCCGTACTTGGGCTCGTCGTCCTTGATCGTGTGTCCGCCCAAGATCGCAACCCCGGCCGCGCGCGCAACATCCGCGCCGCCGGCGAGAATACGCGAGAGGATAGCAAGATCGAGCGCTTCGGGAAAGGCCACGATATTGAGCGCGCTGATCGGCGTACCCCCCATTGCATAGACGTCGGAGATTGCATTCGTTGCAGCGACGCGGCCAAAATCGTATGGATCGTCGACGATCGGCGTAAAGAAGTCGACGGTTTGCACCAGCGCAAGGTCGTCGCGAAGTGCATAGACACCGGCATCGTCGGCGGTGCCGAAACCGACCAAAACGCGGTCGTTGGTGGTCGACGGCAAGCCGACCAGCACCGATGCGAGTTCTGCGGAACCGAGTTTGCTCGCGCAGCCGCCGCACGATGCGAGCGCGGTGAGCCGGACCGGAACTTCTACATCCATAACGAACTCTCCGAAGATGAAAAAGACGCTCCTACTGCTCCCTGGTCCCGTTCCCGTTGCGCAACCCGTGCTCGAAGCGATGGCGTGGCCGATGATCAATCATCGCGGCCCCGAATTTGCCGAGTTGCTCGCGCGCATGGAGCGGGGCATGAAGCCGGTGTTTGGGACGAGCGGTGAGGTGGTCTTTCTCGGCTCGTCGGGCACCGGGGGCTTGGAAGCGGCAGTAGCAAGTTGCTTCTCTCCCGGCGACCGCGTTCTTTCATGTCCGGTCGGCGTCTTTGGCAAGCGGCTGGCTGAGATTGCTCGCGTCCACGGTTGCGAGGTCGAGGTGCTCGACACGCCGCTGGGCGCGGCGTTGGATCCTGCGGCGTTACGGGCGCGGCTGCAGCAGGACGATGCGCGCAGCTTTCGCGGCATTTTGCTGACGCACAACGAGACCTCGACCGCTGTGCAAAACGACATGGCAGCGATCGCCGCCGTCACGCGCGGCCACGACGCGCTTACAATCGTCGATTCGGTGAGCGGCCTCGGCGCGTCGCCCTTCGAGATGGACGCTTGGGGCTTTGACGTGGTAATTACGGCGTCGCAGAAAGCCTTCGCAGCGCCTCCGGGTGTCGCGATGGTCGCAGCAAGCGAGCGCGCCTGGAACGTCATGGAATCTTCGCGTGGAACGCGTTTTTATTTCGATCTAGGCAAGGCGCGCGAGTTCGCAAGCAAAGGTCAGACGCCATGGACGCCGCCGATTTCGATCTTTTACGCGCTTGCCGTCGCACTCGAACGCTATCACAGCGATGGCCTTGAAGCCAACTTCGAGCGCCTCGCAAGCTATGCGCGTGCGGTGCGTGCCGCGTTCGAGGCGCTGGGATGCGCGATCTTCTCGCACCCGGACGCGCATTCGGTCACCGTTGTCGCCGCGTATCCACCGGACGGCGTCGACGCAGCCGCGTTGCTCAAAACGTTGCGCGAGCGCTATGGCGTCGTGATCTCCGGCGGCCAAGGCGAGCTCACCGGCAAGATCGTGCGCTTCGGTACCATGGGTGACGTCGCCGAGAACGACTTGCTCGGTGCGATCGCAGCGCTCGAACTTGCGCTCGCCGATTGCGGCGCACGCGTCGAGCTCGGCGCCGGTGTCGCTGCGGCTGCGAAAATCCTCACCGACGCAAGAGCCGCAGCGAGCGTTCGCTAACGCAAGCTACAGATGATGGCGGTGGAAGTACGGCCAGAGCGCGGGCCGCGCGAACCACGGAATCACCGATTCGATTACCCCGTCGATTTTCGGGTCGGGCTGTACGAAATACGGCGCGAGTCGTGACGTGTGCAAGTCGGTGCGGATGTCGGGCGAGAGCGGGAAGTACAGCGCGATAAAGAGCACGAGCCAAATCAGCACCGCGCCTTTGGCCAACCCGATCGCCGCGCCGCCGAGCGAGTTGCCGATGTTGAGCAGCGGCAATTTGGCAAAGCGATTGAGCACCCATGCGATGGCCAGCACGATCGCATACGTGATGAACCCGCAGAGGAACATGCCGACCACGTGAGCGGATCCCGCGCCGAGCTTGGTCACGCTCTCGATCCATCCGTCGAACGACCCGTTGTAGTACCACGGTGTAATGAGGGCGGCGACCACCGCGACGGCGCCGCCGAGTTCCGACACGAAGCCCCGCGAAAAGCCCTTATACGTCGAAATCAGCAGGATGATCGCGATGATGATATCGGGCCATGGGATGCCGAAGATCACTGGCGGATTGCGCCTTCCAGCTCTTCGCGCACGGCTGCGACGGCGCGAGCGATCGCGGTATCAGCCTCTTCGTCGGTGATGGTAGCATCGTAGCGCTGCATCGTTGCTCGCACCGCGATGCTCTTTTTACCCTCGCCAGCCTGCGGACCGCGGTACTCGTCGAAGACCGTGACGCCGGTACACAGTTCGCCGATCGCGTTGCGCACGACGGTGCGGATACGCTCTGCGTCGACGTCGAGATCCACGACGACCGCCAGATCGCGATACGTCGACGGGAAGCGCGATGGCGGACGATAGACCGGCTGCTGATATTCCGGGATCCTATCCAGATAGATGATACAGAGATAGAGACCCAGCCGGACATCGAACGCTTTGGTCAGGCGCGGATCGATTTTTCCAAACGCTGCGGCCTCGCGACCTTGCCACATCGCGACCGCACTCTTGCCCGGATGATAGCCGCCGCGAATGTCGCGCGCGGTTTCCACTTCGATTCCGGCAACGGCGCGCAGCAGCGCTTCCACGTCGCCTTTGAGGCGCAAGAAGTGCGTGTCGTGCCAGGGGGGCTCGTTGATCGGCTCGGCAGCAAATCCAAATGCCAGCGCGGCTTCTTCTTTGGGGACGCCTTCGTCGCTTGAGAAGACATGACCGAGTTCGAAGATGCGATAAGGACGATCGACTTTGGCTAGGTACTCGAAGATGCCGGGGCCGAGCGCCCAACGCAGGACGCGCTGCTCCTCGGTAAGCGGATTGAGGACTGGAACGATCTTGTGGCTCGGTTGGAGTCCGGAACGTTCGATCTTTGTGAGGATACTCGTGCCCTGCAATGCGTACGTCACGATCTCGTGATAACCAAGCCCAGCGAGCGTTGAAGCGATGCGATCCTCCAGATCGTATTGCGCGCTGGAGATTGCATGCGAGGGAATAGCGGGCTCGACCGTAGGGATCGCGTCATAGCCCTCGACTCGAGCGACCTCTTCGACGAGATCGGCGCTAATGGTCAGATCGCGCCGCCACGCGGGCGGAGTGACCGTCATCTTCTCACCGTCGATCGTCACTTCGCTGCCGAGAAGCTGTAGATGCCGCGCTATCTGCGCAACCGAAAGATCGAGGCCAAGCAATCGCGTGACGTCATGCCGCGTCAGCGAAATCGGCTCGGGCGAGGAGGGCGCTTCGCCAAAGGCCTGCGGCGCATACGCGTTGCCGCCGAGGGCAACCATCAATTGCGCCGCCCGCGCGGCGCCGACGTCGGCCAGGATCAAAGCTAACGTCTTCTCGTGACGCGACGAGGCTTCGCTGCGTAGCCCTAGTTGCGCGGACATGCGGCGCACGCGCGAGCCGGTGAAGTTCGCGGCTTCGAGAATGATCGCGCGAGTCGAGTCGCGCACCTCGCTGTCGGCGCCGCCCATGAGGCCGGCCAAGCCCAACGCCCGTTTCTCGTCCGCGACGACGAGTGCTTGCGGATTAAGGGTGCGCTCCTCCCCATCGAGCGTCGTTAGACGTTCGCCCTCACGTGCATCCCGCACGACGAAATGCCGGCCCGAGACTTGCGCCTCGTCGTAGAAATGCAGCGGTTGCGCAGTTTCAAACATCACGTAGTTCGACACGTCGACCAAATTGTTGATCGGGCGCTGCCCAGCCAGTGCGAGGCGAATGCGTAGCCAAGCGGGCGCCGGCGCGACGGTGATGCCGTCGAAACGCTGGGCGACAAAACGCAGGCAATCCGGCGTTTCGATGGTGACGCGCGGCGGCGTGGGATCGGCAGTGATTCCCGGATTCTCGAATGATGGGAGTCGTAGCGGCACGCCGTATGATGCTGCGAGTTCGCGTGCAAGCCCGATTACCGACATCGCGTCGACACGATTGCTCGTCACTTCCACGTCGAGCACATCCTCGTTGAGGCCGAACAACTCCACGACGTCCGCACCCAGCGACGCGCCGGCCTCTAGTTGCATGATTCCGTCTTCGAACCACTCCGCCGGAAGTCCGAGCTCGTCTGCCGAGACCATCATGCCCTGCGAGTCGATGCCCCGCATTTTGCGTGGTTCGATCGTGAGGTGCGGCAGTTTCGCTCCGATGAGCGCGACCGGAATCGTTTGCCCCGCGGCGACGTTGGTGGCCGCGGTTGCGATCGTGAGGTGCTGCGCGGCGCCGACGTCGATTGAGCCGACTTGCAATCGATCGGCGTTGGGATGCTTCTCGAGCGTGACGATCTTTCCGACGACGACGCCGCTTATGCGCGGACGCCGCGTAATCTCTTCAACCGGAAAGCCGAGGAGCGCCAGACGATCGGCGATCGCTTCGGGATCCTCGGGAAGATCTACATACTCACGCAACCACGAAATGGGAACACGCATTGTCGAAGGAAATCTTTCTAAGCGAGTTGCGCGAGAAAGTCGGGATCGCTCTCAACGAACCGGCGAATATCGTCGATCTCATACCGGGCAAGGCCAATGCGTTCGATACCAAAGCCGAAAGCCCAGCCGGTGTAGACGTCGGGATCATAGCCGACTTCGCGCAAAACGTTCGGATGCACCATGCCCGAGCCGCCGAGCTCGATCCAGCCCGATCCGCCGCACATGCCGCACGCATCGGCCAGGCCCTTGCATTTCGGACAGGTCGTGTCGAATTCCGCACTGGGCTCGGTAAACGGAAAGAATGACGGGCGAAACCGCACGCGCTGATCCTCGCCGAAGAGTTCGCGGCACATCCCCGTCAACATTCCCTTGAGGTGTCCGAAGTGAATGCCCTGCGCAACCAGCAGCCCTTCGATCTGATTGAATTGAAAAAGATGCCGCGCATCTACCGCGTCGCGGCGATAGCAGCGCCCCGGTGCGACGATGGCGATCGGCGGCTGATGCTCTTGCATCGTACGAATCTGCATCGGCGAGGTGTGCGGCCGCAGCAACATCGAGTCGGTGATGAAGAACGAATCGAAACCCTCACGCGCCGGATGCGTTGGCGGAATGTTGAGCGCATCGAAATTGTAATACTCGGGCTCGATTTCGGGGCCAACCACGACCGCGAAGCCTCGGCGCTGAAAGTACGTGGCCGCATCGCGAAGCACGGTGCGAATGGGGTGGATCGTTCCGGTCATAGGTGGAATCGACGGAAAGGTCACGTCGATTGTCTGCGCGAGCTCATCCTCGAAGACGCGGTTCTCGATACGCGCTTGCGCGATGCGAAGGTCTCGCTCCATGCGCTCGACCGCTTCGTTGATCACTTTGCCGGCGTTGGGTCGCTCTTGCGCGGGAAGTTGGCCGATGCCGCGCCGCAGCGTCGTCACTTCGCCGCTGCGTCCGAGAAATGCGACCCGCACATCCTCGAGCGCGCGCTCATCGGTTGCGAGTGCAACCGCCGCTTCGAAACGGCGGTGAAAATCGTCAAGTTGGGTGGATAAATTCAAAGCGCCCGGATTCATATACCGGGCGCTTCGGGAACTCGTTGCTGACTTCTTGGTCAGCCGGGACTCGGAACCCGACGGTATGCAAGATAGGCACTGATCGAGCCCGTTTGGGCGAAAAGTTTCCAGAAGAGATCGCTGGTTGCCATTGCTTGCTGACGTCTCCTTCCAGCCGCGGAAATCGGCCTAAAACCATGGGAATGCCGAGATTGTACCACGCGCTCTTTAGGGCCGGTAGTCTTGACTTTTCGGCCCTTCGCGGCTCTCTTGACAGCGCAGCGAAAGCACGTAAAGCGCGATGGACCCGGCGACCGACGCGTTAAGCGATTCAGCGGCTCCTCGCATCGGAATCCCAGCCAAGCGAACCCCGGGAAGCTCCCAGGGGCCCAGGCCGCGGCGCTCGTGACCGACCACCAACACGGTGGCCGAGCCTAGCTCGACCGACTCCAAAGCGGCGCCGCCCGCCGCGAGGCCGACCACCACTACCCCGGCGCGGGCGGCGGCCTGCGCGAATTCCGTCGGCGACGCTATGGCGATCGGCAACCGAAAGATCGATCCCATCGCGCCGCGGACGACCTTTGGGTGATAGGGATCGACGCCGAGCCGCCCGAGGACCACGCCCGTGGCGCCGAAGGCTTCGGCCGAGCGCAGCAGGGTGCCCACGTTGCCCGGATCGTTGAGGTCGGCCAGCACCAGCGTCAGGGGCCCGCCAAGCACCGCTTCCAACTCGGCGGGTCGCTGGGCAGATACAGCAACCAAGCCGGTCGGGGTGTCGAGATCGGAGATCTTGCGCAGGGTGCGGTCGTCCACCACGTAGACGGGGGTTCCGCGCTCGTCGAGTTGACGGACCGTCGGGTTGGTTGCAAGCACGGCGTCGGAGACGTATAGCTCTTCGACGGCAATGCCGCTGCGCAGCGCCTCGTCGAGCAGGGTCGGCCCCTCGAAGACGAAACGACCGTGCTCTTTGCGCCCCTTCACGCTCTGCAAATCGCGGACGCGGGTCACGCGCTCGGCGTGCGCGCCGGTTAGCGTCGCCACCGCGCTCGCGTCGCGATCATCACAACCGCCGCGATCCCGGCGGCGAAAACGATGGCCACTTTGTCGTTGAAATGATGCGGCACGACGAAGATGTTGAAGACGTACACGAGGATGACGAAGATCGCGAAAAAGAAGGCAAGCCAGGCGATCTCGGCCAGAATCGAGGAGCGTTGCTGCACGCTAGGAGTGGTTATGGAGAGCAGACCTCAAGTCATCTCATCGCAGGAGCGCTTCAGCGGGCGCGTCTTTCGTGTGCGGACCGACGAGATCGCCTTCAACGACGGAGCGACCGCGCGGTTGGATATCGTGGAGCATCGCGGCTCGTACGCCGTGATCGCGACGCCCTCCAAAAATATGGTGGTATTAGTGCGGCAATACCGCCACGCCGTCGGGCGGGCGCTCTGGGAGATTCCGGCCGGTACGGCCGAGCCGGGCGAGAGCATAGCCGAGGGCGCGCTTCGCGAGCTGGCTGAAGAGACCGGCTACCGGGCTTCCGCCGCGCAGCTCATCGGGAGCTTCTACGTGACCCCCGGTTTTTGCGATGAAATCATGCATCTCGTCCACGCCGACCGCCTGACTGCTGGCGAACCGAGCCCCGACGAAGACGAGCGGATTGTTGTCCAAAATTTTACAATTGAAGAAATGCAAAATCTCGTGGAAAGCGGTGAGATTGCTGATGCAAAGACGCTTATCGCGCTGATGTGGCTGCGCGGTTCGCGGGATTGAAGTTGCGCCAAACCGTGCCGATAATTGAGGTACGGGTTTGAACGGTTGCGGTGTGAGATAAGCATTGCGGCCGTAAAACCGTGGAGGAAGCCGTGGAAATACCTCACGACATAGACGCCGTGTTGCGGCGGCTTTTGGAAGGATCGTTAGAGGGCGCCGAGCAGTCGATGCTCGCTCCCGAGGACGAGTCGTATTTGTCGTCGCTGATCGCTTCAGTTCGCTCCGGTCGACGCGCAGTGCTGATCGTCGAGGATGCGGACGAACGCTTGCGCTACATGTTTAGCAACGCGACGCGTGCTGAGGCTATCACGATGCTTGGAAAAGTCGTTGAAGCTACTGGGCGCCGCCTCACCGACGGCGACGACTAGGAAGCCACCGCCGCCCTCAATTGCTCGTACTCACATCGGGTGACCCTTCCTCGACCTGACGTGATCGAGAATTTTTTAGGGAGCCAAGAGAAGTTCGTCGATCTTTCCGTCGGACGTCAATCCAAAACGATAGTGATAGGTCCCGCTTTTAAAGCGGACTAGAAACTCATATAACGTCCCTCCGTCACTCTGCGACACACTCGCAATCGGTATGACGTCGAGGGGCTTTCCTAATGCGGCGAAGCTTGAACTTGCGTGCGTTACCAAATCGTCGGTGAGATAGGTCGAGAACGCCTGCGTGAGTTGCGTGCGATCGATATTCTTGTCCGCGATGCGCTCCAGCCACTCGGTAGCGCGACCCACGATCGCATTGTCGACGTGCGCTCGCGCCGGCGGAAGCACGATATCCAGAATCTGCCCCGCAACCTCTTGGGGTTGTACCACCGAGCGCGAGTGAAACGCATCGACGTTTGCCAACACGATCACCGCCACGTGATCGTCGGGGAGGAGCGCGTTCATTGCGTAATATCCGCCGACCTCGCCGTTATGCCAGATGTAGCGCTTTCCAGCGCGTTCGTCGATGACCCACCCTAGCCCGTACTGTTCCGCACCGGGCGCGCCGCTAGGGGTAAACATGTCGCGCTCGGCATCAACGCGCAGTAACAGCGGCAGGCCGATATCCCACTTGGCCAAATCGTAGACGTTGCTGACAACGCCGCCGTCGCCGAAGAGCCAGGCGGGATCCCACGGCTTCGCGGGCGCGAAATTCCCCGGCGAGCCGGTATAGCCGACCGCGTGTTGCGGTGAGATTCCGCTGTCGCCGGCGTAGAACGTTTGATTCATCAAGAGTGGAATGAAGATGTGCTGCTGCAGATAGTCGGAGAGCGGAATGCCGCTCGCGCGCTCGACGATCAATCCGGCAACGAGATAGTTGAAGTTGTTATAGCGAAACTGCGAACCCGGCGGCGAAACCGGCGGAACTTTGTTTACGGCAGCGACGATATCCGTGACCTTGATGCTCTTGGTGCGATCCTGATCGATGTCCGTCGCTGCAAGCTCATCTGGTAAGCCGGACGTTTGATTGAGGAGCTCGCGGACGGTAACGTTTTTCGCGATCGTTAGCTCGGGGACGTAGCGGGTAACGGGGTCGTCGAGCTTGAGCTTGCCTTCTTGCTGCAACAAGAGAATTGCTGCGGCGGTGAACTGCTTGCTGATCGATCCAACGTAGGTCTGGGTGCTCGGTGCAAAACGAGTGTTCCGCGCGACGTTCGACAACCCGAAGCCGTGCGCGTAGACGATGCGACCATCCTCGACAACGCCGACGGCGAGACCGGGCGAGCGTTTGCTTTGCACGATCCGATTTCCCAGAGCATCGATCGCGCGCTCCATCGCGGCTGTAAACGTGTGCATCGACGCTGCGGGTGTCGCAGGGGTGATTGCAGCGAGAAGCGCGGCGAAAGCCAAGCCGGTCAGCATGCCGCGCCTTTTCGGCTAGAAAACGAGCAGGGCCTGGCCTACAACCTGCCCATCCTTCATCAGCGAAAGCTGGTCCATCCGATGACTCTTGGGCAAGTAAAGAAGCGCTATGTCGCCATGCGGCATCGCTGTGCCGAGCATTGTTTGCGTCCCATCGTGCGGCCACATTACGTGAAGAGGCGCAGTTGCGCCGCGAATGATGATGCAATACCACGATCCGTCCGGAGCATACATCACTTGCGCGTCCGTGCCGGCAAAGGCCGCCGTTCGGTGTGGACCGGAGGCAAGGCGAGACATCACTTGCGCATCCGCAAGCTCCGTTTGGTGCATAGCGAGGTTCTGCTCAAGCAGGTAGCCGCTGGGCAGCACGGCGATTACTACGGCCGCCGCGACGGCGAGCCACACCCCGGTCTGTGGTAGGCGCCTCGTTTGCGTTTGCGGTGCGCGCAGCGCAGCCGGTGGCTCCAATTGCGGCTGCGCCGCGGCCATCGCCGCAACGTCGGCTTCGGCCTGAGCCAGCAGGCGGCGGCACGCCTCACAATGTGTGAGATGTTCATCTGCGTTTCGCTGCTCGGCGCGTTCCAAGATTCCCAGCGCGTAGAGTGCGGCGAGTTCGCCGAGGTGATCGGTCATTCGCTTGCCCCCAATGCGGCACCGAGCTTGCGCAGCCCAAGGGCGATGCGGCTCTTGATCGTACCGAGCGGCTCGTTCAATTCGCGCGCGATTTCGACATGGGTTTTGTACTCGAAATAGGCGAGTTCGAGCGGCCTGCGCTGCTCGGGCGGCAGCGTGTGCAATGCCGTACGCAGACGATCGCGCTCGATCACGTCGACGGCACCAAGTTCGTCGTATTCCTGCGGCTCCGCCGCGACGCGCTCTTCGAGCTTGCGCCGGCGCAGCTTCGAGCGAAGACGGGTGATCGCTTCATTGCGCACGCAGACCGTGAGAAAGCTGCGCAACCCGCCGCGCGAACGAGAATACGAATCGGCCGACCGCCAGACGCGCGTGAGGGCGTCGTGGACGCAATCCTGCGCATCCTCGGGGCTGCCCAGCACGTGATACGCGGTCGAATACAGGAGCTTGCCGAAGCGCGTGTACGCTTCGTCGAATGCCCAGCGCTCTTTGGCGGCGAATGCCGCCGCGAACGCATCATCACCCGGGGCAAGACGCATTAAGCGGGGGCGTTCGACGGGAAGAGCGCTCATTACCTAGGGAACGCGCGGCTTGGGCCGATGGATGAATAATGGCGATAATAGCTGCGGCCGCGCTGATTGCGGCCCTCGCGACGGGGCAGCCGGTTGGACCGGACCACGTCGGCTGTAACGTGACCGAGATGTTCAGCGAGCACCTGCACCCGCACTTGACGATCGAGCATGGCGCTACGCGCGTCCGGGTGCCGGCAAATATTGGGATCGTGACGGCCGGCTATGCCGTGCTTTGCCTTTATTGGCTGCATACGCACGACGATTCCGGCACGATTCACGTGGAGGCGCCGGGCGGCACGTTCACGCTGGCCGATTTCTTTGCGGTGTGGGGTCAGCCGCTTTCACGGACCCGCGTGGGGCCGTTTACCGGGCACGTGCGCGCTTACGTCAACGGCGCGCCCTACAAAGGCGCGCCGCAAAACATTCCGCTACTGGACGGCGAACAAATCACGCTGCGGATCTAGCGAACGTTTCCGCGTGATCGGCGGCCCACTGTTCAAAATTGCGCGCGGGTTTCCCAAGCACGCGGGCGACCGTGTCGGTCACGAACGGCGGCTCGTATGTCGCACGCTCCCACGATGCAAGGATCCCCTCGAGTAAAGGCGGCGGCAAGAACGACAGCGCGGCGCGCGCGGCGTCGCCGTGGGCCTCCTCCCATCGAAGATCGCGGCGTGTGCTTCGCGCGATGGCGAAGAGTTGTTCGGCCGCGGTGATCGCTTCGGGCCCCGTCAGCGCGTATGTTTTCCCGGCGTGACCCGGGCCGCGCAGGGCGAGCGCGGCGATCTCAGCCATATCGCGTTCGTGAATCGGTGCGAATCGCGCGCCGGGATAGGGCCAGCGCAAGGTTGTCGCTTTCGCGGAGCTGCGGCAACCACCAACGCAGCGCATTCGCCGCGAAATACCCGGGCCGCAATATCGTCCAGTCGGCACCGGTCGCCTTGATCGCGTTTTCGACGGAAGCATGTCGTTGCGCGATGAAGCTTGCACCAGTGGCGTCGAGGCTCACCAGAGCCGACGAGAGAAAGACGATGCGTTCGACGTGCGGCGCTGCTTGCGTGATCGCGCGTTCGAGGTCGGTGTCCATCGCAGGCAGCATGAGAAAGATCGCGTCGGCGTCACGTGCCGCGGCTTCGAGTGTCGACGGATCGGTGAAGTCGCCGCGAACGACGCTAACGCCGCTCGGGAAGGATGTGCGTTCGGGATTACGCGTGAGAGCATGCACCGTCTCTCCAGTGTTTGCAAGGATGCGCGCGACCTGGTTCCCGACGGTTCCGGTCGCTCCTGTGACAAGTATCATGGAGGCATGGTACAAGTTAAAGTGCACTTGAAGTCAAGGCGCGCGTGCGCTAGGATTGGGCCGTGGATGAACTGCTCAGCATCAGCGACGTTTCCCAGCGCAGCGGCGTCGCCGCGTCGGCGTTGCGCTTCTACGAAGATCGCGGCTTGATTGCATCCCGGCGCGCGCCATCCGGACATCGGCTCTATGCGCGCTGGACCCTGCGCCAGGTCGCGTTCATCGTCTTTGCGCAACGCGTTGGTTTTTCGCTCGACGAGATTGGCGACGAACTTGCAAAGCTTCCCGACCGGCGCGCTCCGGATCCCTCCGATTGGTCGAAGCTTTCGCATCTCTGGATGACCCGCATCGACGAGCGCATCGCCGAGCTCAAGCGGTTGCGCAAAGGCCTCACCGCGTGCATCGGCTGCGGCTGCCTCTCGCTCCCCGCCTGCCGCTTTGCTAATCCGAATGACAAAATGGGCCGGGAAGGTCCCGGCCCACGCAATTGGGTTCGAAAGCGATGAGGGCTATTTGCTGACGGCTTGCTTTGCGATCTTGAGCAGCGAGCCAAAGGCCTGCTGATCGTTGATCGCTAGTTCCGAAATCGCCTTGCGATTGAGCGTCACGCCCGACTTCTTCAAACCGTTCATGAAGACGGAGTAGGTCATGCCTTCGCGGCGGACGGCCGCGTTGATGCGGCTGATCCAGAGCGAGCGAAAGTCGCGCTTGCGGACGCGGCGATCACGGAATGCGTACGCCAGCGACTTGAGCAGCGCTTCGTTCGCGACGCGATAGTTGCGACGGCGGGAGGCGCGGAAGCCCTTGACGAGCTTCATGACTTTACGGCGATGCTTGAGCCCAGCTACGCCACGTTTAACGCGTGCCATGTGTTCGAGCCCTCCTTAAACCAAATACGGGATCGTCGGCGCCAAGCGCTTCAAATCGCCCTTGAACGTCGGTTGATCCTTGCGGAAGTTGCGCTTGCGTTTGCGCGTCTTCTTGCTGAGAATGTGGCCGCAACCGCTGAACTGATGACGGTGAATGACCTTTCCGGTCGCCGTCACTTTGACGCGTTTTGCGGTACCACGATGGGTACGAATCTTAGGCACGGGTAGGCTCCTTCGCTGGTTCTTCGTGTTCCTCGACGTGTTCGTCGTGTTCGTCGTGCTCGTCGTGTTCTTTGTCGACGACGGGCGCGTCCTTGTGATCTTGAGCGCGCGTACCGTCCTTATGGTCCTTGTCGTCCTTGTCTTTGTGCAAGGAGAACTTTGGCGGACCGGTCGGCGTTACGCGTGGCGCCAGGATCATAAACATATTTTTTCCTTCGAGCCGCGGTTCGCGCTCGATGGTGGCAAGCGGCGCCATGTCTTCAGCCATGCGGTCGAGTAACCGCCGGCCAAACGCCGTATAGGTAATTTCGCGTCCGCGAAACATGATCGTGACCTTGATCTTGCTTCCGTCGAGCAGAAGCCGCTCGGTCATGCGCGCCTTCGTCTCGTAGTCGTGGGTCTCGATCTTCGGGCGCAACTTGACCTCGCGGAGCTCGAAGTTGCGTTGTTTCTTGCGCGCGTCTTTATCTTTTTTCGACTGCTCGTATTTCAACCGGCCGTAGTCACCGATTTTTACCACCGGCGGCTGTGCGTTGGGCGAGATCTCGATCAGATCCAGGCCCGCGCCTCGGGCACGCGAAAGCGCGTCCTCGGTCGGCAATATGCCGAGCTGTTCGCCGTTTTCGTCGATCACCCGGACCTGTCGAATACGGATTTGCTCGTTGACTCGCAGCGGTCGAGCTATGGCGTTTTCCCTTTCAAGAGAGAACAAAAAATGGCGTTGCCGAAGCAACCCCACGCGCGGAACCTACCGACGGCCCCTCGAGTAGTAACCGGATCGCCCGCAGGCATCCGGTGAGGCTCGGGGCGTACCCCAAGCGCTTCTTCGGCTTGCGCAGAATACCACGGTCCGGGGCCTGGGTCAAGGGCAGGTGAGCCCTGCTCGCCTTGCTCTTCACCCAGAAGCGGTCATAAATAGCCGCTCGACCGCGTGGCGCCTTTACGCTCGAGTTCGAGTTGGCGCAATTCGACGCGCCGGATCTTTCCCGAGCGCGTCTTCGGCAACTCGCTGACGAATTCGATCTCACGCGGGTATTTGTAGGGCGCGGTGACGCGCTTGCAGTGCTCTTGCAGCTCCCGCACGAGCGCATCGCTGCCTTCGTGTCCCGGGCGCAGCACGACAAAGGCTTTGACGATGTTGCCGCGATCCGGATCCGGGCTCCCCACCACGGCCGACTCGGCGACAGCAGCATGTTCGAGCAGCGCGCTCTCCACTTCGAATGGGCCGATGCGATAAGCGCCCGAGCTAATGACGTCGTCGGAGCGGCCGACGAACCAAAAATATCCGTCTTCATCTATGTAGGCCCGGTCGCCGGTGAGATAGTAGCCGGCGCGATAGCTCTTGGCCGTCTCCTCGGGATTCTTCAAGTAACCCTTAAAGAGTGAGGGCGGCGTGCCGCGCAGCGCGATGTCTCCGGTTTCGCCGGTCTTGCACGCGTTGCCGTCTTCGTCGATGACGGTGACGTCGTGCCCCGGCGTCGGTTTGCCCATCGAGCCTGGGCGAACAGCGGCGCCGTGGGCGTTCGCTACCAGCAACGTATTCTCGGTCTGTCCGTAGCCGTCGAGAATCTCCAAGCCGAACGCGTCTTTCCAACGCGCGATCACTTCGGGATTGAGCGGTTCGCCTGCGCTCACGCAGTGACGCAGCTTCGGTAACGACCAGTGCGCGAGGTCGGGAAGTTTTGCTTCGAGCCGGTATTCAGTCGGCGCTTGGCAGAGAATGGTTACCTCGTGCTCCGCTAAGAGATCCATGCGCTGTCGTGGATCGAACGCGCCCTCGTGCAATAGGATCGTGCTGCCATGCGACCACGGACCGAGCAACACGTTCCACAACGATTTTGCCCAACCGGTCGAGGCGCTGCACCACACCAAATCGTCGGGCGTGCAGTCGAGCCAAAATTGCGCCTGCGCACGTTTGGCATAGGCGTACGCGCGGTCATGCACGACGCCCTTGGGGTCTTTGGTCGTGCCGCTGGTATACACGATGTACGCCCACTCATCGGCGCGCGTCTCGACCCCTTGGAACGGGGCTGCCTGTCCGGCGAGTGCGTCGAGATCGAGCCAGCCATCCGCACCGCCGCGCACCGAGAATCCCGCGCGAACGGTTTTCGCATCGTTGCGCGCGGCTTGGAGTTCGGTTAGATTCGGCGCGTCGCCGATCATCGCAACCGCCTCGGCATGATCGGCGCGATAGAGTAAATCTTTGGCTCGCAATTGTTCGGGTCCGGGAATCGCGATCGCACCGAGTCGGTCGAGGGCAAGCATGACGAAAAGCCACTGCGGAATCTTGGGCAATGCGACGATCACCCGCGAGGCGCGCTCGATGCCGCCATCGCGCAGCACCGCGGAATAGCGCTGCGACGCCTCGCTGATCTCGGCGAAGCCGTAATCGCGCTGCGACCCGTCGGCAGCGACGAAAAGCAGTCCGCGGCGCCGCTGCAATGCGAGCGTATCGATCACATCGCGCGCAAAGTTGAACCGTTCGGGAACGATCACAGCGATTCGAGCGCCTCGCGGTATTGCGCGAGCAAGAAGTCGATCGCGGCGTCGTCGATCACCAGCGGCGGCGCGATGCGCAGCACGCGCTCGTGCGTATCCTTAGCAACGACGCCTCGCTCGATGAGCCCCTGCACGAGACGTTTTGCGGGAACGGTCAATTCGATCCCGATGAGCAAACCGCGACCCCGAATCTCCTTGACCGCCGGCGACTGCACGGAGCGCAAACCCTGCATCAGCTTAGCGCCGGCGTAGCGTGCCCGCGAAGCGAGCTTTTCGTCGATGATGACGTCGAGCGCAGCTTCGCCGATCGCACTTGCGAGCGGATTTCCACCGAACGTGCTGCCGTGATCGCCCGGCGCAAAGAGCGACATCAATTCGTTGCTTGCGAGCACGGCGGAAACCGGGTAGTAGCCCCCACCGAGCGCCTTGCCCACGATGAGCACATCGGGCTTGATGTTGTCGAAATCGCACGCGAAGAGATCACCCGTGCGACCAAAGCCGGTTTGAATTTCGTCGGCTGCGAAGAGCACGTTGTGTTCTTTGCATAGCGCCCACGCGCGTTTGAGAAATCCGTCCGGTGGAACGATCACGCCGCCTTCACCTTGAATCGGTTCGATTAGGATTGCGCACGTGTTCGCTGAGATCGCGCGTTCGAGCGCGTCGGCGTCGCCGTAGGTTACAAACGTGAAGCCCGGCATGAACGGGCCGAAGTCGGCGCGGTAAGCCGGATCCGTGCTGGCACTGACGATTGCCGTGGTTCGGCCGTGGAAGTTGTTCGAGAAGACGATGATCTCGGCAGCGTCGGCGGGGATGCCTTTGATGCGATAGCCCCAGCGGCGCGCAAGTTTGATCGCGGTTTCGACCGCCTCGGCGCCGGTATTCATCGGCAACGCGCATTCGAAGCCGCTGACCTCGGCGAGCTTTTTCAGAAAGCGGCCCATGCGATCGTTGCGCAGCGCCCGCGACGTCAAAGGGACTTTCGACGCCTGTTCGACCAAGGCCGCAAGAATGCGCGGGTGACAGTGCCCCTGGTTGACGGCGGAATATGCGCTAATGCAGTCGAGATAGCGCCGGCCGTCGACGTCGTAGAGCCAGACGCCCTCGGCGCGCTCGATCACCAGATCCAACGGCGCGTAGTTGTGCGCTCCGTAGGTCTCGTCGAGATCGATGAATCCTTGGGCTATACCAGACTTGCCGGGCATAATAACGAAAGATTGCGCCAACGGGCGCGAGAACACTTCTTTATCGATACGATGCAGTACTTATCCGACCAGACGAGCGCGCTGCTCGATCGGCTCCGGCTCCGCGACCACCGCGGTATTTCGGACGAAGGCCGCACCAAGTTGCTGCTCCACGGGGAGGTGCGGCCGGTCGCGGTCGTCCTTTTTCACGGGATTGCGGCCAGCCCGCAACAGTTTGTTCGCTTTGCCCACGAGCTCCACGAGCGTGGTCACAACGTCATTGTCCCGCGCCTGCCACGGCACGGCCATCGCAACCGCCTTACCACGGCGCTCGCGCAGTTGCAGGCGGACGATCTACGCGCGTTCGCGACGGAGAGCATCGAGCTGGCGCAAGGCCTCGGCGAGCGCGTTGTGGTGGCTGGATTTTCTCTTGGTGGTTTGCTTGCGACATGGGCTGCGCAGCACTATTCGATCGATCGTGCCGTCGCCATCGCGCCATTTTTCGGCATGTCGTGGATGCCGACGCGTTTCACCGAACCGTTCGCGGATCTGCTCCTGAAGTTGCCCAATATTTTCCCGTGGTGGAATCCGCTCGTACGCGAGCGCCTAAAGCCGGAGCATGGTTATCCGCGCTACTCCTCGCATGCGATCGGCCAGTCGCTCCTGCTTGCGCGAGACGTCTTCGCGCACGCGGGCGACATGCTGGCTGCACGTGAGCTCATTCTCGTGACCAACGCAAAGGAGGCCGCCGTGAGCAATCGAGCGGTTCGGCGACTACGCGGGCTCTTGCGCGCCCGGCCCGGTGGCCGGTTGGAGCACGTCGTCCTGCGCGGCATTCCGATCTCGCACGACATCATCGAACCGCTGCGCCATCCAAAGATCGCCGGCCACGTCTTTGCGGAACTTCTCGATTTGATCGATCGTCCGCTATAATCGACGGATGGCTATCTCAACTGCGACCCGCCTCATCCACCATTACATCGACGGTGCGGCCGTCGACGACCCCGCGCAGCGCTACGGAGAGGTCTACGACCCTGCGCACGGCGTCGTCCAGGCGCGGGTCGCGCTAGCCGATCCCGCTATGGTCGATCGCGCCGTTCGCGCGGCGACCGCGGCCTTCCCCGCGTGGCGCGATACGCCGTTGGGCAAGCGCGCGGAGGTCCTCTTTGCGTTTCGTGAGCTGATGCGCATGAATTCGCAGCGCATCGCGCAAATCGTTTCGTCGGAGCACGGCAAGGTCGTCACCGACGCCGCCGGCGAGGTCGCGCGCGCGCTCGAAGTCATCGACTATGCATGTGCGCTCACGCAAATGACCAAGGGCGAGTTCAGCGAGAGTGTTTCGCGCAACGTCGACACCTACTCGATTCGGCAACCGCTCGGCGTGTGCGCGGGCATCACGCCATTTAATTTTCCGATGATGGTGCCGGCGTGGATGTTTGCAATCGCGGTCGCGTGCGGCAATACGTTCATCCTAAAACCCTCCGAGCGCGATCCGTCGACGTCGATCCTCGTCGCGGAGCTCTGGGCGCAGGCGGGTCTGCCCAAAGGCGTCTTCAACGTCGTGCACGGTGACAAGGTCGCGGTCGACGCAATTCTGACGCACCCCGGTATTTCGGCGGTCAGTTTCGTCGGCAGCACGCCCATTGCGAAATACGTGTATGCAACCGCCGCGGCCAACGGCAAGCGCGTGCAAGCGCTGGGGGGCGCTAAGAATCATCTTGTGGTGATGCCGGATGCCGATATGGACGCTGCCGCCGACGCGCTCGTGTCGTCGGCCTATGGTTCGGCCGGTCAGCGCTGCATGGCCATTTCGGCAAGTGTGACCGTCGGCAACGCGCATGAAGCCTTGATTCCGAAGATTCTGGAACGCATCGGTCGCCTCAAGATCGGGCCGGGCGCCGACGCGACCAATGACATGGGCCCCGTGGTCACGGCGCAAGCGCGCGACCGCATTACCGACTACATCGCGCAAGGCGATCGCGCCGGTGCGGCATTAGTTGAAGACGGGCGTGCGCTGCGCGTGAGCGGTTGCGAAGACGGATTCTGGGTCGGCCCAACGCTCTTCGATCAGGTGACGCCGGAGATGACGATCTACACTGACGAGATCTTCGGGCCGGTGTTGGTCAACGTGCGCGCGCAGAATCTGAACGACGCGCTCGAGTTGATCAATCGCAACGCGTACGGCAACGGCACATCGATCTTCACCCGCGACGGTGGAGCCGCGCACAAGTTTCAGCGCGAAGTGCAGGTCGGCATGGTCGGCGTGAACGTGCCGATCCCCGTGCCGGTCGGTTACTACAGCTTCGGCGGATGGAAGGCCTCGCTCTTCGGCGATCTGCATATCTACGGCGAAGACGGATTCCGATTTTATACGCGCGGGAAGGTCGTCACCGCCCGTTGGGACGAGCGCGCGCCGTCATTGAATCTGGGCTTCCCGTAAGCGCGGTGGTCGATAAGCGCTGCAGTTGGGCAACGACGGAGTTGTCGATCGCATATCACGATAGCGAGTGGGGGCGTCCGGTTCACGACGACCGCACGTTTTTCGAGTTCGTCACGCTCGAAGGGGCGCAGGCCGGCTTGAGTTGGGAAACGATCTTGCGCAAGCGCGACCATTACCGCAAGGTCTTCCACGATTTCGATCCACTACGCGTGGCACGCATGACGCCGGCGCGCGTCGAAAAGATCCTTACCGATCCCGGTATCGTTCGGAATCGCGCAAAAGTCGAATCGACGGTAAGTAACGCCAAGGCCTTTCTGAAAATTCAGAAAGAGTTCGGCTCGTTCGACAAATACGTCTGGGGTTTCGTTGGCGAAAAGACGATCAACAATCAGATCAAGCGTCGCGAGGATCTTCCGGCTGAAAGCGACGAGTCGCGCGCGCTGAGCAAGGATCTCGTCAAGCGCGGGTTCCGGTTCGTCGGCCCGACGATCATGTATGCGTTCATGCAGGCGACGGGTCTCGTCAACGATCACATCGCCGGATGTCCGCAGCATGCTCGCGCCTCCCGCTAGTTCACCCGCGGCGGGCTACGCGGACGGCTTGGCCAAGGCGCGCGTCATCATGGCGCGCGACGGCGCGCGCATCGGCCCCACCGCAAAGACGCTGCTTCTGGATCACGGGACGCAGGCGCCGTGGAGCGTCGTCCTTTTTCACGGCTTCACCAATCATCCCGGACAGTTCGCGCAGTTCGCGGCGCAGTTGCATGCGCTCGGCGTGAACGTACTGGTTCCGCGCATGCCGCTGCACGGCTACGCCGATCGCATTACCGACGCGCTCAAGTCATTGACGGCCGAAATGCTGTTGGAATGTTCGTACCAAGCGGTCGATGCGGCGGTGGGTTTGGGTGAGCGCGTGGCCGTCGCGGGCTTGTCGATGGGAGGATCGATTAGCGCGTACCTTGGGCAATACCGCGACGACGTCGCGACGAGCATGCCGATTGCGCCGGACTTCGGTTTGCTCAACCTGCCGCGCTGGGCTTTAGACGTACTGGCGCCGATCATGCTCGCGCTTCCTAATTTCTTTTTGTGGTGGGACCCTCGCGCCAAAGAGAATCAGCTTCCGAAGACGGCGTACCCGCGCTTCCCGACGCATGCGCTCATGCAGACGGTGCGGATCGGCAGCGCCGTCTATGCTGCGGCGCGGACACAAGCGTCGCGCGCCACGCGCATTGCAACGGTCGTGAACACCCACGATCCCGCGGTCAGCAACGGGGTGACGCTACAGGTAGTGCGCCGTTGGCAGCGCCTGCGATCGAGCGGTATCGAGTATGTCGAACTTACCGATCTGCCGGAAAACCACGACATCATCGATCCCGAAAATCCGCAGGCACGCACCGACCTGGTCTATCCCAGACTGATCGAGGTTCTCGCCCTCTAAACTATTTGTTGAACCAGAACCGGTACCAGCCGTTGTTGAGCAGATGAAGTGTCGCGGTTATTCCTTGGGGATTGTTACTGCTGTCGATGTCATACCGATCGTAGGTATTAGCCCAAATCTTCCCGCTGCAGTCGGGGCTTTGGTACACGTCGACGTTTATTTTCGCATAGCTTGCCTGTTTCCAGATGCTAAAGTTGAACATCGCGGATTGTCCCGGAAGAATGATGTGATGTTCACCCGAGTAGTACTCCTGCGTGTTTATCCCGCGGGGTCGCTGGTACAACGTGAACATCGCGCACTTGTTCGAATCATTGATGGCCTTGATAGTGTTGAGGTAGGCGTAGGCCGGACGCGGCGCGCAGATGGCGACTAAAACGGTCGCCGCTACAATCCAATAGAAAACTTTCATTTTATCTCCGATACCTGGCCAGCATAGCACGGATTGCGACTCTTCTGAGAGCGATTGCCTTCTATTCGTAACTTTTGGACTCGGACCAGAGCCGTGCAACCGGTATTTTCAGGCCGCGGCAGATGTTGATCGGAATATCATTCTCGTAGCCGATTGCCCATGGCGAGTGGATGACCGTCGCGATCGTGCGTGAGGCAAAGTAATGCTCCTTGGCCCAGCACGTTCCGTTGATTTGCACGAGCACGCGGCCGTCATAGCCATCCGGCCCCCACAGCCAATACTGATTGTGCGTGCTGATCACCGGAATCCCGGGCGTAAAGAACGCAACCGCCGACGCTTCGCCGTAGTTGCCGCCGAAAACCACGGCTCCGGCGCGACCGTTCACCGGGAGTGAATCGTAGACGTCCTTTGCGGCGGCAGCCATCTCCGGCCAGCCATGCATATCGGCCCAATCGCCCGGAAGCGTCGATGTCTCGCGATTGTGTTCCGTAGCGAGCACACGGTTCGATGAATGCGTGATTGCGTCGACGCGAGCTTGATATGCGACGAAGGCGGGCTCGGAAAGTATGGGCAGCGAGTAAGGAATGAACACCGGACCCAGCACGAGCGCGTACGCGACAATTGCGACACGCGCGAGCCCGGCGCGCGCCGTCCAGGATTCGATTTGCACTCCGCCTGCCGCGATGAGAATTGGATAGACATCCGCGGGGTAGTAGTGCTTGCCGTGAAAGACCATCATCTCGACGATGAGGACGATGTAGGTATAGCCCAAGAAACGGAACGTACTGCTGCGCAGGAGCCAATACAGCCCAATCACCCACACCGGGAAGAGGAAGAGATTGGTGATCAGGACTTCTTGCAGCAGGTAGACCAGCGGCCCCACGATGAGGTTCTTGCCGTTTTGCCCGTTACGTAATAGCTCCCACATCGGGAAATCGTAGTGCGCCTGCCAAAGGAAATTCGGCAGCGCGATGATGAGCATCAGTGCGGCGCCGCCCGCGAACCACCGGTTCGCGAGGATTTGGCGCTGTGGCGTGAGCAGCAGACCGATAAATAGCGCGACGAGAAAAAAGAGCACCGCGTATTTGCTCTCGATCGCGATACCGGCGGCGAAACCCACTGCAAGCCAGAGGCGCGGGCTCGCGCCTTTGATGATACGTACGATCAACAGCGCGAGCAGCGGCCAGGCCCACAGGCCGATCTCGTCGGGTCCGACTTTCTCACCGAAGCTGAGCAGCACGCCGGCGAACAGAAACGCAAGCGACGATATTGCCTGCGCAAAGATGCCGCCGCCGAATTCGAGCACGAGTAAACAAGTGATATACACGCCGGCAGCCGCGCACAGCGCCGGAACCAATCGCAGCAAGAAGAGCGAGTGTCCGCCGAGCTGGGTGAAGGCTGCGAGCAACGGGACAACGGGCGGCTGATCGACATACCCCCACTGCGGATGGAAGCCGCACATAATGAAGTAAAGCTCGTCGCGGAAGAAGCCGTAGTGCGCGTTGCCGAGCGCGTGCACGACAAAGACTACGGCGGCGGCAATCAACGCCACGCGTTTGCTCATGGTGCGTACTCCTTTTACTTTAACAAATCGGGTCGTTGGGTGGCGTAGCGCCGGCTCCAGGCAATTTCAGTTCCGTCCCGCATAAGAATCTTGTAGTCGCCATGGAACCACGCATGGATCTCGGCGATTTCGTCGATGTTCACGATGTGCGATCGATGAACGCGCGCAAACTGCGCGGGGTCGAGACGTGATTCGAGGGACTCGAGCGTGGCGCGCAAGGCCTGCTTGCCACGCGGAGTGTGCACGGCGACGCTGTTGCCCTCGGCTTCCAGGCGCATGATCTCACGCGCTGCAACGAAGAACGAGCGGCCATCGTTCGGAATCAAGAGCCGGCGTACGAATTGCTCTTCCTTGCGCAATTGCGACAGCGTATCGGCGAGCTTTGCCGTGTCGGGCTTGGTGTCGAGTGAGGCGCGCGCTCGCCCGAGCGCCACTTCGAAGCGGTCGCGGTCGTAGGGTTTAAGCAGATAGTCCAGAGCCGACATCTCGAACGCTTTGACGGCATACTGGTCGAAGGCCGTGACGAACACGATCGACGGGGGCGTCTCACTCCGGCTCAGCGTTTCGGCCACACCGAGGCCGTCGAGATCGGGCATGTGGATATCGAGAAAGACCACCTGGGGCTTCGTCATCGCGATCAGATCGAGCGCGTCGATGCCGTTGGAGGCCTCGGCGACAACCGCCACATCGTTGTGTTCGCCCAAAAAGCGCGCGAGTTTGCGCCGGGCCGGGGTTTCGTCGTCGGCGATCATGACGGTTAACGGCATTCTTTGTCACCCGTGCGGGCTTCAAACGGCATGCGCAAGGTGGCGATGGTACCACCGCCCGCCCGCTCGCCGATCTCAAACTGCGCTCGCGAGCCGTAAAGATAGGCAAGCCGTGCCGCCACGTTCGAGAGGCCGATGCCGCGGGGTTTGGACGCATCGAAGCCCAGCCCGTTGTCGCTCACATTTATCACGGTCGATCCGTTGGCGCGCGCCACGTCGATGCTCAGCTCGATCGACGTACGGGCAGAACCCATACCGTGGCGGATGCTGTTCTCGAGCAGCGGTTGAAGGACCATGAACGGGACCATAGCACGCTGCGCGTCGTCGGCGACGCGCACGTCGAGCGCGAGGTTGCGCTCGAGGCGCGTCTTCATGATGTCAACGTACATGCGCTCCATGCGCAGCTCGTCGTCGAGCGGGATCTCTTCCACGCCGCCCGATGCCAGCACGAGTCGCATGTAGTCGCTGACCTGGGCGAGCATGCGATCCGCTTTGCCAACATCTTCGTACATCACCGACGAGATCGCATTGAGCGTATTGAAAAGGAAGTGAGGCTGAAGTTGTAAGCGCAGATTTTCGAGTTGGGCCTGCGCGAGCTTTGCCTCCAGCTCACGCGATGCGAGCAAGTGGCTCGTGAGGTACAGCGACACCGCGATGAAGCCGTAATAGACCAGATCGCTCGGCGCCTCGGAAATGTAGGTCGTCCGCGCCATGTCGGCGAGCGGGTAGTGCAGACCAACGAAGGATTGCAGCGGAAAGCGAAGTAGCAGTTCGACGCTGCTGTGGAGCAACGTGTACACGGCGGCGGCCGCGAGGTTGGCTGCGAGGGCGCGCGCGACCGTCGAGCGAGTAAAGGGGGCAACGTGCGTCAGCCACCCGATGGCTGGCACCCAGACCATCGCGGCGTATGCACCCGTCATCTCGTAGTAGAAGTGCAGCGAAAGCGACGAGGGCGCTCCGTCGCTCAGATAGGCGTGGAGCGAGAAGAAGATCCCGATCGCCGTAAAGACGAGGAAGAGCCAAAGCCACGCGACGGGACGCTTGAAAGACATGCTCCCGTCATACCTTGGGATGGCCGGGCCGGTCAACCGGTCGATGACGAGCGGGACGATTTCGCGGGCGAGCGGCGTGAAATGTCGAAATCGCCGATCCCCGGACGTCATAGTGCCGAGGAGGAATCACCACTATGCGATACATTTTTCACCTATTCAGCGATCCGGCCGGGTTCGAAGCGCTCACCCCAGAGCAGAGCCAGGCCGCGCTCGAGTCTTACATGGCCTACACGCAAGCGCTCCAAGACGCTGGTGTCTATGTCGGCAGCGACCGGCTTAAGCCTGCAACCGAGTCGACGCAAGTGCGCGTCGATCCCAGCGGCAAAACAACGGTCCTCGACGGCCCGTACATCGAATCGAAGGAGCAGCTCGGCGGCTACTATATGGTCGACGTCTCGAATCTCGACGAGGCGCTCAAGTGGGCGGCGCGTTGTCCGGGTGCAAGTCACGGCACTGTTGAGGTGCGGCCAATTTGGGAACTGCCGGTTCGAGCGTAGAACGCGCCGCGCGCGAAAGCTACGGAAAGCTGCTCGCGTATCTCGCTTCTCGCTGCGGTCTCGACGTCGCGGAGGACGCATTAGCCGATGCGTTCGCCGCGGCGCTCGAACGTTGGCCGATCGAAGGTGTGCCGCGACGGCCCGAAGCGTGGCTCTCGGTGGTCGCGCGCAATCGCGCGCTCGACGGCCTCCGGCGCCGGCGAAGGGAAACGCTTGCGCTCGAGCGCGTCGCGCATGTTGCGCGTATCGCGCAAACGGCGTACGAGACGAGCCCGCAGCCGGTTGACGAGCGCATCGGGATGCTCTTCGCGTGCGCGCATCCGGCAATCGCCGGGGAGATTCGCGCACCGTTGATGCTCCAGGTGGTGTTGGGCTTTGATGCGGCGCGCATTGCGTCAGCGTTTCTCGTCGCGCCGGCGACGATGAGCCAACGGCTGGTGCGCGCGAAACGCAAAATTGCCGGCGCCGGTATTCCGCTCACCGTGCCGTTTGCCGAGGAGTTCCCGGAGCGGCTCGATGCGGTGCTGGCGGCGATCTACGTAACCTTTGGGCAAGGCTGGGACGATCCAAGCGAAACCGATCCGGAAACGCGGGGGCTCGCGCGGGAAGCGATTTGGCTCGGCCGGCTCGTTGCCGTTGCGTGTCCGGATGAGCCCGAAGCAAGCGGGCTGCTTGCACTGATGCTGCACGCGCACGCGCGTCGTCGAGCCCGGCGGGATCGCGCGCGCGCATACGTTCCGCTCGACGCGCAGGACGCCACGCGGTGGGACGGCCCCATGATTGACGAAGCAGAAGCGCTACTGGCGCGAGCTTCGCATGCGCTTCGCCCCGGGCGTTATCAGCTCGAGGCGGCGATCCAATCCGCGCACGCGGTGCGGCGACTCGGGCGCGAGCCGGACTGGAGCGCGATCGTCCTATTCTATGATGCGCTGTTGCACGTCACCGGCTCGCCGGTCGTCGCGCTCAATCGTGCGGTCGCACTGGGGCGCAGCCGGGGCGCGCGCGCCGGTCTTGAGGCACTCGAGGTGTTCGCAACGGACTCACGCATGATAAGCTATCAACCGTACTGGGCGACGCGCGCCGATATGCTCGCGAGTTGCAATGAAGTGGAGCAAGCCCGCGCTGCCTACGAACGCGCGCTGGGCCTGACGATCGACCCTTCGGTACGCGACTACCTCACTTCTCGCCGGGAGGAACTGAGCAATGCAAACGACGTGGCCCGAAAATGAATATGCTTTTCCCACGCAACGCAAAGAACCGTTGACCGATGCAAACCATGTGCGCAGTGCAATCGCGCGCTTCGATCAAGTGCAAGGCGTCTCAGACAGCGACCGAGACCTCGCCTGGGCGAACATCCTTAAAGCCGCGCAACAGTACGGTGTCCATGTGAGTGAGAAGTCGTGGCATGAATTGGGAAAGAAACATGAATGAGAGCGACTTGGAAACCCCATGAAAAACACGGCGTACTGACCAAGCGGAGCGATCTTCCCAACAGCGTCTTCGCGTTCCCCAAGGAGCGCAAAGAGCCGTTGACCGATGAGAAGCACGTGCGCAACGCCATCGCGCGGTTCGATCAGTTAACCGAGGTGTCGTCAAGCGATCGGGAACTGGCCTTCGCGAACATCAAAAAAGCGGCCAAGCATTATGGCGTCGAGATGAGCGAATCGTCGGTGAAGGACCTTGGAACGAAGCCCAAAACCGGGCGTACCGCCGCCGATCGCAAAAAGTCGGCGAAAAAGGCGGCGGCAACCCGCAAGAAAAAGGCCGCGAAGAAGCGCTAGTCTGAGCCGCACGATGCGGCTGGCCGAACCGTCTATGTCGGGTCGAACGCTCCGGTCAGAATCATCTGTTCGGAGAGTTCGCGCGCGCGCTGATATTCAGGTCCGAGTTTGGCCGTCTCTTCATCGAAGATCTGCGAGAGCGAGGGCGGTGTGTAGGGGCCCGGGAAGCGCAAGCGCTGCGCGATCATCACGCGATAGATGCGGTCGGTGGCCAGATCTTCCATGTAGCCGTCGAGCAGACTCGCGCCGAGTCCGTTGAGCACGCCGTGGCGATACCGAATGACGGTCCGCACGGCAGCGCGCGTGCCGTCGAGTGTCAGTTTGCCGACGCCCTTTGGTGCCGGCCGCAAGTCGGGATGCACCGTCTCCAGCTTCGGGCGCCGCTCGAGTTGATTTGGAAACGGGAATTGCGCCACGGCGATTTCGTTCTGATCGGGATGACCCGTCCAGGCGCCGTCCATGAGGCAGCTCGCTTCGTTTTTCTTGTCGCGTTCGAGAACCTCGAGCGCGCGCGCGTTGAGCTCGGGGTTGCTGCGATCCGGGAAGAGCGCGGTCATGCCGCCGATCGCGAACGCGCCGTGCTTGTGCGTGATCTCCGGCATCAACGTGCGCAGATTCTGGAAGAAGGGCACGTCGAACGGAATCGTATTGCGATCGGGCAAGAGCCAATTCGGATCGTTGAGATTGAAATGCGCAAGGCTCGCCATGTAATCCCAGCGACCGAGATTTAAGCCCAGAATATAGTCGCGCAGGTTGAAAAGAAACTCTTCCATTTCGTACGCGATCGGAAATGCTTCGATCAGCGCCATCGCCTTGATCGAGCCCGGCTTCCAACCCT
Source organism: Vulcanimicrobiota bacterium (assembly GCA_963833095.1). Classification (GTDB taxonomy): domain Bacteria; phylum Vulcanimicrobiota; class Vulcanimicrobiia; order Vulcanimicrobiales; family Vulcanimicrobiaceae; genus Aquilonibacter. The sequence goes on along the minus strand of CAWHWQ010000002.1, from coordinate 66,226 downwards.
TTGCAGCGATGATTGCGTCGAAAAGATCCTTCCACCACAGCGCCTCTTCCGCCGATTCCGATTTGGGAATATAGATGCATAGAGGATGCTTGAGACGGTCGTAATCCAGGCGATAGGCGAGCAGCGCGGTGTCGAAGAGCGACGCGCTGGTCAGTTCATCGCCTGCGAGCAGCCCGGCTTGCGACATGTGTAGGCCGCGCACGCGATTCCACACGACGGTTGTGCCCTGGTTGATGCCGACGGTTTTGCCGCGCTTCTTATCGTCGTAGGTCAACTCGCCATATAGCGCGGCCACGAGATTGTCTTGGCCGAGCATCAGATGCTCCCACGTGTTGGCGATCGAATCTTCGAGATCGAGCATCACGCCGGGCGCGCCCGAGTTGAGCAACTTAACAACCAGTTCCGCGTCGTCTGCGGGACCAGTCATCTGGTTGCGTTGATCTTGACACCACGCGGGCAACTCGATGCGCCAGTCGGTGGTGGTGGCTTGCGATGCCGGCAAATAGTTCGGGAGATCGCCGTTATGCGCGCGCGCGAGCTGAGCGGCTCGCGCGTGTGCAAGACGTTGCTGCTCCGGTGTGAACCGTTCGTGCAGCGGAAAATAGAACTCCGCGAACCCAGCCGGCAGGTCTCGCTCGACGGCGAATCCTGCTGGGGCTACGTTCATGTTAGACGCTCACAACCTCATTGGCATGACCGTTGCTATAGAACTGCTCGGCTTCGGTCGAACCGTGCAGCGCGGTCGTCGAGGATTGACCCTCGCTGATCGTCTGCGCCACTTCGTCAAAGTAACCCGTTCCCACCTCGCGCTGATGGCGCGTGGCGGTATAACCGAGCGATTCGGCCGCGAATTCGAGTTGCTGGAACTCGGCGTAGGCCGACATTCCGCGCTCCTTGAAGTCCCGGGCCAGCTCGAAGAAGCTGTAGTTGAGGGCGTGGAAGCCGGCTAGCGTGATGAACTGGAACTTGTAACCCAGTGCGTTGAGCTCGTCGCGATAGGCGGCGATCGATGCGTCGTCGAGCTTCTTCTTCCAATTGAACGAGGGCGAGCAGTTGTAAGCGAGCAGCTTGCCCGGGAACTTCGCGTGGATCGCTTTGGCGAAGGCGCGCGCGACCTCGATGTCCGGCTCGGAGGTCTCCATCCAGAGCAGATCGGCATAGGGCGCGTAGGCTAGACCGCGGGCGATGCAGGCATCGACGCCTTCGCGGGTACGGAAGAAGCCTTCGGGGGTCCGTTCGCCAGTGATGAACTGACGATCGAGCGGGTCGATGTCGCTGGTTATCAACGTCGCCGCTTGTGCGTCGGTGCGCGCGATGATGATTGTCGGCACATCGAGCACGTCGGCTGCAAGGCGCGCTGCGATCAAGTGACGCACGGCTTGCTGTGTCGGAATGAGCACTTTGCCGCCGAGATGGCCGCACTTTTTCTCCGAGCTGAGCTGGTCTTCCAAGTGCACGCCGGCGGCGCCGGCTTCGATCAGAGCTTTGGTGAGCTCGAAAACATTGAGCGGTCCGCCGAATCCGGCTTCCGCGTCAGCGACGATCGGCAGATAATTCTCCGGCGTCCCGCGCCCTTCAACGGTCTCGACCTGATCGTAGCGCTGCAGTGCGCTATTGATCCGTTTGACGAGTTGCGGCACGCTGTTGACCGGGTAAAGGCTCTGATCCGGATAGACATTCCCCGAGCTATTCGCATCGGCGGCAACTTGCCAGCCGCTACAATAAATCACTTTGAGCCCGGCCTTTGCGGCTTGCACGGCTTGGCCGCCGGTCATGGTTCCGAGCCCGGCCGTCGCCTGCGGCTCTTGGAGGAGTGCCCAGAAGCGCTCCGCGCCCAGACGCGCAAGCGTCTGTTCGATGACAACGCTCCCTTGAAGTTTACGGACCTCGGCGGGGGAGTAGGGGCGTTCGATACCGGCCCAGCGTTCGTGCGTGCTCACCTGAAGCTCCTTCGCGAATTGGATCGTGCATTTCAGTTATTGGATCGGTGCAATTGGATGGCTTGCATTTGATCCTTGGACTGATATACCCTTATACAAAGTTTACCAAGCATATGTCAATACAGCCTATTGATAAATGTATAGGCCGCGTTGCGTGTTGTGTCCGCTTGGTCGACTGTAGCATGCTATCGCGAGTTGTCGGGCGTATCACCGGCCGCATGACGTTAAGCCTTCGTTCCGCAGCGCTCATGTTAGCGTTAACTCTCACGTGCACACCGTTCGCGCAGGCCGCGCCCTCGATGCGCGATGTCTTGCGCATCACCGAGAATCTCACCGATTACAGTAATGTCGCGATCGCGCCGGACGGCACACGCGTCGCGTGGGGACAAACGCTTCATCATGCCAACAGCGTATGGGTCGAAAGTCTCATTACCCATCGGCGGACGCAATTGATTGCCGCCGGTGCGTCACCGGCCGAAGCGACCTTTCCGGCGTGGTCGCCCGACGGGACGCGACTCGCATTTCTTGCCGACGCGCGCACCAAAGAACGCCCGTCCTTGTACGTTGCCGACGCAAACGGCAGGAACGTTCGTCTTCTGGCGGCTCTCGGCGGCCTTCCGCAGCGTCTCACCTGGTCGCCCGACGGGAAGCACCTCGCGTTTCTCTACATCGCGCATCCGCATCGCATGGCCGGCGCGCTTGCAGCCGGCGCACGCGACGTCGGTGTGATCGGCACCGTGACCGATGAACAGCAGATCGCGACCGTCGATGCCGCAACCGGCGCCGTCACGCTGGTAACGCCGAGTGCCGACTACGTCTACGAATACGCGTGGTCGCCGGATTCGGCGCGCTTCGCCTGCACGTATGCGCGCGGTAACGGCGACAACAACTGGTGGGTGGCCAAACTTGCGACTGTGCCCGCGAGTGGCGGTGCGATGCACGACTTGCTCGCGCCAACATTTCAAATCAACGATCCGCAATGGTCGCCCGACGGTACGCAGATCGCAATCGTCGGCGGGCTGATGAGCGATTTCGGGCCGGTTGGCGGCGACGTCTATGTCGTCAACGCGAAGACCGGCGATTCGCGCGACGTCACGCCGGATGCGAACTTCAACGTTGCCGATTTGCATTGGATTCAGGCCAACCGGATCGTCCTCGTAGCTCATGTGCTCGGCGCGTTGCATCTGCTCGACCTGGATCCGCGCAGCGGTTCGACGACCACGCTGCTTGCCGGAGAAGAATCGTTACGCAGCCTGACGATCGCGAAGAACGGTTCGCAGATTGCGCTCGTGCGCACGTCGTTTGCAACGCCGTCCGAAATCTGGGCGGGAATACCGACAAGTCTCCGTCAGGTGACCAAAGCTAACGCCGGCGTGCCAAAGCTCTACGGCAAAGCGGTCTCGCTCACGTGGAAGAGCGATCCATACACCGTGCAAGGCTGGCTGATTTATCCACTGCAATACGATCCGGCCAAGAAGTATCCGATGATCGCGCTCATTCACGGCGGCCCGTCGTCGGAATGGACGCCGTCGTATGACTATCGCTTCGTCGCGGCGCTTACCGCGCGCGGCTACTTCGTGTATGAGCCCAATCCGCGCGGCAGCTACGGCCAAGGCGAAGGGTTTACGCGGGCAAATATCAAGGACTTCGGCTACGGCGATTGGCGCGACGATCTCGCCGGCCTCGACGCCGCGATTGCCACTGCGCCGATCGATCCGAATCGCCTCGGACTGTTCGGATGGAGCTATGGCGGTTATATGGCGATGTGGGCCGAGACGCAGACGACGCGCTTCAAGGCGATCGTGGGCGGCGCCGGCATCGTGAACTGGCAGTCGTACTACGGCCAAAACAAGATCGATCAGTGGATGATCCCGTTCTTCGGCGCCTCGGTCTACGACGATCCCGCGGTCTACGCGAAGAGTTCACCGATCACGTTCATCAAGAACTCGCACACGCCGATTCTGATCCTTCAAGGCGAGCGTGACGAAGAAGTGCCGGCGCCGCAGGCCTTCGAGTTCTATCACGCCATGCAAACACTCGGCGTGCCCTCGCAACTTGTCGTGTACGCCGACGAGGGCCACGGCCCGCGTCAGCCCAAGAATCAAATCGATATTCTGACGCGCACGGTCGGCTGGTTCGACAAGTACTTACGCTAAGAGAAAGAACGAGGCGTCGCATTACTGCGACGCCTCGCGCGCTTCGATGTGTCTGTTGGACCTGATACCTCAAACACTCCGACGGTAGCACAATGCTGATGTTCTTGTCATCCCGAGCATAGCGAAGCGAAGTCGAGGGACCGGCACGCACGTGCTGCTAAGCGAAGGCTCTCGCGCAGCATGAGCGGCACACGACGTGCCGCGAGGAGCGTCTTCGCGGGCAACATGTGGGTGGCGCTTCCCTCGACTACGCTGCTTCGCAGCTACGCTCGGGATGACAAAGGCTTACACCAGCGTCGGGAGCGGCAGCGACGGGCGGGTCGAGAGGTCGGGGCGTAACTCCGTTGTGTACTCGAGCGCGCGATCCATCATGCGCAACGCGAAATCCATCTGCGGATCACGCGCGTCGCGATAATCTTGCGGCGCATAGTCCACGTCGTAGTCGGGATCGGTGCCGTAGTTCTCCACTTTCCAGCCGACGTCGGAGAACCAGAACGAATATTCCGGCTGCGTGGTGAGCGTGCCGTCGACCAGATGATGGTACGGATTGATGCCGATGACGCCGCCCCAGGTGCGTTTGCCGACCAGCGGCCCAAGCTTGTAGAGCTTGAAACAGTGGCTGAAGATGTCACCGTCGGATCCGGCAAACTGATTGGTGATCGCCATCATCGGGCCGGCCACGGACTCGGGTGGATAGGGAATCGCCGTTCCGTAACGCGGCACATCGTAGCCGACGCGTTTGCGCCCGAGCTTTTCAAGCAAGAGTGGTGAGACGTGCCCGCCGCGGTTGTAACGCACGTCGACGATGAGCCCTTTGCGGTCGAACTCGTTGAGATAGCCGCGGTGGAACTCGGCGAAGCCCCACGGTCCCATGTCGGGAATGTGAATGTAGCCTACGCGGCCGTTGGTTTTCTCGTGAACGTAGCGGCGATTGGCTTCGACCCATGCGCGATAGCGCAGCAGCGACTCGTTGGCAAGCGCTTTGACGAGCACCGTGCGCTCTTCGTCTTTGCGGGTGCGGAGCGTCACCGAGATGTCTTTGCCCGCACCATTGACCAACAAGCGATCGGGCGAGACCTCGCGTGAGAGCCGCTTATTCCCCAGTGCGACCAGTACGTCGCCCTCGTGGATGTCGAGACCCGGCTCGGCGAGCGGCGAATCCTCGCTGCGATTCCATGAATCGCCGCGGTAGATACGCGTAATCCGGTAGCCCGAACGATCTTCGTCCCAGGCCAGATCCGCGCCGAAAAAGCCTCGCTGATACTGCGGCGGGATGCGATGGTCGCCGCCGTACTCGTAGGCATGCGAGGTGCCGAGTTCGCCTTGCATCTCCCAGATTACGTCGGAGAGTTCGGTGCGCGTGCGGACGCGCGGCAGGATCGCTTTGTAGCGGTCGTAGACGCGATCCCAGTCGATGTCGCTCATGTCTTCGACCCAGAACTGCTCCGTTTGAAGACGCCACGCTTCACGATACATCTGCGCCCATTCGTCGCGCGGCTCGATTTCGACGTTGGCCCGATCGAGATCGATCCAGCCGCTTTTGCGCCCCGTGTCGTTCGCCGGCTTTTCGGGTTCGTCGTCACCCAGATCGGCGGTGGCATCGATCGCGCGCAAACGCTCGTGCGCGCGATACAACAGTGTGCGCCCGTCGGTGCCGAGACGGACCTCGCTCACGTCGCTCGCGACGGTTCCTTGGCGCAGCGTATCAAAATCGTAGGCGAGCAGCGTGCCGCCGCCCGACGCTTCCTCGTCGTCATCTCGCGAATTCGTAATGCCCTTGACTGGAAAGCGCGTGTAGAGCACGCGGCCTTTGACGGCTACGAGTTGATCGTACTCACCCTCTTCGACCGGGAAGCCGAGCACGCGGCCGGCGATCTCGTCGAAGTCGATGTCGATGCGCAGTTCTTCGGGTTTCTCGGCTTTCTTGTCGTCGTCGTGATCGTGATTGTGGTCGTGGTCGCGGTGAATCGGCCGGGGTAGCGGGACAAACGGCGAGGGCACGTCGCTACGGAGCGTCACAACGAACGGCCGCTGCGCCTGCGGAAAGCTCAAGTCGAATTGCAGCGCATCGTAGACCGGATGGAAGTCGCGCGAGGAGATGAAATAGAGATATTTCCCCTGCGGATCCCAGGCCGGCGAGTGGTCGATGCGCAGCGGCGAGGTAATATCGTGCACTTTGCCCGAGCGGACCTTGGCCACGCGAATGATCGACGCGCCGCGTGTGGGCGACCACACGTACGCGATGTAGCGGCCGTCGGGCGAAAACGCGAGGTCGCTGACGCGGTCGGCCGGGCTGGTATCGATCACCCGCACCTTCCCGTCGTCGAGGTCGATCGTACAAAGCTCGTGGCGATGATTCGCAAACGCGATGATATCGCTTGCCGGTGAGACCGCCAGCTCGGTGACCCGGCCGATATCGCCCGACGTAATGATCTTCGCTTCGTCGGCAGCGTCGGCGCGCTGCACGGCGATCTGCTCGAAGCCGCTGCCGTCGGTCACACAGGCGAAGCGCTTGCCGTCCTTGAGCCACTCAGTCAGCCGCGTGCGCACGCGACTGCTGCCGCCATGCTGAAGCACGGCGCCTTCGAAGAGCGGCATGGTAAATGCTTGGCCGCGCGCGATGAAGGCGAGGCGCGTCCCATCGGGACTCGGTGCGAAGTGCTCGAGCCCTTCGGAGGCGTGTTCGAAACGACGCACGGTTTGCGGTTCGGGCGAGGGCGCATCGATCTCGAGTTGCGTTGCGGTGTCGCCTGCAAGATCGATCACACTAATGGCGCCGCCGCTCGAATAGACGATGCGCGTGCCGTCGGTCGACGGAAAGCGCGCATAGTACTCGCTCTCATTCGAGTGGCGCGTCACGTCGCTACCGTCGAGCGCACACGAATAGATGTTGCCGATGCCTTCATGGTCGGCCAGAAAATAGATGCGCTCGCCGATCCACATCGGCCACGCGGGATTCCCGTCGGGCAGTTTGAGCTTCTCGAAATCGCCGCGACTCGAGGGGTCGATCCAAACTTCGCCGGCCGTGCCGCCACGATAGCGTTTCCAGCGCGCGGGATCGACCGCGTTGCGCCCGAGGACGAGTGCGCCACTCGCGCCTGCGGAAAACGCGCGCCCGTGTCCAAGGTGCAGGTCGCGTGGTTCGCCGCCGTCCCGCGCAATCACGAACGGGCGCGTCTCGCCTTCGTACCAGGCGCGCGGATTGGCGACGAAATGAATGTCGCGTCCATCGGCGCTCCAGCCGACGACTTGCGCGATGGTCGAGCCGAGGAAGGTCAAGCGCTGCGGTTTGCCGCCGCCCGCCGGCATGACGTAGACTTCCGGATTGCCGTCGTCGTTTGAAATGAAAGCGATCGTGCTGCCGTCAGGCGAGAGCCGCGGTGTCACGCAGGTGCCAAAGCTCACCGTTAAACGCGTCGCGACCCCTCCGGTCGCGGCGACGCTCCAAAGGTCATCCTCGCAAACGAAGACGATGCGATCGCCCGAAATCGTCGGGTACCGGTAATAGCCTTGACTCATGGTGCTGCGGTGAGTTGGCGAAGGCGCGGGCGCGCTCTTGCGGGCCGGCATTACTTTGTGGTACAAAGTGAAATATGTTGCAAGCCCGCCTTCCCGAAGCCGCTCCCCAGCACGTCGCCGTCATCATGGACGGCAATCGCCGGTGGGCACGCGAGCGAGGCTTGCCGATCGCTGAAGGGTATCGCCGCGGGGTGTCCGCGCTTCGGGCAGCGGTGCGGGCCGGCGCCCAAGCGGGCGTGCGTCGCGTCACCGCGTACGGCTTTTCGACCGAGAATTGGCAGCGCGAATCGGCTGAGGTGAGCCTGTTGATGGGGCTCTACGCAGCGTGCGCGCGCACCGAAAAGCCCGATCTCCTGCGCCAGGGCGTGCGTGTCGAAATCATTGGTGAGTTGGATGCGTTCGCGTTGCCCGCGCGCTCGGCGCTGCGCGATTTAGTGAACGCAACCAAAGCGAACACGCGCATTACCCTTGCGCTCGCGCTCAATTACAGCGGACGCAGCGAGATCGTGCGCGCGGTGCAAGCGGTCGCTGCTCAAGTTGCCGCCGGAAGCCTCGCCCCGCAGGACATCGACGAAGCCAAGCTGCGCGCTCAAATGTACGCGCCGCATGCGCCCGATCCCGATCTGTTGATTCGCACCGGCGCCGAACACCGCGTGTCGAACTTCTTGCTCTACCAGCTTGCCTATACCGAACTCCTCACGCTGCCGGTGATGTGGCCCGATTTCGACGAGACGACGTTCACGCAAGCGCTCACGGTCTACGGCGAGCGCCAGCGACGCTATGGCGCCTGATTGATCGCGGCTTGGCGTCCCTCATAGAGTAGCCGCCCAAGCGCGCTCACAATATCGGCGGTATTTACGAGCTGGTCGATCTCCGACACCAGCACCGGTGTCTGCGAGCGCCGCTGAAAGGGCAGCATCACGCCGTCGCCTGCAACGTGGTCGAGCGCCGGGTATCCCGCCATCGTGCGAAACAGCAGCTCGGCGTAGAGCGCGTTCGCCCATCCGAACTCCTGACGCGTGAATCGCCAGTATCCGTCGGGATAGAAGCTCTCGTGAATGAGGCCGTTCTCGCTGTCGGTTTCGGCCAACGTCGTGATGCTGTTCGTGATCTCGCGCGTGTCGGTCGACGTGATCGCGCGCGCGATGATGCCCAGCGGCCAAACATAGCCGTACGGCGTGTGCGGGCTTCCGAGTCCCTGGGCGTAACGGCCGCTAAAGTACCACGGGTTGTCCATGCTCAAGGCAAAGGTGCGCGTATTGAGATAGGTCGGATCGTAGGCCGAGCACCAATCGATGGTGGGCAGCGCCGTGAGGTCGGGAAGGTTGGCGTCGTCCATGACGTTGTAGTTGCCGTACCCATCGGTTTCGTAGGCGTACATCCAGACGCCGCGCTGCGCGTTGAAAAAGATGCCGTAGCGCAGGATGCCCGTGACAATGCGCTCCTCCAACGCCTGTGCGCGCGCGCTCAGCTCCGCGTCGCCGTACCCGACGCGCGCTAGTTTTACGATGTCGCGTAGGGCAACGGCAGCGAGCACGTTCTGCGGAATGTTGAAACGGTACACGACCGGGTCGTCGGATGGCCGAAACGCGCCCCAAATCAGGCCGGTTCCCTCGTCGAATTCTTGCCGTGTCGGCACGTGGTACGGATAGACGTATCGGCTGCATTCGCGATGGTGTTCTTCGCAATTATATGTGTAGACGATTTGACGCAGCGCTACGTGCAGGTTCGGCGTGAAAATCGTGCGATCGTGCGTCGCGTCGAAGTAGGACAGCGTTAGCACGACCGGCCACGCGATAGAATCGACCTCCCACTTGCGCTCCCAGGCGTGATAGTCTTCCTGAAACGCGTTGGCGTAGACGTCCTTGTCGATAGCGCGCGCATTGCGCTCGATTACGCCGGCAAAGCGCGCTCGCAACAGTGGATAGTCGGATTGGAAGCGCACGTAGGGGATTGTTTGGGCCGACGAATCGCGAAGCCACATCGCCGGGATGTCGCCGGTCTGCACGTAGGTCGTGCCGTCGTCTTCAGGAAAAAAATCGTGGAACAGCGTGTGAAAGAGCGATTCGGTTTGAATGCCGCGGGTGCGCGCTCCGGTCATCGGGATGATAAGCGCTTGCGCGATCAGCAACGCCGCGGTAATCGCGCGGAACATGGTCTAGCGCCCGCTCTCCAGCGTCAGCGCGTCGACCTTTCCGCTGCGCAGGCTCAACGTCATGATCAGACGGCCGCGCGCGAAGATCAAGGTGTAAACGTCACTCGTCACCGAGCCGACGGTCGTCGACTCATTGAACAAAGCCTGCTCGAGTTTCCCCAGCGGCTGCAGCGCGCGCTGATACGCGCCCAGGCGGCTTTCATCGAGCATTGCCGAAAATCCGGGCGAGAGTAGCGATCGATCGACCTCGCCGGTTGCAAATTGCGCGGCGATCGTTTTCACAAGTGCGGTGACAGCCGGATCCTCGAACACGCCCGGCTGCGAGAACGTCGCCACGAGCGACCGATCCTTGAGCGGCTCGACGATCTCGACCAAGCTCTTCGCCAGCGGTACGAGCGAAACGCGATCGGCGTTGGAAAGGATTGCAAATCCCGTGCCGTCATCGAGCACGAGCGCGTCATCGCCGCTAAAGCCGTCGATGTACCCGGTGTGCTGCGCGACACGCAGGCCGTACCATTTGTCGGTGAAAAAACCGAAGCCGTAGTTCGTCGGCGTTCCGTCAGCGAGCGTCCACGACGTGGTCATCGCATCGAAGCTATCGGGCGTGACAATGGTGCCGTCGTACAGATTCCATAGCCACGTGAGTAAGTCGGGAACGTTGCTGCTCATCGCGCCGGCGCTAAGCGCGAGGTCGGCTTGATCGTTGGGGCCATCGGGTGCGATGGTCCATCCCGAACCGTCCCACACGCAGCCCTGCGCCACGTTTCGTTCCAGCGGCGGATAGAAGGTGGTCGAGGTCAAGTGCAACGGTCCGGTGATGCGCTCGGCGAGGAGCGAGGCGAAACTTTTTTTGGTCACCGATTGCAGCGCTGTTCCCAGAAGATAGTAGTTGCTGTTGCTGTATTGCCACTGCGTGCCGGGTGCAAACTGCGGCGGGGCGTTGAGGGCCGAGTCCAACGTTTGTCCCGGATCGGTGTACGAGACGAGTCCACTGGTCTGCGAGAGCAGTTCCACGACGGTGATTCCGTCGAGTTCGGCGTTGAGCGGGAGTGCGCTGCGATCGGCTTCTTGCATCACGAGCGCCGCCGTGAACTGTTTGGTAATCGAACCGATGCGAAAAACCGTGTACGCATTGGCGCGTGCGGTGGCCGAGCAGTCGCGTGTGCCATAGCCACGTAAGAATACGACATGACCCTTGCGGGCAACACCGAGGGAGAGCCCCCGAATATGGCTCGTTTGCATCACTTGCGCGACCACCGCATCGATCTTCGCCGATTGCGCGGGCGTCAACGCCAGCGACGTTGCCAGGAGCGCCGCAGGCAGCATTGCATACGTTCTTCCACGGCGGGGAGGGTGATCCCGGGTGATCACCGCAATCCCCCGGTACTTTGGCACCCTCGATGAATGTAGATGCAGTGCTGCGCGACTTCGACGCCCGTCGTCCGCGCGGTTTGGCGCGCGCGATTTCGTGGACCGAAAGCGGACGCGGCGCCGAACTGATCCGGCACGTGTATCCCCAAGCCGGCCGCGCGTTGACCATTGGGCTGACCGGGCCACCCGGCGTTGGAAAATCGACGCTTTCCTCGGCCCTGGTGCGCAAAGCACGCTCGCTGGGAAAGACGGTCGGCGTAATCTCGGTCGATCCGAGCTCGCCTTTCTCGCACGGGGCATTGCTCGGCGATCGCATCCGTCTCACCGAGCACTTCGTCGATCCCGATGTTTTTATCCGGTCGATGGCAAGCCGCGGGCACCTCGGCGGTGTGTCGGGCGCGACGGCCGACACAATCGTGCTGATGGACGCGTTTGGACTCGAAGTGATCCTCATCGAGACGGTGGGCGTTGGCCAAAGCGAAATCGAGATCGCCGAACTTGCGCAAACGACGTTGGTTGCGCTGCAACCGGGCAGCGGCGATTCCATTCAGGTGCTCAAAGCCGGCATTATGGAAATAGCCGACGTGTTCGTCGTCAACAAAGCCGATCACCCAATGGCCAATCAGATGCGCCGCGAGATTCGGGGCATGATGGAGATGCTCGAATTCAAGGGCTGGGTTCCGGCGCTGGTGATGACGCAGGCGCTTTCGGGCGAAGGCGTCGACGACTTGTGGCGCGCCATCGAATCGCACCGCGCGTATCTCGACGAAACCGGCGAAATCGAGAACAAACGCCGCGAGGCATTCGCGCATCAAGTGCGTCAACTGGTGCTCGGAAAACTCCAGGAACGCGTCGACGACGATCTTGACCAGCGTTTGCCGATCGGGCTGGATCCATACGCGGCCGCCGAAGCCTTGCTCCAGAGGTGGGGTTGATCGCACCCAGTCCTCCGCCAAGCCCGCCACCGGCGCAAGCCATCATTGAGCAAGCGTACGAGCGGATTCGCTCGTACGGTACGCCGCCGTACGTCGTGTACATGACAACCGAAAACGGCGACGTGCACCGCATCGCGTTTCGTGGCTCCGACGAGATGATGAACGACGCTGAGCTGATTCACAATGATTCGCTCCCGCAAGCTAGCGTGTATCGCGCTTTCGTTGGGCCGCTCTCGATCACGCTGCACGAGGCTGTCGTGCATGCAACGCCGGCGCCACGTGGCGCAACGGCGCCGCCTGGGCAGCAGGAAGAGACGACGAGTCTCGCCGCCGATCTTCGCACGATCGCGGTCGTGAACGCGTACGCGCGACCGGTGTATCGCGCCGGCGTGCAAAGCGTCGACAACATCGACGGGCACGAAACGTACCACATCGCGCTCGATCCGACGTCCGATCCCGAGCAACACGCATTGCGCGACCTGTGGATCGATACCACGACGCACGACGTCCGGCGCGCCGACTACGTCACGCACGACTTCAACTTTCCCTCAGCGACGGTCTATTTGACGGTCAATTTCGTCCCGGTTGGTTCGTATCTGATCGCCGGCAGTTGGGTCGCGATCTATCATCCGGGCGGTTCAGACCCGCCGTTCTATCGTGAACTGCACGTCGAGAAGATGCGGTTCCCCGATTCGCTTCCCGACTGGCTCTTCAACCAGCGCGCCTACGACGAGCATCGCCGCGAGGGCGCCCCCGATCCACTGGCAGGTCTGTTTGACGCCACACCGACGCCGTAACTAGAATGCCGGCTGGGCAACGATGGTGTTCGTGAACGGATCGTAGTTCACGTTGCGAAGATTCAGAACGACGTAGAGCTGCCTCAGCGTTGTGTCCGCGGGTTGCTCGATATCGCGAAATATAACGAACACTCTTTGGTCGCCGCGACCGGTTAGCGCCATCGTGTAACGAAGCCGCCGTCGGTCCGCGGGCGTTGTCCGACGAAGCGTCTCGGCAATCTCATGACGGTGATCGCGAGCGAACGCCGGCGCGGATTTCGATTGATAGTCCAATGCCGGGTAGCCCGCATAAAGCGACGGCGAAGCTACTGCAAGGGCGGCGACCAGAACGATGCTGACCATTCTGGGCCGGTTTGCCTCCCCTGACTCGAGCCCTTGCGGGGCGGGAGCCGGTTTGGGAGAATAGCTCTCGTCTACCACCTTTTAGAGGAAAGCCAGCTTGGCAAAGATGATCGAGCGGCCGGCGGCCGCGGGCCGGACCGGCCCGGGCTCAGGCGCGGTCGACCGTACGATCTCGGACGTTCCGCTCAAGACCGTCTACGAACCCCACGACGTGGAGCGCGTCGAACCGCTGCCCGGCGAGTATCCGTATACCCGAGGGATCCATCCCAACGGCTATCGCGACCGGTTGTGGACGATGCGGCAATTCGCCGGTTTCGGCAATGCCAAGCAGACCAACGAACGCTACCATTTCTTGCTGGCCCAGGGCCAGCACGGTCTTTCGGTCGCGTTCGACATGCCGACGCTGATGGGGTACGACTCCGATGCGCCGCAGGCACGCGGCGAGGTCGGCAAGTGCGGCGTCGCGATCGACTCACTGCGCGATATGGAAACGCTTTTTGACGGCATCGACATGGCCGATATCACGACCTCGATGACGATCAACGGTCCGGCTGCGATCGCGGTCGCGCAATACATCGCCGCGGCCGAGAAAAAAGGCATCTCGCGCAAGCTGCTCGGCGGCACGATTCAAGCCGACATCCTCAAAGAGTACATCGCGCAGAAAGAATGGATCTTTCCGCCGCGTCCGCATATGCGCGTGATCGTCGACATGATCGAGTTCTGCACTGCCGAGATGCCAAAATGGAACACGATCTCGATCTCGGGCTATCATATTCGCGAAGCCGGGTCGACTGCGGCGCAAGAACTCGCGTTCACGCTCGCCGACGGCTTCGCGTATGTGGAAGCGGCGATAGAGCGCGGACTCGACGTCGACGCGTTCGCACCGCGCCTCTCCTTCTTTTTCAACTCGCACATCGATTTCTTCGAAGAGATCGCCAAATTCCGCGCCGCGCGTCGCATCTACGCCCGGCGCATGCGCGAACGTTACGGTGCCAAGAACCCCAAGTCGTGGCAGCTGCGCTTCCACACCCAGACCGCCGGCTGCAGCGCTACCGCGCAACAGCCCGAGAACAACATCGTGCGCGTCGCCTATGAGGCGATGGCCGCGGTACTGGGCGGGACGCAATCCCTGCACACCAACTCGATGGACGAAGTGCTGGCGCTGCCGACCGAAAAATCGGTCGAGATTGCGCTACGCACACAGCAAGTTTTGGCCTACGAAACCAACGTGACCAACGTCGTCGATCCGCTGGGCGGGTCGTACTTCGTCGAAGCGTTGACCGATCAGATGGAGCGCGAGGCCGAAGCCTACTTCGAGCAGATCGAAGGCTACGGCGGCGTGGTCGAGGCGATCGAGGCGGGCTTCTTCCAAAAGGAAATCGCCGAGGCGAGTTACCGCTACCAGCGTTCGATCGAGTCGAAAGATCGCGTCATCGTCGGCGTCAACTATTTCGAACGGCCCGAAGAGCGCATGCAGATCGACCTCCTCAAAATCACCGAGGAAGTTGCGCGCGAGCAGAGCCGCCAGCTCGCGGAACTACGCAGCTCACGCGACGGCAACCGCGCACAACAAACGCTGGAGCGTTTGCAACAGGCGTGCCGCAACGAGGGTGACAACGTGATGCCGCATCTCATTGACTGCGTCAACGCGTATTGTACCGAGGGCGAAATCGTCGAAGCGATGGCCAGCGTTTATGGACGCTACACGGAGCGATCGGTATTTTAACGATGCTAAAGATTCATAACGAGATGGACCGCCGCCGCGTGCAGCGGACCCTTGCCGAAGTCAAAAACAAGCTCGAGGAGGCGCTGCGCCTGAGCGAGCAGACACACGACAAAGGAAAGCATGGCGAACCGACCACTACGCGTCATCGTCGCTAAGGCGGGCCTCGACGGGCACGACCGCGGAGCGAAGGTGATCGCGCGCGCATTGCGCGATGCCGGCATGGAAGTGATCTATACGGGACTCTTCCAGACGCCCGAGCAGATCGTGCAGACCGCGATTCAAGAAGACGCCGACGGCATTGGCCTCTCGATTCTTTCGGGCGCGCACATGACGCTCTTTCCGCTCGTGCTCGAACAACTCAAAGCCCAGGACGCCGACGACGTCGTCTTTTTCGGCGGTGGTACGATCCCGCCCGAAGATGCCGACGAGTTGCGCAAACTCGGGGTGAAGGCAATCTTTACGCCGGGAGCGCCGCTCCAAGAGATCGTCGATTTTGTGCAAGCCGAGTGTGGCAAACGCCGCGAACTCGTCTAAATGAACGTTCGGACTCGGGTCGCGCCGTCGCCGACGGGCGATCCTCATGTGGGCACGGCGTATGTCGCGCTGGTCAACTACGCGTTTGCTAAACACAACGGCGGCGAGTTCATCCTGCGCATCGAGGATACCGACCAGGTGCGCAGCACGCGCGAGAGCGAGCAGGCGATCCTCGATTCGCTGCACTGGCTCGGACTCTCCTGGAGCGAAGGCCCCGATCTTGGCGGTCCGCATGGGCCGTATCGCCAGAGCGAGCGTTCGGAAATCTATGCGCGCCATGCGCGCGAACTGCTCGACCACGGTCACGCCTTCAAATGCTTTTGCACACCCGAGCGTTTAGAAGAGATGCGCGAGGCGCAACGCGCTGCCAAGCAGCCGCCGCATTACGACGGCTTGTGTTTGACCTACACACAAGAAGAAGTCGCGCGCCGGGAAGCGGCCGGCGAACCGTTCGTCATTCGGCTCAGAGTCCCGGATACCGGAGCCTGCGTCTTCGAGGATGTGCTGCGCGGAACGATCACCGTCGACTGGAAGACCGTCGACATGCAGGTCTTGATGAAGGCAGATGGATTTCCAACCTACCATCTGGCCAACGTCGTCGACGACCACTTGATGGAGATCACGCACGTCATTCGCGGCGAAGAGTGGATCAGTTCGGCGCCCAAGCACCTGCTGCTGTACCAGTACTTTGGATGGGACCCCCCGCAGTTGTGCCACTTGCCGCTGCTGCGCAATCCGGACCGCTCGAAGCTGAGCAAGCGCAAGAATCCGACCAGTATCCTGTACTACCGAGAGCGCGGCTATGTGGCCGACGCATTGATGAATTTTCTCGGTATTCTGATCGACTCGCGCAATGACGATCCGCAGCTCATCGGCTCATCGCTGCTTGAAAAGATCGCGGCTGATTTCAACCTGGAGCATATCGCACTCGGTGGCCCGGTGTTCGACATCCCGAAGTTGACCTGGCTCAACGGTCAGTGGATCCGCCATCGCGACGTCGCGAGCTTCCTAAAGCTCCTTGCCGACTTTGGTTTCGCGTGGCCGCCGGGGATCGAGCCGGCCCAGCGCGCGCACATTGCATCGATTGCTATGTCGCGCATCGAGACGCTGACCGACTTCGGGCCGGCGATCGATTTTTTCGTTAACCGGCCGCAGATCGCGCGACGCGATCTGGAGCTTCCCAAACTGTCCGAGGACGAGGCACGGTTGGCACTGCGCGGCAGCATCGACGAACTTCTCACGCTCGAAAACTCGCATTGGAACCAGGCGGAGATCGGCGAAAAGTTCAAGAGTGCGGCGGTGGCACTAGATATGAAGTTCAAAGACGTCGCCCGCCTGTTCTACATTGCGATCACCGGGAGCCCGACGGCGCTGCCGCTCTTCGACGACGTCGAAATCTTGGGGCAACAAGAGTCGATTCGCCGGCTCGAAAATGCTCTGGAGGCGCTGCACTAGCGTGAGCGTGCGCGCGATTGTCCTGGCCGCGGGAAAAGGCACCCGCATGAAGAGCCGCATTCCCAAAGTGCTGCACGAACTCTGCGGGCGTCCGATGCTCTGGTACACGCTGCGGGAACTGCGTGCTGCCGGCATCGACGATATCGTGGTCGTAACCAACGACGAGTTGCAAGCGCGCATCGCCGAGTTTGGCGTGCAGGGCGTGGTGCAGAGCGAGCAACTCGGTACGGGGCACGCGGTCAAGATCGCGCTTGACGCAACGCCGCAGCGGGCCGCGTCGCGGGTGGTAATCGCCTACGCCGATATGCCGCTGATCACGGACGAGATCTTCGCGCGGGTCGTTGCGGCGCTCGACGGCGGCAAACCGGCCGTGATGTCGCTGGTCACGGTGAAGATGCCGCTTCCGTCGAACTTCGGGCGCATCGTGCGCGGCGGCGATGACGAGGTGCAGTGTATCGTGGAGGCCCGCGACGCCGACGCCAACGAGCTTGCGATCGACGAGATGAACGCCGGGATTTATGCTTTCGATGAGAGCGAACTGCGCGAAGGGGTCGCGGCGCTCAAGAACGACAACGCGCAACAGGAGTATTATCTCACCGACACGGTGGGGTACTTCGTGAACGCAGGCAAGCGCGTACGGCCCGTGGTGGTGACGGATCATCTGCAGACGCTCGGCATCAACGATCGCGTCGAGCTGGCGATGGCGCGTCACGAGATGAATGCCCGAATCGCTGCGGCGCACATGCGCGACGGCGTGACGATTCTCGATCCGGCGACGACCTATCTCGAGCCCGAACTCGTCATCGGTCGCGACACCGTCATTTATCCCAACACCAGTATTTCACTGCTTTCGACGATCGGCGAGAACTGCGCGATTGGACCCAACACGCGCATCTCGGATTCACGCATCGGCAACGATGTCGAGATTTGCGAGAGCGTGGTGGTCGCAAGTGACGTCGGCGACGATTCCAAGGTCGGGCCATTCGCGCACATCCGCGGTCACGCGAAGCTCGACGGCGACAATCGCGTCGGCAACTTCGTCGAGATCAAGAACTCGCATCTGGCAAGGGGAGCGAAGTCCGCGCACCTCGCCTATCTCGGCGACTCGACGATCGGTGAGGACACGAACATCGGCGCGGGGACCATCACCTGCAACTTCGATGGCCAGCGCAAGAATCGCACGACGATCGGCAAGAATGTGTCAATCGGTTCGAACACCTCGATCGTCGCGCCCCGTACGATCGGCGACAACGCGCTCACCGGCGCGGGTTCGGTCATTACGAAAGACGTAGCCCCCGGTGAGCGCGTCGCCGGCAATCCGGCCAAACCAATCCCGAAGAAGTAGTTCCTACAAGTCACTCACGCTTGACTACGCGGTAAACAAAGGCGGCGAGAAGTATGATCGACGCGAACGCGCCTACGATCGAGGTAACGTATTCCCACTTCTCAACCGGCACCGTTTGAAGATACGGTGTCAATGCCCCAATTGCTGCTCCAACCGCTGCTACAAGGAGTAGCCACGGGGGCATTGATTTACTTATGCGCTGCAGCAAGTCAGATTATCTCGGGCACAGGAAAAAGCTACCGAGCATCGCGACCCCGGCAATCATGCCTGTCATACCCGAGACGCCGGCAGCAATAGCAGCCACGGGTTCGGCACCAAGCGCTACGGAGATGACGGCGACACCGCCCGCGATGCCGGCTACTCCACCAAAATATCTTTCCGCGTCGCCGGCGACCGCGCAGCCATTATCGCGCCTCTTTTCGTCGGGCGCGGAACTGCTAGGAGCACTCACCGTTTGAGAAAGGCTCGTGCCATCGCTTCCGGTAACTTGAAGAATAAATCCGCCAGTCGCTGAGGAGCTGTTTGGCGTCGCGGTTACGGTATAGCTAACGCCGTTCGTGCCTGTAACGTTCGCTGTTACAATGTTTGTAGTGGGATCGACGTAGAGGGTGCCATCGCTCAATTGGTTGACGACGCCGATCTGTATTTGATCGGGCCGTAGCGTCTGAACGGTAAGGGTCTGACTTCCAACGGTGGCGCTATATGAGGCCGACGAGGCCGCGTAGCTCCCGTTTACCGTTGCCAGCGACTGGCCTGTGGAATTCGACGTGGTAGCGGTACCGGAATTAGTGGCTGAGTTCCAGTTCGCTGATACGAGTTCAGTGATCGATGCTGTGTTGACGCCGCCGCCGCCGCACCCGGTGCCGGTTGTAGCATATTGACAAAGTTGCGGTCTTGTGGCGGCTGGCGCACTCGGGTTCACGGCAGCGCCCGAGGAACACGCTTCTAGCATGATGGCGCATGCGACGCCGATGGAAGAGATCTTCCACGTTATGTGCTTGAACATCACCTTTAGTAGCTCCTTGCAATATCGGTTGTTGCAAAGAAACCGGCCGGTTTGCTTTTGGGGTTCTCCACCGGAATTGGTGCCGCCTCTCAATCTGCTATGAGCAAAAAGTCCCATGACATCGCACACGCAGCGTGCGACGTGGGTTTAGTGCCGGTGCTCGAAGAGTCACCTCGGCTGACGTTAGACCCTCATCGTTACCGCGATCCGCTTGATCGCGTCGAGCGTCTGGACGAGATCTGCTTCGGTTGTGCGGTGATTGACGATGCAGATGCGAATGGCGCGATGCGTGCCCACCGTCGTCGACGAGGCCACTGCTTCACCACTCTCCTGCAGCGCAATCACCAGTTCGTCGTTGAACCGGTCGAGTTCGTGTTCATCGAGGTCGGCGCTGCGGAAGCGAAAGCACACGATGTTTAACTGCACCGGCGCGAGCAGTTCGAAGTCGCGGTCGGCGTCGATCAAGTCGCCGAGCAGGCGCGCCTGGCGCACGTTGGCCTCGATCGCCGCACCGAGGCCCTTCGCTCCGTGCTCCTTGATCGTGAACCAAATCTTGAGCGCGCGAAAGCCGCGCGAGAGATCGACGGTAAAGTCCGTGAACCAGGGCTGCGCGCTGGCGAGTCCGCGAGGCATGCGCGTGAGATAGCTCGGCGTCGAGGCGAAGGTCTCGCGATGCAACTCCCCGTCCCGCACCAGCAGCGCGCCAGCGTCGTACGGAACTTGCAGCCATTTGTGAAAGTCGAAGGCGATCGAGTCGGCACCCTCGATGCCGCGAAAGCGCGAGGCAAGGGAGGGCGCCAGCATCGCCGGTGCGCCGAGAGCGCCGTCGACGTGATACCAGAGCCCTTCGCGCTGCGCAAACGTTGCAAGCTCGTCGAGCGCATCGATCGCGCCGACGTCGACGGTTCCCGCATTGCCGATCAGCATGAACGGGCGATTTCCCGCGGCACGGTCTTCGGCGACCGCGCGCGCAAGCGCACCGGGATCGACGCGATGCAACGAATCGGTCGGGAGGATGCGCAGCGAACCACTTCCAAGGCCACTCACTTCAAATGCGCGTCGTACGCAGCTATGCGTCGCCGACGACGCATAGCCGATCAAGCGGCCGCCTTCGCGCGTGACACCCTGCTCGCGCACTTGCGGGCCGAGCGCTCGCGTGCGCGCCACCAGCACCGCGATGAGGTTTGCTGCCGATGCACCCACGGTCAGCACGCCGCTCGCGGCCTGGGGCAAGCCGAAGAGCTCGCAGAACCAGCGCAGCACCGCGCGCTCGACGAACACCGCGCCGTGGTTGCGCCCGCCGACGTTGGGGTTCATCGTCGCAGCGAGCAATTCGGCGATGACGCCGGTCGGCGTACCCGCGCCTTGCACCCAGCCGAAGAAACGCGGATGCGTGTTGCCGCTGGCGTACGGCAAGATCGAATCGACGAACGTGCGGTACACATCATCGAGCGGCGTCGGCTCGGTGGGCAGGGGTTCATTCAGGCGTGCCTGGATCTCGTCGGGCATCTCTTGCCAAGCCGGACGTTCGCGCAGCGTCTCGAGATAATCGAGCGCGTCGTCGAGTGCGGCATGGCTGAAGAGGCGAAAGGCAGGCCAATCTTTGGGATCGAGCACGATCCTCACCTTCGACGCCGTGCGAGGTCCTCTTCTCAGAGGCGCAGGGCACTCATCCGATAGAGCCGTATGACCATCGCGATCGTCGTCGCCTTCCTCACATGCGCGATCCTCGGATCGGTCGCGTTCAAAGCGCATGCCGAGGTGCGCGCGCAGCGTTCCAACGTGGATGTGGTTCGCGAGCGAGAAGAATTCGTGCTCGGTGCCTTGCATATTTTGCTCGATGCCTCGCGGCGATCGAGCGACGCGGTGATCGAAGCGCTTGCGCAAGTGATTCGGCAGCACGATTCGGCGATCGATGCCGTGTTAGCGCTCACGCCGAACGGCGAAGAGCTCGAATGTGTCTATGCCGACGGCGCACGCGTCGAACATTATTCCGGCGTGCGCCTGCGCCGTGACACCTCCGACTATTTGCCGTCGCGGGCTGCGCTTGCTGGTCACCGCGCAAGTGGAACCGACGGCGTGCTCGTGCCGACGGACCGTTGCGCACTTGCCGTGCCCATGACCGATGCCGTCGGGTTGCGCGCGGTCATCTATGCCTCATCCTCCGCCGTCGACGAACTGATGGGTGAGGAGACCATCGTCCGCACGATCGAGCACGCGGCAATGCCGTACGTTATCGCGCTCGAGCGTGAGCTCGCTCGTGCCGACGCGACGTACGACGGCTTGACCGGATTGCTGACGCCGCGCGCCTTTCGCAACCGCTTGCGTGGCGAGATCGCGCGCGCACGCTTCGGGGCCGCCGCAGTCTTGACGCTATGGTTTATCGATACCGATCGCTTCAAATCCGTGAACGACACGTTTGGGCACGCGGCCGGTGATGGGGTGCTGCAAGGCATGGCTGAACTGTTGCGCATGCAGGGGGTTCCCGAGGTCGACGTGGCCGGCCGCAATGGCGGCGATGAGTTCTGCGCGCTGCTGCACGATGCGCAAAAGACCGTTGCGATCGAGCGCGCGCAGACCTTCTGCGAAGCTGTGCGCCGCTATGACTTTGGGATACCGATGACGATCACCGCAAGCGTCGGCGTAGCGAGCTTTCCGCATGATGCGCGTGACGCGAACGAGTTGCTCGAAATCGCGGATGCGGCGATGTACCACAGCAAACGCGCGGGACGAGATCGCGTCTCGTTCGCGGTCAATGGCGCGACCTTTGCGGTTTTTCGGGAGGGACGCGTAGGAAGCGATTCCGTGGTTTGAGGCGAACAGGCAGGGGTGACTCTTGCCCCGCATGCCGTCCTCAGCGCAATCGTCCTACGGCCGAACGCGATCGATCATCGGGTGGACGCTCTTACGAGCCACATGCTTCTCTCGCAGTCGGCGGCGCAGCTGGTCGATCCAGATCGCCAAGTTGCCGCGCTGCGCTTTGTCCATTGGTTTTTGCCCGGCTGGTTTTTGGCGGTGCTGCTCCCGGCTTTCGCGCTCGCCTACTATTGGCGTTCGGGTCGAGCCGCGGCGGTGCGTGACGCCCTGCGGCGGCGTTTTCGCAACGAAACGATCGTCCGCTTCGCGTTCGGTGCCTCCCTCGGTCTTGTGATTCGTGTCTCGGCGCTGTTACCGGCCTTCTATCTCTATCGCGTCGAGCGCGCGATGAGTCAGAACGATCAGTTGCTGCGCGCGTGGGGCGCGGATTGGCTGGCGGTTACGTTGCTCTGGATGGTGGCCATCGGTTTGGTCACGGCAGCGGTACTCTGGTTAGTCGATCGGACGCATCAATGGTACCTGTACACGATCTCGGCGATACTCGCTGCGAGCTTCGGCCTGACCTATCTCGCTCCGTTTGGGGCTGGGCTCATTGAACGCATCGTTCCGATGCCCCCTTTGAGCATAGCGAGCGTGCGAGCAATTGAGAGTTCCGCGCATTCGAGCGTGCCCGTCGTCGAATTGGTGCGGCGCCGGTCGCACGTCGGCACCGCATACGTCAGCGGACTGGGCGGTTCGCAGCGCATCGTGATCGGCGACGTGATCGTCGGGGTGACGAGCTCGCGCGAATTGCAATACGTCGTTGCGCGCGAGCTTGGCTATATCGCGAGCGGGTCACAATGGAAAGTCGCGCTGACCGATGCTCTCCTACTGATCTTCGGCGCGGCGATTGCCGTTGCTATCGCCGATCGGATCGGTTTTCGCCGCGACGACGACCCGGTCTCACGTTTCGCCGTCGTAGGCGCGCTCATAGGGGTGCTGTATCTCGTAGCTGTACCGGTGGAAAATGCGGTGTTGCGCGGTGTCGCTCGCAGCGCCGATCGCTACGCGTTGACATTGCCGATCGATCGCGCGACCGCGGTGCGCAATGTCATCCGCGCTACTGACGAATCGCTCAACGAAGTGTGCCCGGATATCGTCGCGCGCCTTTTCCGGCAGCGAGTGGACGACGCGTCAACTCGCGTCTTTGAGATCAACGGCATTCCGTCGACCTGCCCGCAGTAGCCCACGATGCGGATGTCTAGAGAATAAGTCCGCCGGTTACTTGCGTGCCAAGGTGCTGCGTCGTGAACAGTTCGACGAGCGCAGCGTGCGCGACGCGTCCGTCGACGATCTGCGCTTTCGGAATGCCGCCGCGCACGCCGATAGCTGCGGCGCGCATCGCGTTGCGCAAGTCGGCGTCAACGCGCGGGTCGCCGGCTAGTTCGAGCGCCTCGGCGGGAGTAAGTTCGTCGATCAACTGGTGTGTCTGCGGATCGTTTACGCCGCCGGCCCGGTGAAAGAAAATCGCGCGCGTCGCTTCGGTTGCCGCCGCGATCGCAGCGGCGACGTCATCGGCCAATACCACCTCATCCTCGCCGAATAGCGCAAATGCAGTCGGCTCGACAACAGGGATGAATCCAGCGCCGGTCAGCGTGTGCAGAATGCGGGTCTGCACGTGACCGATACCGCTGGGCGTGCTTGGGAGAAGCGCGGCGTCCGAACCGCACAAGGTAAGCGCGATGTTGGCGCTCCGGTTGATCGCGCGCACGATCGCTCGCGCCGCTTGCGCGTCGGGGGCAACGACGATCGGCCGCACGTGCTGCCGCGCGAGCACCTGGAGATCGGCGACCAGCGTCGCGTCGACATCGTTCGCGGTCGCGTCGTCGACGCGAACCACGAAGGTTTTTCCGCTAAACTCGCTCGCTGCGCTCACCTCCCTGTCGTTGTTACTTGTTATCGGCTCCTTGTACCCAATTGTTCACAAACTGCATCGCGGCTTCGAGGCCGTCATCGAGCCAGAGCTGCGCACCGTCGGCGGCAGCCCCGATGATGTGCGGTAGCACTTCGCGCTCTTGTGTGCTAAAGGGGCTGAGAACGTGATCGATCGATTCGTGTTCGGGGCGGCCGACGCCGATGCGCAGACGCGGGAAGCGATCTCCGATGGTCGCGATGATCGAGCGTAAGCCGTTGTGTCCGCCATGACCGCCGAACGGCCGCATGCGTAGGCTTCCGAATGGGAGATCCATGTCGTCGACGACGACGAGCACGCCCTCGGGCGGTGTGCGATACCACGACGAAATCAGGCGCACCGGCGTGCCCGAGAGGTTCATAAACGACGTCGGCTCGACCAGCACGACGCGCCGCCGCGAGTCGAAGATCTGCCGCGCGCTGTCCTTGGTCTTCCACGACGAAAGACCGTAGCGCGCTGCGACCTCGTCGACAACCATGAACCCGGCATTGTGCCGGGTTCTCTTGTATTCGTCGCCCGGATTTCCCAGCCCGACGACGAGCTTGGGTGCCTCTTGCTCGCCTATTGTGATTCGCTCTCGGGCGTCCCGCCAATCACTTCGGGCGTGGCTTGTTCAGCCGCTGCGCCGGAGGCAGCATCTTCGATAGCCTTTTCTGTCTTCGATGCTTCAACGGAGACCACGAGCATGTCGGGGGCTTCGAGAAGCTTGAATCCCGGCGGTAGTTTGATGTCGGACGCTACGACGTGTTGATGAATCCCGAGATCCGTGACATCGACCTCGAAATGGTCGGGCAGTTGATCGACCGGGCCCTCGACTTCGATTTCGTGCACGATCACATCCATCACGCCGCCAAATTCGCGCACGCCGCGCGGGATACCAACCATCACGAGCGGGATCGTCGTGCGCACAGCCTCGTGTTCCGAGACGCGTTGCAAATCAACGTGCATGATTTTGCGTGAAACCGGATTGCGCGCGACGTCTCGCACGAGCACCGTATCCGCCTTTTTCCCGTTGAGCGTGAGCGTGACGACGCCGTTACGCGCGCCGTGATGCAATAAATCGTCAAAAATCTTTGCTTCGAACGCGACGTGCAGCGGCTCGCTGCCGTGCCCGTAGAGGACGCCCGGAATTTTTCCCTCGCGTCGCAGCGCCTGCGCGCCTGTAGTGCCGGTCTTGGTCCGGTGTTCGATGGGGAGGTTCAACTCTTTGGAAGACATGTAGCAAATTTCTCCAGTTGTAGCCGCACGATGCGGCCGAATCGTCTATGCGGTAGCGGCTTCGATGAGCGCGGCGGCGGTTTCGCCCGGACCCGGTTCCGGCTGAGTCGTTCCCTCCTCGCCATCGAAGAGTGCCGAGACCGAGCGATTGGTGGTGATGCGGCTGATCGTATCGGCGAACGTTTGGGCGATCGAGAGCTGCTCGAATTTCGTGTACTTCTCGCCTACCGCGAACGGAATCGTGTTGGTGACGATCACGCGCTCGATCTCCGATTCTTCGAGCACGCGCATCGCGTCGCCGGCGAAGATGCCGTGCGTAGCGACGGTGTAGACCTGCGTTGCGCCGCGCGCTTTGATCGCTTCGGCGGCTTTCGCGAGCGTGCCGCCGGTCGAGATCATGTCGTCGACGACGACCGCGATCTTCCCCTTCACGTCGCCGACGATGTCGGTGACTTCCGAGACGTCGGGCTCGGGACGGCGCTTGAAGACGATCGCCAGCGAGCTTTGCAGGCGCTTGGCGAAGAGTTCGGCGCGGTGCACGCCGCCGGCGTCCGGAGAGACCACGACGACGCGGTCCTCACAGAGCTTGTTGTCCTTCAAGTAGTTGCACAGGACCGGCATCGCCATGAGGTTGTCGACCGGGATATCGAAGAACCCTTGGATTTGCGCGGCGTGCAGATCCATCGTCACGATACGCTTGGCGCCGCTGACCTTGAGCAGATTGGCGACGACCTTGGCCGAGATCGGCTCGCGGCCTTTGGTCTTCTTGTCTTGCTTGGCGTAGCCGTAGTAAGGGATCACGGCGGTGATGCGGGCGGCCGACGCGCGGCGCAGCGCGTCGATCATCAGCAGCAACTCCATGAACGCGTCGTTGACGCCGATGCGACCGTCAGCCGCTTTGCAGATCGACTGAACGACGAAGACTTCCGAACCGCGGACGTTCTCGCCGATCTCGACGCGCGTCTCTTCGTTCTTGAACTTGTCGACAACGACTTGCCCACGTGCATCTTTAGCCGCTTGGCGATTTCCTCGGCCAGCGCGGGGTTCGAGTTGCCGCTGAAAATCAGGGGATTGTGGCTCAACGGGGTGCTTCTCCAGGGCTACCGGCGGATGGGCAAAGTTCGCGAGCCTTGGGCTCGCTCCCCCATAGGGTGCAACCCGGCCCCCTAATTTCGGCATCAAAAGGAAACGCCATGGCCACCCAACGCTTCGAACTCGTCGCTCCGTATCCGCTTGCCGGCGACCAACCCGAGGCGACCGACGCGCTGGCCGAAGGCGTCCTGCGCGGCGACCGCGCGCAGACGCTGCTCGGCGTCACCGGGAGCGGCAAAACCATGGCGATGGCGCGCGTGGTCGAGCTGGTGCAAAAGCCGACGCTGGTGCTGTGCCACAACAAGACGCTCGCCGCCCAGCTGTGCGCCGAGTTCCGCGACTTTTTTCCCAACAACGCGGTCGAGTATTTCGTCTCGTACTTCGACTACTATCAGCCCGAAGCGTACGTCGCCTCGACCGACACCTACATCGAGAAAGACTCCTCGATCAACGAGGAGATCGAGCGCCTGCGCCATTCGGCGACGCAATCGCTGCTGACGCGGCCCGATACGCTTGATCGTCGCCTCGGTCTCGTGCATCTACGGCTTGGGTTCGCCCTCCGATTACATGGAGATGTCGGCCAAGATCCACGTCGGCGACGAGATCGACCGCGACGCGCTTCTGCGCAAGCTGATCGACATGCAGTACCGCCGCAACGACCTCAACCTCGTGCGCGGAACGTTCCGCGTGCGCGGCGACATGCTCGAGTTCGTCGGCGTCGACGAAGAGCTGGTGCATCGCATCGAGTTCTTCGGCGATCACGATCGAGGCGATCAACGTCGTCAACCTGCTCACCGGCGAGTACGTCGAGAGCAAGGACGAGCTGACTGATCTTCCCGGCCAAGCACTTCATCACGCCGGACGAGAAGCTGCGGCGCGCGATCGACGCGATCGAGATCGAGCTCGACGAACGGCTGAGGTATTTCAAAGAGCACGGCAAGCTGCTCGAAGCGCAGCGCCTGGAGATGCGCACGCGCTACGATCTCGACATGCTGCGCGAGGTCGGCTACTGCAACGGCGTCGAGAACTACTCGCGCCATCTGGCCGGGCGCGAAGCCGGCTCGACGCCGTGGTGTCTGCTCGACTTCTTCCCGAAGGACTGGCTGCTGTTCGTCGACGAGTCGCACGTCACGATGCCGCAGGTCCACGGCATGTACGGCGGCGACCGCTCGCGCAAGCAAATCGCTGGTCGAGCACGGCTTCCGCCTGCCGAGCGCGCTCGACAACCGCCCGCTCACCTACGACGAGTTCGACGAGCACATCAATCAAGTCATCTACGTCTCGGCGACGCCGGGCACGTACGAGATCGGTCGCAGCGCGCAAGATCGTCGAGATGATCATTCGGCCGACCGGCCTGGTCGATCCGGAAGTCGAGGTGCGCCCGACCCGCAATCAGGTCGACGATCTGATGGAAGAAATTCGCCAGCGCGCCGACAGCAACGAGCGCGTGCTGGTCACGACGCTCACCAAGAAGATGGCCGAAGACCTCACCGACTATCTTGCTCGAGAACGGCCTCAAAGTGCGCTACCTGCACAGCGAGGTCGAGACGCTCGAGCGCATCGCGATCCTGCGCGACTTGCGCATGGGCGTCTTCGACGTGCTGGTCGGCATCAATCTGCTTGCGCGAAGGCCTCGACCTGCCCGAGGTCTCGCTCGTCGGCATCCTCGATGCCGACAAGGAAGGCTATCTGCGCAGCGGCACGTCGCTGATCCAGACGATCGGCCGCGCGGCGCGCAACGTCGAGGGCAAGGTGATCATGTACGCCGACGTCGTGACCGAATCGATGGCGCGCGCGCTCGGCGAGACCAAGCGCCGGCGCGAGCGGCAGGTCGCCTACAACCTCGAGCACGGCATCGAGCCGCGTCCATCCGCAAGGAAGTGCGCGACATCCTCGAGCATGGTCGGCGCCACCGAGGAGACCGCCGCCGCCGTCGCGTCGGACAAGACTCCCGCGCGACGTCGCGCATGCGGATGGCCACCGACATCGAGAGGAAGATGCGCGAGTATGCCGCCAACCTCGAGTTCGAGAAGGCCGCGGCGCTGCGCGACGAGCTGATCGAACTGCGCAGAGCAGATCGGCGGCAACGAGTCGCTGCTCTTCCAAGGCAAAGCGCCGAAGATCTTCAACACTGCGCTGAAGGAGCTCGTATAATGGTGTCTCGGGGCGATTTTTTGGCCGCCAGTGCGGTCGCTGGTGCAATTGGGGCTGCGACATCGAGCGAAGTCGCTGCGGCCGCCTCACCCGGCGGAAAGCTGAAGATGCGCTGGTTCGGCGGGGGCGTCTACGAGCTCTCCACGCCCGACGACAGTGCGATTGTTCTGGTCGATGCCTGGATCTGGAACAATACCGGTTGGACCGCATTCGGCATTGAGAAGCCGCCCGAGCTGCAAAGCGCGGCTGCCTATGCGGCCCATCTGAAATCGCGCAACCCGCAATACGTGCTCGTGGCGCTGACCCACGATCACGGCGATCATATGGGCGACTATTTCGAGCTGCTGCCTGCGCTGGTCGCGGCCGGCTTACCGGTGATGACGACGGGCCAAAGCGATCTGATGCGCGTTGGGCTCGTGCCGAAATTCAAGGCGGCGAACCTCGACATGGCGACGCTCGTCGCGAATAAGGGGGCGGGCATGAACTTCGGCGGCGAGACGGCGCATGGCACGATCCACGCGTGGCTCGTTCCCGCGATCCATTCGACTGCGCTCGGCTATCCGCCGGCCGGATTCATCCTCGATATCGGCTCGACGCGCGTCTACGCCTCCGGGGACACCGACTACTTCGGTGATATGCACGACCTCGGCAAACGCTACAAGCCGCAGATTGCTGTCGTTTGCACCGGGAACGGCGCCTTTACGATGGGACCCAGCGATGCAGCGATGACATGCAAGGCCTTCGGTGTCTCGCACGCCGTGCCCGTGCACTACGCGCACAATCCGCTGGTGCTCGGCATCCACGCCGGCGATCAGTTTGCCGCCGCGGTTGCCAAGACATCACCGCAGACAAAGGTGACGGTGATGCATCCGGGCCAGAGTATCACCATCTCTTAGTGCCTCCCTCATCACGTGAGCTCGCCGCCGTCGAGGAAAAGCTCGCGTGGTGTATCGCGGTCCACGGTCCGCGCGAACTCGTCGATCGACTACGTGCTGCGCTCGCGGACGGTCAGTTGGACGTCGTCGATAAGGCCGCGAGCGCAATGTTGCCGCGCGCTCCGAATATGCGTCTGCCCGAGCCGAGCCGTCCGCTGCGCGACGGCGACGACGTGCGCTTTGATAACGGGCTGGTGCAGGCGTCGTTCAACCAAAGCGGGGCGTTGCTCGACCTTGCGTCGCCGCGCACGCGCGTTCCAATCGCGCAGGCGAACTTGCTAACGGCTCATCGTGATTTTCCCAAAGGCTGGCGCTTGCGTGTTCGCCCGACGGGATTCCAATTGCACGACGATCGTATCGAGGTGCGCTTTTTGACCGGTTCGTCGCCCGCGACGATGTCGATCGAAGTGCGTCGCGGCGAACCGTTTGTGCGCGTCGCTTGCGCGGTCGATTGGAAAACGTCGCGCGCAACGCTCGCGCTCGAAAGCTGGGTCGCGATCCAAGCCGGCGAGGTGCGTTATGGCGCAGACCGACACTTTGCCGCGCTGAGCGATGAGCGCGCCGGCCTCGCGCTCTTTGCGCTCGATCCGCTGGGCTGGACATCGCAGCCGCTGCGCAAGGGTGGGATGCATCTTCGCGTATCGCTGCTCCACGACGGCGGTCAGGCGCAGCTTGCGTGGGCTTTTGCGCCGTTTGAACCCGGCGTCTCTCTGGGGGCGCTTGAAGCAGCCTACGAAGACTTTGCCTACGAACCGCGCGTGCGACTTTTCACGAGCGACGACCGGGCGATCCGAATCGTGGCCTGCAGGCCGGACGCGCACGGCGACGGCGTTATCGTGCGCGTGCGCGAGGTCGACGGGGCACCTCGAGCGATGCGGCTGCGCTGCGGCGCGCGGATGCGGGAGGTGGAAGGTGACGCCGCGATCGAGGGTGAGGCGATTCTTGCAGACGTTGCCGCTTTCGGCGAGCGTGAATTTCGGGTACGCTTTTAACCGTGAGCCGGCATCTGGAAGTCGTCTTGTTCGACTTGGACGATACGTTGCACGACGATACCTACGCATTCCAAAGTGCGGCCGAGGAGGTCGCGCGCGAGATCGCGCTCGAGCGCGGTGTCGATGCGCTCGCGGTCAAGCGCGCCTACATCGCGGAAGCCGAAGGTTTCTGGCACCGCTTGACGCCGGATCAACTGCGCACACGTCTCTCGGGCTTGCGGGAGATGATGTGGAACTCCGCACTCGAACGCGTCGGTATCGCCGATCGCAGTCTCGCGCAACGAAGCGCTGCGACCTATAACGAATACCGGAAGAAGTATTTTGCGGTTTTCCCCGGCGCGATCGAACTGCTGCGCGCCTTGCGTGAACGCGGTCTGCGCTTGGGTATTCTCACCAACGGCTTTTCCGAGACGCACCGCGAGAAAATCAAACTGCTGCAGATCGGTGAGTTCTTCGACGCAATCTTCATTGCCGATGAAGTGGGTATGATCAAGCCCGACCCGCTGCTCTTCGCGCATGCCTGCACGACGATGGGATCCGCGCCCGCGCGCAGCGCGATGGTCGGTGACCGCTACGACCGCGATGTGCGTGGCGCGCTTGAGGCTGGGCTCTATGCCGTGTGGCTGAATATCCGTGACGAGCGCGTGCCCGAAGGCGCGCCGCCGCCGAACGCGACCTGCGCATCGATCAACGAAGTGCTAGGCGCCCTGGAACGGGCATGACGCAAAGCGCGCGCGATCTGGAGAGCACGTTTGCGCGAGCCTGGGTGCTGCTCGCGCGCAATCCGGTGATTTTGGTTCCGGGAATCGTAGCGGGCGCACTGCAGACGGCTGCCTCGATTGCTACGCAGGCAGTCTCCGACCAGCTGTTACTCGTGGGCTTGCTGGTGACGGTTACGCTGGCGATTTCGCTTGCGCAGTTGGCCTATACCACCGGCATGGCGGGCGCCGCCTGGCGCCACGAACGCACGAGTTTGCGCGACGGGTGGGAAGCTCTGGCCCACCGGCTCTGGCCCGCTGCCGGAGCCGCGGTGCTGCTGCTCGTCATGGGATTTTGCGCGGCGGCGCTCGCGCCGACAACCTTCGGGGTCACGCTGCTCGTTTACGCCGTGTTCTTCATTTACACGATGGCCGCGGTCGTCATCGGGGAGCGACCGCCAATCGCCGGGATCGTCGAGTCCGCTTCCACGGCGCTCGCCAACGCTCTGCCGACCCTCGCGGTGGTCGGGTTAATCGCGGTGATCGCGGCGCTTGGGGGCTGGCTTGGTTTGCTCGCGGGGCGGTTCTCGGAGCTGGGCGGGGCGCTCTTGGCCGGGCTCATCGGGCAAGTCGTCGTTTCGTACGCCTCCTTGGTTATTGCCGGCGAGTACCTGAAACTCACCCACCAGGCTAAGGAGTTGTAGGGGAGCTATATGGCCGCCGGTCTTGATCACATCGTCATCAAGGGCGCGCGCGAACACAACCTCAAGAACATCGACCTCGCCCTGCCGCGCAACCGGCTCATCGTCGTCACCGGCCTTTCCGGTCGGGGAAATCGTCGCTCGCGTTCGATACGATTTACGCCGAAGGGCAGCGCCGCTACGTCGAGTCGCTCTCGTCGTACGCGCGGCAGTTTCTGGGACAGATGGAGAAGCCCGACGTCGATTACATCGAGGGGCTTTCGCCGGCGATTTCGATCGATCAGAAGTCGACCTCGCGCAATCCGCGCTCGACGGTCGGTACCGTCACCGAGATCTACGACTACCTGCGCTTGCTCTTCGCGCGCGTCGGCACGCCGCATTGCTACAACTGCGGTCGCGAGATCAGCTCGCAATCGAGCGAGCAGATCGTCGACGCGATTATGGAGCTGCCCGAAGGCACGCGCATCCAGCTGCTCGCGCCGCTGGTTCGCGGCCGCAAGGGCGAGTACGCCAAGCTGTTCGAGGAAGTCGCCAAAGAGGGCTTCGCGCGCGTGCGCGTCGACGGCGAGATCAAAGAACTGCGCGAGAAGATCGTGCTCGATAAGAAGCGCAAGCACACGATCGAAGTCGTCGTCGACCGCCTCGTGATGAAGCCCGATATTCGCAAGCGGCTGACCGACTCGGTCGAAACGACGCTTGCGCCTCTCGACCGGCATCGTCACCGTGCTTCGACGAAGCGGGCGAAGACAAAGCTGGCGCGAGCTGACGTTCAGCGAAGCCTTCGCGTGCGTGCACTGCGGGCTCTCGTTCGAAGAGCTGGCGCCGCGCCTGTTCTCGTTCAACTCGCCGTACGGCGCGTGCCCGGCGTGCAGCGGCCTGGGCGAAAAGATCGAGATCGATCCGTGGAAGGTGATTCCGGACCGCAGCAAGTCGATCGAGGACGGCGCGATCGTGCCGTGGAGCAAGAGTTTGGGCGGCGGCCGTTTCCCGTCGATGAATCCGTACTACCTGCAGCAGCTCGAACGCGTGCTGCGCAAGTACCGCGTGAAGATGTCGACGCCGATCGAGGATCTCTCGGACGACGTCGTCGACGTGATCCTCTACGGCACCGAAAACGAGCAGAATTTCGCCTATACGTCGCGCGCGGGCAAGACGTGGGAGTACAGAGGCGTCGTTCGAAGGCGTCATCAACAACCTGCAGCGCCGTTACAGCGAAACCTCGAGCGACTACGTCAAGGAAGACATCGAGAAGTTCATGTCGGCATCGACGTGCCCGACCTGCAAGGGCGCGCGCCTCAAACCCGAAGCGCTGGCGGTCACGGTCGGCGGCGAAAACATCGACGCGGTGACGCGGATGTCGATCGAAAACTCCGAAGCTTTTTCCGCGAGCTCGAGCTGACCGCGCGCCAGGAGCAGATCGCGCACCAAATCGTCAAAGAGATCCGCGCGCGCCTCGGCTTCCTCACCAACGTCGGTCTGAACTATCTCACGCTCGCGCGCTCGGCGACGACGCTCTCGGGCGGCGAATCGCAGCGCATCCGCCTGGCGACGCAGATCGGCAGCGCGCTGGTCGGCGTGCTCTACATTCTCGACGAGCCGTCGATCGGGCTGCACCAGCGCGACAACGACCGGCTGCTGGCGACGCTGAAAACGCTGCGCGATCTCGGCAACACGCTGATCGTCATCGAGCACGACGAGGATACGATGCGCACCGCCGACGTGGTCGTCGATATCGGCCCGGGCGCGGGCGCCGAAGGCGGCGAGATTCTCACCGTCGGCACGCTCGACGAAGTCCTTGACAATCCCGAATCCGAGACCGGCGCCTATCTTTCGGGGCGCAAGTTCATTCCGATTCCGAAGACGCCGCCGCGAGCCGCGCGCGCTGGCTCGAAGTGCGCAACGCGAAGGCCAACAACATCAACGGCCTCGACGTCGACGTTTCCGATCGGCGCTTTCGCGCCGTCACCGGCGTGAGCGGCAGCGGCAAATCGTCGCTGGTCAACGAGGTGCTGGTGCGCGCGCTCAACCAGCATCTGCACGGCCAACCCGCCGGCGGCACCTACGGCACGGTCAAGGGCGCAGGCCAGCTCGACAAGCTGGTCGTGATCGATCAATCGCCGATCGGCCGCACGCCGCGCTCCAATCCGGCGACCTACACCGGTACGTTCGATCATCATTCGCGAGCTGTTTTCGATGGTGCCCGAAGCCAAGATGCGCGGCTACACGCCGGGCCGGTTTTCGTTCAACGTCAAGGGCGGCCGCTGCGAAGCGTGCGAGGGCGACGGCATCATCAAGATCGAGATGCACTTCCTGCCCGACGTCTACGTGCCGTGCGAAGTCTGCAAAGGCAAGCGCTACAACGCGCAGACGCTCGAAGTGAAGTACAAGGGCAAGACGATCGCCGACGTGCTCGAGATGCGCGTCGACGAAGCCAACGAGTTCTTCGCCGCGATTCCGCGCATCCACAACAAGCTCAAGACGATCTGCGAAGTCGGCCTCGGCTACATCAAGATGGGCCAGCCGGCGACGACGCTCTCCGGCGGCGAGGCGCAGCGCGTCAAGCTCGCGACCGAACTGTCGCGCCGCTCGACCGGCCGCACGTTCTACGTGCTCGACGAGCCGACGACCGGCCTGCATTTCGCCGACATCCACAAACTGCTCGAGGTCCTGCAGCGGCTCGTGCAGACCGGCAACACGGTGCTCGTGATCGAGCACAACCTCGACGTGATCAAGACCGCCGACTATCTGATCGATCTCGGCCCGGAAGGCGGCGACCGCGGCGGCACGAGTCGTCGCCACCGGCACGCCCGGAGGAACTCGCCACGAACCAAGACTCGTACACCGGCGCAGTACCTCGTGCCGGTCCTCGACGACCAGCGCGCGGTCGGCCACCACGGCCCGACGAGATCGCGCTCGAACGCATGGAACGCGAAAATTTGGCCGTCCTCGACGATCTCGCGAAGGGCGACCGGGTCGCCGTCGAAGCCTAACCCATCGGTGTTTGCCATGGTGATGCTCGTCTGTTCCGATCTTGCGCGCTCGCGCGATTTTCTATCGAAGACGTGCATCGGCCTGCAAGCAGCTCACCGATCGCTCGCCCGCATTGGGTCGAGTTCGAACTGGCCGACGGCGTCACGCTTGGATTGCATCCGGAGAGCGAACTGCTGGCGGTGCGGCCCGGGTTCGCTGCAACTCGGCTTCACCGTGGACAACGTCGACCGGTTCGTCGCCGACTGCGCGCACGCTGCGCGTGCCCGTTCTGCAAGTATCCCTACGATGAGGCGTTCGGGCGCATCGCGGTGATCAGCGATCCGGACGGGTACCCGATCCAGATCGGCATCGCCCGAGCGTGAGTGCCGCGCAGCGCGCTGCCGCGAACTGCGCGCGCAGCTCGAGGATGCGAACCACCGCTATTACTCCTCGACGACCCGGCGATTACCGACGCCGAGTACGACGCGCTGCTGCGCGAGCTGATCGATCTCGAGACGGCGCATCCGGAGCTGCGCACGCCGGATTCGCCGACGCAGCGCGTCGGCGCGGCGCCCTCGGAGCGCTTCGCGCCGTACGAGCACGCGCGCCGATGCTCAGCCTGGCCAACGCCTTCGACGCCGAAGAGCTGCGCGCGTTCGACGAGCGCGTGCGCAAACTCGCCGCGTCGCCGATCGTCGCTACGTGTGCGAACTCAAGATCGACGGCCTCGCGATCGCGCTCGACTACGCGACGGCGCGTTCGTGCGCGGCGGAACGCGCGGCGACGGCCGCGTCGGCGAAGAGGTCACGCCGAACCTGCGCACGATCACTACGATTCCGCTGCGCCTGCGCGGTCTCCGAAGGGATCCTCAAGGGCCGGCGTTCCTCGAAGTGCGCGGCGAAGTGTATCTGCGCAAGAGCGATTTCGACGAAGCTCAACGCGCGGCGCGAACGCGCAGGCCTGCCGGTGTTCGCCAACCCGCGCAACGCCGCATCGGGCGGCGTGCGCCAGCTCGATCCCGCGCTGACCGCGGAGCGCCGGCTTTCGTTCTTCGCGTACGCCGTCGCGCAAGGTCCGGCGTTACAAAACGCAAAGCGCAGCGCTGGCGTATCTGCGCGCGGCGGGCTTCGCCGTCAACGAGCACATCGAGCCCGCGCCGCGACGATCGACGACGTGATCGCCTATTGCCGAGCGCTGGGAAGCGGCGCGCGACGACGCTCGACTACGAGATCGACGGCGTCGTCGTCAAAGTCGACGATCTCGCGCGTGCAAGAGCGGCTCGGCGCCGTCGCGCGCGATCCCGCGCTGGGCGATCGCCTACAAATTCAAGCCGCGCGAAGCGCGAACGAAGCTGCTGCGACATCGGCGATCAACGTCGGACGTACCGGAACGCTCAACCCGAACGCGGTGCTCGAGCCGGTGCAGATCGGCGGCGTGACCGTCAAGAGCGCGACGCTGCACAACGCAGAGTATATCGCGAGCAACGACATTCGCATCGGCGACACCGTGCTCGTGCGCCGCGCCGGCGACGTGATCCCGCGCGTCGTCGGACCGATCGCTCGCCGAACGCACCGGCAAGGAACGCGCCTTCACGATGCCGGACGCCTGCCCGGTCTGCGGCTCCGCGGTCGATCATCCCGACGGCGAAGCGATGTCGCGCTGCACGAACGCGTCGTGCCCCGCGCAGGTCTACGAACGCGTGCGGCATTTCGCGTCGCGCGGCGCGATGGATATCGAAGGCCTCGGCGACGTGCTGGCCGAGCGCTCACGGAGCGGCCTCGTCCACGACATCGCCGACATCTACGCGCTCGATGCCGAAAAGCTCGGCTACGCGTGCCGCGCATGGGCGAGAAGAGCATCGCGAACTTGCTCGCGGCGATCGAGGGCTCGAAGACGCGCGGCCTCGCGCGCGTGCTCGCCGGCCTCGGCATTCGCTTCGTCGGCGAGCAGACCGCGGCGATCCTGGCCGGCGATTTCGGCTCGATCGACGCGATCGCGGTCGCGACGCGAAGACGAGCTGCAGCGCAGCGAGGGCATCGGGCCGGAAGTCGCCGCCAGCGTGCGGCTGTTCTTCGAGCAGCCGGCCAATCGCGCGATGGTCGAGCGTCTGCGCGCGCGCGGGTGTCGTGATGACGGCGCCCAAACGCGACGCGCGGTGCCGGTCCGTTCGCCGGCAAGACGTTCGTGCTCACCGGCACGCTGCCGACGCTCACGCGCGACGAGGCGACCGCGCTGATCGCGGCCCGCGGCGGTAAAGTCACCGGGTCGGTGAGCAGCAAGACCGACTACGTGGTCGCCGGCGACGCCGCCGGAAGCAAACTAGCCAAGGCTCGCGAGCTTGGAATATCGCTCCTGGACGAGGAGGGGTTCAAGCGCCTGCTGGAGGAGTAGCCTCCCCTGACCAGTCAGTACGGGGGTGGATGTACCATGGTCGGCAGCCAAACGGAAATCTTACTCCGGCACGCACAACTGCATGACGACGCGGCGTCGCTGTTTCGGGCCATCGATGAGTGCGATACGACGCTCATCGCATCGACGTTTTACCGTTTAACGCGCAATTTAGAAGCGCACCTCTCGATAGATCTTGCCGTTGGATATCGGTTGCTTATGCGGCATCCGAGCGATTTTGTGCGGCGATTGGCGGAACACGTGCTCGAGGAACAAGAGCAGTTTCCGCAGCAGTTCGAGTTGCTCGCGGCGCGATGGCGGCACGCTGACCCGCAAATGTTGCTCACGCAAGCGTTTCGCGATGAGCTCGAAACATTCGTCAGTAACTTGCTCAAGCGCATCCGCGTGGAAGAGCGTTTGCTGACCGCTTTCTCAAGCGTAGCGTAACAGCGCGGCCGGCGGCGCGCGCTGCGGAAGCGCGCTCGCCAACGACTCAGGCAGATCACCGGCAACGACGCCGACGGCGCGTTCGGCGGCGCATCGGCGCGCGGCCAGACCGTGCCAATAGGCGCCGACACGCGCGGCGTCGACCGGCGCAAGCCCCTGCGCAAGCAACGTCGCGATGATGCCGGTGAGCACGTCGCCGGTGCCGGCTGTCGCAAGCGCGCTCGATCCGGTCGGATTGATGTGCACGATCGTTCCGTCGTCGATCAGTGTAGCCGGTCCTTTGAGCAGGGTCGTTATGCCCGTACGCTGCGGTAAATTCGCGCAGTCGTTCGACGCGCGTACCCGGTGCAATCGTTCCACGCCCCGAGAGCCGCGCGAACTCACCCTCATGCGGCGTAAGCACGCAGGCCTTCCCGCGCAACACATCGAGGTGTTTAGCGAAATGAAAGAGTGCGCTTGCGTCGATGACCATCGGGAGCGTGCAGCGCTCCACAAACCCACGAATCATCGCGCCGGTCCAATCGTCGAGCGCGAGCCCCGGGCCAATGCCGACCGAACCGTTTCGCGCGGCGATGTCGATCAGATCATCGCTCGCGGTCTCGATGCCTGTGCTCGAGAAGGTGACGACGACCTGCTCGATCAGGTGCGCCCGCAGAACCGGTGCCGCGTCGGTCGCGGTCGCGACGGTGACGTATCCTGCGCCGGCGCGGGCGGCAGCCGCGCGCGCATAGAACGGCCGCGCCGGGAAATTGCGCCGAGCCGGCAACGATCAACGGCGCGCCGGCGCTGCGCTTGTCGGCGTCGCGCGCGCGGTGCGGCAGCAGATCGAGAAACGCGGCATTGTCGAGCGCGTCGAAGGTCTTAGCCTGAGCGCCAAGCGTCGCGTCGTCGATGCCGATGTCGGCAATCCACAGTTCACCCGCGTACGCGCGCGCGGGCTCGAACAAGAGTCCGGGCTTCATGGCGGCAAGCGCAATGGTGGCGCTCGCGCGCACCGCGTCGCCCGGCACGGCACCGGTGAGCGCATCGACGCCGCTTGGAACATCGATTGCCAGCACGTGATGTTCTCGCGCGTCGAGCGCGCGAACGGCCGCAAGATACCGCGGATCGACTGGAAGGCGCGCGCCGGTTCCAAAGAGCCCGTCGATTCCAACAAAAGCATCCGTAAGAGCGTCGCGCGCGCTTCGATCGTCCTGCGGCAACGGGCGCAGTTCGACGCCCTTTGCGCGCGCCATCGCCAGCGCGTCGGTTCGCGCCGCCGAGCCCGCGATCTCATGTTCGCCGTAGATGATTCGTTCGTACGCGGGCTCGAGCGCAGCGAGCGCGGCGTAGGCATCGCCGCCGTTGTTGCCGGGGCCGGCAAACGCGACGACGCGACCACTGGTCGTCAAGCCCCGCACGTACTGCGCGATCGCCGCACCTGCCGCGCGCATCAGCGTCACGTCGCCGGTCACGGCGCCGGCCTGTGCGTCGGCGTCGCGCATTTCTGCCGGTGTGAGAACCCGGATCATCGTTCTAGTATGACGACGGCCGCAGCGGTCGTCGCCGAATGCGTGATCGTCAAGTGTATCGATGAGAGCGAGCGCGAGGCCGGCAGATGCTCAGCCGCGCCGTAGAAACGAACGATCGGTTTGCCGCTGCGTTCGTGCGAAACACCCACTTGCCGCCACGGGATGGCATGCCCGAAGGCTTTTCGCGCCGCTTCCTTCGCTGCGAAGAATCCGGCCAGACGCTCGGGCCAGTGGCGCTTGCGCAGTGCGTAGGCCATTTCTTCTTCGGTGTACACTTTGCGCGCGAACCACGCCAGCGCGCGCTCGTCGAAGCGATAGCGTTCCACCTCGGCAAGGTCGATGCCGATTCCGACGATCATGAGAAGCCTTTGCGCTGCAAGCGGTGTCGAGACCTGCGATGTCGAAGCGCGTCGCCTCAAGATGGAGTCGCGTATCCGCATCGTTCCGATCAACGCCATGGAAGGCGCCTTTCTCGACCGGCTTGCGCCGTGTTTAGAAGAACGATTCCTTTCGACGGTGCAGATCGAGCGAGCCCTCGCGGTTCCGCGCAGTACGCTCAACGCGACGCGCGGGCAACTCTTTCTCTCGACCTTGGTCGCGCGCGTTCGCCGAGCGCACCCTGACGGCGCGGGCCCGTATCTGGCGCTAACCGAGTACGACCTCTACAAAACGTCGCACCGCTTCATCTATGGCGATGCCGACGAAACACAAGGCGTTGCCGCCGTATCCTTGCACCGGTTACGCTCGGAATACTACGGCGAGGAGTCCGATGCCAATACCTTGTTTCAACGCACGCTCAAAGAGTGCGTGCACGAGCTCGGGCACGCGTTCGGCTTACGCCACTGCTATAATGCGCGATGCGCGATGTATTATTCGAATTCGATTTTTGAGACCGACAACAAAATGTCGCATTTCTGCGAAACGTGCGACAAACGCATGAGTCGCGCGCGTAACGAACGCTGAACACCACGTTAAACTCGCGATAAGCCGAGCTTAGCAGCCCCTTTACCTCGCGACCCTACGCTCGTAAGCGTTTGCTTGGTTCGTTCGTTGCGGGGTGCTGGGTGGTGGGGTTACGCGCGCGATTGGTCGTGACGCTGGTCGTCGTTCTCGTGCTGGCCTTCGTGCTGTTGCTGGCCGGCGTCAATTT
Source organism: Vulcanimicrobiota bacterium (assembly GCA_963833095.1). GTDB lineage: Bacteria > Vulcanimicrobiota > Vulcanimicrobiia > Vulcanimicrobiales > Vulcanimicrobiaceae > Aquilonibacter. The sequence goes on along the minus strand of CAWHWQ010000002.1, from coordinate 25,921 downwards.
TGGTCTACGCAACGACGTAAAGGCGCTCGCCGCGCAGAGTGTTGAGGCCGGATCGAATGCGCTGGCCGGCGCGGTTGCTTCACGTGTCGAACAAACCCGCACGTTGATTTTGCAAGCTGCCTCGCAGCCGTCATTGGCGCGCGCTTTGCAGCAGCGCGATCTGACGGCGCTGCGCTCGAGCGCTTCCGATACGGCCATCTCGGGAAATCTCTCGTTCGTGGTGATTACCGACGCGAAGGGCGCGGTGCTCGCCGGCAGCCGTGCGGCCTCCGGCACGCTCGCCAAAGACGGCGTCGTTGCAAGCGCGCTCGCCGGCGGCTTGATCGGCGGGCCCGAGTTGCTCGATTCGCGCGATTTGGCCGCGCTCGGCGTGTCGACCGCCGCTCCGGCGCTTGCAATCGTTACGGCCTCACCGGTGAACGTGAACGGCGTAGCCGTCGGCGTTCTCTACGGCGGCCAAGTTCTCGACTCGACGGCAAAGTTCGTCGACGACGTGAGCCATTTGACCGGCGGACAGGCCGGAATCGCCGTGAATGGATCGCTGGTCGCGACCTCGCTCTCGACAAAAGAGGGCGTCAAGCAGACAGGACTAGCGATTCCGAACACCGGGGTGGTGCAAAAACGCGCCACGTTCAGCGGCGAGCAGAAAATTGACAATGTCGATTACTACGTGATGATCGCTCCGCTGGCAGCCTACGACGGCAACGTGATCGGTGCGTATTGGTTCGCGATCCCGTTCGCGCAGTTCGATGCGGTCGTGAATCACACGCTTGGCCAAATCGTGCTCTGGGGCGCGGTCGGACTGCTCTTTGCGCTCGTTGCTGGGACGTATTCTGCCTCCCGCATCGGTCGCGCCATCATGGTTCGCAGCGAGGAGGTCAACGAGTCGGCGCAAGAGCTCAAGGTGCTCGTGGTCGGGGGCGAGGTCTCCGGGGACCACGTGGTCAAGACGCGCGAGACGCTCGAAGAGATCCGCTCGATCGTGACCGACGGGGCCGCTGAGGGGACGCGAGTGCAGCATTTGCGCGATTTGGCCCATCGGGCAGTGGACGACGTCGTGGTGATCGATACGCTCACCGCGGAGCTCTCGACCCGCATGCGTGACGCGGCCGCCAGCGTCGAGCGCCTCAGCGAGGTCGCCCGTGCGCTCGACGAATTGGTCGCCGGCGCGCGCCCCAGCCGGAATTAGGGCTAAAGGTCACGGCGTTTTCAACCGTCAATTTCTAAAACGCCGGTCCGTTCTGAAGGGAGCGTCGTGATCTCTGCCTACTTCGCCGGTCTGCGGGCGCGGTTCGGTTTACCGACCCGTCTGGGACTGGCCGTTCTCGGTGTCGCCGTCTGTGCGCTCATCGCGTGGTTTGGATCGGCCTACCCGATCGAAGCGCCGCTGGTTGTCGTTGTCGCGCTCGTCGCCGCTGCCACTGGATTCCCGCTCGGCGCTACGGCGGCTTTGCTCGCGGCCGTCGCCGACTATGGCTCGCGCAGCGCGCACGGGACGGGTGATCCGCTCATCGGGGCGCTGCTTGTCTTAGTCTGCGGTGCGGTCGTCAGCGCGCTCTTCCTTGGAGACATCTCACCGATCGAGGAACTCGATCAGATCGCTCCCGGCCAATTGGCGTTCCGCCCGGTGACGCGCACGGCGCTCCCGCGTGGCGAGGTAAATGGTTCGGCGATGTCCACCAGTCTCTCCGCGCTCGCTTCAGGAATTCGTGAAGTCTCGCAGGGAGACTTCACGAAAAACATCGCGGTCAGTGACGGACAGCTTCAAGATCTCGCGATTGCGCTCAACAAGCTCATCTTCGGGATGCGCGAGTTCTTGCGTCAACTCCATGGAAATGCCGGCAACCTGGGCAACGCCGGCGCTGAGCTGCGCACAACAGCGTCGACGGCGCTTGCCGTCATCGAAGGCGCCGCGGTCGCGCAGGGCCAGCTCGATGAAGGCATTCAAGAGCAATCGCGCATCGTGGAAGAAGCGACCTCGAAAGTCGTCGTGCTCACCGAGGCGATTTCGACGATCGCCGCGTCGGCTGAAGAACAAACGCGCAGTCTGGACGAGACCGCGCTTGCAGTTTCGAACATGGCAAGTTCGATTGAAGAAGTTGCCGCGCAAGTCGATTCGCTTTCGACGAGTACGGCGGAGACGTCGCGAACCGCGGAACGCGGGGGCACGGCGATCGGCACGATCGTCGACGGCATGCACACGATTCGGACGACGATCAACGATCTGGCCAAAGATATCGGTCAGCTCGGCAACAATTCCGAGCAAATCGGCGACATCGTCAAAGTCATCGATCGCATCGCCGAACAAACGAATCTGCTCGCGCTCAACGCTGCGATCGAAGCGGCCCGCGCCGGCGAGCACGGACGTGGTTTCGCTGTCGTCGCCAGCGAGATTCGCAAGCTGGCTGACGGCAGCGTGCAAGCGACCAAAGAGATTGCCGGCCACATCAGTTCGACTCAAGGCGTCATTTTCGAAGTCGTAAGCGCGATGGAACGCCTTACCGAGCGCGTTGAGGAGAGCACGGGAAGCACGAGTTCCGCTTCGGGCGCCTTGCAAGAGATCGTTTCCGCGGTACTCGCCGCCAACCAGCAGATCGGCGAGATCAGCTCGGTGACTCGCGCCATGAGCGCCAACTCGTACCAAGTAATCCGCCAGATCGAAGAGATCACCAAATCCGTTAGCTTGAATCTGAAGGCGACGCAGTCGATGACCCGGCAGTCCGATGACGTCAGCAAAGCATTTTCGGATATTTCATCGATTTCGCAACAAAATGCCTCGTCGGTCGAGGTTCTTACCTACGTTAATAAGGAAGTCACGGATGCCGCGCAGCGCATGATGGAGTCGGTCGATCAAATGAATGATCTAGCCGGTCGAATTGATTCGCGTCTCGCGCAGTACAAAGTGAGTGAGTCAGGGACGGAGGGAGTCACTACATGAGGGCGAGTCTTCGCGTACGCCTTCTGGGAACGATCGTTGGTGCGATCGTATTCTTTTTCTTGGTCAGCGTCATCGCGACGCGCGTCGTGCTTCAGCACGACTTGACCCAACTGGGGCAGACTCAAGTGACCAACGGCGGCGGCGCATTCCAAGGGTATTGGGACTCACGTAAGGATCAAATTCGGCTGCTCGTGGCGCAAGATGCGGTCAGCGATGCGCTGCGCAAGAGCCTCCAGGCGCACAACGTCGCCGCGCTGACCGACCAGCTTTCCAACATCGCCCGCGCTTCGGGGCTCTCGTTTCTCACCGTTGTCGACGCAAACGGCAATGTGATTGCGCGAGCAAATGGAGCGCAGCGCGGATCGCTACACAGCAACCCGCTCATCGCGCGCGCGCTCACCGGCGAGACGGTTAGCACGGCTGCTTTGCTCGACCAGAGTGTGCTTGCGGGCGAGGGGCTCGCGCCGCAAGCCCAGACGGATGTTCGCGGCGTTGACGGAAAGGCGGCAGCCGAGCACCTCGATCGCGGTCTTGCGATCGTTGCGGCGGCTCCGATCAGCGATCAGAACGAACGCACGATCGGAGCGATCTCGGGCGGCGTCCTCCTCAACCATTATTACGATCTGGTCGATCAGACGACCGCCGCGCTGGGCGGTGCTTCGGCGATTCTCGAAGGCGATGCGATCGTTTCGAGCACGATTCAGCAACCGGATGGAACGCGAACCGTCGATCAGCAGGTACAGCCGGCCGCAAGCGTCGCCGCGACCGGGACCGCCTACACGGGCGTCGACACGGAGGGCGGCACGCAATATCTGGTGCGCATCGACCCGATCGTCGACGATCAGCAGCATGTGATCGGCGCGCGCTGGTACGGCACGCCGCTCGCGAATTTGACCGCGATCATCAATCATACGACGACGACGGTGGTTATTTGGGGTGTGATCGCCGCGATCGTCGCGCTTGCATTCGGCGTGGCTGTGGTGCAGGTTCTCTCAAACACCCTCGCGCGGCGTAGCAAGCAGGTACGCGATGCCGCAAAGGAACTCGGCGTCGCTATCGTGGGCAGCGAGGTTTCGGGCGATCACGTCTCGATGACCAAGGCGGCAGTCGAGCGCAGCAGTCAGTTGATCGACGAGCTTTCAGCCCAGAGCGCGCCGTCACCGAAACTCGCCGAGCTCAAATCCGTAAATCAAGAACTAGAGAGCGACATCATCGTGATCGACACGCTGTCGCAAGAGATGAGCAGCCGCATGCAACACGCGTCGAACCGCGTGGCGGAGCTCAATGAAGTCGCAGCGGCACTGACACAACTCGTAACCGGAGAGGCGGGCTAGGGGCCGCAGCGTCATGGCTGACTTGATTTTGTTCTTCGGCAGTAACGCCGACACGATGATCGCTACCAAGGCACTGAAGGACGCGGGAATTTCCGCAAAAATGATCCCCAAGCCCGCCACCGTGAACACGGCGTCGAACCTGTGCCTTTCAATCGACGGCGGCGCAGAAACCCAAGCCAAGTCTGCGATCTCTGGTGCAGGCGTCCCGCTCGGCGGCGTCGTCAAATAAATTTTTGATCGTTTCTAAGAAGGGCGTTGCACTAGAAGGCGCAATGCATCGCGTATGCACATGCGAGTTTTTGCTTCCGCGCTGCTCTGCGCGCTCTTTACCGTAACGTCGATCGCCCAGGCGGCCGACGCTCCCAAAGCACCGGCCCCACCCGAACATCCCGCTGCAGCCGACAGCGTGTCGACGCACCACGAGGTGACCGTCGGCGGCAAGACGATCGCCTACACGGCGACAGCAGGGACGATCGAGATCAAATCGGATAAGGGCGCACCCGAGGCTCGCATCTTTTACATCGCGTACACGCAAGACGGCGCCGACCCCGTGCACCGGCCGGTCACGTTCCTCTATAACGGCGGACCCGGCTGCGCGAGCGTCCCGCTCGACATGGGCGCACTCGGGCCGCGACGGGTGGTGTTCCCGAACGCCGGGCACAACGTTGGGCCGCCGTACCAGCTCGTCAACAACGACTACAGTTTGCTCGACAAGTCCGACCTCGTGTTCATCGACGCGCCCGGTACCGGCTACAGCCGCCTGTTGCCGAAGGTCGACCCCAAGACCGTCTACGGCATCGATCAGGACGCGGCCGCCTTTGGCGCCTTCATCTATCAATACGTCACGCGCAACGATCGTTGGAACTCGCCGAAATTCTTACTCGGTGAGAGTTACGGAACGCCGCGCTCAGCCGTGCTGGTGAACTACCTGCAGAGCAACGATTCGATGGCGTTCAACGGCGTGATTTTGCTCTCGTCGGTGCTGGACTTCGATACGATCGCACCGGGGCCGGGCAACGACCTCGCATACGTTACGTACCTGCCGACCGAAGCCGCGGTCAATTGGTATCACTCGAACTCGCCGAACAAAGGCTCGCTGCAAAGCGTCGTGAGCGAAGCGCGTGCGTTTGCCAACGGCGCGTACGCGACCGCTCTGGTACAGGGTGATCGGCTTTCGCACCAGCAGTTCGTGCAGATTGCCACCCAATTGTCGCACCTGATCGGGCTGAACGCTGCGTACATCGAGAAAGCCGACCTGCGCGTGTTGCCGCAGCGCTTTGAGAAAGAGTTGCTGATCGAATCCGGTCAGTCGACCGGGCGGCTCGACGCCCGCTATACCGGCTACGATCTCGATCCGCTCGGCGACTCGGCCGACTATGATCCCGCCGATGCTGCAACGGATCCCGGCTTTCAAGCCAGTTTCCTCAGCTACGTGCGCAACGATCTGGGCTGGAAGAGCGAGGAAACGTACAACGAATGCACCGGCGATATCTTCGGGCTCTGGGACTTCACGCGCAAAGGAACGTTCCCGTGGATCGCTCCGACGACGAGCAACGACCTCCAGCAGGCGATGATCCAAAATCCACATCTGCGCGTATTCGTCGGCGCCGGCTACTTCGATATGGCGACGCCGTTCGGCGCGGCCGAATGGACGTTCTCGCATCTGGAATTGCCCCAAGCGCTGCGCGAGCACGTTCATTTCGGCTACTACGAATCCGGGCACATGGTCTATCTGCACGTTCCGTCGCTCGAAAAATTCCACGGCGACCTCGATAGGTTCTTCGACGCGACCATGGGGCAATAGCCCCGTCACCCTGAGCCTGTCGAAGGGTTAGCGGAGCGCTCGCGCATCGGCGAGCGCAATCGTTTCCTTTCGGCCATCGTCGTGCCGCACAACCAAGCCGCCGCCGTTAGCGAGACCGATCGCGGTGACGTCGATCGGTTCCGTGGCGCTATCCTTTAGGATGCGATAGCGCTTGGGGAGGCCGGCCATCCGCTCCCACAGACGCGCGATGCGTTGCGGCATCTCGAGCATGTCGCGCCACAGGTCGTAGTTGAGAAGAAGATCGCGCAACAACGCGGCGCGGGTGATCGCCGGATTGACGTCATCGCAGAAAGCGGGCGGGGGCGAGATTGCTTCGTCGGCACCCGGCGGGCGATGCACGTTGATGCCGACGCCGGCGGCAACCCATGCGCGGTCGCCGACGACGCGTGAGACACACAGAATGCCGGCGATTTTTTTTCCGCCGGTGAGGAGATCGTTGGGCCAATGAAGCTCGCTGCGAACGGCGTTCGTGCGAAGTGCGCGGCGCACGCAGATCGCAACCCCGAACGGCACGATCCAGAGGCTCGCTGCGGCCATGGGTCCGGGCGGGAGTGTGGTCAAAAGGAGCGAGCTGCCCGGCGATGCGGTCCAGGACCGGCCTCTGCGTCCCATCCCTTTGGTCTGCTCTTCGGCGACAATGGTCATGCCCGCAACGGCCGGATCGCCAAGGAGTGCGGCGGCATCATCGTTGGTGCTTGCGGTCGTGCGTTCGTAGCGGATCGATGCGAACGCAGTGCCGCGCAGTTCACGCTGCACGCCTTGGTACGGATGTTCGGCCGGCTCCATAGGTGGAGCGTGCGCTTGCGACGTATTCGGGGCCTGCTATGGCAATAGAAACAACACTGATCCTGTGTAAGCCCGACGCCGTTTCACGCGGTCTCGTCGGCGAAATCATCACACGCATCGAGCGGCGCGGCTATATCATCGCCGCAATGAAGTTGATGCAACTACCCGGCGACAAGGCGCGCGAGCACTACGCCGAACACAAAGACAAGCCGTTCTTCGGCGATCTGGTCAGCTTTATCACCAGTGCCCCATTGGTGGCGCTTGCGGTTGAAGGCGAGGGCGTCATCGAGGCCTGTCGCCAGTTGATCGGCGCAACCAACCCGCTTAGCGCCGCTCCGGGATCGATTCGCGCCGACCTTGCGCAATCGATCGGCCGTAATTTGGTGCACGGCAGTGACAGCAAAGGCGCAGCGGAGCGCGAGCTGAAGATTTTCTTCAACGCCAACGAATTTGTGTCGCGCAAACACGATATGGATCGCTGGATCAAAGAAGGCGTGTAGGACACGCGATGTCGATTGAATCGCTACGTGGCGGCGGGCGGCCGCTGATCGAGGCCGTTCACGCACGCGAAGTGCTCGACTCGCGCGGCAATCCGACGGTGGCGGTAAGCGTCGCCACCAGTTTCGGTTCGGTGGAAGAGGCGCTGGTGCCGTCGGGTGCGTCAACCGGCGCGCACGAAGCCGTTGAACTGCGCGACGGCGACAAAAAGCGTTACAACGGAAAAGGCGTGCTCAAAGCGATCGCGGCAGTGAATGAAACGCTCGGGCCCGCGATCGAAGGGCTCGACGCGACCGCGCAGCGTGAAATCGACGACCGCCTGATTGAAATCGACGGCTCGCCGAACAAGGCGAATTTCGGCGCGAACGCCTTGCTTGGTTGTTCACTTGCCGTTGCGCGCGCCGCAGCATCGAGTTTGTCATTGCCGCTCTTTCGTTATTTGGGCGGTCCGTCCGCGGCGCTTTTGCCCGTACCGCAGATGAACGTGATCAACGGCGGCAAACACGCGTCGGGCGCGTTGCAGTTTCAAGAGTGTATGATCGTGCCGGTCGGCGCCCCGAGTCTCTCCGAGGCCGTGCGCTATGGGGCAGAGGTTTTTCATGCGCTGGGCAAGCTGCTGCACGATCGCGGCCTGCCCACGCAGGTCGGCGATGAGGGCGGCTACGCACCGCCGCTCGATTCGATCGACGAGGCGATGAAATTACTCGTTGCCGCCATCGAACAGGCGGGCTATAAACCCGGCGATCAAGTCGCGATTGCGCTTGATCCGGCATCGAGTGAGTTTTATCAGGACGGCAAGTACTTCGCGCATGACAAACAGCATGGCATCAGCTCGGGCGAGATGGTCAAATTGTATGCGGATCTGTGCGCGCGTTATCCCATCGTTTCGATTGAAGACGGCCTGGCCGAAGATGACTGGAGCGGCTGGCGCGCGTTGACCGAAACGCTCGGTTCTAAGGTGCAACTCGTGGGCGACGACATCTTCGTGACCAACATGGAATTTCTCGCGCGCGGAATCAAGGAAGGCGTCGCCAATGCGATTCTGATCAAAGTCAACCAGATCGGCACGCTGACGGAGACGCTCGACGCGATCGACATGGCGCACAAGGCGGGCTACGCCTGCGTGATCTCGCATCGCTCAGGTGAGACCGAAGATACGACGATTGCCGACATCGCGGTTGGGACGTCCGCGGGACAAATTAAGACCGGCTCGCTTTCGCGCAGCGATCGCGTCGCCAAGTACAATCGGTTGATGGCCATAGAAGATCAGCTCGGCTCGGCCGCGCGCTATCCGGGACGGTCGGCACTGCGGGGATGACGGCCGCGAACGGCGACGCGAAGGCGCTGCGCAAGCGGGTACCGCGTACCAGCTTTGCCCGCTGGAAACCGGCGTCGGATCGTAGGGATCCCGTGCAACTTTTGCACGAGACCGAGGCCGGGCGGATTCCGGCTCTCCTCGAGCTTCGACACGAACGCATGCGCGCCGATCCGTTTGCGTTCTATCGCGGAGGCGCCGCGCTGATGGCTGCTGATCTCGCGGGCCACCCGGTCACCGGCCTGCGCGTGCAGCTTGGCGGCGATGCGCATCTGCTCAACTATGGCGGCTATAGCACGCCGGAACGTAATTTGATCTTCGACGTCAACGATTTCGATGAAACGTTGCCGGGGCCGTGGGAGTGGGACGTCGCGCGGTTGTGCGCGAGCGCGCCGCTGCTCGCGCAGGTGCGAGCTTTCAGCAAAGGCTGCGGGGAAGCGGCGGCCTACAGCGCGGCAAAAGCCTACCGGCGCCACATGCGCACGCTGGCGCAACTATCCCCGCTGGAGATCTGGTATTCCCGAGTCGACCTGCGTGGTATGATCGCACGCGAGCTGACCGCACCGCGCGATGCCGACCACGTCAAGCCCACGCCGGAGCACGAAGACATGGTTCGAGGCGCAATCGTCGCGTACCGGCAATCGCTGCAGCCGCACGTGCGCACGTTACTTGAGCGGTACCACGCGGTTGATTTTTTCGAGCATCCCGTGGGCGTGGGTAGCGTGGGACTGCTGACGGTCGTTGCGCACTTCGAATCGCGCGAGGGTGCGCGACTCTATTTGCAAGTCAAACAGGCGCAAGCGTCGGCGCTCGAACCGTACTTGGGACGCTCGATCTATCGCAATCACGGCGAGCGCGCCATCGTAGGTCAGCACTTGATGCAAGCTGCGACCGATCTCTTCGTCGGATGGACCAGCGACGGCGAACGTGACTATTACGTGCGGCAACTGCGCGATGGGAAATCGTCGTTGGACGTCGAGGGAATCGACGCCGATCGACTGGTCGACTTTGCAGCGCGGTGCGGAAGGGTGTTGGCTCGCGCGCACGCGCGCACCGGTGATCCGCAGATGATCGCGCAATATCTGGGAACCAGCGACACATTCGAAGATGGGATGGTGCGATTCGCACGGGCATATGCGGCGCAAGTGGAAAGCGACTACGAGGAGTTTTGCCGGGGATAGCGCGGGGCGCAGCGAACAAGCGGGGGTCCGCCGGGGACGGTGTATTTAATACATTGGCCAGTACCGTATTTAAAATACGTCTCCGCGTTTTCTGATACACTGCGGCCCCAGCCAGTCAGAAAGGTTCTGTAACGTCGATTTGTTTGGGTCGGAGGCTCCGGGCACTGGCAAGGAGTGATACCGTCTGGGTGTAAATCGAGTGAAGACGGTGGCCGAATAAGATGTTGTGCCAGATTATCGTCGGCGACAGGGCTGCGGCAAGCGAATTCGTCTCGGATCGTCCGTTTGCCGTGATTTCCTTCGTCGGCACGCGGTGGAAGAAGGCTGCGCCGAAATTGCAACATCGGCCGACGTACTTGGGCCGGATCATCATCCGAGCTGATGATGCTATACCTGAAGATGAAGGTGATGCTGTTGTCTCGCGCGTCGATCAATATTTTGCGCCGATGACGTCTTCACAGGCTGATCGGATTCTACGGTTTGTGCGCCGAGTCGCGCCTGCAATCGACACGCTATTTATTAATTGCGTACAAGGCATTGGGCGATCCGCCGCAGCGGCGCTTGCGATCAGCGAAGCGTACGGGCTTGAGACGGAGAAGTGGAGATCTCCGCCGTATGATCCGAACCCGCACATCGTTGAGCTTCTTCGTAAAGCATTCGCTGGCATGACGGCAAAGGCGGAACTGATTCGGAAGGCCCCAGCGAGCGCCGAAGCGTCGGCGCGTGTGATGAGTATCCTCACCGACGTTACGCAAGGGCTAAGAGTTCACGGTCTCGACGAGGAAACGGAGGCTCTTGTCATTTTGGCGGAGATGGATCTTTCCGGAGAGTCACCGTTCTTTCCCCGCCGTCGCCTACGTGATCTAACAGTCGAGCTTGCCCGGCGCTACGAGAGAACAAGTGGAGGGTAAACCGTTCGTCGAACTTTTTTGCCTCGCCGTTTAGATTGATCTATAATATGCGCATGGCGCAACGAACGCTACCTGACGTCATTTACACTGCGGGCCTCGACGATCTTAGTGAACGTCTCATCGGTCGCGCAAATCGCATCGAATATTCAGAACTGCGGCCCCAATATCTCCCAGAGCTTGCCGCTCTAGGGGAAGCCTTGGTTATTTCACCCAGAGTCGCTGTAAAGGCAAGCGGGCGGGCGTTCATACTTCCCATTCTTTTGGATTACTTTCAGCCGCCGGCTCTACTTCAACTGCTCGAAGACGGCGGTCTGGAGTTTGTTGTGTGGACCGCGGACGTTGGCTCATTAGGCAGCGTCGTTTTTGGAATGCCGGACCCCGTGAACGCGCAGCGCGATCCGGGATCGCTCGCCGATCGTGATCTCACCATTTGCTTTCCGGGTATGGATAAGGGATTGAAGGCGCAGTTGATCGATGCATTCATTAAACGAACGACGGCGACCGACGCATTGGGTGCGGAAGAAGCTGTCGATGTTGCGATGCAGTTCGCCGACCGGGGCGTCTTTGGTGATCGCGTCCCCGGCAAAGACGCGTTTATCAACGCAACCGACACTCGGGTTACCAATGCTGCTCGCCAAGCCGCACGTGATCTTTATGCGACGTCGGTAGTACTAAAAAATGAATACGACATCTTCGAAACGGACGGAACCTGGCAAGCTGTAGAGAGAATCGCCGCCGATATTGCGCGGAGCGCTGCCGCTACGGTAGCAGCGGAATCTGTCTACGCTGAGGGCAGCGTTCCGTCGATGCGCACGCTGCTCCTTAGGAACGTCGTCGCTCCAGTCAACTTGCATTGAAATCCGGAAGCACCCTGCAACAAGAGCTTTCCAGAAATGGCTATGGCGGGCGAACGACGATCCAACGAATGGGCCGGCCCTCGGCGCGGAGTTCGTGAACGCATTAGACAAGGGTCTAGACCCAAATGACGGCGCGTGGTATCGCCGAGCCCGCATCGCGATATTCGACGCTCTGGGCGAGGGAGCGAGTACCCTAGCGGCTGCTGCAGGCGGCTTCATCGGCCATACGGCTAGTGGCGCGCCTGGAGCCGCTGTTGGTGCTGCCCTCGGCCTCGCCGCGAGCGAATTGGTCGGTCTCGCTGAGCCGTACGTTCCGGACTATTTTCGCAAGCCGGACCCACGGCAATACGTTGACAATGTTATCCGGCCGTTATCAAAGCGCTCCACATGACCCACTAGATAGTGTTTCCCGCAGTCGTCTTCGATAAGTCCGTCATTCAAACGCTCACGCATGAGGAGCTTGAAGAGATGGGCCACGCCTTTGATGTGATCTGCGTGCCAACTCTCACGCGGGAGATCATCGCCGACCTCTACAGTAAGCCCAAGCGCTCGCAACGATCCACGGCCGAGCAACGCGTACGAGACCTCGCTCGACGCATGGGTCGCATGCACCTCACGACGCCAATAACGTACCGCAAGCTCGTGCTTGAGAGCCTTTTCGGGAAGCACGTTCCGATGAACGGGCAGATTCCGGTTGACATGGGCGCCCGAAACGTCTTCTCGTCGCCCGACGGCCGTAAACTTGTCTACGATGGAACCCTTGAGCAGAAGTTGTGGCGGCAGCGCTGGTCCAATGGTGAGTTTTCTGTCTCAGACCAGAGAAAGCGCAGCTATGGCGCGACGAGATCGACATAATCGACATTGAGCGGTTTAACGCCGGCTGGGTGGCCTTCACGAAGAGATTCATCGGGCGCGTGCGCAGCATCGACGAGGCGATCGCACGCACCGACGAGCTGCTCGGCAGTCGCGACCTGGAGCGGCTGTCGGCTCTCTTAGCGGCGCTGTTTGCCCTTCTTCGCATCGTGCCGCCGGAGATCGTAATGATCACGATTGCGCACGCCGTCGGGCGCGGCGTCACGTTTCCCCGCTACGCGCCCTATGCGGCGAGCATCGCGCGCATTTTCCTTGCGTTCGTGGCCGCATCGCTGGGCGAAGCTCATCCCACAGCGCGAGACGAATCTGATCGATCTGCAATACCTCTTCTACGTGCCGTTCGGCCACGGTTTCGCTTCAAACGACATCCTCCACCAACGGCTTTGGCCAGCGGTGACGTCGAATTCCGTGTTTATGACCGGAAACGCATTGCAAGCAGATCTCGCACTCGCGTTGCGTGGCGGTCTGACTCCGAGAGGCGTAGCGAAGAAGAGAAGCAACGGCACTACGACGCGTATGCCAAGACCCAATCGAACTGCCGGGTTCGCCGATCAATGACGTATGGGCACGCGGATACGTGCCTCGCGACCAATTTATTGCCGATCCGCGAATCGCCGCCCGTTCGATGAAGTTGAAGACGAAATCGGTCCGGAGCTACAGAAGATGGTGGACGAGATGGACGCCCTACGCGAGCAGAAATCGGATGAGTCCGGCGAATGGCCGCTCGGTCCGCGGCCCGGACACGAGAAGCCGTCATTTTAATTTTGCGCGCCCAACGATCACAGAATCTTTGAGGATCTTGTCGAGCAGGTCCGGCTTTGCAAGCGCCTCGCGCAGAACAATCTCCAGATCGTCATGGTTAGGAATCGTCTGCTCGATGCTCCGCGCGCAGGTACACCGAGATGCCCTCGATCGGACTCTTATGGTCGAATGCGTGCCGCGAAAACTCCCCGTAGGCTTTCGGGAGCGCTTCGCGCACCTTCTTGTCGTAATAGACGTTGATCCGACGGTCAATGAGCGCCGTAACCCGTTCTCTGACTCCCTCGAGCCACTGCGCTTGTTCCTCGTCGTTCGCCTGTCGCCACGGGAGGTAAACGAGATCCTCCGACGTTAGCGCCGGTGGCTTCGCCCGCGAGGCGTTGCACGTAGCGTAGTGTTCGCGCACATCGAACGCCGTCAAGGCGTACCAGGCAACGAAAGACGCCGAAAAGCGAAATCGCGACCGACGCGTAACCGTCCCCCTCAAAGCATGCGACCTCGTGCGCACTGTCGAGCCCCGCCGTAAAGTATGGTCCCTCGATCGCCGTAACGGTAACGCAGTCCGGGACGGATGGTTGCCCGTAAATGATTCGCTTGGAGTCGATCGACGAGTTCGCGCGGCGGCTCGTCGCCCGTTTCGAAGCTCGCCACAAAGTGCAGCGCTATCTTCACGATGCTGGGCCACGTTTGAGGGCCGAACCCATAATCCGCCACGAGGTTCGGGCGTTTCCGGCACGAGTGGAAATCGCCGCAGGCTCCACGTGGTCGGGCCGATTGCCCGGCGATCTGCTTGCGGATCTTCGGGAACGCGCGTAATCTCGTCGATGACGCGCACGAAACGTCCTTCGTCGTCCTTGATCACATCGGTGGGGATCTCCATTAGTCCCGTCGTCGAATAGCCGCGCCCGCCCGAGCCATCAGCCTTCTCGAGCATCATCGCCGCACCAACGCGACCATCTTGGCGCTGCACCTGCAAGAGATGCGTCATCGGCGCAAAACGCTCGGCGAAACGGTGATCAGCTTCGATCAGTCGATGCACCTCGCATAGCACGAAGGCCGTGAGCTTACCGCCGACGGCTTCGGGCACGATGTGTTCCCACGTCGCAGGTGGGCGATCGCAGTATATACACGTGCTACGGCGTCGCCGCAGCGCGTCGATCACCGCACCGAGTTCAGGCGCGTCGCTAGCCATCGTCCTTAGTTCGTCACAGCGTTAGGTTCGCCGTGAGGACTCTTGCCAGGCTCTCCTCTGCCTCCGGTCCAGCTGTGATCGCGATGTCCCTAGCGCCTTCAAGGAGCGCGTCCTCGAAGCGTTGGTAGTCCGGCGGATGCGTGCCGTATAGGCCATCGATGGTGACGCCGTATGCCATGAAACGAAGTCGCGAACGCGCTCGTGTTTACCGAGACCGTATGCTTGCTGCAGCACAAGAATACTTTGAATGGCTTTGCGCTCGTCGTTGCTCTCGGCATCTTTCAACTCGCGGTATGGGAATGGGTAGTCTTCCACTCGGAGACGTGCCGGACACAGTTCGTCGTGGCCCGCAGCAACGATGTCAAGTGAACGCCGCGGTAAAGGGGGCCATAGCCGTGGAGGCCGATCTTCTTCCCCAGCACCTTCGATGCGAATCGTTGCAGAAGGTCGTCGGCAAACAGGACGACAATAGTGGACTGCATATCGCAATGGCTATCCTCAGCGATAGCACCTGCGTAGAGCACCTCCGGATCGACATCGCTTCGTTCCATTCGCGGAAGCATCTCACCGATGAGGTCGTGGACCATCGAGTCGTCGAAGGTTGCCCACTGATATTCTTTGAGTGCCGCGTTCGCAGCATCCGACGCAGCGAACGCCGCGTAGTAGGCGCGTTCGATTGCCGGCCGTAAGCGTCTAAGCGTCGTTGCGAGCGTGACGAAAGGATCGTGGATCTCTAGGCGCACGAATCGTGACATAACATCACTTCTCCCCGATCGGCGACACGTCGCACTGACTGCCTTCGAGTGCCTTCCGAGCGCGGTCGCGTATTCCGGCGGCGTAGCGCTCTTTGAGGCCGGCCGCTAGTCGCTGAACGAGTGCGTTACTCTGCCAGGGCGCAACGCGCTCGTCGATCATGGTGCCGACCTCGGAGATTGCCGCGCCGACGCTGTCAGGGTCGTGCGGATTGAAATTGATGCTGCCGAGCCGCCCATCTAGTGCTTTTAGCGCTTCCTGTGCTTCGCGAAGCTCGCGTTGAAGGCGGTCAAGGCCCTTGATTTCGAATTTCATGCGGGTCACCTCATCCCACCAGTTTGAACAGAAT
This sequence comes from Vulcanimicrobiota bacterium, assembly GCA_963833095.1. Taxonomy (GTDB): domain Bacteria; phylum Vulcanimicrobiota; class Vulcanimicrobiia; order Vulcanimicrobiales; family Vulcanimicrobiaceae; genus Aquilonibacter. Next base: position 10,350 of record CAWHWQ010000002.1, on the reverse strand, counting down.
TCGTGCCATAGGGGTGGCACAATGGGCTACCCTACCCAGAAGTGGTTTGCCGCGACGCGCGGCCGCCCGGACCAAAAGCGCACGTGGCACGGTGGGCCTTACTTAGCGGTCCCGCGAGGGGAACGGCGGTTCTAGGCACCGATGACAAAGTGCGGGCCGGTGAGCTACGACGACTGTTGGCCGGCGCGCGATCCGTTAGCAAGCAACCGAGTGGGGTATAATAGCCAAGCAAGTCCTCAGCTGTGACCCTACTCGATGAGCAAGAAACGAAAGAAGAAAAAGTCCAACAAGTCGCGCGCACGACTCAACTACGGCCCCATCGCCATCGAGCAAGGGAAGAATATCCGTCTCCGCAACAAGGCGGACCCCGGCCAGTTCGCGGCTATGCGGCAGGCGCTGGCTGACTGGCGCGCCTCAGTCCCTAGTGAGATGCGATGCGCTTCCGAGCGGATTTTGGAATTGGGCAAGCCCTTCGACCCTCTCGCCGTTCTTGGGTTCGTCTTCAACCTTCACCATCTCGCGCCGCAGCTTGCCGGTAAGGAAATGTCCCAGTCCTACGCGGTCATCGAGCACCTCGCTCTTCTCCTCGCGAAGCAGGGCGACCACGGTATCGAGCCCGTTGTAGATCTGGATGCCGCGAAGGAAATCGTCGACACCCTTGACGCGCAGATGCAGGCGGCAGTCCAATACGTGCTTCCCGAACTACCTGCAGATGGCTCAACGCCGCCCGATCTGGAGTTTCGCGACGCGCTTGCGAGCATTCTTGCATTCGAGCAAGGCGTTCGTGGCGAGCGTTACGATCACCAACAGAAGGCGCTGATGCGCGCGCTGTTCCAGCCGTTCTCGGACGCAATAAGAAACGCGCTCGGATTCACTCCCGGCGAAGCTCTTGTCCTGGAGGATGCATATGACGAGCGCATACGCGATGTCGCGATGGCCGGCCAAGAGCAGGTTGCCGTGGTCATCAGCGACTTTCACAACATCAGAAAAAACCGACCCGTTTCAGATGAGCGCCATCGTCTGCTTTTCGAACAATTCGACGGCGCGCATGGAGATTTCGATCTCCAAGTTTCGCTCTTGCTATGGATATCGACGCGCACCGGACATTCCATCGCTCCGGCCGTCGAGGATCTCGTCACCGAAACCGGTTTGGCCGCCGATACCGTACAGCGCATTCTCCGAGCGTTTTCCCTAGATCGATCAGGACTCACCGACTACTGGCAGATACAAGCCTTCAGTCCGCTCAAGAACAGGCCGCTCGTTCAATTTGGAGGATCGTACGCGCTCCCGAGTCCTAGTCTCTTGCTGCCTTCCTTGCAATCGTTGCTCGAACGCACGCTGAAAAGTGCGCCGCAATGGGAATCGTATCAGCGGCACCGTTCGGCGTACGCCGTAAAGCGGGGAGTAGAACTGTTCACGAAGGCGCTGCCCGGTGCTCAAGTCTATGCCGACATGAAGTACAAGGGATCGGGATTCGAAGGCGACGTAGATATCCTCGTCGTTTTCGCTGGTCATGTCTTTCTCGTCGAAGTGAAGAGCGGCGATTTCGCCGAAGCGGCGCGCGCCGGCGTCGAATCCCGCGTGCAGGCGGATCTCGAAGAGTTGGTGCTCAAGGCGCATCGCCAAACCAACCGCGCCATGGACTATGTCGAAAGCACGCAAGTCGCGCGATTCCAGAATGCTGCCGAGACTGTCGAGGTCCGGCGCAGCGAACATTTGAAGTTCAACCTCGTCTCGCTGACCCTTGAACAGTTGGGGCACATCGTGAATACGGCTCGCACATATTTGCAGCGGACGTCTCGGCCAGCGTGGACGGTGTCCGTGGACGACCTGGAAACCATCGTTGACGTACTAACGATGCCGGCGCAGTTCATCGAATACGTCGAGCGGCGCAAGCAGATAATCAATATGCCGATAGTGCAGAGCGTTGACGAGTTGGCATATCTGGAAAGATACGTCCGGAACGGCCTTCGGCTGGACCCATCCGAGTATGACGGGTTCGACTCGGTGTTGATGGACGCGTCGAGCAGAACCATCGATGCCTTCGAAAATGCCAAAGGGCGCGGTGAAGAAGGGCCGCCACCAGCCTGCAAGTTGCCCAAAGAAGTCGCCGAGCTCCTGTGCGAGCTCGAGCGGCAACGTCCCACCGGATGGCTTCCCGCCAGTTTACTAGCCTTGGGCATGCTTCCGCGACACCAGCGGTTACTTGCACGCAACATCGAGAAACTGCGTGCCAACAAGAAGGTCACCGGCGTCGTAGAGAAATCCGACGACGGCTCATGGCGCGCCTATTTACGCCTCGACGATCCGCGATTAGGAAAGGGCGCCGGCATCGGCCCCACCCTCGTCACCGATGCCGCTCTGTCCGCGCTTTCGGTTCAAAATCTTGAACGCTAGATAACGGCGAACTGTCGCTGGTGCCGAATCGGGACTTCCGTCGCGGTCAGTTTGGTTCAAAATCTGATGGAATGAGGCAGCCTCTATGCTGTTGATGATCCCGTGCATGGAATGCCAGATACAAGATGGGGTGCCGAGTGGCTTTACACTCGTTGGCTATCAGGATTCAGGTCGCTATGAATTTACCTGTTCCAAAGGGCATAAAACCGTTACGATCCTCCAGGCACAGAAGTTTGAGGTGCTCTTCGAAATAGGGGCAAACGCCATAAATGATGGATACTACAGGGAAGCAGTAACCTCATTTGCATCCTGTCTTGAACGCTTCTGTGAGTTCGCAATGCGCGTGTTGCTCCTGAAGATGCAACCGGGCAAGCCGGCTCTCTTTGATGAGACCTGGAAGCCCATGAACGACCTCTCTGAGAGGCAATTAGGGGCTTTCATCGCTTCATGGTCAGCTCATTATGGCGAGGCTCCCTCGCTGCTTTCCATCAAGGACGTAAACTTTCGCAATAAGGTTATTCATAAGGGGAAGATTCCAACACGTGAGGAGGCCGTTGGATTTGGGCAACGGGTCCTTGACTTGGCACGGGAGCAGATCTCCAAGCTACGATCCGATTGCGAGAACGAAATACGACAAGAGACTCAACGATATCTGATCGCAGCCCGCGCTCCTGGTGACAAAGACTTGAGAATTTCGACAGCAAGCGGTATGTCGATCATTGGCTTAGCCGTTGCCGAGGGGCATCATACGCGTTCGTTGGAAGAGGCTCTTGTGCATGTTTCTAAATGGAGAGAAATGCTGCGGGGTCTAGACGGTAAAACGAACCTCACCGATGGCATGCCTATCTATAACGTCGATGGATCTCCGTACTTAGGGAAGAGCAAGGAGAAATAGCAAGCGAAACATCTAGCGCGGCCGGTACTGATTTAAGCGGCGGTGGCAGACGGCGCAGGCGTGTCGCGCCACGCGCCACCGCAGGACTAATCGATCGCGTTATGGCGAAGCTACGTTCAGATCCATAAGGCTTAGTTGATTGTTCGGCGCGATGCGGAACCCGCGCGAGCGAGATCCGATAGCGCGAGCGCGACCGTCGCCTGCGCGTGATTCCGCCTTCTTGATCGCATCTAGGACCGAAAGCCCAATATTTAGGATTCGCAGATTATTACAACAGAACATCATGAGGATCTCGTTCCGCGCTCCGACTTCGCAATCTGATCGAACGTAGGACGAGAATCGCGTCTTAACAGAGGCAATACAGCACTCTTCCTTGACTCTAAATCGGAACACCGGCTTGAATTGAGCGTCGTAGTGATTAAACGCGTGAAAACACTCCTCTAGCCTATCCGGATGCTTGACCTTGTTGCGGTGTTTTCGCGGTATTGCATTGACTCGGCCATCTCTGTAGGGAACAAAAGGTTCAATGCCCATCTCGATCAGCTGATCGCGAAGTAACGTGTCATCAAAACCGGCATCAAGAAGAAACGGTCCGATTTCCCACCCGCGATCGACGAGCCCGGGTAGTAGGCTTTTGAGTATTCGCCCTTCCCCAATATCCTCGTTTGTAACCCAGGCGCTCACTACGAAGAGCTGATCGACGTCTGAGATGAATACCGTGCGCCACCAAACATGCTCTCTAGCTTCCTCTTTCTTGTCTCGGTGCTCTTTACGGTGATCTCCGTACTTGCTTGACTCCATCCGGTGCCGTCTGCGCCGAGGCGTAGCTTCGTTCTGCTTCTGAATGGGGATGCAAACAGGTACATCAGGTCATTGATGATCAGACTCGTAGAAGAGCTTCTAATGAATGCTCCTATGGCTGCAAAAGCCGGCGTGGCGTGAGCGTCAAGGTATCCCACTCGCGCAAGGAACACAAGGAGGCCCTGTGTACCGCGCAGCGTCAGATTGTTGAAGGTGTGCAAGAAGTGTGCAAACAGCATGAGCCACAGCGGATATGAGTGTCGGCCGCGCTTTTCTTCGCCAGGGGGTTTCCAAAGGCTATCTCCTGCGTATTGCCTTACAACTATAAGGAAGAGATCCATAACATCACCGAACTCACCCTGAATCGCCTTTTCATATGCTGACCTAAACTTCGTCCATCCGCCGATCGGTATGGATGCTAAGTCGACTGCGCGCAACGCCGCTGCTGACATACCTCTTTCCGGAGAAGCGTCAATTGCCGGCGCAAGGGCCGCCCCATGTTCTGGAATCTGGAATTCATCTTGGGTCGGAGGATCGAGGAAATAGAATATCGCCCAAACATGCTCACACCAAATCCTGGGCCGCGCTGTACGATAGCGATCGCATGTGCACCGGCCTTCGGGAACGACTACCGCGTAGGTAAAGACGCCGGGTATGGCGATGGTATAGGTTCCGCCAGCTAAGTGTTGGATGTCGGCTGATGCTGAAAGCTGAAGGCCTTCTCGCTGCAGCTTCGTGTAACAGCCGCGAGGCCGATGGAACTCGATCTCTGGCGCATCGGAGTCAGACGCACTCTTGGTGCTCGCTATAGCGTGAGCGGGCTTGTTGCGTTCGCGGTCCCCGCTACTGCGATTCATCCGTGTAGACCGCGCGGCTCCGTCCCAGCGTCGCCAGCCAGTTCAAGAGATTTGTGCCCGTTGCTGTTGTGCAGCCATAGGCACGCTGAACGATACGGAAGGGACATGTTGCCCTCAAGCTCTCGGGATGGTATCCTGAGAGCAGGTTAGAAGTTCCGCGCCCATCGTACTAGCGTTGACGCGGTACCGGCCCACCTGAAAGCCGTTGCGATTGCACTCGCAGAGGCTTTCTTGATTTCAGGACGGGCCGAGGTAAATGCGATTGACTAGTTGCTTCGGTTCCCTGAAAAATCTCCTAAAAAGAAAAAGACCCCGGATTCCGAGGGCTATGTTCTATTGGTGTTACCGATTAGCTCTTCAAAGCGCTTGCGCAGGATGAAAAATCGCCGGCCGATGCGCAGTGCTGGGAGATCGCCCTTGCGCGCAGCATTCCGCGCCGCCCGCAGGGAGATCCCCAACCGCGCAGCTGCTTCCGAGAGTGGGAATGCATCCTTATCGGCGTGCTGCTGCTCTTCACTGGCTGCTGAACACTTTGAAGTGTCGGTAATCACGATTACATGCAGTTTAGACTGTCTTCACAAGTTTTGCAACACTTTAGACGTTGCGCGAACGACTTGGAGACGAGTCACCAATTTGGAGACGAGTCACCAATTTGGAGAAGCGTGACCAATTTGGACATTGCGGAACATGCTCGGCGCGCGAGCGCACAGATGACCTGACATGCGTGTCCCGACATGCGTGTCCCGACATGCGTGTCCCGACATGCGTGTCGGGTCATACAGATGGAGCCATACGGATTTTGCGCTGATCCGAAATCTTTGTGTCGCACTGGTGGCATTCGGCTGAATATTCTAGAGTCAGGATTGTTGTGAGTTCCCAGGCGGTGACAGATGCCGAGAGGGCAAATTCGATACGAGGTTCTTCAGGAGGGCGATTCATCGTGCCGAATGCCGTGGGTATTCGGTCGCGGGGTGCGCGAACGGGTTCTCGCTACGCTTGCAGTTGCAGGGCCTATGTACAGTTACGAGCTTCGCGCGAGCGCGGGAAACGCAGAGGTCGCTAAATTCGAAAGGCTCCTGGGGCCGCTTCTGCGATCAGGGCTTGTTCTCTCGAGCGTGAAGAAAGGGACGCGAAGAGTCATATCTCTGAATGACTCTCACCCTTGGGCAAAGGACCTACGAGCGCTCTGTCTAGCGCTTGCGAGTGTATCTAGACCGCGTATCCTTCTCGCGTCCACACATCGACCGCCCAAGCTCCGGAAACGCGTTAAGCCCGGCTGGTGCACTCGCCACCCTATTCGGCAGCAAAGGACGAACGGCCGTGCTGTTGGCAATGCTCAAGCATTGTACGGCGGGAGAGATCATTCGGAGTTCCGGCGTCGATCGCAACCACTTTTATTCCGTCGTAGAACGGCTTTTGGCAGATGGACTTGTCAAAGCATCGAAGGGTACATACCAATATAGCAATACGAAACTGTGCAGAGCGCTTTGTCGGTTACTTCGGAAGATTGGGTCGCTGGCGCAAGCTTCAAGTCCTAAACCGAAAGTACAATTCCAGCGAGTGCCAACCATTTTTGGAACCCGAACCAGAACAAAGCTGATCGCGCTTCTTGCCTCGAACGGACCTAGCAGCTACAGCCATTTAATTAAGGCCACCGGTCTTACCAAGGCCACAGTGTATTGCGATCTTGGGCTCTTACAGAGAATTGGGCTCGTTCGATTGTTTGCGCAGGACGGGCGAAGATGGCGCTGGTTCTCATTGGACCCGTCGTATCCGGCGTTTAAAGAGATCGCGGAGCTGGGTCGAAAAATCGCTGTGCTCTCTAACGCTCCGACTTGGAATGTGCAGATCGATGGCGGGATCGAGAAAAGCATCAACTACGCAGCCGGAGCGCGAAAGCCATGGTTGTTCAAGAGAAATAGGAAAAGCCAAAGTTTGCTGCTCGTGCATGCCGCGGGTAGCGTTACCTATGGTCAACTTGCTACTGCTCTTGGAATTCGGTATCAGAAGGCACAGAACGCCGTGCGCCATCTGCTAGACGATGGGTTGCTCGAGTTGCGGCGTAGGGGAGGGAGGGTCCGGGTCGTGCCTGCCGTAGACGATCCGTTCGGCCGCGATATCGCCGCACTGATGTCGCGTCTCTTGAACCTGAAGCATCCCGAAATAAGAGGCTTGGCCAGATCTCTCTCAAGCCTCACTAAGCCAAAGAGTCTTTATGCAAAGACGTAGACACTTGAGCGCCACCGCGCTCCGCATTCGGCTTACGCCGGACGCGATGGCGCGGGCGTTTGCGCGCGCGTTTCGCCGACGTGGTGCACGGTCGCTGTTTACGGTGCAAAAAGTCTTCAGCTGTCACGGCAGAACTCGGACAACTCTTTGGTGTGCGGCGTCGGGCTATCGAGCAGTGGCTTTCGGTGGGGGTACCGATTCGTTACGCCGCCGATGTTGATCGCGTCGCCGAACTCGCCATCTACCTCAACCGGATCTTCAAGGCCGAGCGCCTCGCAACGGTGGCCCGCGAGAAACTCGCGGGCCTCGACAATCGAAGTATGCTTGAAGTTTTGCGAACGGAAGGCGCGGACCCGATGTACGACTTCGTTCGCTCGCTCCACGAACTGATTCCGGGCGGGGATCCGATTAGGCGTAGAGTGTCGGCGAGACGAGCAATGAGTGACGCACACGAAATCGACGCTTATCGACTGCCGATTGGGACCGTCGTGAAGAAACTTGTCGGTCTTGCCGGTGTGGTCGTGACCGGAACCGTTGGCAACGTAAAGAACGAGCGAAGTGTAACGCAGTGGGTTGCCGGCGAACGCCGGCCGGAGCGTGAGCCTCAGGCTGCGCTTTGCGTATCGTATCGCAAGCATGATCGCTGCAACGTGCGGTCCTCTTGCCGTGCAACCGTGGTTCAAGGGCGCGAACACGTCGCTTGGCGATCTGGCTCCGGCAATGTGCTGCGCGACAATTTTTCGGAAGAGACGAATGCGGATTTTGCATGCGGCACGTCGGTTAATGCAGTCAGAGTGCGCGGACTACGAAGCGTGAGCAGCTTGCCTAGGGTGCGGCCGGAACGTTTGAGTTCTGCTCGCTCGTCTGACGGAGCGCGGGACCAGAACGCTAACATGCTCCGCGAAGAAAAGGCTGCGTGGTGCGCTGAGCGCCCGAACGCGACGCCAAGCAAGTCAAGCAAGCACCGGCACAGGCCTTGACGGCGATGGTAGCAATTTGCTACCATCTGACTATGGAACCGCCATCCGATCGCCGGAAGTTTCCCGCCCTTGAACCATTCCGGCCAATCGTACTACGACCCCGCGGAGGTCCGGAAGCTTGCCGCCGATCCCTCAGCCCGACGCGTGACTCGCGTCGCCCTCGACGGGTGTTTGGACCTCGGCCATCCACCGGACGTCATTGGACGACCCTCGCGGGTCTTAGGCGGCTCCCAATGCCAGTTTATTGAAACCGTCGACTCGGATAAGCGTCCTGGCGAGAACTCGACGTCTACGACGCGCAAGTCAACGCTTGCAGGTGTACGTAAAAATAAAAGTCGTCGGAACTGGTGAATCTTCAAAACTCCTCTTCATCCTTAGCTTTAAGCGGAATACATATTATGATCGAACCATGCGTTAATTGTGAAACTGGAACGGCGCGCGAGGTCGTGGAGGACCGCCCCGCTCTGCTTAATGGAACGCTATTGTCGATCAAGGCTGACCGTTTCATGAAGTGCGAAAGCTGCGGCGAAGAGTACTTCACTGATGAACAGAGTCGAGTCCACGCAAGAAGGGCCATTGATGCACGGCGCCGCGCGGAGGGCCTGCTAACCGGTGAGGAAATACAATCGTTGCGTCGGGCCCTGATGCTTTCGCAGACGGAGCTAGAAGAGGCATTGGGCGTTGGTCAAAAGACGGTGGTGCGATGGGAGAACGCTACCGCTGTGCAAAGCAAAGCAGTCGACGACGTCCTTCGACTCATCGCGCTCGACCCGAACAACTTGCGCCTCCTCGTCCGAGTGCGGCAGGGTGCGTTGACTGAAGTCGTGGAGAAGAAATTGGCTCCGCAAGACAACATCTACGTCAGCCAGTTAAACAGGCGGTCTATGCAGGCCTTGATCGCGGTCGATTAGGATCGGAAACGGAGATCTCGTGGGATGAGGTTACGGGGTCGATTGTGGATGCCATTGTCGAACAGAGACGAGAACGTGTTGCGCGCACTGCGGACAATGTGCTAGCTGAGCCATGAGCGCGTACCTCATTTGAGGACCGAAGCTCAAACGGACACTGTGGAGCGTCTCGCAAACACGGGCGCCGGGACTGACGATCAAACCGTAACAGTGCCGCTATTTTGATCAGCGGATGCCTCGGCAAAGGCAGAAAAACCAAGAGGGAAGCGCTTTCGCTAACAACTCGTGATCGCTTTGTTCAGCAGGGCGTCCCGAGGCGCTCTTCCCTCTATCAACTGAAGCCTACATTTGCCGAGGAGAAGATGAAGAATCGGATCGACATTCATACGCCGGACAACGGTGCTCTGGCCTTTACGGCCAAAATCGACTTAGTCATACGGCCTTTCGTGTCCACACTGAAGTGCGAGAACCGCTGCTATTTCAGTATGTCGCGAACTTCCCGCGGAGTCGCGCTTAGGTACGTGCGAGTGTGCGCTTGACATAGGCCTTCGCATCCTTATTAGTCAGCGGAGTGAAGCCGCAATTGTGCATCTTACAGATCAGATGGACGCGGCTGCGAGAACGGTTGTCGACCGTCTCGGGGTCGTAGGCGAAAATCACGCGCAGCAAATTAAGGCGCTGGAGACGACTTACCTTGCCGAAGACGGCAAGCTCACTAAAGCAATAAATGGCTTTTGTCGGGAGTTGTCCCGTCAGCTCGATCGGAAAAAAGCCCGGCAATGCTCGTGCTTCGCCAAGCCTTGATGGCGGATCTGATGAAGCCGGCTAAAGGCCTCCTTAACGAAATCAGCGGCATCATGAACGTCAATAACGAGGCTTCTGCCGTCGGGATCCTTGATAAAAAGGTCACCGCTCTTGCGAATGCCCTGGCGACGCTCACCGCCAAGGTAGAGGATGTGATGACACTTTCCTCGGCAAAAAGACGCGATCCCAGCCACGCGGGAGCGTCACTCGAGGAGTTCTTCTTCTCGATCGCTAGTCCGGTAGCTCGTGCTTGTGGTGACATGCTCACTGATACGCGTGCTGCGGCAGGCAGCATCGAGGGTTCAAAAGCCGGAGACTATGTGACGACCCTTGATCCCGCCGTTGTCGGCGGTCACGTCGCGCGCTTCGCCTCCGAAGCTAAGAACCGCGCATCGGTAACTCAGGAAAAACTAGCGAGTGAGCTAGACGTGGCGATGAGAATCGAGACGCGGTTGCGGCCCTCGGTATTCTCACGAGCC
>CAWHWQ010000001.1:0-952594 GCA_963833095.1 Vulcanimicrobiota bacterium | reverse complement strand
ACGTACGCCCCGTTTTCACGGGGCTTTTCTTTTGTAATTCTCGGACTGTCTACCCAAACGTCTACCTAATCCCCGTGACACGCCTGATACCGGAATGGCATCGTGCGTAAACGAACTGCCACGTAATGCCTTCTCCCAGTCCGAGCCCTGGTGCGCCAGCCAATAGTCACGCGTCGCCAGCTTCACTGCCTGCCCTTGTTGCGCATTTTGACCATGGGACGATCGATGTAGTTCCCCCGGCAAAAGGCCAACCCACAACGCTCCAGGTCACGCTGGAACACTCACAATTCTTCGTCCCTTCGGATTCAACGGCGTTCTATACGCTCGTCCTCGCCATTGTCGCCGTTGGTACGATCATTGTTAGCGCATATCTATCATGGTTGGATCGACAATCACGCTCCAATGAAAGAGCCGCGGAAGTGGCCCGCGAGCGCGACGCAGCGTTTGTGACGGGGGACGCCGTGATCCGCGCGGTCAACGAACGCATCAGCGTCGTGATCGACAAGGATATGGCAATCGACAACAAGATGCCCATCGGCGGGGAGGCGAGCCTTAGCGTGTTTGCTGAGCGTTTACTCGCACCGGATATTGCTGCGTGCTTCGGACCGAAATACGAGACCATGGCAGCGGCTGCCCTGGAGATGGAAACGTGGTCCCATGCGCTGCAACAATTTCGTGGATTAGCCTTTGCTGTTCAGCAAAGCGCTTTGGCAAAGAGTGAAGATGACACACAGGTGATTGCTTTCATTAGTGAACGTGATCAAAGACCTCCGACAGTGGTGGAACTTCACAATAACATGGCCTGTTACCGTCGAGACCTCGCAGTCTATCTGACGCTTGAAGGGACGAGACAATACCAAGAAACACTGGCCTCCGACCTTAAGCGTGTACAGGACGCGGTTGGCGCAGCGCGCAACCTCATCGACGCGATGCATACTGCCGAAGGTCGCGCAAAATAGAGCTATCCGGGAATTTCGGGCGGTTCCGAATTCAAAATGTCACCGATTAAATCGATCACCTCGCGCTGTCGCTCGCTAACAACGTGAGAATAGATGCACAACGTCGTTGATGCATCGGAACACCCGAGGATGCGCTGCTTGATCCATCACCGTTGTCTGCTCAACAAACGCGATCATCGATCCATTCAGGGTCAGCTTCGTATCGGGCGGCGTGCAGCGATCTCCTTGCGCGCCGGGTCCTATGTCGTATGAGGTTTGAAAACATCGGAAGCGACTACGTTCGGTTCAAGGGCCGCCGAGGCAAGGTCTTGGGGGAGTTTCTGGCCGAGGCCTGTCGTTTCGGGTCGTCGCAAACGGGCGCTACCTGGGATGGGGTAAAAAAACGAGTTAGAGGGCGCGACGTCAGATTCGTTATTGCGCTTCCACCGGCTGAAGCGGCGGCCAGGGGGCTAAGGTGACGGGTTTGTCGCCGTAATTCATCGACTCGAAACGTCGGCGCAGTCCCGAATTGGAGCGGACCGGGGCCGTAAAATCAGTACCGGACGCGAACGATATCTCTGGAGAGTGGAAAAACCCCCATTTTCAATTCTCTTAGTCATTGGCGGGTCTAGCGGCCACATTGCTCGGGCTGATATCCTCATCACATAGCGTTTGGCTGAAAGCCAGCCAAGGAGTCTCACATGCTCTTTGACACTTTTGATCGCTCTGGAAACGCCGAGTTCCCGTTCCCAAAGCAGGTGGTATTTCGCGCGCTCTGTGATGCGGTGAGTGGTTTAAAAAGCATGCAAATCGAGACGCGCGACGAGCTCGCCTCTCGTCTAGACATTAAGACCCAATTGAGCGCATTTTCCTGGGGCGAGCGGATCTCGGTCTCAGTTTCCTCGAATGGCGAGCAAGCATCGATTATATCGGTTCAGTCAGCCGCGAAGACCGCTTTCGGTTCGGTATGGACGCACAAGAAGAACCGGAGCAACGTTCGTGACATTATAAATAGCACTTCAAATATTTTACAATCTCACGGTGCTACGTGGCGCGACGAAATGGCCGTTATGCCAGGGACTATGTCGATGGGTGCGCCTCCAGTGTCTGTCGCCGAGGAGCTTGCGAAGCTGGCCCAACTGCGCGACAAAGGAATACTCGACGAGAGTGAATTCCAGGCGCAGAAAGATAGGCTGCTTCGTTCGTGAACGTTCCGGTCATTTAGCCACCTGCGGATGTCAGAGCTGAACCGTGTCTTCTTTGCCGCCAATCAGCCGTATCCGGGAGGTCAAGGAAGTCGAGATAAAGGTTGCCAATCGCGTTGTAAATGCTGCCCTCTGATGAAACGCGGCAGTATCTTGCGAGCACGCTCTCGCGAGCGCGCCTTACGGCACGGGGACAGTGATGGCGGATAAGCCGAAAATCATCAGTCAGGGCAAGTTGGAAAAGCTCGTAACAGCGGACGCCAACGAACGGGATGTCGCACCGTCTCGGGCGATGCGCTGGGTTTCGGCCGCGGCCTTCTTTGAAGTCCTGAATCGCGCAGAGGTAGAAGGGCGTCACGGTGCATACGCCATCAAGGGCGGCTTCGCCGTGGAATTGCGACACAATGCCGCTGCGAGCACCTCAGCGGTTTCTACTCGCGGCGGTGGCGAACTACGAAAGCCGATTTCTTGAGAGATGTGCGCTGATCGCGAGCTTCGACGTACACATGGGGTGGTGAAGAGAGAGTGATTCCTGCGTCTTCCAGGCTTGTCCAATCGATGATGGCTGTGCTCGGCTCGATCCGGGCGATGCGAAGCACGAGCTGTCTCCCGATATTTGAACGTCCAGAGGTAAGGATCACTACTCCGCGGCTTCATGTGCGCCCGTTCGGTGTCCCAGATGACGAAGTCAGGTTTGGGTCCTGGCGATTAGCGCACGCTGTTAAGAAGGCGGACTGTGCACGGTGGCCGACATCGGGCGCTTCCATGCTCACTACCATTGGGTTTCTCTTAGAATATAATTCATTATTCGATTGGGAGCAGCGAGAGTTGCGCCTCGGCGGTGGCTGTTCGGACTTTTACGCGGACATCAGCCGCACCAGCTTGGCGGCGCGTATCGCGCAGGGTCTCGCGCTATTGGTATTCGAGGATCGTGGTTACTCTTATGTCGGGCGCTTGCCTTCCGTCCTCGGGCCTGCAGGGATGAGGCATGCCTCGCACTCTCTGCGGCGTTTAGGGAAAACCAACATTCGGACGCCAGATTTTATCTTTGAGATGGCGACTTCGCAAAGAGTACTCGTCGAATCTAAAGGTAGCTTCGTCACTCCAGGAACCACGCCGAATGTAAAGGGCCATCTTGCCGACGCTCTGGACCAACTGGACGGGTGGGATCAAATCCTGAGTCCGCAGCCTATTGAAAGCTTTGGCATAGGTACCTTTCTACGAGAAATTGATGATTGGTCTCAGGAGTCTTCACTCGTAGCGCTCGTTGATCCCAAGCCGCGCGACCAGCAAGCCCCTTTTGAGATACCTTCGGATGCCGTGCGCAGGGCGAATTACGGGGCATGGCTTTCCTCTATGGGGTTTACCGAGGCTTCGCGTCGGCTTATAAGCGGAGTGGGCGAGCCACAAGCGCATGAAGTAGCGGTCCTTAATTTGGCAAAGCGGAAAATTGCGCTCGCTTTTCCGTCTCCGGTGCCGCACCAACTACGCTTGGCGTCACCTCTCGAGATCCTTATATGGCTTAGGGAGTCGGCGGTTGCTGGGATGTACGTGGACTACAGTGGTGAGACGCGATTTCTAGTATCTGGAATTGATCTGTCCTGCCTGGAGCTGCTAAGTGATGTGCTGCGACGAGAGAGATCTGAGATTCCGGATGATATCGCGCGACGAGTAACCGATCATAACTTTGAATCGTCGGTCATGAGCGAATCCGATTCAGGAGCACTGCAAGGGAACTTGCTTACTGATGGTACCTTCTATGGTGAACTGACGCTGAAACTTGCACAACTGCGTGAACTTAAATGGCAGCAAGTCGTTCTATAACGCCAAACGGGACGTCGCTTTGCCGGGATGCATCGCGAGCTTCCTCGTCGCCTATGTAACGAGGCGTAAAACTCGGTTCTGCATGGTAAACCTGAGGCGCCTTTCTCGTCTCGGGTTGTCGTCTGTGTCTCGGCGCGGCTGCCATTCCTTCTACGTTTTTAGACCAACGGCCGAATCGCCACCAGGAGCAGCGTCAGGAGCGTCATTTAGGCCAATTCTCACAGGCGGAGGAATTGTCGCAAGATCCAGAACTTACTCGCGACAGGTGACGATCATTTTATCGAATCGAAACGCTCGGAGAGCGCATCGATATTGCTCAGCGAATTTCGTCGGCTTCGTCTGCTGCAGTACGGCGAGGTTCTTCAGCTTCCACTTCAGCGCTGGGAGCCGCTGCGCATGAGGCACGTCTAGAAGGTGCCACTGAGGTTGATTTTGGACGAGAGAGAGTAAGAACTCGCGTTCGCTGCCGCTTAGCTGTGGGTGAAGCGTGCCGATCATGACGTTTTCGCACCCGACAGTAGGATCGCGCCGATAAGGTTCGATTATCGGTAACGCTACCAGGGCAGGGCGAATCCGACGGGCTGCTAGACCATTCGGCCTGTCGAAATGCCACGGTTGGTGGATCAAGCCCAGTCAAGACGTCCGGGAGAAACAATATGGCTTTTGGTGCTAAGCGCTTTACCGTTGGATTGGAACTGTCGTATACCGTTGACGCTGAGAGCGCGGACGCAGCCCTTCGCGCGGTGCTGCCTATGGTGCGCGATGCGGAGAGCGTCGCTTATAAGATCCGTGAAGAGACAGCTCGCCCGATCGCAATAAGCGAGGCTCACGCAAAGCCCTACGCCGAACTAACCAAGAGCGTCTACAAGGTCAACGAGGTCGCTGCTATACTAGGAATCAGCAGAAACGCGGTCTACGAGCGCGTGCCCTGTATTCGGGTGGGTTCACGTCGACTTTATCCCAGGGCAACAATTGTGGATGTTTTGCAAAATGGCTTAAAGCGAGAAGAGGCTCCAGTACGCGAACTGCGCAGGCCCCGTCGCCGCGCCGCTCCTGCGCCGGCCCGCATTGTAAAGAAGAGCCCGCCCTTGGGTGCCGCCGCGGAGCTACCGAAGCGGCTTACGATGAAAGATGCGGCTGCAATGCTACGCCTGTCGTACTCAAAAGCAAAAGAGCTGTTCGATTCCAGAAAGATCTACTCGGCGGACTCATATGGTAAACGCCTTATCTCAAGGGATGCCGTGGAACATTACCTTAAGGGTCGCACCGCGCGGGAGTTCGCTGAAATGCTAATAGATCGCGCGAAGAGTGATCCGTATTACAAAGACAAACAAGAGACGGTGGAGGACTTTGCTCGGGAGATGCGCGACAAGTGGGCAAATTAGAGCGTCATTCGAAACTGCATTGGAAGATTTCACCGCTCAGATCGCCGCGCAGATGCGAGAGAACCACGGCCCGCACTGTAAGGGCCTCCCTCGCCGGTAGCTAGCCACAACCGGGAGGCGAAGAAAGCCGCCGCCGTTGGGCTCTTTGCGCGACGCAGCGCTGCTAGAAGTTGAAGGTTGATCCGCGATAGTTACCTCTCCGCACGGCAACCTTGGAAACCCGCACCATCACCTCCATAGCGCCATGCGTATGGCATACCAGTGCGGCATTGTGCAAGTGTCATGGCGCCTCGTCTCTCCAGGCGGACCTCGTGCTAGCGCACCAATGTGGCCGCGAATGAATGGCACTGTCAGCTTAAACTACTGCGAGCTTTCGAATCTCGAGGGGCTACTAACGTTTGCTGAATATATGATCGCTCACAGTGAATACGGCGACGACCGTTCACTAAAGGCACAGGATCTCAACGGGCTGCGAAGCGCTCAGAAGATTTTCGAGCGACTCTCATCGGCGATGCGCGTCAAAGCTCAGTCGTAAAGAGCAGAGTCGGAAGGCCCAATCCAGGGACTCGCCCTACGGCGCAGACAATAAACGCGTCTAATCTTAATCTGGATAGGCCGCAGGTCCCGGTTGTGGCGGCTAACGGTGATCACTCATGCCATCGGCCAGGTCTACGAGCGCAGCGTTGCTAATTGTGCTCCAAGGCTGTTAGCGCCTAGAAGTTTGAGTGGGAATACATGTGCAAAACGATAATTGCCTTGCTGACGCTCTTCGTTCTAACTAACGCGAACGCCAGAGCCGATGTGTCCCTAGCGAAATTTACTGCGGATGAGTCCGCTTATCCGGCGAGTGTTCGTAGTGCTCAGCGAGCTTGCGCTCTTCCTGCTGATCCAATCAGTCAAACCGGTCAAAGGGCTGCGGTTGTTCAATGTTCGAAAGCAGCGAACATCATTGCCAAGTATATATTGTTGCTAATAAGCATAGGCTTTCGGATGACCAAATAGCGTGGGGAATCATGCAAGAGGCAAATGATTTTGGGGAAGCTGGTTCATTTGCCTGTGGTCTTGGGGCCGTGTCACTTGCGAATCAGGCTTTTGACCGAGCAGCATACGAATACAGCACAGTCGAGATGACGAACACGCCCTATGCCGCTGTCGCTCGCGAATCGAATCATCAGCAGCCCTGTTCCGACCACTGATGAAAAATCAGCGTAGTATATACTAAGATGACATGCGAGGAGATCAGTGGGAGAGATGAGACGACTTTTTGGCGCTAGCGCAGCTTTACTATTGCTGATTGCCCAAGTCGAACCCGGCCAGGCCTATGCGAATGCCGTTGACGCCAAGGTGATCTCTGTAGGCGGGACGCCGAGTGCAGAGACGAGCGCTACCTTCGAGTCGGTTAGGCTTGAAATAATAAGCGTTGCAGTTGAAATGAACCCCTCGATGGTCCGTGACGCGGACTATTCCCGCGTTGGCAATGACCTAGCGGCGTTGCAGCAACACCTGCATGCGCTAACGCCTCGTCCACATTACGAACCTGTGCTGGCGTCGCTGCAAAAGGACGTCGGCATGTTGACCGATGCGTACGCCGTGTGGTCGTATGCTTTGTTGAATGACACGCAGCCTCGCAATGTACCAATACACGTTGAGGCGTTGTCAACGGCGAAGCTACCGGGGAGCGATCCCCTCTACTCGACGTTACGTGCGAAATATGGAGCCGATCCACATGTTTCTGCATTCAAAACAGACTCTGACGGCGTGTATGCGAGCCTCCTGATGATTAGTTTGACGGTTAGTGCGGAATCGGATGCTAAGTATTTGTCGGGGAAATTTGCGGCCGCCAAACTTCAAGGTACTGGATCTTTAAGAGTTCGCTATCCGCTGACATCTGGGGACGTTCAAGTCGCTGTTCAGGTCGGCTCGCACAGCGATGAGATGGCGCTGCTGGGTGAGGACATGGAATGGTATGTTCTCGCAGATCGAAGTAATGAGGGAGATACGACTCCGCACGCGGTGATGCAAACGCCGTTCTTCAAGGTTGCGATGTACTCGGCCCAGCGGAAAGCGAAGTACGAGACGATGCCAACCACATCGGCGCTGTTGAAAAACCCATCGCTGAAAAACTTGACGGCTGACATTTATATCGAGAGCGGGTTGCTGAACGCGTTCGATGAAGCGGTGTGCATTATCAAGCAGGGCGGCTCAGTTATACGAGCAAGTAGTAAAAGCGTCGACCACCCGTCTGTAACATCAGGCGCCAAGTACGCATACGAAATTCTTTGCGATTTCCCGATGGACAGGCTAAATCCGCAGAGACCTTTTGCAGTTACGCTTGCGAACGTAATCCTATTTAACACGGACCAGGGAGCTGGCGCCGAGGGGATGAAGCGGGGCGAGCTTCATTTCAACGTCGATCCGGCGAAGATGCGCTAATACTGCCTCACGTCTAGCTGCTTTTCCTCAGCGCGTGTTAGCCATCTAGCCGCCCTTGGATCGGGCCGGAACTCCGATTCCTCAGCGTAGAGTGGCAGATTGCGTTCTGGAAAGATAAGGGTGCCTTGATGGTATAAATCATAGGCGCCATTCTCGCGAAGACCAACGATAGCGCACGGATAGTCCTTGCCGCGGTGAGTGAAGTATCCGACAGTACCGAATGGGTATCGCTTTTTTCTAGCCGGGCGGTTCATGTTTGAGTTTTTCCGTTGCAGACGCTGAACAGTCCTTGAGCTAGACTGGATCCGAGTTCGGCCCGAGCAGCCACATCATTGGGGGTTAGGCGTCTTTTCGCCGCTTGAGAGCCTTATCGATCTCTTTTGCGGCTTTTATTACATCGAGGCTTATCACGTGCCCGTAGAGTCGAAGCGTGGTGCTCTTATCTGAGTGGCCAAGGATCTCGGTGGCAGCCGTGGGATTGCCGCCGCCGCTCAGGATGAGCGTGGCTGCCGTATGCCTTAGGTCGTGCATGCGAGTGGTGGGCAAGCCGGCTTTCTTTGCGCAACGGCCGAAGGCGTTAGTTAAAGCCATCGGTGAGAGCGGCTGGCCCAGCTCATCCGTGAACACATGATTGGTCTCGGCCCAGGCATCGCTAGCAAACGCGCGACGTTCGGCTTGTCGTTCTTTCTCCCGCTGGAGTGACGAAATGGCCGTATTGTTCAACGGGACTTCACGAATTCGATCGGCCTTTGTCGATTTTTGGCCGACCTCTCCTCTGACTTGATAACGGGACTCGCGGATGATTGCGATTTTCCGGTGATAATCGATCGCGCTCCACTTCAATCCGCATGTTTCGCCGCGGCGGCAGCCCGTAGCAAGAGAGAAAACCAGTGCGTTCGCGTGCTTTGTGGCGATAAGAGCTGCTAGAAGCGTATGTATCTGTTCGACCGTGTAAGCGCGAGCGTTGCTCTTTGATCGACGCGGCTTCTCGATGTAGTCTAAGTCATATGGGTTCCGCGTAATTAGGCCATTTCTCGATCGCTTCGCCCATCGGAATGCCGCGAATAACAAATTGTGAACGTGATGCACGGTCGTGTGGGACAACCCGCCTTTTAGCAAATCAAGATAAAAGTCCTCAATAACGGGTCCGCCAAGCTTGTCGACCTGATAACCCCATAATGGCTTCACGTTATTTAGCAGATCGTGGTAGCGCTGAGTCGTGCTCTTGGCCCGCCGACCGCGCGAGGTTACGTCTTGATCGATATAGGAGGACAAGACGAAGTGTACCGTGTTATGCGTTTCTTTCTGCTGTCGGCCCTCGATCAATAATTGCGCCAGGTTGTGCTCTGCTTCGCGTTTGGTCTTAAAGGCTCTCGACCAGTGGCGACTCCGTCTTCCCTTCGAATCTCTCCCGAGTGAAAGCACGGCGTACCAAGTGCCACGTTTTCTCGTGACGCTGCCTTCTGCGCGACGCTTCCCCACCATTATTGCTCCGTTGTCACGACAGGGACGCTGGCGCGCACCATGGGTAGTTCGCGTTCGTCCGTATACGCCGTAGCTAAGAAGCGGAACGTCCACTCCTCGGCAACAACGCGTGTCTCTAAAAAATTGACGGGGACGTGCGGGTAGCGAATGAGCACTTGCGCGAGCAGGTGAGGAATGAAGCCGTGCGGTGTGTATGCATGGCGCAGACATTGGGAATAGGTGCCTTCCACAACGACCTGCGCGCACGGGAGCGCCGCGAGCTCCGCGAGCGTGAAGTTTAACGACCCGTCGATCAGGCAGGTCACGAAGTCACTCGCGGTCTTGCGTTCCACCACGGCGAGCACGGCGCCGCTGCGCATCGCACAATAATCGCCGACCGGGAGCGTACGGCGTTCGGTGCGCGCGCCGTGCCGCGCGAACGTGTAGCCGTAGCGCTCGCGCGTATCGACGTAAAGAGGCTCGTCGATCGGACACCGCCCATGCGGAATCCGCAGGCCTGGCTTCGTCGATCGTGCCGTGCTGGCGGTTTGCCAGAGGATCAGTGACCGTCCGCGCCAGGTCGTGAAGATGAACTGCGAGCGGCGCAGTGTGCCGCGGGCGAGGACGAGGTCGATTGCGATCCCGCGCCGCTCGCACACGAGGGCGGTAACGCTCTCGAGCACGTCGAGCGTCGTCGGCGGCTCGTCCAGCGGGTGACAGTAAACGCGCGTGTGGCGCGGCCAGCGGTCTTTCGCCTTGAGCCACAGCCCGCGCGCGCCCAACGGCAGGTACAGCAGGTAGGGTAACGCGCTGCGCGGGCTCGGGTTCTTGGCGATGACAAAGGTGCTCATCGGTCGGCTGAGGAGGCGGCATTAATGCCGCGGCAATAGGCTCGTGGTGAAGATGCCGCGGCACATCGGACAATCGAGGCGTGTCTGGTGAACAACGCCTCCTGCGGCACCTCGCCGAAGCCATCCGCGAGCGACGCAAGGCGCTCGGTGCGGCGGCGACCCAAGAAGAGATCGCGCATAAGGCGCGGATCAGCGTGCGCCACCTGCAGAAGATCGAAAGCGGCGAGAACAGCCCGCGGCTCGAAACGCTGCTGGCCTTGGCGCGCGCGCTGAAGACCAATGCGCAGTCGCTGCTGGATCGCGCGGAAGAACTGCATCGCCGCTAAGCGCCGCGCATCGTGAGCGGTATAAATCCGCGTGATTGGCCAACACGTTGGCCCCACGTTATCGCGCCGCTCGGTGCCCGGCCAAGGAGCACCATGAGCTCGCCTGGGGCCAGCTCGCGCAACTGATAGTAGACGCTTGCGTTCAGAAGCTTGCGAACGCCGACATCGAATCCCGCGCGTGCCATTAGGTGCCGCAACCCCACCGGTGTCAAGGCTTGGCCAGCGCGGCAGCTGCCAAAGAGCCACTCCGTCGACTCGCGTGCCAACTCGCGCACGAGACGCGCGGCGTCGCCCTCGAGCCATTGCGATGCACCCTTGCGAAAACACACTTCGACGCGGTCGTCCCCGAGCGGCCGAATGTCGCTCACGCGCAGCCGGCATAATTCCACGATTGGTCGCGTGCACAAGGCGCATAGCAGCACGGCCACGCGCGCGCGCAACTCCACGCGCGTGTCCTCGATCGCGCGTGCGACGAGGGCGTAGAAGGCGGGCGGGCTCACCGTCTCGCTGTGCGAGAGCACGCTCGGCGGCAAGGCTAACGTGCTCGTCGTCGCGCCGTTCGCGACGAGCCATCGGAGGAACGGAGCAAGCGACTGCGCCTGCCGCCGCGAGCGTGTGCGTAGCCACCTATCGAGCAGCAGCTGATCGAGGTCCGCAAGGCAGAGATCGCGGGCCGCGAGATACGTCAAGAATCCGGACGCGTCGCGGAGCGCCGAGCGCTCACACTCCAGCGTCGCATCACCCCCGGCGCTCACCCTTTCGCGAGCGCGTCGTTGACGCCCCAGTTGCCAGTACCCACGTAGGACACTGCCAATCCACGACGGTGCATTAGCGCTTACGGCAGCAATGAAACGCTCGATACGCGCAACGTCTGGCGGCGGCGGCGCGAACAAGCCGCAACGCTCGCAGCTGTCCCAGAGTTCGGGCCCCCCGCGCAAGCGACGAAAATCCTCGAGTCGTTCGCGCGTGACGCCACCCTCGCTGACGTGCGCGAGGAATGCGCAAATCTCTGGCGCGAGATGTTTCGCCCAATCCCGAACGTTGTGCGGATGGAGATCGCGCGTGAGGTGGCGGTCGAGCGCAGCGAGCTGTTGCGTGCGCGGCGGCACCCCGAAGAGCGTATCCAGACGGACGCGGACGGCGCGCTCCTGCCACAAATGGATGCGACACCTTTCGCAGCGGCCACTTGGGCCGAGTCGGCGGCGTTCACGGCAGCGCGGGCACGTGCCGAAGGGCCAGTGTTCGTGCTGCTGTTTCTGCACATCACGCGGACATAGGCCGCCCTGTAGGTAGAAGACGCGTCCGCATGTTTTGCACGGCCCGCGATGATCTGCGCGCCTGAACCGTGACTTGCAGGTGGGACACGTGTGGCGGCCTTGAAACACCGCGAAGAGGCGACGCAGCTTTCCACATTCGGGACAGGCCTTCGGCGGAAACTTGCGTTCCTGATAACACGGCACGCAGACACGTCGCTCGTCGATGTGCTGCTTGCAATTACGCAGGATTCCGCAGACCGCGCACGTGCGCATGTGTCGCATTAGGGCAACACCAGGCGCGGCGGAATCCGCCGCGTCGCGCTGCCTCGCATCCCGACGCGCTGCGGCGTCTCGCGGCGCAGCACGATAAGGTCCGCGGGAGCGCACCGAAGCGTGTCACAAAGCCCGTGCAAGACGTCCCAATTCAGCAATGTCGGCTCGCTCTCGACGAGCCGATAGATGTGCGGACGCGAGATCGCGATGTGGCGTTGGAGCTCGTGACCGAACTCAGCGATCGTTGCGTAGCCGGCGCGTGCGATCTCCGCCTTGAGCCGCCACTCTAAAAACGTGCTCATCGGTGCACCTGCCGAAGCTGCCGGTTGTGCAGCAGGACGCGCAGCTTGAGGTTGTCGGCGTCGAGATGATCGTAGATGATCGTCGTCGCGTCCGACGCATGACCGAGCAGATGCGAGATGACGGGCAGTTCGTAGCCGTACTCGTGCAACTTCGTCGCAAAGGTGTGGCGCAAGCAGTGCAGTGTCAAGTCCGTGCTGAGACGTGCGGCGTCGCGATACTTCGAAAACAGTGCGGAGAGGTGGTCGCCGCGGTAACGAGTGCCAGTCGGGGTGAGAAAGAGCGCCTCGCAGGCGTGTGCGACTTGCGGGCGCACCTCGGTGACGTACCACGCGAGTGCATTCCAGAAGCTGCGCAGCTCGTAGATCGCCGGCACCGAGCGCCGGCGCGGCGGGCCACCGTTATGGGCCTTCCCAAAGCGAATCGTGACATCTTCGTAGCGGCTGTACGCCTTGACCGACGGCGTGGTTGCGGTTGCGAGGTCGGCGACGTCGAGCATCGCGGCTTCGTGTTCGCGTGCGCCCGTCGCCAGTATCGCCGCGAACACGGCGTGGTGCGTTAACCGCGCCTGCTCGACGTAGCGTGACGGCGCACGCCGAATCGCCGTATCGATCGCGGCAAACAATTGCGCTATTTCCTCGTCGGTCAGCTGGCGGCGTTTACTGGTTGCAGCCCCGTATTGATGGCGCAGGGTATTCCACGGGTGACAGATTTGCGGAATCAGCGCGCCGGTGAGCGCGCGGCAGCGCTCGCTGAGCGTGCGGCTCTGCACGGCGAAGGTGCAGATGCCCTTGATGGCGCCTTGCGCGCGGCGCAAGGTCGAGCGCGCCTTCTGCGAGCGGCGCAGGTGCGCGCCATAGCGGTCCATGTCGTCGTCCTGCCATGTCCAAAAGTGCGGGCCAGCAAAGCGCATGAAATGGCGAAAGCAGGCGAGATCGTCATCGATGCTGTGCTGCCGGTGACCTAGGTTGAGGCGATGATCAACGTAGGCGGCGAGCCAGTCGTGCAGGAGCTGCGCATGGGCGACTGGGAGGTCGCGCGTGGGAAGCAATGCGAGCGAAGCCGTCATGGTCCGCCCTCCCGAAAGTACTGCCGCACGGGCGTGCGGCATACCGTCACTTTAGCACTACGAAAGTGCGCGCGTCTTTATCTCGTGAGATGAGACAGGCGCGTGTTGCGTGCGACGCGACCGCCCTACGCGGCGCGGCGGGCGGTGCCCAAAGAATAACGGTTATTTGGGGAGTTCGTGGATTGCGCGAGCCATTCTTGGGAAGTGTCGCTTCCGACCTTCAGCCATGCAGCGGGAATCAAGCGTGAATTGCCGATTTTTCTTGACGGAATCCAGCCCGCGTAGATCCCTTCATAAATCGTCCGCAGACTGAGACCCAAAAGTGCTGCAACTTCTTTCGCCCGATAGTAGAGCCGCTCAGAGTCGCTCCCGTTCAATGCCATGCCTCGAGACTTCGGCTTTGCTCCTAGACACCTTGCGAGGATTCTTAAAAAGTGCGGGAGACGTAGTGCTAACGCTGCAGCGTAGTGCTAAAATCGAGGTGCCGCGGCATTGCGACGAGATTGGGAGAACCGATCGATGCCAAGACACGAAGAAACTAAGCCCTGGGCGGCTTGCTCAAAGCCGGCGGGCAGTGACCATCCGAGAAAAAATCTCTACTTTGACGGTCCCGGTATGCGCGAGGCGTTTGACTTTTTTGTCTGGTACGCCGCTAGCCGACGACACGTAAAACTTGATGGCACAAACGCGCGAACGTCTTCTGAACTCATCGCTGACGTGCTTCTCAGGGAATATTTGCGACGGATGCTCCGACCCAATATCGCCAGGGACTTTCGACTCTGGCGCTTAGGGCAATATATTGAGCACGGCTTGGATCCCGACGAGGCGAGAGCACCAGTTCGACGTCTCCAGCTAAAATTCATCACGCAGATACGCGACAATCTTCTGTTGAGTGCTGATGACGATGATGGTCTGCCGCCGAGGCCGCACGAGCACAAGTTTCGCGTACGGTCCCGACGATTAGATAGCAGCGGCTTACCGGACCCACCTTTCACGAGGGTGCGCAGACGCAACGCTTCGAGTCATAAGTAACAGTTAGCTGGGTTCCCCAGTACCGATCATGCGTACCATCGCAGCGACGGTATTGATATGGCCTTCTTTGAGGAGATCGAGCGGCGAGAGGTCGTCGAGTTGCGGGTGCGGCTTACGCATCCACACTACGGTGGCCTTGAAGTCGCCGCCGAAGTAGTGCGTGAGCTCGTCGAGGATGCCGGCCAGCCTAAGACCGAGAGGCTGGATCAGTTCTGTGACAGGATTTTCTAGCATTGTCTGGAGGGGCACCCCAAGCGCCTTCGCCATTGACGAGGGGCTTTCGCCAAGTCCAGAGGCGATCGCGAGTCCGTCAATGCGACCCTCGCTGTCGTACATCTTCAGGATAGGCTTGGGAAGTTTCTTACTCGTCCTGAACATCGGAGCGCCTCCTCCTAAACCTTCAATTCTGCACGCCATCGCTGGTATACTTTTGCGTCCACGCTACGGAGGCGCGAAAGAAGGAGCTTACTAATCGTCGACTTCGTTGCGCTGTGCTAGCGGTCGCCCTCCACATCGATTTCTCGAATCTCCGCGACGCGGCGAGCAAGGTCGACGGCGAGATCACGAGCACGGCGGCCCAAACTAGAGGGGTCGGCGAGCCAGGATTCCGCTAGCGCTAGCAACTCTTGGTCGTGTTCATCTTCACCGGCGAGCGCGAGCGTCAAAACCGGGATAACCTCTGCTACTGCCGCTGCGTCATCCGCGCTAGCCGGACTCTTGTGAAGCAAAAGAGCGCGGACGACCGCCTCTTCAGTTGAGAGTTTCACCGGTTTATGTCACCAGATGAGAGGGCGGCCGCCGGTCGCGAGACTCGGAAAGACGGCAATAGGGGACGCGGTGTCAGCCATCTTACGCTTGATTCGGTGGGCACGCGGCACAAGGTCGGTCGCCGACCAACATCGATGCGACCGTTTCGAGAAAATGCTCGCGCAACAGATTGTCGACCTGGTGCGCATGCGGCTTTGAGACGTCCTTACAAAACCAGTCACCGCCTTCCGTGGCAGCGATGAGTACGCTGTGCCCGCGGGCAGTCAATACGTGGTGATCGTCATACTCCGTGAGCGTGGGTGTCTCGCTGATTCGTGTCGCGATGTCGTTGGCGATGCGGTCGGCGGAGAGGAGTCTCAGCATCAAGTTGCCTCTCTTTAGCGGGGTGACACGTTTGTCCAGATTTCCGATCGGTTCAGCATGAGAGAATCATTTTGATTCTGGCGATCGCGTCGCCTCGATGAGGCTCCTGAGAACATCGCGCGCGCTGGGATCAGTACTAAGGATCTCTGCTTCCGGCGAGAAGTGGTAAGAAATGAAGAGTAGATCGTCGCCATCAACCTTATTGTAAAAGTACGCTGCATTGTTTGCTTTTTGGGGCGATGGACCCACGATAACCAGGGGCGCGAGTGCGACCGGAGCGGTTGAGTCGTTTGCAAGAAGGAACAGACGGCCTTCTTCGAGCGGTCTGCTCGTCGAGACCTTGACGTGTTCGAAGATCTGGGAACGGCCCATGATTCGCTCAGCATCGTACTGATAAACGCCTCCGCGAAACCCCGCACGCCCAGCCTTGAGAAGCGGGATTGCACTCCACATATCGCCGACCGCTGTCCGCAGAGAGGCGACAACCCGTTCTAGCTGGACACAGCGTCTTGCGGCTTCTTCATCGCCGAGTGCTCCACCATGTGCCGTCCTGTTTCTGATGCGATTCGCTGCCTGGATCTGTTCCACGATTCCCGGCGAGAAGAGCGAAGCCAACACCTCGCGATCGGCCGTGCCGAAGGCACCAGTGAGGCGTTCTTTCCCGTCTGGTTTGCTAACGAGCGGCCGACAGAACTTCGATACCCGTCCGACCATTTCGACCCAAGCACCGAATGTGCTGCGGTCGAACGAGTTCTTGAATGGTTGCGCTGGAGAGATTGGATAACTGGGATCGTCTCGAAGCGCTGGCGCACTTGTGGTCGCGCTCCAGAGAACGATTCCGTAGAACTCGGCAACTGCTTCGAAGAAGTGTAAAAGGTGCTCGTATCGCTCCTTGAAATCGTCTCCAGCTGCGAAGCCCGCCCAAAGCACGGAGGCAAGGGGAAATGGCAGTGTCTCGAGCCACGACAGAATCGAGTCATCGCGATTAACTTGAGCCAAACGCTTTGCGGTTTTGGCAATCGCTCGCGGTTCGTCCCAGATACGATTCTTCAGCGCTGAAAGTTCGCTGATGAGATTCTCAGCCTTAGCGTCAGTCTCAATGCACTTAATCTGCGTCTCCAAGTGAACAAGATAGACCTCACAAAGCGGGAGCGCTTCCTTGCTGATGCGCTGGATAGTCGTCCCGGTCCTCATCGAGTCAAGAGTTGCGCGACCAACCGGCGAGTTGAAATATGCCGCCAAATAGCTTGCGAGAGCCTTTTCGGGGTCTAGCACCACCTGAACGTAGTTTTTCGACCGAGAAGGTACTTCGTCAAGCCCCGTGCGAACGCGCGCGCTTCCAGCCACGGGCATGTAGATCGCGTTGTCGCGCTCTACCAGAGGGTCAGATCCGCCAGGAAAGTTGATCTCGAAGGCTATATCCGAAAGAATTGCCGGCGCACCGCCAATGCGTTGAGCCAGCAGCGATACGCGTCGCTCGGCGTCGATCTGCTGGTACGTGAGGAACTCGCCTTGCTTCCGAAGCTGCCCAAGGGATAGCTCTCGTGTCTCCTTTCGGTCGAGGAGGTTCTTAATCAGTGTTTTATTATGGTCGTCGTTGGCGCCGATTTCCCCAACGAACATGTCGTCATAAGTCTTCCGCGTTATTATCGCGACGTAGCTATCGATGTCCGTGCCACTGAAGAAGCGAGGAGGAACATGGAGCAAGCCAGCGAGACACAAGCCTAAGTGCTGAAGCTGCGGCCTTAAACCGGTCTCTCTAAACGCGAAAGACGGTGGCAAGACAACTGCCGCGGTGCCCGCGCTGCTTAGATGTTCCGCGCAGGCTTTCGCTACAATTTGGTTTCCATAGTCTTCTCTAAAGCGGACTCCCCGAATAGAGACTTCAGCGGGCTCTCGCCGGTAGCTGAATGGCGGACAACCGACAATGAGGTTAATTGTGCCGACGTCTTCCATCGTCACGAGCGGGTCACCGACTTCCCATCGTATCGGAAGCCCCTCCGAAAGCCGTCGCCCAAGATCGGCGGTGCCGTGGTTCGGCGTAAGAGCGTATGCATCGCTCACCATTTGATTGCGTGCGGTCGGAACGATGATCTGCCCGAACTCTGCCCAAGGATCGAGTACGGTATTAGGTGATAAGGCTGCTCCTAGCGACACGAAGAAATTAACGAGAGCCTCGCTGGGTACGATACCGAAGGAAAACTCGCGAGATCGATTCCAAGCGAGGTGACGAATATCGTCCACCGTGACTGTGATGCCGCGCCGCGCGGCCTCTTCGACAAGGTGAATCGGATCGGGCGATCGAGTGCCTCTCAAAGCGTCGTACGCTTGCCAGAGCTCGCTGAGATCAGACTCGTTCATATCTCTCTACGCACCCCGAACCCTCATCACCATCTAGCGAAAAGATCTGCTGTCGTCTCGTTCTTCTCGCGGTTTATATAGGTACCGCTGAAATCCCGTGAACATCTTTCGTACAGAGTCGGGGTCGCCAAGTGCGTCGATAGCATCCGCAAGAGCGTTATACTTCAGAATGAGAAGCGGTGAGAGCTTCTCGGTGTCTAGCTCAGCGACTCCCTCGCTTATATATTGCCCAAGCACGAAATCCAAGAAAGCTTGTTGTTTCTCATTGTAAGTCTTGTCAATGTCTACTTGTGCTAGTGCCGCTCGCTCCAGGCGGGTTTTGGTCGGGAGAGCAAACGCGACGTAAGCGAGAACGTCAAAGATGTCCGCATTATCGGCGTCGATAATGTGCTGCATTTCGGCAAGCTGGTCACTTCCAAAACCTTTGTCAGCCAGCTGACCGATCAGGGCCTTCCGCGTGGTTGGGTCGCTCCAGAGGGTGCGAAGCTCGTCCTCATTCTTAAAGAAATCCGGTAACGCGCCGAAGAGACTCTCCAGGAACTGCTGCGCTGACATCGGCTTACCATCGGCGTTCCAGAAGCTTGTCGACACCATGCTCTGAATTTGGCGTATTTTACCGTCGGCCAGTTTCACAACGACTTTCTCCGGGCGCTCGCGCTCCGGTGGCGGAACAAAAGGCGATATCGCGCCGCCGGGCCCGTTCGGCCTTGGTTCACTAGGGGGCTCCGGTTCTGCTGGCTCGCCGTCCCAGGTCGGATCGTTGAAATGCTCGTGCGCGCGAACAAAATCGTAAATCGTGAAGTAGTCTTTGCCATCGTAGAGCCGCGTTCCGCGGCCAATAATCTGCTTGAACTCGATCATTGAGTTGATGGGCCGGAGAAGAACGATGTTGCGAATGTTTCGCGCATTTACGCCAGTTGAAAGTTTCTGCGAGGTTGTGAGGACGGTGGGGATCGTCTTCTCGTTGTCCTGAAACTCGCGCAGCGCCTGCTCGCCAAGAGCGCCGTCATTTGCTGTGACTCGTACACAGTATTGGGGATTTGCACTCGTCTTATACTGATTAACGAGATCGCGTATCGCAAGCGCATGGTCCTGTGTCGCACAGAAGACTAACGTTTTCTCTCGCTGGTCGATCAAATCCATGAACTGCTTCACGCGATATTGCTCACGGGCTTCAATTTCAATAATCTTATTGAAGTCGGACTCGGTATATCGCTTTCCGGCTTCAATCTCGCCCTCAACTACCGTATCGTCTGGCGTATATGTATAATCATCCAAGGTCGACGAGATCTGGCGCACCTTGAAAGGCGTGAGGAAGCCGTCGTTGATGCCCTGCTTTAGGGAATAGATATAGACGGGATCGCCGAAGTATTTATAAGTGTCGATGTTGTCCGTGCGCTTCGGAGTAGCCGTCATGCCTAGCTGCACGGCGGGCTTGAAATACTCCAGGATCTCGCGCCAGGTGCTTTCATCGTTCGCTCCGCCACGATGGCACTCGTCCACGACAATGAAGTCGAAGAAGTCAGGCGGATACTCGCCAAAGTACGGACTTGGCCGACCGTCTTCGGATGCTCCGCTCATAAACGTCTGGAAGATTGTGAAGAAGATGCTCCCATTCTTCGGGACCTTGCCCTTCTTGCGAATGTCGTCAGGGCTTATGCGAACGAGCGCATCTTCAGGAAACGTGGAGAAGTCGTTGTAAGCCTGATCGGCGAGAAAGTTGCGGTCGGTCAGAAAGAGGACACGCGGGCGACGCTGTTCATCGCCCGCCAGCGTCCAGCGGGACTGAAAGAGTTTCCATGCGAGCTGAAACGCGATGGGCGTTTTCCCTGTGCCGGTCGCTAGGGTGAGAAGAACCCGCTTCTTTCCCGCAGCGATCGCTTCAAGGACGTTGTTGACCGAAATTTCTTGGTAGTAGCGAATCTGCCATGACCCGCCTTTGTCGTCAAATGGAACTGCGCTGAAGCGATTGCGCCACGCATTCTCACTGGGGAACGTACGATCCCACAGCTCGATAGGGCTCGGATAGACTGCAACGTCGCCCTCTTTCCCCGTATCCATATCAACACCATAGATTTTTTTACCGTTCGTGGAATAGGCGAACCGGACTTCGAGTTTGGCAGAGTAGTTTTTAGCTTGAGCGAGCCCCTCCGTGTAGTGAAGACTCAGTTTCTTTGCTTCGACGACGGCAAGGGTGTGGTTCCGATAGCAGAGGAGAAAGTCGGCAATATCGGGGGAGGCGCGCCTACCTTGTCCCTGAAGTCGGCCTTTCGTGATGTGATACTCTCGAACGACACGGCTGTTTTCGACGACGCCCCAGCCGGCGGAGCTAAGCGCCGGCTCAATGAACTCAGCGCGGGTATCCGCCTCGTTGTAGGGGCGCTCCACTATAGCTCCCCGTTGAACGCGGCATGGAGCAAGGACACTTTCAGGTCGTTAAGTTCGGAAACCTTGGTGTTGTAGGTGTCCTCTAGTCGTTGGGCTTGTGTGCGAAGCGATTCGATATGATCGACTATGCGTCGTTGCTCAACGATCGTAGGCATCGGCACGAGAAGCGCCTTCGAGTCCGGCACACGCATGTGATGGACTGTCGCGCCGGAACCAAAGCCCCTTATCTGCGCCTGCATGTCGACTGACTGAAACGCGTAGAGCAGAAATCGATTGTACAGCACTTTGGGATTCGCCCTGTATGAAACAAGCCTCTGCCCAAGAAAAACCTTGTCATTCGTGAGGAGCATGCCGACTTCACCAAGTGGCGCCTCACGTGTCAAAAGGATGTCTCCGTATTGTGGGACCTGTCGTCGCGTCCATTTTCGGTATACACCCTCGGTGACATAGCTGACCGAATCGAGATTGACCATTCCGTCTCGAACATTTGTTGTGCGGATCATCTTGAAAGAGGTTTCGCTGTCGACCTTTGGAGCGGTTTTGTTAATACAATCAATGATCGATTCGCATACATTCGCGATCCGGATTCTCTGCCAATTGTCCCTGCGGTGATCGAAAATGGAATGCAAATAACTTTTGAACACCTCACGGGTGGCTGCGACATTCTTCTCTGCATTGGCCTGCGCCACGGCGATGCTCTCGAAGGCTCCATCGAGAATCGAGGCGATCCGCTTCTGTTCCGGCAGAGGTGGGACGGCAACGCGGAGTGAGTAGACATCGTTTCGGTTAAGGCCTGGCTTAACTCCCTTAGCCAGACGCGGCAGATCCTGTGTGTCGAGTAGATAGTAGAGGAATCCAAGGTCATATTTGCTTCGATCGAAATCCACATAATATGTCACATCAAGGGGCCAAAACCGGCTTTCCGTGACTAAGAGTTCCCCCGCTGAACCCTTACGGCCAACGACTATGCTTGGAGCATCGCAGAGGAATTTGTTAGTTCGAGTCTTCTCGCCGTTCGCGCCATATGCAGGGTACAGACCTTCTACGTCGCGATCGAAATCGGGAAGAGGTTTTCCATATTGAAGTCTTAGAACGTCGCCAATAGCGGTACTCTTCCACGCATTCATCAAAGTAGCGACCTCACCGATTTAAGTAGCTCGTTTGTCTCAGCGTCGAGGGCCGCGATCCTGTCCAAGATATCCTGTGGGCTTCGATGTTGTAGCGCTTTCCCTCCATTGGGATTTACGACGGACAGGTCGTAGGTATCTGTGGAAATGCTTGAGATGTCGATGGACCACGACTTTGGAGAGTTAGTAAGAGTCTTCTGGAAATCAACGAGCTCGATCAGGTCATTGTCGTTTAGTGGATTCGTCTTGCCGAGATTGCGGCCAGGATCGAGTTGGTAGTACCAGGTTCTTCGCGTCGGAGAACCCTTCTCAAAAAAGAGCACAACTGTCTTGACGCCTGCGCCGTGAAATGTTCCACTCGGTAGATCGAGAATCGCATGTAGATTACAAGTGTCGAGGAGCTCTCTTCGAAGCCGAGTGGCATCGCCGTTCGAAAGGAAGGTGTTCTTGATGATTATGCCCGCACGACCACCGGCTTTGAGGCTCTTCATAAAATGTTGAAGGAAGAGATATGCAGTTTCGCCCGATCGGATCGGAAAGTTTTGCTGAATTTCCTTGCGCTCATGGCCACCAAACGGCGGGTTTGTCAACACGACGTCATAACGGTCGCTGTCCTGAATATCGCTGATGTTCTCGCCCAGCGTGTTCGTATGGATGACGTTCGGAGCATCGATGCCGTGTAGAATCATGTTCATCACGCCGATGACGTAGGCGAGGCTCTTCTTTTCCTTACCAAAGAACGTTCGTTCTTGAAGGGTGCGCAAGTCCTTAGTCTTGAGACCTGGCTTGCTGCTCATGTAGTCAAAGGCTTCGCAGAGGAAGCCGCCTGAGCCGAGAGCCCCGTCATAGAGTCGCTCGCCGATCTGGGGCTTTAGAACACTGATGATAGCACGAATGAGGGGTCGAGGAGTGTAATATTCGCCACCGTTGCGACCGGCATTCCCCATTCGTTTGAGCTTATCTTCGTAAAGATGCGAGAGCTCATGCTTCTCAGTCTGCGAACGGAAGCGAAGTGCATCGAGCTCATCTATAACTTCTCGTAGGTTGTAGCCGCTTTGAAATTTGTTCTTGATCTCGCCGAAGATTTCGCCGATCTTATACTCGATGGTGTTTGGACCGGACGCGCGCTTTTTGAAGCCGTGCAAGTACGGGAAGAGTTCCGTGTTTACGAAGTCACGCAGGTCGTCGCCGGTCAATGCGCTATTGTCATCAATAGAGCCATCTTTGGTCTTTGGCGCGGCCCATGCGTCCCAACGATACGGCTTGTCGAGGATGAACTTGTAAGGTTTGCCTTCTAGCTTGGCTTGCGTAGCGCGGTCTTGCTCAAGGGCGTCAAGGTATTTGAGAAACAACAACCACGACGTTTGCTCAGTGTAATCTAGCTCGCTCTGCGCGCCGCTCTCGGTGCGGAGCACGTTGTCAATATTCTTGAAGGCTTGCTCGAACATCGGTACCCTAACTGACGTGCTGCAATGGAAACGCTAGCCCTGGGCAACGCCCTGGTGTCGCCTACGGACCACTTCATCGACCATCCTCGTCGAGCCTTGAAGCTCTGCCTGGCCGTGCACGAGGAGTGTCCCATCCCATTTCGTCCTGAGCTGAATGGACTACGACCAGAGCTTTCCCGGCCTCTTCATGTTGTAACGAATTGCGGTGTTCGTTAAGTTTACTCGCGCCGCCAGCTTCGTAGAAGAGCGGCCATTCAGAGGAGAGTGACGCGTTGCTCTCCCGTGACTTCATACCCGTCCATTGAAGAAAAGCGCCATGGAATCACCCCATCGAACGGCTTTGCAACCATGAAGAATCTGACTAATTCAATTGGATGGCTAGCCGTTTTCGGAAGAAACGTACCTTCGAAGTATGCCTCGGCATAGAGGTTGCCATTGATTGTCGTTTGCTGGCCTGGACGAAGTGACAGCGGCATGCCGGTATAAAGCTCCGGCAGCGGATCATGGCCCTTTGGAAGGTACAGCGTCACGCGATAATTTGCGGTTCCTACGGAGCCGTGGTTTTGCACCAGAACCCGCAGCCCGTGAGCCGAAACCGCGGTTCCAACAAGTTGCTTCTGATTGATCGAGACGGGCTCCCCGAGCACGCCTTTTCCGCCGATATCGGCTAAGCCAATTGTCACGTCTGGCCTACGGGTAGCGACTGCAACAGCGCGATAGGCGAACCAGGCCGCGACTACCGCGGCAACGAGTGCCAGGAACGCGACGACGAAATTTGCAATGCCCACTCGGCTGCGCCTCCTAATATGATTTTACGACGCACCCGACGATTCTCCGATAGTCCGGAGAGGCTCGAGGAGGTAGGTCTGCATGGCTTGGGGTCGACCTTATCATGTGCCAAAGGCGGCGAAAGGCAGATACAACGATCCTCGCCAAGCCTATGGCTCGGATAGTAGAGTCTGAATCGCCTCATTTCGCCCAAACGTGATAAATCCGACGAGAGGTATGACAGTGGCGACTGTTTGGCTTGTTCGAGCTGGCCGGCGCGGAGAACGCGAGGCCCTGGCTTTGGATAATGGACTTGCCACAATAGGCTGGGCTGAGACCGGCGATTTGTCTGAACTCCGGACGCGCGAGGACATTCGCCAACGTCTTGAGGTGGTTCATCCCGACCAATCCAAGCATACCATTGCCAATTGGGCTTCGCAGATCTTTCCTTTCAGGTCTACGATGCGGCCGGGTGATATCGTTGCGATGCCGCTAAAACACACGAGCGGGATTGCGCTCGGCAGAGTGACGAGCGAGTACAAATTTCAGGAGCAATACGTAACGATTGATGCTGCGCACACGCGGGACGTTAAATGGGTCCGCACTAACGTGCCGCGCTCTTCGTTTGGGCAAGACCTTCTCTACTCTCTGGGCGCATTCATGACCGTTTGTAACGTTACGCGAAACAATGCTGCAGAACGCATTGAAAGCATCCTAAATGGCGGAACGGACAATGTCATTGGCGCAGCGGCTCTGAGTGGCGAGAAGGTAGAGCAGGCACTACAGAGCGATGGCGTCCCTGAACTAGCTCGGAATCTTGAGGATGAGGCACGTGCGACGATCATGGAGCACGTCATTCGAAGATTCAAAGGACATGATCTCCAATCGGTAGTGCAGGCCGTTCTTGAAGCACAGGGTTATGTCGTAAATCCGACGGACAAAGGCGCTGACGGAGGGATAGATCTTACGGCGGGTAGAGGCGACCTTGGTTTTGATCCGCCACGAATCGGTGTACAGGTCAAGTCTGAGGCTGGCCGCGTTGATGTAAAGCCGGTCCGCGAACTTGACGGTGCACTGAAGAATTTCGGCGCTGACCATGGTCTGTTTGTCGCATGGGGTGGCTTCACGGGGCCGGCGGTACGTGAAGCGCGCCGGAATTTCTTTCGACTCCGTCTTTGGACCGGATTCGATCTCGTCACAGAGCTACTGAAGGTCTATCCGCTGCTCTCTGAGGAGATGCAGACGCTAATTCCGCTGCAACAGATTTGGACGTTAATTCCTCCTGAGGATGAGTCAAGAGAATAGCTTCGAGTTGAATTTTGAACGGCCCGAAAACTTCGGCGCCAGTGAACGTCGGGATTGGTCTGACGACGTCGCGATCAAATGGCCTGCGGGAGGAGATCCTATGAGCGCCCTTGACCCAGACCTTCCCTTCACGCTTACGGGGCAACCGGAGCCGGAGGCGCAAGAACGCGTGCAGTTCTTGACCAATGCAGCATTCCCCGACCAGCGTCTAGCTGAGGTGTTCGGCCAATGCATCACGGCGTTGCTTTCGGCTATCCGCTATGCGCGAGCGCAGCCGACATCGACCGACCCACAAGAATGCGCGCTCCAACAGTTGACCATCGCCACGGGAGCCATCGCGGCCGCAGAGGCGGAGGCGGTCCTCACGCTCGTTACTGCCGGAGTGTCGAGCGCAGCGAGAATCCACCTGCGGGCGTTGGGCGAATGCGATCTACGACTACGTGCGTACCGAGCGGATACGGCGTTTGCGTTGCGGGTGTATCGTTCGCTGGTCGCGTCCCAGCGCGAGGCTGCCCGGCACCTCGACGACGTTCAGGTTCAAGGGAAGCTTGACGAACTGTTTCAACGCGCGAGCGAAACTGCGACCGATCGAAGGCTGACAGGCGCTCTGCTGAACGACGCGCAACAGGAAGCGGCGATACTGGAAAAGCACGAGTGGCACGGTTGGAGTAAGTGGTCACACGCCGAAATCATCGCCCTCGGCGAGGTAGCGAACAGAATTGCGCAGCGTCCCGATTGGCCGATTCAGCGCGCGATAACGGACGATGGAAAATGGCTGTTCTGCCTTTCTCGGGGCATGTCGTTTCTGCTCGCTATTCTCGTTGCATTCCAACGCCTCGGCGTCGATGTAGTACCTCTGTTCGACGACTTTAACGAGCGCTTCAAGGCAATAGCCAACGAGTACGGGATTCTCGACCCGCCCGATGAGTAGCAGCGGCGTTGGCGCGCTAAGCCGTGGGAGCAGTCGTAATCAGATGGATACGCGGCGACATTGAAGGCAGAGCAATAGACCAAAGCGTCGCGAGTGATCGTCGGCGCAGGTGACTAGATGTTAACTGACTCCGCGCTCGGCAGCCGTTGGCTGAGGCGTCGCCCGACGTCAAATGGGCAGCTAAGTCTTGTGCGGACGAATCCTAGGGGGGAAGTGATCTTCGATCTGTTCCGGGTACGCGCGGAGAATAAGGACATCCAAAATCGCCCCTTGCGAAGCAGATCGGCCGCGTTCTCGGAGATCGATCACAAGCCTGGCTAGGCGAAGCTTGGCCTGCTCAGAGACGTTCAGGCCCACTTGGCAATCCAGGCGTCGGGTCATAGGAACCCGATTTTAGCATATTTCTAGATTGCTAGGAATCTAGAAATTTGTTATTCTTTAAGGCGGGGAACTGGATTCTCCGATTCTCAGTCTAGAAGAGTACCGTTGCAATAGCGGAAAGGAGGGGACAGCATGAAGGCGCGCGATGTGGCTGCTTACATTCTGCAAAAGCTCGGCCCTATGCCGGCGATGAAGCTGCAGAAGCTCGTTTACTACGCGCAAGCCTGGCATCTGGTCTGGACCGGTCGGTCGTTGTTCCCTGACCGCATCGAGGCGTGGGCAAACGGTCCTGTCACCCCTGACGTTTGGGACGCGAATAAGTATCAGTTCACCGTTGATTCGGTAGCGGGTGGTTCGCCATCTGTCGTTTCGGGCACGTCAAGGTCCGCGGTCGATAGCGTCCTAAAATTTTATGGCAGCAAGACTGCTGGATATTTAAGCGCGCTAACTCACGGCGAGCAGCCGTGGCTTGAGGCTCGCAAGCGTGCTGGCGTTCTTGATGGGGAGCGTGCGAACGAAGAAATCACGAAAGAGTCGATGAGAAACTATTATTCGCGCCTCAAGAGTGGCTAATGCTTAGGCGGCCGCGCAGGTTTCCCAGTGGCTCGAACTATCGGCTGGCAATGTCTGCTAGTCGATTTCTTTGTCTCTCGGTCTTTGTGATCCGCGACGCGGAAGTACTTGGCGTCGGCAATTTCGCCTAAGTTGATGACATAGAAACCGCCAGCCGTGAGCAAGACCGAGAGTAAGATCAGGACGAATATATATCGTCGCTCAGCTATCTTTCGCTTCGACAAAAGCGGCTTTCGAGGATCTTCGGGGGTCGTCGCTTTCATCGTATGCGCCAAGCCGACATTTTTTTCTTCACGGAAGTAAGTGCCTGTCCTAAAGTCGTCCCGATCCTTTGCCAGATTGATCGGGGCGGCTCCGGCCGGGTCGCTGGACCTTCAAATTGGGCCGGGGCTTGTTCGCCCATCCCAAACGTGAGTGGTAGTACCACTGTAGGCTCGGCGGCTTCTCTCGCCTGTATGTAGAGCCTGAGAGCCTTGCCTTCATTATGAGTTGCTCTGGGTGACCACACGATCTTAAGATTCCGACGCGGCGCCCAGATAACGATGTGGGCCCTTCCGATCGCTTCAAGTGTGCCCAAGTAAGCCGTTCCATCGATCATCTGCCTGTCGCCGGAGAAGGCGGCGGCAAAATCCAGTTGCGCATTGACCACTGGTGAGCGCCCGACGCCACTTGCGAGAAAACACGTCGAAAACCAAGTCCGCCTTTCAAATCCGGCTGGCGGGTCTTCGGTGAAGAGTCGCCCGATCGATTCGTCGAGATAGAGCTCGACAGCGCCCCGTTTATTTCTGTGCTTGCGCCTACACCGCTGAATGGCCAAAGCGGCGCGCTGTTCGTTGCGCAGCGCTCTTGCGGCATAGACTGCAGCAGTGTATGCGGCGATAAAAGCAAAAAGCGTCACTAGGCACAGTAGATACGTCGAGACGGCTAGCGAACAGGGCGCGTCGCCGAGTACGCATCGCGACCACGAAAAGTGGTCCCGGAGAAGCCACCAATAGTAAATAGCCGGCCCCAAAAGAACCGGGACTAGCGCATAGAGCGCCCAGATTACATACTTGGCGTCCGGAAGCGGAGCGGGCGCCTCATCGTCTTCTTGATGGAACCAGCTCACTGGCGATCTAAATGATGCCTAGTTCTCGGTGCTGATCCAAGAACGCGCGCGCTTCATCTGACGTCGAGTGAACTTCCGCCAGCTTCGAAAGGACTTGGTAAGCGACTACGTCAGCGTTAGTCTCGCCCAGTTCAGGGAGCCGCTCGAATAGCAAGATGGCGTCGCGAGTGCCGCGAAAGCGCACACCAAGCCCCTCCACGGCGACTGCGATTTCGAGATGCGCCTTGTCGTCAGATGCCGCGACTAGCGGCGCCTGGGTTGCTGCTGCCGTCATAAGCATCTCCTGCCCTGATCCCTCTACATTAAACTAGCGTCGCCAAACAAGCATCTGTCTGGTGCTGGTTGCCAGCGCCAGACGCTGTTGCCGCGAGCGCATTGGCAACGCCCGGCCCCAGACCTGACGTGATAATACCACCAAGCGACTCCAAAAGACTATCGCTAGCTCGCCTCCTCAGGCGGATCAAGCTCGAGCGCCGATCGCGCAGGGGGTCCACGAAGCCAGCGTCCGCGAGCGCGCGGAGTGAACTATCGTGTGATTCGAAAATCGTGAGCGGCTCTTCAGGTGCCCTTGCTACGCGTCTCTAGCGAGCTACCAGCCGTGTCTACCTAAATGTCTACCTAGCATCTGCATCAGAATGCATCAGCTCGCAGTAGAAGGTCCGTAAGATCTCAATTTTACCGCGATTTCTCGGAGAGCTTGCAGTCATCTGCAGCCTCGGTGGCGGGTTCGATTCCCGTTGGCGCTACCACTTGAGCCCCGTTTTTACGGGGCTTTTTCTTTTCTCGCGCGACGTGCGATCAATGCGGAGGATAGATGTCGTAGGTGTTGCTGCCGATCTGCCTGATGGCGCACGTCCAGGTTGCCCATCCGCGGGGTGACATCGCCGCAACGTCCCACCGGCCGTTGCTGCCCTGGCTCTTGACCGAAATCCCACAACCGTTGCTGCGCTTCGGGTCGCGGAACGACACTGCGGTCGCTGTGTTGTTTGGGCAACGAAAGCCGCCGCTGATCTCCTGGCACTTGTTCGAGTCCCACGGCCTCAGGCCGTCTTTCCCGTAAACGTAGCAGTCGGCGCTGGCGATACCTGTTGCGGCAAAAAGTGTTGCCAACATTGCGCCAAAGAAACGATGTCCCACGGCTGAACCTCCTCTTGCTATTTTGGCGCGACGTTAATCGTGACGGTCGTGCGAGTGCCGCGATTATCCTGGTACGTATACGTGCACGAGCCGGGATAGCTGCCTTCGTAGACGTATTTGTTGATGACCTGAATGTCGCCATTGCCGCCCATCGACGTGCTGATCGGATGAACGCGCGGGTATTCGAAGCACGTAGAGGCTTCCTTTACGACCTTGATCTCCACCCATTCGCCTTTCGAGGCGCCGGGTTTGCGCGTGACGGTAACCGTCTCGCGTTGCCCAACTCGAAGGTTCAACGTCGAAGGCGAAGCGGTGAGTGTTGGATTGGCTACGGCGGTGGCTGGCGTCGACGCAGCAATGAGGCTGAAGGCGGTGACGTGAAAGAGCGCGCGCGCGATGAACATTGCGGGAACCTCCGTGAGAAAAGGGTTACGACCACAGGCCGCTCGCGACCCCCAAAGACCGCTGGACGGCGTTACGGCAAGCCGTATGCTGTAAGATTCCCGTTCTGATCCGAGCAGTAGACCCAGCCGTTTATGACAATCGGACTTTGCCAGTGCACGGGCCCGATCGAATGCGCGGTGCTCGCGCTGCTCCACAATTCCGTCCCCGTCTGCGCTGAAAGCGCAAAGATGGCGTTATCCATCGCGACGAAGACGATGCCGTTGCTGACCACCGGCGAAGTTCCCTCGCCGCTTGTCGACCCGTCTTGCGCGGTCCACGCTTGCGCGAGGCTGCTCACACCGGCCCCATTGGTCTCGAGCTCGTAGGCATCGATCTGATTTGGCAATCCGAAGAAGATGTACGTCACGCCCTGCGCATTGGTCCAGACCGCGGGGGTTGCATACAATCGAGACGGCAAAGTGATCTCTTGCAGCTCACCGGCGGTGCCGCCGGGAAGCGGCGAGCGGTTCAACAGCCGTAGGATGCTGTCTTTTCCGCCCTGCGCCAGCATCAGCGGCGTCGCGCTAATACTCTGAAACGGGAGCAAGGTTGGCGAGGTCGAGCCGACGTCGGTATCGTCTTGTTGCAAAATCGTATACGTCGATGGTGTGTAACTGCCAATCATCGACGAAACGTTTGCCGACAGCGCGATCACGGAGTCGCCGTAGTTGTTGGTGCCGTCATACAAGCCGTTGCCGGTCGCAACGTAGACGTCGCCGTTCATCGACGGATACGGATCGACGACCGCGCCGCCGCGTGCCCAAATGCCCGAGTCGCTGTGCGGACACGACGCGCTTGTCGGCAACGTAGTCTGCGTGCTACACAGCGAGTTGAACACGTTGGTTGCACCGGTCGAGAGATTCACGCTCACTACATGACCGTCGTAATATGGCGCGTCGCCATCGTATCCCGACGTCGTCGCGTACAGGTAGCCGTTTGCGACGTTCAGTGCCGAAGCGTCCTTTTCGGTGCCGGGAATCGTCGTGATCGTGGCGGGAAATCCGGTCGCGCTCATTTCTGCACCGGTTGCCGCATTGAGCTTATGCACTTTTCCGTCGACGCCGGGAACGTAGATTGCCGTACCGCTCGGATCGGCAGCCGGCGTCGAGGTCGTAATTTGCGGCCCGCTCGTCGAGTATGTCCATATAATTTTTCCGGTCTGCGCTTCGATTGCGAAGGTCTCGCCGTTCTTGGCGGTTTGATAGAGCATCTGCTGCGCGGTCCCAGCAACCTGGATGTTGGTTAGCAGAATCGGTGTGGAGTCCGCCACGTTCCCGCTCCCAAACGAAATCTGCCATTTCTCAACAAGCGTGGAAACATTCGCTGAATTGAGAGTAGTATCGCCAACGTCGACGCCGCTGCGCGCTGGATCGTGCCCAAACACCGGCCAGTTCAGCGCTGTTCCACTCGGCGCCAGCGAACTCGTCGCGGTCGGCACGGGTGAGGTTTTCGTCGTCGCAGTCGCGACCGGTGAAGCAAGCGTTGCGGGGTTTTGGCTGCCGCCGCCCCCGGAGCACGCCGCTAACGTGACAATGCCGAGTGACGCGAGAGAGATGGACCAGACGCGTACGCGCTGCAACATTTTTACACCCCCAAGAATAACAACGCTTCCCGCGCAACAGCGGCCCATTCCTGTGCGAAACGAGCGAGCGGATGCCTAGCGAGACGTTACGTTTCCGTTCGATTCCCAGCCGAGGATGCGCTGTGCTCAATACGATACAGGAAGTTGTTCGCTCTCCGCCTAGAATGCGCGGGTATGCCATCTTACATCGCATTGCAGATCAGCGGTACGAATGCATTTCTTCGCGTCGATTGCTCGAACGTCGACGGTCGCACAGCCGAACGCGGAACGGTCGCCTGTGAACTTGGTCAGAGTCCCTTTACGACGCTGATTCTTCACGCGTTCCACTCGATTGGATGTGGCGCTACCATGACGAGGCAGATGATCCGCTTCGTGTGGGATCAAGTGCTCCGATGCTCTTTCAGTTTCCGCCACCCGAGCAGCGCGCGAGCGAACCGCCAGCGGTTCAATACATCGTGGCGCACACGACGTCAATAGGGCGCACACAGCTCCTTGGGCAATGCCCAAATACTTCGTCGCCGCGCAGCCCGCAGCCGTACGGTCAACCGTATCGACCAAGAACCGTAACGCTTCCCGCTTCGACTTCTGTTTAAATCGGCTTGTCACTCGCGGTGATCAGTGGTGTCGGGCTTTGCCCTCGACTTGCAAGCCTGAAGCAGTGTATGTCAGCGTAACCGAGTCAGCGTGCAGACTCCCGCTGAGAGATGTACGCTGGACGCCGTCTGACGCTCACCGCAGTCTTCGCCGGAATCGTGACCGCGAGCTCTAGCGTTCCGTCGCCGCTCGTGGCCGCCGGGACGTGCGCAGCCGGGACCATAGACCCGCCGCCGCAGCCCGAGCCAACAAGCACATCGTCGCGGTAGTTTTGCGGAACTTGCCGTCTCAACCTGGTGATCGCGCGCTTCCTGTCGGCGTGGAAGCGTCTATTGCCCCTTCTGTGCGCCGATGTAGAGGATCCACTTGACGAACAGGGCTGGTTCGGTGATGAGGTTGTTCGCATTGCCGTAGACGAAATAGAACTCGTCGTGTCCGCGCAAGTAATGCAGCGCAAGTGAGACGTTCCCGGCGTCGATGAAGCACCCGGACTGGTACGGATTTCCCGTCGCGATATTGCAGGTAGACGCTGGCGAATAGATGCTTTGGTATACCGGCGTTTGGAACGCGTTGGGGAGATTCGGGCCAACGATGCGGCGCATGCCAACGTCGAACTGCCATTCTTTATTCGGCTGCCAGTCGAGCGAGGCACGCGCCAGCCATTGATCGGTCGAAACCTCGCCGGGATAGACCGTCAGGTATTTATCTTCATCGGTCTCAAGCGCTACGTGGATACGGCGAGTAACGGGCAGCGTGGTGAGATAGGTCCACGCGTCGAGTCCGCCGTGGTAGTATGGTCCGCCGGTGTATTGCAGGTATGACGGTGTGTTCGTGTTTTCGCGATACCCGACGTTGAAGCCGTTGCCGTTAAACGGGAGGAGCTCGTTCTCGACGGTGCGGATGTCTTGGGGACTCCCATAGAGCTTCACGGTGAGCAGGTCTTTCAAGTCGATCCTGACTTGCAATTCCTCCTCTGCTCGTGAGAGCAGGCCGAGATGATTGTTGTACCGCGCGAAGTAATTCGTTACGTTGACGCCGTGAAGCCAGAACGACGGCGTGAAGTTAAAGGTGTGCTGCAGAAGGCTCTGATAACCGAGGATGTCGTTCTGCGCGACGTAGCCGTCGAGAGGATCGAATTGAGCGCCGATCTGCTGCACGCCGACGACATAGCTGCTCGTTGACGTTGAGTAGAGTAAACCATACTCTCGGTCTTGGGCCTGCGCGCCGTCGCTGACCAACGATCCCGATTCGAAGACGTTGTTGCTGT
Organism: Vulcanimicrobiota bacterium; assembly: GCA_963833095.1. GTDB lineage: Bacteria > Vulcanimicrobiota > Vulcanimicrobiia > Vulcanimicrobiales > Vulcanimicrobiaceae > Aquilonibacter. Next base: position 919,693 of record CAWHWQ010000001.1, on the reverse strand, counting down.
AGACGCCGAAGTGCGTGTGTTGGTTGATATAGCCCAGTCCGAGCGACGACGTGACGTCGCTCAGGCCATAGGCGTTGACCGCGACACGCTGAGTATCGATGCCAAACATTTGCCGTGGATCCTCGTAAGCGTAGTTCACGGTCTCGGCTTGGTCGGTACGGCTCAGACCGAGCGCGTCGAACGCGGCGAACGTTACGCGCCCCTGTGTGCCCTCGGCACCATAGCCTTGCGAGAACGTCGGAATCGCCGGCGTGTAGAGCGTTTGAGGACAGGCGACACAGATGAAGTTTTGATAGAAGTTGCTCGCTAGCTGGGTAAAGAATGGCCGCACTTCAACATATTGGCGGGCGAACGCGGTCGGCGCGATCGTCTGCTGGTCGGATTCCACATTCGAGTAGTCGGGGTGCAGCGTGCCGACGAACGACGCGGTTGGTGTCAACGGCAGCGAAAAGTCGGCGCCGATGCGTGAGGTGCTGCCGCCATTCTCGCTGAAGTGGACGCGGAAAGCGCATACGGTTGGAAGCGTGCCGCATCGCGCGCTCTCGTCGATTTCGATCCGGCCGGCGCGACGCCGACGCCTTTGGCCATGCCGATGAACGTCGGATCCGACGCCGAGCTCGCGATGGACGAGTAAGCCCACACGTCGAGCGAGTTTGTGGCTCCAGAGAAGCGCACGAATTGCATGCGCCAGTCGCGCGAGCCGCCCGAGCGGATGATGCTCAGCGGAATGCGCATCGTTACGTCATAGCCGCTCTGAGTCGAGCGGGCGACGGCGGTCCATTCCGGTGAGTACGCGCTGTTCTCGCTCGACATCTGATAGCGCGTGCCGATTGGATTGGCGAAGAATGCGTACGAAAAACCCTCACTCCCTTGCGGATTGAAATACACGCCGACGTAATCGTCGCTTAAAACGGAGCTGCCGTTTGCGTGCTGATTGGCGATGATCGCGGCTTTTTGAGCCACTTCGAACGCGACGTAGAGCGCGGTCCCATCCTGCGTTACGCGCACCGTCGCAGGCGAGGTCGCCGCGCGGCGATACGTGAAGTCGTAATCCAGATGGAGCGTTGCCGCGCCGTCCCACGACTTATCCACCTCGCCCTTCATCGCGGGCGCGGGCGCCGCGGGCAGTGTGAGGGTGGGTAGTGCGTCGTCGGCGCCAGCCGCTAGAGTCATTTTTGCGACCACGAGCGCGCCGATTGTGGCAACACGAAGCACGCCTCGCGCTAGGGCTCTCATGAAGGCTCCTTAGCGCGCGCTATCGATGCTTCGTCTGATGACCTGGCTGACTCCGGCGCCGATGCACATTACAGGAACCGCCCCCAAAAGAACAAGCCAACTCGACAACGGCGCTTGAGAACCCGGATGCCCTGCGATTGCCGGAACGACAAAGCACAGAACGAGAAATACCGACGCAAAAAAGGTAACGCGCAGGCCGTCAGCACCGACGAGCCACCCGAGGATCGCGCCGAATACTACTGCATTCGTATAGTTGATGCAAAACCACACCCAGCACGCAAGCTGGTCTCCGTTGCCGAAAACCGAATCGAGTGTCATGAGAACTGCCGACATCGTAACCAATACGGCGAGGGCAGTGCACGCGACACCAATCTGGCGAAGCGCCGATCGATTCGATTTAGAGTACGAGAGGAGCGACGGTATTGAACGCAGCGTTTGCGCCCAATACCAGCGGTTCGCCGCCTTCGCTCCGCTCGAATTCATAATGCGAACGTATTCCTCGTGCAGATCGCCCGCAATAATCTCATAGTCGCCGGCCGGTGCGGCGGCTGCGACGAGCGCTTGCGCGAGGGCAGGCGGCCTCACGTTTTTGCGTCTCGGAGCGACACGCCCGCGTGAAGTCGTTCCAACGTATTTCGCGCATTTTTGAGCGCCGAAATGCCGTCAGCTTCGACCTTGAAGTGACGCTTGGCTTTACCGCCGCGCTCAGCGGTCGGCTCGCCGATCCACGACGCGACCAATTGCTTGCGCTCGAGTCGCTCGAGTGTCGCGTGGACCGCACCGATCGCGGGAGAACGACCCGTTACGCGTTCGATTTCAGCGCGAATCATCGCCCCATATGCACCCTCACCCAAACGGAACACCGTCAGCAGAACGATATGCTCGAATTCGCCGAGATAGTCACCCTTCGCCATAATGTCCACATAATAGATAATATAGCGTCTCCTGTCAACCTCAGCAAGACAGGTATCGGCGCAGACCAACGGGTAGCACGTTGTATGAAAATCTCTGCTAGATTTGCGCACATTGCGCTTCTTGCCGCCGTTGCGACTGCGGCAGCTACCGTTGGTGCTTTTGCTAATGCGAACTTGCGAATTGCCGGCGGCGTCTTCGGCGTCGAACCAGGAATCGCGGCGACGATGCTTTGCCTGGACAAGAACAAGGACATTGCAAATGGCGTCACGCCAAAGACGCACATCCAGCCGACCGGCTCGGGCGGCCGCGTTGGCAACGCCATCGTTGTGAGTTGTCCGTAAAACCCTGGCGCTACAAACTTGAGCCCCGCTTTTGCGGGGCTTTTCTTTTTGCCGGAGTATAGCGCTTTGATGAAGCGAATTGTTGCTACTCTCCTGGCCGCGGCGTTTTTTGCCATGGCTCCAAGTGCTGTTCCCGCCGCTACCAGCACCCCATCCGAAAAACTCCTGAGCAAGATGGAGTGGCGCCTTGTCGGCCCATACATCGGCGGCCGTGTGGTGGCGGTAGCCGGCGTACCGAGTGACCCAAATCTCTTTTATATGGGCGGCGTTCAGGGCGGTGTCTGGAAAAGCGAAAATGCCGGCAACTCCTGGGACAATATTACCGATGGCAAGATGGGCAAAATTTCGCACAGCATTGGTGCCATTGCTGTGGCACCGTCAAATGCAAAGATCATTTACGTCGGCACCGGCGAGAGCGATATTCGCGGCGATTGGGAGAACGGCGAAGGCGTCTATAAGTCGACCGATGCCGGGGGGACCTGGCGGTACGCCGGGCTGCGCGAAACGCGTCAAACGAGTTCGATCGTTATCGACCCGCGCAACCCCAATATTGTCTATGCGACGTCGATGGGCCACGTCTTCAAACCGAACGCCGATCGCGGCGTGTACAAGACCGTCGACGGCGGCAAGACATGGCAGAAAGTCCTCTTCGTCGACGATAACACCGGCGCCAACAACATCGTCATGGACGCAAAGAACCCGAACGTGTTGTATGCGACCATGTGGCAGGCGCAGCGCACTGAGTGGACGTTGACGAGCGGTGGACCCGGCAGCGCGATTTACAAGACCACGGATGCGGGCAAAACCTGGAGAAAGATTTCTACGAATCCCGGCTTTGCCAAGGGCATGCTCGGCAAGATGGGGGTCGCCGTGGCCCCGAACAATTCAAACGTCGTTTATGCGGTCGTGCAAGCCAAAGACGGCGGCGTCTTTCGGTCCGACAATGCCGGCGCGACCTGGTCGCGTGTCAACGACGAGTGGAAACTTCGTCAACGCGCCTTCTATTATATGGCGATTTACGTCGACCCAACCAATTGGAAAGTCGCCTACGCGCCCAACGTCGACAGCGTCTTCAAAACAACCGATGGCGGCCACACGTGGAAACCCCTCGGCCCGGGCCTCGGCGACAACCATATCATCTGGATCAATCCGCACAATCCAAAGATCTTGATCATCGGTGACGACGGCGGAGCCAACGTCTCCGTCGACGGCGGCAAGACGTTTAGCACCACGCAGAATCAGCCGCTTTCACAGTTCTACCACATCGTGCTCGATGGGCAATTTCCGTACCATATGTACGGCGCGATGCAGGACGCCGGCGCATTCGAAATGCCCAGCGCTTCGAACGAAGGATTGGGGTCGAACGTTGTGCACGGCGTGGCGCTCGGCGAGAGCACCTACGTAGCCGTCGATCCAAACGATCCGAAAGTCACCTACGGTGCGGCGTACTACAGCGCCCTTGCGCGCCTGGATTATTCGACCGGCGACGAAAAGAACGTCACGCCGTGGGCGATCTATCTTGCAGGCCATCAGGCGAGCGACACCAAGTATCGCTTCGGCTGGACCCATCCGGTGATGTTTTCGCCCGCGGAACCACATACGCTGTTCGAAGCGGCGCAGGTCGTCTTCCGAAGCGACGACTACGGTCGCAACTGGAAAGTGATCAGCCCCGACTTGACGCGTAACGACAAGTCGACCGAAGGCCCAAGCGGCGGCAACGTCTACTGGGATCAGACCGGTGCTGAGACCTTCCCTGATATCGCGTCGCTCGGCTTTTCGCCCGTGAGCAAAGACACCATCTGGGCCGGCTCGGCCGATGGGCTCGTTCACGTCACGCAAGACGGCGGCGCGAACTGGAAAGATGTGACGCCCAAGCAGATGGGGTCGCTCTGGTCACGGATCACGAGCTTCGAGCCGTCGCAGACTGACGCGTGCACCGCGTTTGTTACGGCGTCCCGCTACATGTGGGACGATATGCGTCCCTTTATCTTCAAAACAACGGATTGCGGCGCGAACTGGGCGCAAATGACGAACGGCATTGCGTCGGATCAAACCGTCTATGCCGTGCGTATCGACCCGCGTGAGCCGCGCGTGATGTTCGCCGGAACGCGCAGCCGCGTGTACGTGAGCCTCAACGGCGGGCAGTCGTGGCAATCACTCGCATTGAATCTACCGCCGGTAGAAGTGCGTGACATTGCGATCAACGCGCGCGAAGGCGAAGTTGCGATTGCGACGCACGGCCGCTCGTTCTGGGTGCTCGATCATCTGCAACAGGTCGAGGACGTCGCGCGCGAATCTTCACCCTCGACATCCTCGGCGCAGGTCTTCGCGCCCGAGACGGCCTGGCTGACGCACGCGTACGGCGGCGGTAGTTATGGTCCGGCAGGCGACAACCCGGACTACGGCGCGAGCGTCTTCTTCAATCTCCCGTCCAATTACAACGGAAGAACGCCGGCGACGCTTTCATTTCAAGATGCAAACGGGAAGACGATTCGCACATTCAACCTGCATCTCAAGAATAAGAAAGCAAAGAAGTACTCGGGCGAGGAACTGACTGCGATGGATGCGATTACCGTCGCGAACTATCATCTTTCGCGCGAGACTGCGGTCGAGCCGGGGATGAATAAGTTCCTCTGGGATCTGCGTTACGCCGGCGCAACCGAGATCGTCGGCCAGCACCTTGTGCCGACGGACGACTTCCGCGACGACCTTCCGGGCCCGACGACGCTACCCGGCGACTACACCGTAGTGTTGAGCTACGGTGGAACCGTCACCAAGGCGTCATTCAAACTTCAACTCGATCCGCGCTTCAATCCGGGCGCGGACGAATTGCCGTCGCGTTTGGCGCTTGCTACCGAACTCTCGAACAAGATCAACGAGCTCGATACGACGATCAACGCCGCGCAGAACAAAATGGCGTCGTTGCCGCCGGCAAAGCGCTCCGCGGTCGAGAGTGCGGTGACGGCCGTCTACGAACCGCGCTATCGCTCGAGTGAGGCGGACATCATGTTCCCGTCAAAGCTTCGCGATCACCTCGCGTTTCTGATGAACTCGCTCGATCTCTCGTATTCGGCGCCGACGGCTGCGGAAGCGGATGCCGCCAAGCAGCTCGAGGGTCAAGCCGACGCGGCAATCGCACAAATCAAAGCAGCCGCTGGAAACTAGGAACGGCTACCAAGGAAAAGCCCCGCTTGCGCGGGGCTTTTTCCGTTCTAGAAGCAATTCGAGCCCTGTGGATACGGGCCGAGGCCGAGGCCGATCGTGAAGCGCCCGTTGTTGTCGTTGATCGTCGCTTTGCGCGGACTCAGCTCCCACTGGCCATTCATCTTGACGCGAGGCACATCTTCATTGCTGCGGACGTCGCCAACGTTTGGGGAACCCTTGCATGGGACGTTCGTGTAATTCATGACCTCCGCGCGCGCCCCGATCTGCGGGCCGAGGTCGATGTAGTTAAACGCGATCCATGAAGACCACGAGCCATTCGGAACCACCTCGTGGGCGCGTTCGATTTTCCAGCCGGCCTGCATCGTGTATGAATAGTAGAGTGTCGCCCAGACGCAGTACTTCGTATTGTTTTGGAAGGTGACGAATGTGCCTCCGCGGCAGCCTGCAAGCGCGGGGTTCGTCGTCAAGAACGCGAGCGATAGCGTTGCGGCCAGTACGAAAATGCGGCGAATCATAGTACCTCCACGGTTGTGTGACCTACCTGATGCGTCGCATTCACGTACACAATCGCAATTGCTCCGAGCATCAGAAGTGCCGAACCGATCATGAAGCCCACGAGCCACGAGCCCGTGCGATCCACGAGGATTCCGAAAATCAGGGGTGAGAGGATGCCGGCGACGCCAAACCCAGTGTTCATGAACGCCGAGATCGTTCCACAAAAGTTCTGACCGCCGAGGTCCATTGCGACGGCCCAGCAATTGGACACCGCACATTCCAGCATGAACATCGCGCACGCCAGCAGGACGATTGCGACGGCCACGTTGCTGACATAAATCGCCGGGAGGATGAACACAACCGTGCCGAGGAACGCGCCGGCGATCGGCCAGCGTCGTGCCAGATTCAGATCACCCGTCCGTTTATAGATGTAGTCGGAGAGCCATCCGCCCACCAAATCGCCCGGGACGCCGCCTGCAAGCGGGATAGCAACACCCAGAGCAAGCGCTCCGAACGGAAGATGGCGCGCGTCGGTGAGATACGTCGGCAGCCATGTAATGTAGATCCAGAACGTGTATCCGTAAGCGAAGTACGCTAGCGTCAGAAGCCAGACATCGGGGCTTGCAAGGATCTGACGCCATGGAATGCCATGCTGCTGCGGCGCCTCCGCCGGTCTCGTCGATGTAGCGCCGCGGATGTAGTCGAGTTCTTGTCCGTTGACTGCGGGTACGTCAGTTGGTGAGTTCCGGTACATGACATAGAACGCGAGCGCCCAAACGATCCCGAGCGCGCCGAGCACGAAGAAGGCATAGCGCCAACTGCCGGTCCAAGCGACAATCGCCACGACGATGATCGGTGACACCGCGCCGCCGGTGCGCGAGCACGCATGCAATATCCCCTGCAGAGACCCGCGTACTTCCATGGGGAACCACGACGATAGCGCCCGGGTCGAAACCGGAAAACCACCGGCTTCGCCCAAGCCGAACAGCAAGCGCGCAAGAAACAAGGTGAAGAAGTTGACGGCGGCGCCGGTAGCGACGGTGAACAGCGACCACATCGCCATCAGAAACGACAGCACGGTGCGCGGCCCGAAGCGGTCGCCGAACGCTCCGCCGACGATTTGCAGCAGCGCATAGGTGGTCGCAAACGCGGAAAACACCAGACCCATCGTCGCTTTGGTGAAGTGAAACTCTTTGATCATCGCGGGAGCGGTTACCGAGATTGCCGTGCGATCGAGATACGAGAGGAAATACAGAAAACAAATGAGTGCAAGGATCGTGTATCGCACGTGCGACGCGCGCAACGCGCCGATTGTGCTCGTCAGCGGCTTTTGAACACTCATGCTGTTGTGAGCCTTTCTGCTGCGTTAGTAAGGAATGCAAGTGCCGGGGCCACACCGTCGCCGTGCGGTATGTCCAGAAGGTCGAGGCCCATCTGGACGCCGCAGAGCGTTCCGGCGAGCATCAAGTCGTTGAAATAGCCGAGATGCCCGATGCGGAATGCTCGGCCTTGGAGCCGTCCGAGCCCTGTGCCCAACGACATGTCGTAACGCTCGAGAATAGCCGCGCGCAAATCATCGGCGTTAACGTTGTCGGGTACGACGATTGCCGTCACGGAGTTCGAATACTCGCGCGGGTCTGCTGCCACCAGTTCAAGATTCCAGCCCCGCACCGCGCGACGCGTTGCTTCGCCGTGGCGAGCGTGACGTTCGAAAACGGCGGGCAGACCCTCTTCGTGCAGCATCGTGATCGCCTCGCGCAACCCATAGAGCATGTTGGTACTTGGCGTGTACGGCCAGAAGCCGCTTTTGTTCGCGTTGAGGATCTCGAGCCAACTCCAGTAGGATTTCGTGAAGCGCGAACGCTGCGACGCTTCGAGCGCTTTCGGGGAAACGGCGTTGAATCCGAGCCCGGGCGGCAGCATCAAACCTTTTTGTGACCCGCCGACGGTTACGTCGACGCCCCATTCGTCGTGGCGATAATCGACCGACGCGAGCGAAGAGATCGTGTCGACCATCAGCAGCGCGGGATGTCCCACGCGGTCGATTGCCGCGCGCACGTCGGGCACGCGGCTGGTGATGCCGGTGGAGGTCTCGGTGTGCACCACCATCACAGCCTTGAACTCGTGTTTGCTGTCGCGCGCGAGACGCTGCTCGACTTCAACCGGGTCGACACCGTGTCGCCAATCGCCCGCGACAAACTCCACGTTCAAGCCGAGGCGTTCGGCCATAGCGCGCCAGAGCGATGCGAATTGACCCGTTTCGAACATGAGAACACGGTCGCCGGGCGAGAGCGCGTTGACGAGTGCCGCTTCCCACGCGCCGGTCCCAGAAGAACTGTAGATGACGACGGGACTTTTGGTTTGGAAGATCGTCTTGATGCCGTCTAAGACGTCGAGCGCGAGCGCAGCGAACTCGGGGCCCCGATGGTCGATGGTCGGCAGGTCAATCGCGCGCAAAATACGGTCCGGGACGTTGGTCGGCCCCGGAATCTGAAGAAAGTGACGTCCGGTATGATTTGCCATGTAAGCTCACCCTCTAAGCTGTTGACGAAATGCGTGGCCGGGAAGTCTACGTCCTGTATGAAGCGATCTCGATGAGATTTCCGTCCGGGTCACGACAGTAGACCGAGCGCAGCGTACCACGCGCACCGGTTCGTTCGACTGGTCCCAACTCGATCGGAATATCGAGCGCGTGCAGATGTGCGACGACCACGCTCGGATCGCTTGTCGTTAGAAAACACAGATCGGCGCTGCCGGGTGCGACATTGCGCCCGGTGAACCACGCCTCGACGCTCGCCGTCGCGGGACGGAGATTCATCTTCTGGCTTCCGAACTTCACCGACGTACGCGCGCTCGATGATCCTGCCGGCGTAAAGTCCTCGCGGTGCATACCAAGCACGCGCTGATACCACGCAGCAGCAACCTCGACGTCGACCACATTGAGAACGAGATGATCGACGCTATCGATGACGAGTCCCATAAAGAACGTCTTTACGTTAGGGTGGGCTCCAATGCCTACGGAAGGCTGCAGGTGAGAGTCCCCGACCCGCAAAGACTGTTAAACGGAGGTGAACACGATGCGTGGAGCTCTTTTCTCTACGGGCGTTTTGACATTGATTGCGCTCGTCGCGCTGAACGGCTGCAGCTCGGGATCGGTCGCGCCCGCCGCATCGACACCACAGCCCTCGAACATTTCCGGCGATTACAGCGGTACGATGCAAGACGCGCAAGGTGGCAGTGGGACGGCGAGCGCAACCCTCGCTCAAACCGGCACCACCGCCGGCGGCACGATTACCGTCAAAGAAACCGGACAGACGATCGCCGCGCAAATCTCGCTGGCGATGACATCGTCGGATTCGGTGAGCGGATCGATGGTGATCGATTTTGCGAACGGCACGACGTGCACGTTCAGCACCACGGGAAACTATAATTCGACTACCGCGGTGCTCAGCGGTTCATACACGGCGGTTACAAATTGCACCGGCGACTCAGGAACCTACTCGCTAACGCAGCAGTGTACCGACACCATCACCAGCGCCAGGCACCGTGACACCACCGGCATAGCCGAGTGCTAGCGCCGGCGTAAGCATCGTCAGCGCTTCTGCGGGGCGCATTTTCGCGCCGCGTTTCAGGAGCGTCTCGAACGTCTTCGAATCGAGCGTTTGTGCTATGAGATGCGAAGCCGTTTCGAGCGCGCGGCGATCGTCGTCCTCGCCCGTCCACTGAAGCGAGCGAAGCTGTTCGTTGGCATACCCAAAGAGCATTGCGGCCTCGTCGGCAGATCGCCCGGCGAGGAATGGGGTCCAGTAGGCAATCGCAAGAGCGCGCAAGAGCGGATGATTCGCCTCGAGGGTAAGAACTAGGGCCGCACGGGCATGCGGTTCCGCTTCGTCAAGGCGGCGAGCCGCCAGCATGTTGGTGCAGATCATGAGCTCGAGTCTGGTTCGCACGCGGCTGTCGGCCCATTCGAGCGCATCCGTGGCCAATTCGATTGCGCGCTCGCCCGATTCCCGTGAAGCCCACCACTGGAGGACGCGGCACATTTCGTCTTGCGCGTGCGCTGACCGCGCGACACTCAAGGCTTCTTCAAAGAGCACGCGCGCACGCTCGATCTCCGAGGGCGGCAGCGAGAATGCGCAGCGCCGGAGCACCGCGATTAACAAAAGCGGTTCCCCCAACTCGCGCGCTTCCTGTATTGCCTCCTCCGCAGGGGCCTTGGCCTCGTCGAAGCGGTGCGACCTTGCAAGCAGTTGCGCTTCTTGTGAGAGCGCGCGCACCAGACCGCGCGTATCCGGTGACGGACGGTAGCGTGCGACCGCGCGCTGCGCCGATGCAAGGGCGGCGTCGTTTTGCCCGAGGTTGTTCTGCATCATCGAAGCGACGTATTCGATTCGCGCAGCGGTCGCGGGCGCGACAGAATGAACGCGACGCGCAGAGTCGCACCAGCTAAGACCTTCGCCCAGTAATTCCATGCGCAGAAAAATCGGTCCGCTGTCGGCGGCAAGTTGCGCTCCGGCGCTTCGGTCACCGGGCCCTTCGAGCGTCCATGCGAGCGCTGCGCGGAAGTTGTCTACTTCAGGTGCAAGCTTCTCGATCCAACCCGGTTGCAGCCGCGAGTCGAACTCGAAATACGCCTGCGCAGCGAGGGCTGCAAAATAGCTCGCGTGCTGTTGCGCCGCAATCGCCGTCGCCTGGTGCTCGACAGCTTTGGCCGCGGCAAAGGCGCGAATCGTTTCCAAGAACCGGTAACGCGTCGTCAACGCCAGCGTAACCGTCAACAGCGATTTATCGGCCAGCGACGTGAGCACGTCCAAGACGTGGAACTCATCGCAGGTGTCGCCATCCCCGCAAACCGCCGACGCAGCCGGGAGCGAGAAACTGCCGCGAAACGCCGACAGGCGCTCGAAGAGCGATTGCTCCTTTGGCGTGAGAAGTTCGTAGCTCCACTCGATCGTCGCGGCGAGCGTCTGCTGCCGCTGCGCGGCGGTATGCGAGCCGCTGGTGAGTAGGCGGAAACGCTCATCCAAACGCTCGAGTATTTCTTCGGGGCTCAGTGTCCGCGTACGCGCAGCGGCGAGCTCGACAGCGAGGGGAATGCCGTCGAGACGATCGCAAATGTCGTGAATGATTGCGCTCCGCTCGTCGCGCTCAAACTCCGGCGAGACCGCTGCTGCACGCGTTGCAAAGAGCTCGGCTGCGGCTTTCGCCGTCAGCGGTCCGAGCCGGTACACCTGCTCGCCCTCGGCGTGGAGTAGCTCCCGGCTCGTCGTTAGGATGGAAACGCGCGGACAGGCTGCGCGAATGCGCGCGACGAGGGCTGCGACGTCGGCAACCATGTGCTCGCAATTGTCGATGATCAAAAGCAATTCGCGTGGCGCCAGGTACCCCAGCAGACGCGTGGTCTCGGCCCCGTCCTCGGCAGCGCCCGCATCGAGCGCGGTCAAGAGCGTCGCAATGAGCAAGGATCCGCTGGGAATCGGCGCGAGATCGATAAACCAAGCGCCATGCTCGTATCGCTCGAGATTGTCGGCAGCGCATTTGAGCGCAATGCGCGTTTTTCCGACGCCGCCCGACCCCGTGACGGTGATCAGGTGCGATTGCGCAAGCGCCGCGAGAATCTCGCCTTGCTCGCGTTCGCGGCCAATTAGCGGAGCGAGGTTAGCTGGAAGATTGTTGGGAGCGCGCGCCGTCTGCGGACGCAGTCGCGGATCGAGCTTTACGAGCGCGCCCGCGAGATCTTCGGCGAGCCCGGAGAGCATCTGCGCTTCCTCTTTATCGTAGTCGCTGTGATCGGCATCGACCGAAAGAAAACCGACCAATTCGCCGGCGGACGTCATCGGAAATGCATGCGTCCCGAGTGCCAGCGACTTCAGTTGCGCAGGCTTGGCCGGTGCTCCGCTCGACCGGAGGCGGACCAGGAGTGGATCGTTCTGAGCCAGGTCCGGTGCGGGGACGTCGTACGAGGACGCTGCCGCCGCAAAGGTATCGCGTCGCACATAGACAGCGCTCGCGCACGCCTCGAGATGGTGATCGACCGCCTCGACAACGCGCCGCAGCAGCTGGTTTGGGTCGCTAAAAGACGTCAGCTCTTGGCGAAATTTTGCCAGAGCCGCGAGCGCGTGGTGCTTGCGCCGGTGAAACGCGGCGTCGATTGCTGCTTCAATGCGCTGGTGAAGGGGACGAAAGACCAGTGTGCCGACAAGCACGATGCAGATTTCGATCGCGGTACTGGCCGCTCTCGATCGATCCGAGACGAGCTTCTCCGTGGCCCATTCAGCCAGCGCGAGGAGCAGCACGATCGCCGTGGTAACGGCCGTGTACGCATAAACGTGCGCGCGACGGCGCAGTCCCGGACCGGCTCTGAGCACACGTCGAGCCTTAGGCGCATTGGGCGGCGTTCCTGTACTCGTCGTGGAATGGGGCCTGTATGAAGAGTTCCCTGCCAAAAAGCCTTACCTGGCGCGATATCCTCGACGCGCTGCGCGCATCGACGGCTGATTCGGTTTTTATTCGCGACGGGCGAGAACTTGAGCCGGCCGGCGCCGTTCGGAATCGACCGTCGGCGAAAGGCACGGAGCTCTGCCTCTTTCCCGGCGACAAACCCGTCTCGCGTAAGGCTCTGGTCGAGGAGCTGACGAGCTTGTCCTCGTCGAGTGGACGCCGCTTTATGGCGGCGGCGCGCGCGAAGATCGGGGATTCGGCGCTTCTCGTCGAGTCCGTCGCGGATGAAGACGCCAACGGCGCGATCGCGGCAGTTGTGCGGACGCGCCGTCCAAAACTTGGGTTCAATCAAAGTCAGCAGACCGGCAGCAGCACGACGCTTCGCAGCAAACGCATCAAAACCGGTTGACGTCATGAGTTTCTCGGACACTGTCGGTGCGACGCCCCTTATCGAGCTGCGCGCCCTCTCCCGAGAGCTCGGGCGGCGCATTCTCGGCAAAGCGGAATTCCTTAACCCGGGCGGATCGGTCAAGGATCGCGCGGCGCGCGCGATGGTCGATGATGCCGAAACGCGCGGCGCGCTCGAACCCGGCGGTACGATCGTCGAAGGCACGGCCGGGAACACCGGTATCGCGCTCGCGCTGGTTGCAAACGAACGCGGATACCGGTGCATCATCTGTGTTCCGAACGATCAATCGCAAGAGAAGATCGATCTGCTGCGCGTGTGCGGCGCCGACGTCCGTGTGATTCCTGCCGCCCCGTTCACCAATCCGGAGAACTACTATCATGTTGCGCGCCGGGTCGCCGAAGAGACGCCCGGCGCGTTCTGGGCCAATCAATTTGAAAATACCGCGAATCGCCGCGCGCACGAACTGACCACCGGCCCCGAGATTTGGGAACAGACGGGGGGGCGCATCGATGCGTTCGTTGCCGCGGCGGGAACCGGCGGTACGGTTGCCGGAACGTCGATGGCGCTCAAGGCGCGCAACCCGAAGATCCTTACCGTGCTTTGCGATCCGATGGGCTCTTCGCTCTACAACTACGTCAACGTCGGCAAGCTCGAACCCGAAGGTGACTCCGATCTCGAAGGGATCGGCATCAAGCGCTTAACGGCGAATTTCGAAGGCGCGCCGATCGACCGCGCGGTTCGCGCGACCGATGCGCAGGCGATCGAGATGGCGCATTGGCTGCTCGATCGCGAGGGCATCTTCGTCGGCGGATCGAGCGGCCTCAACGTTTTCGGCGCGGTGCGCATCGCAAAGGAGTTTCCCGAGGGTTCAACCATCGTGACGATTCTCTGCGACGGCGGCCAGCGCTACCTCTCACGCATTTTCAACGATGCGTGGCTGCGCGAACAAGGGTTCACGAAGACGTAGGGCGACCTAGTGCGCATGAATACTGAAGCGCTCGCTGCCGCAAAGCAACAATGCCAAATCGCGGCTCAGAGTTTTGTGCGTCTGCAAGAGCATGGTCACGAAGTTCATCCTGAACAGCTCGCCTTCAATCATGCTGTTCTGCTCGCACTAAAAGGGCTCTACGAGGCCGTGGAATCGGCCTCGTAAAGCCCTTGTGGTCTTATTTGGCGAGGTCGTAGCGGTCCGCGTTCATGACCTTGGCCCACGCGGCGACGAAGTCGTCGACGAATTTGCGTCCCGAGTCGGCGCTTCCATAGACTTCGGCTAACGCTCGCAGTTCGGAGTTGGAGCCGAAGATGAGATCGACGCGCGTTCCCGTGTAATCGACAGCACCGGTCTTGCGGTTATGCCGCGCGTACACGGTCTTGTCCGCTTGGTCGGCTGAGGGCGATGTCCAGTCGCCGCTCATGTCGAGCAGGTTCACAAAGAAGTCGTTGGTAAGCGCGCCGGTCCGTTTGGTGAAAACGCCGTGCTTGGAACCGTCGGCATTGGTATCGAGCACGCGCATGCCGCCGACCAAGACGGTCATCTCCGGCGCGGTCAAGGTCAACAGTTGCGCTTTGTCTACCAGCATCATCTCGCTCGGGATGCCGACGTTGCCGTTGACGTAATTGCGGAAACCGTCGGCCACGGGCTCCAGCGCAGCGAACGATTCCGCATCGGTTTCTTCTTGCGACGCATCGGTCCGTCCCGGATTGAAGGGCACGGTCACGTCAAATCCCGCTTTCTTCGCGGCCTGCTCCACGCCGACGTTACCCGCCAGCACGATCAGATCGGCAAGTGAGATTTTTTTGCCGCCGGATTGCGCGCCGTTAAATGCGCTCGCAATGCCTTCGAGCGTTTTGAGCACGGTTGCAAGTTGTTCGGGGCGATTGACTTTCCACTGCTTTTGCGGCTCGAGCCGAATGCGGGCGCCATTTGCCCCGCCGCGCTTGTCCGAGCCGCGGAAGGTGGAAGCCGAGGCCCACGCGGTCGAGACGAGTTGCGAAACCGAAAGGCTCGAATCAGCGATCTGCTTTTTGAGCGCGGCGATGTCTTTCGCGTCCACCAGCGGGTGAGTAACCGCCGGAACCGGATCTTGCCAAATGAGCACTTCGGCCGGTACTTCGGGGCCCAGGTACCGTGCACGCGGCCCCATGTCGCGGTGCGTCAACTTGAACCACGCGCGCGCAAACGCATCGGCGAATTGATCGGGATGCTCGTAGAAGCGGCGCGAGATTTTCTCGTAAGCCGGATCGAAGCGCAGCGCGAGATCGGTCGTTAGCATGGTCGGCTTATGGTGCTTTGAGGGATCGTGCGCATCCGGAACGGGCGCAGCGCCGTTCTTGGCGATCCACTGTTTCGCGCCGGCGGGACTCTTGGTCAACTCCCACTCGTTTTTGAACAGCGATTCGAAGAAGTTGTTGCTCCATTTCGTCGGCGTGGTGGTCCAGGTTACTTCGGGACCACCACCGATCGTGTGCTCGCTGTGTCCCTTTCCAAACGCGTTCTTCCACCCAAGGCCTTGCTGAGTAATGTCCGCGCCCTCGGGATCGTGTCCAACGTTCGAAGGATCACCGGCGCCGTGCGTTTTCCCGAACGTGTGCCCGCCCGCGATGAGCGCAACCGTCTCCTCATCGTTCATCGCCATGCGAGCGAAGGTCTCGCGAATATCGACCGCCGATTTGAGCGGATCCGGATTGCCGTTGGGCCCTTCGGGGTTGACGTAGATCAAGCCCATTTGCACGGCGGCCAGCGGGTTTTCGAGAAGGCGTTCGCCCGCGTAACGCTCGTCGGCAAGCCACGTATCTTCGGCGCCCCAGTACACCGATTCGTCCGGCTCCCACTGGTCTGGGCGGCCGCCGGCGAAACCGAAGGTCTTGAAACCCATCGACTCGAGCGCGACGTTGCCGGTAAGAATCAGTAGATCGGCCCAGGAAATCTGCTTCCCGTATTTTTGCTTGATGGGCCAGAGCAACCGGCGCGCCTTATCGAGATTCACGTTGTCCGGCCAACTGTTGAGCGGAGCGAAGCGCTGTTGTCCCCGCCCGCGCCGCCGCGTCCGTCAGCGATGCGATAGGTCCCCGCGCTATGCCATGCCATCCGAATGAAGAGCGGGCCGTAGTTGCCGAAATCTGCCGGCCACCAGTCTTGCGAGTCTGTCATCAGCGCGTGCAGATCGCGCTTCACCGAGGCGAGGTCGAGCTTGGCGAATTCCTTTGCATAGTCAAAGCTCGCGCCCATTGGATCGGATTTTGGGGAATTTTGGCGCAAGACCGACAAGCGAAGTTGCTCGGGCCACCAGTCGCGATTGTGACGGCCAACGCTGGCCTTCGGATGCACGGGACACGCAGTTTGGGACAAAACACCGTCTCCTTCACGTTGAGCAAGGGCGCATCGCCGCGGAAGCCGCAAGGCGCTACCAGCTCATGCTAATCCATTTGATCGACTAGTCAAAGCCGATGGAAGCAATACTTTCCATCGGTGTAGCCTATGCTGGCGAAAGATCGCCCGTGTCAGCATCCTCGTCCGGCGGATCCGGTTTATCGCGGATGGTCAGACCGAGCGAGCGATGGTAGGCTTCGTTCGCTAAGAGCGCCGCTTCAAGATCGTCGCGCACACCTTGTTCGCGCAGCAAATGTTGTATGCGCTCGCGGCTCTCACGCAAATCGCGCGCGTATCCCTCCAGCACCTCTCCGGGTACGTCGGGCGCGTCCAGTGGCCTCGCGATCCACGCCTCCATCGCCTGGTGCGCAGTTTTACCTTGCTCCTCGGCGGCGCGCAGTTCGTCTCGATAGCTCATGCGCCATAATTGTCCTGGACCGGCGACGTCCCCCTTCGCGCGAGGGCGTTACACTTGAGCGCGCAAAGGAGCTGCGATGATGCCAAAGCGTACGTTCTATATCGTGCTGGCCGCCGCGCTGTGTTTGGCCTCGCCGGCAAAGGCGGGGAGCGTTTCAGCAACGATGTCGGTTACAGCGACCGTCATTTCGACCTGCACGATCAGCAGCGGGAATTTGAGCTTCGGGAATTACGACGCGGTCGGTAGCAACGCTTCGGCTCCGCTGCTCGGGACTGCCGCGATCAGCGCGACCTGCACGCAAGGCGCCTCCGCGATGGTCGATATCGACGCGGGGCTTAATCCCATTGGGACAGGCAACACGCAGACGCGACGCATGAAAGGTACCGGCACAAACTATCTTTCGTACGGCATTTACAAAGATTCGGCGCACAGCCAGCCGTGGGGAACGAAGACGTCGGGAACCACTGCTTCGGTAACGGGTGCCGGCGGAACGACGCCGGTGAGTCTCACGGCATATGGCTCGGTCGCGAGCGCGCAAAACGTACCGGTTGGTTCGTACACCGACTCGGTCGCAGTTACGATCAACTACTAATGAAGGCAAGCATAATGAAACGATCGAGTGTCATTCCACTTGTCGCTGTCGTTGCGTTGCTCGCCTTGAGCGCCGTCGCAGTTGCAGCCGACTATAGCGTTTCACCCATTCCGGTCGTCGCCCCGATGGGTGCGAAGACGGCCTCGATGACGGTGAGAAACCGCGGTTCGCAGCCGCTTCACCTTGCGGTGCGCGTTTTCGCGTGGAAGCAGTCGGTGGATTCCGCAATGATACTCACCCCGGATACCACGCTCGTGGTGTTCCCGCGCTCGTTGACGGTGGCGCCGAGCTCGCAGCAAACGGTGCGCATCGGTTTGCCCGCAACGTCCGGCAGCCAAGAAGTGGCCTATCGCGTATTATTCGAGCAACTCCCCGATCCCGGCGCCTTGACCGGGGTGAGAGGATCGGGAGTCGTCGTGCGCACGAATATCGGCATACCGCTTTTTATCGAGCCCGCGAAAGCAACCGCTGCGCAAAAGATCTCCGGCGCGGCGCTCAATCGTACGAGTCTCGATCTCAAGTTGGAAAACGACGGCGACGTGCATATCGAACCAACCAGCGTTACTGCCGTCGGAACCGACGCATCGGGTAAGCAGACGTTCTCCGTGACAACGCCGGGATGGTACATTCTGCGTGGCGCAACGCGTGGTTTCACCTTTGCAATCCCAGCGGGAGCGTGCGCGTCGACGACAACGATCGCCGCTACTGCCGGAACCGGACACAACATGTTTAAAGGAAGCACGACGCAGATAACGCGTTCCTGTTCGTAGGCGCATGCGCTTCGCGGCGCTAGTACTGGCGTTCGCGCTTCTCGGCGCAACAGAGAATGCGCCGCGCGACCCTGGTGGGGACCTCGCATACGTCGAGATGGTCGTGAACTCGCAGGAGCATGTCGAAGTGCTCGCGGCGATAACCGATCAAGATCTCTTCATTCAGAAGAGCGATCTCGCTGCCGCCCATATCGCGTTCGGATCGGGAAAAGAACAACACCTCGCCGGCTTCGATTTCATCTCATTGCAATCGCTCGCGCCGGAGCTCACGTATGTCTTCGACGCGTCGACGCTCGTGCTCCATGTCCAGGCGCAGGCATCGCTGCTGCCGGCATCAAGCTACAATCTCGGGCCGCATCCCGAGGCGCCGTTGCAGTATCTTCAAACGTCCGGCGCGTTCGTGAACTATTCGCTTACCGCCAGCAACTCTGGACCGCTCGGCTATTCCGGGCAGGTCGGCTACAATTTTCCCAAAGTTCTGCTCACAAGCACGATGTTTTCCGACGGTGGGCTCTTCCGGCGGGGCCAAACCTATCTCGAGAGCGACGATCGCAACGATTTGATCGCCACCACGGTCGGGGACGCATCGGTGGACGCCGGGACCTTCGGAGGAAACGATCAGATCGCGGGGATCACCGTTGCTCGCTCCTTCGCCCTCGATCCATACCTCTTGCGCTTTCCCTCAGCGGTGCTAAGCGGGACGGTCCTTACGCCTTCGCGCGCCGAGGTCTACGTGAACGGCGTTCTGACCAACGTCGTCGACGTGTCGCCGGGGACGTTTGTTCTCGCGAATCTGCCGGCCGTGGCGGGCTTGAACTCGACGGTTGTCGTGCTGCGTGACGCTTTTGGAAACACCACGCGCCTTACCTCGCAGGACTATAGCTCGCTCGACCTTCTCCGCGCGGGTCTTACCGACTTCGCAGTATCCGCCGGTGTGCTGCGTCAAAACGCCTTCGCCGCAGACGATCATTATAGCGGCGACGTTTTCCTGGGACGGTATGCGCGAGGGTTTACGAACAACTTTACCGCGGGAGCGCGCATCGAAGCTGGACCGAATGTTTTTAGCGGCGGCGTTACGGCCGCCGTCGCGGGGAATCTGGGCGCGCTCGGTGTCGCCTACGGAGCAAGCGACAGCGGCGGCGTGAGCGACTCTGCGCTGCAAGTCTCGTTTGCGTACCAGACCGAGCGGTTCGGCTTCTCTGCTTCGAGCACGCAGACCGGCGCTAGATACGCGAACACCAGCCTGCTCTCCACGGACGATCGCGCTTTGCTGGCGCAGGACGTCTCCGCGTCAATCGGTTATGCTCGTAGCGGCGGCGTCTCGTTTGGAATCGGACGAACGATCGATCGCGACTTGGGTCCGACGTCGTTTTCGTCGGCGTCGCTTTATCAAGCCATTGGAAGCGTTCTGTCGATTTCGATCACGGCGCTACGTAGCGTGACCTCAGCGTTGGTGTCACGCTCGCTGGTCGTACAGGCGATCGTGCGCACGGGACCTCGCTCGACCTTAGCGCTCAATGCTGGAAACGGCACCGCGGGACTGCAGTTTTCAGCTTCACCGGCCGGCACGTTTGGGACGGATTATTCGGGTTCGATCAACACCGACGGGAGCGGCTTGCAAGACGTCCGCATCGTTGGGCAGTCGGGCATCTTGGAACTCAGTTCGCTGCGCCCGAGCGGCGGGTCGCCCCCGGACCGGACCGCGATGATTTCGGGATCGCTCGTCGCAAGCGACGGACACGTCTTTTTCGGGCGACCGATCTCCGATGGATATACCGTGCTCGAAGGCGCCGGCTCGGGCGCTGACGTCGAGTTGAATGGGCAGGACGCTGGGACGTCGTCGGCAGGTGGCTACCTGATGATTCCGACCGTGCAGAGCAATGCCGACAATCGCGTCATCATCGACGAGAGCGGCGAAGCCATCAACCAAAGCATCGATCGGCCCATTCGCGATTTTTCCACGCGCAGTTTCGGCGGCGGCATTCTGCGTTTCACATCGCGGCGAACCGAGCATGTGTTTTTTGGGACCCTACGCCTTACCGGATCGAGCGATCCGGCGGCCGTTGCCTTTGCACCGATAACCCTCAAGGCTGCCGGTAACGAGCAAACCACGCAGGCCGACGGCGACGGCGGCTTTTCGTTCGACACCTTGCCGCCGGGCTCGTATAGCGGAACAGCGAACCTTAGAGGTCTACCATGCACATTTTCAGTCACGTTCCCACAAAGCAATGCCTTCCAGGTGAATCTTGGAACGGTCTCCTGTCAGCCGTCGCTGCCGTAAGTCTTCTCGCAGTGGCGATGCTGACGTTGCGCGGCACCGCGCGTTCGCAAGCGCCGCCCCTCAGCGGGCCTGCGGACGCGTGCGCCATCACCGCGAACGCGATGAACTTTGCGATTTACGATCCGTCATTGCCCTACGATGACAGTGCGGTGGGCACGATCGGCATTACGTGCAATGGTCCCCACGCGCTGCAGATCTCGCTGATCACGAACGACCGCTGCACGCTGCGCTATTTGCGCTCGGGAAACAATCGTCTCGCGTACAATCTGTATCAAGACCCGGGTCACCAAATCGTTTGGGGAAGCCTGAACCCTATTTGCGGGCTAACGGCAGTGACGGATAAGACACGCGAAGCCCAATTTCCAATCTACGGCAACATCCCCCGGCTACAGGCCGTCAACGCCGGATCGTATTCAGACCTCGTCACGATTCAAGTGGACTTCTAAGGCTGGTGATTTGCGTCGGGTAATGCGGGTTCCCGAGCAGGGCCGTTCGCCCGGCCCATTGGGAAGCGCGGGTACGTAATAACCCTCGAAGCACTCGAACTCGTCATCGAACGTCAGCCGCACCTCGCCGTCGTGAACCCCGTCTCTGAACGTTGCGATGAGCACGCATCCGTGTAAGGCGCCGGTGATATATCCTCGGCGTCCGTAGTGGCCGATGACGTTTTCGCCGCGCACAATAAGACGAATGAGCCCCGCGCCCAGGAACTCATGCATCTCCGGATTCAGGCGATATGCAGCCGTCGCGTGCGCCAAGATAGTGTCACTCCCAGTCCTATTCCTGAGCGTGCAGCTTTACAGGCTGTAACCGGTATCCCGAGGCGGCGAAGAAGCAAAAATTTTTCGCTGTCTAGGACCGCGGGCACCATAACGGGAGTGCCTGGTGCAAAATCAGGAGTACATGAGATTCGCAGGAAGCCAATTTCAGATCGGTGATTTAGACCGGCTCTATTCAGGAGCCGGTGAATGGCTGCAGCTCACGCCCGGGATGTTTGAATGTCGGGCCTCGCGCGTCACGCAAACCGCGATGCGGATTACCGAGCTTCATGTCAATTGCGGCGTACAAATTCGCAACAGCGTCGAGCCGTGGCGCCTCTTGGTACTGTTGGTGCGGCCGGCAATCGGTTGCCAGATTCTAGCCAACGGAAAGAAACATTCCGACGGCTGCTGTCTCGTCGTCTCGGGTGAAGAACTCTCCGTCAATATTCTCGGCGCTGCGTCGATCCTCTGGTTTGATATCGACCGGCGCGCGCTGGGCGGGAACGATCGTTCCGGGAACTTTGCGCCGGTAAAGTGCGCGCTGGCCGCGGGTGCGCTCGAGTGGGTGACGCTCGCATCCTATGCTGCCGACGCCCTGGCCGACGAGCGGGCCGGTCGTACCGCGCCCGATGCGATCGATGGCGTCGCGATCGATTTTGAGATCGAGCGCATTGTGCGTTCGATGCTGCAACGGGCGCGAGGGCACGCGGAAAGTCAAGCCGACGTCAATCGCGAGAAGCTCGTGCGGACGGCGCTCGAGTTGATGTGGTCGAGCATTGAAGAGCCGAGAACGCTGCGAGATATTTGCAAAGCGGCAAAATGCAGCGTGCGCACGCTGATCTACGTCTTCAACGCGACATTTGGCATGAGTCCGATGCGGTATTTCAAGATCCAGCGTCTGAACTTCGCTCATCGCCGGTTACAGCGCGCGGACTCGGCGTCGCGCATCTTCGATGTTGCGGCTGATTGCGGGTTCTGGCATTTGGGTCATTTTGGGGTCGACTACAAGGCGTTTTTTGGAACGACGCCGAGGATGACGCCGCGCAAGCGTAGCGCCGCGCTGTTCCAATCGCAAGGCGCTGAGGAACAACTCCTCTTAGGAAGTATTGCATGAGCAGATCGCTGGTTCTCATTGCGTTCACGGTTGCCGCATCGTTCTGGCCGCTCGCTGCCGTGGCGCAGAGTCAGGAAACGGTCGCGCAGATGACGCCTTCACCGCCGCCGCAGAGCATCTTCGATAACAAATGGCATGCTTCGGTCACGCCGTACCTGTGGGCCCCGGGCATTTCCGGCACGCTGGTTTTCCGTCACCCGGCGCTGACCGCTCCGGGTTTGGCGACGATCAACGTCGCAACCGGTCCCTCGAACTATTTGTCATTCGTCGATTCCGGCGGGATGGTGGCGGGCGAGGTTCGCAAGAACGCTTTCGACATCAGCGCGGACCTAATTTTTCTCAACATGTCGAATAACAATTCGGCGAACGTCACGATCGGTGGTCCCGCCGGAAACGTCGAGATCCCGGTTACCGCTTCGGTAGGATGGCATCTCAACACGACGATGTGGGAATTGGAACCCGGTGCGATGGTCGCCCACGGCGATGCCGGCGACGTGATCGTGTTCACCGGCGTGCGCTCGATCAGCTTAAAATCCTCGGCAAGTTGGAATTTCACGGGCCCGATCGATCTGATTCCGCTGTCGGGATCAGATTCTGAATCGGTCACCATCACCGATGCGCTCGGCGGTATCCGCGGGCGGATCAACCTCGGCGGACCGTGGTTTGTCCCGCTGTATCAAGACTTCGGCTTCGGGACCAGCAATACCACGACGTCGCAATTTTACGGGGGAGTGGGTTATGCCGAGCATTGGGGCAATATTCTCCTGTTCTACCGCCAGCTCTACTTCGATCAAAATAACAACGCTGCGCGGGCTCGGGGCCTCGAACTCAACGGGCTGACGCTCGGCGCAACGATCAACCTCTGAGCTCGTGCGAGATCATGCGGGTGTCGATCGGTTCGTCGATTTCGCATCGCTGATACTGATTTCGATCGCAGCCGTGTTAACGGCGCTCTGCGGCTATCAGACGGGCCGATGGGACGGCGAGCAAACCCGGCTCTACAATATCGCTGCGGCCGATCGCGTTCTTTCCGAGGAAGCCAACGACCGATCCATCGGTCTGACCGTGATCGACGTCGCGGCGTTCCTGGACTATATCGATGCAGTCGAAGCCGGAGATACCCGCAAGGAGCAGTTCATCTATGCGCGCTTTCCGTCGAGCTTTCGCGGCGCCATGGATGCGTGGCTTGCAACCAAGCCGTTGACGAACCCCAAAGCGCCGACCTCACCGTTCGTAATGCCGCAGTTTCGGCGACAGCTGCGCGCTGGCTCGGAGCGTTACGATGCCGCTGCCACGGGCAGTTTCAACGCAGCGCTGACCGCGCACCAGCACGCCGACGACTACTCGCTGCTGACGGTTATTTTTGCCGCTGTCTCGTTTCTAGCCGGCATGAGCACCAAGATGATCTTTCCGCGCCACGCGATTATCGTCGGACTCGGCATCATCGCGCTGATCTACGGGATCGTTCGGCTGGTCGGGCTTCCGGCGTTATGAAACAACCAGAGCTCACCGCCCTCGACTTTTTTATCCGCCTCGGTGTCGCAGCGCTCTTGGGCATCGCGATTGGTTTCGAGCGCCAATGGCGCCGCAGCGCCGCGGGGTTGCATACCAGCAGTTTGGTCTCGATCGGCGCGGCGATGTTTGCGCTGCTCGACGAAACGCTCGGGGCCGGCGATACGACGCGCATCGTCGCCGGCATCGTGACCGGTGTCGGCTTCATCGCGGGTGGCGCCATTCTCCGCTCGGGAGCCAACGTGACCGGACTCAATACCGCAGCGACCATGTGGGCAACGGCCGCGGTTGGGGCATTGTGCGCGTTCGGCTATTACCGTCAGGCAATGGCCGGCGCGGCAGCCATCATCATCCTGAATGTTGCGGTCGAGCCGCTGATCCGCGCGGTCGATGCGCGCGTCCAGCGAGACCTTGCCAAGCGCACGCCTCCTTTCCGCGATTCTGGGTAATTCTCGCCTTTTCCAATCCTGTACACTGACGCTGTATGCGCGTTTGCTTGAAAAGGTCTCTGGAATGATTCACATAGTATTGAGCGCGGTCCTGACGGCACAGGCGTCGATGTCGAAGTCAGATCCACCAGCGCAAGAAATTCCCATCCTGTTCAACGATCACCACGTCTATGCTAGCCCAGATACGCTGAAGCAGGGACGCGTGCTCGCAGCTCTCGTCCGGGGCGACACCATCCTGGTTCCGTTGCGCTCGATGTTCGAGCAAACCGGTGCCACGGTAACATACGACGCCGGCAGCAAGACCGTTCACGTCACCAAAGCCGGCGCCGACGTGGAAGTCACCGTCGGCGTTCCGGAGGTTACGATCAACGGCGAGAAACGGCCGTTAGACGTGCCGCCGGAAATCTACCAGGGCGTTATCGTCGTCCCCGTGCGTGTAATCTCCGAGGGCATGGGAGCGTACGTCCAGTGGGTGCCGGATCGTCAAATCGTCGTCGTGCGCTATATCCCGGCGACGCCTCCGCCCACGCCCGCGCCAACGGCTGCGCCGACAGCGCCTCCGCCCCCGCCGCCAACTCCCTCTCCCACGCCGGTTCCTAAACCCGCAAACGAGGCGTTCATCGCCGGCGACTATTTCTTCGGCGGCAAGACCTACAACGAGTTCAGCCCGGGAAACCGCTCGACTGGATCGTGGTTCGGACGCGGCGCGGCCGAATACAGCAACTTCATGTTCGGTGTCGACTACGCGCAGTATCGCTATCCGCACGGATGCATCAACATCACGATCCCGACGAGCGATTGTTACGTAACGGTCGTGGGCAACAACGGCTCGACGGCGGTACCGGGCTTCACGGCGCGCGACACGTACACCGAGTTGCACTTGGGATACAAAGTGTTCAATCCGCGTGTGTATGTCGCCGTCGCCTGGGAGTTCAACGCCGGTAACTACGGCTATCCGAACTTCACCGGCGCCGGAATCGGCGCGGAAAAACTCCCAGATCTCGACAACACGATCTCCTACTACGGTAGTTTCTACTACTACCCGAACGTCCGCGGCACATATGCGGGCAGCGGTGCGTCATCGCTCTCGATGCAGTACTCGCTGCAAACCTACAAAGTCGGGCTGACGTGGTCGGTCTTCAAGCCGCTCTTCATTGACGTTGGCTATGCAGGCAACCGTGGAAACGCCAAAGCCAATTCAGTGACACCTGGATACACCAATAGCGCGGCATTCGCCGGCTTGGGTCTGTTCTTCAACTACTAGCCTACTGCGGCAGGCGCAAAATAAGCGGCGCATCTCCGATTGGAGGTGCGCCGCTTTCGTTTGTGGGCTGGTTTATTTTAGAGTGCGCGTTGCCCGATCACACGTCCGACCGGGGGCGTCGTATCTTTGCCTCTCCCCCAGACGCCGTTGAAGCTGTTGTTATCGCCGTTGAACCAGAACGAGAACCATCCGGTTCCGTTGCTGCCGGTCCAGGTTGCGCGTACCTTATCCTTCGCGCGGAACTTGCCGTTGAGCACGATGTCGCCCGCGTGACAGAGAACCGATGGTCCGGATTGCGTGCAGCGCATCAATCCGATGAACGCATTGGGACCACCGGCGCCGCTGATGTGCCACGTCCCCGCGGCGGTAATCGGCGACGGCGGCAGAACTTTATTTCCGACAAACGACCCGTTTGCCGGGCGTCCGTTGTAGCCCCAGGTGCCGTTGAAGCTGTGACCGTTTTCGCTCACGTAGATCGTGAGCCAACCGGCGCCCCCTGGGCCATGCCACTTGCCATTGATCTTGCCGTCGGCCACGAACGTGCCGGTGAATCCGTTTCCGGTCGAGGCGTTGTTCCCGACGACTCCGTCGCCCGACTGCGTCAGCATGATTGTGGTCGTGGTGGTGCCGTTGTTTCCGGTCTGCTGAATGTTCCAGGTCCCGGCGATGTTCGGCGGGGCCGCGAGGGCCGCGGAGATCGACAGCGCTGCGATCGCTACGCTGCCAAGTAGTGAAAGACTAAAACGATTCATTTTCGAGCTCCTCCTTGGCTAAGCATGACGGCAAAGCCACGTCGGGGGGAGCCGAGAATCGCAAAATCTAGTGAAGGCGACGAAAAATCGGCTGGTCGTTGACGACCTGCCGGAAGGCGCTCTCATGGGCGCTGTGCGCGACGCCCTCCCCGTTCCCGAGGCCCAGGAACCCAAGATGCATGAGGCTCTCGTAGAGCAAAGCCTGCAGCCTGAATTGCGCGACGCCGTTGAGCAGCGGTAAAAAGCCGCGCGCGACGATTGCATGGAATTCGTTGATCGACGCATCTGAGGCGGGATTGTGCCGAGCGAACATCACGCTCTCCCGGAGGCCCTCTTTTGGCGTCGCGAACTCGTCATCGACTTCGAAGTAACGGGAGAGCGGCGACTCCAACCCGGCCGCGCGCGCGGATGCTTCGACGCCGGCACGTCCGGCGTGCTTGTAGGAACCGGCTTTGGCAATGGCCACCGATGGATCGTTGATGAAGGTCGCATAGAGAATCGTGCGCGAGAGTAGGCCGGCCTCGTCAAGAAGTGCGGCGAGCGCATACGCATCAGCCCCGGGCCCGGCGCTCGGCACCCACACGCGAACGAACGCATAGGTGCGAAGCAGCGGCACGACGTTTGCGAGAAACGCGCGAAAGAACGATGGATCCGCAAATGGTTGGGAAGTCGCGGCTTTGATCGAAATCACGAATGACGCAAACGCCTGCTCATCGTGAAGAAGCCGCTCCTGCAATCCCGATATCGTCGCGACGCCTTCCGAACGCATCGCATCGGCGACTCGGCGCCGGAGCACGGTTGGGCTGACACAACGGAAATCAACCGCTCCGTACCGCAACAGCGCATCGAGCAGAAGCTGCAGCTCGATATCGGCGAGATCGTCGCGCCGCAGATGCAGTTCCGGCGCGACGGAACCGGCGGTGGCTATTTGCTCAACCATATCTTGAGTAAGGACGTTAACTGATCGATATCCACCGGTTTGCTGACATATTCGGAGGCGCCTGCGGCGATGCACGCCTCGCGGTCGCCGCGCATGGCTTTCGCCGTTAGCGCGATGATGGGAATCTCCCCGATGCGTTGGTCGGCGCGAATGCGTCGAATCGTCTCGTAGCCGTCCATCTCGGGCATCATGATGTCCATCAAGACGATGTCGATATCGTCGCGCGAACGAAGCAGCTCGATACCGTTGAGTCCGCTCTCGGCCGTGACGGTTTCCATTCCGTAGGCACGTAAGGCCGCTTCGAGGGCGAAGATGTTGCGAGCATCGTCATCAACGATGAGCACGCGCTTATGGTGCAACGACCCGTTTGTCTCTTCGGACGGCATGCGTTTGCCCGGACCGAGATCGGCTTCCACGCGGTGAAGGAAGAAGTTGAGCTCGTCGATCAAGCGCTCGGGCGCGTACCCGTCCTTGACGATGATCGTGGAGGAGAGGCGCCGCAAGCTCGCGTCTTGCTCGCGCGTCAATTCACGCCCGGTGTATACGATTACGGGAACTCGCGCCGTCGCCGGGTTGGCGCGCAGCCGATCGATCAGCTCTTGCCCGCTCATATCGGGTAAGCCGAGGTCGACGATGATACAGTCGAATCGTTGACGTTGCACCGCGTTGAGCGCCGCATCGGCCGTCGCGACCGCCGTTACCTGAATCTCACCGGTGCCGATCAAGCCGACCATGGCGTTGAGTTGCACGATGTCGTCCTCGACGACCAGAACGTCCTTGCACTTGCTTTCCGCAAAGCCCAGTAGACGATCGAAGGCGTCAACGAGCGCCTCTTCGGAGATCGGCTTTTGAAGATGCGCTACCGCTCCGGCCTCCAGCGCGCGCTGCTGTTGCTCGCCGCCCGAGATTACGTGCACCGGAATCTGCGCGGTGAGCTCGTTCTCCCGTAGCGCATCGAGTACTTGCCAACCGTCCATGTCGGGAAGCGAGATATCCAACGTGACCGCGTCGGGCAGGTAGCGGTTGGCTAGCTCGAGCGCCTCTTCTCCCGAGTGCGCGACGATCGTTTTGAATCCGCGCGCCTGCGCAAAGCCAGTGACGATCTTCGCAAAGGTCGTGTCGTCTTCGATGACCAGCAGCAACCGGTCGCCGGGCTCAATCGCAGTGCGGTCATCTTGAACTCGCGGCGTGCCCGTCGGGGTGGCCGAACGCGCGCGTTGCGCCGGGTGGAAGAAGGTGAACGTGCTTCCGATGCCCACCGCGCTTTCAACCGCGATTTCGCCGCCGAGCAGTGCCGCGATTTCGCGGCAAATCGAAAGCCCTAGGCCTGTGCCGCCGAACTTGCGCGACGTTCCCATGTCGGCTTGTTGGAACGCCTCGAAGATCACGTTGTACTTATCTTGCGGAATGCCGATCCCGGTATCGGTGACCGCAAAGGCAACGGCGGGCCCGGGAACCGGCAGCGAACGGTCGTGCGCGGCCTCGATGTGCAG
Source organism: Vulcanimicrobiota bacterium (assembly GCA_963833095.1). Lineage (GTDB taxonomy): Bacteria > Vulcanimicrobiota > Vulcanimicrobiia > Vulcanimicrobiales > Vulcanimicrobiaceae > Aquilonibacter. The sequence continues at coordinate 890,975 of CAWHWQ010000001.1, read as the reverse complement.
CGTGACCGAGCCTTCGGCCGTGAACTTGAACGCGTTCGAAAGCAGGTTCTTCAAGACTTGCTGCAACCGCGTCGGATCGGTCGTGATCGTATCGGGAACGTCGTGATCCCGCGCGATGACGAACTGCAGGTCCTTGTCGGCGGCGATTTGGTTGAACGTGCGTTTGACCTCCGCCTCGATGGAATCCATCGAGACGGCTTGCAGATCGATCGCGGTCGTGCCCGATTCGATCTTCGAAAGGTCGAGGACGTCGTTGATCAGGGTGAGCAGGTCGCGTCCCGCGCCTCCAATGGTTTGGGCGAATTCGACCTGCTGGGCGGTCATATTGCCCGGGCCGTTTTCGGCGAGCTGTTTGGAGAGAATGAGCAAGCTGTTGAGCGGGGTGCGCAGTTCGTGCGACATATTCGCAAGGAATTGCGACTTGTATTTCGATGTGAGCGAGAGCTGCTCGGCCTTACGTTCGAGCTCGCCGCGCGCCTCTTCGATCTCGCGCGTGCGCCGCTCGATTTCTTCATTGCGTTCTTGCAGCAGGCGCGCTTTTTCTTCGAGTTCGTCGTTCGTTTGCGTCAATTCGAGCTGCTGGCTCTGCAATTCTGCGGTGAGACCCTGCGACTGCTTGAGCAGTTCTTCGGTGCGCATCGAGGCGGTAATCGTATTGAGCATGACGCCGATCGACTGCATCAGCTGATCCAAGAAGAGCAGATGGATCTCGTCGAAGCCACGCAGCGACGCCATCTCGATTACGGCCTTGATCTCGCCTTCGAACGTAACCGGCAGCACAACCAGTGAAATGGCGTCAACGTCGCCGATTCCGGAGCTGATCTTGACGTACCGCTTCGGCACGTCGGTCAGGAGAATGCGCTGCTTTTCGACGGCGCATTGGCCGACCAGACCTTCGCCGAACGCGATGGATTTGCCGGCGCGCTCGCGCGGTAGCGCGTAGCTCGCGATCAGACGCAGACGCAATTGACCTTCATCGAGATCGCTGACGTAGAAGGCGCCTGTTTGGGCGTTGATGAGCGGCACGAGCTCCGACATGATCAACTGCGTGACGACGGTAATGTCGCGTTGACCCTGCAGCATCGACGTGAAGCGCGCGAGGTTCGTCTTGAACCAGTCTTGTTCGGTTCCTTTGCGCGTCGTGTCGCGCAAGTTCTGAATCATCTCGTTGACGTTCTTGGTGAGCTCGCCGACTTCGCCGCGGGCTTCGATCTCGATCGTGCGCGAGAGGTCGCCCTTGGTCACCGTGGTGGCCACTTCGGAGATGGCGCGAATCTGGTTCGTAAGCTGCGCCGCCAATTGGTTGACGTTGTCGGTGAGGTCGCGCCACAAGCCGGCTGCACCGGGGACGTTAGCTTGACCGCCGAGGCGGCCTTCGAAACCGACTTCGCGCGCGACGGTCGTGACCTGATCGGCGAACGTCGCAAGGGTGTCGATCATCCCGTTGATCGTCTCGGCCAAGAGCGCGATTTCGCCGCGCGCTTGGAGGGTGAGCTTGCGTTTGAGATCGCCGTTGGCGACGCCGGTGACGACTTCGGCGATACCGCGAACCTGGTTGGTCAGGTTCGCTGCCATCGAATTGACGTTGTCGGTGAGATCTTTCCAGGTGCCGCTGACGCCTTGGACGCGCGCTTGACCGCCAAGCACGCCCTCTGAACCGACCTCGCGCGCAACGCGCGTGACTTCTGAAGCGAAGGCATTGAGCTGATCGACCATGACGTTGATCGTGTCTTTGAGCTCGGCAATTTCGCCGCGCACATCGACGGTGATCTTCTTCGAGAGGTCGCCGTTGGCGACGGCTGTCGTGACCTTGGCGATGTTGCGCACCTGCGAGGTGAGGTTCGACGCCATGAAGTTGACCGAGTCGGTGAGGTCTTTCCAAGTACCGGAGACGCCTTGAACGCGGGCTTGACCGCCCAAAATACCTTCGGAACCGACTTCGCGCGCAACGCGCGTGACTTCGGAGGCAAAGCCGTTGAGCTGATCGACCATGGTGTTGATGGTGTTCTTGAGCTCCGCGATCTCGCCGCGTACGTCGACGGTGATCTTCTTTGAAAGGTCGCCGGTCGCGACGGCGGTCGTGACGTCGGCAATGTTACGCACTTGCGAGGTGAGGTTCGAGGCCATGACGTTGACCGAGTCGGTCAAGTCTTTCCACGTGCCGCTGACGCCCTGCACCTGCGCTTGGCCGCCGAGTTTTCCTTCGGAACCGACTTCGCGGGCGACGCGCGTGACTTCCGATGCGAAGGCATTGAGCTGGTCGACCATCGTGTTGATCGTGTCTTTGAGCTCGAGGATCTCGCCGCGCACCGGAACGGTGATCTTTTTCGAGAGGTCACCGTTGGCAACCGCGGTCGTCACGTCTGCAATATTACGCACTTGAGACGTAAGGTTCGAGGCCATGAAGTTCACCGACTCGGTGAGATCTTTCCACGTTCCCGATACGCCGGCGACCTGCGCTTGGCCGCCGAGAATGCCTTCGGAACCGACTTCGCGGGCAACGCGCGTGACTTCCGACGCGAAGCCGTTGAGTTGATCCACCATCGTGTTGATCGTGTTTTTGAGTTCGGCGATCTCGCCGCGCACGTCGACCGTGATTTTCTTTGAGAGGTCACCGGTCGCGACGGCGGTCGTCACGTTCGCGATGTTGCGAACTTGCGAGGTGAGGTTCGAGGCCATGACGTTGACGGAATCGGTCAAGTCCTTCCAGGTGCCTGAGACGCCGCCCACGTCGGCTTGTCCGCCGAGGATGCCCTCGGAGCCGACTTCGCGCGCGACGCGCGTCACCTCGGAGGCAAACGCATTGAGCTGGTCGACCATGGTGTTGACCGTGCGCTTGAGATCGAGAATCTCGCCCCTGACGTCGACGGTGATTTTCTTGGACAGGTCGCCGCTGGCGACAGCGGTCGTGACTTCGGCAATGTTGCGAACCTGCGCTGTGAGGTTCGAGGCCATCGTGTTGACGGAATCGGTGAGGTCTTTCCACGTACCGGCTGCGCCTTGCACCTCGGCTTGTCCGCCGAGCTTGCCCTCTGAGCCGACTTCACGGGCGACACGCGTTACTTCCGAGGCGAAGGCGTTGAGCTGATCGACCATGACGTTGATCGTGTCTTTGAGCTCCGCGATTTCGCCGCGCACGTCCACGGTGATTTTCTTTGAAAGATCACCGCGCGCGACGGCGGTGGTGACGTTGGCGATATTGCGAACCTGGTCGGTGAGATTGCCGGCCATCGTGTTGACCGAGTCGGTAAGATCTTTCCACGTTCCGGCGACACCCGTCACCTGCGCTTGTCCGCCCAGGATGCCTTCGGAGCCGACCTCACGCGCGACGCGCGTGACTTCGGAGGCAAAGGCGTTGAGCTGATCGACCATCGTGTTGATCGTGCCTTTGAGTTCGCGAATCTCGCCCTGGGCTTCGACGGTGATCTTCTTCGAAAGGTCGCCGTTGGCAACCGCCGTGGTGACGTCGGCGATGTTGCGAACCTGCGCGGTCAGATTGCCCGCCATCGTGTTTACCGAATCGGTCAAATCTTTCCACGTGCCGGCCACGCCTTTGACGATGGCCTGGCCGCCGAGTTTGCCCTCAGAGCCGACTTCGCGCGCGACGCGTGTGACTTCAGAGGCGAACGCATTGAGCCGATCGACCATCTTATTGATCGTGCGGCTCGAACGCAAGAACTCGCCGCGCAACGGGTGGCTGTCGGTTTCGAGCGGCATCTGCTGCGAAAGGTCGCCGTTGGCGACCGCGCCGAGTACGCGACCGGCCTCAGACATCGGAAAAACCAGATCGTCGATTAGTTGGTTGACCGACTCGATGCCGTGACGCCAATCGCCGCGGACGCCCTCGGCGCGAGCGCGTTTGGTGATCGAGCCTTCCCGCCCGACGACCTCGCTAATACGCGCAAGCTCGTCGTTGATATATTGGTTTTGCTCGATGCACGCGTTGAATGCGGCAGCTATTTCGCCGTCAATTCCGACGAGGTCGTTGGGTAGCCGCGCCCGAAAATTTCCATCGCGAAAGGCGCGCACGGCAGCCAGAAGTGCCGGCTGATGTAAACGGCCGGGTTCGGGCTGATCTGCCCCGGGATGTTCCTGAGTAACAATCGACGACATAAACGAAGCATCGCCCCCATGGCTACTTGGTAAGAAACCTCTTACCCGCTGTGGGCCAGGCCAAACAGCGTACCGCCAGCCAGTTTATTGGACCCCAAAAGCGGGCAGGATGAGCGTAACATCTTCGTTTGAAGAGGGACCATGATCGAGGGCCTTGACCCAATCGAGAGCAGGCCTCGCTCGTCTGCATCGCCGCAACCCCTGATCGTCGATCACATCGCGCGGCTTTGTGCCGACGCGTTGGCGGATCTGTGTGCCGTTTATGTCCGCAGCTCACCGGGCGGGCCGGTCGCTTTTTTCACGCGCGTTCCGGGAGAATTTGCCGCTCTGCGCGAGGCGACATTCGACGATCTCTACACGGAACGTGCGCGCGAAGCCGGCATCGATCGTTTGGTCTATCAACCACTCGTTGTTGAAGGAACGACGATCGGCAGCGTGATCCTCGGGACGAGCGCATCGAACCTCTTGACCGAAGTCACGCCCGCGATCGCGCAGACCGTTTCCGCGATTCTCTCGAGCGCGATGGCGCAGGCCTCGCAGCTCTCCTTCCATCACCGCGTCTCGGAGCGGCTTCAGCGCGCCATGCTTCCGGAGCGGCTGGTGCAAGTTGACGGCCTCGCCTTCGACGCCGCCTACCGTCCCGCAAGCCGGGATGCCGAAGTCGGCGGCGATTGGTATGACGCTTTTGAAGCCGGGAACGGAAAGATCGGTATCTCGGTCGGAGACGTGACCGGGCACGGACTTGAAGCGGCTGTAACCATGAGCGAGATTCGCGGCGCGATTCGCGCCGCCGCCGCGATGCACGGATCGCCGGCAGCGCTCATCAATGCCGTTGAAACGATGGTGAGTGCGCAGGGCCTCGGCGTGGCATCGGCCATCGTGGGCATTTTCGATCCTGCCACGCGGGTGTTGCGCTACGCGTGCGCCGGGCATCCGCCGCCGGTGCTGGTAACCGCAAAGGGCGATGCCTACCTCCTTCCCGGTGGCGGCCTTTTACTCGGCCTTGGACAACCTGCCGCGTCGCCCGAACGGACGATCACGATAGCTCCGGGCGCGTCGTGTTTCTTTTATACCGATGGCCTCACCGAACACGAACGCGATCTGCTTGCGGGCGAAGAGCGTCTGCTCGCGGCGATCGAGTATTTGGCGCAACGCGATCTGATCAGTGCAAGGGATCTTCATGCGCAGATCATCGGCGATGCCGCGAATCTCGATGACTGTGCGACGCTCGTGCTGCGCCTGCACGACGATGAGGCCGCGCCGCTCGAGCGCTACACGTTCAGCGCGTTACCGAGTTCCGCCCGGCTCGCGCGAGATTCGATTCGCTCGTACGCAGAGCGCCGGGGCGTAGCGCCCGTGCGCGCGTTCGACTTGATCCTCGCGGCGGGAGAGGCCGTCGCGAATGCGATCGAATATGGCGCGCGCGGGCCCGAGACCACGTTCAGCGTCGAGCTTTCTACGAGCGAGGACGGAGTGGTAGTGCGCGTCGAGAGCGACGGGCACTGGCGCAGTTCGCCCTCGCATGAGGATCGTGGCCGGGGCATCGCGATCATGCGCGCCTGCGCGAAGCACGTGGAAGTATCCTCCACGTCCGAACGTACGCTGCTTACGCTCGCATTTACGGTCTAAAGACCGAAATACGCTTCCCGCACCGCGCCGCTCGATTCGAGCTGTTCACGCGTTCCCGAGAGCCGCACGCGCCCGCCGTCGATGAGATAACCGCGATCCGCCAGCGGCAAGAACGCGACATTTTGCTCGGCGATAAGGAGGGCCGTACCTTCGCCGATCGCGGTGCGTAGCACGTCGACGACTTGTTTCACAAAAACCGGTGCAAGACCGGAGGAGGGCTCGTCCATCAGCAGCAGCTTCGGCTCGGAAACCAGCACCTTTGCGATTCCGAGCATCTTGCGCTGGCCGCCGGAAAGAGACGCGGCCACATCGCGCCGTTTCTTGGCCAAGTCGGGAAAGAGTTCGAAGAGCTTTACGCTGCGCCGCCGCACCTCAGCCCCGCTCAAGAAGTACCCGCCGAGCCGGATGTTTTCTTCGATCGTCAGCGTTGCAAAGACACCTTGCTCCGACATGTACGCAATGCCGCGACGTATACGTTGGTCCGGCGAGAGATGTTCGATCGGCTCGTCCTCGAAGCGAATCGCGCCGCTCCACGCGGGCAAGAGACCGATGATCGTTCGCAGCAGCGTCGACTTGCCGGCGCTATTGGCTCCCAAGAGCAGGACCGTTTCGCCCGGCTGCACCGCGAGATCCATACCCCAAAGAATCTTCATCGCACCATAACCGGATTCGATTCCAGTAACCTCGAGCAACGCCATCGTCAACCTCCGATGAACGCGGCAACGACGTCGGGATTGCGCGATGCGTCTTCGAGCGGCCCTTCGAAAAGCATGCGCCCGGCGCTGAGCACGATGACGCGATCCGTGATGCGATTGAGAAAATCAAGGACGTGCTCGACCACGATGAGCGCGATGCCGCGCTTAGCGAGCCGCAGCAGCAAATCGGCGACCACGCCGAGTTCGCCTGGATTGAGTCCGGCGCCGATCTCATCGATCAGCAGCAGCTTGGGCTGTGTCGCCAGCGCGCGTCCGAGATCGAGCCGCTTTTGCTGATTGACCGTGAGCTGCGAGGCGAGCACGTCGGCGTGGCTGCCCAGATCGATCTCGGCGAGCACGGCATCGATGTCCGCCGGCACGTGCGCGCCGAAATACGCGGCCACTGCCACATTCTCGCGTACGCTCATGTCGGCGAAGGGCTTTGGCACCTGAAAGGTACGGTTAATGCCGAGCGGTACCCGTCGAAATGCCGGCACGCGATCGATTCGCTGCCCCGCAAAACGTAAGCTCCCTGAATCAGCTTGGTAGATGCCGGAGATCACATTGATCGCTGTGGTCTTACCCGAACCGTTCGGTCCCACAAGGCCGACGATCTCGCTTGGCTCAACGCTGAAGCTTACACGATCGAGCGCAACGAGTCCGCCGAATCGTTTGGCAATTCCGTCCAGCGCCAGGAGAGGTTCAGAGGACACGTATACCTCGCCGAGCGAGCAGCGACATGAGGCCGTTGGGTAGGAACAGCACGAGGACGACGATCAGGAATCCATAGATGAACTCAAAATACTGTGGTGCCGAGATGCCGACGCCATTGTACAACGCGTAGAGCGCGATCGCGCCGATCACCGGGCCCACGACCGTCCCGACGCCGCCGAAGAGCGCGAACACGATGGCAAACACGGATATCTGCAGCGCGAAGACCGCATCGGGATAAAAGACCGAAAGGTTCCAGGCGTACGCGCCTCCGGCAAGTCCGGCGACTGCAGCCGAGATCAGCCACACGATCAACCGCGTTCGCACGACGTCGATGCCCGCCATTGCCGCGCTCGTCGGATCTGCATTCATCGCGCGCAGCGCCATGCCGAAACGCGAGATACGGAAGTAGGCTGCCAGGCCCGTCGCGAGCAGCAAGATTACGAGCATCGTGTAGTAACTTGCGCCGGGGTCGTAGACTTGATCGATCTTGAGGCCGTAGGGGCCGCCGGTAATCTTCGAGAGGTCCTGGTTGGAGACCACGTTGTAAATGATCTGCGAAGCCGCGAGATTGGCGATCGAGAAGTAGGCGCCGCTCAGGCGCAAGAGTGGGCCGAGGATCATTGCAATGACGCATGCGCCGGCGCCGCCGCCGACGACGCAGAGCAGCACCGGAAGGTGCGTGTGCAACACCAGCAGCGATGTCGTGTAGGCGCCCGTGCCGAAAAAACCGACGTATCCGAACGGTAGATAGCCGGTGAATCCGTAGAGCAAATTGAGCCCTTGCGCCAGCACGATGAAGGTCATCATCGAAAAAAGCAGCGTCCGGTTGCCGTAGATATGCGGAACGATCAGAAACGTCGCGCCGATGACGGCGAGCGTAATTGCAGCGGCTCTCATGCGATGCGAACGGATTTGCCTAGAAGACCCGCGGGGCGTACCAGCACGATTAACACGAGCAGCGCGTAAGGCACGAGATTCGACCAGGACGGGAAAAACGTTTGCATCACGAGCGTGCCGATGCCAAACACGAGCCCACCAATGCCGGTACCCAGCGGATTTCCGAGTGAGCCGATGATAATGACGGCAAACGACGTCGTCGTCAGCTCGTTTCCGATATCGGGAGAGAGCGACCCGAGCATATACGGGACGAAGACGCCGGCGATGCCCGCCAGAGACAGGCCGATCACGAAGGAGATCATTGAAACGCGATTCACGTCGATGCCGGTCGCGAGCGCCTCCTCGCGGCTCGCCATGATTGCGCGCGTGGCAAAGCCGAGCCGAGTGCGGGTAAAGTAGAGATAGAGCCCTACCAAAACGAGCACACTTGCTGCGGCGGCAACGTACCAACTATCCGGAAAGCTCTGACCGAAGACGGCAATGCTGCCGGCTCCGAGGGCGTCTTCGGGCAGCGAGCGCTGATCCGCACCGAAAACGATGGTCGTAAGGGCGTCGATCATCTGCGCGATTCCAAAAAACAGGATGAACGAGAGCATTTCAGGGTTTGCGCTCTTTTGCAGACGCGGTACAACGGCGACGTAGAGTGGAACGCCCACGAGGATAGCGCCGAACATCGCGAGCGGTACGCCGTAGAGCGGATTGAGGTGCGCCCGCGAGCTGAGCAAGAAGGCACCGTAGCCGCCGAGCAGCACGAACTGTCCGTGCGCGATGTTGATGATGCGCATCACGCCGAAGATCAGATTGAGGCCAACTGCGACCAGTGCGAAGAAGATCCCGTACAGGATCCCGCCGATCAGTGCGTATTCGAGCAAGCTCATCGGCGGGATCGCCGCGTATTACGGTTGCGGCGCCGGATAGACGGCCTTACCGGTGGCTTTGTCTTGAGGATAGACGACCACGAACTTGGTCCCGTCGCCCTCCGGCACGATTTGCGCGACCGGGAGAAGTTCGCCGAGTTGCGCTCCGTTTTCGTTGATTTTGAAGTCGCCGAGGAGCGTGCGCGTTTTGCCCGACATCTCCATCAATGCCTGATGGAAATCGAGTTGAGTGAATGCCGGCGCGATCGCGAGCATTTGCTGTACGATCAAGCCGTTGTTGTAGCCGGCGGCGTTGAGAAAATTCGGTGCCGCTTTGCTCGCCGCAGTGAAGTCCTTGACAAATGTATCGGTGTTGACGCCCAGCGTCACACTGTCGAAGCGCACGAGCGGCGGGGTCGGATAGGTATAGGTGTAGGCTAGGGCCTTGGCTCCGACGTTCTTCGTAATCAACGAGATGAGTTGTCCGGGAAAGATGGTGAACGTCATCTTGAAGTGCAGTCCGCTCGAGGCGAGATCGCGTAGGAACGCGATATCGTTTGGAGCGTAGCCCAATTCGATAACGGCGTCGGGGTTCTGCGCTGCGATGGTGTGCAGCAGCACTGAGTAGTTCGATTCGGTGGTCGGCACGCCGTTGTAGTAGACCGGTGTCACGCCGCCGGCGGCGAGACCTGATTTGAGCGTCTCGGCTTGCGAAGCGTCGAAGTCGTTCGAGTCGTAGAGTATCGCGACGCGCGCGATCTTCTGCTCCAAGATAAACTTACCGAGCGGAACCGGCCACACCGCTGAGGACGGGATGCTCACGTCCGCGAGATAGTCGGTTTTCTGCGTGAAGAAGTTCGCGCCCGAACCGGTCGGGTCGATCAGCAGCATGTGATGCTCCGCGGCCAGCGGGATCGCGACCGACGTCAATACCGACCCGAAGTCGGCGATGAGGACGTCGACCTTGTCCTGAGTGATGAGCTGGTTGTAGAGCGTGGTTGCGGTCGTCGTCGAGCTCTGGTCGTCGTAGGCGATGACCTTGACGGGAATCTTCTTATTAAAGGCCTTTACGAATACCCCGCCGCCCTTGTTGATCGCGGCGGCCCAATATTGCAGCCCTTGATACTGCCCCTGCGAAGCAACGGCGAAGGTTCCAGTGCTCGCGTACAGGGTGCCGATTTTGATCTCGCTGGGCGCGGTTGCCGCGAGCGCCGGGCGCAACGGACCGGCGAGGCCCAGGGCGGCAAGCATGATGACGGCGGCTGAAAGCAGCCAGACGGGACGAGATACGCGCATAGGTCTCTCCTCGAACTGTGATCGGTGATGTCCGCGGTGTGAGTCGCTCTTGTTATACGATTCTTCCGCTCTTCATGCTAGATGCACGCTATTGACTGCTAGGCGCGCATTGCATCTCGACGGAACGATTGTTTGGCCGCAGGCGTTGCGCCAAAAGGAACAACTAATGGTAAGCGCGATTCATTGTCCTAGTTCCTGGACTACTATGCGTCGCGCACTATGCGGCGCCAATAGGAGCATGTGAAATGTCGGATGGCAAACTGGACCGGAAGTCGTTTCTGACGACGGCAGCTATTACGTCGGCTGGACTCGTTACCGGCTTCCCCGCAATTCTTCCAAGCCGCGCTTTCGCGGCAGACGTACTCAATGTCGGACTCGATTATGAATACACCGGTGTCTACGCATCGTACGCGCAAAGTGAAACGCAGGGCGCGGTGATGGCAATGGACGAGTGGAACGCACGCGGCGGCGTCATGGGTGGGACGAAAGTCTCGGTTGTTAAAGAAGACAACAACAACAATCCCGGGAACGCAGTCGAGAAAGCGCGCAAGCTCATCCTGGTCGATAAGTGCCCGGTGCTTATGGGTTCGATCAACAGCTCCGTTTCGCTTGCGATCAGCGGAGCGGCCAATGCGCTCAACACGTTTTACGTCGACTCCGGTGGTCACGCTGACGCGGTGACCGGAGAGAAGTGCGAATATAGCACCTTCCGCACGTGCCACAGCACGTGGATGGAAACGCACGCGACGGGATACTCGCTGGAAAAGAAGTTCGGGAAGAAATGGTACATGATCATTCCCGACTACGCGTTCGGACACGCGTTGCAAGCCGGCTATCACGATGTCGCCAAGAAAATGGGGATCACGTTCGTCGGCGAAGACCTCACGCCGCTTGGCACGACCGACTTCAGCCCGTACCTTACCAAAGTGCTCGCCGCAAAGCCGGACCTCTTACTCGTGCTGGTGCAAGGCGACGACTTCGTCAACTGTCTCAAGCAGACGAACCAATATGGTATCGCCGGAAAAATCCCGATCGGCGGACCGCAGGTCGAGCTCGAAGCGGTCTGGGCGTTGCCCGAGCAAGCGCGCGTCGGCTACTGGGGCGTCGAGTGGTACTACAAGGGCGCGAGTGTTATCGGTACCAACAACAAGCTGGCCAATGACTTCGTCGCCAACTATCGCAAGAAGTACGGAACGCCGCCGACGGCGCGCAGCGCCTTCGGCTACATCACGATGGATCGTCTGCTCTGGACCGTGAATCAGGCCAAGTCGACGAATGCCGCGAAGATGGCCAAGGCGCTCGAAGGCGCCCACTTCAACTCGATCTGGGAAGGCGGCGGCTACTATCGAGACGTCGACCATCAATTGATGTGGCCCATGTGGCTCGGCTCGATCCGGGCAAAGGGGACGCCGCAAGATCAATATGACATCTTCGATATCGTCGACCGGCAAGAGGCCGCCGACATCGAACAGAGCGTTGCAGAGAAGAAGGCAGTCTGCAAGATGAACTGGCCCGCCTAAGGAAACCCTAGGAACCTCTGCGAAAGCAGAGGTTCCTCACCTGGAGTAGCACATGGCACACGTCGCCCCCGAGATCTTTAACGGCTTGATCCTTGGCGCGTTTTACGCGGTCGTAGCCATCGGGCTCTCGCTCATCATGAACCTAACCGGCACGATCAACATGGCCCATGGATCGTTCATGACGCTCTCCGGGTATCTCGCCTTTGCGTTGGTAGGCGCGGGCACGAACTGGTGGTTCGCGCTGGCCGTCGCACCAATCCTGACGGTGATCGTTGGTATAGCGATGGAGCGAACGCTGATGCGTCCGCTGTATCGGCGCGACCCGGTCTACAGTCTCCTACTCACCTTCGGGCTCTCCCTCATCGCCGAAGAGGCATATCGTCTCATTTGGGGCACGAATGGCGTCCCATTTTCACCGCCGCCCGCGTTGCAGGGCGCAGTCTCACTAGGGTTCACGTACTTCCCGGCTTTTCGGCTGTTTATTGCGGGCGCGCTCCTGGTCATCATCGTGGCCTTGGTGCTGTTCTTGCAACGCACGCGCATGGGGTTGCGCTTGCGCGCCGCCGTGCAAGACCATGAGATGATCGCCGCGCTCGGCACGAACACCCAAGTGCTCTACATGTTCAACTTTGGCTTGGGCATTTTCATCGCGGGGCTTGCCGGCGTGCTGGCGGCGTGCCTGCTGGGCCTCAATCCGCAAAGCGGCAACGCGCTCTTGATGCCGGCGTTCGTCACCGTCATTGTTGGCGGGATGGGCAGCCTCTGGGGTGCGGTGGTAGGCGGTCTGCTCATCGGTGTTGCGATCAGCGTGACGACGCTCTATTTGCCGGCCTTTAGCGAAATCGTGATGTACGTCTTGATGGCGGTCATCTTACTCATCCGTCCACGCGGGCTCTTCGGTGAAGAGGGCATCTTCGGGTGAAAATCGGCAATCGCGCTGGGTTGATCGCGGTGATCGTCCTCTTAGTGTTGCTCATCTTTATACCTCAGCTTGCGCCGCATTTGCACTTGGCCATTTCGATATGCACCGAAGTGCTGCTCTTCGCGATTGCAGCAATGGGCGTGAACCTGCTCGTCGGTTATACCGGCGTGTTGCCCTTCGGCAACGCGGCGTTCTTCGGGCTGGGGGCGTATGGCGCCGGTCTCACGATCCAATTTTGGCATGCAAAGTTCTTGGGTTCTCTCGGCTACGGTGTGCTTGCAGCGATCATCGGCGCGCTCTTGATCGGGCCGTTCCTCTTGCGCCGGCGTGGCATCTATTTCTCGCTGTTGTTCATCGCTTTTGGGCAGGTCTTTTATTTTCTGGCCTACCGCTTCACCGATATCACCGGAGGTGAAGACGGCATGAACTTTGCGCGTCCCGTGGTCGAAGGCTTGGGCTTGCAACTCAAGGACGAGTCTTTTTATTACGCGATGCTGCTGTTCTTTATCGTCGTCGTAAGCCTGTTCTGGCTCTTGGTCCGCTCGCCGTTTGGACGCTCGCTGATCGCGATCAAAGAGAACGAAACGCGTGCCCGCTATCTCGGGCTCAATACCGACCGGTTTATCTTCGTCGCGATATTGATCTCGGCGGCGATTGAGGGATTGGCCGGCGCTTGCTACGGGCTCTCGATCATGTTTGCGTATCCGCTTATGCTCGACTGGCATGAATCGGGGAACATCGTCTTGATGACGATCCTCGGTGGCACCGGCACGATCTTCGGGCCGTTCCTCGGCGCGCTGATCTTTGTGATCGGCAACGACATCCTTTCGAGCGCGATACCGTGGTGGCAGATTCCGCTCGGCGCCCTCTTCGTCGCGTGCGTGCTCGGATTTCCCAAAGGCATCCTCGGCACGATTCTCGATGCCATTGAACGGCGGCGTGGCGGGTTTGGCTACGAGGCTCGCGACACACTGCACGGCACCGTGCTCTCCGAGCGGGAAATTCAACCGTGAGCGACGTCATTTTTCAAGCCGAGAACGTGGTGAAGCACTTCGGCGGCGTACGCGCCGTCGAAAACGTTTCGTTGTTCGTTAACGCGGGGTCGATTCAGGCGGTCATCGGACCCAACGGCGCGGGGAAGTCGACATTTTTCAATGCGCTCTCGGGGTTTTACAAATGCGACAGCGGCAAGGTTACGTTTAAGGGCGTCGACATCACGACATCACCCATTCATGATCGCATTGCGATGGGCATGGGGCGCACGTTTCAAACCTCCAGCGTCTTCCCCAATCTTTCCGTCTACGACAACCTCTTGATCGGCCTACAGAGCGCGGCGAAGTTGGCGTTCCGCTTCCGCCCGATCAGCCCGGCGCAGCACAAGAGCATCGCAGACAAGGCAGAACGTCTGCTGGATTTCGTGAACCTTCGCGCATCGGCGCGCCGGCCCGTCGCCGAACTCGCGCACGGAAGTCAGCGGTTATGCGAGATTGCGATGAGCCTCTCGACGGACCCGGTGCTGGTGATGCTCGATGAGCCGATGGCGGGACTTGCGCACGCCGAGACCGAGCGCGTTGTCGAGGTAATCCGCAAGCTCCATAGCGAGCTTGGGCTCACGGTGCTCTTCGTCGAGCACAACATGCGCGTCGTACTCTCACTTGCGCAGCGCATCATGGTGCTCGACCGTGGCAAGGTCCTTGCCGAAGGGACGCCTACCGAGATTAGCGCAAACGAAGCGGTGCGCGACGCCTACATCGGCAAAGAGGTCGTCGAGCATGTCTGAGATGTTTTTGAAGGTCGAGAAGCTCAACACGTATTATGGCAAGAGCCATATTCTCCACGACGTGAGTCTCGCCGTCGGCAAAGGCGAGCTGGTTGCTCTGCTCGGGCTCAACGGTGCCGGCAAGACGACGACGTTGCGCAGTATTCTTGGGCTTACGCGCCCGCGCAACGGTGAGATCACCTTTAACGGTGCAGCAATCGCGGGGCGTTCGCCCTATCGGATCGCGCGTTTGGGCGTCGGCTACGTTCCCGAAGGCCGCCGCATGTTCGCCCAACTCTCGGTGCTCGAGAACCTGCAGCTTGCCGAGAACGGCCGCAGCGGCGAATGGTCGATTGCGCGCGTACTCGAGCATCTGCCTAAGCTCAGGGAACTGGCGGGCCGTAAGGCCGGGCGCCTTTCCGGCGGCGAACAGGAGATGCTTGCGATCGGCCGCGCGCTCGTCTCGAATCCGGACCTCATGCTCGTCGACGAGCCGTCGCAGGGTCTGGCGCCGATGATCGTTGAGGACGTCTATCGGATACTCGCCGAGCTCAAGGCGCGCGGCGTGGCAATCGTACTGGTCGAACAGAACGCGCTTCTGGCCCTCAAGATTGCCGATCGTGCCTACGTGATGGATGCCGGCCGGATCGTTTATCAGGGCGAGGCAGCGACGCTACTAGCCGATCGCAAGCGTATCGCCGACCTCATGGGGCTCACCGCATCAGAACTCGCATCCTAGGCGGTATCCGGCGTCATGCCGATACCTAAATGGTCATGAAAACGTTCGGTGCGAACGCTGCGTTAGCCGATTTAATCACTCCCATTGCAAGGGCCGTGCGCGATGACCGCGTGACGTCGCTTGCCAGGGTGCTCGCCCAGCTCTGCGAGCAAGGTGCATTCACCTCGGAGTTGTTTGCGCCGGCTCGCGTCGATCACTATTCGAGAAAGCTGATTTGGCATGACCCCGAGGACCGGTTCATCGTCGTCGGCATGACCTGGGCACCTGGCCAAGGCAGCCCGCTGCACGATCACGCGGGCTTGTGGGGCGCCGAGATCATCGTCGACGGCGTGATGAGCGAAACGATGTTTTCTTTGGTTGAGCGCGGGGTCGACGATGGCTACCGTTTTGAGCGTGGAATGCATCGTGTCTCGGGCCGTGGCACGGTGGGCGTGTTGATTCCGCCGCTCGAGTACCACGACTTCGGAAACGCGGGAACGACTGTGGCGCACTCATTTCACGTTTACGGCGGAGATTTGAAAAGCGCGCAATCCTTTGCACAGGGTGATGACGGCTGGTGGACGGCGCGTCGCGTTGACCTCCGCTACGATGCCTAACTTCACCACGATCATTGCCGGTGGTGGTGCCAGTGGTGTGCTCCTGGCCACTCGTCTGTTACGTCAGAGCGCCGATGCGAACGTAATCGTGGTCGATCCGCGCAAGCTTCTCGGGCGCGGTATGGCCTATTCCACATCGCATTACGAACATTTACTCAACGTTCCCGCGGGGCGCATGTCTGCATTCGCGGAGGATCCCGAACACTTCGTCAACTTCTTACGGGGACGCCTCGGGCAGCGGTATAACGAGGCGTCTTTCGTTCCGCGGCCGCTGTATGGAGATTACCTCGAGTCGATTGCGCGGGAGTCGCGCGCATTTGCCGGCGCGCGCTTCCAATCCGTGCAGTCGACGATTCTCGCCGCCACGGTTGAGAAATCGGAGGTGCGCGCTATTTGCGAAGACGGACGCGTCCTTAGCGGCGAGGTACTCGTCGTGGCGACGGGAAACGCGAACCCGGCCCCGTGGTTCCGGGCAACCGCCGACATCGTTTCCGGAGAGCGATTCTTCGCCTCGGTGTGGGACGAGAACGCGTTGATTCCGGCCGATCCGGGTGAAGGTGTGCTTCTGCTCGGGACCGGCCTGACTGCAGTCGACGCGGTGATAGGCTTGCGGAGCAACGGTCACCGTGGCACGATCTGGATGGTTTCACGGCGCGGCTTGCTTCCTCACGAACACCGGCTCTTCGACGCGCCGCCGGACGCGAAGCCGGACGCGACGTCAATGCACGATCTTCTCGGCGCATTTCGCGCTGGTGCGGGCCGGCCGCGCGCATGGCGCGCGGCGCTCGATAGTCTGCGTCCGCGTACAAACATGCTATGGCAGGCGCTATCGGTCAACGACCAGCGCCGCTTCGTGCGCCACATGATGCCCTACTGGAACGTGCACCGGCACCGCATGGCTCCGGAGGTCGCGAAGACGATCGCGGGCGAGATCTCGACCGGCGGTTTGCGGATGCTTGCCGGACGCACCGGCACGTTCACGCAAACCGGCAAAGGCTTACGCGTTCCCATTCGTGTGCGCGGAGAAAACCGTACGCTCGAGCTCGAGGTCGGTCGCGTTATCAATTGCAGCGGGCCCGCGCACGATTTTCGCCAACTCGAAAATCCGCTAATCGGCAATCTGCTCGCTCAGGGAATCATGCAGCCGTTGCCGACGGGGATCGGCGTCGATGTCGCGCCGAACGGTGCGCTTCGCGACGCGAACGGCGTCGGCTCGTCCGCAGTCTTTTGCATCGGTCCCGTGCGGTATGGAACGCTGATCGAAACGACGGCGATGCCCGAGATCCGCGCGCAAGCAGCAGAGTTGGCGGCGACGCTGGCGGCGTGTTTCGATGCGCCTCTCCCAGGCGTGCTACAATGATCCCCGTGATCCCAATGAAGAGATTGCTCGCAGGCGCGTTTGTTGCCGGCGTCGCTCTTGCGATAGCTCCGCACGCCTCCGCGCAAGTTACCGATCGAGAAATTCCGGTCGGCACGACCACGACGCTACGTCTCAACGTCAGCGGTTCCATTCACGTCATGCCGGTTGCCGGTCTGCGGAGTGTGAAATTGCACGTGATCGACAGCGGTCCGTCCACGCCGCCGATGAAGGTGAGCAGTTCGCGAACGGGCGCTCGGATGAACGTCGCGATTTCGGGCCCGAGTGAGTCGATGCTGCCGTTCGTCGGGGCGAGCGGCTACGAATTGCAGCTTTCCTACCCGGCAAGCATGCATCTCGACTTACGTGAGTTCGCCGGACGGGTACACGTCGATAGCGTTACGGCATCGATGCAGATTTACGATGCGAACGGAAACATCGTCGTAGACGATGCGGCCTCGCCCCTGACCGCCGACGCCGACAGCGGCGACATTGCAGTGACCAATGCGCGCGACTCGCTAACCCTCACAGTCGGCAACGGCAACGTGAACGCGACGCTGGCGCCAAACTGGCGTGGCACGCTGGTCCGCCTCGAGGCCTCCAACGGCAACCTGCATTTGGCGGTCCCCTCGAACTTTCGAGCTCACTACGACCTCGCGTCGGGGTCGGGGCGGGTAACCAACCCCTTGCATGGTGTGGCTAAGGCGCCGCTGGTCTTCATGCTGGCCGAACAGGGCAACGTCTCGATCGCCACACCGTAAAGCCCGTGGAAAGCGCCGGGCCCACTGTAAAGAATGGAGGGCAACCCGTGCGCAGGTGCAGCTTCTGTCGTATCCTGTTCTTTAGGGTGTAGCCATGCTAGCGGGCGTTAGCAACTCTCGGAGGAAACTCGTGCGCTCTATTTTGATCCCGGTGCTTTTTGCATTTGCCATGCTCGCCCCGTCCGTCGCTTCGGCTGCGTTGGTTGACGCCGCGCTGGTCCCCGACGGCACTTACGTCGTCAAGGTCGAAAAAGTCCAAGATGCCCAGCATCTGCTTGTGATGATGCAGAACGGCATCGAGACGACGCTGGTCGCGCAAGGCATCGACTTCAGCAAAGTCAAGGCCAACGACACGCTCAAGATCTCGCTGGTCAAGGGAAAAGTCCCGGTCTTTACGATCCAGTAGTGCCTTACGATAAAGTACGCTTCGCATACTTTTCGTAAGACAGGCATCCTTCCAAATTCTGGGTAAAGGGTTCGCATATAGAACGAACTCTTTTTGCCCATTCCCTAGGGAGGATGTCGCATGCGACTTCGCACCACGATCACCGCGCTGATCGCACTTGTGTTTTCAACGACACTTGCAGCTAGCGCCGCTTTGACGCAAGGAACTTTGCTCGATGGAACGATCAATGGCGATTACTCGAGCAATCACGCCTACGCCGGACAGTCCGTTACGGTTTCGAACGTAAGGAGTGACGACGGCAGCGGCTCGGTCCGCAACGCCACGATGTACGGCTATGTGTATGCCGTGCAAAAGGCCGGCCAAGGGACGCCGGGCAAAATCCGCTTTCGTTTCACCGAGCTTGTGAATGGCAACGGCGCGCGTTACTCGATCGATAGCCGCGTTACGAATGTCAACGTGCAGACGAAGAGCAACGCTGGCAAGGAAGCTGGCGGTGCGCTCGCCGGCATGCTCGTTGGAAACGCTATCGGCAAAGTACTTTTCGGCGGCAGCGCGGGCGGAGCGATCGGCGCGGCCGGCGGGTTCTTGCTCGCCAAGAACAATCGCCAGAACGTCGACGTGCCGGCGGGATCGTACATCCAGGTCGAGCTCTTGTCGGTCTCGCGGCGTCAGTCGCACTAACCTCCGTGCCGATCGTTCCGGCGACTTCGGAACAACTCGATCGTGCCGCCGCGCTTTTACGCGGCGGTGCGGTTGTTGCCTTTCCGACCGAGACCGTGTATGGCCTTGGCGCAAACGCACTAGACGCGCGCGCGGTCGCGCGCATCTTTGAGATCAAGGCGCGCCCTTCATTCGATCCGCTCATCGTTCACATTTCGGATAACGATATGCTCGAACTCGTCGCGCAGGACGTTCCCCAGAAGGCGCGCGTGCTGATGGAGCACTTTTGGCCTGGACCGCTTACGATCGTGCTGAGCAAGCGTTCGCAAATTCCCGAACTGGTCACCGCGGGTCTGGGCACCGTGGCGGTACGAATGCCGGCGCACCCGGTCGCGCGCGCGCTGATCGAACGCGCGGCGCTGCCGCTTGCTGCACCCAGCGCGAATCCGTTTGGATATTTGAGTCCCACGCGCGCGGAACACGTGGTACGCATGCTTGGGGAACGTGTCGATCTGATCGTCGACGGCGGTCCAACCGAGCACGGCGTCGAGTCGACGATCGTTATGATCGAACCGCGGCCGACGCTGCTTCGGCACGGGGCAATTCCGGTCGACGCGATCGAAGCGATGATTGGCCCGCTCGAACGCGAGCTTTCCGACGAACATAAGCCGCTCGCGCCGGGGCGCTTGCCGCAGCATTACGCACCGCACACGCCGGTACGCGTCGTTGACGTGCCAGAAAACGTGCCGGAGCGCGAGCGCGCCGACGCGGTGTTGCTCGCTTTTCGCGCACCCGTGCCCGGCTATCGCGCCGTGCGCGTCTTAAGCGAACGAGGCGATCTACGCGAAGCCGCCGCGCATCTGTTCGATTATCTTCACGAACTCGATTGCCTGGGCGCAGCGCGGATCGACGCGGAACGCGTTCCGCCGCAAGGCGTAGGCATCGCGATCATGGATCGGTTGCAGCGTGCCGGCCGTGCGTGACCGCCGTGCCTCCGCCCTCCTCGCGCTTGCCGTACTTTCGCTGATTTGGGGCTACAACTGGGTCGTGATGAAAATCGCCGTACACGACGCCTCGCCGTTTACGTTTGCGGCGTGGCGGACGTTGGGCGGAGGGATTGCCCTGGTTGCTACCGCGCTGGTGCTGCGCAAGCCGCTGCGGCCGCAATTTCCCGCAGCGTTTTTTTTGATCGGGTTCTTTCAGACCGCGTGTTTCGTCGGCTTGGTGACGTGGGCCGTGGTGAGCGCGGGCGCCGGGCAAGTAGCGATGCTGGCGTATACGATGCCGCTTTGGGTAGCGCTTCTCGCCTGGCCGTTCCTCGGCGAGCGCTTCGGCCCGCGGCAGGGCGTTGCGATTGCGGTTGCGGTCGCCGGAATCGCATGCATGATTGGGCCGCTGCGCTCGGTTGGACTTGCCGAAGGGCTTGCCGTGATCGGCGGTTTCGCCTGGGCGATCGGAATTATTTTGACCAAGCGCTTGCAGCAGCGCGCGAACGTCGATCTGTTCGGAATGACGATGTGGCAGATGCTCTTCGGTGGGCTGGTGCTCGCAATCGTCGCAGTTCTGGCGCCCGGACACGCGACGACGTGGAACACACCGTACGTGCTTGCAATTACCTATAACATCATCCTTGCAACGGCGCTTGCCTACGTGCTTTGGATTTACGTGCTCGACGTCTTACCGGCACGCGATGCGGGAATGGGTACGCTTGCCAATCCGGTCGTGGGGACGCTGGCGGCATGGCTGCAACTCGGTGAAGCACCGACACGCCTCTCCGCGATCGGCATGGTGCTGATTGTTAGCGGCCTCGTGGCACTTTCACTCGCGGATCGTCGAGCGTCGCGTTAGGCGCAGCGAGTTTCCGACGACGAAGAGGCTCGAGAGGCCCATCGCGCCGGCCGCAAGGACAGGCTGCACGATGCCGAAGGCCGCAAGCGGCACCAGCACGACGTTGTAGCCGAAGGCCCAGAAAAGATTCTGTGCGACGGTGCGCATCGTCGCGCGTGCGACCGCTATTGCGGACGCCACCGCGCGCGGGTCGTTGCGCAGCAACGCCGCGCCCGCGGTTTCCAGCGCGACGGCGGAGCCGCCGCCCATCGCGAATCCGATCTCGGCGACCGCCAGCGCAGGTGCGTCATTGATGCCGTCGCCCGCGAACGCGACGCGCTGACCTTGCGACTGCAGTTCGCGTACGATCTCGGCCTTACGCTCGGGCGACGTGCGCGCGTAATGACGCTCGATTCCAGCGCCCGCCGCCGCCGCCCGCACCGGGCCGTCGGTGTCACCGCTGACGAGCGCGATCTCGACGCCCAGTGCGCGCAAGTCGCGCACGGCTTGCACCGACTCGGGACGAAGCGCGTCCTGCAGATCGATCGTCCCGACTGCGTGGCCGTCGCTGGTGACGAGCACGCGCGTCGCGTCACCGCCTTGCGCGCCGTTAATCGCGACACGATGCTCGCCGACGCTACCGCTGATGCCGCTCCCGCGCACGACCTGCACGTTGCGCGGCGTGTCGACGGACAAAGAACGCGCGCGGGCCGCATCGACGATCGCCTTTGCGAGCGGATGCGTCGAGGCCGATTCGAGCGATGCCGCGAGCGCAAGCGTTTCGTCAGAACTCACTCCGACGACGGAAGGTTCCCCGCGCGTGAGCGTACCGGTCTTATCGAAGAGGACGATCGTAACCGAGGCCGCGCGTTCGAGTGCATCGGCATCCTTGAAGAGCACGCCTGCCTTTGCGGCGACGCCGACGCCGGCGATGATTGCGGTCGGCGTTGCCAGACCCAGTGCGCACGGGCAGGCGACGACCAGCACGGCAACTGCGATGACGATTGCGTCGCTCACGCTGCGATGCGCGATGAAAAACCAGCCCGCAAAGGTGAATAACGCGATCGTAATGATCGCGGGTACAAAAATCGCCGAGATGCGATCGGCGAGTCGCTGCACCGGCGGGGTCGAGCCCTGAGCCCGTCGCACGATCTCGACGATGCGGGCAAGTTGCGTTCCGGCGCCGACTGCGGTCGCGCGCATCAATAGCGCACCGTCGCCGTTGAGCGTGCCTTGCTCGAGCGCCGACCCGGGTTGCGCGTCGAGCGGCATGGATTCGCCGGTGAGCATCGCGCGATCGATCGTGCTCGTTCCCTCGAGGATAACGCCGTCGACCGGAATGCGCTCGCCGGCCGCGACGGTGAGGCGATCGTCGACACGCACGAGTTCGACCGGCACTTCTTCGATGCTACCGTCGGCTTTGCGACGGTGCGCAAGCGCGGGCCGTAATTCGAGCAGCGCGCGCATCGCCGCGGAGCTGCGTACGCTCGCCCGCGCCTCGAGATATTTGCCCGCGTAGATCAGCGTGACGATCGCGCTCGCCGTTTCGAAGTAGGTCGCGCCTCCGGTGAGCGCGCCGTAGATACTCAAGGTGTAGGCCGCGCTTGATCCCAGCGAGATCAGCGTGTCCATGGTGACGTTGCCCGCGCGCAGCGCGTCAAAGGCGCTGCGATGGAAGTCCCAACCAACGACCGCCCAGACGGGAAACGCTAGCGCCGCCAAGACCCACGCCTTGAAGGGAAAGTCCGGCGCGAACATCGCGAGGGCCACGGTCGGGACGCAGAGCGCTACCGCCATCGCCAGCAGCCGGGCGCGCTGCGCCATGGCGGTCTGCCGGTCGGCAGCCTGCTGATCCGGGTCGAGCTCGGTGCTGGCCGCGTAGCCGGCCAGCTCCACCGCCGTAATCATGACGCGGGGGTCAACCGAGGCTTCGTGCTGCACGGTCGCTCGCTCGGTCGCGAAGTTGACGGCAGCATCCTCGACGCCGGGTACCCCGCGCAGGGCCCGGCTGACCTGGGCCGCGCAGGATGCGCAGGTCATCCCACGGATCTCGAGTTCGGTGATGCTCATTCCAAGCTCCCTAACCCGGATCAACGCCAAAGGATACTTTGCGGTACAAAGTTAAAAGACTTTCAAATATGGAACAAGGTTGAAGCAGAGGCGGCCGTTCTCAGATAAGATCAATTCCACTACGCCATAGTATCCACAGAAGCGACTACCTCCAAAATTAAGGATCCGGTATTGAACGTGCCTTTTACCTCTCGCGTGCGCGCCGCAGTCAGCGCCTTTGCCCTGTGTTTTGCTGCCGTCTTGCCGGCGTCGGCTTCTGCGCCTCTCCCCGCGACGACCGCGCAAGACGTGAGCGAGAGCTACCACCTGCTTTCGACCTCGTACTTTCGCCCGGTCGATCCGCAGACGCTGGTCGACAAGGCGCACGACGCGCTCGTGGATCTCGCGCGTAAACACGGATCGAAAATCGAGCTCGCGCCGATTCGCGTCAGTGTGGATGCCTCGGGAACCGTCGCAGCGCTCGACAGCGCGATTGCAGATGCGTCCGCGGCGACGCACGGTTCGACGACAGAGTTCGCGTACGCGGCCATCGGTGCCATGGCAAAGGCCGTTGACGATCGGTATACGCAGTTTATGACGCCGGATGAATACAAGGCGTTCAAGGACGCGCTCGACCCAGAGAAAATTTCCGGCATCGGCGTGTTGATCGCGCCCGACGAAACCACCGGCTTGATCGACGTCTCGTACGTGGTTCCGGGTACGCCGGCCGACCGGGCCGGACTCCAACCCGGCGACGCGATCGCCACCATCGACGGGCAGTCGACGAAGGGCTTTACGACGGAAGCTGCGAGCAAGGTGTTGCGCGGCAAGCCGGGCACTTCGGTGCGCTTGGGAATCGTGCGATCGAGCGCGCCGCTCGATGTCGCCATTACACGTAGCGATCTCACGCCGCCGACGGTCGTCTATAAGATGCTTCCGGGCTCGATTGGTTACGTCTACGTTCTCGCGTTCGGACAGAGCACGCCGGATGAATTTGATGCAGCGATCGCGCGGGTCAAAGCCGCCGGCGCCAAGGCTCTCGTTCTGGATCTTCGCAACGACGGTGGCGGCTACGTAGAGTCGGCGTTGCAGATTAGCGAGCGCTTCATCGCGCACAAGCCGTTGCTAACGGTCGAAGAGCGGGGCAGCCCGGACACGACCGTCACCGCCGACGACGAC
Source organism: Vulcanimicrobiota bacterium (assembly GCA_963833095.1). GTDB lineage: Bacteria > Vulcanimicrobiota > Vulcanimicrobiia > Vulcanimicrobiales > Vulcanimicrobiaceae > Aquilonibacter. The sequence continues at coordinate 866,999 of CAWHWQ010000001.1, read as the reverse complement.
GGCGTGCAAGTCGATATTCCGGTGACCGTGCTCGTCAACGAATATACGGCTTCGGCTTCCGAGATTACCGCAGGCGCACTTCAAGATGACGGCATCGCGTCGCTCATTGGAACGCGCACGTTCGGGAAAGGCGTGATGCAGACGCTCACACCGCTTGCCGACGGCGCTGCAATCAAGATCACGACTGCCCACTATCTCACGCCGAATCACCACGATATCAATCTCAAGGGTATCGCGCCGGATCTTGCGGTGGCCGAACCGCACGACGCCCGCTTCGGCGATCCCCTCAAAGATCCGCAACTGCGCGCGGCGCTCGATTTCTTGCAGAAAAAGATCGCCGCGGTACGCACACCCTAAGCGAGGTACGTCAGCCTGCTTTATGGCGCGTTAAGCGCACGCACGTTCCGTTGCGGTCAAACTGCACGCCGTCCATCAGGCGGCGCATCAGCAGAATGCCGAAGCCGCGATCGTCCGGTTCTTCCGTCGCCGCGGGGACAAGCACGCTCGGCGGAAGAAACCCGTCGCCGTTGTCGCGAACCTCGATCGTGAGCTTCTCGTCATCGTCGAACGAACAGCGCACCGAAAAGCCGCTCGAGCGGTGGCTGAACCCATGCTCGACGGCGTTGCTAAGCGCCTCGCCCGAAGCAATCCGGATGTCGGCGATCTCTTCGCTCGAGAAGCCGCAGATCCGGGCAAAGCCCGCGATAGCGTTCCGAGCGAGTGGGACGTTCCTGCGTTCGCCGCTAAACGTCGCTCGAAAATTCGGTGTCATTAGTGGCGCTATACCCTCGCACTCGAAGTGGACAAACGAGGCCGAAGACGTGCTTCGCGTAGAAGAAGATCGCGTCCGGGCCGCCAAGCGTGCCGCAGGTTGCGGGCGATTAGCTCAGCTGGGAGAGCAGTGCCCTTACAAGGCAAAGGTCGCAGGTTCGAACCCTGCATCGCCCATTTCCGCCGCGCATTTTGTCGTCGGCTCGCCCCTTGAGTGCCAAGCACACGGCGGGGCTCGCCTCCTAAAACTGCGCTGGCGGAGAAGTGAATCGGAAAACGTAAATTCGGTGTAAAGGGGCGCAATATCATGATTGAAGCGTTGACCGAGATCACCATTGAGCGGGACGGTGAGGCGGCGATCGTTACGATGCGCCGGCCGGAGCGGCGCAATGCGCTGTCTCTTGCCATGATGCGTGAACTCGACGCTGCCCTGGGGGAGCTTGGCGCCGACCGTTCGGTGCGCGCGATCATTCTCGCGGGCGAAGGGCCTGCATTTTCTGCGGGTCACGACTTGCGCGAGTTGCGCGATCGCGATGAAGCGGCGTACGTCGAAATCTTCGACCAATGCGTTGCCCTGATGGCCACGATTGCCGGGATTCCTCAGCCGGTGATTGCCGAGGTTGCCGCGCTCGCAACCGCCGCCGGCTGCCAGCTCGTGGCCGCCTGCGATCTTGCGGTTGCCTCCACCGATGCGCGATTTGCGACGCCGGGCGTAAAGATCGGTCTCTTTTGCAGCACGCCGATGGTCGCGCTTAGCCGCAATATCGGCCGTAAGCGCGCCTTCCAGATGCTGCTCACCGGCGAGCCGATCGATGCGCCTACGGCCCTAGCCTGGGGTCTGGTCAACGCGGTCGTCGACCCAGGCGAGTTGCGGGCCACCTCCCGAGCGCTGGCAGCGAAGATCGCCGGCGCCAGCCGGACGGTTGTAGGACTGGGGAAGGAGGCCTTTTACCGGCAAGCGGAACTGGACGAGTCCTCCGCCTACGCCTACGCAAAGGGCGTCATGGTCGCAAATGCCCAGTTGGAGGATGCGCAGGAAGGCATGGCGGCCTTTCTGGGCAAGCGGGCGCCTCACTGGCCTGTCTGACAAGCGTGTAAAAAAATGAGCCGACTGCTTTCGCGGACGGTCCGGGTTTGATAGAGTGTAGTCACGGAGTTATTATCGCCGCAGCGTTTAGAAGACGTGGGCATTTCGCTGTGAGCCGATCCGTATAAAGACGTCGCCCACACCCGGTATGCGGGCAACCGCATACGCGACGGCATAAGGGCTCGCTACGCGAGCCCTTATGTTTTGTGGGGGTAGACGCACCCACAGCGCGAACACCCCTCCCCCGTGATTCGTCCTCATACCAAAACGCGCTATGCCGCGCTGATCTTGCTCATAGCGCTGCTCGCGTCGCTTGCCGTGGCCGTCTTTCGGGTCCACACCGAGTCCCAGACTCGGCGGGTGGAGATTGCCATGGACTATACCGATTTCATCCAACTCGCGCGCTCGTACAACTACAATCCGGCGGCCTTCCTGATCGCGCTGCGCCGCGCCGGCCTCACCTCACTTGCATTGACCGAGGAACTGGGGGCGAACGTCGGCGACAACGGCCGCGCCTATGCGACCACCGGGGCGGCGCTGCTCAATCAAGCGCGCATCTCACCGCTTTCCGATCCGTTGCTCGAGTCGCTGGTGCGCTCGAATCACATCGCGCGCGACGCCGTGTACTTGATCATTGACGATCCGGCGGAATATGCACGGTACAAGCAACAACTTGCATTGCACTTCGAACGCAAGACGGTGCGCGTGCTGCGCGCCTCCAAACCGTGGATACTCGAAGTGCGCACGCAGATCGACTACTTCAACGCGACGGCGCTGGGCATTCCCTCGGATCAGATTGCGCTTGCAAAACGTCTAGGTCTGCTTCTTGTTCCGCGCTTCCAAAACGACGAGCGTTACGCGCAGCCGCAGATGGAGAACGCGTTCAACGGCGTGCTGACGCAGGACCGCAAGGTTTCCACCGTGATCTTCTTTGGCTTGCGCAATCAGGTCTTCGGATATCCCGATCATCTAGAAGATGCGGCGGCGGTGTTTCGGGAGCACAATGCGGAGGCGGTCAAGCACAGAGGCGCACCGTTCAACTTCGGGATGATCGAAACGTACGACGACAGCCAGATCCAGAAGGGTAACGACACGCTGGCTAAGGCGATCGAGGGTCAGACGGTGCGCGTTCAAGCGATCGCCAAAACCGAACTCGATAAGATTACGCTTGACGACGTGGTGGCGCGCTACGTGCTCGGTGTGCGCGAACGAAACATTCGCGTGGTGTATCTGCGGCCATGGGCGCATCAAGACGGCAGTCTTTCGATCGAAGCGACGAACGTCGAGATGGTCAAGGAGATCGCCGACCAACTCAAAGGCCACGGGTTTAAGCTGGGCCGCGCGACGCCTATTCCGCAATATCGCGGGAACAATCGCATCCTGGTCGGCATTGCGGCGCTCGCGGTCCCCTCGATCTTCGTCCTGCTCCTTGGAGTGTTTGGATGGTATCGTCTGTGGCTCGCAACGGCCGCCTACGGCGCAACGGTGCTCCTCTATCTGGCCGGAGTCCTCAGTCACCACGACATCTTTGCAAGATCGGTGATCGCGCTCGTGGGCGCGCTGCTCTTTGCTACCGCGGCGTTTCTTTCGATCGCCAAGGCCTGTAGCGAAGAACCGGCGCCGCGCTTTTCGGATCAGCTGGTGCGGAGTTTAGGCTGGACGCTGCTCGCGCTGGGCGTAACGCTGGTCGGCGCGCTAGTCATCGTTGGGGTGATGAGCTCGCCGCTGACGATGGAAGAAATCGAACGTTTCCGCGGCGTGCGCCTCGTGCTCGCGTTGCCCCCGCTCATCGCGCTTGTGCTCTATCTCTTCGACCGGCGTTTCAACTCCGGCATCGAACGGCCCTCGGACGTGCTAGCCGCTCCGATACGCGTCTATCAGCTCTTCATTGGTATTGCGATCGTGGCTGCCGGTGTGTTGCTGCTCATGCGCAGCGGGAATGACAGCGACATCGCTCCGTCGCACTTCGAGTTGGCGTTGCGGCACGTCTTGACCGTCATACTCAGCGTTCGCCCGCGATTCAAGGAGTTTCTCATCGGCTTCCCCGCGCTGATGCTCTTGCCTGCGCTCACGCTTGCGCATCGACGCATGGCGGGATGGCTCTTGGCGCTTGGCGCCGGAGTCGGCATCGGCGACGTGCTCGACACCTATTCGCATTTGCACACGCCGATCACGATCTCGCTTCAGCGAACCGGCAACGGTTTGGTGATCGGTGCGATCATCGGCATCCTCGCGATCTGGATTTACCGCCGTGCGTGTATTGCTTTCGGGCTATTACGGGTTCGGTAATCTCGGCGACGAGGCGTTGCTCGAGGTGATCGTGACGCAATTGCGGGCGCGCTATCCCTCGATGCAGCTCGACGTCCTCTCGGCAACGCCGCAGGCAACGGCGAAGGAGTATGGCGTCGAGGCGACGCCGCGCTGGAGCATGCGCAGCGTGCGCGAAGCGATTGGGCGCGCTGACGTCGTGCTCTCGGGTGGCGGCGGCCTCTTGCAGACGGCGACCAGCGCGCGCAGCATCGTGTACTATGCCGGGATCTTGCGTGAAGCGATTCGCCAGCGGCGCAAATCGATGATTTTCGCGCAATCGATCGGTCCGCTCGACTTGCTCGGTCGAGTTGTGGTGCGCAGCTTTTGCCGCGGTCTCGATTGCGCAACGGTGCGCGACGCGCGCTCTCTACGCTTGTTACAATCGCTGGTTCCCGAAACGCCGGTCGAGCAAACGGCCGATCCGGTCTTCTTGTACGACGCCCCGATAGAAGACGTCGATCTTTCGTCGGAGGGACTCGGAAGCGAGCCGTACGCCGTGGTAAGCGTACGAAAGGTATCGAATCTCAAAGACGGTCAACACGCGATCGCCCGTGCGGTCGATCGGCTGGCGCAGACGCACGGCGTGCGCGTGGCATTCCTCCCCCTGGGCGGAGTGAGCGATGCCGAAGTTTCGACCACGATCATTCGTTTGTGCAAGAGTGCGCCGATGCTCTTGCCGGAGTGTCCGCTCGTACGAGCGGCGGCGATTCTGCGCGGTGCGCGCGTTGTGATCGGCATGCGCCTGCACGCGCTGATCTTGGCGGCGCGTTTCGGCGTACCGTTTCTCGCCATCCCCTACGACCCCAAGGTTGCGGCCCTCTGCGACGACCTGGGCTATCCGCTGGATCCACTCTGGACGCCGGGCAAGCCGGTGCCCTCGGATCCGGCCGTGGATGCGCTTGTCGACCGACTGATGTCGCAGCGCGACATGCTCGCGGCAGAGCTGCGAGACAAAGTCGACGAGATTCGCGCCGCCGCAGCACGAAATTTCGACGTGCTCGGCGAACTGATGCGCGACCCATGAGCGAAACTGTCGAACGCGATTATCGCGAGACCTTGCGTTTACCCAAGACCGCCTTTCCGATGAAGGCGGAGCTGCCCAAGCGCGAGCCTGATCGCATCGCGTGGTGGCACACGCAAGGCATCTACCAGCGCCGCCTGGATGCCAATCGGAAGAACGGACCCTGGATTCTGCACGACGGGCCGCCGTATGCAAACGGCGAGCTGCACATGGGCCACTTCCTGAACATGGTGTTGAAGGACGTGTTCGTGAAGATCGCGTTGCTTGACGGGAAGTGGGCGGATTTCGTTCCCGGCTGGGATATGCACGGCTTGCCGATCGAACTCGAGACGCTCAAGTTCTTGGGCATCAAGGATTTTCACGGGATCGATCCGCTGGAACTACGCGAGAAGTGCAAGGAGCGCGCGCTCTTTTGGCTTGGGCGCCAAAGCGATGCGCGTCAACGCATGGGCGTCTTCGGGCATTTCGACCGTCCGTATCGAACGATCGACCCGTCGTTCGAAGCCACGATCGTCAACGCGCTCGCGGATCTGGCGGAGAAAGAGCAGTTGTACAAGGGCTTGCGTTCGACGCTGTGGTGCGTGCACGACGAGACGGCGCTAGCCGAAGCCGAGATCGAATACGAGCCGAAAGTCTCGCCCTCGGTCTACGTCCGCTTCGCGGCAAATGATGAACAGCGCGAAAAGATCCTGTCCGCCTTTGTCATCCCGAGCGTAGCGGCGGAGCCGCGTAGTCGAGGGACCGAGGAAACCTCGATCTTAATTTGGACGACGACGCCGTGGACGCTGCCGGCCAACGTCGCGATCGCGCTGCGGGCCGACGCGACCTATGGACTGTATCGCCTTGGCGATGAGCTACTGATTCTGGCGACCGCGCTTGCGCCCAAGGCGCTCGGCGAACGATTCGTCGACGCGGAGTTGCTCGCGAGCGTTCCGGGCGAACGCCTCGACGGAACCAGCGTGCGTCATCCGTTCATGGATCGCGACTCGCTGGTCGTGCTCGCCGATTACGTCGATCTCGAAACGGGAACGGGCGCGGTGCATACGGCACCGGGGCACGGCGCCGACGACTTCGAGACCGGCGTGAAATACGGATTGCCGATTCTCAATCCGGTCGATGCTGCCGGTCACTTCACCCAAGAAGCCGGTCCCTACGCCGGGCAGTTCATCTTCAAAGCCAACAAGCAGATCGTCGAGGATTTGCGCTCCAGCGGCGCGCTGTTTGCAGCGCAAGATTACGAGCACTCGTATCCGCACTGCTGGCGTTGTCACAATCCGGTGATTTTTCGCGCCACGGCGCAATGGTTCATCGCGATGGATCAAAACCGGTTGCGCGCTCGCGCGATCGAAGCTGTTGACGGCGTCGACTATGTCCCGGAATGGGGCCGCGTGCGTCAGCGCCAGATGATCGAGACGCATCCGGAATGGTGCGTCTCGCGTCAGCGCATTTGGGGCACGCCGATTCCCGCGATTATCTGCACCGCCTGCAATGAATCGATTCTCGATCCGCACGTCGCGCGCAACGTAGCGAAACGCTTTGCCGAGGTAGGCGCCGGATCATGGTGGGTCGACCCGGTGCAAACCTATCTGCCGGCCGGCTTCCACTGCCCGAAGTGTCGCGGCACCGCGTTCGACAAAGAGAAGAATATCGTCGACATCTGGTTCGAATCGGGGGTGACGCATCTAGCCGTGCTCGGGCACGACGGCGTGCCGTGGCCGTGCGACATGTATTTGGAGGGCGGGGATCAGTTCCGCGGCTGGTTCCGGAGTTCGCTTCTGACCGGCGTTGCGATCAAGGGCGCAGCGCCCTACAAACGTGTGGTCAAGAACGGCTGGGTCAACGACGAGCAAGGCCGCCCGATGTCCAAATCGCGCGGAACCGGCATCGACGCGGTTGAGGCGATGAACAAATGGGGCGCGGACGTCCTGCGCTTGTGGTCTGCCTCGGTTGAGTTCGTCGACGACGTGCGCTTCGGGCCCAATGTGGTCGAGCAAGTCGGCCGCGTCTATCGCAACATCCGCAACCGCATTCGCTTCATGCTTGGGAATCTCGACGACCTCGGGGCGCAAGACGTTCTCCCGCGCGAAGAGCTCGAGCCGCTCGATCGCCTCGCCTGCGCGATCACCGACACCTTCGTAGCCGACGTGAAGGCGCTCTACGAGGGCTTCGCAATCCATGATGCATATCTGCGCATAGTGGCATTCGAAAGCGCAATGTCGAGCTTCTATTTCGACGCGCTCAAGGACCCGCTCTATTCGCTGGCCGAGAACAGCCACCGCCGGCGCAGCGCGCAGTCGGCGCTGCTCTATGCGCTCAAGCGGATGCTAACCGCGATCGCCCCGATTCTTTCATTTACCGCAGAAGAAGCCTGGCAAGAAATTCCCGAGGCCTTACGCGGCGACGAACGTAGCGTCTTCGATTCGGCATTCGGCGCCCACAGGCGTCGGCGTCGAGAAACCGATATGGCGAGCCTGCGAGATCTGTGGGCAGACTCGCTTCGCGATCTGCGCTCGCGACGTTGCCGCGTCTCCAAGATCCGCGATTTCGATGTACGTGTCGAGCTTGCGGCGCCTGCAGCGCACTACGACGCGCTTGCGTACGCATTAGGCGACAACTTGCGTGACGCGCTGGTTGTCATCGCAGCTTGACCTTGAGCCACGAACTCCGGCGGTGACGATCCCGGGCTTGCGATCTCATCTCGAGCGCCATGGCGAAAAATGCGCGCGCTGCTGGAAATTCCGCGAGCTTGGCACCGACCCGGCGCATCCGTCGATCTGCGCCGACTGCGCCGCGGTCGTAAATTCCTTGTCCTCCTGAGCGTAGGCGCGTAGCGCTACGCTTCGCTACGCTCGGGATGACAAGGTAAGCACCTTGTCGCGATAGGCTGACCACTCGCTGCGTTCGATGGCGTCGCGCGCGCCGCGCATCAGATCGTTGAGCACGTAGACGTTGTGATACGAAAGCAGGCGCGGGGCGAGCATTTCGTTGGCGCGGAAGAGATGATGCAGATACGCGCGTGTATAGGTCGTGCAGACAGTAGCAATCGCAGGACGGGTCGACCGGCGTGAAGTCGCGCGCGTAGGTAGCGTTGCGAATATTGTACTCGCCCCCGCGCGTCATCGCGCGCGCGTTGCGCCCGCAGCGCGTCGGATAGACGCAGTCGAACATGTCGATCCCGCAGTCGACCGCCATGATGATGTCGCGCACCGTACCGACTCCCATCAGATAACGCGGCTTTTCTACGGGTAGAAACGACGCCGCTGCGCGCGCCATCGCATACATCTCTTCGCGGGTCTCGCCGACGGAAAGGCCGCCGATCGCGTAGCCGGGAAAATCGAGCGGCACGAGTTCGCGCGCGCTTTGCTCGCGCAGTTCGAGATCGAGGCCGCCCTGCATGATGGCGAACACTGCGGTCTTGTCGTTCTGCCACGCTGCCGCGCGAGCGCCGCGCCCAGTCGGTCGTCATCCGCACCGACGCCGCCAGATGCTCGCGCGTCGCCGGGAGCTTGACGCAGACGTCGAGCACCATCGCGATGTCCACGCCGAGCTCTTCTTCGAAGGCGATCACCGTTTCGGGCGTAAAGCGGTGGGTGCTGCCGTCGATGTGCGATTGGAACGTCACGCCGTCGTCGTCGAGCTTGCGCCGCTCTTGCAGGCTGAAGACTTGGAAGCCGCCGGAATCGGTGAGGATCGGACCGTCCCACGCCATGAAGCGATGCAGTCCGCCCGCCTCGACGATCGTGTCTCTTCCCGGGCGAAGCCACAGATGGTAGGTGTTTGCCAAAATGATTTGGCTGTGCGCGCTGCGGACTTCGTCCGGCGTGAGCGCCTTGACCGTCGCCGCCGTCCCGACCGGCATGAAGGTCGGCGTTTCGACCACGCCGTGGGTGAGGCGCAGCGAACCGCGCCGCGCGTTACCGTCGGTCGATCGAAGCGAGAAGATGTCTTGCATGCAGATATTCCGGTGGAGGGTCGACTTCGAAGATCATCTCGCGCTCGGTGCGCGGATGGGAAAACGAAAGTTTCCACGCGTGCAGCGCCTGGCCCGGCAAGCCGAAGCGCGCCTCTTCATGTCCGTAGACCGGATCGTTGACGATTGCGTGCCCCATCGCGGCGAGATGGACGCGAATCTGATGCGTGCGCCCGGTCTCTAAACGAAAGACCAATTCTGCATGCTTGGGAAAGGTCTCGCGAACTTCGTAGTGCGTGATCGCCGGCTTTCCATCGGACACGATGGCATATTTGAGGCGATTGTGGGGATCGCGTCCGATCGGCCCCTCGATCGTGCCGCGCGCGTGCTCCGGAACGCCGTGCACCAGGCCGAGATATTCGCGTTTGATGCGCCGCGCCTTCATCGCGATGCCGAGCGCCGACAGCGCTTCAGGCGTTTTGGCTACGACGAGCAATCCCGACGTATCGCGGTCGAGCCGGTGCACGAGGCCTGCGCGCAATGGTTCGCCGGGTAAGGTGCCGATGTGCGCGAGCAACGCGTTGACCAGTGTGCCGCTCGTCGCGCTGTGCGCCGGATGCGTCACCATGCCGGCCGGCTTGTCGACCACCAGCAGATCGTCGTCTTCATAGACGATCGGAATGTCGATCGCTTCGGGGCCGGCTTCGAGGGGTTTGCGCGGAATGATTTCGTAGGCGAGCGCGTCGCCATCTTCGAGCGGATGACTGCCTTTGACCGGGCTGCCGTTGACGCGCACCGCACCGCGCTTGACTGCATCGGCGACGAGCGAGCGCGCTGCGCCGGACAGGCGCGCGACCAGTACGTCGGCGCGCGTTCCCGCTTCGTCAGGCGTGACGACGTGTTCGAAAAACACTGGAGATCAGCAGCAGAATGACGCCGATCGTAATGCACGAGTCGCCCACGTTGAACGTGAAGCGCCAAATCTGCGGAAAGCGATAGAAGTCGATGAAGTCGATCACGTAGCCGTAATGCAGGCGGTCGACGATGTTGCCGAGCGCGCCGCCGACGATCAGCCCGAAGGCAACGCAGACCAATCGCGAGCGCGCTGCCGCTTCACGAAAACTCCACCAGAAGATGAAGAGCACGATAATCGCAAGCACGACGAGCATCGGTTTGCTGCTGCCGAACATCCCGAACGCGCCGTGCGTATTGGGAATCGGGGCGAGCTCGAGCCACCCGGGGATAAGGACCTTATGTCCGCACCACGGCATGCAGCGCGCGTCGAAGTAGAGTTTGGTTGTAATCAGATGCTTCGACCATTGGTCGAGCGCGAATGCGACGATCGCGGTGACCGCGATCAGCAGGCTTGCGTTAAAGGTTCGGAGCCGGGACAAATTGATAGAACCACCCTGCGACGGTGTAGAAAGCATTGTTGACCAGAACGAGCCCGACCGCTACCAAGAAAAGCCCGGCGCAGAATTCAATTGCCGGAAGGAAGCGCTTGATCCGGTTAAGCACCGGCAGTACCGCGCCAATCGCCACTGCGGTCAGCAAGAACGGCACGGCCAATCCCAGAGAGTAGACCAAGAGCAGCAGCGCCGCCTCGGCGTTGTGCTGCTGCGACGCAATCGCAAGAATTCCCGCTAAAATCGGCCCGATGCAGGGCGACCAACCAGCCGCGAAGGCGATCCCGACCAGGCCCGAGGTCCAGTAGGTGCGGCGTTCGTGTTGGACGTGGACCCGCGTGTCGCGCATCAACACCGGAAGGCGCAGCATCCCCATCATGTGCAGGCCCAGAATGACCACGATCACACCCCCAATTTGCGCGACGAGCATGCGATGGGCATTGAGCGCCCCGCCGAGGGCGCTAGCGGTCAGACCCAGCGTGACGAAAACCAGCGTAAATCCGATGATGAAGGCAATGGCGTGCCCGATTGCAAGCGCTCGCAACGCGCCGCTGTCTTCCTTCCCTTGGAGTTCTTCCAGGCTGCTTCCGGTGAGGAGCGAGAGATACGCCGGAACCAGCGGGAGGACGCACGGAGAGACGAAGGAAACGAGCCCGGCTAGAAATGCAATACCTACCGAAATGTGCGCCGGTGACGTCATGCTAGAGAATGTTCGTGATGTCGCATTGGTTTAACTATCCGACAAATGTCGACCCGATAGCGATCCGCCTCGGATTCATCGGCGTCCACTGGTACGGAATCGCGTATCTCGCCGGCTTCATCGCCGTCTACCTGTGGATGAGCCGCCCGGCGGGCCGGCGGCGGCTTGGTCTTACGCGCGACCAAATCCAGGACTTCCTCTTCTACGCATTGATCGGCGTTTTGGTTGGCGGCCGGACGTTTTTCGTCATCAACGACATCATCTCCAAGCACGATCTCTCGTACTACACGAGCAATCCGCTCAATATCATTGCGGTGTGGCAGGGCGGGATGGCGTTCCACGGCGGCATGGTCGGCGTGCTCATCGCCATTTGGCTCTTCGTACGAAAACATCCGCAGCTCAAATACACCGTGCTCGGTGACGAAGTCGTCGTGCTGCTGCCGATCGGCATCACGCTCACCCGCATCGTCAATTTCATCAATGACGAATTGTGGGGTGACATTTGTAATCCAGATCGTCCCTGGTGCATGACGCCCAACCGTCCGGGCGACATCGACATCTGGGGTCCGTACGCTCGCCATCCCGCTCAACTCTACGAAGCGGTACTCGACCTCATAACGCTGCCGATTCTTCTCCTGATCTATCGGCGCCGTCCGCCCGACGGCGTGGTGGGCTGGAGCTGGTTTTTGATGTATGGCATCACCCGCAGCATCGCTGAAATCTGGCGCCACGCCGATTTCCAGCTCGGCCCGTTCACCGGTGGTCAACTCTACGCGCTGCCGATGATTCCGATCGGGATCATCGGACTCTGGTACTGCATCAAACGCGGGCGTCGCACCGACGTCACGCCCACCGATGTCACCCCAACTGATACAGCAGCGGCTTAGTTCGCTGCGCGCGCAGATCGACGAGGAGGCGCGCGCGTGCGGCCGTCCGCCCGGCGCGGTGCGCATCCTCGGTGTCAGCAAGAAACAGCCGGCTGCGTTGATTGCCGATGCCGCGTTGGCCGGCCTCGAGGCAATCGGGGAAAACTACGTGCAGGAGGCGGCAGCAAAATTCGCCGACCCCGTGCTCGCCGGAGTACCTCTCGAGAAGCATTTTATCGGCCACATCCAGACCAATAAGGCCAAAACGATCGTGGAGCTGTTCGATGTGGTGCAAAGCGTCGATCGCGCCGACGCGGCGCGCGCGCTTGGTGCAGCGGCGCTGCGGTTGGGCTTGGTCCTCCCGGTGCTGCTCCAGGTCAATATCTCGCCCGCCGAGCGCTTCGGGTGCCCGCCGGCGCAAGCGCCCGAGCTGGCCGAGCGCGTCGCGGCCGAAGCGGGCCTGCGCCTGGAAGGCGTGATGGCGATCGGGCCCCTGGGCGCGGGGCCGGATGAAATCGCTCGCGCCTTCGAGCTAGCCGCCAAGACGTTTGCTGCCATAGGTGGAAGTACGCTCTCAATCGGCATGTCGGGAGACTGGCGCGAGGCGGTTCGCGCCGGCTCCACGATGGTGCGCATCGGCACCGCCCTTTTTGGGGAGCGCATGGCACAATGAGCATGTTTAGCAAACTCGGATCGTTCTTCTCGATACGCGATGAGGACGAGGACCTCTACGAGGACGAGCCGGCGCCGTCGGGGCGCGTCGTTCCACTCTCGAATGCAGGGCGTCGTGCCGGCACCGAAGTGAGCGTCTATTCGCCGCGCAGCTTTCAGGACGTGGTTGAAATCGCCGACGCATTGCGGAATCGGCAAGTCGTGATCGTCAATCTGCAAAATGCAGATCGCACGCTGCTGCAACGTGTGGTCGATTTTACTTCGGGTGTCGCGTACACGATCGACGGCAAAATTCAAAAGCTTGCCGAAGCGATCTATTTGGTGGTTCCGGCGGGTGTCGTGGTCAACGCCGCAGGCTTGCGCGATACCATGATGGGCGACTCGACCCTCGATTTCATGTCGGGACGCGGTTGATCGATATCGATGGAAAAAATTACACCAGTCGACATCCAGCACAAGACCTTCAAAAAGGCGTTGCAAGGCTACGATCGCGCCGAAGTCGATCAATTCCTCGATGACGTGATCGAGACGCTCGAAGACGACGCGCAGCATCGCGCTGCGCTCGATGCGGAGATCGCCGATCTCAAAGAGCGCATTAGCCATTTTAAGGCGATGGAAGAATCGCTGCACAACACGCTCGTGCTGGCGCAACGCACGGCCGACGAGGTCAAGGCGTCCGCGCATAAAGAGGCCGACCTGATCCGCGAGCAGGCTCGCCTCGCCGCCGATCGTGAGATGGCCTCGTACAACGATGCCATCGGCGATGTGCGGCGCGAGCATCAACGCGCCGTCGAGGCCTGCGAAAAGGCAAAGAGCGAGCTACGTAACCTGCTGACAACGCACCTCGCGCTCCTTGACGGCACGCACAATCAGCTGCAACAAGCGCAGCTCGCTGCGCAGTCGGCCGCGCCTGCCGAAGCGCCACCCAACACCGACACGACGCGCATCGAAGTCCACTAGCAACTGTGAACCAAACGCCAACCATCGCGGTGCTTCCCGGCGACGGGATCGGCCCCGAAGTCACGCGCGAAGCCCTACGCGTGCTCGCGCGGCTTCGGCCCGACATTACTTATATCGAAGCGCCTGTCGGCGGCGCCGCCCTGGAACGCGGGTTGCCTCCACTTCCAGAAGAAACGCGCGCGCTGTGCGAGCGCAGCGATGCAATTTTGTTCGGCAGCGTCGGTCTGCCGCAATACGATGATAAGCCGATGGCCCAGCGTCCGGAAGCCGCGCTTTTTGCGTTGCGTAGCGGCTTCAAGCTCTATGCCAACCTGCGCCCAGTTCGAGTTTTTCCGGGTCTCGAAGACGCATCTTCGCTGCGACCCGAGCTGGTGCGCGGTCTCGATTTGATCGTCGTACGCGAGTTGACCGGAGGGATCTACTTCGGGGCTAAGGAGACGCGCATCGAGAACGGCGTCGAAGTTGCGACCGACACGATGATCTATCGCGCGCCTGAGATCGAGCGCATCGTGCGCACCGGCTTCGAACTCGCGCGCAGGAGGCGTAAACATCTTACCTCGGTCGATAAGCAAAACGTGCTCGATACCTCACGCCTGTGGCGACGCGTCGTCGAGCGCATTGCGCCGGAGTACGTCGACGTTCGTCTGGAGCATTTGCTGGTGGACAACGCAGCGATGCAGCTCGTGCGGCGCCCGGCCGATTTCGACGTGATCGTAACCGAGAACATGTTCGGCGACATCCTCTCCGACGAAGCGGCGATCGTGACCGGCTCCATCGGCACGTTGCCGAGCGCGAGCTTAGGAGAACGAGGCACGCCTGGCCGGCAATTCGGGATGTACGAGCCGATCGGCGGCACGGCGCCCGACATCACTGGAAAAGGCATCGCCAATCCAACGGCATCGATTCTGTCTGCGGCAATGCTGCTGCGCATGAGCCTGGATGACGAGCGCAGCGCGGCCCGCATCGAACGCGCGGTCGAAGCCGCCTATGCGGCGGGAAAGCGCACGGCCGACGTCGCCGCCGGCGCGCCGGCACTGTCCACCATCGCCTTTACCGACGCGGTCCTCGCGGGACTCTAGGTTGCGCGACCACTTCGTCAGCGCGCCCGCGCGCATCGGCGCAACCGGCATGTACGTGCCGCAGCGCGTTCTTACGAACGCAGATTTCGAGAAGATGTTCGAGACGACCGACGAGTGGATCGTCCAGCGCACCGGCATTCGTGTGCGTCACGTGGTGAGCGAGGGCGAATATTCGAGTCACCTCGCGGTCGGCGCGATCGACGATCTGCTCGCGCATCATCCGCAGGTTGTGCTGCGCGACGTCGACTACTTGATCGTGGCCTCGACCACACCGGATTATGCCTACCCCAGCCTCTCGGCAATGCTGCAGGCGCACTACGATCTGCCCAAGACGGTTGGCGCACTCGACATTGCAACCGCCTGCGCGGGCTTTGCCTACGGAATCAATCTCGCGTGCGGACTGATTGCTAGCGGCGAGTGCGATCGCGTGCTGGCCATTGCCGCCGAAGCGCTCACGCGCAGTGTCGATTACGGCGATCGCTCGACGGCGGTGCTCTTCGGCGACGGCGCCGGAGTGGCGCTGATCGAGCGAAGCGACCAACCGCAGATTTTCGGCATGAGCCACGGCTCGGATGGAACCGGCGGCCGGTTT
Organism: Vulcanimicrobiota bacterium; assembly: GCA_963833095.1. Lineage (GTDB taxonomy): Bacteria > Vulcanimicrobiota > Vulcanimicrobiia > Vulcanimicrobiales > Vulcanimicrobiaceae > Aquilonibacter. The sequence continues at coordinate 851,625 of CAWHWQ010000001.1, read as the reverse complement.
CTCTATCGAACCGGCGTGCGGCGCGAGATCAATGGTAAAGTCGACGAATCGCAGCAACTGCGGCAAAATGGCCGCGAAGTCTACCGCTGGGTGCTGGAAAACATTCCGGGCGACATCGAGCGGATACTCAAACGCTCGGGTTTGACGCTCGACGACATCGATTGGTTTGTGCCGCACAGCGCGAACGAGCGCATGATCGAAGCGTTGTGCAAGCGTATCGGTTTTCCGATCGAGAGAACGCTGCTCTCGGTCACCGAGTTCGGGAACACCTCGGCGGTGAGTATTCCGCTGGCGCTGATTCCGGCGCTGCGCGATGGCCGCGTGAAGCCCGGGGATCGGGTGCTGATCATGGGCTTCGGCGGCGGTCTCGTCTCCTCGGGCTGTGTGGCGCTCTTTTAAGACCTTTAGTCAGTTACCGCAATATCGTTTTTACACGTGTCTAAGTTATACCACACCTTCGAACTGAAGTCCGTAAACGTGACCTTGATGTCCTCCATGCAACCCTGATCGATTCTGAACATGGCATGATCGCCCGGCACGATAACACCGTACTTTGCTGCAGCGAGCCAGTCCTCGCCCCAGTTCTTTTCACCCGAGGGCGATATGTAGATGAACTGGATCACCCGTGAACTTCGATTCGTAATGGTGATATCGTTTTCCGCAAGCGCCGTCGAAGGTACAGTCGTTAGGAGAAGCACGACCGCCGCCGATAGCGCGAAGAAAAGTGTTTTCATTCTGGGTCGATGATAGCACGTCGAACCCCCTGGGGGCCGAACGCCCATATTAAGAAGCCTCAAGCCTTCGTGTGCTCGGTCACCCAGACGCGTCCCATGAAATCCACCAGTCGCACGGTGAGCTGCGCATGCTGATGCGGATGCGCCAGGGTCCAAGCTGCGAGCCAGTCGCGTGACGCGCCGGCCTTGAACCGCTCGACGTCGTCGTCACTGATCGATATGTAGCCGTTCGCATCGATCGAAATATCCAGGCGCGTCCCTTTGGGGTCGAACGCTACGACGATGTCGGGATACTTAGCTTTGAGGGGCGCGAGCGCCGTCGTTTCCGTCGCGTCGATTTGCTCTTGCGCGGTCGGATGCGGCGCGCACGCCGCGCCGAGCAGAAGTGTCAACCCGAGGCCTGCGCGCAACCATAGGTTTGCCATATGGCGTTCACGATTCGGCCATAGACGCCGTCTACCATGCGCGCATGGATGGAATCGCGTGGGCGTCGAGCGCCATGGTTGCGGCGCGGAGCAGACTCGATATTGCAACCGAAAATTTGGCCAACGTCTCGAGCGACGGCTTTCATGCTGCCGTGGCGCGGGGACGCCTGACCGACCGCGGCGTCGAGATTACGCGGGCGAGCGCACCGGGTCACGGCGCGTACCGGCACACCGGCCGGCCTTTCGATTTTGCAATCGTTGGCCCAGGCGCGTTCCGCGTGCAATATCCCGGCGGCGCGGTAAGCGCCACGCGCAATGGAGCATTCGAGCGCGATCGGTTCGGCGCGCTGCGCGACGAGCAAGGGCGCGCGCTGCTTGGATTGCGCGGGCCGCTTCGCGTCCCGCTTGGGGCAACGATCGATGAGCGCGGGCGCGTGTTGCTCGCGGGTAAGCTGATCGATCGTATCGTCGTTGGACGAGATGCCACGCTGCGCGGCGGCTTCATCGAGACCGCCAACGTCGACGCTATCGGAGAGATGATCGGCGTGCTCACCTCCCAGCGCTCGTTCGAGAGCGCGCAGAAGGTCGTGGCCGCTATCGACGGCGTGCGCCAAAAAAGCAGCAACGACGTGGCGAGGATCAAGTAGATGGACCGCGCGCTTTTCGCCGCCGCGACCGGCATGGCGGCCCAGCAGCAGAACCTCGACACGATTGCCAACAATCTCGCCAACGCCGACGTCGTCGGCTTCAAGGGCTCGCAGGACGAATTCACCGCGCTTGCCGCACCGGGAGAATCGGGCGCGGGGACCGTGCGTAGCGGCGAGCATCCGCTCTTCAAAGCCGGAAAGCTCGAGCGCAGCAATGGACCGTTTGACGTCGCGATCGACGGCGAGGGGTTTTTCCTCGTGACCGACGGCTCGCGTCGCGCCTATACGCGCGCGGGCGAGTTCGCGCGCGCCGCCGACGGCACATTGCGCAACGCGCAAGGATGGCAGCTTGCCGGCGTACATATTCCCGCGGACGCGCTTTCGGCAAGCGTTAGGGAAGACGGCGCGGTGACGATTACCGCCGTAGACGGAGTGAAAACCGTCGCGCACCTGCAGCTCGCGCAGTTTCCGGCACCCGAGAAGCTGCAGAGCGCTGACGGTGCGCTGTTCACGCAGACGCGCCAGTCGGGGTCGCCGCGCTGGATCACGCCCGGCAACGAGAACGGCCCCAAGCTGCGCTTTGGTATGCTCGAACAATCCAACGTCTCGATCGTCGAGTCGATGATGCAGATTCTCACCGCGCAGCGAGCCTACGAGGCCAATGCCAAAGGCATACAGGCGGCCGATGAAATGCTGCGCATCGCCAACAACTTGCAACGTGGATAGTCTCTCCGCGCAGCGCGTCGGCATGACGCTGGAAGCGCTCTTTTTGGCGACGACGCTCAAGCCGCTCGCGGCGGGCTTCGATGCCCTTGGCGACTACGGCGTCGGCGCGCTGGCGCAATCGATCGCACAACGCGACGCCCACGGTTTCGGATCGTTGATCGCTGCGCGGCTGGAAGGTCATGAGTGAACTCGAGCGCGAGGCGCAAATACGCGCGCTGCTGCCGCTGGTCAAGCGAATCGCCCGGCGGATTAGCCGCCTGGTGCCGTGCGACTACGACGATCTCGTCGGCGACGGAAGCATCGGATTGATCCGCGCGGTCGACAACTACGATCCCGCGCGCGGGACATCGCTGGAGCACTATGCGCGCCACCTGATTTCGGGCGCGATGCTCAACGGGATTCGGCGCATGGATCCCGTCGCCGAGCGAACGCGCCGCGCGATGCGCGACGGCGAGATCGAACGCTTTGCGATTGCCGGGGAGCGCGGTAGCGTGCCGACACTTACGGAGATGGAGCAGCGGCGCCCCGGATTTCTTCGTGCAACACTTGCCGTCGCGCAGGGCGTGCCGCTCTCGCTTGATCGTCCGCTTCCCGAGGGCGAGCGCATCTGCAGTGACTGGAGCAACGATCCCGCCCTCCTCCTCGAAGAGCGTTGCGACCGCGAAACGATCGCTTGCGCCGTCGACGCGCTTCCGCCGCGCCAGCGCCAAGTGATTCGCGATCATTACTACGGTGAATGGTCCCTGCGTCAGGTGGGGCGGCGCCTGCGCATTTCGCCCCAGCGAGCCTCGCAGTTGCATATCGCTGCCATGAAAAAACTCCGCCGGAGTCTGCATGCTACGGCGCCTTGACGGCGACGAGGGCCGCGCGCAGGCGCCCCAGTCGTACGCGGGCGCCGCAGCGCCCGAGCAGGCGGTTACGCCGGTTGACGAGAGCGACGCCGAGTCGACGCTGCTCCCGCGAGATCATCCCAAGTGGGCGCGCGACGCGGTCACCGTCTCACAGCGCGCGCGCGAGATCATTGCGCGCCTGCGGCCCGTCGTCGTGAAGATTCTCACCTTTTGGGACCACCGCGTTCGCAGCGCCTTCATCGGCACAAGCCGCGTCTCGATCGATCCCAGCGGCAGCTATCGCGCCGAGTAGCCAACACTTTGGGGGAGTTGGCGCCTCTAGTATGAAGAGATGGCCAGCATGCAACAGTGGGATCAGCACGCGGAGGCAATCAATGCTGCGCGATCGGGCGACGAGGCTGCGGTCGACGCGCTGCTGTCGGCAACCTGGCCGCACGCGTACCGCATCGCGTTGTCGATCTTGCGGCATCCCATGGCCGCTGAAGACGCGGCGCAAGAAGCCTGCGCGCGCATGGTGCGCGCGATTGCGGGTCTGCGTTCGCCCGCAGCTTTCGGTGTGTGGTTCTACCGGTTGGTAGTGCGCGAAGCGCTTGCTATCGAGCGACGGACGCGCGTTCACGATTCGCTCGATTCTCGAATGCTCGCCTCAGCCTCACCGCTGACCGACGTACTGATCCGCGTTGACGTGTTGCGCGCCCTTGGGAAGTTGCCGCCGGCTCAACGCGCGCTCATCGCGCTGCATTACTACGGAGATTTGAATAGCCGGGAAATTGCCGCGATCGTCGGGATGCCCGACGGCACGGTTCGCTATCATCTTGCCCTCGCGCGTCGGCGCCTGGAAGCGCTGCTCTCGACGCATCGCTCCTCCTCTCCCCTTGCCGAGGTTCTCTTCGATGCCGGTTGACCTGCGCGCCGCCCTGCGTGGCGCGCTCGACGTTACGATTCCGCCCTTTGCTGCGCAAGGCGTGCGAGCACGAGCGGTCGCGCAAGCGCGTGGTCGCGAGCGGCGGCGCGCGCGATCGATGCTGGCGGCGGCTGCCTTCGTCGCAACGCTCGCGATCGTTGCCGGCGGATACGGGACGGTCACGGCCCCGCCTGCGAGCATCGCCGCGATACCCGCCCCTGCCCCCGTACCGCTCGCCACGTGATCGCGCGCGCTCAACGCCTCCGTGATGCTGCGGTCGCTGCGGCACTCGGCATCGCCTCGTTCATCCTGCTCTTCATTCGCTATTGGGTGCCGCCCGGGAAGATTTTCGACGAAGTCTACTTCGCGCGGGCCGCTGAGGAGTATCTCCAACGGCGTTACATTTACGAGAACACGCACCCGCCGGTGACCAAACTGTTGATCACGCTCTCGGTCATCATGTTCGGCGGATTGCCGAACGGCGACACGTCGTACGGCTGGCGTTTCTTGAACGTCGTTGCCGGCGCACTCGCCGTCGTGATCTGCTTCTACCTAGCCAAGCGTATCACACGCTCGACCCTTTTCGGCGCGTACGCCGCCGTCCTGTTCGGTCTCGACGGGATGCACTACGCGCAGTCGCGCATCGCTACCCCCGAAGCGTTCGTCGTCTGCTTTTCGATGCTGACGCTCTACGCGTTTTGCCGTTACTGGGACGCGGTGGTGGAGGCGCCCGAACAACCCATCGGCCATCGTGGTTGGAAAGAACGAGGGCTCGAGGGAATCGCAAGCCTCGCGCTTGGCGTCATCATCGTCTTGGCGCGCTTCGGTCACGAAACATTGGCGGCACGCATCGTGCTTCTCGTCATTTTTTCCACCTGTTTCTATGCTGCGTACCGGCTGTGGCGCGAGCGTCCGCCTGGTGCGGCGTGGCTGTTGACCTTTGCGTTTGCGGCTGCGTTGCTCGTCGCGAGCAAATGGTATGGCGTGATGGCGTACGGGGTCGCGGCCGTGGTCGTCGGTTACGCCGCGATTCGCGCCTGGACTGCGCGGCGGGCTTCGCCTTTCCCGATCGATCTGGTTGCGGCGACCGTGATCGGCAGCGTGGGCATCGTTTATGCGCTTGCGTACATTCCACACTTCATTGGCCTGCGCGATCTTCAGACGCTTCCACCGCGACCATATACGGTAAGCGACGTGGTTGCGATGCAGGTCAACGCATTCTTATATCACGATCACCTGCGCGCGACGCATCCCTACGCATCGTCGTGGTGGACGTGGCCACTTGATCTGCGCCCCTTGCTCTACAGCGCGCAGTACGGCGGTACGGGAAATCAGGACGCAACGACAGCCGCGATGATCTACTCATTTCCCAACCCGCTGCTGCTCTGGCCAGGGCTCATTTCGGTTCCGCTCGTGGGCGTGCTCGCGTTCCTGCGGCGCAATCGGGGCTACGCCTTGGTGGTACTGGCGTATCTGCTGCAATGGCTGCCGTGGATGTTCTCGCCGCGCATCGCGTTCCTGTATCACTTCTACGTCGATATTCCGTTGATCGCGATCTGCAACACGGTGATGATGCAGTATATTCTAGAGAAAATGGGTAGCTTCGATCCCAAGGCGGCTCGCTGGATCGTGGCCGGCTATCTGGGTCTGGTGGCGCTCGCGTTCATCTACTTTTTCCCGATCCTCTCGTCGATGACGATTTCGCAAAGCGCGTGGCTGCAACGCTTATGGTTGCCTAGCTGGCGTGGGTGATCTATTTGATCAATTGTGACGCGAGGGTGGCAGCCAGCGTCAGCGTCCCAATAAACACGAAGTAGATCAGGGCCTCGGCCAGGATCATTTCATCGGACGCGGTTCGCAAATTTTTGAACATGTGCCACTCCCGATGGTCCGACCGCCTAAAGGCGGCCCCGCATCCTGCGCTCCGGACCTTCTTCCGCATCCTGCGTCACGCACGAGTATGACGCGGCTTCCTGATAGGGTCCTTGACCCAGATTAAATCTTCTTGAGAAAGGCGCCGATGAGATCGGCCAGGAGCGGCCCGGTATGGGCGCCTTGCTCGGTCACGTCGCCGTGACTGGTCCCCACCGCCGCGACCATGTTGGTAATCATGCTAAAGCCCAGCACGCCCATGCTCAGGAAACGTGCGAAGATCGTCTCGAGCACGGTCGACATCCCGACCGCGTCGGCGCCGATCGTGCGCAAGTAGTGGGCTTCCGCCGGCGTCTCGTAATTGGGTCCCAGCAGCCCCGCGTACACGCCCTCCCGCAACCGGTGTTCGGGCTTCGCGGCGGCATGAACGATTGCGCGCAATCGCGACGAATACGCATCGGCCATGTCAACGAACGGATTGTCGTGCGGCCACCCGACGAGCGGGTTGCGTCCCGTGAGGTTGAGGTGGTCGCTGATCATCATGATGTCACCTGGCTGCAGTTTTTCCGACAGCGAGCCGGCGGCGTTGGTGAGGATGATAATGCGCGCGCCCGCAGCATGCGCAAGCCGCACGTTGGTCGTCACTTGCACGGCTGAAAAGCCCTGATAGAGATGCACGCGTCCGGCGAATGCCGCGACGCGTTTGCCCTGCCAGGTTCCCACGAGCACTTCGCCCGCGTGACCGCGTAGGGTCGCAACCGGCATCCCGAGCAACGTATCGTAGGGAATCGAGACGTGCGCGAATGCCTCGCGCAACGCAGAAGAGAGGCCGCTTCCCAATATGATCGCGAGATCGATCGGACCACCGGCGGTCTCTTCGATCCGCGAAGCATCGACCGAGAGAAGTTTATCGTTGGGGGATCGGCGATCGATCATACAAATTCTTTCCAGTCATAGCAGCGGGAACCGGCAGTCCGGCCAACGCGAGTAATGTCGGTGCAATATCGCCCAGCTTACCGCCGGACGCGAGCGCGCCGCGAATGTCGCTCGAGATGAGGATGAACGGCACGGGATTGGTCGTGTGCGCGGTGAGCGGATTGCCGTCCGCATCGAGTTTCTCTTCGGCGTTGCCGTGATCGGCGGTGATCGCGAGCAGCCCGCCGGCGGCGAGCACGGCGTCGGCGAGACGCTGCAGGCAGCCGTCGAGGATCTCGACCGCTTCGACCGTCGGCTCCCACTTGCCGGTGTGCCCGACCATGTCGGCGTTGGCGTAGTTCATGACGATCACGTCGTGCTCGTGGTGTTCGATATCGTGCACGGCGATGTCGGTGATCTCGCGCGCGCGCATCGCCGGCGCGAGATCGTAGGTCGCCACCGAACGATCGGAGGGGATGAGCTCGCGATCCTCGCCCGGAAACACCTCCTCGCGGCCGCCGTTGAAGAAGTACGTGACGTGCGCGTACTTTTCGGTCTCGGCCAGGCGCAGCTGCGAGAGGCCGGCGCGCGACGACGATCTCGCCGAACGTGTCGTACTGCGGGCGCGGACCGAACAGCACCGGATTGGGGAACTTCTCCTCGTACTGCGTCATGGTCGCAGAAGATCGCCGTTGCGCCAGGATGCTGAACGTCGTTGAATGCGCTGGCGTCGAAGGCTCGTCATTCGCGCGCGATCGGGGCGGAAGTTGAAGAAGATACACGCGTCGCCGTCGCGCACCGTTCGCGTGGGTCCGACGATCGTCGGCAGGACGAACTCGTCGTTCTCATCGCGCGCGTACGCGGCGTCGAGGCCGGCAAGCGCGTCGGTTCGTGATACGCGGCTTGGCCGCGCAGCCAGCAGAGTCGTAGGCGGCCTCGGTGCGTTCCCAGCGCTGGTCGCGATCCATCGCGTAAAAGCGGCCGCAGATCGTGGCGATCGAGCCCGGCGCGCCCAAGCGTCGAGCTTGCCTTCGAGCGCTTCGATATAGACGTGCGCCGAGCGCGGCGGCGCGTCGCGGCCGTCGAGAAAGGCGTGGATGGCGAGCGGCACGGCCGCTTCGACCGCCGCGTCGATCAGCGCGAAGAGATGCGTCGATCGAGCTGTGCACTTGCCCGTCGGAGAGCAAGCCCATGAGGTGCAGCGTCGCCCGCGCGCTTGACGTGCTCGATGCATTGCGACGCAGCGTCGCGTTGCTTGCGAACGCGCCGGCGGCGATGTCGGCGTCGATCACGGACGACGCCTTGCGGCACGACGCGGCCGCTGCCGATGTTCATGTGGCCGACTTCGCTGTTGCCCATGATGCCTTTGGGCAGTCCGACCGCTTCGCCGGACGCTTCGAGCGTCGTCCATGGATAGCGTTCGAAGAAGGCGTCGCCAGTGCGGCAGTTTGGCGGCTGCGATCGCGTTGCCGTACGCCGTCGCTGCAGCCCCAGCCGTCGAGCACCGCGAGCACGAGCGGTCGTATGCATCGTCGCGCGGCGTTTCGATCAGCATCGCGAACGCGTTGCGGATCGAGCGCTGCGCCGCCGACCAGCGCGCCGTTGATGTTGGGCTGCGCAGCGTACGACGGCAATGTTGTCGGGCTTCATGCTGCCGCCGTAGAGCATTGGCGCGTCGCTCGAGCCCGGCGACGCAGCTGCGAATTGCGCCCATCACGCGATCGGCTTCGACGGTTCGCAATTCGCCCCGGTGCCGATCGCCCAGATCGGCTCGTAGGCGACAACGACGCGCGCGAGCTCGTCGGCGGGCAAGACGCCGTCGAAGGCCGCGCGGTCTGCGCGATGACGCGCTCGTCCGTATGCCCCGCTTGGCGTTCCTCGAGCGTCTCGCCGACCGCAACGATCGGCGTGAGGCCGTGCGCGAGCGCGCGTTTGCACTTTCAAGTTGACGGTGCGATCGGTCTCGCCGCAGTACGCGCGCCGCTCCGAATGGCCGAGGATCACGTAGCGCACGCCGAACTCGAGCAGCATCGGCGCGCTGATCTCGCCGGTGAACGCGCCTTGCAGTTCCCAGTGCATCGTTTGCGCGCCGAGCGCGATGCGCGGGTGCCGAGCGCAAGATCTCGGCGCCGTGGCGAGCGCGGTAAACGGCGGAGCGATCGACGATGTCGATGCGCTCGGGAAGCTCGGCGGCAGCGGAAGAAAGGCATCGAAGAACGCGCGCGTCTCCGCGGCGGTCTTGTGCATCTTCCAGTTGCCGGCGACGATCGTGCGCGGCATCAGCTTCGTTCCGAGCGCCGCGACGCCGGGCAGCGTCTTGCCCTCCAGAAACTCGAGCGTCGCGCCGCCGCCGGTCGAGACGTGCGTCATCGCCGCGGCGAAGCCCAGCACGTGCGCGGCCGCCGCCGCATCGCCGCCGCCGACGACGCTGGTCGCGCCGCGCGCTTGTCGCGCGCGCGATCGCTTCGCCGACGACCTTCGTGCCGTCTCGATACGGCGGCTTTCTCGTAGACGCCCATCGGGCCGTTGAAGACGATCGTCTTGCGCGCGCTGATACCGCCGCATACGCCTGCGGCGGTCGCGGGCCCGATGTCGAGGATCATCGCGTCGCCGACGGCGTCGATCGCGACGGTGTGCGCCCGATCATCGGCATCGAACGCAGGTCGCGACGACCGCGTCGGTCGGCAGGTGCAGCGCGACGCCGCTGTGCGCGGCAGCGTCGAGAATCGCCGCGCCGGCTCGAGATCGTCGTCGCGCAGCGACTTCCCGACGTTGATGCCGAGCGCGGCGAGAAACGTGTTCGCCATGCCGCCGCCGATACAGAACGCGTCGACGCTTGTTCATCAAGTGCGTGAACACGCCGATTTTGTCCTTGACCTTCGCGCCGCCGATCACGCACACGAACGGCTTGACCGGATCGTCGGTCAGCCGCGCGAGCGCGGCGAGTTCGGCTTCCATCAAGAGTCCGGCCGCGTTTGGCAGCAGGTGCGCGACGCCTTCGGTCGAGGCGTGCGCGCGATGCGCGGTACCGAACGCGTCGTTGACGTAGAGGTCGCCGAGCTCGGCGAGCTCGGCAGCGAACGCCGGATCGTTGCGCTCCTCCCCGGCGTGAAAGCGCACGTTCTCGAGCAGCAGCACGTCGCCGTCGTGACAGCGTGCGACCGCGCTCCCGCAGCGTCGGACCGACGCAGTCGTCGGCGAACGCGACCGGCTGCCGAGCCGCTGCGCAAGCGCGGCCGCGACCGGTCGCAGCGAATACTTGAGCATGTCACCCTGAGGTGCCCCGGAGGGGCTTCGGGCCTCGGGCCGGCCGAGGTGCGACAGCACGATCGTCGCGCGCACCGCGTTCGTGCAGCCAGCGCAGCGTCGGCAGCGCCGCGTCGATGCGCGTGTCGTCGGCGACCTTCCCGTCCTCCATGCGGAACGTTGAGATCTTCGCGAACGAGCACGCGCTTGCCGCGCACGTCGAGGTCGTCGAGAGTGCGAAAGTTCAACACGCTCTGCTCGGAAGCTTTGCGAGCACCATCGCCGTGAGATCGGCGAGGCGGCACGAGTAGCCCCACTCGTTGTCGTACCACGCGCCGATCTGGATCAGGTCGCCGTTGGCGTTGGTCAGCTTTGCGTCGATGATCGAGCTGTGGGGATGCGCTTGAAGTCGCTCGAGACGAGCTCTTCCTCGGTGTACTGGACGTACTTCTTGAGCGGGCCTTCGGCTTCGGCGCGGAGAATCGCGTTGAGCTCGTCTCGGGTCGTCGCCTTCTTGACGTGCGCGACGAGATAGATCATCGAGACGGTCGGCGTCGGCACGCGCAGCGCGAAGCCGTCGAACGTGCCTTTGACTTCGGGAATCGTCAGGTAGAGCGCTTTCGCGGCGCCGGTCGAGCGTCGGCATGATGTTGGTCGCGGCGTTGCGCGCGCGGCGCATGTCCTTGTGCGGCGCGTCGAGGATGTTCTTGATCGTTGGTGTACGAGTGAATCGTCGTCATGAACCCCTTGACCCAGCCGAGATGATCGACCATCGGCTTTACCGCCGGTCGCCAAGCAGTTCGTCGTGCACGAGGCGTTCGAGATCACGTTGTGCTTGGCGGGATCGTAGTGTTCTCGTTGACGCCGAGCACGATCGTGATGTCCTCGCCTTTGGCCGGCGCGGAGATGATCACTTTTTTGGCGCCGCCGCCGTCGATGTGCGCGCGCGCTTTGTCGGCATCGGTGAAGAGGCCGGTCGATTCGATGACGACGTCGACGCCGAGATCCTTCCACGGCAGCTTGCCGGGTCGCGCTCGGCCAGCACTTTGATGCGCTTGCCGTCGATCGACGATCGTGTCGCCGTCGACGCTGACGCTGCCGCGAACGTCCCGTAGTTGCTGTCGTACTTGAAGAGGTGCGCGCATTCGGCGGCGCTGGTGAGGTCGTTGACGGCGACGATCTCGACGTTGCGGATGGCGCTCGCAGCAGCGCCTTGGCAAAATTCCGGCCGATGCGGCCGAAGCCGTTGATCCCGATGCGCATAGCCCTGCGCAACCATACCGGGCCGTGGTTAGCGCGCCCCTGCCGCTGCGCAGGCGCGCCGGCCAGCCGGCTCAGCGCGCTCAAGCGGCTGCTGACCGTGGGCTTGGCGATCGGCGGATTGCAACGGCGCCCCAAGCTCCGCCAGGGACTCGTCGGGATGGGCCAGCCGCAGCTCCGCGATCTCGCGCAGCGCCGGCGAAAGCTCGCAGAGCCGTAGGCGTTGGCCACGTATTCGATGGTCCGCCGCTGCATCGGCGGCGGCGGCGGCGGCGCGCTCCATATTGGCGGCCTCGGTATTGACCAGCGATGGATGCGGTTCTTGGTCTCGCGCAACGCGCGGACGTCTTCGAGATGCAGCACGGCGGCGAACGCGCCGATCAGCGTCAGCACGCTCGACGATCGCTTCGAAGTCCTTGTAGTAGAGCACGTCGCGGCGCTTTACGCAGCGTCTGTTTTGGCGCGCGTCCGGTGCTGCGGAGCATCCATGCCAGACGCGCGGCGAGATCGGGCGTCGGCCAGCACGAACTCCAAGTGGTAGCCGTGCGCTCCGGCGGCGAGCGAACCGCAGGCCAGGAAAGCCGCGCGAATCTCCATCAAGCGGTCGCACTTGAGCGTTGGCTTCGGCGGATGCGCGCGCAGCCGCGCGGGCAGCGCGATCGCGAACGTCGGCAGGCGCGCAAGGCGCGTTGCCGCGCGCGCTCTCGATCGGATGCGACTTTCGATCGTCGAGCAGCGACCAAAAGAGACGCGCAATCGACGTTGCGATGCGTGACGAAGACGGTGCGAGCAGCGTTGCGCCGTAGAGCGCAAGCCCGGCGAGCAGCGCCGATCGGCAGTGCGCCGCCTGCGGCATGTCGCGTGCCAGCGCGTCCTTGGTGTCTGCGGAGATCGAGACGCACTCATCCGGACTTACACCCATTCGGCCGGTTCGTCTTTGCGCGTCTCGACGATTTCGTAGAGCTCGGCGGCTTTGACGCCGGGCGTCATGCGCAGCGGCACGTCGAGCACGCGCACGGTGACGAAGCGGGTCGCGTAGTGAATCTCGAGCACGTCGCCGGGCTTGACATTGTATGCGGGCTTGAGCGGCTTGCCGTCTTTCGTGATCCGGCCGTGTTCCAGCGCCTCGTGCGCTTCGCTGCGCCGTTTCGAAAGACGGGATATCTTCATGAACTTATCCAACCGCATTGCAATGCCCTAGCTTACCACGGCACGATTAAGAAAACAGCGCTATGGGTCCCGGGAGTTTCTCGCCCGCGTGCCAACGAGTAGGGCTTATGGCACAAGCGACCCCGGCCCGGCGCATGGGCGTCAACATTTTCGACGAGAGCAAGCCGATGTGGCAGCTTTTGTTGATCTTCTTGTGCCGCTGATGATCAGCAATATTTTGCAATCGGCTTCGCAGACGTTCGCCGCGATCTTTCTCGGACGGATGATCGGTGTCAACGCGTTGGCCGCGGTGTCGGCAGTATTCCCCGTCGTCTTTTTGCTGTTCTCGTTTCTGATCGGCATCGCCAGCGGCAGCACCGTCCTGATCGGCCAGGCCTTCGGTGCGCGCGACGAACACAAGGTGAAGAAAATTGCGGGCACCGTTCTGGGCGCGACGATGCTCTTTGCGATTGCCATCGCGATCGTTGGCCCGCTGATTTCGCCATGGATGTTGCAGGTACTCGGCACGCCTGCGGCCATTCTGCAGGATTCCGACCACTACACGCGCGTGATCTTCCTCACGGCGCCGATCATCTTTCCCTATCTGGTCTATACGACGTTTCTGCGCGGTGTCGGCGACTCGCAGACACCGCTCTACTTCCTGATCGTAAGCTCCGTGCTCGCGGTCTTCTTTACGCCGGCATTCATCCAAGGATGGTTCGGTCTGCCGCATCTCGGCGTCGTCAGTGCCGCGGTTTCGGGCATTATCGCGAACTTCGTCGGCCTTGTCGGACTCTTGGTCTTGCTCGCGCGTCGAAAGAGCCCGCTGAAATTCGACCTCGAGATGGCCCGCGACATGATCATCGACCCGCATATCTTGTGGAATGTCATTCGGATCGGCGTCGCGACGGGCATTCAGGTCATCATGGTCTCACTTGCCGAGATCGCAATCATCAGCTTCGTGAATCACTATGGCCCCCACGCAACCGCCGCATACGGTGCGGTCAACCAGATCGTCAACTACGTGCAGTTCCCCGCGATCTCCATCGGCATTGCCGCGTCGATTTTTGGCGCGCAGTGCATTGGCGCGCGCCGCGAGGATAAGTTGGGCAGCGTCATTCGTTCGGCGGTCACCCTGAACTATGCGGTCGGCGGAATTCTAGTGACACTTTGCTATCTGCTCGCTACTCCGCTGTTGGAGCTCTTTATCACCGACCCGCCGACGGTACAAATCGCGCATGAACTGCTGATGATTACGCTCTGGTCGTATTTGATCTTCGGAAACAGTGCGATTATCAGCGGCGTGATGCGCAGTAGCGGTACGGTGCTCGTTCCCACGCTCAACGGCCTGGTCGGCATCTGGGCGATCGAGGTCCCCGTGGCGTATTTCTGCATGAAACATTTCGGTCTTCCCGGAGTGTGGGCCGGATACCCGGCGTACTATTGCTTCATGCTGTGCGCGCAGTTTACATACTACGAGTTCTTCTGGAAGAAGAAAACGCACGCACGTCTGGTTTGATCTTGTCATCCCGAGCGTAGGCGCGAAGCGCCGTAGTCGAGGGAAGCACAACTACCTGCGGCCGGAGAAGGCTCGAAGTTTTGCGCCATTCGCAGGATGCGAACTTCCTTTGGTTGTGGCGCAAAACTCGCGCAGCAGGAGCGGCACAGGATGTGATGCGACGAGCGTCTTCGAGGGCAGTAGGTAGTTGTGGTCCCTCGACTACGGTCACTACGTTCCCTACGCTCGGGATGACAAGGGTTATTTGCGTTTTTTATCTTTCGGCGTGACGCAGGTGCCGCTCGCGCGGCAAACGACTATCGGCTCGCTCAAATAGTCCGCGGCGCTCGCGCCCACGTCGCTTCGTGCCGCGATCACTTTACGCGCTTCGAATTCCATTGCGCGCGAGGTGTTGCCGACGCCGGTGATGCGGCCATGCGCTTCGATGTAGTCGCCGGCGTAGACCGGTGCGAGAAATTCCACCTTGTCGTAGGCGACAAACAGCCCCTCGTCGCCGTCGAGACGAATAAGCAGCTCGGTCGCGACGTCGCCGAAGAGGGCGAGCATTCGCGCGCCGTCGACGAGGTTTCCGCCGTAATGCGCGTCGTGCGCGCTCATCCGCAGACGAATGAACGCGGTTATGCTGCTTGGGTCTTTGCCAGTTGCCACAGTTCCTCGAGTTCGTCGAGCGAGAGATCGGAAAGCGTCTTGCCGTTTGCGGCGGCGCGCTCTTCCATGAAGGCGAACCGCCGGTAGAATTTCTCGTTGGCTTCACGCATCGCGGTCTCGGCGTCGATGCCGAGCGCGCGCGAGAGATTGACGACCGTAAAGAGCACGTCGCCCAGCTCCTCGCGCACGTGCGGATCATCGGCTTTGAGGCGCCGCGCCTCGGTGAGTTCCGTAAGTTCTTCGTGCAGTTTGTCGAGCACGCCGCCGATGTTCGGCCAATCGAATCCAACGCGCGAGGCTTTCTCTTGCATGCGCTGCCCGCGCTGCAGCGCGCCCATGTACTTAGGAATGCCTTCCAGCCGGCTCTTGCGCTTTTGTCCGGTGGCTTCTTGGGCTTTGAGCGTCTCCCAACTGCGCCACTGTGAATCGACATCCTCGATCACAGCGTCGCCGAAGACATGCGGATGACGGCGGACCATCTTGTTGGAAAGTGCGTCGACGACGTCGGCAACGGTGAACTTGCCGGTCTCCGAGCCGAGTTGCGCGTGGAAAACGATCTGCAGCAAGAGATCGCCCAGCTCTTCGCAGAGCGCCCCCAGATCCTCGGCCTCGATGGCTTCGACGACTTCGTAGGTCTCTTCGATCAGATAGGGTACCAGCGTGCGATGCGTTTGCTCGCGATCCCAGGGGCATCCGTCACGCAGACGGGCCATGATCTCGACGAGATCGTCCCACGAATAATGTTGCGACTGCGGCGGCAACGGGACGAGCGGCATGGCGATCGCCGCGGAGAGCGTTGCGTGCGGCATCCCCGGGGTGATGCGCGTCGTATGACCCTGCGCTTCGAGTGCGCGTAAGAGCGGCGGAAGTCCGGGCAGATCGGAGAGTGGATTACCGAGGACACCAAGACCGAGGGCTTCGATCGGCAGCGAACTCAGCGCGGCGACGAACTGGGCGATTGCGTCAGCACTGCCGTGCGCGAGCGAGGTTGCGTCGGGGATCAGCGCGCGATCGACAGGAATGCCGTTCGATTCGAGCGCCTTCACCAAGTCCGGGGGCGCGAGCAGCGCAACCACTCGCGAGCACTCGCGCAAAGCGTCGAGGCTTCCGACCGTCAGGTATCCGGGGTCACCGGGTCCAAGTCCAACGATACGAACGAGCATGCGAAATCTGGTTCGAGATAGAGCGAAGGCCCCCATTCGGGGGCCCTACCTTTACACGGCAGTTACGGGGTGGCGGTCGCTGCCGGCGATACCGCGCCGTTGGGCGCTGCACCGTTGGGCGCGGCGGCGGCCGGTGCCCGCCCGGCGCGTCGGTTCGGGCGTCGGGAAGGCTGCCTGGAACCGCGGATCGTTGATCTGGATGTTCGCCTTGCTCTGCAGATCCGTAAGGAACGGCTGAATCAACGGCGCTTCCTGTTGCTGACGCAACATGTCGGCGATCTTGTCCTTCGTGTTTGCTAGCGTCGCGGTCGTGCCCGGCGTACGGCTTTCAACCTGAATGATGTGGTAGCCGAACGGCGATTTGACCGGTGCGCTAATCACGCCCACCGGCAGTGAGAACACGGCTGCGTCAAAGCTGGCACCATCTGCCCGTGGCGGATCTGACCGAGCTCGCCGCCTTTGTCTTTGCTGCCCGGATCGATCGAATATTTCTGCGCCTCGGTCGCGAAGTTCGCGCCGCCCTTGAGGTCAGTTTCGACTTTCTGCGCGGTCTTGAGATCGGCGACCAAGATGTGGCGCGCCTGCACCTGCGCGGGCTTATCGAACGAGGCGTGGTTCTTCGCGAAATATGCCGCGATCTGCGCGTCGGAGACCTTGACGTTCTTGCCGACGGCCTTGTCGATGATGATTTGATCGCGTAGGAGCTTATGCACGTCGTCTTCGGTCAGGCCGCGCGACTTGAGCATGTCGCTCCACGATCCCGGCGGGAAGTTTGCTTTGATCTGATCCTCGCGCGCGGCGATGTCGGCATCGCTCACAGTGATATTGTTCTTCTGCGCGTATTGTTCGAGCAGAATTTCGCGGACCATCTGCTGCAGCGTCGAGATCGCGGTCGGGCTCGCCTCGAGTTTGTTATCGAATTCCGAGGTGCTGATGGCCTGCCCGTTGACGGTCGCCAGCGTGCCGCCGCTCGAACAAGCGGTGACCGCAATGGCCAAGAGCAGCGTGGCTAGACCCGCGGCGACGCGGGAGAGGTTCGACATGATCACTCCAGACTAGGAAAGGTCGGTGCGTAGGAAAGCGGAGCATTTTGGGCTCCGCCGATGGGGCCTGGGGTTCGTTCGGCCTCGAGCCAGGCCCTCTAGAGAGGGGTGGTTCAAAGAGCTTCGAGGAGCTTTCTGAGCAACGGCATCCACGTCGTCTCGGGCGCCTCGGCGGCCGGCAGCGCGGGCAAGTCGACCACGATCTTGCCCTCGGCGAAGCGAAAGCGGTTCTTGGTCAGCGATTGGAGCTTGGGAATAGCCGCCGGGTCGAGCTCGAACCCGGTGCCTACGCCTAGGGTCAGGCGCCGCTCGTCGACGACCACGCGCGTAACCCGACGCTCTAGAGCGATCGCCCGCAGCTTGGTTAGTTCCACCAGTCGCTCGAGCGGTAGCGGCAGAGGTCCAAAGCGATCCCGCACCCCAGCGGCTATCTCCTCGACTGCCATTTGCGAGCGGGCTTTGGCGAGCTGCTGATAGACTGCGATCTTTTGCGAGACCTGGGGGATGTAATCGTTTGGAATGAAGGCGCTGATCTTGACGTCGATCACCGCCTCGCGGCGGTCATCCAGCGAGGCAGCCATCCCGCGGCGTTCGGCGATCGCGTCGGCCAAGAGCTGGCAGTAGGTGTCGAAGCCGACCGAGCCGATGAATCCCGACTGCGCAGCGCCCAGCAAGTTGCCCGCACCGCGAATCTCGAGATCGCGCATTGCAATCTGCAGTCCCGATCCGAGGTGAGTGAATTCGCGAATCGCCTCGAGCCGCGCTTTGGCCTCTTCGGTCAACGCCTTGTGCCCCTGGTAGAGCAGATAACAATACGCCTGATGATTCGAGCGACCGACACGTCCGCGCAGTTGATAGAGTTGCGCGAGGCCGAATTTATCCGCGTCGCTCACGATCATCGTGTTGACATTGGGAATATCGATGCCGTTCTCGATGATCGTGGTCGCAACCAGCACGTCGGTCTCGCCGTCGATGAAGGATTGCATCACGGGTTCGAGCTCGTTCTCGTGCATCTGCCCGTGTCCGACGGCGATGCGCGCGCGCGGGACGAGCCGCTCGAGCGCGTTCTTCACCGCGAAAATCGATTCGACGCGATTGTGCAGATAGTAGACCTGACCGCCGCGGTCGAGTTCGGCGGTGATCGCGCGCTGGACGATCGCATCGCTGGCCGGTACGACCACCGTCTTGACCGACATGCGGTTCTTCGGCGCGGTTTGGATTAACGAGAGATCGCGCACACCCATCAGCGACATATGCAGCGTGCGCGGGATCGGCGTCGCCGAGAGGGTGAGCACGTCGACCGAGGTCTTATATTCCTTGAGGCGCTCCTTGTGCATGACGCCGAAGCGCTGCTCTTCGTCGATGACGATGAGGCCGAGGTCGGCGAAGGCGACGTCTTTTTGCAAGAGACGGTGCGTGCCGATGACGACGTCGACTTTTCCGAGCGCCAAATCGGCTAGAATTGCGCGCGCTTCAGCCTTGGTCTTAAAACGCGAGAGCTCTTCGATGCGCAGCGGAAAACCCGCGAAGCGCGCGCTGAAATTGCGGTAGTGCTGATCGGCCAGCAGGGTGGTTGGCACGAGCACCGCGACTTGCTTTTTTTCGGCGACGGCTTTGAACGCCGCGCGCATCGCAACTTCGGTCTTGCCGTAGCCGACGTCGCCGCACACCAGACGATCCATCGGCTGGGCCTTTTCCATGTCGCCCTTGACCGCGTCGATCGCTTTGCCCTGATCGGGTGTCGGCTCGTACGGAAACGCCTCTTCCATCTCGGCTTGCCACGGCGTGTCGGGACCGAATTGAAAACCACGGCTCAACTCACGCTCGGCGTACAGATGTACGAGACCGTCGGCGATCTTTGCCAGTGACTCGGAGACGCGGGACTTGGTGCGCGCCCAATCGGCACCGCCCATCTTGGAAAGACGCGGCTGCTGCCCCTCGGTCGATGAGTATTTGGTGACCTGGTGCATTTGCGTGACCGGGACCAGCATGCGATCGGAACCCGCGTAGGCCAGATCGAGATAGTCTTGCGTCGCGCCCAAAATCGTTTCGGTGCGCAAACCCAAGTATTGACCGATCCCGTGCACGGCGTGCACCACGTAATCGCCCACCCGAAGGTCGGCCAGCGTAACCGGAACGCCCTCTTTGACGGCGCGTAGTTTGACGCGCTTGGGCGGGGCGCCGAAGATCTCGCGATCTCCCAGCACGCGCAGACGCAGATCGGGAATGGCAAACCCAGCCTCGATCGATCCGTGAACGACGTCGACCCGATCCTGGGCGATGCCCGCCGCGCGCAGCAGGTCGGCTGTGCGCGACACGGCGCTGCTGACGATGTGCAACGACTCACCGGCGGCGATCCACTCGCGCACGCTTTGTGAAAAAAGTTCGATTTGCCGATTGAAGTGCTCGACCGGCCGGCACTCGAGCACGCGCGAAGCATTGGGACGCGGCACCCACTCCATATCGTCGTGGCGCTCGATCGCTCCGGGAAAGATCAGGATCGGATGCATGCGCATCTTGGTCGAAAGTTCGTCCAGACGCGGATGCGGCGCGGCGATCTCGGCGAGCAATGCGTCGTCGACTTCGGAATCACTGACCGAAAATTCGCCCGACTCAACGCCGGCAAGGAGCACGCTCTGCTCGCGCGAGCGTTCCTCTTCAAGCGCGCGCTCGATGGTGGCAAGCATGCCGGGCTCGTCGAGCACGAGGATCGCGTCATCGCGTAAGTAGTTCAGCAGCGTCGCGCGTTCGTCGTACGCAAGCGGAAGCCACGACGCTGGGACCTCGTTCCCGCTTTCGATATATGCGGTAAGCGAGCTGCGGACGGCGTCGGGACCTTCGAAACGTTCGAGGATCCGCGCGCGATAGTGCGCTTCGCGCGGAATCTCGCTCCACGGCGCGATTTCAATTGCGGTAAGCTCGCCCTCGCTGCGCTGCGTTGCGAGATCGAAGGGACGCATGCTCTCGATCTCGTCACCGAAGAACTCGATGCGCGTCGGCGCGTCTTCACTGGCGGCAAAGAGATCGAGAATTCCGCCGCGCACGGCGTATTCGCCGACGGCGCTGACGACGTCTGTGCGCTCGTAGCCTAGCGTGTAGAGACGCTCTTGCAAGCGTTCGAAGCCCGGCTCGTCACCCACGCGCAGCGGCATGCGCAAGGCATCGAACAGCGTGCGCGGCATTACGTACTGACGTAAAGCGGCGACCGGCGCCAGCACGAGGCGGCTGCGTCCTGCGGCAAGATCGGCCAGAAGCGTCATGCGCGCGCTGCGTTCCGAGGGGCTCTCGATTGCGCCGAGCGCTTCGTCGCGCGAGCGCAGCAGCGCGACGTGTTGCGGCTCCTCTTCACCCAGATAGTAAAGAAGGTCGGCGAAGGCGCGTTCGGCGACGTCGGGCGTGGGCATGACGACCAGCATCGGCTTCTCGATCGCGCGGTAGAGCGAGGCGAGCAGAGCGGGACGCGCGGCAGCGATCGTTTCGTGCACCGCATAGGTGCCATGGCCGGTTCGCAACGCGTCGAGGATCGGCGCGAGGGCACGGTGCGACGTCGCAAGCGCGCGAAGCAGCGCGTCGTGTGATGCGAGGCCGGGCGTAGCGGTTTGGGTCACGGGCCGCTGATTATAACACGAGCGGTGCGTATGCGGTTAGCGCAAGAGCGCCGAGCGCGAACGACTCGGCACCGATGGGAACCGCGGCCGCGTCGGGCAGATAGCGAAGCAAGGCCGCGCCCGTTACGGTCAGTACGTCGTCGTCGACGCGCCGGTCGTGAGCGAATGCAGCCAACGGGAGCAACCATAGCGCGTACCACGGGTACGGGTTGGGAATTGCAATCCAGGCTGCCAAGGCAAGCATGCACCAACGGTCGATCGGCGTCGTCATCGCGCGCACGCGGGTCAGCACGAACAGGGCGGCAAGCGCCGCGACTGGGATGCCGAGTTCTTGAATGGATGCGAACGCGGCGTACTGACCGTGTGGCGCCAGATCCGAGCGGACGCCCTCGATAAGCGCGCGCGATGCGGCCGCGACGATCGCCAAGCCGACGACCGTTCCGCCGAGAACGGCTCGCGCGTCGCGTCGCTCGAGGATCCGATCGAATGCAAGCGCGACCGAAGCGGCCAGCGCGGGCAGTTTGATCGACGCTGCCAGCG
Organism: Vulcanimicrobiota bacterium; assembly: GCA_963833095.1. Taxonomy (GTDB): domain Bacteria; phylum Vulcanimicrobiota; class Vulcanimicrobiia; order Vulcanimicrobiales; family Vulcanimicrobiaceae; genus Aquilonibacter. The sequence goes on along the minus strand of CAWHWQ010000001.1, from coordinate 830,375 downwards.
CGACGATCGTTGCGCCGATTGCGGGCGCGCGACGCGCGACCACGATACCGAACAGCACAGCGGCCGCCATCAACGTATCGTTGTGTCCTTCGATTGCGGCGAACAGCGCGACCGGATTGCACGCGATGAAGGTTGCCGCGCGAGCCCCTCCCAAAAGTCCGGCGAGATACCCGCACAGCACCAGCGCCGTGCACGAAAGGACGCGAAAACTCGTCAGCACCGCGACGGTGTCGAATCCGTGCAGCACGGTTACCAGCAGGCGCGCAAGCGCGACAAACGTTTCGCCGTAAACGCAGATCGGGACGAGCACCGGTCGCCACTGCCAATTTGCCGCGGCGATCAAGGCGTCGCCGCCCGCTGCGAGATGCGCGTGATGAATGTAGGGATTCAAATCCAGGCGCGCCATCTCACCGTAGGCGGCATACGCATAGACATCGCTCGAAAAGAGCGGAAGCCACAACAGTCCGGCCAGCAGCGCGAGCGACGAGGCGAGCAGCGTGCGAGCGAGCGAAAGCGGCGCTCGTAGTTGCGCCAGGTACACGATAAACACGGCGCCGAGTGTCGCGGCCAGAACGAGCCAAAGCCAGGCGCCGTCGATGCCCCAGTTCGTCGCGATCGGCAGCGGCTGCGCGAGGTCGACGGCGAAGCGCGCGGGTACATGCGCAAGCACAACCCGCGAAACGATCGCGCCGGCGGCGACGATCAGCGCAAGGCCGAGTGTTTTCAATCGCGCGCGCCCGAATCGGCGATGCCCAACGCGATAAGCGCGATCCACGCTTCGGCAACCTTTGGATAGAAGACCAGATCGTCGAAGAATCCGTGGACGATGAAAGCCACTGATGCGCCCAAGGCCGCGAGCGCCCATGGGGAACGGCGCACCCGGGTGACGAGCGCGCCCACGACGGTTACGATCCACGCGATCGTTGCACCGAGCAGGACCACGCCGCCTTCAGCAGCCGCCTGAAGATACCAATTGTTAGCCTGTGTACGCACGCCGGGCAGCCCGGCTTGCGTCAGTTCGAGCTCATAGTTGCCCGCGCCGATTCCCAGGATCGGATGATGAAAGAAAAAGAATCGCGCGGCGCGCCACAACTCGCTGCGATCACCGACGCCGCCCGAAACCGCGGCATCCACATCGCTCTCGCGCGTAAAGATGTTTTCCCATGGCACATGTGCGCGCAGCGCCCACGCAATGTCGTTGCCATAGCCGGCGGCCAATCCGAGCCCGAGCGGCCAGAGCGCGAACGCGCGCTTGCGCTCGATAATCGCGAAGACCACGACGATGAGCAGGGCGCCAATGAACGCCGCGCGCGAAAACGTGAGCGCGAGCGCCACCCCCGCGAGCGCGAGCAGAAGCATGCGGGTCCGTTGCGAGGCTCGTATCTGCCACGCGCCGATGGCGGCGATAGCCGCTTCGAGGTAGCCGCCGAATTGATTGGGACCTTCGAGCACTCCGGCGATTCGTGGAACGACGGTCGCGCCGAGCGCGAGCCCCGATGCGGCGCCCGTCGCAAGTTCGAGAAACGCGCTGCAGGCTGCGACTGCAAAGGAAATAAAGAGCGCGCTGCGGACAGTTCGCGGCAACGGGTCGAGTGCGTAGGCGATGAACACCGCGCAAAAGAGACCAAGGTATTCGGTCCACTTCAAGGTTTCCCGTACGACCTCGAGACGATGCATGGCAACCGGGAGTGTCAACGCATTCGCAAAGATTATCGCGCAGAATGCGAGCGCGACGGGGGCGACCGGCTTACGCCGCAGAGCGTTCCAGGCGCCGGGAGCGCTCAGCAGCCCTACGATGACGCCGATGAGCGCGACCTTTGGCGCGGTGACCGTGGTTCCCCAGATCGCGTGCGCGCCAGCAAACGGTGTCATAAAGACCAGGAGCGCCGCGCCAAAACCTGGGCGCCGAAGTGTGAGCAGCGCACATCCCGCAAAAAGTACGGTAAAGAGGATGAGCCATGGCGGATCGAGCGCAGGTACGGCCGCGAAATGCTCGACGACGGGTTGATATGGCACGCAGCGCTTTTCGCGGCGACAGCGAAGAGCCACTGCAATGGATGAACTCTCTATGCGGCGGGCCATCGAGCGCAAACGCGATGGCGCGACGTTAGAAGCTTCCGTTTGGGAAGGCATCATCGCCGCCTATGTGAGCGGTGATGTCGACGATGCGCAGATGGCGGCGCTCGCCATGGCCTGCGTGTGGCGCGGTTTGGATGAAAACGAGTCCGCCGCGTTGACGCGCGCGATGGTGGGAAGCGGCGCGACGCTGCGCTATCCCGACGGCATGTTCGTCGTGGACAAACATTCCAGCGGCGGGGTGAGCGACATCGTCTCGTTGGTTGCCGTGCCGCTTGTCGCGGCCTGCGGTGTGCGCGTCGCCAAGCTCTCAGGGCGCGCCTTGGGACACACCGGCGGCACGATCGATAAGCTCGAAGCGATCGACGGATTCAACGCTACGCCCTCGATGGACGATTTCGTTCGCCAAGTCGAGCGCGTCGGCTGCGCGATCGCGGCCCAAAGCGACGCGTTCGTTCCAGCCGATAAGCGGCTCTACCATCTGCGCGATCGCACCGCTACCGTGCCCAGCATCGGCTTGATTGCCGCTTCGATCGTTTCCAAAAAGGTTGCCGGCGGCGCGAATGCGTTCGTCTTCGACGTGAAATGCGGAAGTGCGGCGTTTATGCGCGATTTGGAGCAAGCGCAGGCGCTGGCGCAGATGCTGGTCGGAATCTCCGAACAGTTTGGACGTAAGGCTCGCGCGATCGTGAGTGATATGAACGAACCGCTGGCGCAGTGTATCGGCACCGGAATCGAGGTCGCAGAAGCGCGGGACATGTTGCGTGGCGGCGCGGGCGACGAGCGTGCACGCGCGGGTTGCCTCCAGATCGCCGCTGCGATGCTCGAGCTAGGCGGCGTTGCTGACGCGCAAGCGCAAGCCCCGCGTGCGCTCGAGGATGGAAGCGCCTATGCGAAATTCGTCGAGATGATCGAAGCGCAGGGCGGAAGTCGTGCTGCACTTGAGGCGCTTGCGCCCGATTCACGCGTGGAACTCGTGCGCGCTCGGGCAGGCGGCGTCGTGCGCGCCATCGATGCGGTGCACTTGGGACACATCGCGCGCAGGCTGACCGCCGTAAATTCGCGGGCCGGCTTACGCCTGCATGCGCGAATAGGCGACCACGTGGCGAACAATGACGTGCTAGCCGAGGTCTTTGGTGACGGCGTCGACGCGGCGTCGGTTGTTGGGGCGTTTGATATCGCTTAACTGCGCTCGACGTCGCTGATCAGATACAGTGGGCGACCTTTGACTTCGTCGTAGATGCGCCCGATATATTCGCCCAGAATTCCCAAGCTGATCAACTGCACGCCGCCCAAGAACAGGACGGCAACGATCGTTGACGCCCAACCCGGCGTGTAGCCCGGGGGATTGAGGCTAAAAAGCTTGTAGGCGATGACGACCAGCGCATACAGAAATGCGACGGCGCTGGAGATAAAACCGAGATACGATGCAAAGCGCAGCGGCACATCCGAAAACGACGTGATGCCGTCGATGGCAAAGCGCAGCATCTTCGTTACGGGATACTTCGTACTGCCCGAGTGGCGCTCATCGCGGTCGTAGTCGATGCCGACTTGATTGTAACCAACCCAGCTCACCATGCCGCGAAGGAATCGGTGACGTTCGGGCGATCGCTTGAGCGCCTCGACCACGCGCCGGCTCATGAGACGAAAATCGCCCGTGTCGACCGGAATCGAAACTTTGGTGAGGCGTTTGATGACCCGGTAGAAGAGCCGGGCCGTAAACAACTTGAAAGGGCTCTCACCCTTGCGCGTGCGCCGAACGGCGTACACGACGTCGTAGCCTTCGCGCCATTTCGCGACAAACTCCGCGATAAGCTCGGGTGGGTCTTGGAGATCGCCGTCCATCAAGATCACCGCGTCGCCGGCAGCGATGTCCATGCCCGCCGAGGCCGCGAGCTGATGACCGAAATTGCGCGAGAGGTTGACCATGACGATATGCTCGCGTCGCGCCAACTCATCGCGAATGCGTTCGAGCGTGCGATCGGTGCTGCCGTCGTTTACCAGGACGATCTCATAGGAAGGACCGCCTTCCAAACGCTCGGCAATCGCAATGATGCGCTCGACGAGAGGGGCAACGTTGCCTTCCTCGTTGTACAGCGGAACGACGATGCTGAGAACCGGCATGACCGGAGAGGTTCGACGCGAGCGAGAATCACCTCTAAAATGAAGCGACTCTCGGCATTAGCAGCCGCAGCCTTTCTTGTGGCGCTCGCGGCATGCGCGAACCATGCGCCGGCCCCACGCGCGGCGCTCACTGCGGGCCCGGCAGTCACACCAACGCCACTACACGCCACACAGCGTACGCCCGCGCCGCCCGCCGGCGCGCCGAGCGCCGCCCCGACGCGCATTGCCGTAACGCCGTCGCCCCAACCGTCGCCGACGCCCTCGCTCGAACCCATTGTTACGGCGTCGCCAAATGCGGCACCGCTCATCGTGGCGGTGCACATCAACAACCAGACCGTGCATTCAGGCGATACGATTTCCGGCACGGTCGTGACCTCTTCGAACGTCGCAAGCGTCGAAGCTCGAATCGCAACGTTTTCCATCAGCGTGCCGAAGGTCGGGGTCGGCCGTTTTGCCCTCAACTACGTTGTGCCGAACGTTCCGTTCTTCGTGCGTGGCACGTATCCGATGACGCTGGTGGCGCGCAACACCGCCGGCGTAGCCGTCGAGCGCGTGATCCCAATTACCGTGCAGTAGATGGTTCTAGGGGTGAGGGGTCCGCGTTCCGTTCGGGAGGTTCGGGAACGGTGCCGGATTATAGGGCGTCGGGAAGACCGAGGGCTGTTGGAGGATATTGTTTGCATTCGCGTCGGCCCACGACGCTACGATGCTGTTGGTCGAGTTGGTGTCGGAATCGTTGACAGACAACGCGCGCGGCCGAAGCGAAAGTCCGTTGGGCCCCGTCTCCTCGGTTTGCAGCGTTCCACGCGTATACAGATAATGGAGAATCGTACCCGACGCCATTTCCCGGACAACCACGAAGTGCAATGCGTCAATGCGTTGCATTTGGATCGCCTGTGGATTCCAGCCGGATTGGTCCGTCGCGATGAAGATCTCGGCGTTGATCGGCGTGGTCGGCGGTACTTGCACCTCGAACTTGACCAGCACGAGCTTTCCGCTGAACGTCTCGGGTACACCGTTCGAGGTGGTGCGCGGAGGTCCGGCCAGCTCGGGATTCGGATACGGCGACGACGCCGTGACGGCAAAGGCTTGCGCGTCGTCCGGCAACGGCCCGACGGGATATGGCTTTTCGGCGAGATCGATCTCCACGACTTGGCCCGCATCGTTAAAGACGGCGCGCGCGTAGTCGCGCGGCTTTGGAGCGCGCTTTGCGGGCTGCTTCGTCCGGTCGTCGAGAATAGTGACGTCGGGCGCAAGACGAAAGCCGTCGCCGGTCGTGAAAAAGACGAATCCGTCCTGATAGGCGAGCAGTTGCCCGGTAATCGTAACGGGGGCAGCAGCCGCGATGAGAATCAGTATGCACAGAAGGGAACTCAGACGATGGCGCATCCTCATCATCCGCTCAACTGTACCACGAAGGTCGGGCTCCAAATCTGGCTTCCGAAGTGGAAGTAATATGTGCGCTGCAAATCGAGCACGAGATGAGGTTCGATCCGTACCCGCACCTCGGCGTTGAGTTGCCACGGCGGCTGCCCGAGGTAGTTCGTGTACGTGTATTGGCCGATCGCGTTTGTGGGAGGGGGAGCGAATAATCCGGGGTAGGCCGCCGGAAAATCGTCGTGATGTCCAAAGGTCACAGTCGTCACCAAATTGGGTGAGGCCGAGTACGTGGTGCCAAGTGCGAGGGTGCGCTGTGTAGCCGCGCCGCGAAACGATTCGAACGGCGTATACGGCGTGCCGTCTGGCAGAAGCGGTGCCGACGATTCGTACCCGCCTTGCAAGTACAGGTCGCTCGTGTTTTGGATATTGTAAGCAAGATAGCTGTTCACGAACTTCGAGAATTGGCGGCTGAGGCTTATGGTCGTGTTCTGGGAGTTGATGTGATGGGGAACGCTGTTCCACGTACGCGACGAATTGATGGATGCATTAACGTAGTAGAGATCATAGGGCTTGTCGCGGTCCCCAATTTTGACATTGGGCAGCGACACGGTGACGCCTACGACCTGATTCCAGATGGTGGTGTAGAGAACCCCGTTGTAGTTCTGAAGCCCATAGGCGTCATGATTGAAGCCAAGCCCAAAGCTAGTCTGAAAATACAGCGGCGTTTTGAATATCTGATCATTGTATGAGTTGGCGCTGAGTTGCAGCGAATTCGGGTGATTTGGAGAGGCCGCAGCTTTCGGGCCGATCATGTTGTAGTTCGTTTGGTTGAAGTAGGCTTGCAGATATGACCGGTTAAGCGCTTGTGTCATGGTAACGTAGGTCGTCTGCGCGGATGCGCTGGGATCGGAAAACCAATGCTGGTACGTATAGAGCTGCGTGAACGTGGATATCTCGAACTTTGATCCTATATGCTCGCCGGTAACGAGATTCCAGTATTTGTCGTCCTTCGTAAGCGGGTTAATCGAAAACACGGCATACTCGTGCTGGCCAAGTCCGCCGAGGTGTTGTTCGAAGGCGACATAGGCATGGTTAAAGGCATCGTACCGCAAGTGAAATGCGGTCACCGAGTAGGCGTTGCCGGTCGCGTTCCAGGTTGCGTCAAGATTCGCGCCCGAGAGAGAGTTTTGTGCGAGATTTTGGCTTAGGCCGAAGTAGACGTAGTAAGACGGAAGTGGTACGTCTTGATGAAAGAAGTACGTGCGTACACCGGCGAAGCGAACGAACTGTTTGGCTTCTATCGTCGCCGACTTTGCCGAGAGGCTCACGGTCGTCTTGCTGACGTCGGGAAAGTAGAAAACGTCGCCGGGCATCTGCCGGCCTTTGAGCGGGTCGGTGAAGTCGCTGTTCTCGTAGGTCCAGCGGTCGGGCTTGCTGATGACGGGCACGAAATAGATGCGGTTGAAATCCAGTAGATCGGCGATCGCAGCGCCGTCGAGGTTCCCGCCGCGGCTTCGAAGATGCACGTGGCTCGCCACAAGGAAGCGATTGAGCTTCAGATCCATCGAAAAGGTGTCGCCACTAATGGCCATGCCGTTGCTTGTTTGCACCTGCACGTGCCCGTCCGCCTCGATTAGGTAGCGATCGTAGTAGAACTCGATGTGATCCGCGCGTAGCCGGACCACGGTTGCCGGAGGTGCCGGTGTCGCCCTTGGCGCCGGTGAGGGCGCCGGTTTCGTCTGCGCAATGCCCGGCGTGGGCGCGAACAGAATTAAGGCAACAATAAGGAACGGTAGATATCGCAAGCGTACCCCGTTTTCGCAGTTCCCGCGGACTCTCATCCTTGTATAACGTATGCATTGGGCGTTTCTACCTATACTTTTGAGGAAAGACTGCGTTTCCGGTAAGCCGAAACGCCGTTTTTGGCTTATATGCGAATTGTAACCATTGTTTTGGACTCCGGCGGCGTGGGAGCGCTTCCGGACTTCACGGAGTACGGGGATGCGGCTGGTGCGAATACGCTTGGAAATGTTGCCCGGCGTGTCGGCGGCCTAGCGTTGCCTTCGTTCGAACGGCTGGGTCTGGGTCACCTCACGCCGATGGTGGGCGTGGCGCCGGTGCAGCGCCCCACGGCACGCGTGGCGCGACTGCGCGAACGCAGCCGGGGGAAAGACACGATCACCGGTCATTGGGAGATGGCGGGAATCATTACCGTCGTGCCATTTCCCACCTATCCTGACGGCTTTCCGGATCGACGTCATTGAGGCGTTTACGCGAATTACCGGAAAGGCGCCGCTAGGAAACTTGCCCGCATCCGGGACCGAGATCATCGATCGGCTCGGACCCGAGCATATCGCGACAGGGCGGCCGATACTCTACACCTCGGCCGACTCGGTGTTTCAGGTCGCCGCCCACGAAGAGGTGATCCCTCTGACGACGCTGTACGAGTGGTGCGAACGGGCGCGCGCAATGCTGATTGAGCCGAACAACGTGAACCGAGTGATCGCTCGGCCGTTCGTGGGCAAGCCGGGTGCCTTCACGCGAACGCCGAATCGGCGCGACTATGCGATCGAACCGCCGCCCAGCGTCCTCGATCGGCTGTCCGCCGCCGGTGTCGAAGTGCACGCCGTCGGGAAAATCTGCGATATCTACTGTGGGCACGGCATCACATCGTCGGTAAGGGTGAGCGACAATCGCGATGCGATGGAGAAGACCTTCGATCTGCTCGAGCGAGTCGACCATGGATTCATCTTCACGAACCTCAACGATTTCGATTCAAAGTACGGGCACCGTCGCAACGTACGCGGCTATGCCGATGCACTCGAGTCGCTCGATGCGCTTTTGCCGCGGCTGGAACAACTCATGGGGCCCGAAGACCAAGTGATTTTTACCGCCGATCACGGCTGCGATCCAACGGCGCCGGGAAGCGACCATACCCGTGAGTACGTTCCGTTCGTCCATCTCGGACCGCAGCCGGGCGCGATTCTTGGTGAGCTCGAAGGGCTCGACACCGTCGGCAAGACCGTGCTCGACGCGTTCGGGGTATAGCGCGAATGCAAGCTGCAATTCGCGTCTCGGAACGTGCGGTACCGAAGTGGTGGTGGACGCTCAAGCGCGCAATCGACCTCGTTCTCGGCCTGGTGCTGCTGCTGCTAGCGACGCCGTTCATCGCAATCGCGGCGTTCGGCATCGTTCTGGTCACGGGCGGTTCGCCGGTCTTCGCGCAGGAGCGCGTGGGGCAACACGGCCGCCGCTTCAAGATTTTCAAGCTGCGCACGATGGTAAAAAACGCGCACGAGCTGCGCGATCAGTTGATGCATCTCAATGAAGTCGACGGACCCGTCTTCAAGATTCGCAAGGATCCGCGTCTACATCCGCTGGGAGGGCTGCTGCGCCGCACGAGCATCGACGAGCTCCCGAATCTGATCAACGTTGTCCTTGGTGACATCTCGTTGGTCGGGCCGCGGCCGGCGCTGCCATGCGAAATCGAGCACTATGACAACGCGGCGCGCCGGCGGCTCCTCGTTCCACAAGGCGTCACATGTCTGTGGCAGATCAACGGGCGCAGTGATGTGTCGTTCGAGCACTGGATGCAGCTCGATAACCATTACGTTGACACGTGGACTCCGCTGAGTGATCTCGCAATAGTAGTGCGAACCATTCCGGCTGTCTTGCGCAAGGACGGCGCGCATTAATTCGCGCCTTCGCGTCGTTCCACGCCCGCAGCGTCATCCGCGCATGTCCGTCGCGCTTTCGACGCTTTTTGTCATGGGTGCCACGCTCGCGTCGACGATCCTGGGGTTCTTTCGCGAGGTGGTCAACGCGCAATTCTACGGGACGCGTTGGGAGATGGACACGTTTCTCGCGGCGGCAACCATCCCAACGATCCTGTTTGGGGTCTTTAATGGCGCGCTTGTGAGTGCGCTCGTGCCGACCTTTTCCGAGTACATCACGCACGGACACGAGGACGATGCCTGGGCGCTTGGCAACACAATCGTCAATAGTCTAGCCATCGTGTTGACGTTGGCCGCTGTCATAGGCTACCTTGCTGCACCCTGGTACGTGCCGATCATCGCCCACGGGTTTCCGGCTCCGCAGATGGGTGTGGCTATTCACATGACGCGCACGTTGATGCCAAGCATCATCGCAGTCAGTCTCTCCGGTGTGTTCTCGGCCATGCTCAATGCGTATCATCGCTTTCGCTCCGCGGCGCTGACGGGCATTGCGCTCAACGTGGTGACGATTGTATGTGTTGTGGCGCTCAATGCAAAGTACGGGATCTTCGCCCTCGTTTTCGGGACGTTCTGGGGGCTGCTCGCGCAGATGCTGGTGCAGTTACCGTCGTTCCTCGCGATTGGCAAATACCGGTTTAAAATCGACCTGCACCATCCGGGCCTCGCGAAGATGTGGACCTTGCTTGGCCCGATCGTGATTGGGAGCGCCGCCGGACAGCTTGCCCTGCTCTTCGATCGCTTTTTCGCTTCCACGCTGCAGCCAGGCTACATGGCTGGGATCAACTATGTCACCAAGCTGGTGAATTTTCCGCAGCAGATCTTCGCAGCGGCGATCGCTACGGTGATCTTTCCACTATTGGCGGCGCAATTTGCGCGCGAGAACCGGCATGGCGTCGCCCGTAGCGCCGTTACGGGCTTAAGGCTTGTCAATTTCATTACGATCCCGTCGGTCTGTGCACTGATCGTGCTCGGGCACCCGATGGTTCAGACGTTGTTCGAACGCGGCACATTCGGACCGGCGGCCACCGACCTCACATCGAGTCTGCTTCCATATGCGGCGATTGGACTTGTTGCCCTGGCAGCGAACGTGGTTTTGACGCGCTGCTGCTTTGCATGTCGCGAGACGGCGATTCCGGTGGCAATCTCGATCATTACTGTCCTCGTTAACGTCATGCTCTCTATGCTATGGCTGCCGACATTGGGAGCGAAAGGGCTGCTCTTGCCAATAGCCTGAGTCAGATGCTCCAGGCCGTGCTGTTGCTCGGGCTAGTGGCGCGACTGGTTCGCGGGATCGACTGGGGCGCACTTTTCACGTCGATGGCAAAAGTGCTCGTCGCTTCGCTTGCGATGTATGCCTCGCTGCATTGGATCGACGCACTGGGCGTTCATACCGAACCCACGCTCTCGTCGCGAGCGTGGTACCTGTTCGGTCAGATCGCGATCGGCGGCGCGGTTTTCATTGCCGTGTCGCGCGCCATCGGCGTAGAGGAATTGGATCTTGCTTGGCGCACCATCATCGCAAAGTTCGAAAAGCACATCATTGCTCCGCCGGAGAATCGCGATGTGCCGATCGCATAACAGCTCCCCCTATGGTAAAGGTTAAATATGGCTCAACATTGCCCGCCGCGCCCACCTCAATGCGTATCCCCTATGTTGACCTGAGCGCACAGCATGCTGCGATAAGGGACGAATTGATGGATGCGATCGGCGCTATTATCGACAAAAATGCGTTCGTCCTTGGCCCGGGCGTCGATGCTTTCGAACGTCACTTCGCTGAATTTTGTGGTGCCGAGCATTGCGTGGCAGTGAACACCGGAACGGCTGCGCTGCATTTGGCGTTGCTTGCCTATGGTGTCGGTTCGGGCGACGAAGTCATCACTCAAGCCGACACGTTCATCGCGACAGTAGCGGCGATCATGTATACGGGAGCGCAGGCCGGTTTTCGTTAGACGTAACTGCGCCGTCATACACGATTGACGTTCGCGCGGTCGAAGCCGCGATCACCCCACGGACGAAGGCGATTCTGCCCGTGCACCTCTTTGGGCAGCCGTGCGATCTCGATGCCCTTCGCGCGATTGCGAAAAAGCACGATCTCGTGCTTATCGAGGACGCCTCGCAGGCTCACGGTGCGCGATACCTGAAGCCCTAAGATCGGAGCAAGTGGAACAGCTACGTTTAGTTTTTACCCAGGAAAAAATCTCGGCGCATGCGGCGAGGGCGGAGGGATTGTCACCGACGACGGTGCAATTGCTGATCAATTGCGGTTGCTCCGTAACCATGGTAGCAGGGAGAAATACCGGCATGACGTTCTCGGATTCAACTTTCGACTAGAGGGTATCCAAGGAGCCGTGCTCGATATCAAGACGCGGTACCTCGAGGGTTGGACGAACGAGCGGCGTCGCGTCGCAGCGCAGTACGATGCCCTCTTGGAGATGATCGAGCGGCCCACGCTTCTTAGCGATACGGAATCTGCGTACCACATCTATCCGGTGCTCGTGAAAAATCGTGACGCCGCCCGAGTCAAGCTTTCTGAAGCCGGCATTGAAACGAACGTCCACTACCCTATTCCATGTCACTTGCAGCCTGGGTACGCCGGGTTGGGCTATTCCGAAGGGGCGTTCCCGCAATCCGAACGAGTGGCGCGCGAAGAGCTCTCGCTCCCGATCTTCCCGGAAATGACGGATGATCAGGTGGAATATGTTGCCGCGCACCTAATCCAGGCGGTCGCATAATGAGTGGGCGACTCATCAATGTCGGTATAGTTGGTTACGGATATTGGGGCCCCAATCTTGTACGCAACTTCATGGCGTTAGCGTCCGATAAGGCGCGGGTGAAATTGGTATGCGACGCGCGTGCCGAACGCCTCGCCGGTGTGTCGCGAATTTACCCATCGATCGGAGTGACCGCCGACTACGACGTTATGCTTCGGGACCCTGAGATCGATCTCATCGCCATCGCGACGCCGGTTACTTCGCATTTTGCGCTGGCAGAGAAGGCGCTCAACGTTGGTAAGCACGTCCTTGTGGAGAAGCCGCTCGCAGGGAGCGTCGCGGAAGCAGAAAAACTCGTGAACCTCGCGCGCTCGGTAGGGCGTAATCTCTTTGTCGACCATACGTTCGTTTTTACGCCGGCGGTTCGTAAAATGCGCGAACTTGTGCAAACAGGTAGCATGGGAGAGCTGCTTTACTACGATTCGACTCGAATTAATCTTGGAATTTTTCAGCACGACGTGGACGTCGTCTGGGATCTGGTTCCGCACGATCTCTCGATTCTCGATTTTCTGCTCAGCGGGATGGTGCCGTCGAGCGTATCGTGTACGGGTGTCGCGCACTATGGCGATCTCGCGGATTTGGCCTACGTCACCCTGTATTACCCAAATGGCTTTATCGCACACATCAACGTGAACTGGCTTGCGCCGGTGAAAATACGCCAGATTCTCCTCTGCGGCGACAAGCAGATGATGGTCTACGACGAACATACAGTGCAGGAAAAGGTCAGGATTTACGATCGCGGCGTGCGTGTCACCAACAGCGAAGACGTGTATCAGAAGCTGGTGGAGTACCGCGACGGCGATATGTTCGCTCCAAAACTACCCAACACCGAAGCGCTTCGCGCAGAAGTGGAAGGCATCGTCGATGTTCTGCGCGGCGATCGGGCGGAAGTCGTCGATGGAGAATGCGGATTGCGCATCGTGCGCACGCTGGAAGCCATTACAACGTCGATGAATCAGCAAGGCCGTCCGATCAACGTCGATACTCCGGCCACCGTGGGCCAATGACTAACCTCGAGCCAATCAAAGAGCACTATCGGCGTCAAATCGAACAATACGCCGATCCGGCGCGAGCCTGTTCGTGGCGTGATCAGGATGTTGCTCGACGGAATTTTGCAGCCGTGTCACAAGTTTTCGCGCACGAAACGGCCCCATTCTCGGTGTACGAGGTCGGCTGCGGCTTTGCGACTCTGGGAGAGTTTCTTTCCGAACACTATCCGCTAGCAACGTACAGTGGCAGCGACCTAATGCCGGAAATGGTCGACAGAGCCAAGGCGCGAAACGCGGCTGCGAAAGTTGAGCAGCGCGATATTCTGGTTAACCCGCCGGAGCTGCGCTACGACTACGTGGTGATTTCCGGTTTGTTCAACCTTCGCATGTCGAACGACGACGAGAGGTGGTTCACGTTCGTTAAGGCGATGCTCAGGGCGGCGTTCGGAATAGCTCAAAGAGGCATCGCGAGCAACTTTTTGACAAGCTATGTCGATTTCAAGCGCGAGCTGGGATATTATCAGGAACCGGGACGAGTTTTTGATTTTGCGCAGAGGGAACTCTCGCGCTTCAGCGAGATTCGTCACTCGTATTATCCGTGGGAATTCACGCTTTTCGTGTATGACAAACCTAAGCCGCTACCGTTCGCGCCCCCGCCGGTTGCATGGCCCGCTTCGCCGCAAGATCCAGGCGCACGCACCTTCTAATCTACGTAAAGAATCGATAGAGAATCTCGCCACCTCGCTTCGCGTAGGCTAGCGGCGCGTTTTCCGCCGTCAGCAGCGTTGTAATCTCGCCGAAGGCACGTTCGACCTCGGTAACCGCGGGGGTCTTTTCGCGCGGGTTATAGATCGCATGGTACACGTCTGATGCGCGGCCGCCGATACGTTCCTTGAAACCGATGAGCCCCTCGGTATCTGAGATACCGAGGTCCAATTTTTTGCATCCGCGCTCGATCGCCATCTCGATAACCTTGGAAATCAAGAGATTATTAGGCCGTAGCGAGAGCGAAGACAGCGACGACGCGCTGAACTTATAATAAATCGTCGAGCCGTACGAGAGAAAAAACATCGCGGCGATCGGTGATCCCTCGTGCTCGGCGATCAGGAGGAACCCATTTTCGGGGAAGAAGCGGCGGTGGATCGTCTCAAAGAATGCGAGCGGCTGCGGCATCAGCCCGTGTTTGAATTTTCGCGTTTCGGCGTGCAGCTCGTAGAAAACCCGCAGGCCGTCGAGTGACGTATCGACTCGATGCGTGACGCCGGCACGCATGGATTGCCGCCATTTCTGTTTGTGTTTGATGTTAAAGGCCGCTTCTGCTTCGGCAAACGTTGCAGGTAAGTGGACCGCGTGATGCTGCGCGACGACCTTGCTGGAATGCGAGGCGTCGGAGGGTTTGCAAAGCGTGCGGATCGCCCAGGGCAAGCTGTCTGCCGCAAGATACCGTTCGAACTCAGGCCAGAGGTTCGCAGGCAGCGGCTCGATGTTGTCGGCGAATGCAAGCGCCACGCGCCGTGTGCCGCGAAAGTCTTCAATGTGCGCGAAGGGCAGGCCGCCAACAACCGTCTCGTTCTGCCTGGCAAGAAGGACTCTAAGAGAAAAGTCGTACGTCTCGCGAATAGTCTCCGACCACTCGGGCGATTGGAATAGTGTCGTGTCCGAGGTCTGCGCGCAAAAGCTAACCCACCGCGCGTCTGAAGCTGAAAGTTCCTCGATGGCTACCATATCGGCCGGTTCATTAGCTGCTTTCTCGCGCAAGCCCTCGGAACGCGGAGAAGGCGAAACGAACCGCTTGAGTCGAAGACGCTTGACAGTTAAGGAGAATCTTTCAAGCGTGGATCCCCGCCTACTTGTTATTGGACTCGACTGCGCGGCAGGCGAGTTGATCTTTGAACGAACCGACTGGCAATTACCGACGCTGCGCGGCCTTATGGCGCGCGGCTCCTACGGCCGTCTCCAAACGGTCATGCCGGCGATCACGATCCCCGCCTGGGCCTGCATGGTCACCGGCAAGGACCCGGGAGAACTCGGGATCTACGGTTTTCGGAATCGTACAGACCACACGTACTCGGGGCTCGCGCTAACGACCTCGCTATCGGTCAGGGAGCCGGCGGTATGGGATCATCTCAGCCGCGCCGGAAAAAATGTAATTACGGTGGGCGTGCCGCCGTCATTTCCGCCGAAGCCGGTCAACGGCATCCAAGTCGGCTGCTTCCTGACGCCGAGCGCGAAAAGCGACTACACGTACCCTCTGAACGCGCGCGAAGAGATCGCGCAGTTACTGCACGGGCGTGAATACCTTACCGATTGCATGAACTTCAGAACCGAAGACAAGGACGACCTTCTCCGGCAAATTTACGACATGACCGAGCGGCGCTTCGCGGTCCTTAACGACTGGATTGAGAAGAAGCCGTGGGACTTCTTTATGTTCGTCGAGATCGGTACCGACCGCTTGCATCATGGATTCTGGAAATTCTTCGACCCGAAGCACCGCGCGTACGAAGCGGGGAATCGTTTCGAAGGAGCCATCCAAAAATACTATGAGGATCTCGACGTCATGCTCGCGCAATTGCTCGAGAAGGTCGACCAGGCTCACACGAATATCTACGTCGTTTCCGACCACGGAGCGAAGCGAATGGACGGCGGCGTGGCGATTGCGCAGTGGCTCATTCAGGAGGGCTATCTCGCTGTCAAAAACTATCCTGACCGGATCACGCCGCTCAACAAGCTCGAAATCGATTGGGCGAGGACCTCGGTGTGGGCTGAAGGCGGATACTATTCACGCGTTTTCCTAAACATCGCGGGGCGCGAACCGCAAGGGACTATTGCGCCCTCCGAAGTTGAGTCGTTCATCGCCGAGCTCTCGCAGAAGATCCGAACAATTCCGCGGCCCGACGGATCGCCGATGGCGACGCAGATCTTCCGTCCGGAGGAGATCTATCGAACGGTGCGCGGTGTCGCGCCCGATCTCATGGTCTATTTCGATGATCTGCTCTGGCGCGCCGTGGGAACGGTCGGCTACGACGGTATCTATACGTACGAAAACGATACCGGTCCCGACGATGCGAATCACGCTCAGCACGGGATATTCATCGAGGCGCTCGCCCGCGAGCAGGGGCGCGGTTTGATCGAAGATTGGGACATTCTCGATATGGCCTCACGTTTCATGAACGCGGCGGGAGTTGCGGTTCCAGCGCATGCTCGCTGATCTGCATGTGCGTCTAAGGATTGGGTAAGCAAATGTCAGACACGATTCGCACGTCTGAGCGAATAGTAGCCGCTAGAAATCAAGATGCGGAAACGCAACTGTCTGAAATTGCGCGTAATGCTCCTATTCCGAACGCGGAGCTGTGTCAAAACCTGGGGCTTTTTATGCCTCCGCGTTCGCTGAAACGGCTGATGTTCTTGAATCACCTTTACTGCGAGGCGCTGCCGGTTCACGGCATCATCATCCAATTTGGCGTCCGATGGGGGCGAGATCTTGCGATTTTCGACAGCCTGCGCACGATCTACGAGCCGTTCAACATTTCCCGAAAGATCATCGGCTTCGATACCTTTGAGGGCTTCCCATCAATCGATGAAAAAGACGGTACGGACCCCATGCTTGTGGTTGGAGGTTTGACGACTGCTCCAGATTACTATTCACAAATCTCTGAAATCATGTCGCTCCGGCAGCAGTTGGACCCTTTGCCTGAACTCAAACGCTTCGAAATACGCCGAGGCGAAGGAAGCGAGCAGCTCAAGCAATATCTCGACGAACATCCTGAAACTATCGTCGCGCTCGCATACTTTGATTTCGATCTTTATGAGCCTACGAAAGCCTGTTTGGAATTATTGAAGCCGTACCTTACAAAGGGCAGCGTGCTTGCATTCGATGAGCTTGGCTTCTTCAAATCTCCCGGTGAAACGATCGCACTGCGAGAGGTCTATCCGCTCAACTCAATTCGCATCAAGAGATCTCCGCAGTTTTCGGGACAGCCGAGCTATTTCGTCGTCGAATAAGACGATCAGAGATAACCTAGATCCTCGAGCCGTTTCCGAACGATTGCCTCTTCCTCGGCAGAATATGCCGGGGCGCCGGCAGCCACAACTGTCTTACTTGGCGAGCGATTGATACCATCAGCGTCGGGGGGAATCGGTACATCGAGCAGTGCGTAGATGGTGGTCGCGAGATCCTCGACGCGCAGCCCAGTGCCCTCGGTCGTAAAGGACGAACCCCATAGCCCATCATCCTGATGGGAGTTGAACGTGCCGGCATGCACGATACCCGGCTCGATTTCGAATCCATCTTCGGTGCGCCGGCGCTTGGCAATATACGCCGTGATGTCGGGAGCCGTCTCCAGAAAAATCTCGGGGAACTCGTTGGTGTAGGGGCCCCAGAACAGTTGCTCTCGACGCTGCGCATCGGTAACGACGGGCTTCCCCGCATCCCTGGTTGCGCGCAGCTCATCGATGATTGTGCCGGCAAGTCCAAAGGCCTCGCGCGGATCGACGATGCCGGCGGGATATTGCCCCCGCGTATTCAAGGCGATTGCCGCATGGCGCCCGACGGCATCCCAACAGAAGGCGCGCGTTTTCGACCAATCGATCACGCCGTCACTCAAATCCATAAATTCGATGCCCGGAATCCCCCCCGATGCACTGTTCCGGAACGCTCGTGAGCGCAACACGAGGTAGCCTTTTTCCTCGAGCCACTGCGTCACGGAAAAACTACGTTCGAACGAGCCGAAGCCGTGGTCCGAGCAGACGATAAACGAAGTATTGTCAGGCAGCGTAGCGGCCAGCGTTCCAAGCTCCGCATCGGTCCGTTCGAGCAATACTTGCGTAGGCTGATTTCCATAACCCAAACGATGCCCTAATCCGTCAATGAACCCTAGGTAAAGCATCGCGCAATCCCAATCGGCATCCTTCATTAGCTCGCGGATAATTGAAAAGCGCGTGACTATACCGCTGTCGAGGATGGCGGCATCGCTGGAAAACTCGTCGTCGATGCGATATCCAAGGCTCGCAATGATCGATGCAGCCCGCGCGGTATTCGCGAGTGGAGCAGAGGGCGGTGCATCCCACCCGGAGACGATCACCGAACCGGTAACCTGCGGTGGTGGCGACATCATCGGAAAACCAACGCTGACGACGGTCTTTCCAGCAGCGGCGAGGCGTGTATGGAATCCACTGTCGCCAACATCGGCCGAATTGACGATGCGCCCGCGATATGTGTTGGGTACGCGGCGCTGAAAGGTCAACACGCCCGTTTTACCCGGATTGTAGCCGGTGTAGGCTGACGTCCATGCCGCCGGGGTGATCGGGAGCGGCGTGGAGCGTAGGGGAACCAGCGTGTTCTTAATCAAGCGCTGGAGGTTCGGCATTTTCCCTTTTGAGAGCGCCGCGCCGACGCTCGAGTCGTCTGCGCCGTCGAGACCGAGAATAAACACGCGGGGCTTCATCGAGTCGGGATAGTCTCCGTCGCGGATTCGACCGATTTGCTGCCAACGTGAACCTCGAGATTGAGATAGTCGCGCGAAACCGGATCCATGGTGTCGTAATACTTAATTAGGCGAGCGCGATAGAAGATCGCGAGTGTATCCAAGAAGACCGTCCAGACGTCCCCGAGTGCAACGCGGCCGGAGCTGCGCGTGAACTGCAACGTGACCGGGGCGTCTGCAATCTTGTAGCCTAAGCGGTGCGCGTTCACCAGAACTTCAACGTCAAAGGCATAGCGCTTAGCCAAGATCCGCGGAAAGACGCGGCGCAGAACTTCCGCCCGAAAGAGCTTGAGACCGGTTTGCGTGTCGCGCAACGGCAGACCAAAGAGCAAGCGCACGAGCATGTAGTAACCGATGCTCCACAGCCTGCGAACGAACGGATAATTGATACGCGAATCGCGATGCCACTTGCTGCCGATCACGACGTCGGCGCTTCGGGAGTCCATGATCTCGAGCATCCCGCGAATTTGCGCCGGGTGGAGATCCATGTCGGCGTCAAGGAATGCGATGATCTCTCCGCTCGAGTGATTGAAGCCGCAGATCAGAGCGTTGCCTTTGCCTTCGTTGCGCTGGTAGCGCACGACGCGTATGTTTTCGTCGAGTTCGGCGAGTGCGCGGATCGCGGGAAGATATGTGCCATCCGGGCTGCCGTCATCGACGACAACAATTTCGAAGCTTGGGCAGAACTCCGACAAGGTTTCGATCGTCTCGAGCATATTCTCGACGATGTGCGACGCCTCGTTATATGCGGGCATCACGACCGAAAGCTTGGGGCGTGCTAGAACGCCACGCTCACTCATCACCGGCCGTCCGTGCTGTCTCGGAGAAATCGCTCGACAAAGGAGGTCGTGCCCTCCCACGTCAGTGTCCGCGCATCATCTTGAGCGGCCAGCGCTATGCGCGAATAGCGCATGTCATCATCGAGCATGGTCTGGACTCCTTGCGCGAGTGCGGATGGTGATTCCTCGGTCAAAAGGCCGGTTAAGCCGTTCTTAATGGAGTCCTTTAG
Source organism: Vulcanimicrobiota bacterium (assembly GCA_963833095.1). Classification (GTDB taxonomy): domain Bacteria; phylum Vulcanimicrobiota; class Vulcanimicrobiia; order Vulcanimicrobiales; family Vulcanimicrobiaceae; genus Aquilonibacter. The sequence continues at coordinate 810,809 of CAWHWQ010000001.1, read as the reverse complement.
TCCCAAAATGCCATAGCCGACGGCCGGTGTGCCCGCAAGGTTGGCCTCACTTACGGCGAGTCCCCAACCCTCGCGCACCGAGGTCATCACAAGCAGCTTGGCCGTTGCTAGCAAGCGGCGCTTTTCCGTTTCGCTTACGAAGCCGGGCCATTCGACGCGACCTTCGACGCCGAGGCGTTGCGCGAGGGCGCGCAGTGATTCGCGCATGTCGCTCGTGCCGCCGCCGATGATCTGGAGGCGAAGGCGGTCGTATGGTGGTGTACGTAGCAACGCTAGCGCGTGGATCTGCTGGTCGAGCCGTTTCGAGCGCGTCACACGTCCTAGGGAAACGATCGTGTCGTCGCGCTCCGGGAGTGAAAGTGGCGTCGGTGCGGGGTATTGGTCGATCGCTAGCGGCATGATGCCGATTCTGCCCGTGAAGCCCATCTCTTTGCGGAGCGACTCTTCGGATGACGCCGACAGCGTTAATGTTGGTACCTGTCGATAAGGACGAAGGTACAGCGGCTCCATTGCGTACCCAATCTGTGCGACACCGGGCGACGCTTCGTAAAACCAGATCTCGCGCGCGAGTTGGTGAATACACGCTACGACGGGCGTGTGCGAATACACCGGCGTCATGAACGGGAGTGTGTTTACCTCGTCGACGACAACGTCGAGATCGCTTGCCTTGCGATAATAGGTGTACGCATGTGCACGTACCGTGAGTGCGGTGCCTCGGCGAACGATACTGACGCCGTCGATGACCTCGTTATCTTCTCCGCCCGGAAAAGCACCGGTGAACCACGTCACGCGGTGTCCTCGTTGGACAAGCCTCTTGAAAATACCGAAGGTGAGAACTTCGGCGCCACCCTTTCGCGGGTGTTTGATGTCGCGCCAGTTCATCCATAGGATGTTCATTTAGGCTTATTCTTTTGACGTTTTCGAAGAATCAAGCCGGTTGCGGCCGCGTAATATTAGATCGATTGCATCCGGCAGATTGCGCGTCGCCTCACTCGCCGCTATCCAGGCAAAGGCGAGCGTCATTACCGGATGATAGAGCCATAGGCGGTCCTGATCGCGAATTGCGCGGTAGAGTCCGACGGCGCACGGCGCAACAACACTTGCTGCATACAAAGGCCACAAACGCCGGCGAGCAATGCGAACTTCCGGCACGTATTGGTCGCGCCAACGCAACGACGACGTCTTCTTGAGGTTTTTCGCGATTATTCCCCGGAACTTTCGCATAACATCGCCGAGACTCGTCGCCGTGTAATGATCGACCAGCGGTGCTTCTACTATAGCAACCAGACTACCGGATTCCAAGAGCTGAAAGATGATGGCGACATCGTCGGCATACCCCTCTTGCATTTGAAAAGGCCCACGCAACACCGCGCCTTGAGCAAACGCTAAAAGCGGTGGAAACTCTGGCGGAAAGCTGTACAGCGAAAACCCGTCGCCGCGCGCGACCGGCGCGTAGACGCGTGGGAGGTCGCGTGGATTCGACGCGTCGCCGTATACAAAATGGTTAAATGGATCGGTAAAGCGATTGATGTAGCGAACTGCGAGCGGATAGTCGGCGTTGTTGCAGGTAACGTATGGGAGAGCATAACTAACGCGTGCGTCGCTAAACGCCGCAGCCATGCGGTTGCAGTATTCCGGATGCACGGGATTGTCGGCAGCGATGCCCGCGATTAGGTCGCCCTTGGCCTCGCCGAACGCAGCCGGCAAGCTGTGGATCGCCCGCTGCGCGGGATTGCGCATTATCAGCACGTCGTAACGCGCTGCTCGCTCGCGCGTATCGTCTTCCGACGCCTGATCCGGCAGGATGATGTCGACGAGCTCTTGCGGATAATTTTGCGATCGAATCGACCGCAAACACGCATCGATTCGGCGGCTTTCATTTCGAACCGGGACAATAAACGAGAATCTTGGTAAGTCCGACACGGTTATTTTGAGTACAACCTCTTAGCGAGGGCGCGCACGAGGCGTGCTCCGGTCCAACGCCAGAATTCCCAAACGATCGGAACCAAGAGCGCAACGATCGCGGCCGTGCTTAGTTGTTCAGCAGCCGTAGCATTGCCTTCCGAGGCCCAGAGGCGACGCAGTCCGGCAAGGACGGCATAGCACGCGCCGGCTAGGAATGCGAAGCGAATCGTTCGCGGAGCAAGCATGACGGCCGCGATGAGCGGCAGCGCCATGAGCATGACGAACTGCCATATTTCGGGCCCGTTGAGAACGGGCAGTTCTGAAACCACCCATGCACCCACGGCCATAGCGGCGAGTGCAAGAGCCGGGCGAAGCCCGCGCATAGCGCTCGTCATTGCGCGAAGCGCCTCGTACGCAACACGACTACCGCGATCCAAGCAACCGTGGCAAGGAACCATACGATTGCCGATAGCTGCAAGACCGGGTCGAGTGTCATGATCATAAACACGTGCTGTTTACCGCTCGGTATCCACCAGCCGTTAAGCGTGTCGTCGACGCGATAGTGATCGCCCGCGGGCAACAGGTACGGTTTTGCCCGCAAATAGTCGAGCACGGCAGAGCCGCTTGCCCGGAAGCTGAGGGGGACCAGGGCCATGCTCCAGCGTGGATCGTACGCTTCACTGAAGACCAATAATCCGCCATGAGAATCGATCGTTCCCTCATATTCGGTTGCGATTCGTTGCGATCCATTGCGAATGTCAGCCATCGAGAACCGGCGCGGTGCTCCGGGTTCGAACACGACCGATACCGGCCGAATCGGGAAGGCCGGAAACGATTCGACGCGATGCGCACCCTTTGTAAGCGCGATCGATCCGTGCAGCGAGGTGTAATCGATTCCGGTGAGGGGCTTCGATGACATGTACTTCATCGCAGCGCCATCTAGAGTGAGAGCGGGGACGAGCCGGTTCTTGAGGGCCAACGCAGTCGCGCGTGTTGCAATCGCGAACCGGATAGTTCTGGCCCTGTCGTCCGAGGGGATGAGTGTGATCTCTATCGTGTACCGCTGCGCCCAATCCGGTGTGAGATGCGACATATCCATTGAGACGCGTCGCCACAAGCCCGCAGGCACGGGCACGGGCCCACAAGGGTCCGGCTCGCAATGAGGAACGTCGGTAGGCCACGGAATCGAGGTCTCGTCGCGTATCTCACCGGCGCCAAACGCGGCATTCTCGTTGATCCGTAGCATTTCGCTGAAGAGCAGATGTCCGTTTTTGGCGAAAGCGGTGAGCTTCGCTACCGTCGCGGCGTCTTGATAAAAGTCGAAATCGAGTCTCGGTGCAACCGCCCCTACGATTTCGTCGCTCAGGCGAATCGGGCGGGCACGCGCAGCGGCGCTCGTAAACGTATACTCGCGCACGCCCGGGACGGGTTCACGCTGCTCGATACGATATCCCGGAGATTGAGCACGGAAATCCTCGGGGAAGGCCGCGTTCGCCGGACGAGACTGCGGCGTCAAAACCGGCGATCTCAAACGACTCCGGCGTCTCGTGCACTTCGAGCGCGGCGGGAAGCCATTGCTCGAGTGAGGCGCGTTCTGCCGAGTCGGTCTTCCCGATGATCGTCATGCCGATTCCCGTTAGTGTATAGACCCCGGAGCCGTCGGGTTCGAGGGGCAGACGATTGGCGAACAACCACGATGGATTATGCTGGTGTTCGGCCAGAAGCCGCGCGAAGCGGGCGCGTAGGATCGTCTCTACCCAATCAGAAAAATCACCGCGCAAAGCGGGCGAGAACGGCCCGGCACGATCGAGAAAGAGCGTCGTGCTTCCGTCCTTGACGGAGCGCATGGAGTAGACGAGATAGCCCGTAGCATCGTCTGACATGGCGTCACCGGTCCAGTAAAAGCGCAGTGACGGCGTCGTGGTCATGCGGATGTTCAATCCTCGCGCGAGCCAGCGGACTGGAAAAACGCGGCGGCCGGGGTCGACGCTTTCGTCGAAGGCGTTCGATTTGTCGTGCAGACCCCACGATGCACGCTTCACAGGCGAACTCGTGGCCGGCACCGTCAACAGGGCGATGTTTGCTCCCGGTGCAAATGAGCCCTCGATCGTGCACGCGTGATCAGCGCATGCGAAGCGTTTTCCATCGAAGGCGATCGTGATTGCGCTCGTGGGTATCCCCAGCGACGTCGTCAACCCGGTTAACGGAAGGCGCGCGTGGAACGGAAGGGGGTTGTTGCTGTCGATCTCGACGGTTCCGCGATATGAACGACTGCGCGCGTCGTAGGCTAACGATCCAGCTTGCTTAATGCTTGTCTGCGTGTCGAGGAAAAAGTTCGCCTCGCGGTTATCGATGCGAAGGGTCGATAGCGAGCGCGGGAACGCGTTCTTCCGGAGCAGCGACCGATTGAGCGTGCGCACGTCGAGCGTGTTGACCTGATACCTGGCCGTGCCTGTCGCTGGCCAAAGGAACTTCGTGCCCATCAGTATCGGACGGTCCTGCATGAACCAGGTGCTCGATGTGCCCGCAGTATCGATCGCCGCCGCAGCGTATAGAAATTTACCATGTTGCGCCATGGAATCCAACAGCTTGGCGCGCAAGAGAATCGCAGCCGCAGCCGCCTTCCCGTTAGCCAGCGTGTCCACAGGCCATGCCGCAGCAACATAATTCGGCACGCGCGAGGCGATGCCGGGCAGCGGCTGATCGGGGAGGAGGGCGGCTAGGCGGGGGTTGACAAGTGGCGTGCCGCTGAGCGCGGCGAGACCGGCCGCCGAGCCGTTCAAAACGAACGGGAAAGGTGCGACGAACGCGCGGGCCTCGAGTGGATCGTCGACCTCGAAAACGTATTGACGGCCGATGCGCTTCAAGAAATGCGCCCAGGGACGAGACGCCATGAAATCGCGCGCGTCGTAGTATCCCGTCGCCGCAATTTGCGGCGAGTAAACGACCTTGTCGTAATCATAAGGTACGACAATGTAACGAACGTTCATGAGCCGCAGTAGATCCGGCGCGTAAGGCTGGGCAAAAAACGTGTAGAGATCCCCGACATGAACGTTGAAGTGGCGGAAGCCGTCGTTTGGAGAGCCGTTCTCGAGTTGCATCGCCTCGACGAACGGGTGATCGAGCGCGGCACGCATCGGTTCGGTGTCGCGCGGTATGATAAGCGTGCGATCTTTGTTGGGGCGCGACTGCAGGAAAGTCTCCAATGCCAAGACGTCGCTGTGCATGTGATAGGTAGCGAAGACGCGGAAGCGCGTGACGTTGAACGCGTCGTTCATGACGATCGCGTAACACGCGACCGCCGCGATGGAAACGGCCGCCGCGAGTAGCTGGATGTTCTTTGGAAAGCGCAACCGAATCCACGCTAACAGTCGCGCGATTCCAAGCGCTATGATGACGGCATAGGTTATTTCCAGCAAGGACATCCACTTCGTGACATCGCGAAAGAGCGACATTCCGGGCGTGTGCAGGAAAATCCAGATATTGATCTTGTCGACCGGAAACGACGGCCCCGAATCCAGAAGCACGGAGACGAAGGCGCCGGCAGCGAGCGACCAAACCCATTTACGGCGCCAGACGAAGAACAAAGAAACGAATACGCAAACCGGCAGCGCGAAGAACCACCAGTCCGGATTTGCCGGTAGAAATGGGTTGTTGGACGCGACCCAATGATAGAATACGGCAAAGTTAGACAAAGCATGCTGCGGCGTCATGAACGCGGAGTTATAAAGGTAGTCGGTCAACGTGCCGTAATCGGTCCCGTTGTTCGCGGGCTCAAAAAATTGCGGAAGTATCCAAAAGAGATTTGCGATAATCGCCGTGAGCACGGCGACGCCGAGCGGCAGAGCTGCGCGCCGGAGCCGCTCGAGAGACCTTTCCCTGCAGAGCTGCTCTACCGCGAATATCAACGACATGAATACGCTGATATAGACATAGCGCAAGTCGTAGACAAGAAGAACGGTCAAGACAAGCCCGATGGTGAGACCTCGTCGTGGCGTGGGACGCTCGATGAAATCGAGCGTCATCAGCATGAAGAGCGGGATAAGCGCGGCGGCAATCAGCGACGGAATCGCGCCGCGCTCGGTTGCCATGATCACCCACGTATTCACCACGCAGATCGACGCCGCTACTGAGCTTGCGACCGGCGAACGCGTAAGTCGTAGCGCGAGCGCATAGGGACACGCAATCCCTAGTACGAGGTAAGGCCAGAAGAAGAAGACGCGTTCGATCACGTTCCACGACACGCCGAGTCGCGAAAACAACCCTAGGAGCGACATCAAAGGAAACTGGAAGAGGTAGACTTCGTTGGTCTCGCCGAGTTGCTGCGCGCCGTTCCACGCGGGGGGCCAGGGGAAGAAGGCGTTGAGTTCTCCCGGCACTCGTCGAACCCAATCCGCGCCAAGGATCAAACCAGGTGTCACCCACGCGTGAAAGACGGCAACCGCGAGGATCGCCGGTAAAAGGACCGGCCAATGACGATAGATTGAACGAAAGAGCGTCCGGCGCGTCAAGAAGAAAACCTCGTTAGTCGTCACCTGCGGACAGGAACGACGATCATAAACAAACAGATGAGCCCGGCGAGAATCACCCCGGTCCAAAGCAGACCGATTGGAGGCCCGGCCTCAACCATCGCCAGCTGCCGCCGGCCAGGGTGAAGGAGCCAACCGGTTGCGTAACCATCGGCGAGCGTCGGTTTGAGGTCAGGTTCTCCGTCCGCGAGCAAGCTCCATCCCGCATACCACCCGTAATGAGCCACGACGAGGCTCGTACGCGATAGGTAAAAAGTCCCATTCTCGAATGACCTCGAGGGCGCTGCATTCGCGACCGTGCCTCGCGCCGGTTGCGCGCCGATGGGGCAACGTGCTGTTTCCCAAACGGCGATCGTCGCGGGGAGGAGCTCGTTCGCGCGCCCGGGCGGTAGCCAGGTATACGGAGCAAACGCCGGCGCTGCGAGCGCCCACGTTTTTAGGAGCCTGCTGCGATCGCGCGTTACCAGCACGTCGCCGAACGCATTGTCGAATTGCAAGAAATGCGAATCCAACTCTGAGAGTGGAACCCAGTCGCGTGTGATGTCGGTCGATTGGCGTGTAGCCGCGGGAAATGCTGTTGCTACGCAACCGGGGGGCGGCGACGGCGGTCCGGTCCGTTCATCCGTGGCGCCGACGCGACGCGCGATCGGTATGATTGAGGACCAGTCGCCGGTTATTTGCGCGTCGTTCGCGATCGTGACGCGCCCGCGATAGCAGGGCACTTTGTACATGTGATACGGTCCAAGAGTCGCCATTTCGATCAAGCCTGCGTGAGCTGCGGTGTCGGGATTTGGGTTCACAAGCGACGACAACGCCGCACCGGGCGGAACTTCCGTAGTGTTGCGCACGATCACGGCCTGGACACCGAGGTTTGCGAGCAATCCGCAGGCGGCACGATCGCCCGAATGCAGAGCGAGGAGCGCTTGAGCGAGCGCTGCGGTCGGACGATACTCGGCATACGGCGCATGCTTTCCGGTCACAAAGGCTTCGCTATCGACACCGCCGCGCGTTGCATCGGTTCGTAGCGCGATTGGGGCAATTCCAGGCCACCAAAGAATTTGTCCCGCGTCGGGCATTGCCGCGATCTGTGCCGCAACCCGCTCGAGGTAAGCCGAGTGCGGCACGGGAACGTCGATTCGCGTGATCGCGCCAGAAAATGATGCCGCAGTCAGGGGTAACAGCGCGAGAAACGTCCCGGCGGCGCCAACCCAAGCCCGGACTTTCAAAGCAGTAGCGAGTCGCGAGATCCCATGAGCGCCTAAAACAGCAATCAATGGTGCGACAACGGCTTGGACATGCGCGAATTCGCGCAACGCTACTGCGTCAGGGACGTGGGTGAAGAACCACGCGATCGGAATCGCGAGCGGACCGTCGAGCCCGCTGCTCCACAACGCACAGAGCAGCCATGCCGCAGCGAGGATTCGGGTCAAGCTGCTGCTGAAGACCCCGATTCCGGCAAAAACAACGATGCCGAGGGATAGCACAAATGCGCTTGCGCTTTGCCAATGGGCGAAATAATGCGCCGGGTCGGCGCCGGAGAGAAGAGAAAGTGAAAGAGGATCGCTTTGGGCCATCTGCCACGTTAGGTTAGTTTGTTGCGACGCGAACGCACCGAGGCTATGTGCGTAGATCATTGCCACGATTGCCGGTAGTTGAATGACGACCATGAGCAGCAGCGCCGCCCCGACAGCGGCAAGCCGCCGCGACCGAACGGCGAGCGGGAGTGCCACCAGCGGAAAGAGGAACAGAAACTGTGCCTGTCCGCCGGCTATGCCCCACAGAGCTCCAAGAGTGCCCGCGACTCGGCGAGCATCCATGCTGGAGAGCACGATCGCAAGCGCGCCCGGAAAGAGTGCGTATCCAAGCAGCCATTCGAGATGGCCCGCATCCAGGCGATTGAACCACGCCGGCATCGCTGCAAAACTAAGCGCGAGAACTGCCTGATACGGGTGCGAGAGGCCTGCTCGCGCTGCGAGAGCTGCGATTCCCAAACCGCCGCATCCACCGATGATCGTCAGCACAGCGAGCAGCGCGAGATTGCTTGGGAGTAGATAGCCGAATGCCCATCCAAGTAACGCGATCGGATAATTTCCAAGCGCCTGTATCGCCGGCGCCCCGGAGCCCCACGGTAGCCATATCGATGCGAGCATTGCGAGCTGATCGTGCGATTGAAGCGAATCCAGCGGCCACTTCCAGTCGTGCGCGAATGCGGGAGTTCCCGCAAGCCAGCCAAGTGTGCCCGCGAGCGCGCCACTTGCGCCAAGCAGCGACGCCGCGAGCGGGTTCAAACGGGTGCTTTCTGGCTGGCCATTCGCACTGGGTAAAAGAAGTAAGCCAAGGCAAATCGCCGATGAGACGATTTCGAGAGTAGTGGCGAGCAAGGGTATATTATTCAACCGGTCGGCGAAGACAAGGACAAGAAGCGCAGCGACAAACGCTGCAGTTCTAGCCCTGCGTAACGTCTTCAAATCGTGCGCCGCGAAGCCCCAGGGTGCGAATTCCAAAGGCGTCCAGCGTGAGACCGAACGCCGCCGAGCCGACCCGACCTGTCGCCTCGACGACGTCGGCGCTCAGGTTGTGGAGGCGAAGTTCGGTCGACCCAGCTGTTCTTCGCGCAGAAGCGAGCGTCACGCCGTCGGGAATTCGGGCGAAGCTCGCTCGGGGATTGGCGGGCCCGTCGTGCACGCCATTCCAAAGCACGGGGAACGTCCGCTCAAAGGCGTCGGCGACGCGGCGTAATTCCGCAACGTCATCGCCGAGTGAGATCATCAGCGAAACTTGGCGCCGGCCGGTGTCTTGAAAGTCGGTAGCGCTCGGATCCACCGAGTCAAGGGACGAGTATGGCGTCGAGCGCGCGAGCGTGACGCCGATTGTGGTCGCGGAAGCCCAAAATCCGTGACTGCCGCAACTCACAAGCGCAAGCATTCCACGCGGTTCACGACGGCGAGCTATGAAAGACAGGCCTGGAGCAATGCTCGGCGCTGACGGTCGCTCGATTACGCCGAACGGAATATCGTAGAAGGCGGTAGACCCGGGGACGTCCACCGCCAAAGCGTAGCGCATGAAGGGCTCGTTCCAGTCCGCATCAATCATGAGGCGCACCGCGCGCTCACCGTTCCGCAGCTCTGTGCGCACCACGAGTCGCGAAGCGCGGAATGCGTAGGTCCCCTCGACGACCATGCGCACTGGCCCCCACTCGAGCACGCGCTGCGATTGCAGATCGAAAGAGCCGAATTCGGGGTATGTCGCGAGCCCATTCGATCCCCAGGTGTCTTCACGATCGCTGAAGACGGCGAAACGTGGCCTACTCAAAAGAACCGTCCCTTGAGCATCCTGCAACTGCGACGGAAGGCCGGAAGAAGCATCTAACTCCACACGCAGTGCGTTTGATTCAAGCATTCCGGGCACATGTAGCGGCGCGGCGGGTGGAGCATCGGCGTGCCCCTTCACGCGATATGCCGCAAATCCAAACGCCGGCAGGTCGACGGTAATGCACGTCGGCGCGCTCTGATTGGGATAGATGGTCTGGTCGGACGCGGCGATCTGAGTCGCGGCCGCGGCGCCGCTGCTATCGAGGATGTTCGGAACCTTCCCCGGGGGAACGGACAACGGATAACGAGTGACGGTACGAACGGCGTGCGGCAATGGATTGAAGATCACAAGCATCGCGTCGTCACTTGGGGAATGGGGAATGCGATCGAGGATGCTCTCGAGATAAACGCGCGATTTGTCGGACGCGCGATCGGCAACGGAACGGTTTTGCCCTATTGCCGCCTCGATGTTCCCACGAAGCCCCGTTGCGGAGATCGTATCATGATGTTGATTGAGCAGCAGCGTCTCCCACAAGTCGTCGAGGTCGGGCGCGGGGAGATCGATGTCGCATAGTGTGGCGAGCACGTCGAAGCGCTCGCAATCGATGAGCGACCGTTCCGCGTCGATCGCCGACCGCTTCATGTCATAGCAATTCGTGTAGGCGCCGGGGAACACGCCTTCAATCTCGCCGCGCTTATTCGTAAGGGGCGAACCGATCGAGCGCAGATAGGGCTCCACCCGAGAAAACTGCGCCTTCGGGGCGCCAGGGGTTTTGAGATATTGCGTCAGCGCTCCAACGGATTCCATGGTCGGGCCGCCGCCGTGATCGCCCAACCCGAACCAGACGAGTGGGTCATTCCCCAGTTTTGCCGCCTCGTCGACGGTCTTGATGGCATCATTAGTGCCACCCGCCAACGGGTTGTTGTAGCCCACCACCGACGAATCGCCGAGCGAGTGCCAGATGAATGCTCCGGGCGGAATCGTTCCATCAGCGAACATCCCGCGCCCAATGACGTAATAGTCAAAGCCTTGAGCTCGCAAGATCGCCGGAAGATTGGCCGATGATCCGAAGCTGTCTGGAAGGAACGCGACCGACGTGCCGGTCCCGAGATGCTCTCGGAATTCGCGTAGGCCGAACCACCCCTGGCGCATGAGCGATTCACCCGACACGATGTTGACGTCAGCCTCTGTCCACCACCCCCCGATCGGCTCCCAGCGCCCTAGCTTCACCATACTCGCGACGCGAGCGAATGTATTGGGGTCCGTAATGCGGACCCACGCGTAGTACGAGGCGCTGGTCTCCGAGAACCTCAGTTGTGGAAAAGCATCAAGGACCCGAAGCACTGAGCGAAACGTCGAATCGCTCTGCTGGAGTCCCTCCTGTTGAGGCCATCGCCAGGCGACATCGATATGCGCATAGGTGGCCAGATGTATGACCGGCTCATCCGCGAGAACGCCTCTCGGAAGCAGCGCGGCGGAGGCAGCGGCCAAAAACATACGTCGCGTAGTCAGAGATCAGCTTTCTTAGCGGGAAGAAACAGGCTTGGGCATCAGCGCCCCTTTTGGACAAAAGGTTGGCGCACCATTTCCTTAATCTTACATGTGCAAGTCGGCTTTCTCGCTGTTTGCGCCGGAAATTCCCACCGAAAGCTGAGAGATTGCCGAGAAGGAACAACATTAAACTCTTCACGTATGCTAGCGAAAGTGAGATTGTCTAGCATTATAAGCAGCCTTATATTTGGGGTTATACTCGCAGCGTGCGGCGGGGGCGGAGGCGGGGCGGCTTCGATCCCCGAGGCGGCGGTCGCAACGCCGACCCCGCCGAATCCAAATGTCGACGCAAGCGACACGGCCGCAGCTTGGACCTCCGCGCGCTATGATCCTAGCGGAAGCGGCGACAACCCGTTGCAAACTTCAATCACCGAGAGAAATGTTGCGGCCTTAAGACCGGTGTGGATTTTTCATGGCACCGTTGGCACACTCTCTTCCGTGGCGATCTCCCGGGGGGTCGTCTACCGCACGGAGCTAGGCGGCAATACCTATGCCGTCAACGAAACGACCGGCGCCCAAATCTGGAACTATGCGCCCCCTTCGTCCGAGGGCTTCTTTGCGTCACCCCTCGTTGCCGCTGGAAGCCTGTATTTCCCGAGTATCACAGGCGATTTCTTCGCTGTTTCAAGTGGATCGGGTCAACTGGAATTCAGCTATCCGCCGCCGAGCCTGTGGGGGCCGCCGATCAATAATAGCGAATTGCGGGCACACTTTCGAGCGGCGCCGGTGTATGCAAATGGTACGCTCTACATTGGTGCATCTAATCAGTCCGAACCGGGCAATTGTATCGAAGGAGGGCAAGTCTTAGCGCTCGATCCGCTTTCGCCCGCTACCCGCGCAGCCGCGAATCTGACGGTCAACGGTATGAGCGGCGACGGCGTCTGGAGCACGCCGGTGTTCGATGGGTCAGGCGGTATGTACGTTGCGACCGGAAATACGTGTGACGTTACGAACGAGCCCTACGGGGACAGTATCGTTCGCCTCGATCCAAACTCGCTTGCCGTGGTGTGGTCGACGCCGGGGCCGCCCGACGCGGACGACCTCGATTTCGGAGCGACACCCGTCGTCGTCGACGACGAAGTGGTCGATGGCGCGAAGGATGGGACCGTCTACGCCTATGATACGTCGAGCGGCCAACTGCTCTGGAAAGAATCGCCGTTCCCAGGCGGCAGCGTATTCGGCGCTTTGGCGACCGACGGGCGGTATATCGTGGTGCCGTACCGGATCAGTACCGACCGTTTGCACGGCGGAATCGCGGTGCTGGATTTGCATGGCAACATCGTGTGGTCGCTTGTTACTGGCACCGATTCGGCATATCCGACCGACGGCATACTTTCGGCACCGGCAATCTCGCAAGGTATGCTCTTTTTCGGCTACACGAAACCGAATTGCAGCGCGAGCTGCGACGGACTCGGTGCCTTCGACCTTGCGACCGGAAACCAGCTGTGGTGGTATTCCACCCCGACGCCGATCTTCGGTGGAATCGTTGTCGTTCAGGGCGGCGTGTTCGCCGGCGAGTACGGCAACCCGACGCTTTACCGATTCAGTCCGTCGACGAGTCCACAATCGCAACTACGAGAATTGATGACCTATGGGACGCACGTAGGAGGCAGCGCATATTACCACAATCCGTGGATGGGCCACCGCGAATATGACGGAGATAATACTGCGGGCGCAGTGCGTTAGCCCTAGAGGCAATACCGCTCGCGCAAGCGGCCACGAATAGTCTTTAAGGTTCATCTCCCCAATCATTCGAGAAATTCCCGCGTAGGCCGCCGTGGACGTCGCGCCCCACAAGCGCATCCCCCGCTCTGGCGAAGGCAAGCGCTCGATCCCATTGGCTAGGCCATCCTTTTGGCCGAACCCTCATTCGTTTGAGCCAAAAATCTTCTCCTAACAACAAGCATACTCAGGATTCCGTCGATAGACTTTTAATACATAGAGGCATATGAGAACGTCACTTCGTCTCAGCGTCGTGTTTGTAGCGCTATTCCTTGTTGCTTGCGGAGGTGGTGGGAGCAGCGGGGCACTCTCGATACCGAATGCGCCAACCTCGACGGCGGCTCCGAAGGGTCAGACGAATCCAAACGTCGATTCGAGCGACACAGCCGGCGATTGGACTTCTTCGCGCTACGACCCCAGTGGGAGCGGCGATAATACGTTACAGGCTTCGATCACTGAGGCAAATGTTGGATCGCTTGCGCCCGCGTGGGAATTCAACGGTACGGTCGGATCATATTCATCGGTCGCCGTCTCCGGCGGCGTTGTATACCGAACCGAGCAGGGCGGCAACGCGTACGCCATCAACGAAGCGACCGGCGCGCAGATTTGGAATTTTGCACCGCCTGCGAACGAGGGCTTCGTCCCCTCTCCGCTCGTCGCCGGCGGATTGGTCTATTTTCCGAGCGACACGGGCGACTTTTACGTCGTCGGCGCGCAGACGGGCCAAGAAGTGTTCTCGTATCCAGCCCAAAGCGCGTGGGGACCGCTGATTTCGGGGCCGGTTCAATCGGGCCAATATCGAGGTCACTATCGCGGTTCGCCGGTGATTTACGGAGGAACCCTCTTCATCGGCGCGTCGAATCATCTGGAGCCGGGCGAGTGCATGCGAGGCGCGCAGGTCCTAGCGCTCGATCCGTTCATGCCGACGACTCTCGCAACTGCGACGCTTACACCGAACCAAACGGAAGGGGTAGGTGTGTGGAGCTCGCCGGTCTTCGATGCTTCCGGAAACATGTACGTGGCAACCGGGAACTCGTGCAGCGTTACGGATGCTCCCTATGGCGACAGCATGTTGCGCATGAACCCGGGTACGCTCTCGATCGTCTGGCATACTCCGGGTCCGATGGATGAAAACAATTGGGATTTCGGCGCAACGCCGGTGGTTGTCGCCGGCGAGGTGATCGACGGCGCAAAGGACGGTTACCTCTACGCGTTCGACACGTCGAGCGGGCAATTGCTGTGGAAGCAGTCTCCCTTTCCCGATGGCATGGTGTTCAACGGCATCGCGACCGACGGGAAGTACGTCGCGGTGCCCTTCGGGCTCAGCACCGACACCACTCACGGCGGGATCGCGGTGTTAGACCTGCAGGGGAACGTGGTGTGGTCACTCGTTACGGGAATCGATCCGAACTATGAGAAGGGCGTGCTCTCGCCGCCCGCTATTTCGCAGGGCATGCTCTTCATTGGATACACACAACCGAATTGTACGTCGAACTGCGACGGCTTGGGTGCGTTCGACCTCGCGACGGGGAAACGGCTGTGGTGGTATTCAACACCGACGCCGATTTTCGGCGGCATCGTGATCGTAAGTGGCGGTGTCTTCGCAAGTGAGATCGGCGACGGGAAGCTCTACTGTTTTTTGCCTAGCGGAACAGGTTCACAAACCTCACGCCGGCCCGTGCAAACCTATGGAACCCACCGCGCCCCATTTGCATACTTCCACAATCCGTGGCTAACGCATCGCGACTACGACGGAGATAACGTGGGGACGCTTAGCCCTTAAATGTCTTGACGTGCAGAAGTCCTGCGCCGCGAAACGCCGCCGTCACCGCTCCGGGATCGCCGTCGACCGGATAGGCGACGACAGTACGACCGTTCTCGATCGCGTCGTTGTAGTTGTCGGCTTCGTCGTCGGGAATCGGCAGGTTGCCGACGTGCTGAATAACATGCGGGTGCGACAGGTAGTCGTTGAGCGGCGGTGAGGTATTGATTCCGGGTACGCTCGTGCCAGGGTCGTTGATGAGCAGATGGTCTTCGCTCGCCGCATGCACGAAGTTGAGGAACGAATCGTCGTGCTCGTCGGTCCGGTCCGCCTTCGTGATCACGACGAACTTCGAATGATCGAGCCCAGACATCGAGCTCAACATTTTTTCGAGGTCGTCCACATCCTGCGTGGGGGCAATACCGGTCACGAAAGCAGCCACGAGATACTCCTTAACGTTGCAACGAGCTAAGATTTGAAGGCGCGTACTGCGGCGCCGAGGCGGCCGATGCCTTCTCGAATCTTCTCTTCGGAAGCGTTCGAGAAATTCAGACGCATGCCGTCGTGCACGTCGCGCTCGGGATAGAAGCTAACGCCGGGCACAAAGACGACTTTTTGCTCCGCCGAGAGCTTGAGCAGTTCCATCGTATCCACTCCGTCGACGCTCGCCCACGAGAACATCCCACCCGCCGGGCGATTGAAGTGCACCCGTGGCGGCATGTGTTCGCGCAGCGCCTCGAACATTACATCGCGCCGGCGACGGTAGGTTGTGACAATCTGCGCCACATGTGCCTCGAAGGCTTCGGCCTTGGCCACATAGCGGTGGAAGACGTACTGCGCGAGCGAGCCGGTCTGCAAATCGGTACCTTGTTTTGCCAGGGCGATCTTGTCACGTACGTCGTGATCGGGAATGGCCAACCACGCGACCCGCAGGCCCGGCGCCAAAATCTTGCTTCCGGTCCCCGAGTAGATCACGCATCCGCTCGTCGGAAACGACGAAAGCGAAGGCAGGTCGCTCCCTTCGAAGCGCAGTTCGCCGTAGGGATCGTCTTCCACGATCGGCAGATCGAATCGCTCGCAGATGCGTACGATCGCTTCGCGGCGGTCAGCTGCGAGCGTGCGGCCGGTGGGATTCTGAAAGTTTGGAATGACGTAGAGAAACTTCGGAAATGGGTCGGCGCGTTCGAGCACGCGCTCGAGCGAGTGCGGCACGAGACCGTCTTCGTCCGTCTCAACCGCGAGATAGCGCGCCTGGTACGCATCGAACGCCTGAATTGCACCAAGGTACGTCGGATGCTCGCAGACGACGTGGTCGCCGGGGTCGAGGAAAATTTTTCCGATCAGATCGAGCCCTTGCTGTGACCCGTTGACGATCAGAATCTCCGACGCGTCGAAGGTCGCGCGCAGGCGATGTGTCAGCCGCTGCGCGACCCACGTGCGCATTTCGGGAATGCCCTCGGTCACACCGTATTGCAGTGCCGCCGCGCCGGTCGTTTCCATGACCTCGGCGGTGCATTCGGCAATTTCGCGCGTCGGAAAAAGCTCGGGCGCGGGCAAGCCGCCGCCAAAGGAAATGATATCAGGCTGCTGCGTGACCTTGAGCATCTCACGGATGGTCGACGCGCGCAGGCGAGCGGTGCGCTGCGCGAACTTCGCGCCGCGTGAGACATGGGTCGTCATAGCACCGGCCTATATTAGCCGAGGGGCATGGGCGGTCCGCCTATGACCGCGCGCGATGGGGCAGAGGCTGTGCCCGGCACGTTCCAATCGGGAACGAAGGTCAGAAGCACGGCACCGAGACCCACGAGCATGATCAAAAGCGTCACCATAATGCCCAGCACCGGCACCAGCTCGGCTGCCGTGAGGAGCACGAGTCCAATGACCAGCGCTACCAGCGGTGCGGGTGTGGTCTTGGGTTGCAGCAACTCGTAGAACCGGCGTCCAACCAACAGCGCAAGCGATGCCTTGCCCAAGAATACCGCGACGGCGAGCAGTACGAACTCTACCGGAATCAGCGGGATGAGGACAATCGTAAACAGCAGCAGCACGGCGATCGGGAAGGCGGCGACCCAACCGCACAAACCGGCCAAGGTCGAGATCGCCGGATGTTGTTCGAGCCGATCGAGCGCCATGCGCGCGCGCACCGGAAAGATCAAGAATACGACGAGCACGATCGCGTCCCAGGCGATCCGCCACCACAGATGGTGGTCAGGCGTGTAACTGCCCATGTCATCACCGGTTGACGCCCACGGCACGAAGCTCTCGACGACCGAGCCGCCGACCACGTGCTTCTGCCCCGTGATGCGGCCACCGCGATTGAAAATATTTCCGCCAACCACGTTGACGTCACCGTTGACCGTGCCTTCGATCGTTGCATCGCCGAGCACCACATCGACGTTGCCGTCGACCACTTGACCCGGTTCTACGACAACCGATCCGACATACGTTCCGCCATGATCGACGCTGGTAGGATCGGCCAGAGCCGGACTGGTGATTGCAAACAAACTGAGCGCGAACGCAAGCGCAGATAGGATCCAGACACAGTGGCGGGCGTTCATACGGCCTCCGAACGATCGAGATGGGCAGCGAGCCGCGTGCGCGCGGACCGGTACAGTACAATGGCGCCGAAAACAAGCAAGGCGTCAAGCAGCAAGACGCCGATGACGCCGACGAGCACCACCGGCGTTGCCGGGCTGACACTCTGCGCCGTGGCGGAAAGGGCGGCGAGGCCTTGCGAGCCGCTATGTGCGAGCGCGCGCCCGGTCGACGCGAGATGGGGGATGCGCCCGCCCAAAAATGCGTACACGCCGCTGAGCGCGATCCATACGCCGATGATGTAAAACGCCAACACAGCCCACAGCGAAAGTTTGCGATGAATGTGGACAGGTGTGGTACGTGCTTCGGCCATGAGCGCGAAGGTGAAGTTGGGCGCAAGCTCCACTGTTGCCGTGGTTGCAAGCAGCGCGTCAACCACGCGCAATTCGGTCAAGAGCGATTCGCAGTGCGCGCAGATACGCAGATGCGCTGTCACGCGCGCCATCTCAGGAGGCGTCAGCGTTCCTTCGACGTAGCGGTCCAGCAGCGGTTCACACGAGGAGCAGCGCACGCGTGCCTCCTTTTTCGCGTGCCGCGCCGCGTTGGCGCGCGTCACGTTCGAGCATCTTGCGAGCGAGAGCGATTTTGCCGCGGTGGATCAAGGTCTTGACGTTGCCTAGCGAGAGTCCAAGTGTGCTTGCGATCGTGTGATATTCCATGTTGTCGAAGTAGCGAAGAGCGAGCACGGTCCGCGTGCGTTCGGGCAGTTCCGCGAGCGCGTCGCGCAACTCACGCTCAGCCTCAGCGCGCAATATCCCGCCGGCGGGATCCGACTCGACCGAAGGATCGGGCAGCGTGTTTTCGAGAGTCTGCTCTTCGGGGAGTTCTTGGGTCGGCGGGCGGCGCAGCGATTTTCCCAAATGCGTGCGCACGACATTGCGCGCAATTTGATAAATCCAAGTCGAGAATCGACCCAGTTGCGGGTTGAAGGTATCGAGGTGCGCATAGGCTCGCAAGAACGTCTCCTGCGAGAGGTCCGACACATCGGGCGCGCAGCGGACGCTCGCCCCAATAAAGTTTGCAATCCCGCGCTTGTACCGGTCGACCAGCAGGGCGAACAGGTCTCGTTCGCCGTCGCGGATGCGCCGGACCAGAGCTTCATCGCTCTGTTGGGCGCGTGCGCCCGGCTCGATGGCCATCCCTCTCTTTTCTTCCAGTGGCTCTAGCGAGTTCTACCCTGGAGCTACGTCTTTGTTACAGAAGACCGCGCTCCCGCAGGGTCGGATTGCCGGCGTCCTTCGCGCTGAGAATCGGTGCGGCGCCCCCGAGAGGCCACTCGATCGCCAGGTCCGGATCGTTCCAAGCGACCCCGAACTCGGTGGCGGGGTCGTATTCAGCACTCTGCTTATAGAGGAGCGCCGTTTCGTCTTCGAGTGCGAGGAAACCATGCAGGCAACCCGCCGGAATATAGAGCTGCGTGTGCTCCCGCGCCCGCAGCGTGACTGCATGCCAGCGCATGAAGCTTGGGCTCTCCCGCCGCACATCGACAATCACGTCGTAGGCAGTGCCCGTGAGCACCTGCACGATTTTGGCCATCTGAGGATCGCTATGCAGACCGCGTAGCACGAGACGTTGCGAGAGTGAGAGGTTATCCTGCACGAACGTCGGGTCGATTCCCGCCGCACGATAGCGTGACGCCGCATACGTTTCTTTAAAATAGCCGCGTTCGTCGGCAAATACCCGCGGCACGATCTCAAGTGCACCGTCGATCGGTAGTTGCGTGACCTCCATGGAAACCGCTGTTCGGCGTCGTAACCCAAATGCCCGTGAGTGTTGCAAAGCGAGCCCCCACGTCGTTCGGATCACGCGCAATTGTTAATGCCGGCGCGCTCGTTTTTGGCGCGAGCATGGCTCTAAGCGTCGGCGGATTCGCGTTTCATGCCGTCGCGAGCCGGCATCTCGGCGTCGGTGGGTACGGGGCATTTTATGCGCTTATCAGCTTGTATAGCGTCGTCGGTTTGCCGGTGTCGATTTTTGGCCCCGTTGTGGCCAAGTATTCGGCAGAGTTTTCCGCGCTTCATGATGATGGGCATGTCCGGGGGCTGATCGGCTGGATCACTCGCGCATTTGTCGTCGTGGGCGCGTTGTACGTCGTGGGCGGCCTGCTGTTTGCGGAACCGCTCTCCGCGTTCTTGCACGTCGCGCCGTGGGAGATCCCGATCGTGGGCTTGATGTCGGCAGTCGGAATTCTGGCTTCGACGATGCGTTCGATCGGACAGGGTCTTCACGCGTACGGGGCATATGCGTGGTCGCTCGTGAGCGAAGGCGTGGTCAAAGTCGTGGCGCTGCTTGCCGTCGCGGCCGCGGGACTCACGATCTTCGGAACCACGGGCGCATTCTTATGCGGGATGACGGCCGGAGCCCTCGTGATCGCCGCGCCGCTGATAAAACGCTACCGCCGGGTCCTCCCTGCGCCGATAGTCCTCGATTGGCGGCGTATCTTTGTTACGACCACGGGCGCGCTCGTACTGACCGTAACGCTCACAACTATGGGATTTGCCGACGTGCTCTTAGTCAAGCATTTCTTTCCAGCCGAGCAAGCCGGCCTCTATTCGGCAGCATCGCTGTGTGGCAAGATTGTCTTCTATTTTGTCGGATTTATCCCGACGATTCTCATTCCGCAAGTGACGCATCGCCACGCGCGCGGTGAACGCACACGCAAGCTTTTCTGGGGCGCGGTACTCTTCATCGCCGTCGTGTCGGGGATCGGCGTTCTGGCTTTTCACTTCTTCGGCATCTTGGTCTTGCATGTGCTTACGGGGAATGCTTTTGATGCGGCGTTACCTTTGCTTCCAACGTACGCTGCTGCAATGGCCGGGCTTGCGATGACCAATAGCCTTGGTGCATACGGAATGTCGACGCATCGGCTCGGTTTCGCGCTGCCTCTGCTCGTCGCGACCCTTGCCACGCTTGCGGTCATAGCGCTGTTTCATCCGACCTTGGAGTCGTCGTTACAGAACTCTTGCTTGGCAACATCGTTATGCCGCTCACCGTCGTTGCTTCGCTTGGCGTCCAAGTCGCACGCGAGGTGCGTACTTGAAAGTGCTGCTCGCTGGCGGTTCCGGGCAGCTCGGTTCGGAGATTCGCAATCGCTGGACGAGCGATGACATCCTAGCGCCCTCGCATGAAGCACTCGATATCGAGGATGCCGGTACGGTCGAGCGCGCGATCGAGGTGGCGCGTCCAGAGCTTTTCGTTAACTGTGCGGCCTTTCACAACGTCGACGTTTGTGAGGTCGAACCCGACCGCGCCTTCGCAATCAATGCGCTGGCCCTCGATCGGGTGGCGGCGCTATGCCAAAAGCGCGACATCGCCTTTCTGACCGTCAGCACTGACTACGTCTTCGACGGCGACGCGTCCCTTCCGTATATAGAAGGGGATTGCGCGCGTCCAATCTGCGCCTACGGAGCGTCGAAGCTTGCGGGCGAGCAGCTCGTGCTTCGTCGCGCGATGAAGGCGTTCGTCGTGCGCACCTGTGGCGTGTACGGTCGGCACGCCTCAAAGAGCAAAGGCACCTTCGTCGACCGGATCATCACGCAAGCACGTTCGGGCGAAACGCCCCGGGTCGTCAGCGATGTGATCGCCTCGCCGACCTATGCCGGTGATCTGGCAATCGCGTTGCGGGCTTTGGTCGAAACCGGCGAGCACGGTCTGTATCACGCCTGCAATGTTGGTCCGGTGAGTTGGTATGATTTTGCGCGCGCTGCGCTGGAGCTTGCGGGAATCGAGCAGTCGATCGAGCCGATTTCGGCAGCGCAGTGGAAGGCGCCGGCGCGGCGCCCGGCCTTCTCCGCGCTCGCCAATGGCAAGCTCGAGGCCCTCGGAATCGTGATGCCGCCGTGGCGTGAGGGGATCGCCGCCTACCTGCGCGATAAGTAGGTCGTCGTGGAACTGCGAATCGATCGCGCTCTCGTTACTCGGTGTCGTGAACTTGCCGCTGCGATTACCGCGCCGGTAAGTGATTTTATCGCTTCCCATTCGACCGTTGCGGTCGAGCGCTCGGTGCTGCGGCTGCTGGGGGTCGACGGCGTCGGTCCTGACGAGGTTCCGGTTCCGAACATGATCCTCGATTCGCTCTCACCGGTGGAACGTTCGCGCGGCATTGCGTTGTGGTTCGGAAAGGGTCTGGCCGAGACAGGACTCGATCCGCGCTCGTTGGGCGAAACCTTCGCCGCCGGCACCCTGACGCTCGCGCAATTCGCTGCTGCGCCTGACGACGCAGCCCGCGGCGCGCTTCGCCCGTTTGTCGAGGCGTCGCTCGCGCGCGTGCGAGCAAACCGCGCCGAACGCGATGCGCGTCTTGCCGAACTCCCGCAGTTGCCGCCTCCACTGCTCTACGTGATCGTCGCAAGCGGAAACATCTACGAAGACCGCACGGCCGCCGTGGCCGCCGCGCAAGCGGGCGCGCAGATCATCGCGGTCATCCGATCGACGGGACAGTCACTGCTCGACTTCGTTCCGTTCGGACCGACCACCGAAGGCTTCGGCGGCACCTACGCGACGCAAGAGAATTTTCGGATCATGCGCGAGGCGCTCGATGAAGTCTCCGAGCAGCTCGGTCGCTACGTGATGCTCACCAATTATGCCAGCGGACTGTGCATGCCGGAGATCGCCACGATGGCGGCGCTCGAACGCCTAGATATGCTACTCAACGATTCGATGTACGGCATTCTCTTTCGCGACATCAACATGAAGCGCACCTTTGTCGATCAGCACTTCAGTCGCATGCTCAACGCCTATTCGGGCATCATCATCAATACCGGCGAAGATAATTATTTGACGACCGCCGATGCCGTCGAACAAGCTCCCGCCGTTTTGGCCTCGCAGTTCATCAATGAAGAATTCGCGCACCGCGCGGGAATGCCGGATCGACAGATCGGGCTTGGTGACGCCTACGAGATCAGCCCGGATCTGGAAGACGGATTCCTGTATCAGGTCGCGCAGGCGCAGCTCGCGCGCCAAGTCTTCCCGGATGCGCCGCTCAAATACATGCCCCCGACCAAACACATGACCGGCGACATCTTCAAAGGTCATCTCATCGATGCGATGTTCAACCTGACCTCGGTCATGACGCATCAGACGATCCACCTCTGCGGCATGCTCACTGAAGCTATCCACACGCCGTTCCTGGCCGACCGCGCGCTCTCGATCGAGAACGCCCGCTACATTATGAATACGGCGCGGCACTTTGGTGACGAGATCGCGGCAAAGCCGAACGGCGTCATCGAGCGGCGGGCTCAGTCGGTCCTAGCGGATTGCGCGACGCTGCTTGAACGGGTCGCGGATCTGGGGCTCATGCACGCGATTGAAGCCGCCGTATTTGCCGACGTGTCGCGGCCGCCCGATGGGGGACGCGGATTTGACGGCGTCTTCGCTCGCGCCGACGACTACTGGAACCCCTTCGAAGAAGCGTTGCTATATGCGGCTCGTTAAACCGTACGGCGATACGATGAACGACGGCAAGGTGCAGCTCTCGTTCGCGTTGCCGATCGAATGGAGTGAAGCCGCCGACGAAGCCGCGCGTCAGCTCGTGGCCAAGATGGGCTTTACCGACGTGCAAGTTGTCGAGGGCCGCACGATTGCGACTGGATTCTCGACCTTCGTCGTCTATGCCAGCACGCCGCAGTCGATCGACGCCGACGCGGTCAAGGCGCCGTCGGCAAAAACGCATGCGATGTCGATGGATGAAATCGATGCCTACGTTCGCGATCATCTTGGCCGCAAGATTCGCATCGCCGGTGCCTGCATCGGGACCGACGCCCACACGGTCGGGATCGACGCAATCTTAAACATGAAGGGCTATAAAGGTGACTACGGTCTCGAGCGTTACCACATGTTCGAGACGTTCAATCTGGGCAGCCAAGTCGCGGTCGAAGATTTTGTGCGCTTTGCCAAAGATCACGCAATCGACGCGATGCTGGCATCACAAGTCGTCACCCAGAAGGGCAGCGATCTCAAGAACTTCACGTCCTTGGTGGAATTGCTCGAAGCCGAGGGATTGCGCGACCGCGTTGTCCTTATCTGCGGTGGTCCTCGGGTGAACAATCTTATGGCGAGCGAACTTGGGTACGATGCCGGATTTGGCCGCGGGACCCTCCCCAGCGAGGTCGCCGCGTTCGTTGCAACGTCCTTGGCTGGGATGGTTCGCGCGGGGGGATAGCCAATACGGCCGGGGCAGTGTTCAGCGACCTTCTGGGCTGGTTTACCGGTAAGGATGCCAACCGCCGCAAATATCCCCGAAAGCGGAAACCGTATCGGGCGACGGTCTCCGTAGACGCGGGGCTCACGCAAAAGCCCGCGATCGGTTTAGATATAAGCGGCGGCGGTTTATGTGTCCTCACGCAAGAACCGGTCGGCCGTGATGAATTCGAGATCCGCGCGACGATTGAGACGCGCGTGATTCGTATGCGCGCCAAAGCCGTATGGCAAGACACCGTCTCGCATCAAGGCAAGTCCGTTTGGCGTTATGGTATGCGCTTCACCGGCATCTCCGCCGACGATTGGGACGCGATCATTCGCTACACCACCGATAAGCCGGTCGCCGAAGCCAACAAGGCGCAAGAAGAACTGGTAACCGTTCGCATGACGCCCGACGACGCCAATCGGCTGTTGCCGGTCGCGCTGCAGGAGCGTTTGCTCACCATGCTGGTTGAACGTCGCCGCCTCGCGCCGCTACAAGAGAACGTCACGCCGCTCGTGCAATATTTCTATTCCGGTGTCGTGCGGCACAATAACGCGCTGGTGCATCGACTGACGATCCAATCAAAAGTCGTCGGGCCCGAGGGCGCCGAGATCTACGAGACACGCTTTGTGTTCGACGACCAAGGAACAACAATACAAGTCCTCAATTAGGGCCTTGTGAAAAAGACCGCGCTGATCACGGGGATCACGGGCCAGGACGGCTCCTATCTCGCCGAGCTGCTCTTGAACGAGGGATACCGCGTCGTCGGTATGACGCGCCGGACCTCGACCGACGTCCACGAACGCATTCAGCATCTCGTCGACGACATCGAATTCGTTTCGGGCGACCTGCTCGATCAGTCTTCGATTACCTCGATCGTGCGCGACGTGCGGCCGAACGAGGTCTACAATCTTGCGGCGCAGTCCTTCGTTCCGACCTCCTGGCAGCAGCCCGTGCTCACCGGTGAATTCACTGCGCTCGGCGTGACGCGCGTGCTCGAAGCAATTCGCGCGTCAGATCCGGCTATTCGATTTTATCAGGCTTCGAGTTCCGAGATGTTCGGCAAGGTGGTCGAAACGCCGCAACGCGAGAGCACGCCGTTCTATCCGCGTAGCCCCTATGGCGTCGCAAAAGTGTACGGACATTGGATCACCGTCAATTATCGCGAGTCATACAACATGTTTGCGGTGAGCGGAATACTTTTTAACCACGAAAGCAGCCGTCGAGGCAAGGAATTTGTCACGCGCAAAATCACCGACGGTGTTGCGCGAATCAAGCTGGGCCTCGCCAAAGAGTTACGACTCGGCAATCTCGATTCGCAGCGCGATTGGGGATTCGCCGGCGACTACGTTCGCGCGATGTGGCTGATGCTGCAACAAGATACCGCCGACGATTACGTCATCGCGACGGGGCGAACGCATAGCGTGCGCGATTTTGTCCGGATCGCGTTTGAGTCAGCCGGCCTGGGCTCCTACGAACCGTACGTCGTGCTCGACGAGCGGTTCGTTCGTCCGGCCGAAGTCGATCTGCTCATCGGCGATCCCTCAAAAGCTAAGCGCGTCTTGGGATGGGAGCCGCGGGTAAGTTTCGAGCAACTCGTCGAGATGATGGTGCGCGCCGACCTTGACCGGCTCGCGATCGTCGCGCACCCGTAGCGGCGATGCGCGCGCTCGTGACCGGTGCGACCGGTTTTGTCGGCCGTTATTTGGTCGAGGCGCTGCGCGCCCGCGGTGACGAGGTGTTGGCCTGCGGCGGTCCGCATGACGCCGACGCACTCCCCATCGACCTGCTCGACCGTTCCTCATTGCGCGCGGCGCTCGATCTGGCCGCGCCCGAGGTCATCTTTCATCTGGCGGCAGCGACGTTCGTGCCCGAGTCGATCGCTGCGCCGACGGTAACCTATGAAACCAACGTGCACGGCACCGCGAACGTGGCGCAGGCCGTGCGCGAGTACGCGCGCGGCGCCGACGCGCGCGTGCGGATACTCTTTACGAGCTCGGCGGAGGTCTACGGCATTCAGCCGGCCGAGAATTATCCGCTGCGCGAGACTTGCGCGCTCTCTCCCGCTAATCCGTATGCGGCGAGCAAAGCGGCCGCCGAAATGCTGCTGTTGGGCGAAGCGCACAGTTTGGGGCTCGACGTCGTGATCGCGCGCGCGTTTAACCACATCGGCCCGGGACAGAGCGACCGGTTCGCGGTCGCCGGATTTGCATCGCAGCTGGCCAAGATTGCGGCGGGTGCCCCGCCGCAACTCTACGTCGGCAACCTCGATGCAAAACGCGATTTTCTCGACGTTCGCGACGTTGTTCGCGCCTATATCGCCCTCGCGCGCGACGGAAAAGTGGGCGAAACCTACAACGTGTGCAGCGGTACGGCACGCGCGATGCGCGATGTCTTGCGCGAACTGATCATCGCAGCGCACGTCCCCGTCGAAGTCCGCGACGATCCGCAGCGGATGCGCCCCTCCGACGTTCCGCTTTCGCTTGGCGACGCGACGAAGCTGCGCGAGGCCACCGGATGGGAACCGCAGATCGCCTTTACGGCCTCGATACGGGATATCTACCGCGCCGCCGCCAAGAGCTAAAAATCCATGGATGATAGCAACAACGACGATCTGCAAGCGCTCGTCTTCAAGAATCGCGGCTTGCTGCTCACGATTCCCGCGGCACTGCTCGCGGTCTTTGGGCGGCCCAGCGCAACCGGGGTCGCACTTGGACTTCCCCTTGCGATCGCGGGTGAACTCGTGCGTTGTTGGGCGGTCGGTTATTCGGGCGTAACGACACGCGGCGACGCGGTCGAAGCCCCGCAGCTCGTAACCGCCGGCCCGTATGCCTACGTGCGCAATCCGCTCTACGTCGGAAACTTTATCACGGCGCTCGGCTTTGCTGTCGCGTTCACCGGGAAGAACGGCGTAGCGGCCAAGCTCGCGCTGGTGGGCGGTTCGCTTGCTACGATGCTCGCCGTATACGCGACCATCGTTCCTCACGAAGAGAAATTTTTGCGCTCGGAGTTCGGCGAGGCATTCGAGCGCTATTGCGAACGTGTTCCGCCGGTGATTCCACTCGCGCAACCGGCGCCAGACGGGCAAGGTACGTGGAACCCAAGCGTTATTCGCGAAGCCGAGAGCCGCACGTTTGTTTCGTTTGGCGTCATGCTGGGACTGCTCGTTCTCAAAACGTTGCGAACGTAGCGCGCGTGCCATGTCCTCGCGCCGCCGCCTCTCCCTTGCTCTGATCCTTTCCGCCGCCGTCGCGGCGTTGGAATTTTGGGGCGGCGCGGCGTCGCATAGTCTCGCGCTGACGACCGACGCGGTGCACGTGTGCATCGATGTCTTCGCGTTCGCCGTTGCGCTCCTGGCCGCTGTTGGCGCAACGCGGCGCGCGAATCGCCGCAAGACTTTTGGCTACGGCAGGGTCGAGGTCTTGGGCGCGCTCTTTAACGGCGCAATCCTCCTTGGCGCGACGGCGATCTTGGCGTATCAAGCCGTACTGCGTTTGCGCGCGCCGGTGGAGCCGCATGGATTGATGATGACGGTGATCGCGGCTATCGGACTGGTTGTCAATGTCAGCATCGGTCTGACGCTGCTCGAGCATCATCACAATCACAATGTGCGCGCCGCGCTCGCGCATGTGGCGGGCGACGTGCTCGGTGCGCTTGCGGTCATCATTGGCGGCGTTGTCATTGCGATGACCGGAGCGGCATGGATCGATCCCGTGCTCTCGCTCTTCGTCGCGGCGATCATCGTGGTCGGTGTCGCCGGCGTCCTGCGCGACGCGAGCGACGTGCTGCTCGAGGCCGTGCCGCCCGGTGTCGATTCAGCCGACGTCGAGCTGCAGATTCGCACCATCGGCGGCATCGTCGGCGTTCACGATCTGCACGTCTGGACGATCGGCAGCGGCTCGCGCGCGTTGTCGGCGCATTTGCTGCTCGAAGACGGCCGGCTGAGCGACGGGGCACGCATTCTGGAGCGGCTTCGGTCGGTCGTGCGCGAGCGCTATGGGATCGGCCACGTTACCGTCCAGCTCGAGAGCGAACATTGCGACCCCGGCGGCATCATTATCTGCCGCTCCGACGCGCCCTAAGCGACAAAAGACGGAAAGTAAAGCCGCAAGCCTTCCCGAACTTCACGGACGTTATGGCCCACATGGAATCGCAAACCGTTGTCCTCTCCCTCGCACGCACGCCGTTCGGCAAGTTGGGCGGCGCACTCGCTTCCCTCGACGCAACCACCCTTGGCGCCACGGCGCTGATCGGGGCGCTGCAGCGCGCCGGCATGGATCCGACGGAGATCGAGCACGTCGTGTACGGCGAGGTGCTGCAAGCCGGTGTCGGACAGAATCCGGCGCGTCAGGTCGTCTTCAAATCGGGGTTGGCAAAAACGGTCACGGCTGAAACGTTGAACAAGGTTTGTGCCTCGGGCTTGCTTGCGGTTGCTACTGCGATGCGTCTGATCAACACGGGGGCGAATCGCGTGATCGCCGCCGGCGGTATGGAATCGATGTCCAATGCGCCCTATCTGCTCAAGGACGCGCGCAGCGGCTATCGCTTCGGTGACGGCAAGCTGATCGACGAGATGATTTACGATGGGCTGTGGGATCAGTATTTTCCGATGACGATGGCCGCGCAAGGCAGTATCGTCGCCGGTGAGCTTGGCCTCTCGCGCGAAGATCAAGATCGTTTTGCGTACGAAAGCCATCGCCGCGCTCACGCCTCGCACGAGTCCGGCGCGTTTGACGATGAGATCGTGCCGGTGCGCGTCGCGACCAAAGCCAAAGGCAAAGTCGTGGTCGATGCGCTGCCGCAGCGCGGCGACGTGCGCGTTCCCGCGACGGTCGGCGCTCCGGGCGCGATGTGGAATCACACGCCGTCGCAGCGTTTTACCCTGGACTATGCGTCGTGGGCGCCCTTTGTAACCGGCGACGCGCCGTTTACTCTGGTCGATCGCGACGAAGCCGTGCGCGCCGACGCGAGCTATGAGGCGATGGCCAAACTCAAACCGCTGGAGAAAGACGGAACGGTGACCGCTGCGAACGCGCCGGGCGTCAACGACGGTGCGGCCGCGCTGGTTCTTGCCGACGCAGCCTACGCGCGCGAGCGCGGTTACGACGCAATCGCGACGGTACTCGGTCATGCAACCGTCGGATGGGATTCGCCCTACCTGTGTTACACGCCGGCGATGGCGGCGCAAAAACTGCTGGATGCGCACGGCCTGCGCGCCGAAGACATCGCTGTGTGGGAAATCAACGAAGCGTTTGCCAACGTGGCCATCACGTCGGCTCGCAATCTCGGTATCGGAGAAGCGAAGATCAATCTGTTCGGCGGAGCGGTCGCGATGGGCCATCCGATCGGCGCATCGGGCGCGCGACTGGTGGGCACCGCCATCAATCAGCTGCGCAAGCGCGGCGGCGGTTACGGGATCGCATCGTTGTGCTCGGGCGGCGGACAAGGTGATGCGCTGCTGGTAAAAGTCGGCTAGTATCGCCGTTTCATGATTGATTCGAGTGCGCGGGCGCAGTTCGATCTTACCGGCGAACAGCGGCAAATCGCCGCGCTTGCTGCGGAGATTGCGCAGCGTGAGATCGCGCCGAACATCGCGCTGTGGGATCGCGAGCACGTTTTTCCGCGCGCGCTCTTCACCAAACTCAACGACGCGGGTATCATGGGCATTGTTGTGCCCGAAGCCTATGGCGGCGTCGGCGCCGGTTATGTCGCCTACGCGCTGGCGGTCGAAGAGATTGCGCGCGTCGACGCCGGCAGCGCGGTCACGCTCTCGGTACATTCGATGATCGCTTCGGCGGTTTCACGCTTGGGCACCGAAGAGCAAAAATTACAGTGGCTTCCCAAGCTCGCCGCGGGCGACGTGATCGCCGCGTTCGCGCTCACCGAGCCGGACTTCGGCTCGGATGCGGCATCCATTCGCGCAAGCGCCAAGCGAGACGGCGGCGCCTACGTGCTCAACGGCCGCAAGCAATGGTGCACCAACGGCAGCGTTGCGGGCGTTACGCTTGCGATGTTTCGCACGGGCGGCGGTGGCTCGCGCGGCATCAGCGCCTTTCTGGTCGACAACGACACGCCGGGGATTTCGGTCGAGAAAATTACCGAAAAGCTCGGGATCCATACCAGCAATACGTGCGATCTTGCTTTCGACGACGTGCGCGTGCCGGAAAACACGCTGCTGGGTCGAGAGGGCGATGGGTTCGGATCGGCGATGAACGCCTTGGCCGGCGGCCGCATCGGCATCGCCGCGCAGGCGACCGGCATCGTTGCGGCCTGCCTGGATCATTCGGTGGCGTTTGCCAAGGATCGCGTGGCATTCGGTCGCGCTATCGGGGCCTTCGAGGGCATTTCGTTCAAGATCGCGCAGATGGCGATGGACCTCGACGCGGCACGCCTGCTGGTCTATCGTGCGGCGGCGCTGGCCGACGCGGGGCGGCCCTACGTGATCGAGGCGAGCAAAGCAAAGCTCTTTGCGTCGACCGCAGCGCGCAAGCACGCGGCCGAGGCGATTCAAATCCACGGCGGCTACGGGTACACCACGGAATTCCCGGTCGAGCGGTTCTACCGCGACGCCAAGATCACCGAGATCTACGAAGGTACCTCGGAAATCCAGCAGATCATCATCGCACGATCCCTACTCGGCAAATTAGACTAGGAGAGAAGACAAACACGCCATGAATCTCATGGAGTATCAGGGCAAGGAGCTATTCCGCCGAAGCGGGATACCGGTTCCGCGCTCGCAGCACTGCAACACGCCCGACGAAGTCGCCGCGTTCATCGAAAAGAATCCCGGCAAATGGGTTATCAAAGCGCAAGTCCTCATGGGCGGGCGCGGTAAAGCCGGCAAGATCAAATTTGCGACGACGCCGGAAGAGGGGCGCAAAGCCGCAGCCGAGATCATGGCGACGCCGATGCCGCCGAATCGCCAGAACCCCAACGGCGAACCGGTGAACTCGGTGCTGGTCGAGGAAACGCTCGATGTCGCTTTGGAATCGTATTGTGCGATCTCGGTCGATCGCACGACCAAGAAGCCGGCGATCATCGTCACGCGCTTCGGCGGCATGGACGTCGAAGAAGTGCACGAGAAACATCCCGAGTCGTTTCACACGTTCTACGTCGACACCGCGATCGGGTACTCGCCGTTCATCGGGCGCGAACTTGCGTTCAAGGCTGATTTGGATGCCGGATATCGCAAGGGATTTCCGGCGATCGTCGCCGGCATGTACAACTTGTTTTTCGCCTACGGCGCACCGCTCGTCGAGATCAATCCGCTCATTCTTACCAAAGACGGCCGCGTGATCGCGGCGGATGCGAAGGTCGAGCTTGACGATGACGCGCTCTTCCGTCATCCCGAGTTCAAAGAGTGGCAGAAAACGCTGCCGCTCGATGCTGACGAATCACTGGCTGCGCAAGCGGGTCTGGGCATCCGCAACTTCCGCACGTTCCCCGGCACGGTAGGAACGATGGCAAACGGCGCCGGCCTTGCGATGGCGACGATGGACGCGGTCAAGAACGCGGGCGGCGAGATCGCCAACTTTCTCGACGTCGGCGGCGGTGCGAATGCGCAGCGCGTGCGTAACTGCTACGAGCTGGTAGTCAATCACACCGGCGCGAAGGTTTTTTTCATCAACATCTTCGGCGGGATCACCCGCGGCGACGAAGTCGCCAAGGGTATCGTCGAAGCGTTAAACACGACCAAAGCGCGCAAGATTCCGCTGGTTATTCGTCTTACCGGAACCAACGAAGCCGAGGGGCGGCGCATTCTCAAAGAAGCCGGCATGACGCCGGTTGAAACCATGGACGAAGGCGCGCAGCGAGCGGTTGAACTTGCTGCCGTGTCATCCTGAGCGTAGCAAACTGTCACCCTGAGCGTAGCGAAGCGTAGTCGAAGGGCGAAGGATCATATGAAATGTCAATTTACTTAGACAAGAACAGCAAGGTCTTCGTGCAAGGCATTACGGGTGCCGAAGGCTCGTATCATACCGGACGTATGCTTGCCTACGGCACGAACATCGTCGGCGGCGTCACGCCGGGCAAGGGCGGGCAAAAAACCGAGCACGGTCTCCCGGTTTTCAACACGGTGCAAGAGTGTGTCGAGGCAACCGGCGCGACCCATCAATGCATTTTCGTTCCGCCGTCCGGGGCGGCCGACGCGCTCTTCGAGGCTTACGAGGCAGGCGTGCGCTTTTCGGTCTGCATCACCGAAGGCGTGCCGGTCCACGACATGCTGCGTGTGGTCGGAACGACGCCGGGCATGCGGATCATCGGTCCCAACTGTCCTGGGCTCATTTCACCCGGCAAGTCGTCGGTCGGCATCATGCCCGGTCACATTTTCAAGGAAGGCAACGTGGGCTTGATCTCGCGTTCGGGCACCCTGACCTACGAGGTGGTCGACGGATTGACCCGCGCGGGTCTTGGGCAGTCGACCTGTGTCGGCATCGGGGGCGACCCCATCATCGGCACGACCTTCGTGGACTGTTTGCGAGAGTTCAAGAACGACCCCCAGACGCAAGCTATCGTCATCTGCGGCGAGATCGGCGGCTCAGATGAGGAAGACGCTGCCGCCTTCGTCAAGGAGCATCTGGCGGGCATGCCGATCGTTGCCTTCGTCGGCGGGCGCAACGCGCCGCCGGGAAAATCGCTGGGTCACGCCGGCGCGATTATCTCCGGCGCTTTCGGCACGCCGCAGAGCAAAATCGCGGCCTTCCAGGCCGCCGGAGTACCGGTTGCCGATCGCCCGTCCCAGATCCCGGCGATGCTCGCTGAACGGATGGCCGCCGTCGTCTAAAAGCCGGGAAAAAACCTTAAGAATTGGAGGGGTCCGCTGTTCACAGCGGCCCCCTATTTTTTAAGCTGCCTTAAAGGATGCGACGTTGGTCGGGTGAAAAACGACCCTCACGTCAGCCTGAGACTCGTTTGAGATGCCGCAATTGCGGCGCTTGAATCGGTCGTCTACTGACGAATCCGCATGGTGCGGAAATGGAATGTCACTCACCAACAATTGAGGGCTATCAATGACAAGCAAACGGACCATCCGTCAGGTGGCCGTGGCGTTGATGCTTCTCGTAGCGTTCTTGCTTCAGGGAACATGGGCACTGGCAGGAACCACGGGCGGACTCAGCGGCTCGGTTCGAGACGAAAGTGGTAAACCGGTTGCCGGGGCTGCCGTAAAGGTAAGCTCGGCATCGCAGGTTGCTTCCACCCAGACGGACTCAACGGGACACTTTGTGTTCCTCTCGTTGGCACCGGATACATATACGGTGTCGATCGAAAAAGACCAATACAATCCGATCTCTGTGGCCGGCATCACGGTTTTTGCCGACCAACAGCAAACCCAAGCGTACACGATGCAACCTGCGCTCAAAACAATTGCGCACGTAACATCGACCGCTGCGGGCTCGCTCGTTCGAGGCAGTGTCGGATCGGATCTCTACAACGTCAACGCAGCAGCGATCACGGCGACAGCCGCGCTCGGTGGCGGCGGAAATCTCAACAGCGCCTATTCGGCGATCGCGTCGGTCCCCGGCGTGAACGTGCCAATCGGCGGCATGGGTTGGGGTCAAGACGTGTATATCCGTGGTTCGCAGTCGTTCTTCACCGGATTTGAATACGACGGCATCCCGGTCAACCGCGCGTTCGACAACTACAACTCCTCGACGGAGTCGAACCTGGGCTTGCAAGAGCTTCAGGTGTACACCGGCGGTGGACCTGCGTCGAACTCGTCGGCGGGTACCTCGGGCTTCATCAACCAGGTTATCAAGACGGGAACGTATCCCGGCTATGCATCGCTCACGGGCGGCATCGCTACGGACGCGTTCTACCATCAAGCCAAGGTTGAAGCCGGCGGCGCGACGCCTGACCGTAACTTCAGCTACTACGTCGGCATCAGCGGATACAATCAAGCCAACCGCGTGATCGACAATAACAACGGTTCGAGCTACATGGGTCCGGGCGGAGTATTCGAGAGCTACAGTATCCTCCCGGATTTCTTCTCGCCGGATCTCTCGTTTAACACGTTGGTCGAGGGTCCCCAAGTCGCGTGTCAAAACGCGGCAAACGGCGTTCCCACGGTTAACCCGGTCGCTTCAACGACGGCTTATCCGGCCCCGACGGGATGCTTAATCCCGTACTTCGGCCTCATCGGTGCAGCGTCGATGATCAGCGACCGCGAAAACGTGGTCAACTTCCACTTCGGGATCCCGCGCAAGAACGGTCTGCGCGATGACATCCAGCTGCTCTACAGCTCGTCATCGCTCAAAACGTTCCTCTACAGCAGCGCAAACGATCTCGGTTCGCAGCCGCTCAACGACGGAAGCGGCCTGACGTACGGTCAGGAACTGCAATCCGTGTTGACAACCGGCGCAGCCGGACCCGGCGCGTCGTTCGTCGACGCGCAGGTCTATAACGGTGCATTCGGCACCCCGATCTCGGGTCTGACGCTGGAGAACTACTACCAGCCGTCCAGCCCGACCAATCGCGCGCCCTTCGCGACGATTCCGGCCGACCAGCCGGACAACTACTGGAACGACACCGGGATCGTCAAAGCGCAGTACACGCACGAACTCTCGGATCACTCGTACATCCGTGCATTTGCGTACACGTTCTTCTCGGACTGGACGCAAGCGGGCGCGATCGACGCGGCCGGATACGATGCTGACTACAGCACCGGTATCTCGCCGAACTACGATCTCATCACGCACACGGCCGGCGGTGAACTCCAGTTCGCCGATCAGTTCAATGCACAAAACCTCGTGCAGTTGACGGGCAACTTCACATCAGCCAACGTAACCCGCTTCAATAACACGGGCTACCTCGGCGAAGCCTCGCCAATTGGTGCGATCAGCCAAGCTGGCGGTCAATGGACGTGTTGGAACGAGAATGCGGCCAGTCCAGGCTACGACACGGCTGTCCCGTGCTACTCGAGCTCGTATAAGAGCAACTCGGTTGCTGGGCCCACCGGCCCCGTTGGACCGGCCGGTACTGCCGCCGGTGCAAACTGGGATACCCTGTGGCAAGGCAACGCTTCGGGTACCTTTAATACGGTGCAACCGAAGTTCACCTTCGTGTCGTTGACCGACGACTTCCGTCCCAACGACAAATGGCTGATCAGCGGTGGTCTTCGCTACGAAGATTACCTGTACGATCTCGCCGACAGCAACACGACTGCGAACCAGTTCTACGCGCAGATCGTGAACAAGTACACGTGCTGGAATCCGTCCTACGGCGTCGCCGGCGAACCATTACCGCCCGGCGTCCCGCCGCCTGCGCCGCTCCAGTACATCAACGGCAACTGTAATGCCGGCCTCACGGCTGCCGGCGTCGTCATTCCGGCGGGCGTAACCTACGTCCACCCGAACGGCGATCAAACGCAAACGAGCTCGTTCACGGTTCCGAACTTCACGGCGGCGTCGCCAAGTTCGTATCCGCAGAGCTTCTACTCGCTGCGCGCATCGGCAACGTACACGGAATCGCCGGACACCGTCTGGCGCATTTCGGCCGGTCGCTACACCGAGCCGCCGATTTCGGCGTCGGTGCAGTACCTGTACTCGTCGGGTGCCGGTAACACGTTGTGGGGCAACTTCGAGAACCTCGGGTTCTTCTCGCCCTTCCACGCGATCCCGGCGCAGTCGTCAGCGCAGTACGACCTCTCACTCGAACGCCACATTCGCGGAAGCGACCTGAGCTTCAAACTCACGCCGTTCTACAGCTTTACGAACGGATATCAAGCCGACGCCTTCATCGGCCAAGGCTTCGTGACGCAAGTTCCGGTTGGTGTGACGCGCAACTACGGCGTCGAGCTGGGCGTGCAGAAGGGCGACTTCAGCCGTAACGGCCTCTCCGGTCAAGTCTCGCTTGCATACGACAACAACAAGATGCAGTATCGCAGCGAGTTCGGCGGAGATCTGCCCAACCAAATCAATGGCATCAACAATGCCATCTCTCAGTTCAACCTGCTCACCAAGGCCGGCGGTGGCTCGCCGTGCTACACCCCGGCTGCGCCTGGGGCACCGGGCACGGCATCGTCGTGCGCGGCGCCCACCGCGATCCTGAACCCGTATTACAACGCAAGTCCGCAAGGGACGCTGGATCCCAACGGTTGGTATCCGGCAACGTCCTATCTGCTTCAGACGGGCGTTAACACGGATCCGGGATACTACGACTCACCGTGGGTTGGCTCGATCGTCCTGAACTATCGCAAGAACAAGCTTGCGATCACGCCGAGCGTCCAGTTCACGGAAGGCACCTCGTACGGCACGCCGTACGACGTTATCGGTTACGACCCGCGCGAGTGTGCAAACAACTCGGCTAACGCGACCGTTCCGATCGTGACGGCAGGCACGAATCCTCAGCAGTGCGACTACACGTCACTGCAAGGAACCTCGGCCTCGCCGATTGGGTACCTGTATATCCCGAATCCGCAAACGGGATCGTTTGCGACACTCGGCGCG
Source organism: Vulcanimicrobiota bacterium (assembly GCA_963833095.1). Lineage (GTDB taxonomy): Bacteria > Vulcanimicrobiota > Vulcanimicrobiia > Vulcanimicrobiales > Vulcanimicrobiaceae > Aquilonibacter. The sequence continues at coordinate 774,806 of CAWHWQ010000001.1, read as the reverse complement.
TTCCGCGAGCCGAGCGTTGTGACCGGCAACATCCAAATCTCGTATGACCTCTCACCGCGGATCAGCGCGCAGTTGACCTTGGCCAACGTCTTCCACTCGTGCTTTGGTGGCACGAAGCAGGCGTGGGCCAGCGCCTATCCGGCGGGTCAGGCGGTCTGCGGATACGAGCCCAACGGAGAGTACATCTCCAACTTCCAAAACGGAGCTGGACAGCTGACGGCAGGCAACCCGTCAACGTACGATGCAGTCGCCAACGGCGGCGTGCAACCGTACAACTTCCTGTTCCAAAGCTACCGCCCGTTGACCGGTTCGCCGGCAGCTGACGGTGCGGCCGGTGCGCAATTGCCCCTGCCGTTCAATGCCTACTTCACGGTAACGGTCAAACTCTAAGCGTCACTGCTTAGCGCAAACCGTTCGTGAACGGAAAGGGGCTCTCGCAACCGCGAGGGCCCCTTTCTTGTTCCGTCGCATGGAAACGACAATGCAATACGGATATCAATGCGAGGATTGCGAAGTCGCGATCTTCCCCACGACGACGCGAAGTGAACTTGCGTGGCTGCGCGATCGGGTACATGTGGTACGCGAAGTCGCCAAACATTCGGGCGACGGGCTCGACACGTGGATGATGGAGGGCCTGCAGTTCTTGGACGATCACACCGGCCACTCAATCGTTCTTGTTAGTCGCCGCCAATAAAAAGAAAGAGCCGCATCGCTGCGGCTTTTATGATTCAGTCCCTCGACTACGCGCTTCGCGCTACGCTCGGGATGACAATTTATTCGGGGATGCGGAGCTTTTCGCCGGGAAGCAGCATCGATGCTTGGAGATGGTTCGCGGCGCTGATCTGATCGATCGTCTCTTGGACGTCGGCGCTTCCCGTTGTATGTGCCGAAGCAATCGACCAAAGCGTATCGCCGGGCTGCACTGTCACCGTCGCGTAGCGCTGCGCCGTTGCTGCGGAGAGATGCATGCTCGAAAGCGCCGGCACCGTCACCATCAAACTGAGCGAAGCAATCGCGATTGCGGGCATGAGCGTGAACCGTTTGCGCGTCGCCACAGAACTTCTCCCTGTCACCCTGAGCATGTCGAAGAGCCCTTCCATATCTTGTGCCAAACGAGTGTTCGACTACCAATTTACCCACATCTTGGGCCAAACAACTGTTCGTCCCCAAGATTTTACCACACGGAGGCCACGAGCTGTCAAGCGTGAGCCGAACGTATGTTTGCCTTTTTGAATACCCTGTGCTAGGGTTGTAAAGCAAACCCATGCCATACGGGTGGCATTGCGCTGCACAATCCGGAGGGAGCCTTGACCGACAAACCAGCGACGGAACGACAGCAGCGGATCCTCGACGTGATTCGCGCCTTCACGGTTGAACGCGGGTACCCGCCTTCGGTTCGTGAGATCGGCGAACGTGTTGGCCTTTCATCTTCATCCACCATTCACGCGCATCTCAAGGCGCTCGAGCGCCGTGGACTTATCCTGCGCGACCCCACCAAACCCCGCGCGCTGCGTTCTGACTTGGGTTTGGGCTCCTCGCCCGTGCCCGAAAGCATCGTCATGCCGATCGTCGGCAAGGTGGCCGCCGGCACGCCCATCCTGGCCGAGGAGCATCTCGAAGGCGAGTTTGTGTTGCCCGCATCGTTCGTGCCGCGTATTTCGGACGCGTTCATGCTCCGCGTTCAAGGCGACTCGATGATTGAGGCGGCCATTCTCGATGGGGATCTGATCATGGTGCGACCGCAGCGTGTCGCGCGCGACGGCGAAATCGTGGTCGCGATGCTCGACGGTGAAGCCACCGTGAAACGCTACTATCGCGAGGACGGCCGAATCCGGCTTCAGCCGGAGAATCGCAGCATGGCGCCAATCTACGCGAGCGATGTCGAGATCATCGGCCGCGTCGAAGCCGTCGTCCGCCGCCTCTAACCGCTTCGCGGCCCTCCAAGCCGTCGCCGAGCTTCCTTTCTTAGCCGCGACGCGCGAGGCCCTACCCTGGAGCTTCGCGGGGCTGCTCGTGGCCTTTCTCGTGATCGTCCCGTTCGTTCACGTCCCCGGTCCGCTGATCGGCCCCTCGCTCGGGCTACGCGTGTCGGCGGGCCTCCTCCCCGCGTTTGGCATCATGGGCCTCGTCTTGGCTCCGACGCTGGGGTGGTTTTATGCCCGTCGAGCGCAGCTCGATCCAATTGCCACCATTGCCGGCTCGACGGTGGGCTATCTGCTGGCGCTTCCCGCGTATTCCGGTTCGCTGCTGACCTATCTGCGTAGCGTGGGCCCAAGCGGTTTGTTCATCGCGATGGCTGCGTGCGGACTGGTCGCCATTGGCGCGCGCGTGACGCGAAACGCATGGGCCGGTGCGGGCATCACGGTCGCTCTTGCGCTCGCACTGCGCGCGCTGCACGTCTCGGTCGCCGCCGCGTTTACGGCGCTGATCCAGCCGCTGGGACAACTCGGCGATACCTACGTCGCGCTGATCGTCATCGTCGTCGTGCAGACGCTGCTTTGGACGATCGGAATGCACGGACCGGCGTTGCTCGCTGCCGTGGTAACGCCGGTCTATCTCACGTTGCAAGCGCAGAACACGCTCGCGTTCGCGCATCACACTGCCTTGCCGCACATCGTCGTCGTCTCGCTCTTCCTTTTTATCTTCCCGGGCGGCGCGGGTTCGACGCTGCCGCTCGCGGCGCTGCTCGCGCTCTCGCGCGTCCCGCGGTTACGCACCGTGGGGCGCGCAACGATCGTGCCGGCGATCTTTAACGCGAATGAACCGCTGCTCTTTGCGGTGCCGGTCGTGCTCAATCCGTTCTTGGTGCCGCCTTTTATCGTGGCGCCTATCGTGCTTGCGACGACGACCTATCTTGCCGTTGATTGGGGCTGGGTAGGGCGCGCCATCTACTACGTGCCCTCGTCGATTCCCACGCTGATCTCGACCTATATTGCGACGCTCGATCTTCGCGCCGCGGCACTCGTTGCGGTTAACGTTGCGCTTGCGACCGCAATCTATCTGCCCTTCGTGCGCGCGTACGAACGGCATCTCCACGCGCATTCGAGGCCGCAATATGATCGAATTGCTGTGTGACACGTTTGCGATCGACGAGCGCGTTCGCGCGGCGGGAATGCGCGCCTACGAGCGCACCCGCGCGCTGACCTATCCAGCCCAGGAGCGCGTCAAAGCGCGCGTGCTGCGCGCGTTTTTCGATGAAGGCATCAACGACAGCGATCTTGCCGGTTCGAGCGGCTATGGCTATGACGATACAGCGAGAGAACGCTACGAATCGCTCCTCGCGCGCATCCTTGGCGCACAGCGCGCGCTGGCGCGCCTCTCGATCGTGAGCGGAACGCACGCCATTGTGACCGCGCTTGCCGCTTGCGTTCCACCCGGTGGCCGTCTCATCGCGGCCGCAGGGCGTCCCTACGACACGCTGCGCAACGCCATTTGCGATGCCGACTACTCGCTTGTTTCGCAGGGAGTGCTCTACCAAGAGATCGGCCTGCGCGGCGACGGAATGCCGGATCTCGACGCGATTGCCGCAGCAGCAGCGCAAGACGACGCGAGCGTCGTCTTCGTGCAACGCTCGCGCGGCTACGCGCCGCGGCCGTCGCTCGACGTCGCGGCCTGTGCGCAGGTGACGGAGCGGGTAAAGCGCGTCGCGCCGCAGGTTGCGGTGCTGGTTGACAACTGCTACGGTGAACTCGTTGAAGAGCGCGAGCCCACGCACGATGGTGCCGATCTCGTGCTGGGATCGCTGATCAAGAATCTCGGCGGCTCGCTTGCGCCGGGCGGCGGCTACGTTGCCGGCCGAGCCGATCTCGTCGAGCGTGTGAGCGCCCGCTTATACGCTCCAGGCCTTCTCGGCGGACTTGGGCCCACGTTTGGTTTCGGACGCGCGTTCGTGCAAGGGCTGTTTATTGCGCCGGCGGTCGTCGAGCAGACGCTGCGCGGTCTCGATTTCGCGGCTGCGCTTTTCGCGGAACTCGGTTTCGAGGTCGATCCGCAGCCGGGAGCGGTGCGCACCGACATCGTGCAAGCGATTCGTCTGGGCGATGAACAGCGGCTCTTGCGCTTTACCGCTGGTTTACAAACCGCGATGCCGCTTAATGCGCGCTTTCGTCCGGAACCGGGGCCGGTACCAGGCTACGTGGATCCCGTGGTGATGTCGAGCGGCGCCTTCGTCGGCGGTGCGACGATCGAGCTTTCCTGTGACGCGCCGCTGCGAGCGCCATTTGAGGTATATCTCCAGGGCGGAATCGTCGCTGAGCACGCGATGCTTGGCGCATTGCTCGCCGCACAAGCGGTGATGGCCTGAAGGCCGCGCCGCCGTAGCAGAGAAGAACCGTCAGCGGTGAGTACTCAAGAGGATCACTTGCACGAGCGCCGGTTCTTCCGCGCCGTAGTGGACTTCCCGGTCACGATCATCGTCCCCGGGCATGAATTGGTGCTGAGCGGAGCCGCTGTCGATATCAGTCGCGGCGGCATGCGCATTACGACCACCACCGACCTTCCAGCCGGGCAGCCGATCGTGCTGCGCTTTACACTGCCGGAAGTAGATCGTGAGATGCTGGTTCGGGCGAAGATTGCGCTAACGTTCTTCGACGCCGCCAACAAACGTTACGCGCACGGTGTAGCGTTTACGCAATACACGTCAGGCGATCATGAGAAGATCGCCGCTTTCGTGACGTCAAAACAACCCGCAAAATGAGAGGCAGCTCGGTCAGCTGTTTCGCGACTCGCCCAAAAAACCGTAGAAAAAGTAGCGATTGCCGTCGTTGGTGGTGATGACGATACGCGTATCTTGGATCTCAGCGGCCGTGATGGATTTCCCCACCAAAGTCTCAAGAATCGCCTGCGCCTGCAGGAATTCTGCCTCTCGTAGGGCATCCGGCTCCACTTCTATGAGCTCGAGGAGCTCGTCGATCCGGTCGTTCATCGTCACCCTATGAGTAATCGTCCGGACGGGGCTTTTTGTTAGCCTCCCTTAACACCAGGCACCCCCAGCGACCAGGAGCCGGGCGGCTGCACCAGAGAAGGGCTCGCCGCCATGTACCTGCTTGAGGTCCTCAGTGGACCGCTCGACGGAAAAAGTTGGACATTCGAAAGCGAAATCACGATCGGCCGCGACGATTCGGTGGCTCAGGCGTGTATAGCCCTCGATCGCTACGTCTCGCGCAAGCACGCGCACGTTCGCATCGATGGGGAGAATTTGCATCTCACCGACCTCGAGAGCCGCAACGGAACCAAGGTCAACGGCGAGCTGGTAAGCGGCGACGCTGCAATCGAGATCGGGGTTCCCTTCATGGTCGGTCGCACGGTGCTCCGCGTTACGCGTATCTAGCCACCGTGCAAGTCGCTTCGACCATCTCGCAAGCACATGCGCTTTTCGACGTCTTGCCCCGGCCGCTCGGCTTCGTCCCGACGATGGGTGCGCTCCATGAGGGGCATCTCGCGCTGGTTCGTCGAGCACGAGCCGAATCGGTCGCGGTGGCGGCCTCGGTTTTCGTCAATCCGCTGCAGTTCGCGCCGGAGGAGGATCTCGCTCGCTATCCGCGTGACGCCGACGGCGATCGCGCCAAGCTCGCCCAGGCCGGCGTCGACGTGCTCTTCGCCCCGAGCTCGGCGGCCATGTACCCGCCCGATTTTTCTACCTCGGTCGACGCCGGCCCCATCGCCGACGTCTTCGAGGGCGCAATCCGGCCGGGGCACTTTCGCGGCGTGACCACGGTCGTCTGCAAGCTGCTCAACGTCGTACGTCCCGACGTGCTCTATTTGGGCCAAAAGGACGCGCAGCAGACCGCCGTCGTGAGGCGTATGATTCGCGATCTGGAGATTCCGACGAGTGTGACGATCGTGCCCACGGAGCGCGAATCCGATGGCCTCGCGATGTCGAGCCGCAATGCCTACCTCTCGCCCGACGAGCGCGAAGCGGCGCCGTCGCTGCATCACGCATTGCAAGCAGTGCGTCTCGCGATGGCCAGCGGTCGTTCCAAAGCCGACGCCATCTCCGCGGGACGAACGCGCTTGCATCCGCTCGCGCAGCTCGACTATCTCGACGTGGTCGATGCCAACTCGTTCACGCCGATCGACACGCTCTCACCGCCCGCGTTTGTGATCGGGGCTGCACGATTCGGCACGACGCGCTTGCTCGACAACCTTTGGATCGAATGATGAACGCGCGCATTTTGCTCGGCGTGTGTGGCGGAATCGCGGCGTACAAAATTGCGGCGCTTACCAGCACGCTCGTGCAGCGTGGGGCAACGGTCGACGTCATCATGACGGCAGAGGCTGAGCGCTTCGTCGGCGCTTTGACCTTTTCGTCCTTGACCGCGCGACCGGTCTACACGTCGTTGTGGGACGCGCCCGAGCGCATTCCCCACATTCGATTGGTGCGCGAGGCGCAAGTCATGCTCATTGCGCCCGCAACCGCGAATTGCATCGCGAAACTCGCGCAAGGCATTGCCGACGATTTGGTGACGGCGGCGGCGCTCGCCGCGCGCATTCCGTTGGTAATCGCGCCCGCGATGAATTCGGCGATGTACGATCATCCGGCAACGCAAGCGAATCTGCGCACGCTGCGCGAGCGCGGCTGCGAGATCGTCGATCCCGAGCGCGGATTTCTCGCCGAGCGCGAGAGCGGCGTGGGGCGATTGGCGAGTGAGGAGGCTCTGCTCGAGGTACTCGAGCGCGTCCTCGCGCGTACGCAGCGCCTGGCCGGCGTCAGCGTGCTGGTGACGGCGGGTCCTACGCGCGAGGCCTTCGATCCGATCCGCTTCGTGAGCAACGCGTCGACCGGTTCGACCGGCATCGCCATTGCGCGCGAGGCCGCCCTGCGCGGCGCCGACGTGACGCTGTTGCTTGGACCAACGCTGCTCGAACCGCCGCCGGGCGTTACCACCTATCGCTTCACGAGCGCGCAGGATCTCCTGGACCTGGCGCTGGCGCACGGCCTGCGTGTCGATCTGGTGATCGCGAGTGCAGCCGTTGCCGACTGGCGTCCCGCCCAGCACTCGGAATCTAAACTAAAGAAAACGGACGAGGATTTGGCCGTGCAGATGGTACGCAACCCCGACGTAATCGCCGCGCTCGCGCAGCGCAACGACGAAGCCTTTGTGGTTGGTTTCGCCGCCGAGACGGACGACCACGAAGCGCACGCACGCGAGAAGTTGGAACGCAAAGCGCTCGATGCGATCGTCGTCAACGATGTGCGCGGCGAGCGCGGCTTCGGCGCGGGCGAGAACACCCTGACACTGCTGTGGAAGGACGGCCGCAAGGACCTCGGTACCGCAAGTAAGGCCGAGCTCGCGGCACGCCTCCTCGACGCCATCGAGGCGCTGCGCTGATGCTGCTCGCAATCGATGTCGGCAACACCGAGACCAAACTCGGCGTGTTCGCGAATGATGCAAACGAGCTGCTGCATCACTGGCGCGTGACCACCGAATCACGTCGGACTGCCGACGAGTACGGCGTCTTCTTTACGCAGCTCTTTGCGACAGCGGGCCTTCGTTCGCGCGAGATCGACGCCGTTGCTATCGCAAGTGTCGTGCCGCGCCTCGATCACACGCTCATCGAGGTCTGCCAAAAGTTCTTTAGCGTCACGCCGATGGTGCTCGAGGCGCAGCAGCAAGCGCTGATTACCATCAAGACCGATCGGCCGGCGGAGGTGGGGGCTGATCTCGTTGCCTGCGCGATCGGCGGGAAAGAGCGCTACGGCGTGCCCTTGATTCTCGTGAGTTACGGCACCGCGACCGTGTTCATGGCGCTTTCGCCGCAGGGCGAGTACTTGGGCGTTGCCATCGCACCCGGCATCAATATTTCGATCGACGCATTGATCGGGCGGGCCGCAAAGCTGCCCCAGATTGCGCTGGACGCTCCCGAGCATGCGATCGGGCGCAATACGATCGAAGCGTTGCAGGCGGGCATCATCTTTGGATTCGTCGGTCAGACCGAGGCGTTGGTTGGGCGCGTGCGGTCGGAGATGGGCGTGCAGGCGCGCGTCGTTGCCACCGGCGGTCTCGCCGGCGTCATGGCCAAGCACACCGCCGTGATCGAATCCGTAGACCCACATCTGAGCCTGTACGGTTTGCGCGCATTTGCGCTATACTAACGGGCGCCATGCCCCCGACCGTGCCTCCGCTGCAAATCGGCAGCCTCCAGATCTGGCCTCCGCTCGTGCTCGCACCCATGTCCGGCGTTACCAACCGGACGATGCGAGCGCTCTATAAACCCTTTGGCCTTGGCCTGACCGTTACCGAGTTCGTCTCGTCGAACGCGCTGAAATACACAAACAAGCGCACGATGGAGATGATCGATCAGCACGGCCTCGAGAAGCCCGTTTCAACGCAGCTCTGGGGTGACGATCCGGCGACGATGGCCGCAGCGGCTAAAGTCGTGCGTGAGTGCGGCGCCGACATCGTCGACATCAACTTCGGCTGTCCGGCGCCCAAAGTCACCAAGACCAACGGCGGTTCGGCATGCTTGCGCGACCTCGATCGTTGCGAGGCGATCATGAAGGCGGTCGTCGATGCGGTCGATTGTCCGGTGACCATGAAGATGCGTCTGGGGTGGAGCGAGACCGACCTCGTGTACATTGACGTCGCCAAGCGGGCGCAGGCGGTCGGCGTGCAAGCCGTCACCCTGCATGCGCGCACCGCGCGCCAGTTTTATAAAGGCAGCGCGGATTGGGAGCACATCGCGCGCTTGAAAGAAGCGATCGACATTCCGGTCATCGGCAACGGCGATCTGGACGATCCACGCGCGGCGATGGAGCGCATGCGCGACAGCGGCGTCGATGCGATCATGCTGGGTCGTGGTACGCTCGGAAATCCGTGGTTGATCGCGCAGATCGCCGATCTGATGGAAGGACGCGAGATGCGCTCCGTACCGTCGGCCGCCGATAGGTTGCGTTATTGCATTACGCACTACCGCGCGATGGTCGACGAATTGGGAGAGTCGCGCGCGGTCCCGCAGATGCGTAAGCACGTGGCTCTCTATCTCAAAGGGATTCCGGGTGCAGCAATCCTTCGCGAGCGGATCATGCGCATCGATTTTGCTGAGGAAGCGATAGCTACGATTGAAGAGACGATCGCGCGCGTGCAGTCCTCGCCAATGGTCGCGGCGTGACGTGGCGATCGCCGTCGAGCCTGTTCCGTTTCTAGCGCAACTGCGCGATCTCTACACACAGCCGCGCGGCTTCGCGCGCTTCAAAGAGTACCTCGATATTCTGCGCTCGCAGACCGGCGAGATGGAATTGCCGATCTCGAACGTTAACCCGATGGCCAAACCGCATGTACTCGAACAGGTGGAGAAGCTGCTTGCGCTCGACGCGGAAACAGTTGCGCTCGAAGCGGCGCGAGAGGGCGCGTCGCGCTTGGACGGCATTGACGATGCGTTGCGCCTGATCGTTATCGTTGCCGACGACGCGCTTGGCGGCTGGACAAATCGCGCGTTCACGCAGTTTTCGCATCGCTACGAGAGTAAGCATCAGGTTGCGCGCGGCTGGGTCGTCGTGATGCTCTGGAGCAGCGAAGAGCCGACCGTCGGACTCCTCCGCGCGGAAACCCTCGCATCGCTGTATCGGACGATTGACGAGCGCCGCAATGGCAAAGTGCGCACGCTTCGCGAGATCCTCGATCGCGAGATTCGCGCGCAAGCTTTTGCCGGCGTGGAGAGTCCGTATACCGATGCAACCTATCGCGTGAAGGTTGAACCGTATTTGGATTCGCGCGCCGCGCCGATCGTTTTTGCGTCGCTGTACGGCGACGAGATCGCGGAGTCGCTGGGCTATTCGCCCCTGGGCATTGCCGTAGGGGCACCGGTCGCATGAAGGCGGAGACCGAGAACGATCTGGCCTCCGAGGCGTTCGAGAACTATAAGAACTTCATCAATCCGCCGCTGGCGCGCGTGATGAAGCTCTCCGGTTCGCCGCTGGAAGTGCGCGCTTGCGGCACCACGATCTGGGATCAGAACGGCAAGGCGTATCTCGACTTCGCCGGTGGCTACGGTGTCTTCACGCTCGGGCACTCGCACCCGCGCGTGATCGCGGCGGTGCGCGAGCAGATGGAGCGCATGTCGCTTTCGGGCAAGACGATGTTCAACGTCGCGCTCGGACGCGCGGCAAAGCGCTTGGCCGAACTTGCGCCGGGTGACCTGCAGTATTCATTTTGGTGCAACAGCGGGACCGAGGCGCTCGAGGGGGCGATCAAACTCGCGCGCGCCGCCACCGGACGCGCGAAAATTGTCGCAACGCACGACGCCTATCACGGCAAGACCCTCGGCGCGCTCTCGATCAGCGGCCGCGAGGCCTTTCAAACGCCGTTTCGTCCGTTACTCGCCGATGTCGCCCACGTGCCTTTCGGCGAGGCACGTGTACTCGATGAAGCGCTGCGCGATGCGGCGGCGTTTGTGGTCGAGCCGGTGCAAGGTGAAGGCGGGGTCAACGTTCCGCCCGCGGGATACTTGCGCGCGGTGCGCGAGGCGTGCGACCGTTCGGGCGCGCTCTTCATCGCTGACGAAGTCCAGACAGGGCTTGGGCGCTGCGGCTATCTCTTTGCCTGCGAACGTGACAACGTCGTGCCCGACGTGATGACGCTCGCGAAGGGGCTCTCCGGCGGCATCATTCCGGTCGGCGCGTTCATCGCTCGGCCCGACGCCTGGAGTCGAGCGTACGCAAAGCAGCCGTTGATTCACACTTCCACGTTTGGTGGAAGCGAGATCGCCTGCGCCGCTGCGCTCGCCGCTATGGACGTGTTAATCGACGACGATCTGGTGAGCAAGGCGCGGGCGCGCGGCGAACAACTGCTCGACGGCTGCAAAGCAATTGCCCTTGAGTACCCACAGGTGATCCGCGAAGCGCGCGGACTCGGTTTGCTCGCCGGTGTCGAACTCACGAACGAAGGCTATGGTGGTTGGATCATCCCCGAGATGCTCAAAGCCGGGGTCACCGCGGCCTGGACGCTCAACCAGCAGCGTGTGATTCGCCTCGAGCCGCCGCTGATCGTCACCGAGGGCGAGGTCGATATCGCGCTATCAGCGTTGAGCGCAGGGGTGGCGGCGGCGGCCGAGAAGCTCGGGCGCTTGTAAAAATGCCCTACGTCGAATCCCGCATCGCGGTCGCCGCTCCAGCCCGCGTCGTCTACGAGCTTGCCAAAGACCAAGAGCGCTTTCCCGAGTTCATGCCCGACGTCGAGACCGTCCGGGTGCTCGAGCGCCATCCGGACCGGGTGATCTCGCGCTGGAAGACGCTGGTTGAGGAGGCGCCGATCGAATGGACCGAGGAGGATCGTTTCGACGACGCTGCGCTGCGCATCGACTACGCGCTGCTCGAGGGCGATCTCGACACGTTCGAGGGGGCTTGGACCTTCGAGGAGCGCGATGGCTTGACGCACGTGCTGCTCACCGTAGAGTATGATTTCGGGGTACCGACGCTGGCAGAATTGATCGGTCCGACATTGCAGAAGAAGGTACTCGAGAATAGCGAGATGATGCTACGCGCACTGAAAGTCCAAGCCGAACAATGAAGTTCTGCTTTGTGATTCATCCGCTCTCGCTCGAAGACGTCGCGCGCTACGAGCCGGGCGCGGCGGGCAAAGGCGCGCCGATCGTTCGCAAGATCATGGAGTGGATGCCGCCGTGGGCGACCGTGCACGTCACCGGCGTGCGCGCGCCGGACGGGCGCGAGACCGAAGGCTGGTTCGTAACGGCGCCGTTGTTCCCCGAGCAGATGATGGAGTTTCCCCGCGAAGAGGTCTACAAACGCATCGTACGCGCCATCGAGATTGGCGCCGAACTCGGCGCTGAGGTCGCGGGCTTAGGCGCGTTCACCGGCGTCGTGGGCGACGGCGGCATCACGGTGGCGGAACGGTCGCCAATCCCGGTCACCACCGGCAATTCGCTCACGATCGCGGCCGGCATTCAAAGCTTCTTCCGCGGCGCGCGCGAGATGGGTGTTGATCCAGCGACGGCCACGGTCGCCGTCGTCGGCGCGACCGGCTCGATCGGCGGTGCCTGCGTCAAACTGCTCGCGCCGCACGTCAAGCACATCGTGCTCGTCGCGCGCAACTATACGCGTCTCGCAAAATTCGCCGAGCAGATGAAGACCGAACTACCTTGCGCAGTCTCGCACACCACGGATATTTCCGACGCCGTGCGCCGCTCGCAGCTGATTCTCACCGCGACGTCGTCGACGCAGGACGTCATCCAACCCGAGGACCTACTGCCGGGCGCCGTGGTGTGCGAGCTTTCGCTTCCGCACGACGTGAGCCGCCGCGTCGCGCTCGAGCGCCCCGACGTATTGGTGACCGAAGGCGGCAACATGCTCGTTCCGGGCGATCCGTTTTTCGAACGCGTCCGTGAGCCGGGTACGGAATTCGATCTCAACTTGCCACCCCGCACGGCGCTTGCGTGCATGAGCGAAACGATGGTGCTCGCGCTCGAGAATCGGGCCGAATGTTATACGCTCGGCCGCGGCATCGACGTCAACAAAGTGATCGAGATCGAAACGATGGCGTCGCGCTGCGGCTTTTCGCTCGCCGACATGCGCGCGTTCGACACCGCCATCACGCCCGAAAAAATCGCCGCCACAAGAGTGGCTGCAGAGGCTCGACGAGGTCTCGCAGTATGATGGCTTACGACGCAATGTCGTTCGGGCGCGTCCTACAGTGGGGGCCCCACGAAGTGGGGGGCGCGGAGCCTAGGGCGGAGCGCCGTTGAAGTGAAGAAGATCGTTTCGGTTTCACTTGGCTCCTCGACGCGCGACCATCGTGCGGTCGTGAATCTTCTCGGCGAAGATTTTGATATCTCGCGTGAGGGCGTCGACGGCAAGCTTGATAAAGCGATAGCTCGCGTGCGCGAGCTCGACGGCACGGTCGACGCGATTGGGCTGGGCGGCATCGACGTGTACCTTTACGCCGGGTCAAAGCGCTATGCGCTGCGCGACGGCTTGCGGCTGCTGCAGGCAGCGAAGGTGACACCGGTCGTCGACGGCAGCGGCCTGAAGAATACGCTCGAGCGCAACGCCGTGCAGTACATGCAGAACGACCTGGGCATCGAGCTGCGCGGCAAGCGCGTGCTCATGGTCAGCGCGCTCGACCGCTTCGGCATGGCGCAGGCGTTGGTCGACGCCGGCGCTGACGTCCTCTTCGGTGATTTTATCTTTGCGCTCGACAAAGATATCGCCGTGCGCGATCTGCGCACCTTCGAAGAGATGGCTGAGAAATATCTGCCCGACGCCTGCAAGTTGCCGTTTCAATTTTTCTACCCGACCGGCAAGAAACAAGAAAAACCGCCCGAGCCAAAATATCCACAGTATTACGACGAGGCCGACATCATCGCGGGCGACTTCCACTTCATGCGACAGTTCATGCCGGAGCGGCTCGACGGCAAGATCGTGTTGACCAATACGGTGACGGCAGCCAACATCGAGGAGCTGCGCGTGCGTGGGGTGGCGCTGCTCATTACCACGACGCCCGACTTCGATGGTCGCTCGTTCGGAACGAACGTGGTCGAGGCCGCGCTTTTAGCGCTGCTTGGTAAAAAATGGGACGACGTCCGTGCTTCTGACTACGAGCGCGTGCTTCACGAATTGCATCTCGATCCGCGTGTGATCGTCCTGACATTGACGCGCCGCCTCCCGCGCGTTTTGCGTTTCTTCGATATCTCGGTGCTGGCGTCGGCATCGATGGGCCCGGCATATTCGCTTGCTTCCACCATGGGGCCGATGGTCGTTGCGGCCGGATTCGCCGCGCCGCTAGCGTTACTCGCGCTCTCAGCGATCATGCTCTGCATCGCCGTGTCGTTTTCGTATCTGTCGCGCGTCGCGCCGAACGCCGGCTCATCGTATTCCTGGATTCGCATGGCCTTCGGTGCGCATACCGGCGCCTATGGCGCGTGGCTGCTCCTCCTCTCGAACTTCTTCGCGACGATGGCGATCGCGGTGCCGGCCGGAATCTATACGCTCGCGCTGGTCGCGCCGGCTCACGAACAAGATCCCGTTTGGGCGGCGGTTGTCGGCGCCGTTTGGATTCTCGCAAGCTCGGCCTTACTCTACGCGGGCGTACGTCCGACCGCGCTCGTGACGCTGCTCGCGCTCGCACTTGAAATCGGCGTCCTGCTCGTCGCGGCGCTTGCCGCCGCATTGCACGCGCCGGCGCCGGTGCACGAAGCGCCGCATAGTACGCTTTTGCCCGCATCGTTCGGTGTCGTCGGATTTGTGACCGCGATGACACTTGCGGTTTGGATGAGCGACGGTTGGGAAGTAAGCGCCTCGACCAGCGAAGAGGTTAACGACACCTCGAGCGCTTCGGGCCGGGGCGGCATCACTGGTCTCGTGTTTTCGACCCTCGTGTTGCTTGCGTGCATGTACGCGTTCGAGCATCTGGGCTCGCTGCAAGGCTTCGCCGATAATCAAGCCGACGGGTTGGCCTACGTGGGCTCACTGCTCGGCGGACCGTGGTGGCGCGTCGCGATCGTCGTGACCGTGCTGCTTTCCACGCTCTCGACGCTTTGGACGACAATCTTATATCTTACGCGCTCGGTGTACGCGATGGGGCGCGACGGCGTCTTGCCGCGAGTTCTCGGGGCCTTGGACGCGCGCGACGAGCCGCTCTGGTCGATGGGCGTGGTAACCGTGCTGGCGACGCTCTGCGAGCTCGTCACGGGTTTTTCCAAGAGCGCCGCCGATCAATTGACGCTCGTCCTGAACGCAAGCTCCATTTTTCTGGGCCTACTGTTCGTGCTCACGGCTCTTGCGGCAGCCAAGCGTTTCTGGGGTGAGCCGGTTGCGCGGTTGGGAGGCGTGCTCGTGCCGCTTGCCGGGGCGCTCGCGCTTCTGGGCGTCCTGGTTGCCACCGTGGCGGTGGAGGATCACAAACTTTCGGGATACGCTTGCGCGGGAGTCCTGTTGGGTATACCATTTGCGCTCTGGCGCGGGCGGGCACGACGCGGGTAGAGCCACCGTCAGGAAGGGGAACGCTTCGGGCGCCCCAAACAAACCGCGCCAGCGTCCTCACCGGGCGCCAAAATTATGTTATTACGAGGTCGCTGGGTCCATCCTTGAACGATAAAGAGATCATCCTGACCGCCGAGGGGCTGCAGAAGCTCCAGGAAGAGTTGGACGAGCTAAAGACCGTCCATCGCAAAGAGGTCAACGACCGGATTCGCCAGGCCAAAGAATACGGCGACCTGAGTGAAAATGCCGAATACGAGGACGCTAAGCAAGAGCAGGCGTTCATCGAGGGTCGTATTTTGAAGCTCGAAGGCATGATTCGCAACGCGAAGATCCTCGACGAATCGGAATATGCCAGCGATGAAGTCCACATCGGCGCGACGGTCAACGTCAAAGACCTCAAGAACAACGAGAGCTACGAATTTCATATCGTGGGCTCGGCTGAAGCCGATCCGTCGGCCAAGCGCATCTCCAACGAGTCGCCCCTGGGTCGTGCCTTGATCGGCCACAAGAAGGGCGAGACGGTCGATGTCTCCACCCCGCGCGGCGTGGTCAAGTACAAGATCGACGGGATTCGTAATGGCAACGGCAGCGCGGCTTCCTCGGCAAAGAAGGCCGCAAAGAAAGCCTCATAGGGGATCGCCAGAAGCGTTTATAGCTTAGAGCGGAGCGCCTTTTGGAAGAGCAACTCGGGAAAACCGAAGCAGCACTCATAGCGGCCAGACGCGACCATCTGGCCGCTCTGCGTTCGCGCGGCCACGATCCGTTCGCGCCGGTGCGCTTTGAAATCGAAGCGACCGCGAGCGAACTGAGCGAACGCTACGGCTTTCTCGAAGCGGGCCAGCACGCCGAAGCCGAGGGCTGGAACGTCGCCGGCCGCGTCATGTCGATCCGCACCGCCGGCAAAACGCTTTTCGCGGATCTGCACGATCGCACCGGGCGACTGCAAATCTACCTGCGTAAAGACGAACTGGGTGACGATCGCTTCGCAGAGTGGAACGACATCGAGCGCGGCGACATCGTCGGCGTGCGCGGGTTCATGTTTCGCTCGAAGAAGGGCGAGCTCACGTTGCACGTCCGGTCGTTCGAACTTTTGAGCAAATCGCTGATGCCGCTCCCGGATAAGTGGCACGGCCTGCAAGACGTCGAGAAGCGCTACCGTCAGCGCTACGTCGATCTGATTGTGAATCCCGACGTGCGCGACGCGATGATCATGCGCAGCCGCATCGTTGCCGAAACGCGGCGTTTCATCGATGACCGTGGCTTCTACGAGGTCGAAACTCCGACGTTGCTGCACGTGGCGGGCGGTGCATCGGCGCGTCCGTTTATCACCCACGTCAACGCGCTCTCGGGCGAAGAAATGCAGTTGCGCATCGCGACCGAGCTCAATCTCAAACGGCTGATTGTCGGGGGGATGGAACGCGTCTACGAGATCGGGCGCATCTTTCGCAACGAAGGCATCGACACGAGCCACAATCCCGAGTTCACGATGCTCGAGCTCTACGCAGCGTACTGGGACGTGCACGACATGATGGAGTTCAACGAGGCGCTGATCGCGCATCTCGTTTCGGTGGTGACCGGCGGCCGCGAGGATCTGCAGCTTGGCGAGCAACTGATCTCGTTTGCGCGTCCGTTTGAAAAGGTCGGCTATCTCGAAGGCATCTCGATCTATTCGCACGGGAAGTTCACGCGAGAGAGGTTGCTCGATCCCAAAGGCGCGGCGCAGATCCTTTCTGAGCTGGAGCTGCCGCCCTCGCCGACACACGGCCACGCGCTCGACAAAATCTTCGAACGCGTGCTCGAGCCACATCTCGTCCAGCCGACCTTCGTGACCGACTACCCGGTGCTGATCTCGCCGCTGGCCAAACGTAAAGCCGGGGACGCTGACCTGGTCGATCGCTACGAGCTCTTTTGCAACCGCATGGAGATCTCCAATGCGTTCACCGAGCTCAACGATCCCGACGATCAGCGCTCCCGCTTCGAGGCGCAGGTGCGCGAACGCGCGCAAGGCGATGAAGAGGTGCCCCAGCCGGATTGGGATTTCGTCCGCGCGCTCGAGTACGGCATGCCGCCCACCGCCGGTATCGGCGTCGGCATGGATCGCCTTATCATGCTGTTGACCAACAACACCTCGATCCGCGACGTGCTACTCTTCCCGCTGCAACGCCAGCACGGTTAAGGAGGCTAGCTATGGACGGACAGAAATGCGATCACACGCAGTGCACCTGCTACGTGGATCTTGGAGCGTTCTACTGCAGCGATCGCTGTCGCGAGCAAGCCGCGGCGGATCCGGATGCCCCGCCGCACGATCACTGCTCGTGCCGCCACGCCGAATGCGAGAACTCGGTCTAGCTAATCCCGTTGTTGGCGAAGGCGACGTAAAAGATGACCGCGAGGCTCACGAAGGCGTAGGTAACCAGGGCAGTCGCGTTCAGGATGGTCAACGCGCGCATGGCGCCGCCGGAAAAGCGCGGAGCCGACAGCGCAGCGACCCCGTCGACTACCGCCGGCACCAGGAGCGTCCAAGCCGGGATCGCCGCGAATGCAAGCAACCAGGCCGGCACGTACGCCCCCACGGCCTCTCCATGCGTCCCGACGTCGGACGCATAGACTTGCAAGGCAGCGGCAACCAGCCAGCATATCGCGAAAACGCCCAGACGAAACCGGCGTGCGTTCGAGGGTGTCACGGGTATCGTTATCAATCGAAACCTTTAGGAGAATCCTCCATGGATCTAACGACTTCATATCCCCGCAGCGTCCACGAGAAGCTGTTCGGACTGGTGCAGATCGGTCGCACCATTGACAAGGGGAAGGCATTTGCCGAAGGCAAAAACGGCGAGTATCACTATAACTGCCCGATGGATCAAGCCGTTTTTTCGTTCCTCGGGATCGATCACGAAGCGTTGCTTAACGTGATCAAGAACGCTAAGAGCGATGCCGAGATCCAGGCATACGTCAAAACGTTCATCGACAAGAAATCGCCGCAAGAGATCGAGGCCTGGAATAAAGAATGGCTGGCACACGAACCGGACAATGACGATTCGCGGAAGTATTTTCTGGAGCTGCGCAGTCAGGTCGCGCCGGACCGCACCGACGTAACGACGTGGGCCGACGTGTTGGATCTGGACGAGAAGCGCAACGTACCGAAGCGCCAGACGGTGAACGCGTAGCGCAAACCATTCGCTGTGCCGTCGAATATGACGGCACGGCGTTCTTTGGTTTCCAGATGCAGGCATCGGGACGCACGGTGGCCGGCGAAATCGAACGGGCACTGAGCGAACTCTTCGAAGAGCCGGTAAAAATCACCGGTGCGGGCCGCACCGATACCGGGGTTCACGCGAGCGGGCAGGTGATTTCATGCATCACCTCCCGCTCGTTTCCATTTGAGCGGCTGGCTATCGCGCTCAATAGCAGGCTCCCGCACGACATCAGCGTGCGCGACGTCGCCGTCGTGCCAAATGGATTCTCGGCGCGTTTCTCTGCACGCGAGCGAAGCTACGTGTACGCTATTCTCAACCGCCCCGATCGCAGCGCACTCCTAGCGCGCCGTGCCTTTCACGTGTATCGGCGACCGCTCGATCTCGACGCGATGCGGTCGGCAGCCTCGCATCTGATCGGCGAGCACGATTTCCGATCGTTCTGCGGTGTCTTACCGGAAAGCGGCGTGACCGTGCGCGAGGTGCGAACGCTCGCGATCGACGCGCACGACGACCTCGTGCGCGTGGCGATCAGCGCCGACGGTTTCGTGCACCGCATGGTGCGCACGATTGTCGGCACACTGGTCGAATGCGGTCTTGGCCGTCGCGACCCGGCGTCGCTGCCGCACATTCTCGCGGCGCTCGATCGTCGCGCCGCTGGATTGACCGCGCCGGCGCACGGGCTGTATCTCGCCGGCGTACGCTACGACGACTACGACTCGTACAGTGAACCCGCGGTGTTTCGCTAGGGGCTTCTACCTAGGCGCCAAAGGGCTCGTGGGCGTATTGGACGCGTTAGGGAGTTGCTTTTGAGCGGACGGGTACTGAGCATGCGTCGCGGCTTTTTGTTGACTGCGTTTCTGGCAATCATCGTTATGGAGCCTTCATGTTCGGCGGCAAAGCTAAACAGCGAACAATCCTTTTTTCGTTTCGACGAGCTCAGTACAGCATCCAGCACTGAGTGGCCGACCTACGGCCACGACTACGGGAATCAGCGTTTCTCCCTGCTTGCAGAAATCAACACTGCGAATGTTAGGCGACTGGTACCAGCTTTCGTTTTCCAAACGGGCGTCCTCGGTCCATTTGAATCCAGCCCGATTGTATACGACGGTGTTTTATATCTGACCAGTGCATATGATGGCGTCTTCGCGCTTGACGCCGAATCCGGGCACCTCCTGTGGAAGTTGTCGCCACTCGTGGGACGATTCCGTCAATGCTGCGGCCCGGTAAACCGAGGGGTCGCGGTTTCGCAGGATCTTGTTGTCGTCGGCCGCCTAGATTGCTCGCTCCTCGCACTCGATCGAAAGACAGGCGCAATAAGATGGCGTGTTCGGATGGCCGATAATTCAGCCGGCTACAGCATCACGATGGCCCCACTCGTGTACAAAAGTTCGGTTCTCGTCGGTTTGGGTGGCAGCGACCTTGGAATTCGCGGGTCGTTGAGTTCATATTCGTTGCGCGATGGGAAACTGCAGTGGCGTTGGTTTGCGACCGATCCTCAGCATTGGTTCGGGGCGCACCCGCGCCTCAGATCAGACACCGGCGAATATAGTCGTGCTCTCTCCTCCGTCCTAAGACGAGAGTTCGCCGGCTCGTGGAAGCGTGGCGGAGGAGGCATTTGGACAACGCCAGCCATTGATCAAAGAACAGACACCGTCTATTTTACGACGGGAAATCCGTGGCCCGATCTTGATGGTACGGTGCGCCCCGGCGACAATTTGTTTACCGACTGCATCGTTGCGCTTAACGCTTCGACGGGAAGGTTGAAATGGTACTTCCAGCAGACTCCGCATGACCTAAAGGATCTCGACGTTGCATCTCCGCCCGTGCTTTTCGAAACGAATGATGCTCTGGGGAACCCTACGCGGGCTGTGGGCGAGGCAGGGAAGACTGGCTTCTTTTACATCCTAAACCGCGACACGGGAGAATTATTGCGGCGCTCGGTCAGCCTGTCGTCACTAGATTCGACCGCGGGAAAGGGCGCATGGGCTGGTCGGGCGACCTGGTCTGCGCTGTCTTTTGATCCACGCCTCGGGTACGTCGTGATTTTGTCCGAGCAGCATTTGATTCCGGCGTCAAAGAAGACGGCGACTACCCCGCTTGAAGCAATGGAGCGTGAGTGGCAGCGCGTCTATGGCGCTGTGACTGCGGTTAACGTCTCAACTGGGACTATCGTGTGGCAGGATGACTTTGATAGCGGGATAGTTGGCGGGTCTGTTTCTACGGCGGGAGGCCTAACTCTCTTGGGGGAGGGCGACGGCCATTTTGACGCTTTCGATACAAAGACGGGTGCGCGGCTTTGGCAATTCCAGACAGGCGCGGGTGTAAATGCACCGCCCGTAGTCTACATGGCCCATGGCCGTGAGTACATCGCTGTCGCAGCGGGAGGAAATCAACAGCTCGGGACGCCAGTCGGCGATTCTTTGTTTGTCTTTCGTCTGAATTGATCATAGCGCTGTATTGCTTGCCCGGAATGCGGATGCTAGTCTTGTTGCATGTGGACGCCCCTCTTTTTTGGCGTTGCGGAGTGGATGAGATGAAGACGGCAGCTCGAATCCTGATTTCCCTTTTGTCTGTGGTTGTTTTGGTGTCGTGTAACGGACAGGGAACTGCTCCCGTTGTCAATGATTACAGAACCGGAATTAAGGATCCGCGCGTGCGTCCCGAGTCTCTTTGCGTAGGCAATGGAAGGGGCGGCTGGATCTGCAGCGGCGGGGGCGGATCGTCGGTCCCACCCATTTATTATGGAACGCAAGGCCCGTGCGCGGTTGGGTATCTTTATTTTTCTAGTGGCTGCGAGGACGATAACTGGGCATTTGCGCAGACCTATCCGATGTGGACAGGAAACAACATAATTGCTGCCCTTCTCTATGTTTTCAATATTCATACGGAGCACTTCTGGAATCCGCATTTGGCGTGCTATTTAACCGGCAGCACGGCCAATCAGTACGAGGCTGCGGTCGCGCAAGATTTTGATGCTCAATGGAATGCTAACAATATTCCGGCTGTCGGAACCTACAAGGATTACCCTTGCAATATGGGGATTACGGTACCAAGTACAGGGTATTTACCGTCATCAATACACCCGTGCCCGCGTACTTTGTCGTGACAACCGCATTCATACCCGGCAGGCCAAACTGTCCCGGCTACTGACCGAACAGGAGGTCTCGGCGTACCTGCAATTTTCGCATTACGTCCCAGAGCCTGATCGTGAAAGATTCGGGGATCAGTTGCGCAGGGTCAGGGTGC
Organism: Vulcanimicrobiota bacterium; assembly: GCA_963833095.1. Classification (GTDB taxonomy): domain Bacteria; phylum Vulcanimicrobiota; class Vulcanimicrobiia; order Vulcanimicrobiales; family Vulcanimicrobiaceae; genus Aquilonibacter. The sequence continues at coordinate 753,428 of CAWHWQ010000001.1, read as the reverse complement.
TCAATGAGGCTCCAGAGCACACGAGTTTCGCCGAGCTTAAAGACGTTGCGCCGATTGCGGGGCTACCGGAGACCTTGACGGCCTTCTACGACGACGAAGATGGCGGTACAGTGCACATGATGCTTGCGTTTGCTCCTGCCGGCATCATCTCTTGGATCGATCGCTATCGGGTTGACGACCGCCGTGTCAAAAACTCGTCGCCTCCAGCAAGTGCGATTCGTTTCTCGATCATCAAGGGCGAATGATCGCGAGCGCTAACGCCCGACTTCGTCGAGTAAACGCTGGAGCTGTTTACAGCTTGGGACGGCGATCGGCGATTCCTTATTTGTCTTTCGTCTGAATTGATCGAAGCGCCGTATTGTTTGTTGAAAATGGGGATGTTAGTCTTATTGTACGGGGGGCGCCTCTCGGGCGTCGTGGTGTGTGCGAGATGAAAAAGACGGCTACTCGAATCCTGATCTCTCTTGTGGTCGCGGCTGTTTTGGTGTCGTGCAACGGACAGGGAACCTCTCCAATCGTCAACGACTACCGAACCGGGATCAAGGATCCCCGCGTGCACCCCGAGTCTCTCTGCGTCGGAAACGGAAGAGGCGGATGGATTTGCAGCGGGGGCGGATCGTCGACTCCGCATACCCCATACGGAACGCAAGGCTCGTGCGGCGCCGGTTACCTCTACTTTTCAGATGGCTGCGAAGACATTGGCACAAACATCGCTTTGTATCCGAATTGGGGCAGCTGGTCCGTCTTCGGGAGCTACGCGTTCCTTAAGTTTAACGACAGTCATTTCTGGCCCACACATTTGGCGTGTTACCTTACCGGCTCTACGAATGCGCAAGTTGACCAAGCCATTACCAACAATTTCAACATTTACCACTGCGAGCAGGCCGGTGATCCGGTGGTAGGAACTTCGGCGAGTATCTGCTGGGGATAGCTAATGTGGACCTGTATTTAGTCGGCACAGCGTACTTGCCGCTTTTCCCCAACTGCCCCACGTAGAGCGTCATACGATGCCGCCGTACGCGCATTCTACCAGCGATTGGCGATTGCGCTGCCGCCGGGTGATCGCGCCGATTTCGAATCGCAGCTCGCGCAGGCCGAGCTGGCCGTTCTGGACAGTGAACATGATACGTTTAGGTTTGCGTGGCCTTATCCAGATGGCTTGCGCATTTCCGTAGACATCATCGATGCCAACTATGCGGACGCAGACGGGACCGACGTCAACGTCCTGGTTCATTTCGTTGGCGGTCTTTTGTCTTGGGCGGAACGATTTCGCTTTGACATGGAGGTGATTGCCTTATGGCCGCCCCCGCCGGGCGCGCCGTTGCGGTTTCCACCGTCCGGCATGGCTGAGAAGGGCAACTAAGGCGTGGAAATCTCGGCGTACCTGCGGTTTTCGCATTATGTCCGAGAGTCTGACCGTGAAAGGCTCGGAGATCAACTGCGAAGGGTCAGCGTGCTCAGCGAGTCTCAAGAGCACGCGACCTTCTCTGAGCTTAAAGACGCTGTGCTGATTGAGGGGTTGCCGGACACTTTGACGGTCTTTTACGACGACGAAGATGGCGCGACAGTGCACATGATGCCTTGCGTTTGCCCCCGCCGGCATCATCTCTTGGGTCGATCGGTATTGGGTGGACGACCTTCTGGTCCAAAACCCGGCACCCGCTGCAAGTGCGATTCGTTTCTCAATCGAGAAGGGCTAATGATTTTGCGCGTTAACGCCCGACCTCGTCGAGCAGACGTTGGAGTTGTTTTGATTGACCGACGTTGAGCCGGCGCAGCAGCCGGCTCGCGCGTTCTCCGGCGTCTTCGAGCGCCTCCTCAACCAGCGTCCGGCCGGCTGGGGTCAGTAGCGCAAGCGAGGCCCGGGCGTCGCTTAGGTCCCTGTGCCGCTCCACGATCCCGCGCCGCTCCAGCGGCAGCAAGGCGCGGGTCACCCCCGAGGCCGTCAGGTGCAGCTCATGGGCGAGTTCGGTGGGCCGGCGTCCGCCGTCGGCGGCGAGCAGCGGCACGAGCAAGCGCAGCTCGGCGAAGCTCAGGCCGCGGACCTCCAGCACCCGGACAGCCCGGGCGTAGGCGGCGGCAAGGGCGAGCAGGGTCTCGACGGAGTCGGTTGGCATGCGTTCAGTATACTTGAGTAGTCAAGTAATGCTCAAGTAAAAAGTATCGGCGAAAATCGCTTGACGGCACGGCGGCAGGCAGTTAAGATGCGGAAGTTCATCACGAGGATTTTTATGCGAACCACTTTGCAAAAGACGGCAGAGACGAAAGCCGACTGGTACATCGTCAACGCGGCCGGGCAGCGCCTGGGCACGCTCGCCGTGCGTATTGCGCGCGCGCTCTCCGGAAAACACAAGCCGACGTGGACACCCCACATCGACAACGGCGATCACGTGGTCGTGATCAATGCCGAGAAGATTGAACTCAGCGGCAAGAAGTGGGACGCGAAGATCTATCGCCGTCACAGCGGTTTCCCCGGTGGACTCAAAGAGCAGACTGCTCGCGACGTGCACGCCAAGCATCCCGAGCGTTTGATCGAAGAGGCCGTGCGCGGCATGCTTCCGACCAATAAGATGCGCGACGTGCAATTGCGCCGCCTCAAAGTTTACGCTGGTGCGGAACATCCGCACGAGCCGCAAAAGCCGCAGCCGCTGTTTTAGGAGCATACGTGGATAGCACCCAAATTCAGGCCACCGGTCGTCGCAAACGCGCCATCGCGCGTGTAAAGCTCGTGCTGGGTCAGGGCGTCATCACGGTTAATAAGAAGCCGATCGAGGAATATTTCCCGCGCCCGCAGTTGCAGCAGATCGTGCGTCAGCCGTTCGAGGCGACGCAGAGCGGCGGCCGCTTTGACGTCATCGTCAAAGCGCAAGGCGGCGGCGTGACCGGACAAGCCGGTGCGGTGCGCCACGGTATCGCGCGCGCGCTCCTCGAGATGGACCCGTCTTTCCGCGACGTGTTACGCAAGAACGGTTTCCTCACGCGCGATCCGCGTGAAAAGGAATCGAAGAAGTACGGCCGCAAGCGCGCACGCAAGCGCTTCCAGTTTAGCAAACGATAGACGATTCCGCTCCGCGAATCCGTCACGTTCGGCTTCGGCCTATCCGCCCTCGTAGCTATTGCCTTGGGCGTCGCAGCATTACTCTGGCGGCCTTCTTCGTTGTGGGTCGAGCACGTCTACGTCAACGGTGCCTATCCGTATTGGGAGCACCTGCTCTTTCCCATCAGTTCGGCCTTACCGTGGTCGCTCGGCGACATCGTGGTGCTCGCGGGAGCGGGCCTCATCGCGTGGCGGCTTGTGCGGCGCGATTGGCTCGGTGCGCTCGCCGTCGTTGCTTTCTACGCCGTCTGGTTCGAAGCCGGTTGGGGTTGGAACTACGATCGTGCACCGATCGAAGCGCGCACCGCATACGACCAATCGCGCATCACGCCGCGCGCGGTTGACGCGCTGCGCGCCCGAGCGATTGCGCAGATGAATCGTCTGGCACCGCTGGCCCACGCGAAAGCCACGACCCCGTTCGATTTGCCGGGCCTCTACGCTAACTGGCTCCCGGTCGTGCAAGCCGGGGGCGACCGGTGGACGCCGCTCACCGGCGCTCCTAAGCCGACCCTCGCGGACCCGTTCATGGCGGCCACCGGAACGAGCGGCTACATCAACCCGCTGGCGCTCGATGTCCATCTAGCCAGCGACCTGCTGTGGTTTGAGCGCCCGTTCGACTTGGCCCACGAGTGGAGCCATGTGGCTGGGTATGCCAGGGAAGATGAAGCCAATTTTCTGGCAATTGTCAGCTGCACTCGCTCTAATAGTCCGGTGGTCCAGTACTCGGGCTGGCTCGAGCTCTTCCTTTACCTGCCCCCGCAAGCGCGTTATTCCAAGGCGACGTTCGTCCCGCAGGTATGGCAGGATTTCGAGAGGATCCGCGAGCGCAACCGGAGCCACATCAATATTTCTCTCGCCACGTTTTCATGGCGAACCTATAACACGTATCTCAAAACCAATCACGTCGCATCTGGAGTGCAGAATTACAATGAAGTCACGCGACTCTATTTGGGGATCGCGCGCGACCGGGCGGGTCTTCCCATGCCGGCGGATAGCCAGAGGTAGCCGGTAACGTGAAGCGCCTGGTTTTTCTCGCACTGGTCACCGTGCTCAGCGCTTGCGGCCCCAAGCATGCGGCTCAAGCGAGTGCCCCGTACGTCGACACCGCAATCGCCCAAACCGGAACGCTCGTCCCCTCGTCGGCGATGTCGGGGCTTATTGCGCCGTACGAAAACGTCGCCATTCAGTCCAGCTTGAGCGAGCCGGCCGATTCGGTCAACGTCCAGGAGGGCGACCACGTCACCGAGGGTGAGGTGCTCGCGCAGCTCGATACGGCCGATCTGCAAGCCCAACTGCAGTCTGACATTGCAACCGCGCAGAGCGACGCAGCCAACACGGCGCACACGGTCTACTCCGGCAACGAGTTGATCACGCAGGGCAGTCAAGGCTTGAATTCAGCCGCCGCTAACCTCGCGCGCGATCAGAGAGTCGATAATCGAGACGAGCAGCTCCTGCGCCAAGGATACGTCTCCGAGCAACAGGTTGAAGCCGACCGCGCCCTCGTGCGGAACGACCAAGCGACGCTTCAAAGCGCACAAGCAACCGTGCAAGCAAATGGCTCGAATATCAACGCGCCGGGTCTGCAACAATCGTCGGTTGCGCAGGCTAAGGCACAGGAGGCGGTCGCGCTCGCGCAGGCGGAGCAAATTCGCGTGTCGATTTCGAAAGCGACGATCGTTTCACCGATCAACGGCGTCGTCGTCAATCGCAACCTCAATCCCGGCGAGTATCCGGGCACGCGTCAGATCTTTACCCTGCAGCAGGTCTCGCCGATCTATGCGATTTTGCGCGGCTCGACGGATCAAGTTGCCGGCATTCGCAGTGGAACGATCGCGACCATTCAGACCGACGGCGCATCGGGCAAACAGAAATTCAGCGGCTCGGTAATCGGCGTGCTCAACGAGATTCAACCCGGTTCGACGCAGTTCCAGGTGAAGGTGCTCTTGGCGAATCCGGGCGAGGTCTTGCGGCCGGGCATGGCCGTCAGCGGCAGCGTTGCATTACCGGCTGCGCGCGGCGTACTGGTGCCGACGACGGCATTCACCGATGATAACCACGACGCCGTGCAAATCGTACAAACGGACAACACCGCGAAAACCGTGAGCGTAACCGAAGTTGCGAGCGACGGGACCCGCAGTGTGGTGACCGGAATCAATGCGGGAACGCGCGTCATTAGCAACGGCCAAGCCAGCGTCGGCGACGGCGAGAAGGTTTCATACAAGCCGTGAAATTTAGCTTAACGCGGCTTTTCATCAAACGGCCGACGCTCGTTTTCGTCATCATCGCGCTCATGGCGTTTGCGGGCATTATGAGCACAATCACCATTGTCAAGGAGCTTTACCCCGACGTCAGCCAGCCGACCGTCACCGTTTCGGTACAGTACAACGGTGCGTCGGTAACGGAGATGCGCGACGAGATCGTGCAGCCGATCGAGCAGAATCTCGCCGGCACGCAGGATCTGCAAACGATCAACTCGGTCGTGCAGCAGGGCTCCGCTTCGATCAGCGCGGTATTCGACATCAAGTCCGACACAGCGACCGATCTTGCGCTTACGAACAAGGCCGTTCAGGCTTCGGAGAAATTCCTTCCCACCAACATAACGCCGCCGACGGTCAATCTCTACGATCCGACCGAGTCGACGGTCGTCGTGCTCGCGTTGTACTCGCAGAAGCTGCCGATCAACGAATTGGCGCTCTACGCGCAGAACGTCATCGCGCCGCAACTCGAGCAAGTCCCGGGCATTTCGTTCGCCAACGTCGGCGGCCTCGTCACGCCGGCATACGAAATTCAGGTCGACCCAGTAAAGTTGGCGGCTGCGAATTTGACGCTGAACGACGTCATCAATACGGTCTCAACGGACAATGCGCGCGTTCCGGGCGGGTTTGCCTACGAGGCGAACCGCCAGACCACCATCGACGTCCGCGGCGATATAACCACGCTCGATAATGTGCGCAATCTCCCGATCATCGTCTCGGGCGCGTCCTCGCAAACCAACCAGCTGCCGGGACAGGTCGAAAACATCAGCGGCGGCGTTTCGAGTTTGCCTGGCCAAGTCAATCCCTGGACGGCCAGCAATTCCGTTGTGCGCATCGGCGACGTCGCGACGGTCACATCGGGCTATGAACCGCGGCTCCAGGTCGCGCACATCAGCGGGAAGCCCGGCCTCTTCTTACAGATGCAAAAGACCTCGCAAGCAAGTGAGGTTGACGCTTCTAACGCCGTGATCGCCGCACTGCCCAAGGTCGAACGGCAGTTCCCGGAGATCTCATTTCGCGTCATCCACGTGCAGTCCGAGTTCACGGAACAGCAGATCGACATCGTGGTCCGCACCCTTGCTGAAGCCGTGTTACTTACCGGTCTAGCGATGGTGTTCTTCTTGCGCTCGTGGCGTAGCGCCATCGTCGTCTGCGTGTCGATTCCGACGTCGCTCGCAATCGCGATGACCGTGATGAAGCTGATGGGTCTTACGCTCGACACCGACTCGTTGCTGGGCATGTCGCTCGTGATCGGCATTCTCGTCGACGATTCGACGGTCGTGCTCGAGAATATCGAGCGTCACTTCACCGAGCTCAAGCAGAAGGCCGAAGACGCGGCGGTCAGTGGTCGCGAAGAGATCGGAGCCGCGGCAATCGTCATCACCCTGGTCGACGTGGTCGTATTTTTCCCGATCGCCTTCATTCAAGGGCAAGTCGGGCGCCAACTGTCGGAATTTGCGATCGTCGTTGTGATCTCGACCTTGACGTCGCTCTTCGTCTCATTCACAATCACGCCGACCCTAGCCGGACTGTGGGCGCTCAAGTCGCACTGGAAGGCGTGGAAAGCGGTGGACTGGTTCGGCGAGCGCTTCGACGCGCTGCGCTCGTGGTACACGAAGCGCGCGCTGCCGTGGGGCCTGAACCACGGCAAACTCGTAGCCATCTTCTGTCTTGCGACCTTCGTGCTCGCGATTGCCATGATCCCGCTCGGCGTCGTCGGTGAGGAGTTCATTCCGGCGACCGACCGGGGCGAGATTTTCATTCAAGTTGCCTACCCGATCGGAACGCCGCTGACTACGGTCGAGACCGGCATCTTCGCTTTCGAGAAAAAAATTCTCGGGTTCTCCGACATCTTCGCGAACACGGCGGTCGCCGGCGCGTACGCGGCGTCCTTCGGCGGATTTGTTTCGCAGCAGAACGCCGGTCAGGTGCACGTCTGGCTCAAAGACAACCGTAAGCACCCGACCTCGTACTGGGTGTCCGAGTTCCAAAAACTTGCGAAAGGTTCGTTCCCTTCGAACGTCTCCGTGGTGGTCGTGCCCTCGACGGGTACGGGCGGCGGCAATGCGCAGCCGGTGGACTTTCTCGTCACTGACGTGACCGGCGGCGATCCGACGCCCTACGCGCAGAAAGTGCTCGACGCACTCAAGAGCGTCAAAGGCGCGACCAGCGTCAACAGCAGCGGCGCGGCGCTTACGCCCGAGATTTCGATCATCTTCAATCGCGCGAAGGCCCAGGCATTAGGTGTCGACGTGGGTCAGGCGGCGCAAGCCGCAGGCGCAGCGTTCGGCGGCAACGTCGCGACGCAATTCGAAACGACGTCGGGCCTCGAACAAGTGCAGGTCATCTATCCGCCCCAGGACCAGACCAATCTCGATTTGCTGCGCAACGTGCCGATTCGCGCCTCGAATGGCTCGATTGTCTATCTCGGCGATATCGCGACCTTTGAATCCACACCAACCCCGCCGCTGATGACGCGCACCGACCGAAATACCGTCATTCACGTCGACTCGAACGTTGCACCCGACTCGTCGTTGTCGAGTGTCGAAAATGCGCTCATGAAAAAGATTCCGTCGCTTCACCTGCCCCCGAGCATTGTCGTGCGCCCCGCGCCGCTTGGCCAACAGGACTTCATGCATCAGGCGCTGGTCGGCATCGGAACCTCGATGATCATCTCGGTCATTCTTGTTTACTTGCTGATGGTGGCGCTCTACAACAGCTACCTCTCCCCGTTCATCATCATCTTCTCCGTGCCCGTGGCCGCAATCGGCGCCGTCGGGGCACTCGTGCTGACGCATCGAACGCTCAACCTTTTTTCGCTGATTGGGACGATTCTCTTAATAGGGATTGCGACGAAGAACGGGATCCTGATTGTGGACTATGCCAACACACTTCGAACGCGTGGAACAAACAAACTCGACGCGATCTTGGAGAGCGCACACACCCGGTTCCGCCCGATTGTCATGACCAGCTTTTCGGTTGTCGCGGGAAACCTGCCGCTCGCGCTCGCGCTCGACCCAGGCTCGATCTCGCGTTCGAGCCTCGGCATCGTGGTCATTGGCGGTGTGCTTAGCTCGCTTGTGCTCACGCTACTCCTGATCCCGAACGTGTACATGTGGGTCGCGCCGTCGGACGAAGTATTTCGACACGGTGAGCACCTCGACGAACAATCGGCCGCGCCGGAACTCGCTCCGGCGCATTGATCCTACATGCGACCTGTCGCGGATTCGGCAATAAACGCGAAGTATTGCGCTAAGCCCCATCCCACGGCGACGCCGAAAAGGACCGCGACGGTTGCGACCGTTCCAGCCATCGTCAGCGTCCAGACACCGTTGCGGTGTTCGCGCACCCAGGCATTGCCGATCGCCGTTGCAAGCGCGATTGAGATGGCCATACCGAACCCATAGGCGAAAATCGTCATTGGACGTCAGCGTCAACGCCGTGGGGAACGTAGTAGTAGAACGTCACGCCGACGTACGCGGCAAAGCTAAGCAACGGCACCACGAGCGCGAGTAAGGTCGCGGCAACGTAGGTAAACCAGCCTACGCGATAGGCAACGACTGAACGCGCGATCTGCTCTCGCGTGACTGATGCTTCGAACGCCCCGCTCTCAATGAGGTGGCTTAGCAGCAGGTTGTAGGACGTTGAGCACCACGTGAGCACGATACCGTAGAGCAGCGTCGACGCATGCATGGTCGGATACGCGCCCATCGCCGAGGTGGCAAAAGGAATGACCACGGTGCCGAAGAGCAGGAGCAAGTTGAACGCAACGGTCTTACGATCGATATGCGCGACGAAGCGGAAGAGAGCATGGTGGTTCTGCCACATGATCCCGATCACAGCGAAGCTCAATGCAAAGGCGATGAAGTTCGGCCACAGGGAGAGGATCGCGTGACGCAGTTCGCGTTCGCTCGGATCGTGCATCACCGGGAGCGCGATTCCCAAGATCAACAGCGTGATCGCGAACGCGAACACTCCGTCGGTAAACGATTCGAATCGCCCTTTGTTCATATCTTCGTAACATCGCAGATGCGCCCCGGCCATCCCCCATCCCTACCCTCGTGACATGTTCGACGTAGCCGAATCCCTGCGCGGCGGACTCGCATCCGCTGCAGTCCGATTACAGCAAGCGCAAAACGTTATCGCCCGCGCGAACGCCGGGGAGGGTGGGCGAACCGCCGACGCGGCGATGGCGCAGACCGCGCAGGCGGCAATTTTCGATGAAGCGCTGCTCGGCGCGATGCATGCGCGCCTCGAGGAAATCAAGGCGGTGACGAAATGATCGATCTGCTCGCGAGCGCGGCCGCCGCAATGGACGCGCAGCGCGCGGCGCTCGACGTGTGCGCGCGAAATGTGGCCGCCGCCGAGGCGGCGGGTCCAAATGGCCATTACGCTCGCCTGATTCCCGAATTTGCGCTTACCGAAGACGGCGACGGCACTGCCGTGCAGTTCGCGGGCACGCATCAGGAGCGGGGAACCAACGTCGACGTGATTACCGAGATGATTGCAGTGATGAACGCGTCGCGCGCCTACGAATCGGACGCCTCGCTCTTCGATGTAGGCAAGACGCTCGAAGAACGCACGATCGATATGGGGCGACTGGCGTGAAGGTCGAACTGCTTACGCCAGACACGGTTCCACCCTCCTCCGGTCGGTCGCCCTTCGAGGACTTGGAAGCTAGAGCCGCGTCCTGCGGATCGGATTTTGCCGGAGCTCTTGATGCGATTGGTCGCGCGCTTGGTGACGCGACGCAGGCAGAGGATGCCTATGCCGCGGGCACCGGCTCGCTGCAAGATGCAATGTATCAGCGAGCTCAGGCCGATGTGGCGCTCTCGGTCGCGACAGCCGCCGCGCAGCGCAGTGCGCAGACCGTGCAAACGCTCCTGAACTTACAGATCTAACATGCTGCAGTTGCACTCGACTATCGCTCGCGTGCGTGCGCTTCCACCGTCCATGCGAATTGTCGCGGCTGCCATCGTCGCTCTCTTGGTGGGATTTGCGGTTGTCGCGACGATCGTCGGACACCCGGACCGTGCGCCGCTTTTTGCAAGCCCGCTCCACGCCGACCAGCTTGCCGAGGTGCAGGAACAACTCGCTGCCTGGAGCGTGCCGTTTTCGCCTAGCGACGACAACGTCATCGTCGACGCGGCCCGGCGCAGCGATTTGCTCTTGCGTCTCTCGCTAGCGGGCGTCCCCCACGCGCACGTTGAGACCATGGGTGAGGCGCTTGCCAATGTCGGCGTGTTGACGCCTCAAGCGGTTATCGATGCGCAAACGCGCAGCGGCCTTGCGGGCGATGTTCAAGTGGCGCTACGCAGCGTCGACGGCGTCGACGATGCGCGCGTGATCGTGGCGCCGGCGCAAAGCGCGCAGTTCGCGGATCAGAGCACGCGCCCAGCCACGGCGAGCGTGCGCATACAACTGCATCCCGGCGCCGTCCTTTCGCGTGACGCCGTGGCCGGGATCCGACGCTTCGTCGGCGCCTCGGTCGAAGGGCTCGATCCGGCCAATGTGACGATCCTGGACGATCGCGGCGTCGCGCTCGATGACAGTGGTACCGGCGGCGACGATCCCGACGCCCTGGAGCGATCGCTGCAGTCGGCGTTGGATTCCTCGCTTGGCGCGGGGGTTGCAATCGTGCGCGTGCACGCCGAATATACGCATGCGACCTCGGAGGAGCGCGACACGCGGCGCTCGCCGATCGGCGGCGATCCGATCGAGAGCAGCGCGCAAACCGAATCCTACGACGGCGGAGGCAAGAAATACGCAAAGAACGACGAGCATGACGACCGCGGAAGCGAGACGCACGAAAGCGTCGCGCATGCTGATCCGGGCGCGATCGCGCGGATTTCAACCGCCGTATTCGTTGATGCTGGTCGTGGCGCGGACCTAGCCAAGGTTCGCGAACTGGCGGCAGCGACTGTCGGCTTCGATCCTCATCGTGGCGACGAATTGAGCGTACAGGCGGTGGCGTTTCATCGTGTCCTAGCAGAAAAGCATGATGCATGGTTTCTGCTCTATGGCGCGGTCGTGCCGCTCTTGCCGACGCTCGCGATCGTGATCGGTCTGCTCGCGTTCGGGCGCTACCTGCTGCCGAACGTGCACGCCTTGATCAAAGGCGCGCTCGAACGCGACGCGATCGCGCGCACCTCACGTACTGTGACGGGTTATGCACCGGCGCGCGTGCGCGGCGCGCTGGCGGGAGAGCCGCCGCATACGGCGGCGGCGATCATCAGCGCGCTTCCGGCTGCAACCGCGGCTGCGGTACTCGAACTCTATCCGCCGCACGAGCGCGAAGCGATTGTGAAGCGCATGGCGCGCACCCACAGCTCGGTGATCCCCAATGCCGACGAATTGCTGGCGCGTCATGCCTGAGTTTATGACATTTGCAGCCTGGCTGCGCAAAGATCCGCCGGTTATCATCGTAGAACAAGAAACGCTCGTTGAAGACCCGCAAGGCGAGCCCGAGCCCAGCGAGATGCCGCCGGACGAGCAGCTCGTCGCAGATGTGTGCGAGCGCCTACGACGCTTCCGCGCGATGCTGGCAGACGCCCTCGACCGTTCGCTCACCGAGCTTTTGCGCGAGATCGCGATCGACGTCGTCGGCCGTGAATTGCTTCTCGCACCGGCTGATATCGAAGCGATCGTGCGACGCGCCCGCGAACGCTGTGGGGAGATTCCGGTGGCAGTGCGCGTGCATCCATCGCAGCAGCGGCTCCATGATTTCGACGTTCCGGTTCTTCCGGATGCGTCGCTGCGCAGCGACGACGTGCAGATCGAGCTACGCAGCGGATCGATCGATGCGCGTTTGGGTGTTCGCATCGAACAGATGCTGGCGCGAGCCGGCGCGTGATTGCCGATCGGGCGATGCTCGGCACGGCGGCGTTCGGGCGGGCGCTCGACGGGCGCGGTGAACCGCTGGACGGACTAGCTCCGCTCGACGGCGTCTACGTTCTCGTCGGCGCGCCGGCGGCAACGCCGGCCCAGCGCAGCGCGATTGTCACGCCGTTGTGGACCGGTGTGCGAAGCATCGATGCGTTGCTTACGGTCGGACGCGGTGCGCGCATCGGAATCTTCGGTGCGCCGGGTGCCGGCAAATCTACCCTGCTCGAAACGATCGTCCGCGGGGCGCGCGCGGACGCTGTTGCCATTGGTCTGGTCGGCGAGCGCGGCCGCGAAGCGCAGCGTTGGATCGCTGCGCGCGACGAGCGAACGACGGTGATCTGCGCCACCAGCGATCGGACAGCGCATGAGCGCGTGCGCGCGGCGGAATTACTCATGGCGCATGCATGTGCGCTAGCAGCTCGTGGTTTGCACGTAGTGGCGGTCCTCGATAGCTTGGCGCGTTATGCCAATGCGCTGCGTGAACTTGCCGTCGCGAGGGGCGAAAGCGTCGGACGCGGCGGCTATCCGCCGAGCGTCTTCGCGCGTACCGCACAACTCGTCGAGCGTGCCGGCGCATTCACGGATGGATCGGTCACGTTGATTGCAACGGTCCTGACCGATGGTGAGGATCGCGACCCCGTCAGCGAAAACGCGCGCTCGCTGCTCGATGGGCATCTCGCGCTTTCATCGCGACTTGCTCACGCCGGGCACTTTCCGGCTATCGACGTGCTCGCCAGCGCAAGCCGCACGATGGACGCGGTCGCCACTGCGGAACATCAGCGCGCCGCAGCGCTGGTCCGGGCGGCGCTGGCTCGGCTGGAGCGTTGCGCCGACGCTCGCTCGCTTGGCATAGAACCGGCCGATCCGCAGACGAAAGTCGCGATTGCGGCTGAGAGCGCGCTCGAGCGGCTCCTGCGTCAGGGCCCGCAGCCCATAACCGTGGCCGCGGCCCTAGAGGCCTTGCACCAAACCGCCGATATGTTGGAGGAAGCCCATGGATATCAGCACTGAACTCTCAGCCGTCGCTTCCCGTATCGAACAGATCACGGGCGCTCCCGTGCAATTGCCCGGTCTGCCCCAAGCCGCTCCGGATGGTGCGGGTTCGTTCGCCTCGATGTTGCAATCGCAAATGGCTGCTCAGGGTACCGAACTGAGCGCACAAGGCGCACCCGGCGCACCTGCGATGCTACCGCCGGCGCAGATCGATGCCCTGGTCAATGACAATGCGCAGTCGCAAAACGTCGATCCGGCGCTGATCAAGGCAATCATTGCCAACGAGTCGGGCTTTAATGCGCACGCTACCTCGAACGTCGGCGCGCAGGGCTTGATGCAGCTCATGCCTGGTACCGCTGCGGGTCTCGGTGTCACAGATGCCTACGATCCTTCGCAGAACGTAGCAGGTGGCACCAAGTACATCAAAGGCTTGCTCGACCATTTCAACGGCGATGTTCGCCTTGCGGTCGCGGCCTACAATGCGGGTCCCGGCGCAGTGGAGAAGTATGGCGGCGTACCCCCGTATGCCGAGACGCAGAATTACGTGCAAAACGTCCTCTCCAGCTACGCGAAGTATCGCGGAAACGCTACGCCGTAGCGCCTCGCTCCTCGCGTGCGTAGCCGCACTCTGCGCCCAAACGAAACCGCAAGCCCCTCCACTGTCCACGATCCTAGCTAACCACGTCGCCGCTCTTGCTGCCCTGCATTTGCGCGAACCGAGGACGCACGAGACAACCGGCACGCTCCTTGGCGTCGGCATTGCAGGAACGTTTCACGAGTGGCAGCGGGGTGATAGCGAACGACGCGACGAGTCCTTCGGCATTCGAACCGATCGCATGTTACGCGTCGGCGACAGGCTATGGGAGCAAAATCCCAACGGCGAGATCCGCGAGTTGCAAGGCATCGTTGCACGCCGGCAGGTCACCGAGGATTTTATCGATAGTGACCTTTTTGCGTCGCATTCCGAGTGGGTACGGTATATCGCCGTCGCGACGCTCCCTGACGGACGATCCATCTATCGGCTGCGGATCTCACCGCCGAGCGGCGAGACCTACGAGATCGGTATCGACGCCAAGACGTGGCTCATCGATGAAAAATCCTACGTCGATCACGACAGCACGCACGTCGCGGTTTACAGCGATTATCGAGTCGTCGGCGGATTTTTGATTCCCTTCACCGAGGTCGACTCGGACGGTGAGCACCGCTTTGACATCACCTCCCAAGTTACCAACGTTACGGTCGATCAACCGATCGCGGCGAGTATCTTCTCGCCGTTTACGGTTGCGGTGGTCGACAATGGGGCGCCTGTGACGGTGCCGTATCAAGAACGCGGCGGCCTGATCTATACGAACGTTACGATCGAAGGAAAATCGTATACGTTCTTGATCGACTCCGCTGCCCAAGCCGATGTCTTTGATGCGTCGCTCGTTTCGGCGCTTGGGCTGCATCCCCAAGGAACGGTGGAGATCCGCGGAGCCGGACGCACAACAAGCCCGGGCGTGGTCGACGCGCCGCCGATCACGATTGGCGGCGTCACCTTCCCCATGCACCTTGCAACCGCTCTCGATTTGCCTCCGCTCTCGTCAATGCACGTTGACGGAATCTTGGGCTATCCGTTCTTTGCAGCGGCCGAACTGCGTTTTGATCCCACACAGGGGACGCTGACCATTGCGGAGCCCGGGAGCCTTGCCCCCGACGGCATTCGGCTCGATGTCGACACCGACCGCGAACTTCCCGAAATCGTCGCGCAGATACAAGATGCACCGACGCGCGTGATCGTCGACACGGGAGACGCGAACGAATTGCTGCTTTTCAAGAGTTTCCTGGATGAGCATCCCGGACTCGTCTCGACCGCGCACTATGGTCCCCAACTCAATCGCGGCATCGGTGGATCGGTGGCCGCAGTCGGCGCGGTGGTAGCCGTGTTGCAACTGGGGCCGTACCGGCTATTCAATCGCTACACGGATGTTGTGCTCGGCACCACGGGCGCCTTTGCCGATCGCAATGACGGCGGCAATGTTGGGTATGCCTCGCTGCGAAATTTCGTGTTGACCTTTGACCTGGCCAATCACGGGTTGTTCCTGCAGCGCGCGCAGGGCTTCGACGACGGGCACGACCGCAAGCTCGACGTGCTCACAATCCCGCATTAATTCGGTGACGCGCCGTTCACCGTCGGCGCGCACCATGCGGGCATGATCACGCATCAGTTGGGCTTTAGCATTCTTACCGCGCCGCTGGCAGCGATCGACCGGCGCTCTCTCTCGCAGGCCTGGTACTCGGCGCTGCACCTTGCGCAGGCGAGGAGCTCGCCGGCTTCGTGCGACCATACGAGCCCGAAGCACGCGGCGATCCAGCGCGAGCAACGGCGCGCCGGCGAATACTCGCGCCGCCTTTCCCCCGAACAGCCGCCCGCGGGCGCCGAGCGAAAGGGCCAGATGACGCGGCGCACCGCCGCGCCGCCGGAACGCCGCGCGGAGCGTTCGCCGCTCGCCCGGCGCATCGAGCGCGCGTTTCTCGATCCGGTGCGCTCGAACAGGCGCGCGACATTCACGATCGATGGAGCGCAAGCGCGGGTGCATGTCGCGCTGCAAACCACGGCGTCCGGAATTCGGCTGGTTGCCGTATGCCCGGCTGCGGTCCGTTCGAGTGTGGCCCGCGCGCTCGAGGAAGCGCGCTATGCCCTAGCCCTGCGCGGCATCGCGCTGCGCATCGACCTAAGCGGGGTGTGAGCTCGTGATGATCAACGCGGCGACGCAAGACGCGCTCGACCGCATCGCGCAGCGCGCGCAAGACGTGCAACGCGCGTTCACACCGGGAGCCGTGCCGCAGTTCGGTGATGCTGCAACGGATCGGGCAACCTCGCGCGCGGCGCTCGATCCCCTGTCCGTCGCGCCACCCGCGGATGCCTACTTCGTCACGACCGACGAACGTGGCCGCGCCGTGTATACGCGCGACGGTGGATTTGCCATTACTGACGGAATGTTGGTCGGTGCGAACGGACGGCCGATCCTCGGATTCACGTCGCCGGGCGGTGCGACCAGCGAATTGCACATCGACGCGGTCGACGAGGCACTGGGACGTGTGAACGAACTGCGAATCGAGCCGAGCGGGGCGCTCGCTTACGATCGTACAAGCGTCGACCCGCGCAGTGGCGCTCGCGAGCGCGAACGTGTTGTCGTTGGACAACTTGCTCTTGCGCGCTTTCCGGCAGCCACCAAGTTGGGGGCCAGCGATGCAAATCATTTTGTCGCGCCGCCGGGAACGGTGCCGCACGTTGGCCGCGCCGGCGACGGAAACTTCGCGAGTGTCGCGCCGATGCAGCGCGAGGAAAGCCGCATCGACTTCGATCGCAGTCTTGACCGGCTTCAAGAGGCCTACGTGGCGTTCGATGCGTTGGCAGCCGCGCATAAGGCCCAGGGTGGCATCAGCAAGACCGCAATGGATCTATTGAAATGAAGACACTCGGATTCTCTGCGAGATCGCAGCGTGAAAGCGGCCGGCGGATCCGGCACGCCGTCTTCGAAGAGCGATCGATGCTTCCGGTCAGCGCAGCCTGTATCGTGGCCAGTGGCGTGCGCGAGACGCTCGGTTCGCTCTTCGGCGAGCCGGTAACGCTAAAACTTTACGAACCGACGATTCCGACGCCGGCGGCGTGGAGCACCATCGGGCGTGGCGCGACGATCTATCGCGTTCGTATGGCAAACACGGACGCAGCGGTGATCGTTCGCCCAGTAGACGCATCAGCGCTGGCTGCGGCGGTGTTTGGCGAACACGCTTCGCGCGCAACCGCGCTCTCATCGCTCGAACGTACGGCGCTGGAGCGAACCGTCCAAGCAATCGCTCTGCAGTTCGGACCGATTTGTGGCTCGGCCACGCGTGAACCCACCCTCGAGCCGCTCTCCGATTTGCATGGATTTACCACATTTTTCGAACTGCAGATCGAACATCCGATGCGGTCGCGCATCGGTATCGCGCTGAGCCGTGACCCGCTGCCGGCGGCGCATCCGGCCATCGGGCTCGATGAGCTCGATGACCTCTCGCTGGAGCTAACCGTGCATGTCGACTTGGGCCGGCATCGGGCCGTGGATATCGGTGCGCTCGAACCCGGAATCGTCCTCGCGTTGCCGGTCGGAGCGGTGCGGGGAGCGTTGCTACTTGCCGGGAGGATGCTGGCGCTTGGCGAATGCGGTGTTAACGGTCAGCACTACGCTCTGGCAATTGACCGCACTCCGACCGGAAGGGACGAACCGGCAGTATGACCATCGACGTAAAGAAAGTCAAAGATCGCGGAAACCTCGACGTGTTGCTCCACGTGCCGCTCAGCGTCACGGCGGAATTAGGGACGTGTCACATGTCCGTAGCCGAAGTCCTCAAACTCGGCGCAGGCTCGATCATCGAATTGGATCGGCTCGCCGGCGGCCCGATCGACTTGATGGTCAATAACAAATTGATCGCACGTGGTGAGGTTGTCGCGGTCGACGAGAACTTTGGCGTGCGCGTGACCGAACTGATCTCGCGGCCGCCGATCGGTAATACGTAAGCCTTCGTTCATTTCTCCGCAATAATTTTTTTACGAAACGGTGATGCTGCTGCGTCACCGTTTTTCGTATGGATGGAATCTTTGCCGTCGCTGCCCGCGGACACGCCTCGCTTCCGCTCGACGTACTGGCAGGCCTCACCGTGCTCGCCATCGTGCCGTTTCTCTTAATGATGTGCACCTCGTTCGTGCGCATCGTGGTGGTGCTTTCGCTGGTACGCTCCGCTATCGGCGCATCCGCCCTTCCGCCCAATGCGGTGCTCTCGGGCCTCGCGCTGGTGTTGACGCTGGTAGTAATGGAACCGACGCTGCAGCGTATCGGGCATGAGGCGATCGAGCCGTACGCGCGTGGAACCCTGACACAATCGCAAGCGCTCGATCGCGCATCGGCACCCCTCCGCGCCTTTATGCTGCGCCAGACGCGCGTTGCCGACATCGCGCTTTTCGAGCGAGTCGCCCACCGGCGCAATGAGCCGCTCTCGGCTACTCCCCTGAACGTCCTGATTCCGGCCTTCGTCGTGGGCGAGCTGCGTGGCGCGTTTGCGATCGGTTTTGCGCTCTATCTGCCGTTCGTTGCAATCGATCTCGCGGTCGCGGCGATGCTAATGGGCCTTGGAATGATGATGTTTCAGCCACCGGTTGTCTCGCTGCCGGTGAAGCTGCTGCTCTTCGTCATGGTCGACGGCTGGGCGCTCATTTGCGGCGGTGTCGCAGCGTCGTTCCGCTGATGAACGCAGCTGTCCCGGCGTTCTTGACGCGTGATGGTAGAAAGACTATCATCGTTAGGTTCGGATGAAGCCGATCTATTGGGTCGGCGGTTCCAGAAAAGAGCTCGCAGCTATACCTTCCGATCCGCGACATGATATTCGTGCTGCTCTTATCATCGCGCAGAGCGGAGCAACGAGGAGTGCTGCGAAGCGGATGAAAGGCGACCTCCGAGACGCTACGGAAATCATCGCCCGCAGTCGGGAAGGTACATTTCGAGGAATCTATTACGCCGCAAGCGAGTTAATCTATGCCCTCCACTTCTTCCAAAAGAAAAGCAAACGTGGCATCGAGACGCCGAAGGCGGAGCTCGATCTCATCCGCCGTCGGCTCGCATGGTCGCGCAACCATGAAAAAGAAGGTCGATGAGGTGATGACGGGCGTCGTGACAGCTAGCGCTTGGGACGGGGAGCCCGACCAGGAGGAGTTAGACGCTAAGTCATTCCTTGCGTTGGAGATTCGTCGGCTGGTCGAAACCCAAGGCCTTACGCAGCGAGAGGCGGCAAAGCGCCTTGGCGTCTCTCAGGCGGACGTCTCGAAGATCGTCAACTGCCGCATCTGGGGTTTTTCGCTCCCGCGACTATCGCAGTTACTCTCTAAGCTCGGGGCCGATGTCGATATTCGTGTTCGCGTGCGATACACGAAGGGATCGGGCAGCTTACACATCACGGCGAAAAAGGCTCGCCGTGCCGCGTAGGGACGACCGAAAAAGATGGGTGCTCTTTCGCTGTTCCTCGGATTGCTGGCCACGATCATTATGAACGCCGCGCGAATCTCGACCACGAGTGGGTTCCCGATCCATCAATATGCGCTGCCCGCCGTGGAGCTAGTACCGGGACCGATAACCGTCGATCGAAAGAACGACGTCTGGTTTGCGCAGCAGGCGGGAACGCGAATCGGCGAGCTTCGCGCCGACGGAACCCTGCACGTCTACCAGGTTGCCGGTATTGACGAGCAGATACTGGCCCTCGCTGCGGCAGACGACGGGAAGGTTTGGTTCACGCAAACGCTGACATATGACGGATCGCGTAACCGTGTTGGGTACATCGGGCAGGACGTGCGCGTAGCATCGCTCTGCTTATTGCCGTATCGATTTGCTTCGCGACTACCGGATAAGCGCACGGCAATGCTGATCGCCTCCATTTGCACACACTCCGTGGATGAGAAAAGTTTTCCTCAGTCGGCTTCATGCACGCCTTAATTATATTATGATGGCACTCGTGATGTAATGACCGAGACAAAGGATCACGATGGAAAGAATCACCATAACCGAATCACTGCCGGCAGCCGCCGTCGTCCGCGTCTCGCGCGCCAGCTTCGACCCGAGCCGGTTCGCCGAGGTCGACGCCATGAGCAAGAAGACCTCGGAGTACATCATCCCGGCGATCAGGCGGCTCTCGGGGCTCATTCATTTTTATGCGGGCGTCTCGCCGAAGGGCTCGATCGTGCAGGTTAGCGTCTGGGACTCCGACGAGCATGCGGCGCAGCTGGACGGGCTCAAGGAGATGGTCGTCGACGGCCGCAGGGATATGGAGGCGGTCGGCGTGACATTCACCCCGATTTTCAACTACCCGATCGACTGGACATGGACCGTCTGAACGCTTGGCTTCGCGGAGGCGTCGCCGCCAGCTTTAGATAAGCCTACGGCAATCGTGCGTATATCGGATGCCCTAGCGACACAACGGCCGTTCTTCTCGTTTGAGTTCTTTCCGCCCAAGGACGACGAAGGATCGCGCGCGCTTCTTCGCACGATCGAATTACTCGCTCCGCTGCGCCCGGCCTTCGTCTCGATCACCTACGGTGCCGGCGGCTCGTCGCGCGAGCGGACGGTGGCGCTGGCCAAACAGATTCAACGCGACATCGGCGTTACCGTAATGGCGCACGTGACCTGTGTCGGCTCGACGCGCGCGGAACTGCGCGCGCTCTTTGACGATCTTGCGCGGGGTGGGATTGAGAATGTTCTCGCTCTTCGCGGCGATGCGCCCAAGGGAGCGGCGTCGTTTGAAGCACCGGCCGGCGGGTTTGCTCATGCGAGCGATCTGATCGCGATGCTGCGCCGCAACTACGACTTCTGCATCGGTGCTGCGTGCTACCCCGAGACGCACAAGGAGGCCTCAAGCCCGGATGCCGACCTACAGCATTGCAAAGAGAAGGTCGATGCGGGCGCGGATTTCCTCATTACCCAATTGTTTTTCGACAATGACCGTTTCGGCGAATTCGCCGCGCAAGCGCGCGCGATCGGCATTGGCGTGCCGGTGATTCCGGGCCTCATGCCGATTACCAACGCGTCGCAGGTGACGCGCTTTACCAACAGCATCGGCGCGTCGATTCCGCCTAAGCTCCTGCGCGAACTCGAATTGCGGCGCGAGGATCCCAAAGCGGTGGAAGACTTAGGCGTCGCCTACGCGGCCTTGCAGGCGACCGAGCTTCTTGGGCAGGGCGCGCCGGGAATTCACTTTTATACGCTCAACCGCTCGCCGGCGACGCGCGCCATCGTTTCGGCGTTGATCGCGGGAAGCGCCTGGCGTCCCAGCTTTGGAGTTGTACGATGACGACCGATCGCGCCGAGAAAGTCGACGACTATCTTTCTACACTGTTCGTGGGCGAGGACTCCGATCTTACCCACGCGCTTGATACGAGTGCCGCGGCTGGGCTGCCCCCGATCGCCGTCTCGGCCGTGCAAGGAAAGCTCCTCTATCTGCTCGCGCGTATGCAAGCAGCGCGCCGGATTCTCGAAATAGGGACGCTTGGCGGCTACAGTGCGATCTGGCTCGCGCGTGCTCTCCCCCAAGACGGCAAGCTGATCACGCTCGAAATCGATCCCGAGCATGCCGCGGTCGCCCGCGCGAATCTGGCTGCAGCACTATTAGATACCATTGCGACCGTCGAACTCGGGCCGGCGTTGCAGACGCTGGATCGGCTCATCGCGTCGGGCGCTGAATCGTTCGATATGTTCTTCATCGACGCTGACAAAGAGAATAATGCCAACTACATTCGGCGCGCGCTCGAGTTGTCGCGCCCCGGCACGCTGATCGTTCTCGACAACGTCGTGCGCGATGGAGCGATCATCGATCCGTCCAACCGCGACCCGATGGTCGCAGGCACGAAGCGCGCGCTGGAACTCCTTGCGGCAGAGCCGCGGCTGGAAGCCACCGCGCTACAGACGGTCGGGCACAAGGGCTACGACGGCCTCGCCTTTGCTCTCGTGCGCTAGCGCTGCACAACTTCCGGCAACATTGAGGTAACGCGCCCCTCGTACCGTCGGCCCATGGGCGCGTTCGATGCGTTGTTGCGCGAGACGATGGTGCTAGCCGCAATCTTGTGCATACCGGTGCTTGCGATCGCCGCACTTGTCGGCACGTCGGTCGCGATCGTGCAGGCCGCAACCCAAGTTCAAGAGCAAACGCTCACGCTCTTGCCCAAGGTCATCGCCGTCGGAGTGACCGTCGCGCTTTTTGGCGCTTTCGGAATGCACGCGTGCGCGCAGCTCTTCAACGACGCGCTGGCCGCGATTCCGGCGCTGGTGTACGGATCGTGACGGCCACCGCGCTGCTGGTCTTTGCGCGCAGCGCGGGATTCGCTGCGCGTGCGCCCGGCTTTTCGCATCCGAGCGTGCCGCATACGCTGCGCGCGGGAATCGCGCTTTTGCTCACGGTGGCGATCGCACCGGGATTGCGCGAGGTGCATTTCGACGGACTCATGCTCCTCATTGGACTTGTTGTCGAATTCTTACTCGGCTGCGCGATCGGCATGGGCGCCTCACTGCTCTATGACGGCGCATACGCGGGTGGGCGCATGCTCGACGATTACGTCGGCGTCAAGGCGATCGCGCCGAGCGTGCAGTTGGTCGCACCAAGCGGGTTCGGCCGCGTCTGGTCGATTGCGTTTACCGGCGGATATTTTCTGTTCGGCTCCTATCGGGTAACGCTGCTTGCGTTTTCGCAGAGTTTCGTGCGGGTAGCGCCGGGAGCGCCTTTCGATCCACATGCGTGGCTTCCGTTTGCGGCAGCGCTTGCCGGCACGATCGTGTTGGTGGCGTTGGCCGTCGCTGCGCCGGCAATTGCGCTGGCTTTCGTCGTGCAGATTGCCCTTGCGGCCCTCTCGCGCGCGGTCCCTCGGTTCTCCGGATTCTTGCTCTCGTTTCCGCTGGTCTTCGGCGCAGTCTTACTCGTTACGGCGGTGTCGCTCCCACTCTTAGCCGCGCGCGCGGCCCATCCGTTGTTGCTCTATCCGGGAAATACACCGTGAGCGCCGATAGCAGCGAGAAGAGCTTCGATGCGCCGCCATCACGGATTGCTAAAGCGCGGCGAGAAGGCAATCTTCCGCGCGCACAAGAGTTCGGTGCGAATCTCGCGTTCGCAGCAGCTGTGCTTGCGATGCTTGCTGCGGCGGCGCCGATTGGCGCACTTGATCGCGCTGCGTTGACCGTTGCCGCGCGCGGCGGGGCGCCGGTGGCACTCTGCGTCGCGATGATAGCGCTTGCGCTGGTGCCGATGGCCGCCGGCGCGGTAGCCGGCACGCTGGGTGGCATCATGCAAGGCGGAGGTTTCGTGTTCGTGGCGCCGTCGCTCAAATTCGAGCGGCTGGCCCCGGTTGAAGGCATCAAGCGCATGATTTCACGAGAAGCCGCCCTGCACGGAGCGCGCGCGCTCGTCGCCTTCTTCCTGGCGTCGATCGCGATGGTGCCCACGCTGCGCCAACTGGTGAGCGCGGCGACGGTTGCGCTACCGCCATTGAGCACGGCGCAGATCGCTTGGGACGGTGCAACGCATGTTGTGTTTGCGGCGGTCGCCGTGGGATTGCTCTTTGCGATAGCGGAGTTCGCCGTGGCGCGGCGCGCATGGCTGCGTAAGCTGCGCATGAGTTTGGCCGAGCTGCGGCGAGAATTGAAAGAGAGCGACGGCGATCCTCTCGCTCGAAGCCGCCGCAAGGCGTTGCATCGCAATCTGATGCGGGGCGCGCTCGCGCGCGTCAAAGACGCGGCGTTCGTGGTCGTCAATCCGACGCACGTTGCCGTCGCGCTGGACTATCGCCCGCCGCAGGTGCCGGTGCCGACGGTGTTGGTTCGCGCGGCTGACGAGATGGCGTTACGCGTGCGAGAAGCGGCTGCGCAATACGGCGTACCGGTGATCGAAAACGTGTACTTGGCGCGCGCGCTCTATCGCGACGGCGCCGTCGGTGATCCGATCGCGCATGAGCATTACGTCGCAGTGGCAGAGGTCGTGGCATCGCTCATCCGCAGCCGAGCGCTTGGGGAGCGGCTCCCCACGTGACGCGGCTACCGGTCTATGCCTTTGCCGGAGTTCTGCTTGCGATCGTCGGCATTCTGATCGTCCCGTTGCCGCCGGCACTACTCGATGTGCTCCTGGGTATCAACATCTTCGGGTCGGCGCTGGTGCTTCTGCTGGCGGTGACGATCGAGGACCCACTCGAGTTCTCGGCGTTCGCGCCGGCACTGCTGGTCGCGACGCTCTTTCGTCTTTCGCTCGATGTCTCGGCGACACGCCTCATCCTCACGCAAGGTGCAATACCGGGCGCGGTCGGATCGATCATTCCGGCATTCGGCGCGTTCGTCGTGCATGGAAATTTGGTCGTTGGGCTGATCATCTTTGCAATTTTGATCACGATTCAGTTCATCGTTATCGCAAGCGGGTCGCAACGTGTCGCCGAGGTCGCTGCGCGCTTCACGCTCGATGCCATGCCGGGCAAGCAGATGGCGATCGACGCCGATGTGCACGCCGGCGCACTCGATGCCGAGGGCGCGCGCCGCAAACGCGCGGGGGTGCAGCGCGAGGCTGACTTTTATGGCGCAATGGACGGGGCCGGAAAATTCGTCAAAGGCGACGCGCTGGCAGCGCTCGTCATCGTGGCGCTCAATCTTGCCGGTGGTATTGTGGTAGGAATTGCCTATCACGGCCTGTCACCGCTCGATGCGGTCAATACCTATGCGCTGCTTTCGATCGGCAATGCGCTGGTGACGACGTTGCCGGCGTTTCTGATTTCAACTGCGATGGGCATGATGGTCACGCGCGTCGCCTCCGACGGGGCCCTCGGCGCAGACTTGGCGGCCCAGCTTTTCGCCCGGCCGGATGTGCTGCGCAGTGCCGGAGCCCTGCTGCTCGTGCTGTCGTTCGTGCCCGCGCTACCGCGCGGTGTATTCCTAGTTCTCGGCGCATGCGCGTTCGTTCTCGCGCAGGTTGCCGTACGGAAGAGGCGCATGCTCGACGATCAGTCGCGTAGTGCGAGCGACCGCGCGAAGCGTCAGGCCTTGCGCCGCCCCGAACTCGCGCTGAGCTTGGTCGGCGTCGACGCGATGTCGATCGAGGTCGGCGCGGATCTAGCCCATCTCCTGGTACCGCCGCTTTCCGACGCGCTGCTGGATCGTATTGGTGAGGTGCGCCGCGCGCTTGCGGGTGAGATCGGCCTGGTGCTTCCCGGCGTGCGTCTGCGCGACGATCTTGCACGCGATCCGCAGACGTATGCGATTCGTGTGCGCGACCGGATTGTTGCCGACGGACGCCTCGACCTCGCTCGCGTGATGGCTGTCGCCGATGCGGAGGTCCTCTCTCGGCTCGGGTTGCGCGTCGAAGCGGAACCCGTGTATGGATTGCCGGCTGCATGGATCGATCCGAACGATCGCGAGCGCACCGCGTCGGCCGGCGCGCTGGTATTTGATCCGATCTCGATCATCGGTTCGCACGTTGCCGAGACGGTGCGTCGTCACGCGGGCGAATTGCTTGGGCGCCAAGAGCTGCAGACGCTGCTCGAGCACTTACGCGCGACCATGCCGGCGCTGATTCGCGATGTCGGCACCGATGCATTTCCGCTCGGCACATTGCACAAAGCCTTCGGCCATTTGTTGCGAGAGCAGGCGTGGCCCCGCGATCCGGTCACCGTGCTGCAGGCGATGCTCGAGTCGCCCTCGCGCGATCCGCGCGAGCTCGCTGAAGTGGCGCGGCGCGCGATTCTTCCGGATCTTCTGCGCAGACGAGGAATCGAATGTCTCGAACCGCTGGTGATCGACGCCGAGTACGATCGTGACCTCGTGCGCCAATGGGTCGGATACGGCGCCGAGCTTGCGCCTGATCCGAAGCGTGCACTCGACTTGCGCGACGAGGTTGCCGCTTATATTGCGCGCGTTCCGCGCGATCGCTCGGCGCTGCTCTGCAGCGCATCGCTGCGCCCCGTGCTGTCCGATCTCTTGGTACGCTCGGGTATTCGCGCCGACGTGCTCAGCTATGCGGAGCTGCCGCCCGAAATGCCGCTCGCGCCGGCGGGCATGATCGGGGCCCGGGCTTACGTTTCGTAGCCGCACTTTCTTTGACAGGGAGCCCTCCTTTGACGAGGGCGCGGGAGGCTGATACAGTCTCTAGGTTAAAGACCTCCCGGCCCCGGCGCCCTGCCTGGGCCCTTTCTTTGGGACCACCGTCGAAAGCCGCATGAGCTGGAACACTTTTAAACCGTTTGTCAAAGCGCTGGTGATCGCCGGCGTGGTCGCTTATTCGTTGTGGGCATGCCTGCCGATCGATCAGAAGATTCATCTCGGGCTCGACCTTCAGGGCGGCTCGCGCCTGTTGCTTCAGCTCTCGCCAACGGCGGCATCGGGTCCAATCACATCGGATATCCAAGCGCAGACGCGACAGGTCATCGACCAACGCATCAATTCGCTAGGCGTCACGGAGCCCGAGATCAGCAATGTCGGCAGTGACCGGCTTCTGGTCGAGATTCCAAATCTCAAAAATCCCGATGAGGCCGAGCAACTGATCAAACAGGTCGCGGTGCTGACCTATAAGATCATGCCGCCGGACGTCAGCGCGAAGGCCGAACAGGCGTTGTCGGTCGTCAACAATCCCAAGGTTCCCGGTGTGACCGCGAAGCAGCGTGCCGCGGCGCAAGCATACGTGGAACACGGCGCGTACGACGCGAGCGGTGCGGTCGTGTACACCGGCAAAGAACTCAAAGGCGCGCAGGCCAGCTACGATCAATCCGGCAACCCAAACATCACCTTTCAAACGAAGGACCCGTCGAAGTTCGCAGAGCTGACCCACAAGAATATAGGAAAACTGCTCGCCATTTTTCTCGATGAACGTTACGTTTCAGCTGCGACGATCATCGGCGAGATCTCGGACAGCGGCGAGATTACCGGCCAATTCACGCAAGAGCAAACGACCACGCTCGCTAACGAACTCAATGCCGGGGCGCTGCCTGCCTCGATCACGATCATCGAGAAAGAGTCGATCGGCCCGACGCTCGGAAAAATCGACTTGGTCCAATCGCTAAAAGCGTCGATGCTGGGCCTAGGCCTCGTGCTGCTCTTTATGATCGCCGTCTATCGCCTGCCCGGCCTCTTGGCTGACCTCGCGCTGGTGATCTACGTGATCGTAATGCTTGGGATTCTGGCGCTCTCGCACGCGACGCTGACACTGCCCGGCATCGCCGGTTTCGTCCTCTCGATCGGTATGGCGGTCGACGCCAACGTCCTGATCTTCGAACGTATCAAAGAAGAGCTGTGGAACGGCAAGACGATGCGCGCTTCGGTACGCGTCGGATTCTCCCGCGCGTTCTCGGCGGTCTTCGACAGCCACTTCACCACGATCGTCGGCGCCGGCGTGCTCTTCATGCTCGGCACCGGCACGGTGAAGGGCTTCGCGTTCACGCTCTTCTGGGGCACCGTGGTCTCGTTGGTCACAGCCGTCTTTATCACCCGATTCTTTGTCGACGTGCTCGTCGATAACAATCTTCTGAGTGCTCCCGAGTTCTACGGCGTCAAGTCCGAAGACGTTGGCATCTTTGCCAAGACGACGGGGGCGCAGGCGTAAATCATGTTTTTCCGCAAGCTCAACTGGAATATCGTCGGCTGGTTCCGCACCGTTTCGGCGATCTCGTATCTCATCATCGCGATTGGTTTTGGCGCGATGATCTATCACGGCTTCGAAGGCGGGCACGGTTTCCAGCCGAAACAGATGCTGCGTTTAGGGCTCACCTTCACGGGTGGTACCGAAGTCGACGTTGCGTTCACGCAACCCGTGACCACGGATGCGGTCACGGCCGCGCTCGCCCCGCTCAATCTCGCGGATGAGCGCATTAACACCGCCGGAACCGACGGCAAGCATTTCACGATCGAGACGCAGACCTCGTTTGCCAACGATTCCGTCCCGCTCAAAGATGCGCTGAACAAGGCCGCGCCGATCGACCCGAGCCAGCTCAGCATTACCGCGATCGGCCCGACGCTCGGCGGCGAGTATTTGCGCGACGCACTCTGGGCGTTGGTCATTGCGCTGAGTATCCAGTTCATCTATATCGCGTTCCGCTTCGGCTGGAATTACATCTTCGGCCTCGTGACCGTCATCGCGCTGGTGCGCGACGCAGCGATGATGATCGGCATTTACGCCCTCGCCAATCGTCCGGCCGACGATGCGTTCCTCGCCGCAGTGCTGACGGTTATCGGCTACTCGGTCATGGACACGATCGTCATTTTGGACCGAATCCGTGAGAACACCAAGCTCATGGTCGGCATCCCCTATGAGACGATCGTGAACGAATCGATCAAGCAGACGATGACACGTTCGTTCAATACCCTCGCGACCGTGATCATTACGCTTGTCGCTCTGCTAGCGCTTGGCGGCGCGAGCCTGAAGAACTTCGCCTTCGCATTGCTCGTCGGCATCTGCTCGGGCGGCTATCACTCGATCTTCTTTTCCGCTCCGCTCGTGCTCGGGTTCCGCAAGCGCCAACTCGAAGCGGCCGCGCGCAGGCTCCATACATCGCTCAGTGGGTCCGGCCAAAGGCCGGCACGCGTCGAGACGGCCGCCAGCCGCGCCTCGCGCGATGATATCGTTGCGGCTCGCCGTGCGCGCCGCGAGAAGGAGAAGTCTTCGGTGCGCGCGCCGCAGACGTCGCCTGCGCGCTACAAACGCAAGCGCGAGGACGGCGGTTCGATCGAGACACTTGAGACGGTCGATCCGCTCGACGCGCAGACCAGCGGGCTGCACGATGCGGCCTACGACGCCGGACATGAAGAGATCATCATGAATCTCGATGAGTTCGATGCTCCCGTACCGGAGCATGAGCCGGACGGCGCGCACCAAGAGTAAATCGTCGCTTCCGGCGCCGACGCCGTCGGAAGCTGCTTTTGAGCGCGCGTTCCGCGCGTTCGTCGGTGACGTTGCCATCCCGAGCGACGGCGAGAAAAACGAGACGAAATCGAGGGACCGGCTCTCGGCATTTACGGAGCGGGCGTTTGCGCACGCCAAAGAGTATGCCGACGATCGCTATGCGACGATCGGTGGCGCCTCGCAGTTTCACACCAAACTCGTCGGCGTCTCATTCGAGGGCCGGCAAGACACGATTGCCGGTTTACGCGTTGGCACGGATCTCGTGCTCGAACGACAACCGGCCAACCAATACGACGCCAATGCGATTGCCGTTCGCTACGGCGGGCTGCAATTGGGTTTCGTCCGCAAAGAGATCGCCAAGCACCTTGCGCCGCTGATCGACGGCGGCGCGCGCTATTCCGCGCGCGTCGAATCACTGACCGGTGGCGGTGAGAAAAATCGTGGCGTGAATATCTATATGTGGCGCGACCACGAATCATCGCTAAGGAGCGCGGATCGGCCCAAGGCGGAACGCCGAGGATTCGGCGCAGCCGAATCAGGTCGGGATGACAAGGTAGAAGAGGCTATTCGGAAGGCGCTGATTGGCGAGGCGAGGCTGCATGTCGCGCAGCAACAGGCGCTCGATCGCATCGAGGCGGGACGCAACACGCTCGTCGTGCTCGGAACGGGGCGCGGCAAATCGTTCTGCTTTCAATATCCCGCCGCGATTCGCGCGCTCGAGAGCGCTGGGAAAACGCTGGTCGTCTATCCGCTGCGCGCGCTTGCCAACGATCAGTACGAAGCGCTGATTCGAAAGCTCGACCCATTCGGTCTGCGAATCTATCGCGCCAACGGTTCGATTTCGCACGACGAACGCGAAGAGCTCTTCGCCGCGCTGCGCGAGGGCGCGTGGGATATCGTGCTCGCGACCCCGGAGTTTCTCGAATTCCATTGCGAGGAGTTTGCCGGTGCGAGCGTTCCGTCGTTCGTAGTCGTCGACGAGGCGCATCACGTCTACGAATCACGCCATCGCGCGGCGTACGGGCGCCTCGGCGCGACGATCGCGGCACTGGGTTCAGCGCAAGTTCTCGCGCTGACCGCGACCGCGAACGACGAAGCCTTCGAACAGATCTTGCGCGACTTGCGCATCAACGCCTGGATCATCGACCCGACCGTGCGTGAGAATCTGCATGTAACCGATGCTCGCGAGACCAAAGATAAGCAGGGCTATCTGCTCGACCTTTTCTCCGGCGGCGAGAAAGGTATCGTCTACTGCAACTCGCGCAAGGAAGCTACCAAACTCGCGCAGAGCCTGCGCAAAAAGCTTGGCGACGAGGTCATGTTCTATCACGCCGGGATGCCGTCGCCCGAGCGGCACGAAGTCGAACGATTTTTCCGAGAGGGGGAGTTGCGCATCGTCGTCGCGACCTCGGCTTTTGGCGAAGGGATCGATCTTCCCGACGTGCGGCACGTCGTGCTCTATCATCTCAACTTCGATTTCACCGAGTTCAACCAGCAAGCTGGGCGGGCCGGGCGCGACGGTGCTCCAGCCCAAATCCACCTGCTCTTCGGTAAGAGCGATCGCGCGATCAACGAGTTCATCATCGATCGTGAGGCCCCGACGCTCAGCGTCCTGCGCGCGCTCTATCGTGGGGTTCGCGGGCTTGCTCGCGACAATGTCGTGCGCATGACGTTCGTCGATATCGCGCGCACGCTCGAACTCGATAAGGTGAACGAGCGCACGGTCAGCAGCGCGCTGCACATCTTTGAGGACGAGGGCCTGGTCGAGCTAGGCGAAGACGACGACGGCCGTTACATCCGGTTTTTGCGCGTCGACGGAAAAGTCGATCTCGAGCGCAACGAGCGCTTCGCCGAAGGCGAGGCCGAACGCGAGAGTTTCAAACGCTTCTGCGAACTGGTGCTAAGCGCGCGCGCCGATGACCTCGAACGGATTATCAACCGCCCGATCTACCCCCAGCGTGTCGAGCTCGTGCGATGAGGCGTCCGGCGGCGGTGGTGCTCGGAATCTTTGAGGCGCCGCCGCACGGCGTGATCTTCATCGAACGCGCCGCGCACCTGCGCAACCACGCCGGGCAAATCGGTCTCCCCGGCGGCGGTATGGATCCCGGCGACGAGGGCGACTTGCGCGTGACGGCATTGCGGGAAATGGCCGAAGAAGTTGGCGTGGCACCCGAGCGCGTCGCGATCGTCGGCGAACTTCCAGCGGTAAATGCCAGAGTCAATAACTATACCGTCACGCCGTTTGTGGCGACCGTTGCCGCGGGGGATCTTCGCGTTGATGCGACCGAGACCGTCGGGGTCTTCACCGTGCCCTTGGAGCGTGTGGTCAACGACCTGCGTCAGGCTATGGTGTCGGTCGGCGCGTTCAAGATTGAATCGCCGGTGCTCGATCACGCGGAAAAGCGCATCTGGGGGCTGACCGGCCACATCCTGCGTGCCTTTGTCGCGGCATGGAATGACCCCGAAAATGGCTTGCGGGCGCGCGTTGAGGCAAGGCTCTCATCGAAATAATGGCGAACGCGCCAAAATATGAGCACCACCGCGAGGGTGGTGCACGTGGATTTAGGACACGATGCCCGGTGCCGCCGCTGGTGGCAAAATCCATTTGGAGGGGATTACGATGCGCCGACTTCTTGCTACGACGTTGCTCGTTGCACTTTTGGCTTCTTCCACGGCCGCTTTGGCGAAGGCTTACGATATCGGAGACGTGTTAAGCGCGCCCTTCCCCGATAACCTTGCCTCCTCGCCTGACGGGAGCGTGTTGGTGTGGAAAGTCGACGCCAGCGGCGTACGCAATCTCTACACCAATGCGGGCGGCAGCATCCACGCCATCACCCACTACAGCGTCGACGACGGTCAAGATATCGATACGCCGCAGATACTTCCGGGCAACGACGGCGTAGTCTATCTGCACGGCGGTGTGCAGGACGAAGCCGCGGGCGAGAATCCCAATCCGCTCCAGCACGTGCCGCCGCCGCAGCGCGCAATCTTCGTCGCGCCCATCGCCGGCGGCGATCCGGTCCAGCTCGCCGAGGGTAATGCGGTCTTCCTCTCGCCCAAAGGCGACGCGGTAGCGTTCACGACGGTGCAAGGTCAGCTCGGCGTCGTGTCGCTTAGCAAGAGCGACGCAACCTTCACGGTTGGGAAGCCGGACATGCTACCGATTCGCGGCACCGTATCCAGCCCCGTGTGGTCGCCCGACGGCACGAAGATCGCATTTACCAGCGCTCGCGGCGATCACTCGTTTATCGT
This sequence comes from Vulcanimicrobiota bacterium, assembly GCA_963833095.1. Classification (GTDB taxonomy): domain Bacteria; phylum Vulcanimicrobiota; class Vulcanimicrobiia; order Vulcanimicrobiales; family Vulcanimicrobiaceae; genus Aquilonibacter. The sequence continues at coordinate 721,529 of CAWHWQ010000001.1, read as the reverse complement.
GATTTACACCCCATCGCAGAAAAAATACGTCTACGCCACGCCGGACTTCACACAAGATGACGCCGCAGCCTGGTCGCCGGACAGTTCTCGTGTTGCCTTCGTGCGGATGCCCGGGCAGAAAATCGGCGAAACCGTCTACGACGAGAGCACGTTCGAAAGTGCCGATTCATCGAAAACGCCGTGGTCGATCTGGGTCGCAAACGCCGCAAGTGGTAGCGCGCGGCGGATTTGGACCGCGCGTCCCGGTATGGGCCACGCATTCTACCCATCGTCGAGCACGGCGCAATTGTGGTGGATGACCGGAAATCACGTAGCATTCACTTGGGAAGGTGACGGCTGGGCGCATATTTACGCGGTTTCGGCGAACGGCGGACCCGCGGCGCGCTTGACCACGGGAAATTTTGAGGTCGAAACGGTTGTCCCGACGCTCGATCACTCGCACCTGCTCTACGCGACGAACGAGGGCGCGATCGATGAGCGGCACATTTGGAGCGTGGGAGCCGACGGCAGGCCGCAAGAACGCACGCACGGGCCGGGCAATCAGTGGTTCCCGACGCCGTTGGCAAACGGTGGCTTCGCGTACATCGATGCCTGGTATGCTGCGCCTCCGGTCGTGACGATCGCGGGGAATCCCCCAAAGACACTCGTCGCGGTGCAAACGCCGGCGAACTATCCTGCGACGCGCATGGTTCGTCCGCAATTGATCACCTACAAGGCGCCGGACGGGTTGACGATTCACGCACAGCTTTTCGTGCCGCGCGGTGCGAAGGGCAAATTACCGGCGATCGTGTTCGATCACGGCGGTCCACCGCGACAGATGCTCGGTGGTTACCACTACATGGAGCCGTACACGCATCTCTACGAGATGAATCAATATCTCGCCAATCGCGGTTTTGTCGTGCTCTCGATCAACTATCGCTTGGGCATCATGTACGGTTATAACTTCCGCAATCCGCCGCACGGCGGATGGCATGGCGGCTCGGAATATCAAGATGTCCTCGCCGGCGCAAGATGGCTTCAAAGGCAGCCCTACGTCGCCGCGAATCGCATCGGGATCTACGGACTCTCGTACGGCGGCCTATTGACAGCCCTCGCGCTCGCGCGAAACTCGGATGTTTTCAAGGTCGGCGCGGATTTTGCCGGCGTGCACGATTGGCCGTCTGAATTCGATCACGATTACGGCCATCCGGTCGGTACGCCGGAACAGCGCAAGATCGCGCATATGTCAACCGCGGAAGGCTATCTGAATACTTGGACGTCGCCGGTCTTTATCGAACAGGGCGACGACGACCGCAACGTGCCGTTTTCACAAAGTGTCGACCTTGCAACCAAGCTGCGCGCGCGGGGCGTGACCGTTCAGACGCAAGTGTTCCCAGACGAAGCCCACGAAAACTTGGTTTGGGCGCACTTGGTCGAACAGTACCGGGCCGCCGAGGCGTTTCTGGCGCAATATCTGCATCCGCCGCAGTAGGGGATTTGCCTAACCGACTTGGGTGAGCGACGAGGCGACCGCAATGACCGCGTTCGCTTGGCTTCCCATCTCGCGAAAACGCTCGTCATGCGTTTGACCCGCGTCGTAGCGTTTGTAGATCTGCTGAATGATCGCAGCGAAGCGGAAGAAACTAAAGACGTGATACCACGCCGCGTGTGAAACGTCGAAGCCGGTAACCTTTCCGTAGTAGGCCACGGCTTGCGCTCGCGTCATAAATCCGTCGTGCCATGTCGGCATGCCCCACAGGCGAAAGATCGGCGGGTCAGTCGCTTCGGGCCAGAGAGCTAACATGTACCCGACGTCCATCATCGGATCGCCGTACGTGCACATGTCCCAGTCCAAAAGTGCGACGATGCGCGCCGGATCGCCGGGATCCAGCAACATGTTGTCGAGCTTATAATCGTTGTGGACCAGCGTCGCAACGTCCGACTGCGGTATCCGCTCGCGCAGCCAGCTGACGAGTGCCGTCGTGTCGGTCGTGTGCGCGGTGCGCGCCGCCTCCCAGCGTCCGGTCCAGCCGTCAAGCTGCCGCTGCACATAGCCTTGGGGGTGACCGAGCTGCGCGAGTCCGGTTGCCTCGACATCGACCTGATGCAGTTCCGCGAGGCGATCGATCATCGCCGTGCTTAGGCGCAGGGCGAGATCGACGTCACCGACGTAGCGTTGCGGGAGTTCTTTGCGGATCGCAATGCCGTACTTGCGTTCCTCGATCACGAAATCGCTGCCGATGATCGCGTGGTCGGCGCAAAGGTGATAGCTGCGCGGGGCGTTTGGATACGACGCGTAGAGCTTCGAGAGCACCGCGTGCTCGCGCTTCATGTCGTGGGACCGATCGGCTACCGGCCCGAGCGGCGGCCGGCGCAACACGAATTCATGAGCGCCGAAACCCACGAGATAGGTGAGGTTGGCATGACCGCCGCCGAACTGGCGCAGAGCGAACGCGCCGCTGACGTTGGGCAAATGTTCGCGTAAGTACGGTTCGAGCCGAGCGACGTCGAGCTGCTCCTCGGGGCGCACGTCGATGACTTCAGGATCGTCGATCATGAAGGCTTTCGAGATGAGCGATGTCGTTGAGCGAGACGAGCAACCGGCGCTCGTCACGTGCGCGCACGGTCGAAATCGACGTATTGCCGGTGGGGAAGAAGAAGTCGCTTTTGAGCCCGAGCAGTCCGGCGACGTAAGCATTGATTGCGCCCGCGTGGGTGAACAGAGCGATGCGTACGCCGATGTTCGCGGCGACAATCGCATCAACAGCCATCGTCATTCGCTCGCGAATTGCTTGAGACGATTCCGTGCCGGGAAGATGCGACCAGCCGCCATGCGCGATCGCGATTTCGGCCAGATCGTGCATCGCGACCGGACCAACGCCCGCAATCTCGACTTCGCGTAAGCGCGCATCCTCGATAATTGGAAGTTCCAATACCGTGGCGAGTGCGTCCGCCGTTTCGCGAGTACGCCGCAGTGGGCTGCTATAAATTGCGCCGATGCCGCGGAGCCTCAGCCGCGAGGCGAGTAAAGTTGCTTGCTGGCGTCCGCGAGCACTGAGGGGCATGTCGACGTCTTTGGGATGCAGCGCTTGCGTCGGGGGGATCGGCTCGGCTTCGCCGTGGCGTATCAACAGCAATTCGCTTGCCCCGTGGGCTACGCGAAAGTCATGCATCGTACTTGGCGAGCTCAGCTTTAGCGATGCTGCGCAAATGAACTTCATCCGGACCGTCGGCGATGCGGAGCGAGCGCGCACTGGTCCATGCGTGCGCGAGCCCCGTGTCGTCGAGCATGCCTTCGGCGCCGAAAGCCTGAATCGCGCGATCGACGATGGCTTGCGCAATGCGGGGTGCGGCGACCTTGGCCATTGCAAGCGCCGGCGCGGCGAGCTTGTTGCCACGGAGATCGAGCTGCTCGGCGGCATTGTAGACGAGGTGGCGCGTGCTGTCGATATCGATACGTGACTGCGCAATCCATTCGCGAATCACGCCTTGTTCGGCAAGGGGGCGGCCGAAGGTGATGCGATCGCGCACGCGCATGCACATCATGCGCAGCACCCGTTCGCTCAGGCCAAGCAGCCGCAAGCAATGATGCAGCCGCCCGGGTCCTAGACGACCCTGAGCGATTTCGAACCCGCGCCCTTCGCCCAAGAGCATGTTCTCGGCCGGAACGCGGACGTTTTCAAACGCGATTTCGGCGTGGCCGAACGGCGCATCGTCATAGCCGAAGACACCAAGATGGCGAACGATACGTACGCCGGGCTCGCGGATCGGCACGAGGATCATCGACTGCTGCAGGTGCCTGGCTGCTTTTGGATCGGTCTTGCCCATGAAGACGAGGATCTGTGTGTGCGGGTGCATCGCGCCGGTCGTCCACCACTTGCGCCCATTGAGGACATAGTGATCGCCGTCGCGCGCGATCGAGGCGGAGATGTTCGTTGCGTCGGACGAACCCTTGTCGGGCTCGGTCATCGCAAAGCCGCTCCGTATCTCGCCGCGCAACAGCGGGCTCAGCCACCGATCGCGCTGTGCGGGCGAACCGTAGCGCGCGAGCACCTCCATATTTCCGGTGTCCGGTGCGTTGCAATTGAAAACTTCGGGTGCGATGTGCGAGGTGCCCATCAGCTCGCATAGCGGCGCATACTCGCGATTCGAAAGGCCGGCGCCGTATTCGGGTTCGGGCAGGAAGAGGTTCCAGAGCCCTTCGGCGCGTGCGCGTGACTTGAGCTCCTCCATGATGCCGGGTTGCGTCCAGCGCGACGCCGCAGCGTCGATTTCCGCGGAGTAGCGGGCCTCATTGGGATAGACGTGCTCTTTCATAAAGGCGGTAAGGCGCTCGAGTATCTGCATGGGACGGGTTTTCGCCGAGGGCAAAAACACACCCGTTTGGGTGTGTCGGCGCCTCCCAGAAAACGTGCAGAATGCCATGAGGGGGTGTACTCATGGCATTTCGATCGTTTCTGATTCTATGCGTCATCGCGGCGTTTGTCGCGTGTAGCGGCGGCGGTAGCCAATCATCGCCGGGCTCGACGGGCGTTCTGCCCAAGACCAAGCTGCGTCCGGATGCAACGTCGAGCGTCGTAACGCTCGGAAGCTATAACATCAATCCGGCTCACGTGTACGTGGCGGGGATATCGTCAGGCGGCTTCATGGCCGTCCAGATGCACTTCGCCTATTCCGGTACGTTCAAAGGCGCGGCAATTTATGCCGGCGGCCCTGACTACTGTGCGCAAGACAGCGAAGCAACCGCGATCGACGATTGCGGCGGCGCCGGCCTGTACGGCAGTGAGCTGTCAGCGTCCGAGAGCTACATCAGTTCCAACCAAAATACGTCCGGGATGGACCCGGTGAGCAATATTAACGGTCAGCACGTCTACTTGTGGTCGGGGACGGGCGACACGATCGTCAGTCCGAAAACCATGAACGACCTGCAGACCGAATACCAGCATTACGGCGCTACCGTGAAATACGACAACACGTTCGCCGCGGAGCACGGTTGGGAATCACCCTATGGTACGGTCGCGTGCGGTACGGCTGCGAGTCCCTATATGATCACGTGCGATCAAGGCAGCACGGTATACGACTCCGAGCAAACGTGGCTCTCGCTCTTCCTCGGAACGCTCACCGCGAAGAACACCGGGACATTGACCGGATCGCTCCTGAACTTCAACCAAGATCCGTTCGGCGGTGGATCAAATGATCTCGATACGAACGGCTGGGTTTTCGTTCCCAAGGCTTGCGCGAGCGGTACGCAGTGCTCGCTCGTCGTCGCGCTGGACGGCTGCGCTCAGTACCAGGCCGTGGTCGGTACCGATTTCGTGACCGAATCTGGTTTGGATCAGTGGGCGGATACCAATAACATCATCGTGCTCTATCCGTACCAAACGACCGGCGGCACCAATTCCAACGGCTGCTGGGATTGGTGGGGATACAACAACTCGAGCTACGCGCTCAAGTCGGGTCCGCAGATGGTCGCGATCTACAACATGGTCAAACAGCTCGAGGGCGGCACCGCGACGGCCTCGCCGTCACCGACCGCCTCGCCAACCGCCTCACCGACTGCATCACCAACGACATCGCCGACGGCATCACCAACAGCGAAGCCAACAGCATCACCGACAGCGAAGCCGACAGCAACACCGACGGCATCACCGGCGCCTTCGCCGACACCGCCGTATTCGCAGAAGCAGACGAATACGATCGTCGAGTTCTATGCGCTGGGGTACATCACGCTCAATGAGTACCTCGAGCTTGGTCAGGCCTACGGGTATGACACCGACATCACGCTGTATGATTGCAGCGGAACCTGGACCGACTCGTCGACCTGCGGGCCGATGACCTATTAGGTTCCCGTCAGGCAACAGCGCGGACGAACTTCGCCTGGTCGACGGTGTCGTAAAAGGCGTTGTTCGTCTCGCTGATCTTCGGCGCCCACGGGTCGACTTGCTTGGAAGAGAGCGGTACGTGGATGGTGGGACCGACGGCATCCGCGTAGCTCGATCCGTCAAACGGGCCGAAGCCGCGCGATTCCTTGTGCGCCATAACGAGCGCGCGCGTTGCATCCGCTGCAGCGCGCGCGTCGGCGCGCAATTGCGCGGGCAGGGTTGCGTCTGAAGCGATGCTCGCGTAGACGGCAATTGCCGGGCGATCCGCATGCCACGGCATATCCGGTGTTGCGCTGCTGAAGCGCACCATGCCGCCGACCGAGGCGATATCGCGGCGGATCGCGCCGCGGTTGGTCGTGTCGCCGGCGACGGCGTCATTAAAGGCCTTGATCGCGCGCTCGGCATTTGCGATCTTGCCGGGCGAACAGTCGAGCACGTCGAAGGCCGCGGCGGTTCCGAACGACTCACCGCTGGGGTCCGTGTAGCGCGTGCGCATCACGGTGTCGACGACGCCGGTTGCCATAGCAGCAGGGTCGTTGACGTTGCGCGCGATCGCGTCGGCAACGGTCGTCGGCACGCCCGGGGAAAGCATCGTTTCGGGAGAAGCTGCCAGCCACTTGACGCCAACGCGTGAGAGCGCGTCGGCAAAACCCATCGTCGACATCAAACATTGGTTCGCTACGACGCCGTCGATCGTGCGGTTCGCGTCCTCGGGATGCTCCTTGGCGTGCAAGGCGACGCCGTCGGCAATGGCTTTAGCCATGTCGGGCATCGCCATCACTGCGCCGGTGTGCGTTTCCAGTCCACCGCCGTCGCCGCCGCCGTGATCGACTAAGTCAATCCAAGTCTGCGTCGCGCCGGATTTCTGAGCGTCGTCCAGTGTGCGCGCGACGAACTTGGCAAGATTCGAGGGATCGGCCATGTTGCGCGCTTTCTCGATTTGGTCGTCACCAATCTTGCCGTCGGCAATGGTGAAATTTTCGGTGCGTTTGCGGCCTTCGACGATATCGTCGCCCTCGACGCGCAAACCGGTGGTATCTTCGACCGTATATTCGACGGTAGAGTCGGTCTGGCTCGATTGTAAGGCCTGTGCGATCGTTAGACTTTGAGACATGTCCAAATTGTTATCGCCGTCGCGATAGATGCCGAACTCGAGCGCGCGGCGAGACGGCGTGGTGGAAGCGTTGACCAGCACTGCGATCCTCCAAGATGAAAGCGAAGTGCGGGTCTACTGTGCCGAACCGGCACTTTAGAAGTAGGGGAAATTACGGGTTTTCGATCCACCCCGGGAATGTGCCGGTGCTTTGCACGCGGCCGTCGGCACCGAAATGGACAAAGTGGGTTTCCCTTGGGCTGTCCTCATAGTCCCAGTCCGAAAGCCGGTACAGCGCGCTCGGCGAACCTTCATAACGTCTCGAGAGCAACCGGGAATCCCGAGCGTCCGAGCGCGCGAATGGGTGTCGGTTCGATTGCGCGTGACCCGCGTAGCAATCGCACGCGGATCCCATCTTCGGGGAGTTGCAGCGGTTGCGGAATGCCGGGCTCATCAACCCAGCCCCGGCTGAAATGCAGTTCGAATACTCCAGGCGTGGGATCGGGAGCGAAGTTTGTAGAGATCCTAGCCGTTTGCCGTTCACGAGCCTCGCAAACACGACCTGCTCTCCATATTCGATGGGACTTTCAGCTTATGTAGTTTTGGCGAAGTTGTTGCGGAAGTTCGACTGTCATGCCGGTATCACAAGAGAATGCTAGCGTTCCCCTGCGGGTCGCTGTTTCGATCCCGAAACGTTTGCGGACGCAGCAGGAAGCGCAAGGCGGCACCAATGAACGTCACCCGGCCGTGGACCTCATCCGTTTCTCCGACCTCGATTGCCATTATGGCGCGCGCGAAATCTTCGCGGGGCTCAGTGGCGTCTTGCAGGATGGCGAGCGCGTCGGACTTGTCGGCCCCAATGGGGCGGGAAAGTCGTCGCTTTTGCGCTTGCTTGCCGGTGTTGACCAACCGTTCGGGGGCAGCGTCGTCCGCGCGCGCGACGCTACGTTTGCCTATCTCGCGCAAAGCGTCGCGGACGAGACGGAATCGACGCTGCAAGAACTCATCGATGCGGCGCTTGCCCGCGCTACGCCCGAGACGTACGGCATCCGCAATAAGACGTTGCGGATCATGCTCGCCACATTCGGATTCCGTGAAGATGCGTTTGCGCGTCCGTTGCGCGAATTTTCGGGCGGCCAGCGCGCAAAAGCCGCGCTCGCACACGTGCTCATCGACCAGCCGGACTATTGCATCTTCGACGAGCCAACCAATCATTTGGACATCGAGACGGTGCGCTGGCTCGAATCCTACATCGCATCGGATAAGCGCGCTTACCTCATCGTTTCTCACGATCGCTATTTTCTCAATCGGGTGGCGACGCGCATTTGGGAGATCGAAGCCGGGCGACTTCATGTCTACCCGCCGGCCATCAACGCGTACGACGCATTCGTTGCCGAGCGCGCTTCGCGGCATGCCGACGAGCGCCGAGCGTACGACGCATTCATTGCTGAGCGCGAGAAGCGTCGCGCGACGATTGCGGGTCTGCGCGCTACGCATACGTCATCGGACTATAGCCAGGTACGTAGTCGCGAGAAACAGCTGTTGCGCGCCGAAGCGCGACTTGCGGCTGACGCACCGGTAGCGCCGGCGGCCGCTATTGCGGTGAATCTGCAGTCAACCCGGCGAGCCGCCAATGCGTTTGCGCTGGAGCTGAGCGGACTCTCAAAAGCGTATGCGCATCCGCTTTTCGAAAATCTTGAAATAGATGTGCTGCGTGGGGAGCGGTTGGCGATCGTTGGGCCGAACGGTTCGGGGAAATCTACGCTGTTGAAGATTGTGAGCGGCGAACTTGCCGCGGATCGCGGGACCATTCGCGTGAATCCGGCGTCGCAGATTGCGTATTTTGCGCAGAATTCACACGAGCAGCTCGATCCAGCGGCAAGCGCAGTCGACGCGGTGCGCGCGGGTGCTGATATCTCCGATGAGAAGGCCCGCAACCTGCTCGGACGAATGCGCATCAGCGGCGAGGCTGCCGACAAGGCGGTGCGAGAATTCTCCGGCGGCGAACGACGGCGAATTATGCTTGCGTCGCTGATGGCCCAGGCTGCCGACGTCCTGCTCCTGGACGAACCGACCAACGACCTCGATATCGATAGCCGCGAAGCGCTCGAATCCGTGCTGGGCGACTATCAAGGCGCGATCCTCATCGTATCGCACGATCGTTATCTGCTCTCCCGTCTATGCGATCGGGTACTCTGGATCGAGGGCGGAGCGTGGGGTACGGTTGAGGGCGGATATGATGCCTTCGAAGCGAGTCAGGCCAAGCGTGAGCGGTTGGCGCTCGAAGCGCGAGCGGTATCTACGGGTCGTTCGAAAACGACACGCCAGACCCCCATGAAGATCCGTTCACAGCTCGAAACGCGGATAGCGAGCATCGAACGCGAGATAGCTCGGCTCGACGCGCGCAAGGTCGAGATCGATCGACTATTTACGCTGACCGAGACCTACGACGATCGCAAGCGCGTCGCCGAATTGGAGTCGGAACGCGTGTTTGTGGCCGCGCAGAACGCAGAATCTCTCGCCACATGGGAAAATCTGCACACGCAACTGGAAGAACTCATCGGCTAGTTGTAACCGCTGCACGGCGTGGGCAGCGGATTCGGCACCGGCGTCGAGGTGGGAACCGGCGCAAAGAAGAGAGCTTGTAATGCCTGCACTTCCGGCACCGTGAGCGTGACGAATCCCTGATACTTCTTTTCAGGCCATAGTTCGATCGCGCGCGCCCCAAGGATCAGCCCTTGCGTGATTGTCTCTGGCCAGATGCAGCCCATCCCTTCAGGCGCCTGCGTTTGGAAGTTAATCAAGCCGCCCATGCTTTGGATGTCAGTGTAGATTCCCGGGTCGCTCGTGATCGGCGTCTGCAAGGCGTGGTTGTCGAGCACGCAGCGGTTTGGAGCCATTTGCCGGCAGATCGTCATCACACTTTGGCTGAATGCCGTGTCGAGGCCCCCGCTAAGCTCGTTGTACGAATTGAACGTGTAGTCGATATCGGTGTTCGTCCACGCCGCGTAGTCGGTCATTGCGCCGGAGAGGCACGACTGCTGCAAGGTGTCGGTGAGGCCGGCAGCTCTCAGGTTTGCTTTGCTGATCGGTCCGGTCGACGAAACGAACGGTTCGTCGGTCTGCTCGGCGCACGACGTCACCGCGACGGCGATGATCAGCGGATTGGTATCGTACTTCGCAGCGACTTGCGCTTGAAACGCGCGCCACGCCGTGATGTAGGGCGTCGTCCAATACGGTCCGACGGTGAGCGGGCAGGTATCGGTTTGTCCATTGCAGCCGGCGGGATTGCGGTAGATGGTGATCGGGCCGCCGGGCATGTCCTTGGCCCAGAGTGGGGCGTTGCTACCGGCGTAAATGCGCAGCTTGACGCCCAACGGCGAAGATTGATTCGTAGTATTGTAGGAGGTGATACTCGCGAGCGCCGTGTCGATCACCGAGGTGTTGATGGTTGCATTCGCACTCGACTGCATCTGACTCCACGCAACGTTGATCACGACCCCGCCGAACGATCCGGGAAACCCCTGAACGTAGGAGATGTCGAACGGCGGCGGTGTCGCATTGTCGGTGTCGTGCCACGAGATGTCTTGCATGTCGAGCAGCCCGCGCAGTGGGATTTTCGGCGGCGACACCGTGACGGTCCCGGGCGCGGTCGCGCCGGGAGACGGGTTGGCAGGGGCCAGACTTCCGCCGCCGCACGCTGCAATCGCGATACAGCCGAGGAGTGCTCCGAGAATTTTCGTGCGCATTAATGCTTCGCTCCTACGATCAGCGCGGTGGCATTGAAGGCAGATTTCCACGTGGCGCTGTCGGCGCCGCCGCCTGGGAACATCTGCGTGGGCGAATCGGCTTCCAGCCAATCCTCCGGATAGATTTCGAACAGTTGCGTGTTGTTGTCAAGCGCGAACTGGAGCAAGTTGGGAAAGCTGATGTTGTAGCTCGGCAGCGGCACGGCAACCGCTTCGATCGGCTGGAATTCAAACGGGACCGTACCCACGTGACGGCCGAAGGCTTCGCACCAATAGATACTGCCGTCGGTGCCCTGCGGGTTGCATGGTGCAGGCGACGTTCCTGCATCGGCAACGTGACCGATACCGAGGTTCTCGGTGCCAAACCCAATGGAATTATTCGCCGCGACCTCGGCGCCGTCGTTTGGATAGTCGTAGAAGCTGTTGGGATATCCGGCGATCTCGTTGAGCGCAATCATCAATTGCTTGCCGTTTGCATTCAGCGAGCCCATGTAGTTAACGATATGGCGCGTGTGCGTAACCCACGCGGGGAACGAGTAGCCTTGCGCGATGAACGCTTTACTGCACGTGTCATTCGGATAATTGCTGAAGTGCCCGGGATAGGCCTCGACGCCCGCCCCGATACCGAATCGCATGTAGCCGATGGATGAGGTGATCGATGAGCCGCCCGCTGAAGCCGGTTGCGTGAACTCGGCTACCGCCGCGGCGATGAACGCCTCGTAGTCTTTTTCGAAGGTCGCATCGATGTAGTTGGGATAGGGAACCTGTTGGCTAGAACTTGCGCTGGCGTCGCAAGTGATGACGGCGACGCCATCACCACTGGGATCGGTGACCCACTTCGGTGTTGCCGAGTTTGACGTTCCGACTTCCGACGCGTCCGCGAAGAGCAAGTTAACGCTGAGGCCCGCGTTCACGTAGGGCTGCGCCCACGTAAGGACCTGACTCCAATCGAAGTTGCCCTTGGTTTTCTCAACGTCGGCCCAACCCACGAGAATGCTGACGCCGCAGAGATTGGGATCTTTGCCGATCACGTACTGCTCCAGGTAAGGCTCATACGCGCCGCCGTTGACTTTGTACGGATTCCATACGTACATACCGTGCGGGGCGGTCGGGTCGGCAACCCGATGATCGGTTCCGGTGCACGGCGGCGGCGTCGCTGCGCTCAAGGAGGAGGGCGGAGCCGCGGCGGCTGAAACGACGCCGATTTGCGCGCGTTGCGCGGGTGTACCGCCATCGGTGATGACGATTTGGGAGCAAGTCGGGGGAGGCGCCGTCTTAAGCAAGCCCGCGAAGGTGAGTGATAGCGCCGATCCGGTGAGGCTTTGCGCATAGGTCGTGCCGTCGGTCGTCATCGTAAGGGGGCCGTAGAAGACGTTTGCGCACGATCCCTTGAGGGTTGGCCGTGTGACAATGCTGTAGGTGTGCGTTCCATTCTCCGCGATCGCGACGGCCTGCATGCTTTGACAGTTGTACGGCGCGGCTGAACCGGCGCACGCAAACTCCAACTGACGCGGGGCAGCCGTGAGCTTTGCGAGAGCTCCAATCGAAAGCGCGACGGCGATTGTGCCCTGATCGCCCTGCGCGTCGGTGATGGCGATCCCGCAGTTGTTCGAGACACCTCCCTGACCGAAGGGAATTACCGTGAATGTGCCTGGGCCGGTGACCTGCGTGGGCGACACCTGCACGCCACTCGATTTCACATGGCACGTTACGCTTGTTTTTGTCACGCCGGAGAATCCGGAGACCGCAACCTCTTGTACCGAAGCCACCGAGGTAAAGCTCAAAGCGCTTGGTGTAACAGACGGCGCCGCGTAAATCCGATTGCGTGCGTCGGGAAGATCGGTGACCGGCGAGTTGTCGTAGGTCACGGCGACCGAGGCGGAGGTCCCGTCGGAGCCCGATACCGTGACGGTACAGGTCGGCGGTGGCGCCGCACCCACGGCGTTGACGGTAAATATTAAGGGAGCGCCCGCAACGTCGAGCTGCGCAACGCCATTGCCGCTCACGACGAGGCTGCCGCCGGCCGCCGCACATTCGGACGAGGCCACCGGCGTGTAGGTGACTCCTGCAACGTCGCCTTGACCGTTGAAGGTGTCGGATGGCGCGCTAGGGGTGAGGTCCACTGATGCGGGCGTTAGTAGAAATGATGACTGCGCACCGGACGTAGGCGCAAACGACTGAACGCCGGCGCATGCGCAGAGCGCAAAGCCCGCGCCGATGGCAAGAAGAAAGCGCGAACGCACATTCGCCTCCTGCGTACTTAGCCCAAGGGGGCTTCCGTATACTCGGGATACTCGGGCCATCGTAACATACGCGCTCACGCCGAGCCGTTGCTTGCTCGGCCGTCGATCAGCCCTAAGGGCGATCGCGTGTCCGCGCCGAGAGGCGCGGATTCGAATGGTCCACTTGTCCTACCGGTCGCGTCCGTAAAGCGGTCTTTACATCCGCTTGACGCTGCGCAAACACAAACTATGCGCTTTACGCCGACTTGATCAACCTATGAACACGCTCTTGCACCATAATTGTGGTGAGGGTGTGGCGGGGCTCTGTAAGAGCCGCGTCCCTTGCTGCTGTTAGGAGGCCATTCCTCGTGAAACGTATCTCTTCGATCGGCGCGGTACTCGTGCTGATCACCTACCTGGCCGGATGTTCCGGCTCGGCGGGCTCGTCTCTGCCGGCGCTGTCGTCGGCAGCGGCATCGGGCTCAAGCTCGAGCTCGCCCGCGACCGCGACCAAGACTACTTCTGGGTGGTTGCCGTCCGCTTCCACCATAGCGAAGACGTCGAAGCATGCCAACGATGTGACGGGCGGCGGCGGCATGCTGCTGGGCCTTGTCTTCGGCCTTTTGCTCGGCGACGCGTCGCCGGTGATCGGCAACCTCAATGTGACGTCGGTCAACCTCGGCATCGACGCGGTCAACGTGGTCTATCAAGGCCAAGTGACGACCATCGCCACCTACTCGACGCCCTACGTCGTGAATGTCATGGCGAACGGCGGCGAACCATCGTCGATCGGGATCGGTCAGCTCTACTCGGGCAACTACGATCACGTTCAGTTCGTGGTCGACACCGCGACGAGCAACATCGTCGCGAACGGCACCACGATGCCGATTCAATTCCAGGTCGGCGCATCCACGCAAAGTAGTGCCGGCGCCGGAAAGTGGACGACCACGACCGGAAATTCGACGACGGTTACGATGACGGTTGGCGGACAGTTCATGATCGGCGGCAATCCAGCCGCAGCGGTGATGGCCGACTTCAACGCCCTCGAATCGCTCAACCAGAGCAGCTCTGGTCAGATCGTTGCCCAGCCGGCGCTCTTCGCCGTCGCGACGGCCAACGCAGGTGAAGTCCAAGGCACGATCGTGAACGCGGCAGGGCAGCCGGTCCAAAACGCGGTCGTCGTCGCGCTCAACGCGCAAGGCCACGTTGCCAACACTATCAATACGGATGCAAACGGCAACTACGACCTGCACGCGATCAACGCTGGTACGTACCAGCTCGTCATCTACAACAACTACACCACGGCAAGCGGACAGAACATCGTCGCTTCCGGTGCCGACGCGTCGCAGGGCGCGTCCTTCCAGGGACCATCCGTGACTGCCACGGTCGGGCAGATCACCCAAGCCGGAACGCTGAACGACTAAGCGATCCGCAATGGCACAGCAGCAGCAACTAGACGAGGCGCGCGAACTGCTTCGTACCGGACGGTACGAAGCAGCCCTCGCGTGCCTCGGCGGGTTCGAAGGTTGGCCCTCGCCGCAGCACGAGCGCGCCCATCTGTTGCGCGCCGAAATCCTGACCTATCGCGATCCCGTCGACGCGCTCGAAGCCTTGGCTCGCTCGAGTGACGTCCTCAAGAGCGGCGAGACGCGCTTCCAATATTACGTTTTATCCGGGCGCGCCTACGCGGGCACACGCAACTTTGACGGCGCAGCCGAAATGTTTACGCATGCGGAGAGTGTCGCTGAGAACGACCCATCGCTTCTCGCCACCATCGCACACCAGCGCGCACGTCTGCGCACCATGCAAGGCGCTTTCGACCCGAACGACCCGAATTTTGCCGTCGCGCTCGCGCACCCCGATCCGGGCTCGCGGATGCTCACGCTCATCTGGCGCGCGTGGGCGCATGCCGGTCAAGGAAACTATCACGCGCAGATCACGGACCTGCGGGCTGCTCTCGCGCTCGCTCGCGAGTATCCGACAGTTGTCGAGTACTTCTCGACTGCGCGCGCCGTGCACGCCCTAATACGCGTCGCTGCGGAGCTTGGCGACAATGAGGCAGCCGACGACGCGCGTAACCTTTATGAATCGCTAGCCTGGCCGGCGGAACTTGCCGAGGAGCAGTTCCTCAGCCTACGCGCGATGGCGTGGGACGCTTTCATGCGGGGAGACTCGGCTCGCGCGCAGTGGCTCTTCCGGGATTCGAAGGAAGTTGCACCCACGGACGCGTGGCGGGTGATGTCGCACGTCGACCGCGCCTATGTCGCGCGCATGAATCGCAACGAACCTTGGGCACGCGACGAACTCATGCAGGCCCAAGCTATCGCGCGTGACCTGGAGTGGGCTGCAACCACCGGCGAAGAGCGCCAGGCTTTGGTGACGCTCGCCGTGCTCTTCGCCCCCGTTGACATGGGTCAAGCACAGCGCTATGTCTCGAGTTACACGCGCATGGGCAAGGATAGCGTCGACCCCACCCTGTCGCATGCGCATGATCTGCGCACGGCCGGCTACGCGCAGTATGCCTCGGGCTGCGTGAATCAAGTTCTAGGAAATCGCGAGAGCGCGATCACGGCCTTCGAAGTTGCGTACAAGATCTTCGATGAAGCCGAGCATCACTTCCGCGCCGCATTGGCGGCGCAAGGCTTGGCCGAGATCACCGGCGCGGCGGTGTGGATCGAGCGTGCCCGCACGCATGCCGGTGCGTTCCCGAAGAGCGCCTTCTACAAATTCATGACCGAGCGAATTTCGCGCCAAGCGACCCCGTGGATCGAAGGGTTGACGCCGATGCAGCGGCAACTTGCTCTCTCCGTTTGCGAAGGTCTGGATACGAAGCAGCTGTCACGCCGATTCAGCCGTAGTGAATTCACGATCAAACGGGAAGTGCAAACCTTGTACAACCTGTTTAACGTCGGTTCGCGCAACGATCTGCGCGACAAGCTCGAGGAGCGCGGCGTGTTGTGATCGTGGCGCTTGCCGTTCTGCTCGCGATTCTCGCGATCGGCATTGCGGCGGTCGTCATTCTGGTCTACGTCCGAAAGCATGCGACCCGTCGTTTCGACGAGCGGCGCTACAGCGTACTTGAAAGCGTTCAAGACGGAATTTTCATTGTTGACGATCGTTGGCGATTCACGCACGTCAACGAAAAGGCCGAGGATCTGCTTCACGAAACGGCGGCAGACCTGGTAGGTCGCCGCATCGACAAGATCCTGGATCCGCTCGCGTCGGACCTTTTACCTGAGATGCGGCGCGTGCGTGAGAGCGGCATGCCGATCGAGCGCACACAATTCTTCCCGGCCAGCAACATGTGGGTCGAGGTTCGCATTCAGCCCGCGGTGCACGAAGTGCTCGTGTCTCTTCGCGACGTCAGCGACCGCAAGCGCGCGGAAATCGCCCTGCGCGATTCAGAACGGCGCCTGCGTCTCTTGCTTGAGCAGGTTCCCGCGTTGGTGTGGACGGTCGATCTCGATATGCGCTTCACATCGTTCGTCGGAACGGCGCCTTCGGCACAGAGTTTCACGCAAAAGGAGCTCGGTGAGACCCAAGTCGACCAGATTCGACGGGTTTTTAGTGGTGATTCGCAGCGCTTCGAATCTTTTCACAGCGGGCGCTGGATGCAGCATCACGTCGAGCCGCTGCGCGGAACGAACGGGCAGATCATCGGTGCTATCGGCGTCGCGCTGGACATCACGGAGATGAAGGAGACCGCCGATCATCTCGCGCGCCTCGCCCGCCTAGACGCTCTCACCCAACTGCCCAACCGCTTCGCGCTAGAGGAGCAGATGAGCGAACTCGTTGCTCACGCTGAAGAGCACGACAAGCGTCTCGGGGTGCTCTTCGTCGACCTGGACCGCTTCAAGACAATCAACGATACACTGGGTCATCGGGCCGGTGACGATCTGTTGTGCCAGTTTGCGGTGCGTTTGCGCCGCGCCGTCGATCCGAGCGCGAGCGTTTTCCGCAGCGGCGGAGACGAGTTCATCGTTACGTTGGAGCTGGGGCAAACGATCAGCGTTCCAATGATCACCGCCGACATCCAGCTCGCGCTTTCCGAGCCGTTTTTCATTGCCGATCGGCAGTTGTTCGTGAGCGCAAGCATCGGCGCCGCTACGTATCCCGACGATGGCGCGAGCGTCGAAGAGCTGCTTTCACGAGCTGATTCGGCGATGTATCGCGCAAAATACAGCGGCCGCTCGCGCATCGGATTCTTTGACGTGGGCAGCGATGAGCTGGCCTCGTATCGTCTGCGTCTCGAACAGGATCTTCACTACGCGATTCCGCGCGGGGAATTCAAGCTGCTTTACCAGCCTATCGTCGACGCGGTCAGCGCCGAGTTGGTCGGTGCCGAGGCATTGCTGCGCTGGCAGCACTCGAAGCACGGCGAAATCATGCCGGAAGAATTCATTGCCATCGCCGAGGAGACGGGATTGATAGTCCCCATCTCGCGTTGGGTGCTGCATGAAGCCTGCCGCGAAGCTGCGCGCATTCGATCGCTTGGGCACCCGCAGTTCCGCATGGCGGTCAACCTTTCTGCGCGCGATTTCGGCGAAGTAGATTTGGCGGACACGATTCGCGATATCCTCGCTGAAACCGGCTTGCCGCCGCACGGGCTCGAGATCGAGATAACCGAGAACATGAAGATCGACGACGTAGCGTTGATGACCATGCGAACGCTCAGCGGCCTGGGCGTTCGGATCATTGTCGACGATTTCGGCGTTGCCTACAGTGCGCTCGGGTATCTCAAGCGCCTACCGATCAGCGCGGTAAAAATCGACCGCACATTCATCCGCGACGCCGGCGACGATCCGCAAGATCGCGCGATCGTCCGCGCTATCGTGGCGCTCGCGCGTTCGCTCAACCTGGAGATTATTGCCGAAGGCGTCGAGACCGAAGCGCAGTGGGATTTCATCAACGAACTCACCTGCGAGCGCGCGCAAGGCTACCATTTCAGCCGCGCGATTCCGCCCAACGAGCTCGCGGATCTTTTAATGGGGTTGCGGGCTGGCTGACGGCGGCGGCGGAATATTCGGGCAGTGATCGTTCAGTCTGGTTCGGCCGTCGGCGGTGGTGTGAGCGATGATGTACTGGATCGGTGGTGGCTCGGTTGGTCGCTGCTGCAGCGGTGGAAACTGGAAAAGCATTGGCGAGCTCGATGCGAACGGGTCAACATCCTCACTCTTGTAGTGCCACGTCCAGTCGAGCGGAATCCGCTCGGATGACCCGTCCGTGTAGTAAACCGTAGCCAAAATGTTGTTCCGCTCGTAGTCGCCAGTCTGCGCGTCGTAACGAGCTTGTCCCGTGGATTCGAAGTCGACCGCGCCGCATGGCGCTGAGGCATTCCCGCTGCCGTTGCCAGCGTCGCCGGCGCCGTTCCCATTGCCGTTGACGTCTGAAAGGCTTCCGGAATCCTGACCG
Organism: Vulcanimicrobiota bacterium; assembly: GCA_963833095.1. Lineage (GTDB taxonomy): Bacteria > Vulcanimicrobiota > Vulcanimicrobiia > Vulcanimicrobiales > Vulcanimicrobiaceae > Aquilonibacter. Next base: position 703,192 of record CAWHWQ010000001.1, on the reverse strand, counting down.
TTCTGCGCGCCCGCACCTTGACCGCCGGTCGGGATCGAAACGTCAGGCGTCGCGTACACGACCTTTGGCGGGGTGGGCCGCCTGGCGCCGGCGGCTTTGACGCGTTCGATGCGCGCGTGCGCGCCTGCGGGAGCCTGAGAAGTTGTCAGGCGGTGGAGCGGTGCCGGCGTAGGACTTGGTCTTGGCGTTCGGAGGATGCGCGCGATGGTGACGCGGGCGACAATCGGCTCATCCTGCGTCGTGATGGGTTTGGGCGCGGGAATCAGTGAAACCGCCACCACGTGGAGAGCGAGCGCACATGCAAATGCGATGGCGAGGCGCCGGAGGTCTTGGTATTTCACTGGTGAATGCCCGTCCGTCGTGAAGACACAAGATTTGATTCGAGCGATTCCCGACTTTCCGCTTCCGGGGATCCTCTTTCGCGATATCACGCCGCTTCTCAAAGACAAAGACGGGTTCAAGGAAGCGATCGATCTTTTCGTCGACCGATTCAAGAATCAAAAGATCGATTACGTGGTCGGCGTCGAGGCGCGGGGTTACATGCTGGGAGCTCCCCTTGCCTACGCCATCGGCGCCGGATTTATCCCGGTGCGTAAACCCGGCAAGCTGCCGTACAGCAAGCTTTCGGAATCCTATGCGCTGGAATACGGAACGAACTCGCTCGAGATTCACGCCGATGCGCTTGGCAACGGCGATCGTGTGATCGTCGTCGACGATTTGCTTGCGACCGGCGGCACAGCGGCGGCGACGCGTCGTCTTCTTGAACGCTTAGGAGCGCACGTCGATGCCTTCGCGTTCCTCATTGAACTCGATGTGCTCAAGGGCCGTGAGGCGCTCCCGGGGGTCGAGGTTGTTTCGTTCATTCGTTATTAGCGCTGCGCTTGTTCTGACGCTTGGAGCCGGGGCCAGACCGACGCCGACCGCGACCCCAACGCTCCCGCCCGAGGATCCCGCGATTAGCACGGTCGCGCGTCACGAATTCGTCGCGTGGCAAGCCGGAGTCGTTGATAAGACACACTACGCGCCGGCGGCGCAGGCGAGCTTGACCGACGATGCCGTCTCGAACATGTCCAAAGCGCTGGGCAGTTACGGTGCGCTGGTCAGCACCGTATGGATGGGCCATTTCCGGATTGTCGGGGGACCGCCCGGCGAAGTTGGCTATACCTATCGCATGGAGTGCACCAACGCCCCGGTATTCGAGCAGCTGATGATTGGCCAAGACGGCAAGATTGACTCAATCAACTTCCTCAAGAAGCTCCCCTAGAGCGTTGCTTTAGCGGGCTCTTCGTCAGCTCGCCCCTTATTTGCCCGACCAAACCTCAGGGATCTGCTAGAGCCCTGGGATATCTTTCGTTGCTACGGTTGGTCGATTATGAGAGTATAGTCAGATACTCCCATGACCATTGCGGAACTGATCGGCGCCGTCCAAACCTACGACCCCACCCTCGACGGTGAGTGGCTGCGGCGCGTCTATGAGGTGGCCGACCGGGCTCATGATGGGCAGCGCCGCGCCTCGGGCGAGTCCTACATCGAACATCCGCTCGCTGTAGCCGGCATCCTGGCCGACCTCGAAATGGACCGTCAGACGATTGCGGCAGCGCTGCTGCACGACGTGGTCGAGGACACCTCGATCACCAGCGAACAGGTGACCGCAGAATTTGGGGAAGAGATCGCGAGCCTGGTCGAGGGGGTCACCAAGCTAACCCGCATCCCGTATCAATCCAAAGAAGACGCGCAGGTGGAAAACCTGCGCAAGATGTTTATGGCGATGGCGCGCGACATTCGCGTCATCATTATCAAGCTCGCCGACCGGCTGCACAACATGCGGACGCTGGAGAGCCTGCCCCCGGCTAAACGCCTTTCGATAGCGCGCGAGACGATCGACATCTACGCGCCAATCGCGCACCGCCTAGGTATCTGGAAGATCAAGTGGGAGATCGAGGACGAGTGCCTGCGCTACCTCGATCCCGAGGGCTATCGCGAGATCGTCGAGCGCGTGGCCAAGACGCGACGTGAGCGCGAGAACGACGTACACGAAGCGATCGAGCGGCTTCGCAGCGAGTTTGCCGAGATGGCGGTCAACGCCGAGATTCAAGGGCGCCCAAAGCACTTCTATTCGATCTATTCCAAGATCAAGAAGGGCCGTGATTTCGAGACGATTTATGATCTGACCGCCATTCGCATCATCGTCGACTCGGTAAAAGATTGTTACGCGGCGCTGGGTGCCGTGCACGCGATGTGGACGCCGCTGCCGGGGCGCTTCAAAGACTACATCGCGATGCCCAAGCCCAACATGTACCAATCGTTGCACACGACCGTCGTGGGGCCGCAGGGCGAGCCGCTCGAGATTCAGATCCGCACGTGGGAGATGCATCGCACCAGCGAGTACGGGATCGCCGCGCATTGGCGCTATAAAGAAGGCAGCAAGGCCGATCAGTTCGAGAACAAGCTCTCCTGGCTGCGCGCGCTGCTCGAATGGCAAAAGGACATGCGCGATTCACGCATGTTCATGGAGAACCTCAAACTCGATCTGTTTGATTCGCAAGCCTTCGTCTTCTCGCCGCGTGGCGACGTGTTCTCGATTCCGGCCGGCGGAACGCCGCTCGACTTCGCCTATCAGGTGCACACCGACGTCGGCAACCACTGCGTCGGCGCGAAAGTCAATGGCCGCATCGTCCCGCTCGACAGTTCGTTGCAAAACGGCGATATCTGCGAGATTCTGGTCAATAAATCCAGCGGGCGACCCTCACTCGATTGGCTCTCGATCGTCAAGACCGGCGGCGCGAAGCACAAGATCAAACAGTGGTTCCGTAAGGAACAGCGCGAGGAGAACGTGCTCGCGGGGCAAGAGGCCGTCGAAGCCGAGCTTGCACGCGAGCGCATGCGGCCCGATCTTGCGCGCGGCGAGCTGATCGAACGCATCGCTCATCGCATGAACTATCCCACGCCGACCGATCTGTTCGCAGCGATTGGCTTCGGCGATGCCTCCGCGCAGTCGGTGTTCAACCGCATCCGCGAAGAGATCAAGGGCGATAACGTCGTCGATCTGACCCAGATTCGCAAGCCCACGGTCCGCAAGACCGCGCGCAAATCGAGCGGCGTGCGCATCGCCGGCGTCGACGACGTGCTCGTGCGTCTGTCCAAGTGCTGTTCCCCCGTGCCGGGCGACCCGATCATCGGCTATGTGACGATCGGCCGCGGCGTGAGCGTGCATCGCGCCGATTGCCCCAACGTCGCCTACATGAGCGCCACACCCGAGCGCATTTTGCAAGCGCAGTGGGTCGCAAGCGCCGACATGATGCATTCGGTCGACGTTGAAGTCGAAGCCGAAGATCGCGCGCAACTGCTGCAAGACATCATGGCCGTGTTCGCTGAGCTCAAGACGACGGTGAGTTCCGTAACCGCGCGGGTGCGCCGGGACGGTATGGCGGTGACGAGCCTTACCGTGATGATTCGCGATCTCGATCATCTGCACAAGATCCTCACCAAGCTCGAGGGTCTACGTAACGTGCGCCGCGTCTACCGCGTCACGAAACGCGAGAAGAGCGCCGCGGGCTCCTGACTCTTTCGAACGAACTGCTGCCCATCGGGGCAGCTTTTTTTGCGGGCCATGAACAGCATCGCAGGCGGCGGAAGCTTCTTGAGTTTTCCCGCGCTGATCCTGGCCGGCGTTCCGTCGATTCCCGCCAATGCGACTAACAGCGCCGCGATGTGGGTGGGCACGCTCGGTGGCGCGCGCGCCTATTGGGGCGACGTGCAGCCGCACAAGAGCATGCTGTATGCGATGCTCGGGATTAGCATCGTCGGCGCCGTGCTAGGCGCATCGCTGCTCCTGCTCACGCCGCCGGCCGCGTTTAACCGGCTCATTCCGTGGCTCTTGCTCTTCGCGACAGCGCTTTTCGCTGCGAGTCCGCTTGCTGACCAAATCGCGCGGCGGCCACCCGACGCACCAGTCATGGCAATATGTGCGCAGTTTGCCGTCGCGGTCTACGGCGGCTACTTCACCGCGGGAATCGGGATCATGATGCTCGCGCTGCTCGCTTTCTCGGACTTGCCGAGCTTCAACGCGACCAACGGCATGAAGAACGTGCTCGCGGTCGCGATCAACGGGTTTTCGATTCGTACCGTTTTTGATCGCACGGATCATCGACTGGCGCTACGCAATTCCGATGGCCGTCGTGGCGCTCATCGGCGGATACGTCGGCGCGCATCTCTTTCGCCGCGTACCAGAAGCATATGGCCGATGGTTCGTCATCGCGATCGGCACGATCATGACGATCGTCTTTTTCGTTCGCTAGCGTCGGCTACGGCGCGATCAATTACCGACCATACGCTGACGAATTGTGTTGAACCGAAGTTGCTCTAGAGCGTCGATGTCGCGAGCGTAGAGCTTCGGTGAACGTACGCATAGATGCCGTTCAACGAACCGGGTCCGCCCATCCATCCGGCGCCTTGTGCCGTGACGCCGAGTTGCTCTGAGCCAGCTCGATCGATCGACCCGGTGATAGCGCATGGCGGCGCCGACTGCGTTACGCTTGTTGTGTTCCGCCGATAGTTACACGGCGACGACGCCGCCGTCCTCGTCGTAAATCCACAATTGCCCGGATGAATCGAAAGCAAGCCCTTGGGATACCCGAGCCGCTGGTGATCCGTCCAACTGGGACGATTGCCTCGCGTCGGCCGCTGTATGGGCCAAATACCGTGATACCGGCGAATCGCCGACCTAAATGTCTCCGTTCGAGCGCAGGGCATTGGCGTATTCGACGCGGGGATCGCGTTGCTGTCGGTGATTGTCACCAGCGCTGTCGACGACGGTGCGTTCAGACGTGTTATAGATCTTAATCGTCGAATCATCGATAGTCGGACGACGTAGATGTTTGCCGTTGCATCGATTGCGACTGATTGTGGGCGTGAGTTCCGAGCGGAATAACCGTCGCCGCGACGCTTGGCGCGACAAGCCCTGCGAACCGCGCCCCGGCTGCGAACTCGTAAACGCCCGGTGTCCCTCGCGATTCGACCCAGAGATCCCCCGTTCGGTCGATCGCGGAGTAATACCAATTGCAGGTAGCCGCGAGCAGAGTTGTCGGATCGGAGTAGTCGAGGAACACGCTGGGCAAGTACGAGTTCGTTGATACAATGGAAAGCCGGAAGACGCCCATCGAGCCCGGTACCACCGGCTTCGTTGTCCACAGTTCTTGAATCGGCGTTAACATGACGCGTCCGACCATCGACAAGAGACCGGTCCCGCCGGGCATCGCATTCAAATCGATTGTTGCGTTGCGATTGCGTTTTTCGCTGTCAGTGTATATTCGTATGGCGTCGCCGTCGTCGCGATGGTGAACTCTTGCGGCGAATCGCTCTCCGCTTCAGCAACCGTTACGGTTGGTGCGCTACTGTCGGTGCTGTCGATGACGAAGCCATCGGCATCAACTGCTTGCGCGAAGAACGTCTGCGGGGCATTGCCGATCACGGCGAGGTTGCCACCATATGTCACGACGTGCGACTGCGCCGGGCCGGGAACGAAACTCACCGCGGCAGGGATGCCGTAGAACGTGAGATTCGGAATCGTGTTGCTCGAGCCGCCGGTGATCACGACGGGCGCGGCGAGTTGACCTTGCGCAAGCATATTTGCACTCGCAGTGAACGTTTCGCCACTTGCCGGCGCTTGATCGAAGGTCGTCACGGTGAAGTTCGGATAGGTTCCCGCCGGAATCGACAACTGGAACGTGTAGTCGGTACCGCCATCGGCCGACTGCGTTGGCCCGACGCAGTTCGTAACGCCCGGCGGATATGCACTTGGCGCAGGACTAGGACACGTCGCGGTGATGGGCGCGGAGTAATCGGGCGCACTCGGATTTGTCGACATCCAATCGATTGCCACGCCTTGCGTCGCTTGCGACTGATAGTAGCGGCGGCGCAGTTTGGTCATCGTCGACGAGCTCGGGATTTTCAGCGTGAACGTCGCAGTTCCGATCTTCTTGCTTGCGGGCCGACGCCGGTCGGAGGCAATGATCTCCCTTTGCCGCCTCCGCCGCCGCATGCGGTCAGCAGCGCAGAGCAATGACAATGACGTGCGATGACGTGCGGCCGGTTCACTGGAGCACCACCTTTCCGATGTTATTACCATTCGAGTCGGTAGAACTGAATCCGTGAACCAAATATCTCCGTCGGATCCGGCGCGCAATTCCCCAGGGCGTCCCAGCCCGCTGAGTATTCGAACGCTTTACACGTTCGACGACTCGCACAGCGTACTCAGCGAAATGAACCCGACGTAGCCAGTCGTGTCGGTGAACCAGACGTTGCCATCTGCGACCGATGGTTAAATTTCATCGGTATACCGCTCTCTGCGGTAATGGTATCGGCGAGTACGTGCACGTCGAGTGTGTACGGAGTGTAACTTCCCGACGATGCGCTATTCCCAGACCGTTGAGGTCGAGTCTGATCGATCATGTGATTGCACCCGCCTCGGCAACGTAGAGATTCCCGTCGGGGCCCGAAACGATGCCGTTGAGCGCCGGCGCAATTGCGGATGGCCACAGCGTTGACGATAATGTATCGGTGCCTTCTGCGGTGAATGGATGCACGATCCTCTTGCCCGCGTGTAAGGCTGATGGTCGATGACGTGCACCGCATTCTTGTTGCACGTCGAGACATTCTGTGGGAGTTCCGTGATGCCGCAACCGCCTGCGCAAGGTATCGGCATGAAGCCGACGTTTCCCGTGCCGCCGTCAGTGAACCATAGCGTCGTGCCCGCATGAGTCGACGATCATACCGTTGACATAGGATGTATTATACGGTGGCGACGACGCCACTCGGCGCAGGCAAGGAAAGTGGAGTTGAACGAGCAGCAGCCGGCATATCGTCGAGTCCATGATGGTGCCGCCGCAACATCCCGACTTGGCATATTGCGACGAGACAGTAAATATTGCCGTCGGGTGCGGCGAGCATCGCGCCGGCCTGGGGTGTGGCAACGGGCATCGCTTGTCATCGGCGACGTTGCAGATAGAAGTACGTCGCTACTGCAACCGGTACTTGGTAGGCAGTGCCGAATCGGTATTGCCGTGGCCCACGATTCCCAACGTCAGCCACGTACAGGTTGCCGTCGGAGGCAGCGATGATCGATTGCAGACCGTAACAGTTGTAGCCGAAGTGCGGGAGGGCACGTGACAAACGGGCTACTGACGCCGATCATTCCGCAGTCGACGTGGTGCAGGCGCCGGAGATGCAATAACCGAATCGAGTCCCGCATCGCCTTGATCGAGGAACCAAAGGATCTGCCCGTCGGGACCCATCGGCGATGCCGTAGATTCTGCGGCGGGCCGCCGCATGGAGCCGTTGCCGGATATTCGTCGATCGTGTATGACGGCGCCACGAGTTCACCGCCGCCACCCGACTGGGTCACGGTAACCGGGATGTTCGCAAAGCCGCCGTTCGCGTCGATGACGCTAACACTTTCAGTGCCGGCGCTGCTTCCAGGCGCAACATCAATCGTGACGCTGCCGCCGACACTCGCCGGCGTGCAGTTCGACGGGACGCACGTGACGGACGCGGTCGTGCTCCCGCCGCTCAGGTTGAACGCGGCGCCGTAGCCGGCTTCGCTCACCGTCACCGTTTGCATTGAGCCGCCGACAAAAAGCGACGGGAGCGAGGTTGGCGAGAAGACGATCGGTGCAAAGGGAACGGACGCGCTGAGCGTGCCCGACTTGGCGGTGATCGTCGCTTGCGTGATTGCAACCGCCGAATTGTAGTGTAGCGTGACGGTGGTTGGACCGGGCGACGCTATGGTCGTCGTGGAAAGCGCAAGTGCACCGTTCGTATCCCCGGAAATCGAAAGGGTAATCGGATTGGGATACGAGCCCGGCGCAATGATCGTGTTCCCGGCCGCGTCGAGCGCAGAGACCAAAAATGGTATGGGATGCGTAGCACCGTCGTCGCCGGCGGCAAGACCGCTTGGGCTAAGGACGATCGTCGCCGGGACGCCGCCGACGGAAACGGTCTGCGTTGGGATTGTCGCTAGCGTGGTATTGATCGGTCCGAGCAGACCTTGTCCGAGCAGATTGCCGCTGGCATCGTAGCTGGAGATTTGCAGCACGACGGCGGTCGCCACCGGAACGGTGACCGTGATCGTGCAGATAACGCCGTTTGTCGCGTTGGTGCAATCCGGGCTTGTCGCAAGGGCAACCGAAACTGGGGCCGTTGCCGGACTCGGCGTCGCGCCGTTGACGGTGTAGACCGAGATGGTGATCGTCGCGGTACTCGGCGAAATGAACGCCGGTTTGCGCGTATTCGAAGACGAGCTGCTCGCCGTGGGGATTAGCACGCGGACGGTAGCGCCTGTCGTTTTGGAGCCTCCCGGTGCGCCGGCGGGAAGTGGGCTCGATCCGCTACCGCCGCCACCGCAAGCGGCAATGAGCGCAGCAAACGCAGCGATAGCCGCGCCGAATAGTAGGCGATGACGTAGCATCGGGCACCCCTGAAAAGCGAGAGAACGCTTACCGAACGCTTTCTTGAGGTTAGGAGCCTAGACCTCGCTTGGCACGGCTAGCGGCGTGGTCATTGTGGCCTGGGTGCCTTGGTGGCGGTGGAACCCGCCGAAGCGCGGCTCGACGTGCTGCGCGACCCAAAGGTAGAGCGTCGGAACCACGATGAGCGAGAGGGTAGTCGAGAAGAGCAGTCCGCCGATGACCACCGTGCCGAGGGGCGCCTGGGTCTGGCTGCCGGCCTCGATGCCCAGGGCAATCGGCAGCATCCCGCCCACCGAAGCCAGGGTCGTCATCAAGATGGGCCGCAGCCGCAGGGGCGCTGCATGGAGCACCGCTTCCTTCACCGCGTAGCCTCGCTCGCGGAGCTGGTTCGTGAACTCGACCACGAGGATCGCGTTCTTGACCACGATACCGACCAGCATCAAGACGCCGATGAAGGCGGTCAGGCCGAAGGCCCGATGCGTGATCCACAGCGAGAGCACGACGCCGGTTGAAGCGAGCGGCACCGCGACCATGATCACCAGGGGATGCAGGAGCGATTCGAACTGCGCCGCGAGGAGCATGTAGATGAGGATGATCGCAAGCAGCACGATGAGTCCGAGGCTTCCGAACGTGTCACTCTGCTGGGTGACGGTTTGGCCGAACTGCCAATAGTAGCCGGGCGGAAGCGCGATGCCGTTCATGATCTTGGTCGCCGCTTGCACCGCCGCACCGAGCGGTGCGGTGTCGAGGCCGGCTGTAACGTCGATCTCGCGCAGTTTGTCTTGCCGTGTGATTTCCGAGGGGCCCGCCCCGAAGCTGATGTTGGCCAGCTCTCGGAGCGCCATCACCGGCAGGGTCGCGCCGGCGCCCTGGTCGCTCGAGCTTTGCACGATCGATCCGCCCAGCGCGCCGCTCGCCGCACCGTTTGCAACGCTTCCGGTGCTTGCGCCGGGCAACGCCGAGAGGGGAATTTGGAGCGAGAGCACGTTTTGCAGCGAGCGGCGTTGATCCGGAGGTAGTTGCACGATGATGGGATACTGCGTGCCGTTGACTTGCATGTATGAGGCGATCGTGCCCGACGTTGCGGTATCGATCGTGTTGGAAATCGCCTGCGTCGAAATGCCGAGTTGCGCGGCTTTCGCCCGATCGACGTTGATGTCGAGCTCGGGCTGCGACGCCGAGATGCTACTCTGCGGCGTTTGAATACCGGGAATACGCGAAAGCGCAGGGACAGCAGTGTATTGCGCCAGGTTGTACAGTGTGCGCACGTCGGGACCAAAGATTTGCACGTCGAGCGCATCTTGACCGCGCGAGATTATGTTCTGCACGATATCGACCGTGCGCCCGTACGTGCGCAGTCCCGGAATTTTACCTAGCTTCGTCGTCCAATCGCGCACGTAGGCCGCGGCGTCATTGCCGCTGTACTGCGGCTTGAGTTCGACGGAAAGGTTGCCCTGATTTGTGACCTGCGTTCCGTTGCCGATGTAGCCTTCTTGACCGACCGATGCGCCGACATAGAGCACGCGGGGATCCTTGAGCATCGCCTGCTCGATTTCGCCGAACGTCGCATTCGTGATGTTGACCGCGGTTCCGGTTGGCATCTGCAGATTGAAGCGCACGAAGACCGAGTTGGACGCCGGAAAAATTTCGGTGGCGACCGCGCCCAATTTGGCGGCTGCAATCGTCAGAAACAATAGGCCAACCGCGATCGCGACCACCAGCCCGGGCCGCGCGACGGCGCGCGCCAGTACGCTGCGGTACCATTGCTCGAAGCGGTCGTAGACGCGGTCGAAACCGCGTGCGAAACGGGTGTATGCGCCGCCGCCTTGCGTGCCTCCGTTGCCGTTGGCATGACCATTTGCCGACGCGTATTTATTGCGAATCAGGATCGACGAGAGCATCGGAACCGTTGTGACGGCGACGATGAACGACAACGCGACCGCCGCCATCACCATGACCGCGAACGGCGTGAAGATCAAGCCTTGCAGCCCCGGGATGAGCACCAGCGGAATGAAAACCGTGAATACCGTGACCGACGACGCGAGAACTGCGCTGAAGATTTCGGTGGTGGCGCTCTCGGCTGCGTTGCGCGGCGATTGTCCCAGCGCCATGTGCCGGTAGATGTTCTCGATGACGACGATCGCGTCGTCGACGATGAGGCCGACCGCGAGCGCTAGGCCGCCCAGCGTCATGATGTTGAGCGAATAGCCGCTTACGTACGCGACGAAGAGCGCGCCGAGGACCGAGATCGGCAGCGAAATCGCAACGATCAGCGTCGTGCGCCACGAATGTAGGAACAGTAGAATGATGATGACGGCTAGGATGGCGCCGTAGATTGCCGTGTGTTCGAGCGCGTTGATCGCCTCGAGAATGAAGCTTTGTTGATCGAAAACAACGCCGATCTTCATACCGGCATAGCGCTTGGTGATTTGGTCGATCTTGCGATACGTGCCGGCCGCCGTGGCGACGATGTTGGCGTTGGGCTGCGCGTCGATCACGACGCCGATCGCCGGCTTGCCGTTGAGGCGTTCGTAGGTGCGCTGCTCCTCGATCGAGTCACTGACCTTTGCGACGGTGCCGACGCGGATCACGCTGCCGTTCTTGACGGCAAGCACGAGATCGGCGATCTGGGCGGCGTTAGCGAGCAGTGCGTTGGCGCGCACTTGGTATTCGTTGGGGCCAACCTGCACGATGCCGGCCGGGAGGTTGAGATTCTCTTGCTGCACGCGGCCGATGATTTGGTTAAGCGTCATACCGTAGGCAGCGAGTTTGTTCGTGTCGGGTTCGATCATGAACGCGCGCTGTTGGTCCTGTCCGACGACGACGTTGGCAACCCCATCTACCGACGCGAACTCATCGGAGAGTTGATTCGCGAAGAGATCGCCCAGGTCGCGTAGCGGCATGTTCGGATCGGTCACGTAGAAACGCACGACCGGCAACGAATTGGAGTCCCACTTTGCGATTTGCGGCTGCTGCAGATTGGGGTCGTTGGGCAACTGACTGCGGATCTGATCGACCTGTTGTTGCACGTCGACGGCGGCCGTGTCGAGGTTCGTCCCGTAGTAGAACTGGGCTGTGACCCTGCTTTGCCCGAGCTGAGAGTCCGAGTTGATCAGTTCGATGCCGTTGACGCGGCTCACCGCGTTCTCGATCGGACGGGTGACCAGCGCTTCCATCTGCTCCGGCCCGACGTTGGGGTACGTCACCGAGACGGTGACAACCGGCGGGGTGAAATTGGGGAGCAGGGCAACCGGCAATCGCGGGAGGGCGAAAATGCCAAGGACCACGATCGCCAAGGCGAGCATGGAAACGGCCACCCGGCGGTTGACGGCAAAACGGGCGATTGACATCGCCCCCCATCTTAGCACTGCCCCCGACGGGCGGCATTGCGTTTAAGGGAAGGCTAGTGTAAGATTCCAGGGTTTTGGGAGACTTTTGATCTCCCCCACCACCTGCCCCAAACACGGGGCCGCCCCTCGAGGGCGTCCATAGATGGAACGAGCCATGAACGATTACGAAGTAACCTACATCCTGCGGCCCAATTTTGAAGAGGCCGAAGTCGATTCGCGCGCGGCTGCGATCGGTGAGATCATCAAGAACCAGGGCGGTGAGGTGGTCAACATCGAGAAGCTCGGCCGCAAGCGCCTGGCCTACGAAATCGCCGATTTGCGTGAAGGCAACTATGTGGCGATGCAGTTTCGCAGCACCGGTCCAGCATCGATAGAACTCGAGCGACTGCTCAAGCTCGACGAGGACGTGATCCGTGCGCTGGTAATCGCCCTGGACAAGAAGGCCCTCGCGGCCATGGCCTATGCGTTGGCCAATCCTCCGCCCCCGCCGATGCAGACCGGCCCCGTGCCGCTGACGCCGCCGATGCAGGTTCCGCTGACGCCGCCGATGCAGCCCGCCGATCGCCCCCAGGTCGCACCGGACCGGGTCTAAAACTCTTTCGCATTCGACAGGCGGGCTCGTGCCATACACCTGGCACGAGCCCGCTCTATTTTTCGAGTATCTAGCAGCGCGACAAAGCGAAAGAGAGTACGACTATGGCAGGTTCATATAATCGAGTGATTCTGGTGGGCAATCTCACGCGCGATCCCGAGATCCGCTACACCCAGTCGGGCAAGGCCGTGACGAAGTTTACGCTTGCGGTCAACAACCCGCGCAATAAAGAGGAGACCACGTTCGTCGACATCGTCGCGTGGGACCGCCTCGGTGAAACCTGCAACACCTATTTAAAGAAGGGTTCGAACACCCTGATCGAGGGCCGGCTTGTCATTCGTTCGTACGATGATAAGGACGGCAACAAACGCAAAGCGACCGAAGTGGTGATCGACAACATGCAGATGCTCGGCTCGCGCGCGGGCGGTGGTGAAGGCGACGGCGGCGGTGGCGGCGCATATGCGGGCGCGCGCAGCGGCGCTCCAGGTGCGGCCAACGGCTCATCCGCAGGCGACGCATTCGGCGACGAGTTGGACGACGAAATCCCGTTCTGAGGTGGTGTAATTCTGTCAAGTTAGCTTAGATGGCATACATCGCTGCCTGAGCTGACTAGGTAAGGAAAAACCAACGATGAAGGCCGGGGGAATTCTCTCGGCTTTCTTGCTTAACACTTTTCCCAAACTCGCAAAATCCGGGGTAGTCGACGACTGCATTTTTGTAGTGAAGTTCAAGTAGATGAATTTGCAAAGAGCCTCGTTGAAAGACAATACGGCGCGATGCGCGAGGCTGATCTCGCCCGGTTTGATCGCACTGCCGCCGTGTTCGACGACACGGGACGAGACGCACCGACACCGAAATGAGCGTCCGTGAGGATGCCTATGAGAAAATTGCTCGCCTTTCTTGCGTTTGCGGCGGTACTGCTGCCAATGCGCGCGCCGGCAGAGATATACTCCTATACGTCGCACTTGACGCTCAAGGTGCACACGTCGGCTGAGGTCGTTCTCTCGTTCAGCGGCAAAACCAACCAGATCGAGTGGGACACGCAAAAAGGCCGGTGTTCGAGCCATCAAATCGCCTGGGCCAAGAATCTGGGTTGGTCACGAGATCCCAGAGGCCAACCGATCTGGAAATTTACTGTTCACGGGCAATACCCGGCCTATTGCGACATGTATTTCAAAGGGAACGACGGCTCGTCTCTGCGTATCGGCGTTTTCGTAGAGCAATAACCTGACGTATCCCCGTGGTTTTGCGCTGCTCGAAAATGGCGGTCGGCGGTGGCGATCGTCTTAACAAAATCACGTCACAGAACCTTTTTAGCGTTCTGACCGTTTTGACGTTCTAACGTTCTGATTTGTCATCCCGAGCGTAGCGAAGCGTAGTCGAGGGACGAACCACCGCGATAACAAAGAGCCCGGCGAAATTCGTCGGGCTCTTTAACTTCTCGACCTCCTTCTGCGTCACGCGCAGTGCAGGCAAGCTCTCGTGAAAGTTAAATACATCGATCGGTGAGCTGGCGTGCCGTCGTTGTTGTCGCGTTGTCGGTCCTCTCTTTGGCACTCGTCGCGCCAACGATGTTTGCGCGATTTACGACGGCGTACACCGGTGCGCGCGTAGACGGAACACGAGTTGTGGCGGTTGACGCAGGCTCACCTGCCGAGCGCGGAGGCCTGCGAACCGGCGACCTCATCGGGTCCATCGATACGCGGGATTACGCGATCCTACGTTTGCCGTTTTTACGAGAGGCAGCCTACGAACCCGACCTTCTTCACTTCTGCGTTACCAACGCCGTCCCGCGGCGGAAGCTTGCGTTTGCGGCTGCGCCTGGACCGCTGTCCGCGTCGTTCTATGGAAGTACCACGATGCAGGCTCTCCGGGTGTTCTCCTATGCGGTGTTCTTGTTCGTCGGTTGCACGTTAGTGATCTTGCGCCCGAGCGTCATGACGTGGCTGCTGTTCGGTTACTGTCTTGCGGAAGCTCCGGTGGGTGCAGCATATCAGGCTCTCACCGTTTGGCCGCCGGTTGCATACGCCGCCTTCATGGCGGTGGCCAGTCCATCGGCCGCGTTAGGCGCAGTCTTTCTCTTTCTCTTCGCACTCCTCGTGCCGGAGGAAAGCGTTCGGCGCGATTGGCGCGGATGGGTGTTTTGGATAGCGGCAATCGGCACGACCGCGTTCGTCGTGGCGCATTCCCTCTACCGCGGACTCGTTCTCGGATATTTTTCTCCCTTGGATGCCTCCCAAGTTGCTCTTTCTAAAGTGATGACGATCGCAGTTGTCATTGTGATTGTGGTCCGTTTGCTGACGATGGAGTCTTCGGCGCGCGCCCGCTTTTGGTGGGTTGCTGCGGCTATTACGATCGGCATCGTTACGAACGATCTCCGGCAAGGGAGCGAAGCGTTTTGGCCGGGCTTATTCGGAACGCTCACAATGCTGATGCCCCTGACATTGATGTACGCGATCGTGCGGCGTCACGTCATCGATATTCGCTTCGTGCTCAGTAAGGCTGTCGTGTACGGCGTGATGATGACCGCGATCTTTGGGACGATCGCAGCCGCCGATTGGGCGGCGACGCGGTTCGTAGCCCAAATGCGTGTCGCGCTTGCGCTTGACGCAATCATCGCAATCTCGATAGGCGTTTTGATACACCGCGTTGCCCCTATCCTAGAGGGTTGGGTAGACTCCATCATTTACCGAAAAAAACATGCCGCCGAGACCTACTTGAGGCGCCTCGCCCGCACGCTGCCCCGTGCGGAGCAAGAAGAGACGGTCGATCGGGCACTGGTAGAGGACCCGTACACTGAGCTCGACCTTACGATGGCGGCCCTCTTTCGGAGAAATGGGAACGAGTTTACCTTAGCGATGTCTGCCGGCTTCGCTGGGCCAACGGTCACGATGGATCGGGACGCCGATATCATTCGATTCCTCATCACCGAGCGATCGTGTATACATATTGATGACTTAAACGATCGTGTCGCGGCGACGTTCGCCAATTGTGGCAATCCCACGGTAGCCGTTCCGGTATTCAACGGCGACGAACTAGCTGGTTTTATACTGTATGGGGTGCACCGTGATGGTACGAGGCTCGACCCGGACGAGGCAAACCTATTGCAGACTCTTGCGGAATCGGCCGGCCTAGCGTACGTTCGCGTGGAGAATTCCCGGTTACGCGCTCTGCTTGGATCGGCGATCCAGCCATCGGCATCTTAACATATTCACATCACAGCGCCGTTCTGACCGTTCTAACATTCTAACGTTCTGACGTTCTAGGTTGTCATCCCGAGCGTAGCGAAGCGTAGTCGAGGGACGAGGGAAGCGCACCAAACAAAGAGCCCGACGAAATATCGTCGGGCTCTTTTGCTAGGCTATGTAACAACCAGCAGATCGTAGACGTTCCGGTTTAAATGGGCAATCGAATGAATGTTACGCGTAGCCTGCTTGTCGCCGCACTTCTCATCGCCGTATCGTCTGCACCTGCCCTGTCGAACGCGTGCGACTCAGCATCTTGGGAAAAAAAGAGCGAAAATCTCCCATCTCTTGTTGAGAAAATCAATGGGGCCGGCTTTGCACATCTCGCTGATCTTAGGCGGGAGGAGACGGGCGACGTCGCTGTAAGCCCGTTCGCGATCTGGTATCTCGACGAATTTTTGGGTCGGTCGTGGCAAACAGCATCGAACGACGCATCGATCGCGCTCCGCTCGCCTGCGTCCCTCTTTCTCCTAAAGAGTCACAAGGCGTCGGTGTGGAATTTTGAGGTGTGCTAGCTGGTAGCGTGGTCATTCATCTCATCGACGGAACCTACGAGCTCTTTCGGCACTTTTACGGACTGCAGCGTCGCGGCGGCAGTGAGGGGCGCCGGTTCGGCGCCGTTGTCGGAGTGCTCAACACCGTGCTGCACATGATCGCGGATGGAGCGACGCACGTTGGCGTCGCTACCGACCATGTCATCGAATCATTTCGGAACGACCTCTGGAGCGATTATAAGACCGGAGACGGCGTGGATCGCGCGCTCCTGGCGCAGTTCACGCCGCTTGAGGATTCGCTGCGCGCAATGGGCGTAGCGGTATGGCCCATGGTTGAACTCGAAGCGGACGATGCGCTTGCTTCGGCTGCCGAAATCGCATCGAAGGATGGTCGTGTCGAAAAGATTTGCATCTGGACACCTGACAAAGATCTCTCTCAATGCGTGCGCGGGGATCGCGTTGTACAAGTGGACAGAAGAACCAACGTCATTCGAGACGCGAGCGGCGTGCGCGAGAAGTTTGGCGTTGACCCCGAGCTGATCGCCGACTATCTTGCCCTCGTCGGTGACGCGTCGGACGGCTATCCCGGGATCAAGGGCATTGGTGCGAAGGGCGCGACAGCGCTGCTGGCGCGTTACGGCAAGATCGAACTCTTCCCGCAAAACGTGCTAGGTGAGAATCGCGATCGCGCCCTCTTATTCAAGAAACTCGCGACGCTTCGAACCGACGCGAAGCTTTTCGAAAACGTCGATGAGCTGGAATGGCGAGGGCCCACCGCTGCATTTGCCGGCGTTTGCGAGCAACTCGGCGCTCCGGGACTTTGGCAGAAGGCGAAGAGCGCCGAAGTCGAAGGGCCGAGATAACGAAGAGCCCGGCGAAAGTCTCGTCGGGCTCTTTTGTTATCACGCGTTAGGTGGACGCCGCGTGTCTCTGTAGTTTTGGTTGTTCCGGTCGTTCCGGTTGTTCCGGTCGTACTGCACGTTGCGGCTGTTACCATAGAATTGGACGCCGTATTGCGGGCTGTTGTATGGAGTGACGTACCCGGCGTTGTTCGACGTGATGACGCACGATTGACCGTTGCAAGCGACTTGTTCGCCTTGATTGCCCGGGTACCACGAGTCACCATTCCGATCGACGACGTGGCCGTCTTCGAAGACCACGCTTCCGTCGGGCAGATAGCCTTCAACCGTGTTCGCCACCCGATTTTTGTTCGACACATTCACCGCGGTGGCGATCCCGATGACTGCGGCTGCCGCACCGATAATGTTGCGCGTCGAGGCCGCACCGTCGGCCAGAGCCGGCGCCGCGAGCGAGGTCGTCAATATGCCGAACAGTGCGAATCCGGCGAGGGAGGAGCGAAATGCTGAAGTGTTCATGACGCAAGCGTAGGACTGGTGGTTGACGCCGCGTTGACGGGTTCGTGAGATAACGATGAGAAGGGGCTAGAGCTTTTTTTGATTTAGTTGGCCCCGTTCGTGGTTATCGTAATCGAGCCGTCATCGGAATGGACTCGCATTGCCGACGCGCCGCTGCCGACGCGAATGGTTTGTTGCGCGCTATCGTCGCCATGTTGGCGAATGCCGTCGACGCGTAGGCTGCCGTCGTTGGTCGACGCGTCGACCGTAGTGTTAGAACCACGCGCAAACCCGACTTTGATGTGCCCATCGTGGGTCGCAACGTCGTACTTGCCGCCCGCCAAGGCCGTGAAATTGCGTAGCTCGATCCAGCCGTCGTTGCTGCTCAGATCGAGTGACGGCGATGTTACGTCATCTGCTGCGATGTGGCCGTCATCGGTGTGCGCGATGATCGGGCCTTCAATGCGCGCCAACTCAACGCGCCCGTCGAGCGCTTTGACCGTTACACCGTTCTTCAGATCCGAGACTTCGGCATTGTCGCACTCATCGACGACAACGTCGGCGCCGGCCGGCACCTGCACTTCGAAATGCTGGCGTGAGTTCGAGAAACCGATGAACATGCTCCAGCCTTCGTGATACTCGGGGCGCGAAATGTGCACGCCGTT
Organism: Vulcanimicrobiota bacterium; assembly: GCA_963833095.1. Lineage (GTDB taxonomy): Bacteria > Vulcanimicrobiota > Vulcanimicrobiia > Vulcanimicrobiales > Vulcanimicrobiaceae > Aquilonibacter. Next base: position 685,026 of record CAWHWQ010000001.1, on the reverse strand, counting down.
GAAATCCCGTGTAACGACAAGCTGCGGATAAGCGTGGGGGCTACGTAGCGTCGCGCCCGAGAAGTAGGTGTCGTCTTTGACGTGCACCAGGCCGTCGTCCGAGACGCCGATCGTCACACCCGAATTCGGATCGTCGATCGTGATGCGCGGCGCATTTCCCGCAGCGATCGGAGCGAAGGTCTTCGCGACGAAGGCCGCGCTCGTGCCGCCGCCGGCGAAGGCATCGCCGGAGACCGCTCCACGAATACTGTATACTGCGAAACCGAGAATGGCGACCTCGGCGGCGACCAAGATCGCGAACAAGGAGGTGCGGGATCGACCGTTCATTGCTGCTCGCATTCTACAGGCAGTTACGCCGGACGGCTACCCGTTGTTTCAACCGCCCAAGCGGGAGAGCGCCTGTCGCTGGAAAATCGGGCGTCATGCATCTTGCTGCCTCGCTGATCCTTAGTGTCGTTATGAGCGCCTGGCATCCAATCGACCCGGCTAATGCGCTCGCGATCGCCACGACGAAGGGGCTCATCATCGTCGAACTCGAGCCTCGCCTCGCGCCACATGCGGTCGAACGGGTGAAACGCCTTGCTCGGATGCACGTCTACGACGGACTCCTCATGTGGCGTGTCGTGGACGTGCCCGGATTCAACTTCGTGCAGACCGGCGACCCGCGCAATCACGATGGTGACCGGTCAGCGCTGCCTGACTTGCGCGCCGAATTTTCTGCAAACATTCCGGCGAGCGAAATTCGCTTCGTGCGCGGCGGTCTCGCGCCGGAGGGCTTTCTCGGAGTCATTCCCGTCGGGGCGTCATACGCGAGCGGCAAACCACGGGTGTGGGGCGCGTACTGTGACGGCGTCATGGGCATGGGGCGCGAGCGCGACGTGGATTCGGCAAATGCCGAAATTTTCTTCATGCGCGGAACGACGCGAAATTTCGATCACGACTACACGGTCGTTGGACGTATTCTCGTCGGTCTAGAGGTGATTCGGGCAGCAGCGGTTGGCATGCCGCCAAAACACCCCGACCGCATGCTCCGCGTGCGCGTACTGAGCGATCTCCCTCCATCGCAGCGACCGCCCATCGAGGTGCTCGACACGCATTCGGCGGAGTTCGATCAACTCGTCGCAGCAGCGCGACACGCGCGCGGTGCGGATTTCTCCGTGTGCGACATCTCCGTGCCAATAAAGAGATAGTGTGGGATAATGCTTTGCATGAAAGAAAAACTCGTCCCGGGCGGCGCGTTCAGGATGGCCGCAGACCTCACCGTCTCGCGCCTGGGCTACGGCGCGATGCAGCTCGCCGGGCCGCACGTGTTCGGCCCTCCGGCAGACCGCGCCGCCGCCATCGCCGTGCTGCGCGAAGCCGTCAGCCTTGGCATCACGCACATCGACACAAGCGACTATTACGGCCCGCACGTCACGAATCAAATCATCAAGGAGGCGCTTCACCCCTATCCTGCCGACCTACATATCGTTACAAAGGTTGGCGCGCGACGCGATGAGCGCGGCGGATGGCCGCCTGCACTTACGCCGGCCGAGCTACGCTCGGCGGTTCAGGATAATTTGCGCAACCTCGGACTCGACGTCCTCGACATCGTAAATCTTCGCGTCGGCGGAATGGACCGCCCCGAGCCCGGATCGATCGCCGAAGCATTCGGCGCGCTAGCAGAGATGCAGCGCGAAGGGCTCATCCGCCATCTTGGCGTCAGTACGGTCACACCTGAGCAAATTACCGAAGCGCAAGCGATCGCTGCGGTCGTTTGCGTGCAGAACTTCTACAACGTCGCGAACCGCGAGGACGACGCGTTAATCGACGCGCTCGCTGCGCAGGGTATCGCCTACGTGCCCTATTTCCCGTTGGGCGGCTTCACGCCGCTGCAGTCCCAAGCACTCGATTCGGTCGCCGCGCGGCGCGGCTCGCCCTCGCAGGCCATAGCAATCGCCTGGCTCCTCCAGCGGTCATCGAACGTGCTGCTCATCCCGGGGACATCATCGATCGCGCATCTCCGCGAAAACGTTGCCGCGGCTCAATTGACTCTGTCCAAAGACGAGCTCAACGAGCTAAACGCGATCGCTCCCTAATGGTCGCTCCTTATAAATGCTTGCGTGCTCATTGAGCGAATAGCAGCCCTCGCTACTTTGAAAGAGTGACCCAATGAAACGTCTTGCATTTTTCTTGTGCGGCCTGCTTGCCGCATCTTCGTTTGGTACGGCGCTTGCCGCGTCTCCGCCGGTTATCAATCGAGTTTGGGACTGGAATATTAGTTCGACGACAGCCGGACTAAGCATGAGCTACAACAATCACGATCAGAACGCGCGCGTGTGGTTCGAAGTCTCGACCCACGGCAATATGACTGAAGCCAAGCGCGTTGCTGAAACCACCGTGACGCCGCGGGAGGGCGGATCCCAATGGCACGCAGATCTCAACGGCCTACAACCCGGCACCACGTACTACTATCGCGCGTATATCCGTAACTACGACGGCGAAGTGTATAGCGGAACCGCAAGCTTCCGTACGGCTGCCGGAAGCGAGACGCGTCCGCCCACGGTTACGTTCGAGGAAGCTCGCAATACCGGCTCTGGGATCCAGCTCGGATTCGGGTGCGACGGCAAAGGGCTCGAGGGCTCGTGCGTAGCGCGTTGGAGCATGTCGCCGAACATGAGTGGCGGCCGCGACTTGGCGAGCATCTATCTCCGTCCGGCTCCCGGCGGATCGTACCTGCATGCGACCTTCAACAATTCAAGCGTCTCCGACAACACACGCATCTACATTTGGGCTGAGGTCAAGACCGCAAACGGCACCGAAAAAACTGCCGTTCGCGAATTCTTGATTCGTAACAAGCCGATTTAACCGGCGCTTCAGGATGCGCGGGAGGAACCCGGCTACGATGGAGCCGTGATCCTCCCGCCTCTCGTGTTGACCGTGTTCATGCAGGTTAACAAAGAACGCCAGAACGTCGCCGTCGCGTCCCTCGCGCCCGATCGTTGCCTGATGGCCATGGCAACCGAGCGCGCAAACGACATGCTTGATCGCAATTATTTCTCGCATATCACGCCGGACGGCACGGCGCCTTGGCAAACGATGCGCGCGCAGGGTTGCTCGTTCCACTTCATGGGTGAGAATATCGCCGAGGCGCCGGATCCCATGTTCGCCGTGACCGAGTTGTGGAACAGCCCCGAACACCGTCAGAACACGCTTAACGTCCACTTTCACAAAGTCGGTATCGGCGCCGCCGTGCGTCCCGACGGCACCGAGATCTTCGTCGAAGACTTCAGCGATTGAATTTCTCCGGTGCGCGCTAGCGTTTGAAGGAAATCAGAGGCGTCGACAAGCTGACCTAGCGCGAACGCGCCCGCATCCTGACGCGGAGCTGCGCAAACGCGTTCAACGGCTTCGACGACGATCGGCGCGGTGATCGCGTAGATGTCGCCGCCTTCGGCCGTCACACATCGCTCTTCGTCGCCGTTGCGAACTCGAGCCTCGATAACGAAGCGCTGGTTCGAGCGCCCGCGCTCGTCGGCCGCGACCGGTCCCGGCGTCGTGGGATCGTGTAGATCGCGGAGCGGAGCCTCCGTCATGTAATTGTGAATATCGCCAACATGTATGTGACGAGCCATCAGAATGGTCTCGGTGAGCGGCAGCTCCACGATGTCCTGCGCTCCCAATGGGTCCGGAAAAAGCCACGGCGCCGGCGTCGACGGAAGAATCGGTGTGAGCTTCCCATCAGAGAACGACAGTCGCGTCGCGGTGTTTCGCTCGCCGGTACGCCGAGTGCCGCGTGTCGGCCACCAGCTACTCAGCGCAATTGCGATGTCGATGCGATCCGCTAGCGTCCAGCCGCGCATGGCGTGCGTTGCCAAGAGATCGCCGAGGCCGCCATAGAATCCGGCGGCGGGAACGACGAAAATGCCTCGTTCGCGCGCCGGCGCATCGAACAACTCGAACGTTGAAAGCGCGCTTCCCTGTTCTGCAGTAACGTCGAAATAATGCACGCGGCAACGCAGAGCGGCTTCGATCAGTGGCGGCGCGGTGTCGAGGAAGGGGCCGGCGGCGTGAATGACTGCATCGGCGCCCGCGAGGGCGCGATCGAGCGAGACCGCCGAATCGAGACTCGCGATCCGCATCTCCACCTCCATGCCGTGAACGGCAAGGGCTGCCTCGAGCTTCGACTGGTCGCGCCCGATTGCGATCGGGGTGTGGCCGTGGCGCAGCAGCTCTGCCACGACGAAGCGCGCCGTGTGCCCGGAGGCGCCATAAACCGCAATGTTCATATCAACTCCCTTGCTACAGACCTGTATGTAGCCTCTGCCCTTGCATTAGAACAGACAGGTCTGTATCATGTCAAGCATGGACGAAGTGAAAGAGCGGATTTTGCGGACGGCGTCGGAGCTGTTCTATCGTGATGGAGCGCACGCGGTTGGGGTCGATCTCGTGGTCGAGCGAGCGGGGGTGGCCAAGACCAGCCTCTACCGTCACTTCCGGACCAAGGACGAGCTGATTGCCGCGTTTCTCGAGCGCGAGGACGAGCAATTCTGGCAGAAATGGGATAGCGTCGCCGAGCGACATCGCTCCGATGCGCAGGCCGAACTCGACGCGCACATGCAGTGGATCGGCGAGCGGCTCGGCCGAAAAAACTATCGCGGCTGTCCGCAGTTGAACATGGCGGCGGAGTTCTCCGACGCAGAGCACCCGGCGCGGCGTGTTGCTGTTGCGCACAAACAAGAACTGCGTCGCCGTCTCAAAGGCATCGCGGAGCAGTTGAGCGTGCGCCGTCCCGACGATCTTGCCGCGCAGTTGCTTCTGCTGGTCAATGGCGCTTTTGTCAGCTCGCAGGTGGTTTCCGTCGACGAAGCCGTGCCCGTACTGCTGGCCGCCTCCCACGCGCTCGTTGCCGCGGCGCGCTCGCGCTAACTTCCCTCATTTCAGAGGGTCTCGCCGTTCGTACCGGTAAGTCGGATCGGTTCCGATGTTTTTTGATGTTGCTGACCTCGAGCGGTCCTTCGATCCGCAGACGCTCGCGCGTGCGCGCGGCTACCTTGTTGGAAATCGCATTACGAACGTGCGTCTCTCCGAACAAGGTGACGCCGCGAGCGCGAACGTGCAAGGCTCTTCCACGCGGCCGTATGCAGTGCGGATTACCGCGCGCGCCCGCGACGGCATGCGGATCACTGAAAGTGATTGTTCGTGTCCCGACGGCAGCGCGTGCAAACACGGTGCAGCGCTCGCGCTGATGCTCTCGGACCGTAGCGGTGGCGCGATCGGACCGTCGGACGGTGCGGTCGATGCCTGGACGCGGCGTATGATCGAGACGTTTGGCTATGCGCCTGCGCCCGAGAGTATCGAACGGCTGCTCTATGTCATCGACGTTCCTGAAGCGCATGGGTTGCGCACGGTGCGACTCGTGCCCTACGTCATGCCGCCGGTGGGAAGCGCGTCGAAACCGCGGGAGTTCTCGTTTTACAATTCGACAAATTCGCGTGCGCGGTTCATCAGCGGCATCGACGTCGTCGCTGGACGCCTTGCGAATGCGAGCGGACTGCTTGGACGCGGGCAGGATCTCTCGCCGGCAATTCTCGCGATGCTTGTCGAGTTACTCGCGACGCACGGGCTGCTGCGTTGGCGCGATCCATCGTCACCGCCGCTCGCCCATGCGCCGATCGGGAGTGCGACACTAGCGTGGCGGACCGATGACGACGGGCTCGTGCGTGTGCATCTCGTCGGGCACGCGCGCGCTGAACTCTTACCGACAGCACCGCTGTGGTATGTCGACCCCGACACGTTCCGTGCTGGTCCTATCGCGCTCGAGGTCGCGCCCGAACTTGCCGCAACGATCGCGCGCGCGCCGGCGTTGTCGCCCGCGCAAGCGCAGCGCGCGCAGATCGCGCTGCATCGCGTCTTACGTGGCACAGGAATCGTCGGTCCGGCGCACGATCTCGCCGTGCACATCGACGAGCGCGAGCCACAGCCCGTCTTGCGTCTTTCGATGCTCGAAGGTGGACGCGCGGGCGGCGGTGTTTTGTTCGCGTACGGCGATGCGCTTGTGCCGGCGAGCGATCCGCGCGACACGATTCGCGATGCCAGCGGAGAGAGCACAACGGTATGGCCCCGCGATCGCGCGTTCGAGCGCCGAGCGCAGGAACGGCTCGGACAGCTTGATTTTCCTCCATATGGGGAAGACGCATGGCTACAATTTCTGGAGCGGGATGCGCCGCAACTTCGTTACGAAGGTTGGCGAATCGAAACGATGCCGTCGTTTCCGTTTCGTATCGTCGAGGCAGGCGACGAATGGAGCGCGGAAGTCTACGACAGCGGCGCCGCTCAATGGTTCGAACTCGAACTTGGCATCGACGTCGACGGTACGCGCGTCTCGCTCTTGCCGGTGCTGATCGACGCGCTGGGACGCAGCGGCCTCGATCTGGATGCGGACCCCGCGACGCTCGCGCGGCGACAGACGCCGTTCGTCGGACGGATACCTGGCGGCGGCTACCTCGCGTTACCGGTCGATCGCGTTGCTCGCGTGTTGGCGACGCTGGGCGGCCTCTTTGGCGACCGCGGTCGCAGCGAGCAGAAAGCGCGCGTGCGCGTGCCGATGTTGCAAGCGGCGTCTCTCGCGGCGGCAGGTGGGATCGCCACGCACTGGACCAACGCACCGTCGATTCGCGCGATGCTCGACGATCTCGCGGCCTACGCGGATCGGCGCGTCGATATTCCGGCGGGATTCGCGGGCGAATTGCGACCCTACCAACGCGATGGCGTCGCGTGGCTGCAGACGTTGCGCGAACATCGCGCGGGCGGCATTCTCGCTGACGATATGGGCCTGGGCAAAACGGTTGAAGTGCTCGCGCACGTCGCGGTGGAACGCGCGGCCGGCCGCTTGAATCATCCGGTGCTCGTCGTTTCACCCACCAGCGTCGCGCCGAACTGGCGCGACGAAATCGCGCGCTTTCTGCCCGACGCGCGCGTGCTCGCGCTCACCGGCGCCGATCGTGCCGATCGCTTCGCCCAGGTCGGCGATGCGACGTTCGTGCTCACGACGTACGCGCTGCTGCTGCGTGACATCGAAGCGCTTACCGCGTTCGAATGGTCGATCGCCGTCCTGGATGAGGCGCAAGCGATCAAAAACCCGCGCTCGAAAGCTGCGCTCGCCGCATCGCGATTGCGTGCCGCGCAGCGCCTCGCGCTTACCGGTACACCAATCGAAAACCATCTCGAAGAACTGTGGTCGATCTTTGCGTACGCAGCTCCCGGTCTGCTGCCCGAACGCTCACGCTTCACACGACTCTTTCGCACGCCGATTGAAAAGCATGGCGACGCAGATCGCCGCGCGGCGCTCGCCGCGCGCATCAAGCCGTTCCTGCTTCGGCGCACGAAGGACGGCGTGGCTCAGGAACTACCCGAGAAGACCGAGATCGTGCAACGCGTGCCGCTGAGTGGTCGCCAGCGCGATCTGTACGAAACGATTCGGCTCACCATGCACAAGCGCGTGCGCGACGAGGTCGAACGTCGCGGGCTCGCGCGCAGCCGTATCGTCGTGCTCGACGCATTGCTCAAGCTGCGCCAGGTCTGTTGCGATCCTCGTCTTCTCAAACTCGACGCGGCGGCGGGAATCGACGAATCACAAAAACTCGACGCGCTGATCGAAATGCTTGAGAGCCTGGTCGACGATGGGCGCCGCATCTTGCTCTTCTCTCAATTCACCTCGATGCTCGACTTGATCGTGCCGGAGCTTGGAAAGCGCAATATGCCCTTCGTCGAGCTGCGGGGCGACACACGTGATCGCAAAACGCCGGTCGAGCGCTTCCAAAATCGTGAGGTCCCGCTCTTCCTCATCAGCCTCAAAGCCGGGGGCACGGGCCTCAATCTCACGGCCGCGGATACCGTTATCCACTACGATCCGTGGTGGAACCCCGCCGTCGAACGCCAGGCCACCGATCGCGCCCACCGCATCGGGCAAGATCAACACGTCTTCGTTTATAAGCTCATAGCTGAGGACACTGTCGAAGAGCGTATCCTCGAGCTCCAAGACCGCAAAGCTGCCCTGGCCGCCACGTTGTTCGACGAGGCTGCCAGTCCAACGGTCGATCTCGATCTCACCGACATCGACCGGCTCTTTGCCTGAGATAACTAACGCGCTTTGGACTCGTTCAAGGCGATGGCGTTACGGACTAGCGCTTTGAACGCGGCCTCATCGATCTGTTCCCCTTCGTGCACATCGATGGCACGCCGAACATTGCCGTCCAGACTGGAGTTGAACAGCCGCTTGGGGTCTTTGAGTTGGGCACCGTCGGCAAAGGTCAGCTTGACGACGCTTTTGTAGGTCTCGCCCGTGCAGATCATTTTTCCATCGTGATACCAAACGGGCACGCCTCTCCACTTCCATTCCTCGACGACGTCCGGGTCCACTTGCTTGATGTATTCGCGCAACTTTGCGAGCGTGTCGCCGCGCCAATCGGCCAGCTCCTTGATCCGCGCGTCAATGAGCGCACCGGGAGACTCCGTACGTTTTGTCTTGCTCACCTTTGCCATACGATCTAGCCCTTTGGGAACTGCCGTAATCCCACGGTCGTACCGGTGGGATCTTTGATCGTCGCGACCAGCAGTCCGTTCGCGACGTCGGTGGGATCTTGCACGACCGTGCCGCCCGCATCAACGAGCGCTTTTACGCTCGCTGCGATGTCGCTTACCGTCCAAAACGCAATCGCGCCCGGACCCTGGCTCGGAACGAGACCGATTTCCACGTTGCCGCACTTATAACCGACGTAGTATGGGCTATCGGCGTACGGGTCAGTGCCGGTAAGCTCACGAAAGAATTGCTTAGCTTTGGCCACATCTGTTGCCGGATAGGTGACGAGGGAGACGTCTTTCAAGATTTGATACTCCTTCCAAATGCTATGACGGATCGAACGCGGTGAAACGTGACGGGTCCGCCTCGGGCGAGCATGCAGAGCGCCTCGCGGAGCGTTTTGAGGCGGCGCGCCCTCGCTTGCAGCGTATTGCGCAGCGAATCCTAGGATCGGCTGCAGAATCCGACGACGCGCTGCAGGAGACCTGGTTGCGCATTACGCGGGCCGACCTTGCGGGTGTTGCGAACCTCGAAGGGTGGCTCACGACCGTTGTCGCGCGCATCTGCCTCGACGCGCTCAAGCGACGCGAAAGCCGGCGCGAGAACTTGACGCCGGACGATCCGCGTCGCGACGTTGCATCAGTCGCTGCCGGCGAACATCCAGAGGAAGAAGCGATGCTCGCCGATTCGATCGGTGCGGCCCTGCTGATCCTTCTCGATGCGCTGCCGCCCGCGGAACGCGTTGCCTTTGTGCTGCACGATATGTTCGACGTGCCCTTCGATGACGTTGCCGCGATCGTCGGAAGGTCACCTGAGGCAGCGCGTCAGCTTGCAAGCCGCGCGCGCCGGCGCGTGCGCGGAGCATCTGCCGCTCACAATACCGTGACGCAGCGGCGCGACGAACTCGTGCGCGCGTTTCTTGCGGCGCTCGCGGTCGGGCAATTTCCCCGCACTGCTCGCGCTTCTCGATCCAGAGGCCACCCTCCGCGCGGACGCGGCGGTCGTTGCGATGGGCGGTGCGGCCTACTGGCAGAACGATCGTCTGGACGCCGGCATCGAAGGTGCGGACGCCGTGGCGCGCGCGTTCTCGCAGCGCGCGCGCGCTGCGCAGCCGGTATTCATCGACGGGGAACCCGGCGCGGTGTGGATGCATGAAGGAGAGGTGCGCGTTGCGTTCCGCTTCACAATAGTCGAAGATCGGATCACCGCGATCGATCTCATCGCCGATGCCACGGCGCTCACGCAATCGGTTATCGAACGCTGAGCCTGAGTGCGGGAACCGCGACGAGGGCGCCGGCCAAGCTGACACCCGCCGCGCACAGCCCGAGCCATTGCAGCGGAAGACCGGCGGCGATGACGATCGCGCCGAGGGCAGCGCCGAAAGCGTTGCCGATGTTGAAAGCGCTAATATTCGCCGATGAAGCAAGGTTCGGCGCATTGCTGGCGGTGCGAATGACGAGTAACTGGAGCGGTGTCGCGGTAGCGAAACCAAAGAAACCTATGGCGAACGTGGCGATAATCGCGAGCAGCCGGTGGGGCCACATGAAACTCGAAATTGCAAGGACAGCCGCCAAACCACCGATTGTCACCAGCAAGGTTCTCGGTAGCGAGCGATCCGCGGCCTTACCTGCCGAGATATTACCCACAAGCGTACCGACACCGAACAACACCAAAATTGCCGCAACGGCGGGGGGCGAGAATCCGGCGACTTGCCGGAGAAGCGGCGCGATGTAGGTGAACAGCACGAACACGCCGCCGAAGCCGAGCAGCGTCGTGAGCAGCGAGAGCACGACCGGCCTGCTCGCTAGCGTGCGCAGTTCTGCTACGAGGCGCGGTCGCTGCGATGGAATGCTTGGGACGAGCAGCCACACGCCTACCAGCGCGAGAACGCCGATTAGCGCGATGAACGCAAAAGGCGCATGCCACCCAAGACGTTGACCTACGAACGCTCCAAACGGAACGCCCATGACCATCGCAACCGTCAATCCCAAAAACATGGTCGCGATCGCCGAGGCGCTGCGCTCTTTGGGAACTAACGCCGCGGCCACGACTGCGCCGACGCCGAAAAACGTTCCGTGATTGAACGCGGCAATGATACGAGCGAGCAAGAGCACACCGTAGCTATTTGCGATCGCTGCGATCCCGTTACCGGCAATGAAGAACAGCAGCATCAACATCAGCACGGTTTTGCGGTTCACACGGCTGAGCGCGAGGGTGAATGCCGGGCCGCCGATCGCGACGCCAAGGGCATACCCGGTGACCAGAAATCCGGCAGCGGGAATTGAGACGTGGAGATCCTGCGCGATTTCCGGCAACAGCCCGACAGGAACGAATTCAGTGGTGCCGATCGCAAAAGCCCCGAGCGTCAGCGCGTAGAGACCGAGCGATGAAGGTCGCTGAATCATTTGGGTCGGACTGCCGGTGCAAGAATCCGCACGGCCAGCACCTGAAGAACGGCAGCCGCTGGAACTGCAAGGAAGGCGCCTGCAATGCCGAGTAGCGTGCCACCGATTATGGTCGATAGGATGATCAACAGGAAACTCAACTGAACGCGTTGTCCGAAGATGATCGGTGAGAGCACATTCTGATCGATAGTCTGAATGACGCCGAAGATCGCCAGCGCGATGAGCATTTTCGTCCATCCGCTGGCTGCGAGCACAACGGCAAGAATGATCGGTCCTGAAATCACGGCGCCGACCATGGGAATGCCCTGAAAGATAGCGGCAATGAATCCCAGGAGCAAGGCGTACGGAACACCGAGAAAGGCAAGCGAAGCCCCCATGGGGACGCCGACGGCCAACGCGTTGATCACGACCCCCTGCACGTATGCGCTCAAGCGCCCTTCGATTTCAGCGAACGCGTCGTGCCAGTTCGACCGCATTCCGGCCGGCATAAGACTGAGGACAAATTGCTCGAGCTCGCCCGACGAGAGCATCCAGCCGATCGCGAGCAAGAGAATGAGGACCAGATCCCCGATGGCGGTGGCGATGAAGGCCGTTCCACTGAGCACGTGCAGACCAATCGCGCTTGCTACCCCACCGGCACTCCCGGACAACGCGGCGGCGAGTTGGCGGGCCGCTTGGTCGTTTTCGAAATAGCGTTGCGCGGCCGCGAGCTGATGTTGGAGCGAGTTCACGTAGTCAGGAAGCGCCTGAACCAATCGGACGAGCTCTGCGCCGACCGGCTGGACGAGCACGAGTCCGATCACGACCGTCAGGATTATGACGATGCCGAACGCGAGCCCGACGGCTGCACCGTAGGGCATTCGTCGGCCCATTCGATCGACAATCGGTCGCATACCGGCAGCGAAGAGTATAGCGGTAAAGAGTAAGAGCACGGCGGAGAGCGCGCCCGCGAGCACGTTCCATATCACCAAGGCGCTCCCGACGATCGCAACGCCGATGAGCCAACCACGCGGACTATTCAAACGAATTCACGCTTCCAAACTCGCACCATCACGTAGAACAAGAACGCCGTACTGACGCCGAAGAGCAGCATGCCGTCGCCGGCCTCGGTCGCACCCATCACTCGCCACTGTCTGTCCAAAAGCAGGTCGTTGGAGGAACCGCGCGTGGTCATTGAATCGACCGAATACAGCACCGCGCCTGCGGGTGAGCCGATCGCGCCAACGTGCAGATACGCGATCGCCCATACAAAGCATTCGAGCGCATGAAAAATCATCAGCGACAGCGCTACGCCGACGATAATGATGACCGTGCCCAAACCGCTCTCCAAAAACGTATGCCTCGGGATCGGCCCTTTGTCCGTGATGCGTTGCATGGCTGTCGCTAGTATGACCACTCCGACGGCATGGATCGTTATCGTGATTGCGATAAGCGCGAGGCTCCAGATCCAATTCGTATCCCATGCGCCCCAGCCGTTCATCGTGTCCCAGTAGCGCAACACCAACCCCGCGACCTTCTTGCGCAATTTGGATTGAGCTTACCGAACCTCCGCGGTACCATGGAAGGTAATGCTCGATCGCCGCGATTTCTTGACCGCGCTCGGGACGGCGGGAGTCATCCCTGCGCTGACCGGAGCGGCGTATGGCGCACCCGCGCTCGAACCGCTTGCGCGCGCGCTCGTGCTGAGCGGGGGCGGAGCGCGCGGAGCGTACGAGGCGGGCATCATCGCCGGTTTGGCCGCCAAGGCGGGAGTCAGCGATGGAACACCGCTTTCGCCGTACGGAATTGTCTGCGGCACGTCGATTGGAGCGCTTAACGGGTGGTTCGTTGCGACCGGCCAGTACACGCGCTTGCGCGAGCTCTGGTATGGTATCAGTGCGGAGAAGTTGCTCCAACTCAAGCCGCAATTCGCTTCGATCCGCGATCCTAACAGCGGTGTTGGCGACCGTTTCGCATCTGCGGTGCGATTAGCATCGTTGACGAAAACCCAAGGCGCACTTTTGGATTCGCAGCCCGTTCTCGATTGGATCGCCCGACATGTCGACCCCGAAGCGCCGTTACTGATGCCGCTGATCTGGGTGTCGACAAACCTGACGATGCAGCGTGCCGAGTACTTCTATTTGCGACCGCGGGGTGCACCCGCCGACGTTCCTGCGGAAGTAACTGCAGCGCTGCAGTTAACGCTAGGGCCCAACACCATCGTACGTCCAGCCACGGCCGACCTGCTACACCGTCAGCTCTTTGCATCGGCGGCGATTCCCGTCGCCTGGGATCCCGTCCAGATGCCGGGTCCCGATGGGGCGATCAATCAGTATTGCGACGGCGGTGTCGCGAGCAACTCTCCGGTTTCGTTCGCGCACGCGGTGGCGTCGGCGGCCGATGTCATTCTGATGGATCCGCCTTTTGAACCGGTGGCCGATTATGTGGATGCTGTGACAATCGGGTTCGGCGTGTTCGGAACGATGCAACGGAAGATCCTCGCAACCGACATGCGCAACGTCTATTTTCAGTCCGTCGCAAAAGGCGCACTCGCACAGATCCCTAAGGGCAGTACCATGTCCAATGCTGCGCATCAGCGCGAGCTAGCGTCCTTTATGGCCTCATCCGTGGCGACGGATCTGTTTTTCATGCGCCCGAAGAAAACACTGCCGCTTGGCGCTGGGGCATTCGACGATGAAAAGGGGATCGGTGAGGCGTATCGGATCGGTTGGGATGACGCGTTCGTTGGCTTTACACCGTACGATTGGAAGACGTTTGACGTTTAGCTGAGCTGCCACCGTCAATCTCGCGGGTAGGCGACTCCGCCGGCGCGTGCCTACATCGGTCCAGTCTGCGCCTGGAAGAGATACTGACCGGTAACGAGTTTGCAATTATTCATGGCCGGCGAGTAGGTCGAAGCCATCGCAGCATTGACGACCGCGTGATCCATTCCGGGACTTCCGCTTGACTTAACGATCTTCGCGCTGACCGGGTGGCCGTCGGGGCTGACGGTGACAAGTGCATTCGCAGCGGTATTCGGGCGGAACGCTGATTTGGGAATATCGGGCGTCGCCGCGTTGAGGACCTTGACTTCAGCGCCGGTCGCAAAGAGCTCTTTGCGTAACTTCGACTTTTCCTCGGGCGTGTTTGCCGTAAGGTTGGTGGGGTATACACATGGACTTGCCGCGACCGCAACATCGGTTCCGAGGGGCAGTGAGGCGTCGGCTGCGAGTCCGGTCAGCGTCTGCAGGAGAACCGCAAGGATTGCGAACGCGACGCTACTTGCGCCAAGTGCGACGTAATTGGTTTTCAAGTCGGTTGCCTTTCCGTTGAGAAGCCGGGCGATGCGCCCGACGAGCATGCGCCGCGAACCGATCGCGCTTGGCGTAAGGAGTGGCGAGCGTGAAGCGCGTGGGTTCTGCGCCAACCGGGCGAGACACGAGGCATAGCGATCGGGCTCGCCGGTTGCGTGGACGGCGCGATCGTCGCACGCGGCTTCACGCTCGGCGATCAATCGGCGGCCGATGACGTATGCCCAGGGATTGAAGAAGAGCAACGCCTCGATCACGCGCTGGATGAGGTTTACGCAAATGTCGCGGCGCTCGATATGCGCGCTCTCATGGCGCACGATGTCGTCGAGGTCAGCGCGATCGAGCGTCGCTGCGAGGTACGCGGGGATGACGATCAGCGGCGAGACGAGGCCCGCGGCAATCGGGAAATCAACGCCACGCGACACGACAACGTTTGAACCGAGCTCGGGCGCCGGAACGGCGCTGCGCACGATACGAGTGATTCGCGCATAACTGATCCCGAGGCGCGCGAGGGCGATGGTAAGGCCCGCAAGCCAGAAATAGAGTAGCCAGGAACCGCCGGCCGATGCCGCCTTCGCGGTAACGAGCGATGGCGCCGCGGCTGGCGCTGGCAGCGCGGCGATCGCCGGCGCTGGATGCAATAGGCTTACGATCGGAACGACCGCGAGTGCAACCAGCGCTGCGAACCAAACGGCGTGGCGCGTCGCGGCGTGGCCTTGCGGTATCTTCCACGTCGCAAGCGCTGCGATCGCCACGATGAGCGCGCCCTGCCACAGGCCGTTGAGCAAAGCCGTATCGATCATTGCGACCCCTTCCGA
Organism: Vulcanimicrobiota bacterium; assembly: GCA_963833095.1. Taxonomy (GTDB): domain Bacteria; phylum Vulcanimicrobiota; class Vulcanimicrobiia; order Vulcanimicrobiales; family Vulcanimicrobiaceae; genus Aquilonibacter. The sequence goes on along the minus strand of CAWHWQ010000001.1, from coordinate 669,953 downwards.
TTGCGCGTGAGCATCCGTTTTATTTTCGTGATATCGTCCTCGCTCAAGCGCGTGTCATCGAGCAACGTGACCGCAAGCGCGCCGGGCGAGCTTCCAAAGAAGCGATCCAGGAGATGGCGCATCGCGGACTTGGCTGCCTCGTCGCGCGCGACCAATGGGCGGTACACGTAGGCTCGCCCATCCTCTTCGTGTGCGATGTAGCCCTTTTGCTCGAGCGTACGCAGCGTAGTAAGCACCGTGCTGTATGCAAGCGGCGGCGGCGGAAGCACATCCACGACGTCAGCCACGGTTGCGCGACCGGCCCGCCAGAGCTCTTCCATCAAACGCAGTTCGTGGTCGGTGAGAATCAGCGATTTCTTACGAGACACGGAGCCCCCGTACTATTAGTAATGTAATAGCACTATAGCGCGCGCAGCCTTCGTTGTCAATTAGATTTCTAATGGAGCTGTCCTAATCACCCTGCGCGCGGTTTCAACTGGCGCGCCTGGATGGCAAATGCAAGCGAACGAATGCTATAGCGTGACGCGATATTCGCTCGGCATGCATGGAGACGTCGAGGGCTTGCTGCACGTGGTGCGCGTAATCGCGGATTAAAACTAAATCCCCCGTTTTAGCGTAAAGTGTGCTATAATAATTGCACAGCAACTCTAGGCGACAATAAAAAAAGCTGCCCACCGTTTCTGCCGCTTCAAACGCGGTTCTCGGTGTAGGGCAGTTTTTTATTGGTTGATTTTCAGCCGTCGATCGAGTTGTTGTCTTTAAGGATGAAATGTTCTCTCGTATAGTAACCATGAAGCTCAAACAGAATCAAAATAGTGTCTCTGATTTAACGAAGACCATCGACGAAAAGGTCCTACCGTTGCTTCAGAAGCAAGCAGGTTTTAAGAATGCCGTGTTCTGCGCGAGCTCCAATGGAACCGAAGCGATCTCTGTCACCGTTTGGGATCGTAAGGAAAACGCGGAGTCCTACAATCAGAACACCTATCCGCAGGTGCTCCAATCGCTGACGACCCTGCTTGACGGCAGTCCGAACGTGAAGTCGTTTGATGTGATCAGCTCGACCCTTCACAAGATCCCGACGCCGGTCTAAAAGCGCGACGCGCTTCGTACCTTTACAGGGAGCGGCCGCGAGGCCGCTCTCACGTTTTCTCTGAAAGAAGTCTCGTATGTCAAATAGCTTGATTGTCAGTCGCACGGCTCTCGCCGCTGCAGCGTCGATCTCTCTTTGTGCCGTGTTTGCCGTCGCGCAGCCGGCCATCGGCCAAACCACGGTCGCGGTCGTCGTCAACGGCCAGCAGATGCAGTTCAACCAGCCCCCGATCGAGCGCGCCGGCCGCGTGTTCGTGCCCCTTCGTGGCGTATTCGAGCGTCTCGGCGCTACCGTTGTTTATGACGGCGGAACCATCAACGCGACTGGAAACGGACGAAATGTTTCGCTGCGTATCGGTTCGAACCAGGCGACCGTCAATGGTCAGACACAGAACCTCGACGATGCGCCGTTCATCGTCGGTTCGAGCACGCTCGTTCCGCTACGCTTCATCGCCCAGGCCCTCGGAGCGTCAGTCGATTGGAACAACAACACCTCGACCGTAACGATCGCCGGCACCGGCAACAACAGCGGCGGCAACCGCGATAACGGCAACAACGGCAACAATGGCAACAACGGCCGGCAATCGCGACAATAACTACCAAGCTCCGGTCAATCAATCGTTCCACCTTTCGAACGAGACCCCGAACAGATCGTCGCGTAACGAGAATCCTGCGATACACGCGACGTACAGCGAGCCGATAAGCCGCGATTCGCTGCGCGTTTCCATCGACGGCCGCGACATTACCAGAAGTGTCTATGCGAACGCAACAGGTTTTAACGTGACCCCCTCGTTCGCGCTCAACTCCGGGATGCATCAGATCACCGTGACCGGCACCACGGAAGCCGGAAGCCGATTCTCTACCGGGTGGACCTTCCAGACCCAGTAGCCGGGAGTCATAACAACGTCGGTTCGGGCGGTGGAATTGCACCTTCGAGTTCGAGCAGCGCCTGCTTGAGCGGCAGGCCACCGCCGAAGCCGGTGAGCGTTCCGTCCGCCCCAATGACGCGATGACAAGGAATGATGATGGGAATAGGATTCGCACCGTTCGCGCGCCCGACGGCGCGCGCTCCGCTGCGCAGTCCAAATTCCCCCGCGATGGCCCCGTACGACGTCGTCGCTCCGTAGGGGATTTCGCGCAGTCGCTTCCACACGCGTCGCTCGAACGATGTGCCGTGCGGGTCGATCGGGACATCGAAGGTGCGGCGCGTGCCAAGAAAATATTCGTTGAGCTGAACGCGGACGGCGCGCATGCCCTCTTCGGCGGCAGGCGGGAACGCCCGCGTGGGCGCGATGGCCACAGCGCGATTGGGCAACCAAACTTCGATCAAGACGCCGTCGGTGTTTACCGTCAGGTTGAGCCGTCCGTACCGTGTCTCGAGCGTTGAGCGAAAGAGCTCCATTTCAGCGCAAGACCTCGGGCCCCGCGCGAAGGTTTCCGCCACACGGTGGGTAGCTTGCCGCCCGTGGGGTACGTTAGTCTCCATGAAGACGTCGATTTTGTTTGCCCTTGCAATCCTCGCCGGATGTTCGGCGCAGCAGCAGCAGTCCGCATCGCACGAAGCGACGCAAGATTACCAGATCGCGCGGAAGCAGTCGCTCGACGCGGCACTCGACGTTCGCGTGTCGGCGGCGATAGCCGCGCAAGCCGGCGTGAACACATTCCACGTTGCGCCGCTGTCGCATAATGGCGTCGTCACCCTCACTGGAACAGCTCCGAGCCAAGAGATCGATCGCGTGATCGTTCACACGGTACGCGGCGTACCTGGAGTCAAAGGGGTCGTGGATCGGATTTCGGTACGGTCGTAATCGGAGCTGTCTGCCGCTACGCGGTTGAGCCTTGCCTCGGGTTAATCCACTCGAAGGCGCGCCGGAAGGCGAGCACCGAGACGATCAGCATCACGATTGAAAGCACCAGCTTGCGCGCGGCGTCAAAGCGCGCGTCACCTTCGAAGCGCGCTCGGATCGCGGTCGCGGCGGCGGCATTCGGAGGTGGGGGCATGACATCCGGAGGCGCGGCCATCGACCGCGCGCGCTCCCAGCCGTGGCCGGATAACATGCGCGCAGCGATCACTCGGGGGCCGGCGCTTGGGTTCACCACCCGAAACGCGCCGTTGACGATGCCCGCGACGCTGATGAAGAAGACGACGATGGCGATGAGGCAGACGAGGTAGCCGAAGATTTCGGCGATGGGAGAGAGGCGTTGCATAGTGTCCTCCTGACATCTAGGAGTTCAGCCTGCGCTCCCAGCCTTGGAATTCGCTTTGAAGACGAGCAATTCGGCTAGCACTTACGCGTGAAACTGTACCCTCCGCCGGCGAGATGTTTGCCGTCGGCCGATAGCGTCATGTTGTGGTTTCCGTAGTACGTGATGATGGCTTTGTTGCCGCTAAGCACCCAGCTACCGATGACGTCTTCGCTATCGGTGAGTTCGCCGCTCGCATCCATCTTGACACTCAGCTTTGGGTTATCATCCGATTGCCAGGTGCCGATCAGGTTAGCTGTCGTACAGCCGGTCGGCATCGGCGTCGGCGTTGCCAACGGTTTTTGCGGCCCGCCATTAAAGTTGTGACCGATGTCCAAGCACAATGAGTTCGCATCGTAAGGATTGTTCGGCGTTTCGACCGTGCATGAGAAGCTTACGACGTAGCCTTTGCCGTTGGGATAACAGTGGACGGTAGCGGCGGCCGTCGTGTCGGGGCGCCCGACTTGTCCAAGCGGACCGGTAGCGATCCATTCACCCGGCGACGATTCGGTTGCATTTTGCAGATACGCGTTAAGCGCGGCCTGCGCTTTGGTTCCACACTCATCCATGGTGCCGACCGGAATCGCGTAACGTAAGCCCGTGGACAGATCCACGGCCGCCGGCGAGAGCCCGCCGGTTACGAGAATGGCAAGCGCGAAGAACATTGCGAACAGGCGTCCGCGCGGAGGGATCAACGCCACGAAGCACCTCCAGCCGTCGAAGCCGTCGTCGCGCCGAAGGCGGCAACGAGTTTGGTGCACAATGCGGCCGCCGTGTCCACATTGGGTGGCACCTGAGCGCTGCACGTGAAGCTGACGGCGTACCCACTGTCAAGTTGATGACACTCGACCACCGCCACAGCGGAGATCGATGAGTCAACGCTCGTGGAGCCGAACCAGTCGCCCGATCCGTCGCCCGCTTCCGTGGCGTCTTGCATCACGCTGGTCAGGGCGCTCTTGGCTCGCGTACTGCAGTCGCTAAAGGGCTTTCCGGGGACGATGCTGCGTTGGGCGATCACTGTCTGTAATGTTGCGCCAGCGGGTGCGCTGACGAGCATCGCGCTCAGCGCGAAAGTGACCGCAAAACATGCAATGCGATACGAAGTCATCGTGTGCAACAGCCCTCCTCGGGCGAATGTCGTTGGACCTTGGAACGGCTTTCCCTTGCGCCCCCAGGCGGATTGCCGGGATTCGACTGCGAAATCGTTGTGCATGTGCCGGAACATTAAAACGCTTCACAATTTTGCGCCGCCGGCGACCGACGACGAGATCCGAGCGTCGGCGATTCAGTTCGTGCGCAAGCTCAGCGGCTTCACGCATCCGTCGAAGGCGAATGAAGCCGCCTTCAATCACGCAGTCGACCACGTAACGGACGCCGCTCGCGAACTGCTCGCCTCTCTCGTCACCAACGCGCCGCCGCGCGATCGCGAAGTTGAGGCGCACAAGGCGAAAGAGCGCTCGAAACTGCGCTTCGCACAGCACTAACCGCGAGTGCAGGCGCGCATCTCGAGAGCATCTGTCGCTCTCGTCCTGATCGTGCTGCTCGGCGCGTTCCTACGACTGTACCAAATCTCGGCGATCCCGAGCGAAGTGATCGTCGACGAAATCGACCTCTATAACTCCGCGCATAGCATCGCGACGACTGGACACGACGTCGATGGGGCGCTATTGCCGTTTCTCTACGCGCGGTTTACGCGAAACCCGCCGGTGTACGCGGTCGCGGGGTTTGCCTCGACGCTGCTCTTCGGCAAAACGCCGTTCGGCCTGCGTTTACCCGCAGTGATCTTAGGCCTTGTGACGGTGCTTCTGATCTATGCGATTGTGCTCGAACTGACCAAGCGCCGCGATATTGCGTTGCTCGCGGCACTGCTGCAGGCGATCGCGCCCATTTTCGTTCAATTCTCGCGCATCGCGTGGGAACCGGCATCCGAGTTGCCCCTTTTACTCGGTGGAATCTACGTGCTATTGCGCGCACTGGGTCGAGGCGCGCCGCCGCTTTTGGGATGGGCCGCATTACTCCTTGCCGCGACCGCGTACACGTACCTCGCGGGATGGTTCTACGCAATCGCTCTTGGCGCGCCGCTCTTCGCGATCTATGCCGTAACCTATCGCTCGTGGCGGACGGTGAGCCGGGTCTATGCGGCGGTCGCGCTGTGGTTCGTTGCGTCCGCCCCGGCCTACTGGATGCTCTTTTTCGAGCCGCAAACAAGCGCGCGCGTGCAGCGCTTGACCATCTTCGCAAGCGGCTTCTCACTTGCTGCGCTCAAAGCGTTTGCCTCGAATTATGCCGGTCAGTTTCGTTGGTCGTATCTCGCAATCAACGGCGATCCGCACCCCGGTCTGACCTGGCGCTACCTCGATGGCTTCGGCGCGTTCTACTGGTGGTTGATCCCACTTGCTGCCCTAGGCGTGCTCTGCACATTCAAATACGTGCGTAACCGAGCGCTTGCGGCATGGGTCTGGTTCTGGCTTTTAGTCTACCCGCTTGGAGGCGCGCTGACCAACGAAGGCGCGCCCAATGCGCCACGAACGCTTGCCGGGGCGCCGGTATTCTGCATCCTCGCGGCTATGGGTCTCACGCTATTGCTCGATGCGTCGGGAAGCATCAAGCGGCATCGCGTCGCACGGGGCGCGCGTTTTGCGGTTGCGGCGGCCTTCACAATCGTGGCAACGATTTCGGTCGTGCAGTTCTCCTGGTTCTACTTCACGAGGTACGTACACCAAAATTCAAACGCGTGGGATTCCGGAACGCGCGCGATGTTCGAGCAGATCGTCGCGCAAAGAAGCTACCAGCGCGTCTGCTTTTCGGTCTTGCCGCAATGGTACGACGCTGACTCCTATTCACGATTTTATCTGCTCGGTAGCGATCTAACCTGGATCGACGGAATCAGCGATCCGAAATGCTTCCTGCCCGGCACAATGCTCGCGGTCGATGCCAACGATCCGGTCGAGCGGCGTGGCTTTTTCCACATCGCAACGATCGACGACGTCGACGGCTCGAAGTTCGCGTATATTACCGGGCGCCCTTAGTATACAGCGGGGTTCATGTTTCTGCGTTGGCGAATTGGTCGTCGTGCAGAAGATCAATGCGGGCGACGTTCCCGAGATCGAATGGTGGTCGCCCAAGCGAACGATGGGTGGATACGGCAAGCAGCTCTCCGAGGCGCTTGGCCGCAAGCGCGAGTCGACCGACCTACTCAAGCGTCATCCGTTCGACGTCGAAATCCAACGCATTCCACCGGGAGTTCCCGGTTGTCCGTATCACTCGCATAGCGCGCAGTGGGAGTTTTATCACGTGCTGTCCGGGAACGGCCTCGTGCGCGACGAGACCGGGCTAACGGCAATCGGACCCGGCGATACATTTTTGTTCAAGCCCGGTGAGGCGCACCAAATTCGCGGCGGCGATGGTCACGAGGACCTCGTGCTCATCTGCGTCGCGGATAACCCGATCGGCGAGTCGTGGTATTACCCCGACAGTAAGAAGCACGGCGTCGTCCTACCCGAACGAGCGTTCATGCGCGCCGAGCCGCTCGACTACTTCGACGGCGAAGAATGATCAGCTACACGCATGGTGCAAGCGATGTTTCGCTGATCGGTGAAACGATCGGCGAGTTGCTCGATCGCGTTGCGCTGCAGTACCCCGACCGCGAAGCCGTCGTCAGCGCGCACCAGGGTGTTCGCCTGCGCTACGCGCAGTTCGCGCAGGCGTGCGATGAGATTGCGCGCGGACTGCTTGCCCTGGGTGTGCGACATGGCGAACGCGTGGGCATCTGGTCTACGAACAATGTGGAGTGGACAATCGCGCAGTTTGCTACAGCGAAGATCGGGGCCATCCTCGTCAATATCAATCCGGCTTATCGTACGGTCGAGCTCGAATACGTCCTGCGTCAAAGCGGCGTGCGTATGCTCCTCGTGCAATCGCACTACAAAACCAGCGACTATCTTACCATGGTCGAAGAGGTGCGCGATCGGCTTCCCGACTTGTTCGAGGTTGTAGCGATCGGCGACGGCGCTCCGCGCCGTCTTGGTGATTTGCGCTGGGACGAGCTGCGCGCCGCGTCGGCCGGCATCACGGCCGAACAGCTCGAGATCCGGCAGCGCGCTGCGCAATTCGACGAAGCGATCAACATACAATATACGTCGGGTACGACCGGATTTCCGAAAGGCGCGACTCTTTCGCACCACAACATTCTCAACAACGGATTCTTCATCGGTGAGATCTGCCGGTATACACCGGACGATCGCGTCTGCATACCCGTTCCCTTCTATCATTGCTTCGGGATGGTTCTGGGCAATCTCGCTTGCATCACCCACGGAGCGGCGATCGTGATTCCTGCACCGGCCTTCGACCCGCAGGCTTCGCTTGCGGCCGTTGAATCGGAACACTGCACGTCGCTCTATGGCGTGCCCACGATGTTCATCGCGGAACTCGCGCTGCCGAACTTCGCGGATTTCGATCTATCCTCGCTGCGAACAGGTATTATGGCCGGCGCGCCCTGCCCCGTGGAAGTCATGAAGCGCGTGCGCAGCGAGATGCACATGGACCAGGTGACGATTTGCTATGGTATGACCGAAACGTCGCCGGTTTCGTTCCAAACCGCAGTTGATGATCCCGTCGAGAAACGTGTCGGAACCGTCGGGCGCGTGCATCCGCACGTCGAGGTGAAGATTGTGGACGATCGCGGCCGCATCGTCCCGCGCAACGTCCCAGGTGAACTCTGCACGCGGGGCTACAGCGTCATGCTAGGCTATTGGAACGATCCCGAAAACACGGCGGCTTCAATCGATTCGGCACGGTACATGCACACCGGCGATATCGCAATCATGGACGATGACGGATATGTGATGATCTCGGGCCGTGTCAAAGACATGGTGATTCGCGGGGGCGAAAATATCTATCCGCGCGAGATCGAGGAGTTTCTTTTCACGCATCCCGCGATCCGGGACGTGAGCGTGGTGGGGGTTCCCGACGAGCGCTTCGGCGAGCAGCTCTGCGCCTGGATCATCGTCCACGAAGACGCGAAGGTCAGCGAAGACGACCTAAAAGCCTATTGTCAAGGAAAGATCGCGCACTTCAAGGTTCCGCACTACGTGCGCTTCACGGATGCCTTCCCGATGACCGTCACCGGAAAAATTCAAAAGTATAAACTGAGAGAGATGTTTAAGGAGCCTGGCTAAATCAGCGGCTCCTTACTCGATGATGACGAGGCCTTCGAGGACCAACAGCTTGATGAGCAACGCGCGATGTTCCGGCGAAAGCGAGGGGTCCATCTCGGCGACGCTCGTGGGTCCACGCTGGAGATGCTCGAATGCTGCGCGGCAGATCGGCGGAAACGCGACGACTTTGCCCGCGATCAGCAGCTCGATGCCTTCGCCACGCTGACGCACCATGTACGGCACCGCGTCGTCGATGCGCACGCGCGTGTCCGGCTTGATATCAAACGTATCGAGCGCCTGTTCGAACGCACCATTGGCGTTCGGGCGCGTTAAGCGGAAGAGTTCGTTGAGCGCGATGTCAACCGCCACTTGCATGCGCGGCGTTTCAAACGTCTGCGCGAGGCGCGATTCGAAGAACTCGCCCAGTCGCGTTGCCAGATCTTCTTGCGCGAGGACGGCGGGCGGCAAGGCGTGGCGCAACTCGACGTCTTGGTCGCCGGCGATACGAAGCGCAAGATCCATCACGTCGGTTACGCGAACCGGTGCGAGCGCAAACGTGCAATGCAGCGACACGCTATCCGAAGTCTTGGCCTCGTGGGGAAAGCCGCGCGGAATGTAGAGCGTGTCTCCGGCGAGCAGCCGGACCTCATCGAAGAGTTTGAGGCCCTCGACCTTGGTGCCGCTGTGGAAGGGCTGTGATTCGAGCGGAAGCTGGATGATCGGTTCGTAGATGCGCCAGGTTTTTTCGCCGACGACTTGTGCCGTCAAGGTGTCGTGCGTGTCGTGATGGACTTGAAACCCTTGCGCTGAGGGTGGCGTGAAATAGACGTTCGGCTGGGCGAAGGCCATCAGGTCGCGCTGGAGATAATTGCAAAAGCGTTGAAGGCGCGCGCTAAAGAGCGCGGCGTCTTTAATGATAAGCGTATAGCCATCGGCAAAATACGAGATCACCTTGCGCGCGTCTATCCAGCGACGTGGGCCCTTGCCGGTGAGCCGCCAACGCACGCTCGGGCGCTCGTAGGTGAAGTCGTCCTCGGAGACCTCAGGGCTTCCCGCTTTGACCAGGGCGAAGTTCTCCGGTTCGCGCGCCCCGACAACCAGTGAATCCTCGACGTCGGCGATGCTGTAAACGTCGGCGAAATAGGCCGGGTCGTTCCGCTCCACGTGCAAGGGGAGCTTCTCGAAATGCTGCGCGAAGAACTCAGCGGTATTGTGCGGCGCGAGCATAAACTCGAGCGCCGGGCGGCTGTTTACGACGGAATCCACTTGGGTGTTTATCGACCGGCCGGATTCTCAGGCTTAGGGGTGGGCTTGGCCGCCGGCGCTTTAACCAAATGGACAAAGGTCCCCATTCCGAATTGTGTAACCGTCGAGCCAGCAATCCCCCACCCCGCGTGCGATCGACGTGAAGACGTTAAGGAGTATGAAGAATGCCCGAGTTGCGTGATTTTCTTGAGCTGTCCTACGGTGAGCTCGAGGAACTCAACCTAGCGGCCAAGGAGCAGCGAAAAAACCGCGTGCCTGTCGACAAGATCCAGGCAGAGCGGTTGAGCTACCTCGGCAAGGAGAGCCGGATCAAGGCGGTCACGGTCCTTTTCTCCGATCTCGAGGGCCGGCTCCACATGCTCGACTACGACAAGAAGTTTTTGCTCAAGTCGTACGAGAACCTGACCTTCGACGGCTCATCGATTCGCGGCTTCACTCCTCAGCGCGAGAGCGATCTGCGCTTAGCAATCGACTGGGCCGCATTCTACTGGGCGCCGGCGGACGTGTTCGGGCCGGGCAAAGTGCTCGTCTTCGGCGACGTGCTCAACCGCGACGGCTCGCCCTTCTCGGCTGACATTCGGGGCGTGCTCAAGAAGCTGTCCAACGACCAGTTTGCCAAGAACGGTTACACCCTCAACGCGGCAAACGAAATCGAGGGCTTTCTTTTCGATGGCGTGGATGCCGAGCAGCGCTTTCATCAAACCGGCGGCTTCGAGTACGTCAACACCGGCGGTTACTATCGGTCCCTCCCGGGCGATCCGTTGCGGACCTTCATTGATACGGTCGCTGAAGTCCAGCGTTCAATGGGCTTCGAGAATGAGAAAGACCATCCGGAAGTAGCGCCTTCGCAGTTCGAGATCAACTATAACTATGGCGAAGTGGTCGCCGCCGCCGATCAGATCGCGCTCTACAAGCTGATCTGCCGGCAAGTCGCAACCCAGATGGACATGACCGCAAGCTTCTTGCCCAAGCCGGTCGTCGGCGTCAACGGGAACGGCATGCACACCAACGTCTCGGTGAGCAAGGACGGCAAAAACCTCTTCTGGGATCCCAAGAGCGACGAGAACCTCAGCGCGCTCGCGATGCAATTTACCGACCGCATCTTGAGTTCTGGTCTCGACATCTGCCTCATGCTCAACGCGTCGGTAAACGCATACCGGCGGCTCGATCCGCACTTCGAGGCGCCCAACCAGATCAAGGCGTCGGCGGTTGACCGCGGCTCGATGATCCGTTTCCCAATAGGGAATGAACGCAGCGTGCGCGTCGAGGTCCGCTCGGTCGCGCCGGATGCGAATCCGTATATGGTGATGCTGGCGGTCTTCAAGACCGGCCTCGAAGGCGCCATTGCGAACACGCCCAATCTGCGTCAAGCCGAGCGTTATCTGCCCGACAACATCTACGACGCGCTCGACGCGTTCCGAAAGTCAGCCTGGACCAGCGCGATGCTGGGCGACGATGTGAAGGAACGCTACGCCGAACTCAAACAGGTCGCGGCGGACCGCTGCCCGCGTACGCTCGGCACATTCGTGAAGTCGCCCGAGGTGCAGTTCCACCACGAAGTCTACAACCAGTATCTCTGGAACCTCTTTTAAGACTTTCTTATACAATGCGTTAACGCCAGGGTCTAGCGTTAACGCATTGTATAATGCGCAGCCTCTCTTGTGCACCTAAAATACAACAATCTCTCCACCTCCACTGCGCAAGGGGTTCGCTAGTGTTTCTATTAGCTGACGTAAATCCGTATTTGGAAGCCCCGAAATGGCTGAACTCCGGCGACACCGCGTGGCAACTTACAGCCGCAACGTTTGTCGGTATGCAGAGCATCCCGGGGCTTGCGATTTTATACGCCGGTCTCGTCAAGAAGAAGTGGGCGCTCAACTCGGCGGTCATGGTCTTCTACGCGTTCTCGATCGTTCTGCTGACCTGGACGCTCATTAGTTACAACATGAGCTTCGGCAATCCGGCCAAACTTGGTCCGGGCATTCTCTCGGCGTTTATCGGTATTCCGGGCCCAGCGCTCGGACCGTTCTACGAGATCGGGCAATCGGTTGTTCCGCTCGCGGCCAGCGGCATGCCGGAGTTGCATTTCCCAGGCGCCGCGATGATCTATTTCCAATTCGTGTTCGCCGCGATTACGCCGATCCTCATCGCGGGATCGGTCTTCGGGCGCATGAATTTCAAGGCGTGGATGCTCTTCGTTCCGATGTGGAGCGTGATCGTGTATTCGATCGGCGCCTTCGCGCTGTGGGGCGGCGGCTGGCTCGCGCAACTTGGCGCCGTTGACTACTCCGGCGGTTACGTCATTCACTTGGCGGCTGGTGTTTCGGGTTTCGTGGCTGCAGCGGTCGTCGGTCCGCGTTTGCTGGCCGATCAACGCGACTTCGAACCGAACAACTTGATCATGGCGTTTGCCGGCGCCGGTATTCTGTGGCTCGGCTGGAACGGCTTCAATGGCGGCGATCCGTATTTCGCAAATGCCGACGCCGGCGCAGCCGTGCTCAACACTAACATCGCAACCGCAACGGCGTTGCTCGTGTGGCTGGTCGCCGACATGTTCGCCACCGGCAAACCCAACGCAGTCTCGATGATCAACGGCATGATCGCCGGCTTGGTGGCGATCACGCCCTGCGCCGGTTACGTCAATGGTTACGGCGCAATTTTCGTGGGACTAGTGACGATCATCCCGTGGTTAACGCTCAATTACATCGGTAAGCTCGCGTTCATGAAAAAAGTCGACGACACGTTCTCGGTGTTGCATACGCACGGTGTTGCGGGTTTGGTCGGCGGCCTCATGGCGGGTTTGGTTGCCGATCCGAATATGATCGAGTACGTGGCCAATGCCGCAGCCGGAAAGAACGCCGCGACGGTCAGCGTTTCGGGCTGGCTTTATGGCGGTGGCCCGACCCAGTTCATCCACCAAGCCGAAGCAGCGGCCTTCATCATCGTGACTAACATCATCGGCACGTTTATCATTCTCAAAGTGATCAGTCTGATCGTTCCGTTGCGTGTCACGGAAGATATCATGGTCGCCGGCGATCTCGCGATCCACGGTGTCGACCCAATTCCGGGGATCGGTGTGCCATCCGGCGCCGGTTCACACGCATGAGGGTCGTAAGCATAGCACTCGCCGCGGTAGCAGCCGTAGCGATCATGGTAGGTGGAGAGAAGGCGGCGTCTGCTCAGCAGACGCCGCCTGCCACCTCAAGCGCCGCGGCAAGCGCTTCTCCTGCGCCGACGCCGACGCCCACCGCGACGCCATTCGCGTCGGGGACGATCGGGGGCGCGCTGATGGTCTTCGGTCTTTCCACCAACAACGTCAACGCGGTCGGCGCACTCGACACGCCAACCGGCGCAGATCAGCAGACACGGGCTGACTTGAGCGACATGCTGGTCAACGGCAGCGTCACCTCGGGATATTTCAAGGCCAACGCAACCGTCGGTGGCTACAACTTCCCGACGGTCGGAACCGCGATCAATTCAACCTTCAATAACTACAAATCGTTGACCAACAATGCAACGTGCGCAAACACGAGTTGTTTTGGGCTCGTTCCGATCTACCAAGCCACCTACACGTCACCCGATCAGCACGTGACCATTTACGGAGGGCAAATAGGCACGCTGCTCGGCACGGAAGGGGCGTTCACGTATCAGAACGTCAACATCCAGCGCGGCCTCGGCTGGGCGCTCGAACCGGTGGTAAGCCGCGGCGTGCACGTGGGCTACACGAACGGCCCGTGGACGGTTGCCGTGGAAGACAACGACGGGTTCTACAGCGGCGGGTTACGCACGATCGAATATGAAGTTTCGTGGGCCCCGTCGAGCACGACGTCATGGACGTTCGTTGGGATGAACCCCGGCGCAAATGTCCCGGGTAATGCGACGTCGTTCATCGCCAACCAGTCGGAATACAATCTGTACTACACCCACACGGCGGGGCGTTGGCAATTCTCGCCCTACGTGTTGTTCGTGTCGTCGCCGGTTTCGGCGCCTCTCGGCTACACGTCTGGGGAGTCGGACTACGCGGTCTCGCTGCTCGGGTCGTACTCGTTCTCGAGCGCCTGGTCGGTGGGTTTTCGCGGAGAATACGCGGAAAACGAGGCCGCGACAAACGCAACGAGCCCTAACGCATTCCTGCTCTACGGGCCCGGGAGCAACGCGACGACCTTTACCTTGACGCCGACCCTTAAATTCGCCGGCAACGGCATCGTCCGGGTCGAGTGGTCCAACGTCGTGGTTCGTAACGGTATCGGAGGGGCGCTCTTCGGACCGGCCGGTACCAGCACGTCGCAGAACCGCTTCGGGATCGAGCTTGGCGTGAGCAAGTAAAAGGAGCGCTACAGGCCACAGCGAACGTACGTTCGTATCCGAAAAAGGCGCTTTGACGCGCGGGGCCGGCATGGTAAGATCAGCCGTCCGGTCCCGCCCGTCGCGACCGGTAGTGACCCGGATCTGCCGGGTCACTTGGCTAGAACGCCGCCCTTCGGGCGCGTTTCAACCACCTAGTCGAAAGGACAACTGTAGTGGCCACCAAGCTCAAGACGAAGCGCGCGGTGAAAGATCGCCGTCCCAAGCGCAAATCGTGTAATTTCTGCGCCGACAAGGCGCTCGACATCAGCTATCGCGATGTCAACCGCCTCAAGAAGTATGTGTCGGAACGCGGTAAGATCGTTCCGCGACGCATCTCGGGCAATTGCGCCAAACATCAGCGTTTGCTCACGACCGCGGTCAAACGCGCGCGCGTTATCGCATTTCTTCCTTACGTTTCCGAATAACCACGGGGTTTAACCATGAAAGTCATTCTTCTGAGCGACGTTAAAGCGCTCGGGAAGAAGGGTGATGTCGTCGATGTCGCCGAGGGATACGCGCGCAACTTCTTGCTGCCGCGTAATCTCGTTTCCGAAGCGAACAAAGGCGCACTCGCCATCCACGCCGATCAAAAGCGCGCCCAAGAGAAGCGCGAAGCGCAAACGCTCGCCGAAGCCAAGAGCTCGCGAGCAAGATCGAGAGCACGCAGCTCGCTGTTAAAGCCAAAGCGGGCGGCAACGGCAAATTGTTCGGCGCGGTTACCAATGCCGACGTTGCCAGCGCGATCTCGACGACGCTTGCGGTCGACGTCGATAAGCACAAGATCGAAATCAAGAGCCAAATCAAGGCGCTTGGCTCCTTCCCGTGGAGATCAAGCTCCATCGCAATGTCGTTGCCAAGGCGACGATTAACGTCGTCTCGGCGTAGGATGTTCTACCATGGCCGCCGTGACGAACGGTGAATATGCTTCGCGCCTGCGACGGAAGTACGGCGTCGAAGATGAGCTGAACCGTTACGTTTCGGCGCTCTACGAAATGCTGGCGGGAGCCATCGGGCAAGAGAAGCTCGTGCTGCGCGCCGGAAAAGTGAGCGCGCTCAAGATGATGCGCTCGCAAAGCCTCCCGGATCGCTTGTGCGCGCTTGCGCGTTTGGTCTTCGAGGATCCGACGCTCGAGCGTGCGACGACGCGGGCGCAGCAGCGCAAGACGATCGCGGAAATCGAAGAGGCGATGGCCGATCTGCTCGCCCACAAGAGCGTGGGTGACGCGATCGACAAAAAAGTCTCGGAGAAGATGAACGCGCGCCACCAGGAGTATCTCAAGGATCTCAAGCTGGAAGCGCTGCGCGACGATTCGGGTCCCGAAACGCCGGCAACTCAAGCCAAACTCGAGGAACTCGAAGCGCTCTCGCAACGAAGCCTTGCAGCGTCGGCGTTACAGCAACTGCGCCCGCAGCGGCTGGCCGAGATCGTCGGTCAAGAGAGTGCGATCAAAGCGCTGGTGGCCAAGATCAGCTCGCCCTATCCGGCGCACGTGATCCTCTACGGTCCACCCGGCGTCGGAAAGACGACCGCCGCGCGCCTGGTGCTCGAGCTGGCAAAGTCGCGCGCCTATACCCCGTTTGCAAAAGACGCGCCGTTCGTCGAGACAAGCGGCACGACGTTACGCTGGGATCCGCGCGAAACGACCAATCCGCTGCTGGGTAGCGTCCACGATCCGATCTATCAGGGCAGCCGGCGCGAGTTCGCCGAAGGCGGCGTCCCCGAGCCCAAACTTGGCCTTGTGACGCGGGCGCACGGCGGCGTCCTTTTCATCGATGAGATCGGCGAGCTGGATCCGCTCTTGCAAACACGGTTGCTCAAAGTCCTCGAAGACAAACGCGTGACCTTTGAGTCGTCGTACTACGACGAGAACGCGACCAACGTGCCGGCGTACATCAAGCGCCTGTTCAAAGAAGGAGCGCCGGCGGATTTTGTGTTGATCGGCGCGACGACGCGCGACCCCGAAGAGATCGATCCGGCGATTCGCTCGCGCGCGTCGGAGATTTTCTTCGCGCCACTCACGCAACATCAAGTCGTGTCGATTGTGCAGGGCGCGATAAAACGCCTTGGCGCGAAAGCAGCGCGCGGCGTTCCGCAGCTCATTGCCTCGTACACGATCGAGGGCCGCAAAGCGGTGCAAATTGTTGCCGACGCTTACAGTCAGGCGCTCTACCGGGTCGATCCCAAAAAGAGCAACGCACCGGTGACGCTCACCGAAGACGACGTGCGCGTGGTGGTGCAAACCAGCCGGCTCGTGCCGCACACGCTGGTGCGTGCGCGGGCGTCGCGCGAGATCGGCAAGACGTTTGGCCTAGGTGTTCACAACTATCTCGGCAGCATCATCGAGATCGAAGCGGTCGCATTTCCGGCCGCGCAAACGGGCAAGGGCACGATTCGTTTCAACGATACAGCCGGGTCGATGGCCAAGGATTCGGTCTTCAACGCGACCAGCGTGTTGCGCGCGCAAACCGGCATCGACGTCTCGGATTTCGACCTGCACATCAACATCGTCGGCGGCGGCAACATCGATGGGCCGTCGGCCGGGCTTGCGATCTTCCTCGCGCTCTACTCGGCCACGACGAAGACCCCGCTGCCGCAGGACGTTGCAATTACCGGAGAGCTCTCGATTCAAGGCAAGATCCGCGCAGTAGGAGGCGTGGTCGAAAAACTCTATGCCGCGCGCCAGGCAGGTATGCGCGCCATGCTCCTTCCTAAGGAGAATGCTCGCGAGGTCGACGTCACGCTCTCCGGCGTCCAGGTTGCGCCGGTCGCGACGGTCGATCAAGCCCTGCGCGAATTGCGCGTCCACAAGTTATCCACCCGTCGTTCGCAAGGTCGCTCACAGAGCACGCGTCGCAAGACTCGGGCGTGAGAATCACGGGATGAGCATTTCGCATTTGCATAGCGGTTCCATCGACCGCATCCCGCCGCATAACCTCGAAGCCGAAATGGCGTTACTCGGCTCGGTGCTCGTCGATCGCGAGATCATGAGCGCCGTGGGCGAGATCGTGCGCGCGGCGGATTTTTACGCGCATGTGCACGAGACGATTTTCGCCGTGCTCTACGACTTGTTTTATCGCGGAGAACCGCTCGACAAGATCGCGGTGGCCGAAGCTCTGCGCAACCGCGACCAGCTCGAGAAAGTCGGCGGCCTCTCATATTTGAGCTCGTTGATGGACACAGTGCAGACCGCGGCCTCGGCGACCTACTATGCCAAGATCGTTCGCGAGAAGGCGACGCTACGTTCACTCATCCATGCCGGCACGCAGATCACGCAGCTCGGCTATGACGCCGAAGAAGATGTCGACGCCGCGCTGGATCAGTCCGAGCAGATGGTCTACTCGATCGGCGAGCGCTCAATGCACGGCGACTTCGTCGCCGTCAACAGCCTGATGAAAGATGCTTTCGAGCACATCGATCGTCTGTTCCACGCGCGCGGCGATCGCACGGGTGTGACTTCGGGCTTTCGTGACATCGACAACATGACGACGGGTTTTCAACCCGGCAACTTCGTGATCGTTGCGGCGCGCCCGGGCATGGGCAAGACCTCGTTCGCGCTCAATATGGCCGTGGCGGCAGCGCGTGAGGCAAAGGAGCCGATCGCGTTCTTTTCGCTGGAAATGTCGAATAACGAACTGATCCAGCGCTTGATCTGCGCCGAGGCGCAGCTTTCGATGCACGACCTGCGGCGCGGCAACATCAAATCGCACCAATGGGAAGAGATCTCTCGCGCGATGGGTAGTCTCAACGAATTGCCGATCTATCTCGACGACACCGGCGGCCTTTCGATAAGCGAAGTGCGGAGCCGCTGCCGGCGCCTCAAATCAACCACCGGGCTCGGTGCTGTCTTCATCGACTACTTGCAGCTTTTGCGACCGGGCGTGATGCAGAAGAACATGAATCGCAACGAAGAACTTTCGGAGATTTGCCGGACGATGAAGGTGACGGCCAAAGACCTCGGTGTGCCGATTATCGCGCTCGCGCAGCTCAACCGCGGCGTGGAAACGCGTAACGACAAGCGCCCGATGCTCGCCGACCTGCGCGATTCAGGATCCCTCGAACAAGAGTCGGACCTGGTGGCCTTCCTCTTCCGGGACGGATACTACAATCCCGAGGGGCCCGAGCCCGACGTGACCGAGTTTATCATCGCCAAACACCGCAACGGCCCCACCGGCACCGTGCGCTTGCGCTTCCAAAAAGAGTACACGTTGTTCGTCCCCTACGCGGACGAATCTCACTTCCCGCAGCCGTAGGCGTTAGGGTTCCGGTGTTTCGGGGCGGAGTTGTTCGAAAAATTCCGCGGCGGTGTCGCGTAAAACGTTGAGCAGGCGGCCGAAGTGTGGCCGAATCTCGTTCGCGTTTCCGACGCACAGTTCGACGGTGAAGAGCACGTCGCTCTCCTCTTGCCACAGCGCCGTTTTGACGAATTTCTTGCGCACGTTCAAGCGGTTGGCGACGTCGACGGCCTCAACCGGATCGACTCCGCCTGGGAGAGCCCACCCCGAACCGATCATTACGAAGGTCGGATCATCCCGATAGGAGACGACGAAGTAGCGGTCGCCCTCGCTCTTGAAGGCGACGCGGTAGGCATCTTCATCATCGTCGCGAGTAAAAAATAGTCCCTCGTCGCCAAGCGCGACTTCGATCGGCCGAAGCGGATCGGTCACTGAAAGTCCGTCATGAGGGAGTTGATAAACTTCTCCGCCGCTACTTTGCTTTCAGTGCGGTCGACGATGTCCTCGATCGCCTCCGCGCCCGCGTCGCGTAAGCGAGCGACCAGCGCCCAGAACGTATTCATCAACTCTTGAGAGGACGTGGCCCGTTCGTCGAGCGTCGCGACGAACAAACCGCCGTCGTGCGCGAGTGTGAAAACAACCGTGGGGTGTTCCTTATGCACGCGATCGAGCGTTTCCGTATTTTGGTTGGCCTCGCGCGCCCAATCCGGAATCTCATAGGCTGTCGAAATGCTGAGGATGTTTTCGTCATGCTCGCTCGTCGTCACGGAAAACACCTGTCCGCGGGTGCGAAAGAGCAGCTCACTCACTCCTGTTTCCGGGTCGACCGGCGCGGCATCGACACGGTGCCCCTCGCTCTCGATGAAGTGCTTGATGACCTCACGTGCGCTGGGCATCGATACCCTCGGCCATATAGGCTCGCGACAGATGAACGTACTCTTCGGCGGCGATCTCAATCCAATGCTGCGCCTCGCCTTCGATCGCTTTCTTGACCTTCGCCGGAACGCCGGCTGCCAGCACGCGATCGGGAATCTCGACGCGCTCTCCCACGACGCTGCCGGCGGCGACGAGCGCGCCCTCGCCGATCACACAGCCATTGAGCAGGACTGCGTTGCTGCCGATCAATGCATGCGATTTGACGTGACAGTCTTCCATCACGGCACAATGTCCGATGGTCACGTCATCGTCGATCTGTGTGAGGGTCGTGACATGGAGAACGGCGTTGTCTTGAACCGAGGTCCGAGCTCCGACGCGGATCGGACCGTTATCGCCGCGCAGCACCGTGCCGAACCAAATGCTCGATTGCTCTCCCACTTCAACGTCGCCAATGAGGACGGCGGTCGGCGCGATGAACGCCGTCGGATGGATTTTGGGGGTCTTACCACGGTACGTGATGATCATGGGGCGAAGTAGTACGCTATGCATCGCCATAACACCCCGCTGCGCGGCGTCAAGGCAATTCCCCACCCCAAGGCGGGCGACCCCGGCTACTCCGATGTGAACTACCGCTATGCCGGGCGCGAAGGGCACATTCATGAGGTGGTTGAGATCGATGGCAGATCCCTGGCGAAGGTCGGTTTTGACGACCGCAAGATCGTTTATTACTATTTGGAAGACCTGGAGCTCGACCGTTCCGCCAAGCGCGGGACGTTTCACGATCAAGACCTCGAGAGAAAGGAATAAAGCGTGCCCATCGTTGCCGTCACCCAGCCCGTTCCGGTCGATCCAGGCGGCGGATTCGACTATGTTACCGTCGATTCACAACGCGGCCGCGTCTACGCGGCGCATGCCGGCGGCGGCGGCCTGCTGATTGCCGATGCCGATACGGGGAACGTGATCGGCATCGTTCCGGTTGGTCCGATGCACGGGCTCGCCCTGGACGCAGCGACCGGTCACGTCTTTACCGGAAACGGCGACTCGCGCAGCGTAAGCGAGGTTGATCCCGAATCGCAGCAGATTCTTCGTACCGCGATCGTCGACGGAACGGTCGATGCGATTGCCTATGATCCGGATCTGGGGCGCATCTATGCCGATGAAGATGACGGAAATCGGATCTTCGTGATCGATACCAAAAGCTTCAAACAGATTGCCGTCGTCCAGCTCCCGGGTCACAAGCCGGAATACATCCAGGTTGATCCGCAAACGCACGACGTCTATCAAAATATCGCGACCGACAATGAGATCGCAGTGATCGATCCCAAGACGCTCAAAGTCAAGCGGCTCATTCCGACGCCCCAGCTCAAGAATAACCACCCACTGCAGTATGACGCCGATCACCACGTGCTGATCGCCGGTGGTGAAAACAACGTGCTAGGGGTATACGATCGCGCGGGCAAGCTGCTCCACCAAGTAAATCTTCCCGAGCAGGTCGATCAATGCAGTTGGGAGCCGACGCGCCAGTGGCTGGCCTGCGCAGGCGGCGGTATTACCCTCTACTCATTCGATGGCGCCAGCGCGCCGAAGCTCCTCGACGATTCGAAAATCGCTGCCGGCGTGCACACCACCGCCATCGATCCGAAAACCGGGACGATTTGGGTGGTGTGGAGCGATCGCACGAGCGGGGATGCGTTTATTCAAGGATTCACGTATCGCTGATCAAGCGATCGAGCCGCAAAAAGCCGACGTCGAGCTGCGGATCCTCACCGAGGAGCATGCGCGTAACGATTTCGCCGATGACCGGTACGAATTTGAATCCGTGACCCGAGAATCCGCACGCAATCACGACATTGTGATCGCGCGGATCGCGGCCAATCGCAAAGTTCCCATCCGGCGTCATCGTGTACATGCATGTTTTGGACGAGCGCAGAACCGGCTCGCTACCGGGCATGAGCGCGGTGAGCGTCTCGCGCATCAGCGCAGCTTCGCCTGCGTGGACCTCGCGATCGAGCTGGTCGGCTTGCGTGGTCTCGCCGTAGCCGTGAAACGCGACCTTGAGTCCGTCGCCGAGATCGGGAGTGCCGTAGAGCGGGGCCGGTAGCCAATCGCGCTCGAGAAAAAATGCGGGAAGCTCGGCGGGGCCGCCGGCGCCGTTTTGCAAGGTGAACCAATACTGCACGTTACGTTGCACCGCAAGCGGAAGGTGCAGTTGTGGGAGCAGGTCGTTCGACCATGCGCCGGTGCAGACCGCGACACGAGCGGCCTCGACGGTCTCCCCTCCCTCGAACGCAACGCGAACCCCGGTCTTTGTTGTTTCGAAGCCGCGAACGCGCGCGCGATCGTACAGATGCGCGCCGTGATTTCGCGCGACGGTCAGATGCGCTGCAATCGCGCGCTCGGGAAAAACGACGCCCGCGTACGGCTCATAGAGGCCGACTTCGCTTGAGTCGAACGCGAGTCGTGGAAAGCGAGCGCGAAGCTGCCCGGCGTCCAGTTGCTCGCCGGGAATGTCGTAGAGCATCGCTGCGGTCGCCGTGCCTTGAATCGTCGCCGATTCCGCCTGCCCGACCATCAGCACGCCGAAAAGATCGAGCAAGGCCGTCTGCGAGGTCTCTTCGAGCTCGCGCCAGAGCAGGTAGGCGCGGTCGAGCAGCGGCACGTAAGCTGCGTCCTCAAAGTAGGCCTTGCGAATGATACGCGTGCGGCCGACCGATGACCCGAGATCGTGCGCCAGCGCGAATCGCTCAAAGCCCGCAACGCGCAGACCGCGGCGAGCGGCATGCGCGGCGACGGCGCTTCCCATGCCGCCGAGGCCGAGAACCGCGACATCGTAGTCCATGCAGGCGTCGTTTCTGCGCGCGTGCAAGTCTCCCGCCCCCACGGGGAGAGCGAGGACAGCATGAACCCGAAGACAACGGCGGTCGTCCTAATCGAATATCAGAACGACTTCACCTCACCAGGCGGAACGCTTCACGACGCAGTGAAGCCGGTCATGGAGAGCACCAATATGCTCCCCAACACACTTGAGACCGTCGAGCGTGCGCGCGAACTGGGCGCAACGATCGTGCATGCGCCGATCACCTTTACGCCGGACTACCACGAACTCACGAGCGAGCCGTACGGCATCCTCAAAGGCGTGGTCGACAGCAACTCGTTCCGTAAGGGAACCTGGGGCGCCGAAATCGTCGATACAATGACGCCGGCCGAAAGCGATATCGTGATCGAGGGAAAGCGTGGCTTGGACGCATTCGCGAGCACGAATCTCGACTTCATCCTGCGCAGCCGCGGCATCACGAACGTTGTGCTGGGTGGATTCCTCACCAACTGCTGCGTCGAATCGACCATGCGCACCGCCTACGAGAAGGGCTACAACGTGGTGACGCTGACCGACTGCACCGCGACGCTCAGCGACGACGAGCAGCGCTTGGCGGTGGAGAAGAATTACCCGATGTTCTCGCGCCCGATGAAGCACGATGAGTTCCTCGGCACGCTCGAGGGAGCCGAGACGGTGGGCGCCGGGCGAGGCTATACGAACTAAAGTCGTACGCTGGGGAGCAGGGGGAGCGGTCGGGCCGCAGAACCAGGCTCCCCGGCGGTGGCCGTAGGTCACCGATTTTTTGCCGACGTAGCTCAGTGGTAGAGCAGCTGATTCGTAATCAGCAGGCCCGGGGTTCAAGTCCCCGCGTCGGCTCCACTTTCTTTCTCGCTCTCACGTTGCGTGCCATACGTATGGCGCGCTCTTAGCGTTTCATATGTTGCATGCGAGTAGCGTTTCGGCCCGAGTGTGTTGCCGGCTGTGGAAATCGCGTCAAAAGCAAAGTCGCAAATTATTGTTCGCAGCGATGCCAAATAGACCATCAATATCGCACGTTTGTGCGGCGTTGGCTCGCGGGCGAGGTCGATGGAACGATCGCCGGTTGGGACGTCCCGTCGCATCACATCCGCCGGTACTTCATCGAAAAATACGGCGAACGATGTCAGGTTTGCGGATGGGCAGAGCGTAACCCGCGCACAGGCCGGATTCCGGTGCACCTCGATCATATCGATGGGAACGCTCGAAATAATGCAAAGAGCAATCTGCGCTACCTCTGTCCGAACCACCACGCGCTGACGGAAACGTTCGGAAATTGTAACAAAGGAAATGGACGTCCCGGTCGCCGCGCCAGGTACATAAAGGCTTTGCGCAGATAAGCTTCCCAGTTACGCTCCCGCCTCTTTCAAAAGACGTTCCGCATTGTCGTGGAGCACCGCGCCAAGCGTTGAGGCGCGCAAGCCCAGCGCTTCGATACCGCGCGACTCTGCAAGATAATCGTGGGGAATATTCGGAAAGTCCGTTCCGTACAACACGCGGGTCGGATTCGCTTCGATTGCATCGACCGCGGCCACGTTGGTGCGCATCGGCGACGACGGCGCGAAAACCATCGTGGTGTCGAGATACAGGTTGAGATACGTCGACATAAGCTCGAAATAGTCGAGGGTGTCGGGCACGCCGAAGTGTGCAACGACGACGGTGAGGTTCGGATGCCGTTCGAGCACCGCTTTGACCCGAGCGTAACCTTCGCGTTCCTTATAGACCCACGGTATCGGTCCGACGTGCACGAGCAAAAAGCGATTGCGCGCGGCAAGTTCGTCATATATCGGATCGAGGCGCTCGTCGTCGCAGGCGACGCGCTGAACGTCTTCGTGCAGCTTGAGGCCGGCGCAGCCCGCATCGAGGGCGGCGCGAAGATCGTCGAGATAACCTGGGTCGTCGGGATGCACGGTCGCGAGCGGGACACCATAACCGCCGAGGGTTCGGGCCGTCTGGACGAGCCACGCATTTAAATCGCGTGCCATGTGCGGGCGATGCGCATAGCTGCAGAAGACGAAGCGTTCGACGCCTGCGCGTCGTAGTACGGCGACGACGTCGGCGGGCTCTTGCGGCTGCGCGGCGATATCCCACGTACTGTTCGTGGCAAACCAACGCCGGATCGCGGCGAACAGCCGCGGCGGGTGAAGGTGCGTGTGGATGTCGATCATAAGACGATGCCATGACCCCACTAGACTTACGAGAGAAGCCGCCACGCGGCGTCCGGGAAGCGATTCTTGGGTGCTACTTTCTTGCGCGTACCATCGACAAACTGCGCGCCGAGTTGCCGGGCGGGGAGATCGGTCCGTTTCTCAACCACGATACCGGCTTCAGCGCCTATGCCGTGCGCCGCTTAGGCCTAACCATGGATGAATTCCGCGAGGCCGTCCGCCAGGCACCCGACGAAGAGGCGGTCATCGCGTGGCTCGCCGAACGCGTCGACCCGTCTGCCGCCGAGGCCCTCAACGCCAAGCTGGAAACCTTCGTCATCGAGCGGATGTCCGCCGAGGACCAAGCGCTCGTGCGAGAGCGGCACCCCGTCCTCGCGCAACAGCCGGAGCTCTCGAAGCTGCTCGATATCATCGAAGCCGACGACAAGCAGCTCGCGCCCCTAGGCTAAGGCGCAACCCTCGGGATTGTTGGCTCCGTTTTGGGAGCGTTCGCCACGTCCCGATTGGAGGTTGCCAGGTGGTCTCTCTAACCATTAACGGCGAGAAGCACGATCTCGATGTCCCCGAGGAGATGCCCTTGCTTTGGGCGATTCGTGACGTCGTCGGATTGACCGGAACGAAATTTGGGTGCGGCGTCGCGCAATGCGGCTGTTGCACGGTTCATCTCGACGACGCGGCCGTGCGCTCGTGCGTTACGCCGGTCAGTGCCGCTGTCGGCAAGTCGATCACCACGATCGAAGCGCTCGGCACGCCCGAGCAGCCGCACGCGTTGCAGCAAGCCTGGATCGACGAACAGGTGCCGCAGTGCGGGTATTGCCAGTCGGGCCAGTTGATGGCGATCTCGGGTTTGCTCAAGACCAATCCGCATCCGACCGACGCCGATCTCGCGGCATCGATCACCAACATTTGCCGCTGCGGAACGTACGGCCGCATTCGCAAAGCCGTTGCGCAGGCGACCGGTGGAGGGAAGACGTCATGACAACCATCAATCGCGGCGATTTCGTTCGTCTAGGTTCCATGTTTGCCGGCAGTCTCGTGCTCGGCGTCAGCGCAAACGGTTGTTCGAATCAAAGTCAGGGTGCGCCGGCAGGTTCGGCCGCGCCTGAGACTGCGGGATTCAAACCCAACGCGTGGCTGATCGTGCATCCCGACGAGAAGGTCACCATCTTCGTCAATAAGTCCGAGATGGGCCAGGGCGTCGCGACCGGCATGCCGACGATCGTCGCAGACGAGCTCGACATCCCGATGGAGAACGTGCTCATCGAATTTGCGCCGGCCGCGGCCGTGTACGCCGATCCGGGCTTCCATCTCCAGATCACTGGTGGCAGCACGAGCACCGCATCGATGTGGATGCCGTTGCGCACCGCGGGTGCAAGCGCGCGCGCGATGCTGGTCAGCGCGGCGGCAAAGCAGTGGGGTGTCGACCCGTCGACCCTCAGTACTAAGAGCGGCACGGTGGTCGATGCCAAGAACAATCGCACCGCAACGTACGGTAGCCTCGTTGGCGCGGCGGCGTCGATTCCCGCGCCGGCCAAACCCACCTTGAAAACCCCCGATCAATTCACCTTGATCGGGAAAGTGAACAAACGTGTCGACACGCCGCTGAAGGTCAACGGTACCGCGAGGTATGGTATTGACGTGCGCGTACCCGGCATGAAATTCGCCTCAGTGCTCTATCCGCCGGTCTTCGGCGCCAAAGTGACGTCGTTCGACGCCACCAAAGCAAAGCACGTCAAAGGCGTTCTCGATGTCGTGCAAATTCCGAGCGGTATAGCCGTCGTTGCCACCAATTCGTGGGCGGCGTTTCAGGGGAAAGCGGCGCTAGCCGTCCAGTACGACAACGGTCCATTTGCAAGCCAAAGCACCGAAACGCTCAAGGCGCGCTACCTCAAACTTGCAGCGGACGGAACCGGCGCGATTCCCGCAGTTGAGCGCGGTTCAAAGAGCGCGCAGGGGAAAACCCTGGAAGCGACTTACTTCGGAAATCTGGCCGCGCACGCAGCGATGGAGCCGATGAACGCGACGGCTTCGGTCACGAGTGACGGCGTCGAGATTTGGGCGCCGACGCAGGTGCAGACGATCGCGCAGGCTTCGGCAGCGAAGATCGCCGGCGTGCCGCCAGACAAAGTGCAGATTCATACGACCTATCTCGGCGGCGGATTTGGGCGACGGCTGTATGCCGATTTCACCAACGATGCGGTCTGGGTGAGCAAAGCGATCAAGGCGCCGGTCCAAGTCATTTGGCAGCGTGAAGACGACACGCAGCACGACTGGTACAAGCCAATGGCCGCTAATCGCGTCAGCGGCGTACTCGACGCGCACGGCAATCTGATCGCGATGCAGCATACGGTCGTGATGGATTCGATCCTCAAAGGGCTAGGGTTTCCCTTAGCGCCGAGTGGACTCGATTCGGTCTCGATGGATTCGGTGGTGAACACGCAGTATGAGATCCCGAACTTCCACGCGTATTACATCAACCCGAACAGCGGCGTTCCGCCCGGTAGTCTGCGCGCGCCCGGCGCCAACTGGAACACCTTCGTGATGGAGACGTTCATGGACGAGCTTGCGCACGCGGCAGGAAAGGATCCGCTCGAGTTCCGGCTTGCGCTTTTGCAGAAGAATCCACGAGCGCAAACCGTGTTGCGTACGGTTGCCAAAAATGCCTCGTGGGGTTCGCCCGCGCCTGGGACAAAGCAAGGCATCGCATTCGGCTTTTGGAACGGCACGTCGGTAGCAACCGTCGCCGAAGTCTCCATGAAAGGCAACACGCCCGTGGTGCATCGCGCCTTTGTGGTCGCCGACGTGGGGCGCGCGGTGAATCCGACGATCGTGTTGCAGCAGCTCGAAGGCGCCACGAATTATGGGCTCTCGATGGCGCTCGCGAGCATCATTACCATCAAGAACGGCGCCGTCCAGCAGCACAATTTCTACGATTATCTCGTCATGCGCATGGATCAAGCCCCCGAAATACATGCCGACATCGTAAGTAGCTCCGAAAACCCCACCGGCATCGGTGAGCCGGCTACGGTTACGATCGCGCCCGCCGTTGCTAGCGCGGTTTTCGCCATCAACGGAAAGCGCGCGCGCGTCCTTCCGTTCAGCTTGGCGTACGCATGATTCAGCCGCTATCACGGCGTGTGGTTGCCGAAGCTTTCGGCACATTCTGGCTGGTCTTCGGCGGTTGCGGAGCGGCGGTATTGTCAGCTGCGTTTCCAAAGCTCGGCATCGGTTTTGCCGGCGTTGCGCTCGCCTTCGGGCTCACGGTGCTCACGATGGCATACGCTCTCGGCCGCATTTCGGGAGCCTATCTCAATCCGGCTGTTACAGTCGGCATGTGGTTGGCGAAGCGCTTTCCGGGGCGCGACGTGCTTCCGTACATCGTCGCGCAGGTCGTCGGCGCAATCGTTGGTGCTGCGGTGTTGTATCTGATTGCATCCGGGCAGCCGGGCTGGGTGGCTGGACAGTTCGCGAGCAACGGCTACGGTGAACTATCACCGGGCGGCTACAACATGACCTCGGCGCTGATCATCGAGTTCGTGCTGACGTTCGGCTTTGTGTGGGTCATCGTCGGCTCGACCCACCGCGAGGTCCCCAGGGGCTTTGCCGGCATTGCAATCGGCCTTGCGCTCACGCTCATTCACCTCATCGCCATCCCGGTCGACAACACGTCGGTGAATCCGGCTCGCAGCACCGGCCCGGCACTCTTCGCCGGACCCGCGGAACTCTCGCAGTTGTGGCTATTCTGGGTCGCGCCGATTCTGGGCGGAGGAATCGGCGGCTGGCTGTTTACGTTGATCTTTGGCGAAGACGCAGACGCAACGCGAGAGATTCCGTAAGAATACGGACGCCGGGGCCGCCCGCTGCTGGTAGGATCGTCTCATGAAACAGCTACCGGCTACCGAACACGACCTGCGCGATTTCATTGGCTCCGCCAAGGACCACGGCGTTGCCGACGGGTTTATCGCGACGCTCCTGCAGCGCAACGGCTGGTCCGAGCGGCGCATCTTCCGCGCCTTCTCGGAGTACTATGGCGGGGTTTTGGGCACGCCGATTCCGAGCCGTTCGCAGTATGGGGAAAACGCGCGGGACGCATTCTATTATCTGATCAACTTCATCACGCTTGGATTCTGGACCGTTGCCTTGGGCCAGATTTGGTACGTCCTGATCGCCCGCTGGGTCCCCGATGCGGCGGCGTACGACTACCGTCAGATCAACCTTCGGGATCAGATTTCGTGGCAAGCCGCGACCGTGATCGTGGCGTTCCCGATTTTTGCCTTTGTCCACTATCTCATTCGCAAGCAGCTTGCGTTGCGGCCGGATATGTACGAATCGGCCGTGCGCAAATGGCTTACCTACATCGCGCTTGTTTTTGCAGCGCTCGTCGTGCTGACGGACGGCGTGTGGTTTACCAACGCACTTCTTCGTGGCGAAATAACCGTGCGCTTCATCCTCGATTCAATCGTCCTTCTCGTGCTCGGCGGCGGCGTCTTCGCATATTATCTGGCAACGATCAACCCGCCTGAGGCCGCGGCATGAAATTCGAGGCGATCGCCGGCGTAGCGACCGCTGCGATTGTGCTGGGCGGTGTGGCGCTCGCCTTTTCGGTCATCGGCTCGCCCGCGCATGAGCGCAGCCTAGCGCTGGATAGGAAGCGCATGGAAGACGTGCGGACGCTTTCGAGCAGAATCGATGAAGCCTACGACGAGTCCGGGCAACGGCTACCCGCCGTTGCTCCGGATAGCGAACTCCGCGATCCCGTCACAGGCAAACCCTACGAATACCGGCGCCTCGGCGCGCGTCACTATCAACTTTGCGCGAACTTCGCGCTGACCAGCGAGAAGGTCGACGCGCGCCTGGAGACGGGTGTGTGGGAGTGGCCGCATCGGGCGGGCCGGACGTGTTACCGGTTAGGAACGAACAGCAGCGCCAAGCCGTCGATGCAATAGCGAAGATGCGTCGGGGCGGGTCCATCGTCAAAGATGTGACCCAAGTGGCTGCCGCAACGCCGGCAATGCACTTCGGTGCGCTCTTCGCCGGGGATGTCGTAGTCGGATTGTGTCACCGTGGTATTCGCAAGCACCGTCCAGAAGGACGGCCAACCGTCGCCGCTATCGTACTTCATCTTCGAGGTAAAGAGCTCGAGATTGCAGCCCGCGCAGTTGTAGACGCCCGGACGTTGCTCGGCGATGAGGGGACTCGAGAAGGCGGGCTCGGTGCCGTTCTCGCGCAAGATCACGTAGCGATCCGGACTGAGGATATCCTTCCACTGCGCCTCCGTGTGCGAGACCGCATATTTCGTGTCCGCGGCGCGCGCGAGTGCCGGCGCAAAAACAACTGCGCCGGCAAGGTTAGCAAGGAAACGCCCGCGAGTTTGTGTACCCATACACCCCTAAGAACGCCGCCCAAACCAGTCTGGATGCGTTATGAAGAACATGAAAGCAATCGTCATCCCTAGCTTCGGCGGCTCCGACGTGCTACAACTCGGGGACATCCCCGCGCCGGCGCCTGCGGCTGGCGAAGCGCTCGTGCGCATCGCTGCGGTGGGTGTCAATTATCGCGACATCTACGAGCGCATGGGACGTTACGGCGGCACGCCGCCGATGGTCGCGGGTGCTGAGGGTGCCGGCACGGTCGAGGCACTCGGCGACGGGGTGCGGGATATTCGCGTGGGCGACCGCGTGGCGTTCACCGGCATCCCCCGCGCATACGCAGAGTACGTCGTGGCTCCCGCAGACCGGCTCATTCCGCTGCCCGACGGACTTTCGATGATCGAAGGGGCGGCGTTTCCGCTCCAAGGGCTAACCGCGCACTATCTCGTTCACGAATACTATCACGTGACGCCGAAGACCACCGTGCTCGTCCATGCTGCAGCGGGCGGAGTCGGCTTGCTGCTCGTGCAGATGCTCAAAACGATCGGCGCACGCGTGATCGGCACGACGTCGACGCAGGAAAAGGCCGCGATCGTTCGCGGCGCCGGCGCCGACGACGTCATTCTCTACACGCAAACGAATTGCACCGACGCGGTAAAGGCGGTGACCAACGGAGCCGGCGTCGATCTCGTGTTGGACGGAGTCGGTAAATCGACGCTTCCCGGCAGTCTCGAGTGCGTGCGCACACGCGGCACCGTCGTCATTTTCGGTTCATCGAGCGGTCCGGCCGACCCGGTCGTGCCGGGAACCCTGCAAGCACGCTCGCTCACGCTTGCAGGCGGCACCCTGCCGAATTTCATCGCAACGCGCGAGGAGCTGTTGTACCGCTCGGAGGAGGTGCTCGCAGCGATCCAAAGCGGGAAGCTCGACTTGCGCATTGATCGGACCCTTCCACTCGCGCAGGCGGCAGAGGCGCACCGGCTCCTCGAGTCGCGTACCACAAGCGGAAAGATCGTGCTCGTCGTTTAGACGATGATCGACGGGTCGACGTGCCGGACGCTCGTTGTCGCCGTCAAGCCCATCGAGATGTCGAGTTCGTTACGAATGATGTCGATTGCCCGCGTGACGCCGGCTTGACCCGCGGCACCCAAACCATAAATGTACGCGCGGCCGAGCAACGTCGATCGCGCGCCGCGCGCAAGCGCGCGTAGTACGTCTTGCCCGGTGCGAATGCCGCTGTCGACGATGACCTCGATCTCGCCGCCGACCGCGTCGACGATCGCCGGGAGGGCAGAGATGCTCGACGGGGCGCCGTCGAGCTGACGTCCGCCGTGATTTGAGACGACGATCGCACTCGCGCCGGTCTTTGCGGCAATCCGCGCGTCCGCCGCGTCCATCACACCTTTGAGGATGATGCGTCCCGGCCACAGCTCGCGGATCCATTCGAGATCCCGCCAGCTTAGCGTCGGATCGAACTGACTGGAAACCCACGTGGCAAGACTGGTGACGTCGTTCATGCCCTTGATGTGCCCGGCGAGATTACCGAATGTTTTGCGCTTGCCGCGCAAGATCGAGAGAGCCCACGCAGGTTTGCCTGCCACATCGAGGAGATTTGGAAAGGTAACCTGGAGCGGCACCGAGAGCCCGTTCTTTACGTCGCAGTGGCGCTGTCCGAGCATGGTTAAGTCCATCGTCACCATGAGCGCGCTGCACTTCGCGGCGGCAGCACGCGCGATGAGGTCGCGCACGAAGCCGCGATCGCGCATAACGTAAAGCTGGAACCAAAACGGCTTCGCGACCGCCTCGGCCACGTCTTCGATCGAGCAAATCGACATCGTGCTCAGGGTAAATTGAATGCCTGCCGCGTGGGCTGCGCGACACGCGAGGATCTCGCCGTCACCGTGCTGCATGCCGCATAGCCCGATCGGCGCAAGCGCGAAGGGCAGTGACGACTCTTCGCCCGCGATCGTGGTCGAGAGATCGCGCTCGGCCATGTCAATCCCGATACGCTGCCGCAAGCGCAGTGCTTCGAGATCGTCGCGATTAGCGCGTAGGGTCGACTGGGTGTACGATCCGTGATCGGCGTACTGAAAGAACGCGCGCGGCACGCGGCGCTGCGCGACTGTGCGCAAATCGTCGATCGACGTCGCCTTACGAAGCGATGGGCTCATTCAAAAAATGCCTCCAAGAAAGTTGATTCAAACGCGTGAAGATCCGCGGTTGCGTGCGGGCCATCGTCCATCCAGTTGTTGATCATCAAAGCGAAGATCAGCGTGCCGTGGGGTGTCTGCAGATAGCCGGCTAGCGTGCGGGTGTGATTGACCGTGCCGGTCTTCGCGATCACAGCTCCTGCAAGCGGCGGAGCCGTGAAGATTTTTTGCAGCGTCCCGCTTTGACCCGATACGGGAAGCGCGCCGAGAACGGCCGTGCGATTGGGGCCGTTCCAATCGTGCGCGAGAATTGTGACAAGATCGTGCGCGGTGATGCGGTCGTAGGCGGAAAGCCCGCTCCCGTCGGCGAGAGTGGTCGTCGCGGGATCGACCCCAATCGATTGCAGCCAGGCGCGCTCGCTCGCGATAGCGGCATCACGTGTGGGAGCGAGTGCGTCGAGCAGCGACTCGGCGAGGAGATTGTCGCTGGGCTGCCACATCGCGCGGAGCAGATCCGGGAGGGAAGGTGAGTGGTGCAACCAGAGCACATGCGCGCCAGGCGGTGTCGTCGCCAGTCGCGGTGGCCGCGCGAACGTCACGCGTCCGCGAATAAGCGCTTCACGAGCAAGAGCGAGCGTTACGTGCGCTGGATCAAGCACGGCGGCGTCGAGCTCGTCGTTGGTCTCATCGGCGGGAACGCTACCGGTGACGATCAACGTGTTGGGCTCGCCCCATGACACGCGCACGTCGCTCGTGTCGTCCGACTGCGCGGGACCAGTAGTCGCGGCATTGACGACGGTAATTGCCGTTGCCGGAAAGATCGAGAGCGTCGGCGCCACGCCCGGCGCGCTCGGGTGCACGCCGATGCGCACGGTGTTTTCGCCGATCGACAGCGCGCTCGGCGGCGCGGCGTAGTAATAGGCGAGATCGTCGACTTGCCACCCGTCGGGGTAGCGTGACGCGGGCGCGTCGCCGATGTCACCGGCGAGTGCGTCAAAGTGCGTTTGCCCAGCTGCGTCAAGCGCTCGAGCCGCATCGTTGAAGTCGTCGGCCTCGAGCAGCGGATCTCCCCCGCCGCGTAAATACAGGGTGGTGCCGTCGCTTGCAAGTGTCGTCGTAAACGCAAACGCGGTACCGAGATCGTCAAGCGCGGCCGAACCGATCAAGACCTTGAGCGTCGAAGCGGGAATCATCGACGCATCCGGATCGCGCTGGTAAAGTACCGCGCCGGTTTGCGCCGAGATCACGTACGCGCTCACGTACGCACCGCGTAACGTCGGCGCCTCGAAAAGCGGGGCGGGAAGAAGAAGCGCGAAAAGCGCGAGCATGGCCGCTCCTTTCGCCCGCTACGATCGCTTCCCCCACGCGCCGCTTGACGGGTGGCGCCCGCAGTTTGCGTCGGGCCGGCTCGAGCGCATCTATTTACATTGGTCGGCGGGCGATTACGAAACGGTCTATCCGTCCTATCACTATTGCGTCGCATTCTCCGGCGGCGTCCCCCTGGTGGTTGAGACGAACGACCTGCGCGCAAACATGCACGACGTTCGCCAAAGCACCGATCCGTATGCTGCGCATACCGCTGGACGAAACAGCTTTGCAGCGGGTATCGCCGTGATGGCGATGCGCGAGGCGCGGCCGAATGATTTCGGGGAATTTCCGTTGATGCCGCAGTCCATTGACGCTTTATGCGCGATCGCCGCGACAATCGCCGATGCTTATGGCATTCCGCTCGACGCGACGCACGTGATGACGCACGCGGAGGCAGCGATTGTAGACGGTTACTTCGGCGCGAGCCGCCACGACGAGCGCTGGGACATCGCGCGCTTAGCGCCTTCGCCGTTACCGCTGACCGAAGAAGATGCTCGCCGCACGGGAGAGGAACTGCGCGCGCGGTGCCGGCGGTGAACCTCTTGGACCGCCTCCAGCGTATGGCCGCAAAATCTCCGCAGGCGGTGCGGTTTGCCGTTGCCTTGCGCAATCAGTGCCGTTGCGTGATCAAATATCATCTCGCTGAGAGTCCCGACGCCCTGGATACGGGAGAGCGCTGGCTGGTGCAACGGGTGGCAACCTACGGCGATCGCTTCATCGACGTGGGTGCGAACGTCGGTGATTGGCTGGGGATGGTGCGCGAGGGCTCGGCGGAGCGTCCATTTGCGGCGCTGGCGTTCGAGCCGTCGCGCAGCGCATTCGAAAAATTGCAGCGCCGTTTCGGCGCCGATTCAAGCATCGTGCTTTCGAACGTCGCCCTGGGCAGCGCGCCTGGATCGATGGAATTTTTCGAGGAGCCGAATGCCGGTCGCGGCAGCACGCTGGTTGCGGATTTCATGCGAACGGGTGGAACGACACGCACCGTGACCGTCGCGATGCTTGATGTTGCGCTGCGCGAGGCCGGCTGGAGCCGCGCCGATCTGCTCAAGATCGACGCTGAAGGCTACGATTTGCAGGTGATGCGGGGAGCGCGCGAATCGATTGCCTCGCGTTCGATCGGCGTGATTCAGTTTGAGTACAACCGCGCCTGGCAACTCGCCGGCGATACGCTACGCGCAGCCTATATGCTGCTCGAATCAAGCGGCTACCGTGTCTTCGTCCTCAAGCGCGACGGACTCTACACGCTTGACTATCTACGCTACGAAGAGTATTTCGAATACTCCAACTACGTGGCGATCGCGCCCGAGCGGATCGGCCGTTTCGAGGACCGGCTGCGCGGCGTTATTTAACGTCGGCGCGATAGAGCGTATCGCAGTACGGCACGTGCTTGGGGAAGTCGGGCCAATTTGCGGCCTTTGTCCCGGCGTTGAATCCCGCGTGCATGAACTCGAGCAACGTCGCGCGAGGGTCGGCTGCGGTGCGCACGGTGTCGTAGGGAAGGGCGCCGATGTGTCCTGATCCCGATGGAAACCACGCCGCCTGCACCGGCGCGAGCGGCATCGAGGTGAGTGCCGCCGGTTCGGGCGCGGTGTAGGTGTAGTAGGTCGGGGCCGGCGTGTTGGGATCGCCGGGCCAAAAGCCGACCGCGATCACTTCTTGCGAATAGGCCTCTTGCTCGACGGGGTTGTCGCTGGGCGGTTTGTTCGCTGGGCGTCCGGAATAGCGCGCGATGGCAAGGTCAAAGCTGTGCCAGAACAAGTGCGCCGGGCTTTCCTTGCCGATGAAGTCGCTGGCATATTGATCGAAGACGTCGGCGCTCCACAGAATGATCTCCCACCAGCGCCGTACCATCACGCGATCGTACGATTCGTGGTCGCGATCGACGCTGAACGGGATATCCACGCCCATGCCGTACGGCTTGTCGACGATCGTCGCGTCAATCCCGAATGCGGCGAGCGCTTTCATGATCGTTTCATAGAATTCGGCCACGCTTAGGCCGTCGCGCAACGGGATGATCGCCGGCTCGTGCGCGGTATTCGCGCTGACCACCAGGTGATGATCGACGAAATCGAAATCGATTTGGAAGAACGTCGTGCCCTTGCGCATGCGGCCGGTCGAGAGTCCTCGAGCGGTAGGTAGCAGCGTCACATTCCACCAGTGCGAGCGGTACGGCACATGGCCCAGACGAATCTTTCCGACGATCTGGCTCATCAGGTGCAAGGTGGTCAGCGTCGGAGTCCAGTCTGCGTAGGGAAGCGGGCTGAGCATAGGATACGACATATGGAAAGGATAGCATGATCCTGCAACCGCTGCTGGCGCTGATCATGACGTCGCGTGTCTACGAACGGCTCGACGTCTTCCACGGCGTCGCGGTGCAGAACGCCGCGTCGGGAATTCAGATCGATGCTATTTATGGGCTCAATACCGTGCAGTACTACGACAACGGCGTCTTCTCGAACAGCTATCGGCCTACGGTGCTCGACCCACCCTACGAGTGTGCTGCGTTTACCAACGTCTCGCGGCAAACTGCCACCGCAGTCGAATTCCGTTTTTCATATGTCGACGCGATCGGTGATATCGTCGGTGCGGACGAGCTGACAATCTCAGGCATGTTTTCGCCAGGTGCCGCGATCGATGGGACGAAGAAGGAGTGCCGTCCGTTCAAGGGCAAAATCGACGACGCCCTCGACCTCTACTATGCCGGTCAGCACTCCACGATGAACGGCACCGTCATCTACGTTAAATATGTCGACGGGACCGTGTGGCATAGCGCGCCGAGCACCTCGGCACACTGAGAGGATACCATGGACCAAGGCCCCTGTTCTCACGCGAATCCGCAGACCGTCCGCGACGTCAAACCCAGCGCCAACGGCTGCGAGGAGTGCCTCAAGATCGGCTCGACCTGGGTCCATCTACGCGAGTGCCTAGAATGCGGCCACGTCGGGTGCTGCGACTCCTCGCTGCACAAGCACGCGACCAAACACTTCCAGTCCACGCACCATCCGATCATGCGTTCGGTCGAGCGCGGCGAAGATTGGAAATATTGCTACGTCGATGAAGTGATGTGGGAGTAGAGCTTCTCAACTCGTTCGCAACCGCGGCACTCACCGCAAGCGTTGTGCAAGTCGATTTTGCCGACCACACTTGTGTGGCGCGTGGCGCCCTAGCTTTCGCTCTAGAGCGTCTCTCGGTTTGCCCAAATCTGCCGCTCCTCTGCGCCGACGGCGATGACCGGCGGGCGCGGGAAGCGATTGTAGTTGCTCGACATGCTGTAAGTATACGCGCCGGTCGTCCGCATCGCGACGAGATCGCCGGCACTTAGATCTTCGGGCAGCATGGCTTCGCCGAGTTCGTCGGCTTCGCACGAACGGCCGCAGACCATCGCCGGTGCAAGCGGCGTGCGCGGCTCGACGGCTTCGAAATGATGATACGCGCCATACAACGCGGGGCGCGGATTGTCGGCCATACTGCCGTCGACGATCACAAAGCGCCGCCCCTCGAAGCGCTTGACCGCCATCACACGGTAGATAGACGTCCCGGCTGCGGCGATCAGCGCGCGTCCGGGTTCGATTTCGACTTGAATATCTGTTGGAACGATTCTTGCCACTGCGTCCAGCGTCCCCGCGATATCGATGGCCTCATCCTTTGCATCCGGACGCATCTGCACGCCGAAGCCACCGCCGATGATGATGATATTCGCCTCGGCAAATCCCGCTGCACGCATGCGATGCAGCAGTTCGATTAAGCGCCGCGCGTTCTCGACGTATGGCATCGCGTCGTAAATTTGCGAGCCGATATGCCCGTGAACGCCACGTACGCGTAGCGACGGTTGCTCGCGCAGCAGCGCGAACGCCTCGTCGGCTTCGCCCGGCGCGAAGCCGAACTTGCTGCGATCGCCGGCCGTGCGAATAAAATCGTGGGTGTGCGCCTCGATGCCGGTATTGAAACGCAGCAGCACCTCGGCGCTGCGTCCGTTCACGCGCGCCACGAACCGGCGCAACTCGTCCATCCCGTCGATCACGATGCGGCCGACGCGACCCTCGAGTGCCGTCTCGTGTTCTTCAGGAGTCTTGCCCGCGCCGTGCAGCGTCATGCGCCACGCTTCAAAGCCGGCGTGTTCCGCGACCGCGAGTTCGCCGATCGAACACACGTCGATGCCGATTGGGCGATCGTGCAAATGAAGAACAAGCCCCGGTAGTAAGAGGGCCTTCGCTGCGTACGAGATCGCAATGTCGTGCGGCGATGCTGCAGCCAGCATCGCATCGAGGGCCCTATCGAGCACGTCGAGATCGACTGCGAGCAGCGGCGTGCCGAAGCGTTCGGCCAGCGCATCGACGCGCTCACCGGCGATCGTCATCATGTGAATTGCGCCATGAAGCGATCGATGCGGTCTTGTTCTATGCCGGCCGCGAGAAGCCGCACCGTCATAGTCTCGGTGCTCTTGGGTGGCGCGACGAGCATAAACGGCGCTTCGCGGCCGTTGACCGCCGAGACTGTGTACCACTGCGCTGCCGCCGGCACGAGCGCTGTTTGATAGCGGTCGAGATCGAGCGCTGCGTCCCCTACACGCAGGGTCATCGGGTGATCGAGCGTCATCAGGATCGCCGGGCGTCCCGAGGTCTCCAGTGAGGCCGCCTCGTCGGTCGCGACGACGCGCTCCACGATGAAGCGACTGCTTCCGATCAGCGCCGTGCGCTCGAGCCCTTCATAGTGATAGGCAATCGTTTCGGCGGCAGCGTGCGTGCCCTGGTGATAGTCAAGAACATCCGCGGCCTTCTTGACGTGCAGTTCGCGCGGCTTGCCGTCGGCACCGACGCGATTCCAATCGAAGATGCGATAAGTCAAGTCGCTGGCCTGCTGCGTTTCGAACAGGATGATGCCTGCGCCGATCGCGTGCAGCGTTCCGGCCGGCAAGATAATACGTCTCGCCCGCTTTGACCGGCACGCGGCGCAAAATGTCGCCCAGTGTTCCGTCGGCCACGCGGCGTTCGTACTCCTCGCGCGTCGTGTCGCGCGTCCAGCCGTATACGAGTTCGGCGCCGTCGTTCGCCGCGAGAATGTACCAGCACTCGGTCTTGCCGTTGTGCTGATGTTCCACGCGCTGCGCATAGGCGTCGTCGGGATGCACCTGCACCGAGAGCGCGTCTTGCGCGTCGATGATCTTGGTGAGAATCGGAAAGATCTGCTGCGGATCGAGATCGCCGAGCAACGTCGCGCCAAGCTGCGCGCGCAAGGCGGCAATCGTCTTACCGGCCAGCGAACCGTTGAGTACGGGGTTTTCGTCCCAACACTCCCACGACTCGCCGATCTTCGCGTTCGGATCGGCCTTTTTCCCGAAGCGTTTGACCAAAGCGTCGCCGCCCCAAATGGCGGGGGTCTCCTTGGGTTCGACGGCTAAGGGGTAGACTGAGTCGTTGCTCACGCAGGCTCCAGTATTGATCCGCCGCCGCGGTTGCGGCGTACCTTGAGATATGTTCAAACTTGCTGCACTCGTGCTCCTTGCCGCCACGACGTCACTTGCTCCGGTTTTGGCTGCGAAGGACTGGATCGGCGCTCGCGTCAATGCCGCGGAGCTTGCCGGCAAGGTCGTGATCCTCGACGTTTTTACCGTCGACTGCTTCAATTGTCGCAATGTCGTACCCACGCTTCGCTCGCTTTACGCGAGCGACCATCCCAAGGGGCTCGAGGTCGTCGGCATCCATACGCCCGAGACCCCGGCCGAGAAGCAACGGGCCTACGTGACGGAGAACCTTCGACAACAAGGCATCGTCTGGCCGGTCGCCGTCGATAACACGTTCTCGCTGTGGGACGCGTATGGCGTCAACGCCTGGCCGACGCAACTCTTCTTCGATCGCCACGGTCGCTTACGGAAGGTCATCGTCGGCGACTCGCAAGACGACCAGGTGCGTGCGACGGCGGAGGCCCTGCTACAAGAACGGTAAGCGTGCACGTCTATATCGGGATCGGCTCGAACCTCGGCGACCGGCAAGCGAACATCCTCGCTGCGCTGCAGCGCCTGCGTGCTTTCGCGCGCATCGAGCGTGTTTCATCGTTCTACGAGAGCGATCCGGCCGATGGCGCCGGCGGCCCCTCCTTTCTAAATGTCGCGGCGCAGATCGACACGCAGCTTGATCTTCCCGAATTCGAACGCCTCGCGCGTGAGGTCGAACTTGCGGTCGGCCGAATCTCCAACGCGCGCCTGCAGGCGCGCCCCATCGACATCGACCTGCTCGTGTTTGGTGACTGGACCCATCCCAAGCTCGCGCACCGCCCGTACAACGCGGTGCCGCTGGCTGAGATCGCACCGCAGTTCGCCCACTTCGTCCAGAGCAACGGAAGCACCGCGCCGCGCCGGCGCGCGCGCAGTTTGCACTTCGTTGCCAATCGTCAGGAAGAATTGCCCGACGTGCGCCTCTCCCTCAACCGTGTGGGGGTATCGCACGTGCGGCGCATCGTGCAGCTCGAGATCGACGGACAACCGCGGGTCTTCAACGGCGAATTCACGATGGTCGCCGATCTCGCGCCCGACAAAGCCGGCGTGCATATGTCGCGTTTCTCGGAGATCTTAGAAGAGGCGACGCTCGACGTGCTGGCTGCCTCGCCCGGGCCGGCGCGGATCGAAGGGCTGGTCGAGTCGATCGCCCGCGAGATCGTGCGCAGCCAGCGCGCGATTCGTGCCGACGTGCGGTTGCGCGCCGACTTCGGCCTCGAGCGCTGGACGCCGGTCTCGGGCAAGCGCGGCGAAGAGATCTACACCTTGGTCGGCATCGCGCACGCCGACGAGCGCGGCACCCGTCGCGTGGTCGGCGTCGAGGCCGAAGGCATGACCGCCTGCCCGTGCGCGCAGCAAATGGTCCGCGAACACTCGCTGCATCAGTTGATCGAATCCGGCTTCTCCGAAGCCGATGCGGAGCGCGCGCTGGATGCATTGCCGGTCGCCACGCACAACCAACGTGGCCGCGGCGCGATTTTGCTCGGTGTCGACGAGCGCTTTGCCGATGTCGTGCGTGCCGAGGATTTGGTCGAGATCGTTGAGGGTTCGATGTCGAGCGAGACCTACGACTTGCTAAAGCGCCCCGACGAGTTCTTCATCGTCAACAAGGCGCATCACAATC
Organism: Vulcanimicrobiota bacterium; assembly: GCA_963833095.1. GTDB lineage: Bacteria > Vulcanimicrobiota > Vulcanimicrobiia > Vulcanimicrobiales > Vulcanimicrobiaceae > Aquilonibacter. The sequence continues at coordinate 629,721 of CAWHWQ010000001.1, read as the reverse complement.
CGAAGTTCGTCGAAGACGTGGTGCGCGGAATTCTTGCGCGCTCGCTCGACATGTACGCCGATCTGCCCGACGACACGTTCGTCTTCGCGAGTCAGGTCAACTACGAATCGATCCACAAGCATGATGCATTCGCGGAAGCCTTTGGGCTTTTCGGCGAATTCCGCGAAGAGCTCAACAGCGGCGCCTATGTCACGACGAAAACCGACCTAGCGTCGTGGCTCGGTACGCGTCCGTCTCCGGTGCTTGCCCCCTGAACGATAGCGCCTAATCGCGCGTCGTATCGAGTTCGACGACGAGTTGCTCGACGTCATCGTCAAATGAGGCGAGGATAGCGCGCGCTTCTGGCTCGACCACCGCTTTGTTCGGCGTATCGCCGGCGAACGCGCGGATCGATTCGATCGATTCCCAAAATGTGAAAACAGTGATCGAGACGGCTGGGCCGTTGGCTTCACTCAATACGAGTGCACCCCGGTGGCCGGGTATTTGTCTGAGTTGCGGCGCCAGCGTGTCGCGAAAGAACGCATAGTATTTTGGCGCGTTCGCGGGTGTGGCACGGGCTTTGAAATTTCGTACAAGCACCGTAACCAAATTCGTCGCAGGCGACCCCCCGTCCGCTTTGACGAGTTAGCGGGCCTTACGAGAGTTTGCGCATCGTCCAGGCGGCTTGCTGATACGCGAGCGTGCTCTCCGCACCCATGCATTCGTTGAGGCGGTGCGGCCCATCGATTCCGTCGTGGCATCCGCCCGTGGCGACGTCGGCGACCATCATTCCGTTGCGATTTCGCCCGAGATACCATTCGTACGCCACGCGCGCGCGCTCGACGTCGCCGAAGGCGAGCCACGCGTCCATCATTGCGAGCGCCTCGAGGGGCTGCTCAGCGTAGTGCGGCCGCTCGCCGCTGCGCGGATACCAGCCCGGCGCGCCGATCGGTTCGAAGAAATCGCTCGACTGCACGACCGACGCGAGGAACTCTAGCGCATGGCGACCGGCGTCGAAAAGCGTCTGATCCTTGAGGACCGTTCCTGCGCGCAGCAATGCTTCGGGAAGACGGCCGTTGTCGTAGCTCATTTCCCCCAGCGGCCAAATCCAATTCCCGCGTGCATTGCGTTCGAGTTCGAAGAGCATCCCCTCTGCGACCGCGCGCAGCGGTGCGCGGTACATCGGAAAGCCGCCTTCGACCGCTGCCGCGAAGCCGAGCGCGGCAAATGCGCGCGCATGCTCCGACGAAAGTGCGGGCAAGGCGACCATCGCGCGGCGCATCTCGAGCGTTGCCAGCGCGCACCACCGCGAGTCATCGCTGTCGCGTAGAACGAGGCCAAGGGCTTGAATTAGTCGACCGATCGACTCGGGCGATGCAAAGCGATCGGTGAAGGCACCGTAACGATCCATCATATTGTGATAGACGGGCGCCTCGCGTGACGCGTCGGCGATGAAGTTGAAGACGGTATTACCGGCCCGGATTGCAAACCTGCTGGTCGGATCTTCGCGGCGGATCGTGAGCGCAAGTACGAGTAGACGTGCGTTGTCGTCGAGGCAAAAGCCCGAATCGACGTCGGGAACGTCGCCGCAGGCGAATTGCACGATCCCATGTTCTGCGCACAGGCGTTCGAGATGAAAAATTGCGGGCGTCGCAAGCATTGCACTCGTAGCAAGCATGGCGTCTTCGTTCCCGGCGCCGTCACAGTCTAAACGACAAGCGAGCGCATGTCAGCGCTCCGCTGAAGGTGAGTTCGCGAAATGCGTGCGCCACAGGCGTCGGAGTTGCCGGGCGTCAGCGAAACCACAACGCTCGGCGACCGATTGAACCGTTAGCGTGCGATCGTGCAGTAGCGACCGTGCATGTTCGAGTCGAAGCGCGGTGGCATACGACTTGACGCTGTTGCCTGTCGCAGCGCGAAATTGTCGCGTCAACGTTCGTTGGCTGACGCCCGCAATCTCTGCCAACGAAGCCAGCGTAAAAGGTTCGCCCGCGTGTTCAACGAGCCAATCCTGCGCGAGGTGTACTTCTGCGAACGTGTGGTCGCGCAGTGCAAAGAACGGACTGAGCTGTTCGTGGGCTCCGGGCCGGCGGGCGGTCACGACCATCTCTCGCGCGACGCTCGCCGCGATACGGGAACCGGCTCCGCGCTCTACGAGCGCAAGCGCAAGATCGACCCCCGAGGCGACGCCTGCGCTCGTCGCTATTCGCCCGTCGAAAACAAAGAGGCGATTTGGCTGGACGAGGATGCGAGGAAAGGCGCGCTGCAACTCGTCGACTCGCTTCCAGTGTGTGGTCGCACTGCGCCCGTCGAGCAATCCGGCAGCGGCGAGCGCGAAGGAGCCCACGCACACCGAAGCTACGGTCGCGCCTGCTTCATAGCTTGCGCGCAGCCAATGCGTGAGCGATCGCATCGACCCGTCGCGGGCTAAGATGCTGCGACGCAGCGCGGAGCTGGCCCGACACGATGATCAGGTCATTGTTCCCCACATCGTGTGGAAGCGGCGCGAGCCCAGACAGTCCGAGCTTCTGCTCGGTCGAAATGCGCTCCGATTCAGCCGCGTAAACCAGACGATACGCAGCCCCGGCGGCGGCGGCTTCGTGAAAGACTTGTACCGGACCGGCGAGATCGAAAAGCTCGACCCCGGCGGGGACGACGAATATGACGCGCTTCATGCGTTCGCGCGAACGGGCAGATCCGCAGCGACATCATCGACCGTACAGATGCGCGCGAAGCGGCGCCGCAACGCGTACTCGGTTCGATCCACGACGTCATCTGCCGATAGCGTCTCGCTGCCCGGTTCTAAAGTCTTGGGAATCGGAAACGTGAGCGTGGCCTCCGTCACAAAATCAATCTCGAAGCCCATGTCGGCGGCGATCCGCGCGGTCGTCTCACAGCACTGCTCGGTCTGAATCCCGGCAATGGTCAAACGAGCGACGTGAAGTCGAAGAAGATGCTGCAGCAGGTTGGTGCTGGTGAAACAGTTGCGCGACGTTTTGTGAAGGATTGGCTCATCTGCGCGCGGCGCAAGAAAATCCATCAACCGATAATCGGCGCGGTCGACCTTGAAGTGTTCGTCCTCGTCGCTGTGCAGAAAATAGATGACCGGTTCGCCGGCGTTGTGGAACGCGTCAATGAGCCGCAGGACGTTCGCTTCAAAGGCGGGGTTGTTGCGATGTTGCCAGCGCGGCATCGATTTGAACGAATCTTGGATGTCGATAACCAGCAAAGCGTTTCGCGTGTGGTCGGAACCGGCCATGAAATGTTACCTCGGACGAAGGGAAATTTATCTTCAATCTTACGGGATAAAGTGCCCCTTAAGAAGGCAGGGCGCGGACGAATAACGGACATTTCCGGCCAAGAGCATGAGTGGCTCGCCCGCTCGTCGCAACGAGCCCTCCGTGGACCCCGGCTTCAATTTCGAGCGCGAGATTCGCGAGCAGCCGAAGGCGTGGGAGCGCGTTGCGCGCTCCGACGCCTCCGCGCGTCTCGCGGAAGCTCTCGAAGGAGAAGTGCTGCTGGTCGGAAGCGGGAGTTCACTCTTTGCTGCGCAGCTCGGCGCAATTGCGTTGCGTCGTCGCGGGATCACCGCGCACGCCGTGGCGGCGACCGAAGCGCAAGGCGACGCAAAAGCCTATCAAGGCCGCGTTGTCGTCGCGATTTCGCAGAGCGGCCGCTCGAGCGACGTGCTGCTGGCGCTTGACGCTTTGCAACCGCGTCGCACGATTGCGCTCACGAATACCGCCGATTCACCGCTCGGTGCGCGCGCGAACCTGACGATCGACATCGGGGCCGGCCCTGAGCTTGCAATCCCGGCCACCAAGAGCGTCTCGTGCACGATCGCGATCCTGCTTTCGGCCGCCTCGCTGATTTCGCATGAGCACACGCGCGATGCGGATATCCTCGTGCAAACCGCGCAGCGAATCGATATCTGGCTGAACGGCGCGGAGGTCGAAGCGGTCGTTCGTGCCGGCGTTGCCATCGCCGGCCGTCACGACATCATCGTCCTGGGCACCGACTACGGCGCGCCCATCGCCCGGGAAGCGGCGCTGAAATTCAAGGAAGCGACCTATCTTCACGCGGAGGGTTTTGAAGCTGGTGAATTCCGGCACGGCAGCGCCGCGATGATCGATGCTTCGAGCGTCGTTCTTGGCATCATGGATCGGGACGCACTCCAGATCGTCGGCCGTCCGTTGCACGAGGCAAAGAAGAGCGGTGCGCTGCGTTACGTCATCGGAACGACGACCGTTGACGGCATACCGCAACTCGGGCCGCAAGTTGACGACCCTTATAATACGCTGGCGTGGCTCGTGACCGCGCAACTCCTTGCGCTCTACGCTGCGCGAGCTCGCGGTATCAACAGCGATGCCCCACGCGGTCTTACCAAGGCGATCGTTAGCGAATGAGTGCGGGTCGCCCCGCGCTGGTTCGCGGCGTCGGACTGCTCGGCGCGGTCGCCGTGAACGTCATTACGATGATCGGCATCGGCCCGCTGATCACGATTCCGCTGGTACTCGGCGCGTTGCACGGGCCGCTCTCGCTCATCGGCTGGCTACTCGGCGCCGTTCTGGCGCTCTGCGACGGCTTGGTTTGGGCTGAGCTTGGCTCGGCCTATCCGCGTTCGGGCGGAACGTACGGCTATCTGCTCGCGATCTTCGGGCGCGTGGGCATCGGGCCGCTGCCCGCATTTCTTTTCGTCTGGCAAACTATTTTTTCTGCACCGCTCTTACTTGCCAGTGGATACATCGGCTTTGCGAATTATGCGGGCTACCTGTTTCCCGCGCTGGCCGGCTCGCCGCTCGCGCTCAAACTGTTGGCCGTCGGCGTTGGCGTCGTGACGCTGCTCGCCCTGTATCGCGGCATTAAGACGATCGAACGGGTGAGCGTGCTGCTTGGTGCAGTCGCGGTGTTGACCTTGCTGAGCGTTGCGGGCGCCGCGTTCATGCATTGGTCTGCGCACCTCGCATTTACGGTGGCTCCGCACGATTCATTCTGGGCGGGCCTACGTGCCGGGCTCGGTTCGGCGCTGATTATCGCAATGTACGACTATCTCGGATACAACGCCGCCAACACGATCGCCGATGAAGTCGTGGCGCCGGCGCGCACGTTGCCGCGCGCGATCGGTATCGCGGTTACGCTCGTGGCGGTGCTCTACGTTGCCATGCAGACCGGCGTCCTCGGCGCGATACCGTGGCAGCAGGTCGTGCCGCTTGCCGACGGATCGCTCCCGCCGCTCGGGCAGCACCTCGCTTCAGCAATCGTTGAACGGGTACTCGGTGTACCAGCCGCAATCGGTATCACGCTGCTGATCTTAATCACGGCGTTCGCGTCGGTCTACGGCAACCTATTGGGGGCCTCGCGGATACCCTACGCGGCGGCGCAGAATGGAATCTTTCTGCGGCCTTTCGCTCACGTGCACGGGCGCCATCGATTCCCCGACGTCTCGCTGGTCGTGATCGCTGGGATCGCATTGGTCGCTTGCTTTTTTACGCTCGATCAGGTGATCAACGCACTTACCACTGGGATCGTGTTGGTGCAATCGGTCGCGCAGATCATCGCGCTCTTTGTCATGCGGGCGCGCGGCGTGCGCGCCCCATACCGCATGTGGATGTTTCCTGTGCCCGCGCTGATTGCGCTCACAGGGTGGATCTATATTTTTTGTTCCGCGGGAACGTGGCCCATTATCTTTGGTGTCGTCAGTCTTATGGTGGGTGCTTGCGTCTACTTCGTCGGCGCGGTACGCTGGTCTCCCCCGCTTGAAAACGGAGAATAGATCATGCCAACGATCACCTTACGCGATGGGACTGAACTCTATTACAAGGATTGGGGAAAAGGTCAGCCGATCGTTTTTAGCCATGGTTGGCCGCTCAACGCGGATGCGTGGGAAGATCAAATGTTCTTTCTGTCATCCAAGGGCTATCGATGCATCGCGCACGACCGCCGCGGCCACGGCCGTTCGAGCCAACCATTTGACGGCAACGACATGGACACGTACGCCGACGACTTAGCGCAACTCACCGAAAAGCTGGATCTGACCAACGCCATTCACGTCGGGCACTCGACCGGCGGCGGCGAGGTCACACGATACATTCTCCGCCACGGCAACGCGCGCGTGTCCGGTGCGGCCCTCATCAGCGCGGTGCCGCCGCTCATGCTTAAAACGCCGAACAATCCCGACGGAACGCCGCTCGAGGCGTTCGATCAGATTCGCGCCGGCGTTCATGCCGACCGTTCGCAGTTCTTTCGGGATTTGTCGGCGCCGTTCTACGGAGCGAACCGCGCGGGCTCGAAAGTATCCCAGGGATTGCGTGATTCGTTTTGGCTTGCCGGGATGATCGCCGGCATGCCCGCGTCCTACGACTGCATCAAGGCGTTTTCGGAGACCGATTTCACCGAAGACCTCAAGAAGATGAGCCAGCTCGAGGTTCCCACGCTGGTCGTGCATGGTGACGATGACCAAATCGTGCCGATCAAAGCTGCCGGACTTGCCAGCGCGAAACTGGTGCGCGGTTCGATTCTCAAGGTCTACGAAGGAGCACCGCACGGCCTGCCTTCAACCATGAAGGATCGCCTCAACACCGACTTGCTCGAATTCGTTACCACGTCGGTCAAGAAACCGGTTCACGCGAATTAAGCTCAAGCGCTTCGATGCGCTTGCCCAAACTTGGATGTGACGCGAAGAGGAACTCGTACCACGCGGGCGGTTCCTCTTCGGCCAAGTTTTGATCGCGCAGACGGCGGAATGCCGCCGCGCCGCTGCGAGCATCGCCGGTGGTGGCAAGCGCGAAGCGATCGGCGGCCCATTCGCGCGAACGTGAAAAGGAGTTGATCGCCGGCCGGACGGTGAGCATGCCGACGCCCAGCCACGCAGCAATACGCAGTAAGAAGAGGCTGTCTTGCGACTCATCGTCGCGTAGCCCGAGCGCGACGATTCCCAGCAGGCCTGCGGTGACGGTCTCCGCGAGCGCGATCATACGCCAGGTGTCGCGCGTGACGTAATGTCCGAGCTCGTGCGCGACCACGAACTCGATTTCATCGGGTTCGAACGCATCGATAAGCGTATCGCCGAGCACGATCCGGTGGGTCGAGCCGATGCCCGCAACGAAAGCGTTGGCCTTTTTTGTTTGCTTGCTCATATCCATGCGCAAGATTTCCGCGCCGCCGACGCCGAAGCGCGTGGCGAGCGCCCGCAAACGAACTTCGAGCGATCCGCGCAGCGGCTCGAAACGATTGAAAAGCGGCAGAATGTAGATTGGGACCACGAGATTCGCGAGAATAAAGAGTGGCAGCATTCCCAGCGCCGCGACGATCGGCCAGGTTGCGCGGAAACGCCGCACCATGACGCCACCTAAGAGCGCAAGCGCCGTTACCAACACTGCCGATATTGCGGTGCCTTTAGCCCAGTCGACCAAGAACGCTTTCGCCGGCTGATCGCTTAGGCCGTATTGTCGCTCGATCGCGTAATCCTCGACAAACGTGACCGGCAAATCGATGACGCTCGACACCAACGTTAGGGCGCCGAAAAATGCGCCGGGGCGCAGCCAACGCGGCAACGCTTCCAGGGCTCGCAATGCGCGTGGCGCGAGCGGCCCGTACGCAAACGCGAGCGCGGAAAGCGTCGAGCGAAGGGTCCCTGCAAGCGCGAGCGCCCGTCGCGTGCGCCCATAGGCCGCGGGATCGCTTGAGATCGGGTCTACCCGCGAACGCGCCAGCGCAAGCGCTTGCACCGCGCGGGCCGCGACGTAGCCGGCGCCGGCACCGGCGAGAAGTCCCAGCAGCAATTTGCGCACCGGGCGGGAGTTCGATCTAGCGCGTCCCCGGGACCTCGCACGACTCGAAATCGACGTCGTAAACCGCCAGACCGTAGCCTTTGGGTGTCAGACGGAGATCGTGCGCGCCGTAGTTCTTGTTCTCGACGAGCTGGTACGACCGTGATGCATCGACGGTTACGTACGACGTTCCATCGGAATCGTAGCGGACGTCGGAGCCGGCGTCCTCGCGTGCCAGCGGCTTACCGTCCTGCGTGACGTCGACGCGCGTCACGCCGCGGTCCGCCGTCATTACGGCGGTCACTTCGATTGCATGGTAAGCCATATCGAAGTATCCACCGCCGCCGCCGAAGGCCACGGCTTCGCGCGTTGCATGCCAGAATCCATCGAGATAGATTGCGCCGTCACGATGCGCGCTCACATCGTGGTACGGAAGATCGCTCGAGGGGTCACCGAACCGCGGCGCGTTGGCGATTGGGGTATGACCGACGAGAACCTCGGCGGTTCGCGGATAACACACGGCTCCGGGTTTGTTGTAACTATCCTGGGGAAGCAGCGCCATCACAGCCGGAAGTTTTAGCGCAGGATTCGCAACGCGCAAGAGCTCTTGAATCTTGGCTTCAGTCTGAGGATAGTTGCCTTCACCGATCTGCGTCTCGACGAGATGGCCGCTTTGATCGTACAAGAGTTCCGTCGGCCAGACGTTTATCCCGAAGTGATTCCAGATCGCGCGGCTGTCGTCAACCGCGACGGGCCACGTCACGTCGAGACGTTTGCTCGCGCTTTCAACCTCGGCCGGCTCCCCGGAGAACGAAAACTCGGGTGTGTGCACGCCGACGATCGTGAACCCGTCGTCGCGGTAGCGCTTATACCATTCGCGCAGGTACGGCAACGTGCGCAAGCAGTTCAAGCACGTGTATTCCCAAAAGTCGACGAGGACGACTTTCCCATGCAGATCCGCAGGAGTGAGGGTTGGACTGTTCACCCAGCGAGTGGCGCCGTCGAAGCTTGCCATCGGCGCTCCGGCGGTGAATCCGCAGATAAGCAAAGAAAGCCCCAAGAGCGCCAAGCGCCGCATGCCGTCGAAACCCCCCTTATACCGAGGGTTTCGACGTCTGAGCGTGGGGCTCTGTGACCGTTACTAGCTCTCTTGGAGCGCGTGCAGATCTTTTTGAAGCACGGGTATCGCTTGGCTGGCGAACGCTCGCAATTGCGCGCCGCCGCCGTTCTGCTCTTCGCCTTGGAAGAGCACGATCAGCGACTGGAGCTCTTTGGTTTGGCTTGCCACATAACCCGCGGCATCAGTCGACGCTTTGGGGGCGTCGGTCGAAACGTTGATGCCGTAGAAGTTTGCGAGTGAACCGAGCTGGTTACCGATCGCGACCTCGTCGGATTGAATGGTCGAGGCGACCGATTTGACGTGCGCGTCCCCGCCGGACTCGGCGACATCCGCATTGGAAACGCTTTGGAGCAGCGTGTGCATGGCCTGTTGGGTGAACTGCGAGTCTGCCGGGTTTGCGGCATCGCCGCCGGCCGCGCCGAGCAACGCGAAGCCGAGCGCACCGCAGAGTGCAATTGATCCCAAAGGTCGCAAGAAATGTAGGTTTTGCATAGCCATTCCAGCGTGCGCCTGCACCGTAACGTGACGTGCGACTTTCCCGACAGCCGGCGACCAAATGTCGCTCAAATCGCAATCAAGAGCTTCTAAATTGCTCTATAATGACGCTCATGCTGCAGAGCGTACTTATCTATCTCGTGTTGGGCCTCGTCTTTGGTTACCTAGGTGGTTTATTCGGTATCGGAGGCGGACTTATCGCCATTCCGGTGCTCGGCGTCTTCTTTGGTTACTCAGAGCAGGTCGCTCAAGGCACGGCGCTTGTCATGATCGTGCCCAATGTGCTGCTCGGGCTCTGGAACTACGTCCGCAAAATCGGCCTCGATGCACGCCTGGCCATTACGCTCGCGGCTACGGCGGTTCCGTTTACCTACATCGGCGCGCATGTCGCTACGGTACTCCCAAGTCGGCCTCTGCGCGTTGCGTTCGCGATTTTTATCGTGGCGATTGCCACCCAGATGGCTTGGCGAACGTTTGGTCCCAAGGGCCTGCATGCGCCGCGCATCGTTCCGTGGCCCTACGCGGGAATCGTCGGCGCAATCGGCGGAGCGCTTTCGGGGATTTTTAGCGTCGGGGGGGCGGTCTTTGCCGTTCCGGCGATGTCCGCGCTCTTCGGTCTCTCACAAGTCGCAGCGCAGGGAATGGGACTCGCCTTGGTTGCTCCGGGAACCGTGGTGAGCATCATCACCTACGCCGGGGTGCACGACGTCGATTGGATTCCCGGCATCGCTCTCGCGCTTGGCGGAGCGTTCTCGGTTCCCTATGGCGTCAATCTCGCCAAGCGTTTACCCGAACGCGTGCTGCGCAGTTTGTTCATCGTCTTGATGCTCGCCTCGGCCGCGGGCTTGATCGTCCGATCGTTGGGGCAGCACTAGCGATGGAGCTTGTGACAAGGATTGCAAGCACCAATGCGGATACCCCATTGGTATGAAGCAGGTACTCGCCGTACTCCTCGCCGCGAACGTGCTCGCGCCCTCAGGAATCCTCGCCTCACCTGCGAGTTATGAACGCAAGAACGTCACGGTGCTTGGCATCGTGCAAGGCATTGCAATGCGTGCTATCCCCGGGGGCGTCATCACGCAGTTTGCGCTTTGCGATAGCCGATGCATCAACGTCGTGGAGTTTTCCAAGCCAAATTTCTACGTTGGCCAATCGCTGACCGTCGCCGGAGTCTTTCATCAGATTTTTTCAAACGGCATCATTCAGGCCCGTAACGCAGTCGTCGTAACCGCGTCGTCGCCCTGACCGATGAAGAGTCAGTCCGAAAAGGCGGCCGGCTTTCGCGCGCTGCACGAGCGCACCCGCGCTTTTATCATCCCTAATCCGTGGGACATCGGTTCAGCGAAAATGCTCGAATCGCTCGGTTTCGAAGCGCTCGCGACGACGAGTTGGGGCTTTGCGTATTCGGTTGGGAAGGCCGATGGCGCCGTCGATCGAGACATGATGCTTGCGCACGCTGCGCAGCTCGCTGCCGCGACCGATCTTCCGGTTAGCGCTGATCTCGAGAACGGCTACGCGGACGATCCTTCCGGGGTTGCGGAGACGATTCGACTCGCCGCAGCTGCCGGACTTGCGGGCTGCTCGATCGAGGATCTGCCACTCGGTCGCGCGGGCGAGCCGTACGAGATCGAGTTTGCCGCCGAACGTGTGCGCGCAGCGGCCCAAGCTGCGCACGCGCTGCCGTTTCCCTTCACGCTAACCGCACGGGCCGAGAATTTCATTGCGGATCGCCCCGATCTGGCCGACACGATTGCCCGTCTACGTGCGTTCGCGGCCGCCGGTGCCGACGTGGTCTATGCGCCGGGCCTTCGTACTGAGGAAGAAATCGGCGCGGTCGTGCGCGCGGTGGATCGGCCGCTCAACGTGCTCGTTGGTCTCTCCGGTATGGCGCTTACGCTCGACGACCTCTCGCGCATCGGTGTGCGCCGGATCAGCATCGGAAGCGGTCTCGCGCGTGTCGCCTACAACGCCGCGCAAAAGGTGGCGAGCGAGATGCGCGACCACGGAACGTTTACCCAGTTACGTTAGCGGGTGAGGAGCTTCGGCGCCGCCAGCCACACGAGGCGGCCGCGCAGTTCGGAGCCGCGCGCCACGTCGACGCAGGCGAGGCTCCCTTTTTTGAAATCGATGTCGGCGCCCCCGATCAAGGCTCCGATGGTCTGGCTCATCGATGGCTCGTGTCCAACGAGCATGAGGTCGGTCACGGTCGGATGATCGCGCAGAACGTCGACGAGCCGTCCGGGTGAAAATCCGAGTCCAAGGCGCTCGTCTTCGACGAGCGCCTCGCGAAGATCGAGTTCATCGACGACGATCTGCGCTGTCTGCCGCGCACGAACGAGCGGGCTGGTGACAACGAGTTGTATCCGCAGATCCAGATCGGCTATTGCCTTGGCTTCCCGCGCGATGCGCTTCTTTCCGTCCGGGGTCAGCGGCCGATCGTGGTCGGATCCTTGCCACGTTTCACGGTCTCCGGCGGGACCGTGACGGAGAAAGTAGAGCATCATACCAGCGAGATCATCTCCTTGGGTTTCGGGTGCGCGGCGAGGGATGCAAGCAACGAATCGGCGAGCTGATCGCAGATCGGATCGTCGATCTCTTCGACGCGGCCTTCGTCGGCGAGCGCTGCTTTGCGCGGGTCGATCGGGATACGGGCAAACACCGGCGCCTGCGCGAGCTCGGCGACGCGATCGGCATACGATGGGCCGAAGATCTCGTATTTCGTGCCGGTGTCCGGCGCAACGAAGTACGACATATTCTCCACCACGCCAAGGATCGGTTTCTTGAGCTGATGCACGAGGTTCGCGGCCTTGCGTACAATCATGGTCGCTAGCGCCTGCGGCATCGTGACCAGCACCACGCCATCGACCGAGAGCGACTGCAGCACCGTGAGCGGTGCATCCGATGTTCCCGGCGGAAGATCGATCAGCAACACGTCGAGATCGCTCCACATGACTTGCTCGTAGAACTGGCGGATCACGCCGGAGAGAATCGGCCCGCGCCAGATCATCGCGGTGTCTTCTTTGTCGGTCAACAGGTTTGAACTCACGACTTCGATCGCGCTGCGTGAAACGGCCGGCACCATGAGCGGCTGCGGATTGCCTTGCGGCGTCTTGGGAGCGTTGGGATCGGCTTCGATCGCAAGAGGCGTGTGCAAACCGAAGAGTTTTGGAATCGATGGGCCGGTGATGTCGGCATCGAGAATGCCGACGGCGAGGTGCTTGCGGCGCAGGCCGAGCGCAAGCAATGCGGTGACCAGCGATTTACCGACGCCGCCCTTACCCGACATGACCGGGACGACGTGCGCGATCTTCGCGCGACCGGTAAACGCGCCCGGCGCGCGACGCGCGGGCGTGCGATCTTCGTTGGAAATCAGGGGCACAAAGCCGGAAAGCCGCGCTTGACCGAGCGCCGCGATGATGGGCTCGGCACGCAGGCCATGAGCCTTTGCGCCTTGCTCGATCGTCTCGTATTTGCTCACGCCGCAGCCCGAGCAGCCCAGACCAAACTGGGTCAGTACGTCGGCGGCAATAGGCAGCGCGTTGACCAGGTCTTTGATGTTGGTCTGCGGGGCGATCTCGATCTCGATATGCGGCATATGGCGCTCCTATTCGCTGATAACAAAAAGGCGCCCCCGGGGGGGACGCCTCTCCGATGCTAACCCGAAGGCTAGCGGTATGCTTGCCGCGAGGCAAAGCAGTCCCGGCAATAAACCGGGCGGTCATTGCGCGGCTGGAACGGAAGCTCCGCCCGCTGCCCGCATTGACTGCACGTTGCCTGGAACATCTCACGACGGCTGGTGCTGGTGCTTGCGGTCTGCGGCTGGCGCGCTTTGCGCACCACTCGGCAATCCGGGCAACGGCTGGGCTTATTGGTAAAGCCCTTCATCGCGAAGAATTCTTGTTCGCCGGTCGTAAATGCGAACTGGCGTCCGCAATCAACACAACCGAGCGTTTCATCTCTGTACATAAACGAGTCTCCTATCTCTCTATTTGTCTTTAGGTTCGACTCGTTCGTGGACTTGGAAAAAGCTCGACTGCGGAATACGAAAACCTGGAACATTGGCTTAAACCGCAGGCGCAGCCCAATGGTTGCACCCCGGCGAGGCGCCGCAGCGACAGCCCGCGAAGGGCGCCCGGTGAAGCAAGCACACCCCCCTGTCACGCTAAGCGTGTCGACGCGCGAACGGGCGCAGGCCGTTCTGGCCGGCGGATGCGATTCGCCGGTGCGTTCCGGCTGGGCCGTAGGCGGCCCAATGTTCGTGCAAGCCCGCGCCGAAGGGGCGCACGCATATGATGAAGAGGGACGTCGCTACATCGACTACATCATGGCGTACGGCCCGCTGCTTTTCGGCCATACCCACCCGGCGCTCGTAACCGGCCTCGACGAACTCGCCCGGCACGGCTTGGTGTGGGGGACCACTCATCCCGATGAGATTCGCCTAGCCGAACGGATTCGCGAGCGTCTGCCCTCGATGGAGCGGATGCGCTTTGTCACCACCGGAACCGAGGCGGTGATGAGCGCGATTCGCGTTGCGCGCGCATACACAAAGCGTTCGTTGATCCTCAAGTTTGCCGGCAACTACCACGGCCATTCGGATGTTGCGTTGCTCGACGCGGGTGCTTCGGCGCACACCTCGGACGCGCAAGCCAGCGGCATTCCCGCTGGCATTATGCGCGACGTCGTGGTCGCGCGCTACAACGACCTCGCGAGCGTCGATGCGTTCCTCAAAGGACGCGAGCACGAATTGGCGGCGATCATCGTCGAACCGATCGTCGGCAACATGGGCTACGTCACGCCGGTCACGGGATTTCTCGAAGGATTGCGCGAGCGCGCAGCGCGACACGGCGCTTTGCTGATTTTCGATGAAGTGATCACCTGGCTGCGCTTTGGGCTTGGGGGTGCGCAGGCACTGGTGCAGGTAACGCCCGACATGACGGTCGTTGGGAAGATTATGGGCGGCGGCGCGCCGATCGCCGCTTTCGGCGGACGCGAAGACGTGATGGCGGTGCTGGCGCCGATTGGTGGCACATTTACCGGCGGAACGCACGGCGGCAATCCGTTTTCCATCGGGATGGCGCATCGCGTCCTCGATCTGCTGGAATCGCATCCCGAATACTACGACCAGATGCGTGGTCTAGCGCAGCGATTGGCTGATGGCATTCGCGCGATCTTCCGCGAGCGCGATCTTCCCTACGCGGTGGTGCAACATGAGTCGATCGTTGATTTTAAATTCCGAGCGGGACCACCCAACCGCGACTACGACGATGCGCTCGCTGCGGATAAGCGGCAATACGCCGACTACTGGCACGGCATGCTCGATCGCGGCGTGTTATTGCCGCCTAGTCAAAACGAAGTGATGTTCGTGTCGACCGCGCACAGCGCAGAAGATATCGATGAGACCGTGGCCTCAATACGGGCGTCCTTCTTGTCGTAACTGGGGCAACGGAGTATGCCATAGCTTGGTTAACTGATTAGAATTCGGCGAGAGTGGGGCAATGTGGCATCGGTAGGAAAGCGGGGTACGTTTCTGGACTGTATGCACATTAAATTGCTCGCCGCGCTTGCGGCACTCGCTTTTATAACCCCAACGGTCGCGCTCGCGCAAGATGCCCCGTCGTATGCCCAGCCGGCCGGACCGCCGGTTGCCGAGGACGGACAGATTCAAGGGCGCATCTCGAGCTTTGACGGCGGTTACAACCTTATCGTTCAAGACGATCGTGGATACGCCGACAACGTGCAGTTGCACGACGGCACGATCATCAATCCGACCGGCCTTACGCTCGCACCGGGCATGGTCGTCAGCATCCTCGGCTACAACGAAGGACCGTACTTCGCCGCTAATGAGGTGGACACGCCCTACACGTATTACGCAGGCGTGCCTTACTACGCCGGACATCCATGGAGCTTCTACGGGCCCTCGATCAGCCTGGGCTTTTTCTTCGGCAACACCGGCTGGTGGCATGGCGGCTACTTCGCGACCGGCGGCTACCATTACGTCGGTAACGCGCGCGTGTACAACAACGTGCGCGTAAATACCATATATCGCGGTGGCACCTATCGCGGTCGCACGTACGTCGCACCGGCGTCGCGCGGCGGCTACTATCCGCGCGGCGAGCGCCGCTCCAACGGCCGCCCGCCCCGCTTCTAGCTAAACGGTTCTAAGAAAAGAAGAAGGCCGGCTAGAGGATCTAGCCGGCCTTCTCCGTTACATCGCGGCGCCCGGATCCACCAGGCCGATGGTGCGGCCCTCGGGATCACGAAAAAGACCGATCGTGATGTTTCGAAGGCGATCCTCGTCTGCTGGATAGGTTTGTGCGGATTTTCAGAATCTAAGGGTATAATCGCCCCTGTGAGGCACGGTTCCATTCGATTCTGGTTCTGCGTTGCGTCGGCGGTGATTGCCGCCGCGATCGCCGACCCGCTGGTCGAAGCCGCCTCGAATGCGGGCTGGTTCGGGCACGGAGTGTTCACCGATCGCTCGAGCTTGGATGTGCTGCCGACGCTTTTGTGCGGTGCGATCCTGGTCGCGTGCTATCTGGCGCTGCGCATCCGTCGAGAACTGCTACGAGCCTCCCGCGAAGCGCTGCGCACCCACGTGGGACGACTGCTTCCGTTCATCCTTGCGCTGCAGCTCGTCGTGCTCTATGCGATGGAGACGACCGAGCAGGTCATCGTAACGGGTCACACGCTTGGCAGCACGATTTGGCTTGGCGGCCCGATTTGGTTTAGCATGCTCGCCCACGGGCTCGTCGGTGTTGCCGTCGCGTACGGCATTGCGCGCGTTGCGCGTACCTGTACGCACACAACACTCTGCGTAATCCGCCGTTTCCGCGCGCTTGCAACGCGCGCGCTCCACGCTCCTTCGCCGCTCGCGCTGCGCCGCCGCGGCATGGCGTGGGCGCGACGCAGCGCTCCGGTCCTATGCCGGATCGGCAATCGCGCTCCTCCGATTTCGTTCGCATAACCCCGCGTCCGCGAACGGACGCTCCTGCGAACACCACACGTGAGGAGTTTTTATGTTTTCGACCATACGCTGGAAGCGCGTTGCGCTTGTAGCGATCACCGGCACAGCGGCGGTCGTCGCCGGATTCTTTATCTTCGGTGACCACGTGCGCCACGAAGTGGCCGTGCAAACTTCGCATCGAGCATTCGGTGCGAGCAAACTCAATCTGCTCGTTCTTGGATACCAAGATGACGAGGCCACGACCGATACGATCATTCTTGCGCATCTCGATGTCGATCGCCGTACCGCAACATTGGTCTCGATCCCGCGCGATAGTTGGGTGGTCATCCCGAATCACGGTCATGACAAGGCCAACGCCGCTTACGCTTACGGCGGAGCGAAAATGAGCGCGCGCGTCGTGAGCGAGCTGCTCGGCGGTGCGCCCATCGATGCGACTATTGCGCTGCAGCCCGAGGGCGCGGCCCAGATCGTGGATGCGATGGGCGGCCTCAACGTCGACGTCGACGAGTCGATGGACTACGACGACAACAACGGCGACTTGCACATTCACTTGAAAAAGGGCGAGCAGTATTTAACCGGCGGTCAAGTGGCGGGGTATCTGCGCTTTCGCCATGACGCCTCGTCGGACTACGGCCGAATGAAGCGCCAACAACAGGTCCTCAAACTGATGATGAATCAGCTCAGCCAACCGCAGAACTGGGCCAAGCTGCCGCGCATTCTGCAATTCGCCCGCAAGGACATGAAGACGACGCTGAGCGACCAACAGTTACTCGCGTTGCTCGAGGTGTATCGTGACGTGCCCGACGATAATATTCGCGCGTTTACGCTGCCGAGCAAAGCCGGGTGGGTGGGCGACGCTTCCGTTGTTTTCGTCGACGATCGCTGGGCGAAACTCATAGGAAAGCTCCTTTTCGCCAAAGGAGAGCCGCCGCAAGATCAGGTGCTCGTCGCGAATGCGACGGGCAACAGCGAGTTCGATCGTACGATCGTCGGGGCGCTGCGTGGTGGCGGCTGGAACGTCCAAACGTCAATCG
Organism: Vulcanimicrobiota bacterium; assembly: GCA_963833095.1. Taxonomy (GTDB): domain Bacteria; phylum Vulcanimicrobiota; class Vulcanimicrobiia; order Vulcanimicrobiales; family Vulcanimicrobiaceae; genus Aquilonibacter. Next base: position 612,360 of record CAWHWQ010000001.1, on the reverse strand, counting down.
ATCAGCCCGCAAAGGCCACCAGCATCGTGGTCGGCAGTTCGCCTGCCGCGCAGGCGCTCGCGCACGTCTTCTCGACGAGCTTGCGTCCCGGCACGAGTTCGACCTTACTGCTGGGCTCGGACCTTGCCCCGGATACGTAGGAGCGCTACTTCGAAGGTTCACGCACGGGCGTCGGGTAGCTCGCGACGCTGCGATGTCCGTGCGCGTCGATAGCGCGCACGCCGAGGATGTAGTCGTCTTTGCTAACCGGAACTGTCGCCTGGGTGACGTTGCCGACGTTCGCCGCGTATTGCCAATCGGACGCCGTTGTCGAACGCCAGACGATTTCGTAGGAGGCGGCGCCGATCGCGGGCTTCCAGCGCAGCGTCGAATCGTAGCCGAGGTGCTGGAGCACCATCTGCGCGTTTGGCGGTGCTTGAGGACCCAGGGCGAGCGCGGCAAGCGCAGCGACGTTGGCTTGCGTTGCCTTGGCCATATAGTCGAAGTCGATGTATTGCAGCAGATCGCCGTATTGCACGCCGTTTTCAACGCGCACGTCTTGGTGCTGATGCGTGAAGTTTTCGTTCGGCTCAACAAACCGGATCGCCGGATAGCCGTCGGCTTGGAACGATTCTTGATCGCCACCGCGCAGAAAACGATCGGCGCGCCAGATTTGGCGCACCGTGAATCCGTCCATGTACGGGGGAACCGTTTCGCCCACGAAGCGCGCAAGCTCGCGCGAGGGTGAGTCGTTCTCGGTTCCGACGAGATTCACGCCGGCGAGCTTAGCGTCGACGGGAAGTGCCTGACTGAAGACGCGGATGACGCTTGGCTCATGCACGCCGTTGCCGCCCGTCGAGTTCCCGATAATGTCGTTGTTCAAATTGGCCGCAACCGGGACGCCTTTCGCTTTGAGCTCGTCGGCGTAGTGCGAGGATCCCCACAGCCCGAGCTCTTCACCGTCGAACACTGCGAAGATGATCGTGCCGCGAAAATGATGGGGGGCCATGATGCGTGCGGCTTCGAGGACGGCCGACGTACCCGACCCGTTATCGTCGGCTCCGGGAGCTTCACGCGTGCCGTTGGTGCAGTCGCCGTTGCAGTCGTCGTAATGGCTTGACATCACGTAGATGAGCCCCGGCTCGTCGCCGCGCAGCGTCGCAATGATGCTCGATTCGGCGACGGCGCGCGGCGTGCGAGCCGTCTTGGGTTGCGTGTAGTCGTCGAGCGCCACGGTCATCCGGCCGCCACTCGTCTTTGCAATCGCTTCGAACTGCGCGCGAATCCAATCGCGCGCACCGAACACACCGCGCGTCGCCGTCGAGCTCGTTTCGGAAAAATCGTTGCGCGTAAAGAATCCGACGAGTTTGGTGTCGTTGGCGCGCAGGCGATCGGCGCTGACCTGGGCGACCATCGCGGCGATCTGGGGATCGAGCGGTGCGGGGCTCGGCGCCGCGTAGGAGAGCACGGTTGCGACGATGGCCGCAAGGCAGGCGTGAAGATTCATGCCTGCAAGCTTTTACGAGAAGGCGACTTGTTCCTGATCGGTTGGCGCGGTATGGCGGCGGAAGCGTCGCAGCGTTACGATCGTCCCTAGACCCGGGGAACTCTCGACGCTCCACTGGTCGACGCAGCGCTGCATGATCGGAATGCCTCGACCGCCCTCTTCGTCATCATCGGGCAGCGGCTGCAAATCGGTGGGCGTTTCGTTGAGGCCGCGTCCGCTGTCCACAATTCGGGCGAAGATAACGTCCCGATCGATCTCCACGGTCACTTTTATGTCACCCTGGGCTGCAGCGTGCTCGATCGCGTTGGCTAGAGCCTCACCAACCGCGAGCACCACTGCGGCCTGATCCAGCTCGACAACGCCGTGGAGCGACGCAAATGCGGCAAGCGCTCCGCGCACCGTGCGAGCGTACTGTGGGTCAGGCGGGATCTGGACGTGAAGGGTGGGCTTCTCGGGCATTTCGGTCGAGATTTACCGCAAGGCGAAGGGCACGAAACACGTGCGGTGCAAGAGAGCGCAATGCCGACTGCTGCTCCGACACCCGACGAAGTCAAAACCTACACCGAACGTGCTCGCGAATCCAAAGTTCGCATTGCCACCGACAAAGGTGACATCCTCTTCACGTTTTTCCCTGATGATGCGCCCGTTCACACCGCTGCTTTTATGAAGCTCGCCGAAGAGGGCTTCTACGACGGACTGGCGTTCCACCGCGTCGAGCCGGGCTTCGTAATCCAAGGTGGTGATCCCGACGGCGACGGCACGGGCGGCCCCGGATATCGCCTCAAAGCCGAATTCAACAAGCAACCGCATGTGCGTGGGACAGTAGCGATGGCTCGCTCGTCAAATCCCGATTCCGCCGGCTCGCAGTTCTACATTTGTCTAGCCGATGCGCGCTTTCTTGATAACAACTACACCGTATTTGGACAGATGACCGAGGGCTTCGAAACGCTCGACGCAATCAAGCGCGGCGATAAAATGAATCTGGTGACGGTCGAACCCGTCTAAGGGATAAGCCAGCCGATCTGCCCTACGCTATTTTCGGTGAACCACAGCCGGCCATCGGCACCTTTAGCGATCTCTCGCAGCCCAGCGCTGCTCGTGGGGACGGGAAACATTGTGACCGCGTGCGTCGTGATGTTGATTTCGCCGATGCTATTGGTGCCGGGGTCGACGAACCACATCGCGTGGTCGGCGCCCGCGGTAATGCCTTGGGGCGTTGCGCCCACACCCAAAGGTATCTGCGTTATGGCATCGGTTGATGGATTGATGACGAGTACAAGCGGAGCGCTGCCTCCCGATGCCGTCACCCAGACATTGCCATCCGGCCCGTAGGCGATGTAGTTTGCGGTGTCGCCGTCGGGTACGCCGAGTTCGGTGGTCACGGCGTTGTTGTTCAAGCTGAAGTCACCGATGAAATTGGCCTCCGCGAACCACGCGTCGCCGTTGGCACCGCCGGGGACCCACGTCACTTCCGATGGTGTGCCCGACGGTGAGAACGGAAGGATCGTAAAGAGGCCGCCGGTGTCGAGCGTCCAGACGCCGCCGCTTGTGTTATCGGCGATCAACATCAGCCCGTTCGGACCGGGCGCTATACCTTGCGGCGTGCCGCTAAAGGGGTATTTTGCGATGATACCGGTTGTCGTCAGCCGATCCGCGCCGCCGTTTGCTTGATCGGTCATCCAAAGTGCGCCGTCGGAGCCGGTCGTAATGTCAAAGAGATTTCCGGTGATCACCCATTGTGCCAACGGCACGGAGTTGTTCGGCTGAAGGACTTCGACGGTGCCCGAATCGGTAAAGTAGATATTTCCGTCGGGTCCGCTCGTGATGCCGTAGGGATGTGTGAAGCCCGACATCTCGAAGATCGTCGAGCCGTTAACGCTTACGCCCGAGGTGACCGGCGTATTCGTGACCGGCAAGACCAATGCGACGCTGCCCGAATCGGTGATCGTGAGCGTGCATCCGCTCGCGCTCGGCGTCGCGCCGCCGCCGACTGGAAGCGTTGCCGATGCGCCGCTGCCGCTCAGCGCGCCGATCGTCGCGATGCCGGTACACGTCGAAAGAGTAGGCGTGTAAGTGCGTGAGCTTCCCGCTTCGCCCACGGTCAGGGTGAGGTTCGAAACCGTGCCGTTGAGGCCGACGCTCGTCACCGCCGAACCGCCGATCGATGCGATGAGCGGCGCGATCGTCGACGACTGCGAGCTCACGCCGCTCGCGCTGAGCGTTACCGTGAACGAATAGCCCGGTGCGCCGCCGCCGTTGTAGTTTAGCGCGAGGGAATCAGCTGATTTCGTCACCTGCACGCTGCTGCTCGCGGGGCCTCCGTTGAGCGAGAGCGTCGCGTTCCCTGTGCCCCCCGTCTCAGAGACCGCAACGGTGATCGGATTGGCATACGGATCGCTGGTTCCCGCGGTGATCGGATTGTTACCGAAATCGGTCGGCCCGATCACCAGCACCGCGCTTTGCGCGTGGCCGTTGCCCGGAAGTGAGCCTGACGGCAGCGTCGCGCCGAAATGCGCGATTTGTCCGCCGATATACACCGGAACGCTGGTCGTCGAACCGGCGATCACATCGACCATGCTGGTGCCGACGCCGAGAATAGCGGCGCCGGCCGGAATCACATTGTTCGCCGGGGATTGATTGTAGATCGTCACCGCAAACACGTCGTTGCCGATCGGCACGGTAACGCTCGTCGTACACGTGCGCGAACTGCCGCTGCCCGTACAAGCGCTTGAGCCTGACGAGAGGTCGAGCGTCGCGTTGACGGTTGCCGAGCCCTGCGTCACGATGATGCCCGCGCCTTGCGCGGAGGCCGAAATGTAGGCGGGGCGGCGCGCTCCGCTCGTTCCCGAGTTGACGGGGACGATGAGCGAAATCACGACGCTTTGCATTTTGGCGTTTGGTTGGCCCGTCGGCGCGCCGGGCGTAACGCTCGAGCCTCCGCCGCCGCACGCAGCGAGCAGCAATGCCATGATCGGAGCAAGGCGGCGCGCGTTCATCGCTGCACCTGCACCAGCGTCGACGTTCCGTCGAACACGAGGTAGACCAAGCCGTTCGAAGCGGCGCCGATCGCGCCGGCTTGCGATCCGAATGGACCATTCACGTCGGTCGCGAGCACGAAAGTTGTCGGCGATGTGTTGGTATCCATCCGGCCAATACCGATTTGGCCGTTGAGCAGATAGTCGAACCAGACGATGCCGGGCTGCGCATTGTCCGGCATCATGTACCAGGGCACTGCGCCGTCCGGAACGGAGATCGTATTGACGATGTTGCCGCTACTATCGAGCTGAATGATCGCGGGGTTCGGTCCGTGATCGGTGACATAGATGCCGTTGGCGTTGATGAGGACGTCCCAGGGTGCTCCGCCCGCTTGCAGCGGGTTGTTGGGGCCGGGATACTCAATGATGCGGCTGTCAACATTGTCGACAACCCAAACGTTCGATGACGCATCTACGGCGACGCCGGCCGAGGTATTGACGCCGATCCCGGTCGCGCTCGGCGAGCCGCTGAAAAGCGGGTAGTTGATCAGCGACGAGCCGCTCGTGTACCAGATTGCTCCACCGTTGTTGAAAGCGACTGCACTGCCGTTGGGCACCGGCATCAAGGCTGAATTCGGCCCGGGAGCGATGGTGGAAGACGGCGGCGCCCCGAATGTCAGCTCTTGATTGCCTGCGATCGCGACAAACGCTCCAGTAACGCTTACAATGCTGCCGAGAATCGGCGCCGTCGAGACTGCCGCGGCGTTGTCGGTGATGCTGCTTCCGCTTCCGCTATAATATGATATGCCACCGAAATTGAGCGGCGTCGTGTAATAGACGCCGGCTTGGGTATCGAACACCACGCCGCCGTGATGCGTGTTATTGACGCTGAGATTCGGGTCGGTGATCGACGTAAAACTCGGATAGATCGCGTTCAGCGCCGCGCCGGTCGTTGTTACCGCGTCGTACGACGAGCTGACCGAGAAGTTGACCGTTTGATTTCCGCTCGAACTAAGTGGGCCGTTACCCGGCGCGTAGAAATACTGGACGCCGGTTGCACTTGGCGCGCTAATACTGCTCGTTGAGAGATAGAGTGCGCCGTTCAAACTGTTGTCGTCGTTGAGGCTGAGCGTAATCGGATTGCCGCTGGGATCCACGAAGCCGTTGCTCACGATCACGTCGTTGTCGGCGTCGAGCGCGTAGACGCCGATCGTGCCGGTCGATGGAATGATCTGATGCAACGTGGCCGGCGTGAGGTCGAGTGAGACCGAGGCGAGCACGCTCGAGAGCGTTACGCTCACGTTGGCGGTCGCACCGGCGACGATCGCAACCGACGGATCGAGGCCCCAACCGAGTTCATTTGCGCTTACGGGGATCGAAGCCCCAGTCGGGGCCTGGTCCCAGGTGGTGATCGCGAAGTCGTCGGTGCCGACCGGCGCCGAAATATCAAAGGTGCACGAGCGATTGCCAAGCGCATCGGACGCCGTGCAGGTCGAACCCGGCGCGGGCGAGGGCTCGATGTTTACCGCGGTCGTCGCAAGCGGCGTTCCGGTGTCATTGCCTGCGGTGTAGACGGAGATGAGTGCACCGGCCGTATTTTGCGCTATCGTGAAGCGCCGTCGCAGCGCGGCATTACGCGCACTGGCTGCGCCCGGCACACGCATGGTGATCGAGACCTGCACCTTCATCTTTGAGGGGGTCGCGTTGCCGCCGGCCTTGGGGAGCACGCTTGAACTGCCCCCACCACAAGCGGCGAGCAGCGTGCTCACGAGAACGATCCCGATCAATCGCGGCATCAGACGGCCTCCACGCTGGTTGCAAAGCGACCAGCGTCACTAAGCTCTTGGCAGTTTAGGGGCCGCCTCCTTCGTCCAATGTTCCCTAGGGGCTGAGCGCGCCGATCTTACTCTCGTTGGATTCGGTGAACCAGATGCGTCCGTCCGGACCCGCAGCAATGCCGTACGGCGTCGCAGCGCTCGTCGGGATAGGGATTTCCGTGAAGCTCGCCGGCGATGCTTGGGGAATTTGCGCGAGCATCCCGCCCGAAGCCGTGACCTCCGTGACGTACATGATGCCGTTTGCGGCCGCGGCGACGGATTGCGATGTCCCGGTGAGCGCATATTGATTCACCGCGCCGGTTGACACGCTGATGCGCATGATACCTGGATACGTCCCGCCTTGGAATCCGGTCGTAGCCCAGACGTAAAGGCCATCCGGTTCGACCGCGAGGGTATTGCATGGCTGCGGGAGCGCGGCGGTGACGTCCGTTACGATTCCGCTTGTCGTGACTTGATCGATGACTCTGCCGCCGGCTGCGTTGTCGCAGAACCAGAGATTGCTTCCGACCGTCACGATACCGCCCGGGTTGGGACTTGAATCGACGATCGGAAATTCCGTGAGCGTGCCGCCGGGTGTGACGTAGCCGACCATGCCGCTGCAACATCCGCTGGCTTCGGTAAACCAGACGTTGCCGTCGGGGCCGTTGGTGATCCCAACCGGCCCGTAGCTGGTGTGATATTGGGCGAAGAGTGCGCCGCTCGGCACAAGGATCTTGTCGATCGTAACCGTGTTCGCGTCCGCGCCCCAAATGTTGCCGTCACTTCCCACCGTGAGCGCGGCGTACAGATCACCCGGCAACAAATACGAGGTTATTGCACCGCTGGTCGTGATCGCGCCGACGCCGCTATTGCTGATGTTTGAGAACCACATGCGCCCGTCGGGACCCGCAACAATGGCGTACGGCGCCGGTGAAGGCGAAGGCGTGGACGAAGGCGGCGGAGAGGAGGTCGGCAGCGCGTATTCCGCAATCGATTCACCCGAAAGTACGACGCTGCCCTGGCTTGGGGTATTCGTCGTCGGAATGGCGATGCTGGTGATGCCGTCGCTCACGGTGATGCTGCAGCCGGTGCCGCCGCTCGATGCGCCCGTAGCGGTAAACGTCCCGATTTTAACGCTGCCGTCGGGATTGGAAAGCCCCATGTTCACGCTCGAGACCGTCGCGATGTTGGTGCAGCCGCTCGCGGTTGCGGTATACGCGTTGGCCAGAGGTGCGTTAGCCTCCGTAATGGTGAATGGCACACCGGTTGCCGTTCCGAGTAGGCCGAGTGAACCGCTCGCGTAGTACGGCGACGTGCTGGTGAGGTACATCGGCGCGAGCACGAAGGTTTCCGCCGTTGCATTGGCTGCTGAAAGTTCGATTGTGCCGCCGTAGCCTGCGCTTCCGCCGCCGTCGTAGGCGACCGACAGCGTGTCGGTCGATTGTTTGAGCGTCGCCGTTGTACCGACGTTCGTGCCGTTAAGCACGAGCGACATATGCCCGCTGCCGCCCACTTCCGCTACGATCGCGGTGATCGGATTGGCAAAGGGGCTGGTGGTTCCGGTGACGATCGGATTGTTCCCGAAGTCCGTCGGATTCACGGCGATGCCGACTGACTGCGGTTGTCCATTTGGCGCAACCGACAGGAATGTCGACTGCAGACCGATGCTCGAGACCACGCCGCCAACCGCGATGACCAGCGTGCCGGTGAAGCTGAGGGTGATCGTTTGGGTGACTGCGGCGAGGCCGAGCGCGTGCGCGCTCGAGGGAATCACGCCGTTGACCGGTGACGTATCGTAGATTTCGACGACGAAGGTGTCGTTGTCGAGCGGGGCCGTGACGTTCGCGCTGCAACTGCGTTGACCGCCGGTCGTTGTGCAGATCGTCGAACTCGACGACAGATCGAGGACGGTCTGCGCGCTCCCACCACCGGCACCGGTGACGCTCACCTGCGCGCCGAGCGCCGACGGTGAAATATAAGCTGGCTTGCGCGCCGATGACGCCGAGGACGACGGTGCGGGAACGACGAGCGTCATCTTCACGCTCTTGCCGGACGCGCCCGATCCGTGCGATGCGGTTGGAGGCAGCGACGACGCACCGCCACCGCCGCATGCAGAAAGCAATGATACCGCGAGCAGCGCGGCGATGCTGCGCTTCATGGCGTCACCTGGTAGATTTGGCCCGGTGACGCCGTGCCCGACCATTCCAAGATGTATATCGCGTCGCTGTTGGGATTGAGCGCGATGCCGCCGGCGATTCCACCGCCGGTCGCAATCTGCGACTCATTGACGCGTTGGTTGACCAGGTCGATGCGCCCAACGCCGATGCCGCCGGCGGTCGTCTCGCTGAACCAAACCGAATTCCCGTCGGATGAACCGGCGAGATATTGCGGCGCACCTTGGGTGGTGGAATACGATTGGCTGACGGAGAGGTTCGAGCTGTAGGTAAAGACCGCTATCGCGTTGCTCGCGGGCACGGTCACGTACGCGGCGGATCCGTCAGCGGTCCCGTACAGGTCGAGCATTCCGCTCGGCGGACTCGTGGCTAAGATCCCTGAGCCCAGGCTTTCGACGAACAAAGCGGTCGACGACAAGAACCAGACGCTGTCGGTTCCGCTGACCGTTTCGACTTGGACGGCCTCGGGCGTTCCACCGACTCCCCCCGCCGCCAGCGCGCCGTTGCCACCGCTCTGCGGATTATACATCACAACCGCTTGGCCGCTGCTATCCACGTAGTAGAGTGCGTGATTCGTCGGAGAGTAAGCCGAACCGCTGGACGACCCGCAGTACGTGCTGCACGAATTGATTTGCGTGAGGAATCCGAGCGGATTGAATTGGTAGTAAAACGGCGCGGTCGCGCCTGCGGCATACACGTAACTCGAACCGTCGGTGCTCAGGCCGGCGGGACCGGGTGAAGCGGTCGCGCACGCGCCGTTCGCGCTTGCGATGTCGTAGTTTGCCAGGCACGTTGTGCCGCTGTTCGCGGCGGTGTACCAGATCTGGGGATCGCTGCCGTTGACGTTGACGTAGAGCGCGTTGGCGTACGGCGGCGGCGTGCCCGCGAGGTAGGGCTGCGCCGACGCCATCGGCGTTACGGTCGGCCCGTGCATCGTCAGCGTGCCGGTTGCGGCAAACGGCGCAGCGCTCGTGATAGCGATCGACGCGCTGGCATTTCCGGCGACGTCGTCGTTGCCGTTGTACGTACCGGTGACGGTCGTCCCCGGCACGCTCACCGTGCTTGTCGACAGCGCTAAAGAGCTGTTTGGATTCGATCCGAACGCGAGCGACGCTGACACGGGATTCCCATTGCTATCGACATACTGGCCGGCGACGATGATGCTGCCGCTCGCGTCCAGGCCAACAACCGAGACGCCGAAGGTCGCGGGCAAAAGCGCGCGCAGCGACGAGGGAACCGGCGTCAGGTTGACGCTTGCGAGCACGGGATTGAGCGTGAGGTTGACGTTGTTGACGCCGCTTGCCGGGTTAACCGAAATCGAGATCGGCGTGCTTCCAGCCCCGAGCACTTGCGCGCCGCCGGGAACCGTGCCGCCGCCGGGAATGATTTGCGTGTAGGTTTGCGCGAGCAGATTGCTGTTGCCCGGCGGAGCCGGGAATGAGACGGTGCAGACACGGCCGCTGCCGTTTGCCGTGCAATTCGACGCGGCGTCGCCCGAGATATCACCGCCGGCGACCGTGATGACTTGCGACGGCGTTCCACTCACCGGATAGACCGTGAGCAAAATGCCTTGCGTCGTGGACGCCGTGTCGTAAATTTTTCTCAGAGCGCGGTTGCTGGTCGAGCCGGCGCTCGGAATCGTTATCTTCGCCGTGGCGGTAACGTCCTTCGCGGCAGCACTGCTGCGCGGCTGCGGCAATGCCGCAGGACCACTACCACCTCCACCACACGCCGCTAATAGCAACGCAGGGGCAATGCAAAGCGCCCGTTTCATGACATGCAATACCGCGCGGTGGGTGGCGAAGTCCTGCGCGAGGGGAGCCTTCTTATAGGTCCGTTTTTCCCACTAATCCATATGAAAGACGCGCAAAGCGATGGAACGCATTATAGACCGGCGGATATTCCTGCAACCATTTGCTGTAAACCGTTAAGATATAGGGCGAATCGCCGAATGGCTCCACGATTGCGATATCGCTGCGGCTGCCGTCGAGTTCGCCGGTCTTGTTTGCAACCGGAACCCCGGCCGGCAGGCCGGCGGGGATTTTGTCGCGGTCCGTCTGACGTAGCATGATCTGGATCATCGCTTTGCAATGCTCGGGCAAACAGATCGTGGCCCTTTCCTCGCGGGCGCCGCTGGCGATGGCGAAGAGCAGTTTTGACATATCAGCCGGCGTGGTCACGTTGTCGTTGTGGTGTACGATCGCCGCGAAATCGAGAAAGTGCCGCGCGAGCCGAGTCTGATTCATCTTCAGGCGCGCGCCAACGGCGTTAATCGCCGGCATTCCGAAAAAAGAGATGAGGTAATTGCTCGCGGTGTTATCGCTGAGGGTGATCATCGGCACGATCAACTCGCGCACGGTAAATCGCGCGCCGTCGGGCTGTTGCGACATAAAATCCGAGCCGCCGATGAGCTCGCCACGGTGCGTGGTAATGCGCTCGTCGAGCGTTCCTGGACGATGCTCCTCTTCGACGAAGGCGGTGACCATGATGAGCGCCTTGATCGTTGACGCGGTTGGAAACACGACATGTTCGTTAAAGGCAAAGAGCGGCGGCCCATCGGCCAGCGTGCGGCAATAGGCGCCGACCACCCCCGGAACCCCGTGCGCAATTGCCTCGACACGAGTATACGATGACGCTCGCGCGCGCAGCGGTGCCACGGCAAATGCACCGCCGGCCAGAAGAAATGCTTGCCGATTCACGATCCCGTTCCCTGATAGTGGCGTAGACCCGTCTGCCAAAATAAATACGCGATCGAGACCCACACGACGCCGATCGCGGGCGTCAGCAGACCGACGGCGGGATTGAGATGAAGTCCGGTTTCGGCCTTCTGCAAGAAGAACGTCGCCGGAAAGTAGTTCATGAAGGCGAACGGGAGGACGAACGCCAGCACGATCTGCACGCCGCGCGTGTAGATGCTGATCGGATAGCGGGTGAAGTCCTGCTCGAGCGACATGACGACCCAGCGCAGCGTGTCGACGCGTATGAACCAGAACGAAATCGTCGCGACGACCAGCGAGATGCCGAGATCGATCAGCGCGCCGCCGAGCACGACCAGCGGCACGAAGACCACGAAAATCCAGTCGACGTGAACGCGCGCCGTAGCAGTAGCGACGGCGAGCGTAGCGATGGCAATCACGATTCCGTCGGGCGAGATTTGCTGCGGGACGGTCAGCGCTTGAAAGAGCGTGTCGAGCGGGCGCACGAGGAAGCGGTCGAAGCGGCCTTCGCGGACGTAATCCGGCACGGCAACCACATTGAAGAAGAAACGTTGTGGAATTCGTGCCCGAGTCATCCAGAGCGCGTACAGAAAGAACATCTGGCGGAAATCCCAGCCGTTCATCGAGGGGAACGTTGCATCGTTACGTACAGCGCGCCGAGCGCGACGCCGTGATAGACGATGGTGAACCGAACCACATGATGAAGTTGGCCCGGTACTCGAGCATCGTCAGGAAGTTCACGCGCCAGTACTGCAGATAGGCTCCGACCATCGAGACGTGTTTCCAACATTGCGAGCGTGCTCCCCGTCCGCGCGCCGTTTCGTCTCGATCTGACGGCGGATGCGCTGCGCCGGCTCGCGACCAACGCCGTCGACGTCGTCGGCGACGACGGCACGTACTATCGCGCGCCTTCGCCGACGAGGCACGGCGCTCGTCGCGGTGCGCGTCACGCAGCCGGACGCGCGCGGATCTGTGCGTGCAAGCGACGCGAAGGCTCGGCCGAGCGCACGTGCGCGCGCTCGTCGCGCGGATGCTTGGAGTCGAGGTCGATCTGCCGCCATGGATGCGCACGCGCGGCGCGCGCGTGCCGTGGCTTGCGCCGCTCGCGCAGCGCGCTGCGCGGCGTTAAGCCGCCGCGCTACCCGACGCTTGGGAGGCGTGCGCGCACGCGATCGTCTTTCAGCAGATCAGCATCCACGCCGCGGCGGCGATCATGCGCCGCGTGGTCGAGCGCTCATCGGCTACGCCGTTCGACGTCGCCGGCGTCGATCTGCGTACCGTTTCCCGGGCCGCGGCGCGTGCTCGCCGAGCCGAAGCGCAGCTGCGCGCCGCGGGCTCTCGACCAACAAGGTCGCGCATCTGCGCGCGGTCGCGACGCGCGCTCGACGGCCGGTCGACGAGACGGGAGCTCGAGGCGCTCCCGACCGCGCAGGCCGCCGAATCGCTCGTACGCGCATGCGCGGGATCGGGCCGTGGAGCGCCTCCGTTGTGCTGCTGCGCGGCTTCGGCCGTCTCGATATCTTTCCGATGCGCGACTCGGGCGTGGCCCGCACGGTCAAGCTGCTTTCGGGCGACCAGACGCTCGATTTGGATGCGGTGCTCGACGTACTCGGCCCGACGCGCGGGATGCTCTACTACCACCTGTTGCTCGGGCGGCTGCGCAACCTGACCCCCGAGTAGGGTGTCTGAGGCAGCTACCATGAAGACCTCGATGCCGCCGACGTTTTCGATCCAGCGTTCGGCGAAGCTATCACGCTTTTTCCATCACGGCTGGCTCAAGACGTACCATTCGTTCAGCTTTGCCGACTACTTCGATCCGGAGAATCGAGAACTGGGGTGCGCTGCGCGTCTTCAACGACGACACGCGTCGCGGGCGGCGCAGGCTTTCCGCCGCATCCGCACCGCGACATGGAGATCGTGACCTATGTGTTCGACGGGCGAGCTCGCCCACAAGGACTGCTCGGCAACGACGGCGTCGTCGGTCCGGGCGGCGTGCAGTTTATGAGCGCGGGCACGGGCGTGCGTCACAGCGAGTTCAACGCCGTCCGATGGCGCCAGCTCCATTTTGTGCAGATGTGGGTGCTGCCCGGCAAAACCGGCGAGGCGCCGGCCTACGGGCAGATGGATTTCGCGCCCGAAGATCGCACAATACGCTGGCTGCGGATCGTCAGCGGCCAGGACGGCGTCGACGCGCCGATTCGCATCACGCAGGATGCGACGCTAGAGTCTCACGGATCGAGGACAGACGAGCCGTCTATGAGTTCGCGCCGAACCGTTTCGGCTTTCTCTTCGTTGACGACGGTAAGATCGAAGCCAACGGCGAGGCGCTGCAAAAAGGCGACGCGATTCGCTTCTACGACGTGGCGCGACTGGCGGTCAAGGGCCGCGGCGAACTCGTCCTCTGGGATGTCCCCGGGGTCGATTAACAGTCGCGCGGCTTCGCTCGCGCTCACCCACCCTGAATCACCACCCTCCTTTCGGCTGCTTGCCACACTAGAGCCGAGAGTCCGCTGAAGAGCACCAGCCATGCGGCTTGTATGCCCAGCGCGAACGCCCACTGCGAGGGCGCGATGACCCCGACGTAAATGAGCAGCGGTGTCGAGTACACCGCTGCGAACGGCAACGCAAAGACGATCGTTCCGAAGATTCCCGGAAAGAACGTCAGCGGTATGATTTGTCCCGAAAGCAGATCCGACACCCAGCGCACGATCAGTTGAATCGCGAAGGTTTCGAGCGTCCAGAACGCTACCGAGTTCATCAAGAAATTGATGAAAAAATTGACGCAATATCCGAGCAAAAACGCGAGCAGAAAGACCGCCAGCGTTGCCGGCCCCGGGACGTCGATGCGCACGAGCAACAGCGCAAAGAGCAGCGACGGTATGACGAGCAGGGCGTGCAGTAGCGTCTGGCCGACACCGTCGGCGAAGAAGTAGAGCGGCAAGCTAATCGGCTTCATCAGGTCGGTCGCAATCGTGCCTTCGCGCAGCTTCTCGCGAATCAAACGTGTGCCGTCGACTTCGAGAATCAAAGACATCAGGAGCGCAACCGTCGCATACGTAATCATGCTGTGCAGCGGCAGATTCAGCGGCATCGCGTTTTGCGAGTAAAGCGCCGTCCACAGCGAGCGCAGCAGGTAGACGCGCAGGACCAGCGACCCGACTTCGGTCAGCACCTCGAGGCGATAGGTCGACTCGCGCGCAAAAGCTTTTTTGGCGAATTCGATGTATGGCTCGAGATTCACTTGGGCTTTTTCTTGAGCCCTTCTTGCCGGCGGTGTTCCATCTCTTGGAGTTCGAGCATCATCGCGTCGACAACGGTATCGACTTCCGTCGTTTGCTGCTTCGGCGGCTCTTCGCCGGAGCTCCGGCGCACGGGCGCCTTATTCGCGTGCGCATCAAGTACGGTATCCTGCGCGTGCGTCTTGCGTAGGAATTGCGCGTACGTTTGCGCTGCCTTGGCACGAGCGCCCTCACCGCTGTCGATGTTGAAGACGTTTTCGTAGAACTGCAGATCCCGAGCGACTTCTGGAGCTTTCTCAGGCGATACGATCTTGGCGGGATTGCCGTAGGCGATGTGCTGCATCGGGACGCTGGCATTCTTGAGGAGATGCGCATTGATGTGGACGATTCCACCGAGCGCGACGCCGCTGCCCTCCTCCATCACAGCGCCATTGAAGACACGGCTGCCGCTCGCGATGAAGCAGCCAGCGCCGATCGTTGCGCCGACGACGTAGGCGTGCGGTCCGATGATACAGCGCTCGCCGATCTTGACGGGAAACTGCGTCGCGCTGCCTCCGCTCGCTTTGATCACCGCATGCTCCATCACCACGGTATCACTACCGACGGTTACGGACGCGCCCTCGGCGGTTATCACTGCGCCATGTAGGATCGCACACCCGGCCCCAACGGTCACGTCGCCGCTGAGCGTCGCGGTGGGCGCGACGTAGGCGCTCGGATGGATCTTCGGTTTCTTGGTTCCGCTCGAAAGAATCATAGTAGGCTCTCCTGCGCGCGAGCGTCGTATCCTTCGACGTAGATCCGCCGGATGATCGATTCCAGGTCGGGCTCTTCGAGGGTGACGTCCTCGAGGCTATAACGTTCGCTTGCCTGACGGATCAGAAGGTCGGCGCGCTGGAGATTTCGGTCGAAACGAAACCGCGCGATCAGTCCATCGCCGCTCTCGAGCTCGGCGCCGTCGAGGTGCGGCGAGGGCGTCGGGTGCTCGAAACGCACGACGAGCGTACGATAGCGACCGTACTCGCCCTTGATCCGCTCGACGTCGCCATCGTAAATGAGCAAGCCGCGATCGATCAGGACGATTCGGCGGCATAGCCGTTCCACATCGGCTAAGTCATGCGTGGTAAGAATGATCGTCGTTCCCCGCTCGGCGTTGATGCGGGCGATGAATTCGCGGATCGCCTCCTTGGCGACAACATCCAGCCCGATCGTTGGTTCGTCGAGATAGACGATCTTCGGGTCGTGCAGCATCGCCGCCGCAAAGTCTCCGCGCATGCGTTGTCCGAGCGAGAGTTGGCGAACCGGGATTCGTAAGAATTCGTCCATTTGCAGCAGCGCAATGAATTCGTCGAGATTGCGGCGGTAAGTAGCTTGCGGAATACCGTAAATCGCGCGCAGCAGCTCGAACGACTCGATCAGGGGCAGATCCCAGTAGAGCTGACTGCGCTGGCCGAACACCACGCCGATGTTCCGGGCGTTCGCTCGTCGCGATTCGTAGGGAACGACGCCGGCCACGCGGACATCCCCCGAGGTCGGCACCAGTATGCCGGTAAGCATTTTGATCGTGGTCGATTTGCCGGCGCCGTTCGGGCCGATGTAGCCGACCAGTTCGCCCGGCTCGAGCGCCATCGTGACACCGCCGACGGCTACCCGGTCCTCGTACGAGCGCGAAAAGAGCGTGCGCACGGCTCCAAGCGGGCCCGGAATACGTTTGACGCTGCGAAAGACCTTGCGCAGGTCGCGGGTTTCGATGATGGGCATCGCGTAGTTTCTTCGGCGTGATCGTCACGATCTCCAACCAGTACGGATGCGGAGCGGTTGCCGTCGCACAGCGTGTCGCGGCCGAGCTCACGTATGAGCTGATCGACGGCCAGCTCCCCGTGGTTGTGGCCAAGCGGATGCAGATTTCGCCGGTGCAAGCGCAAGCTGTCGACGAAACGGGCCGTTCACTGGGGGCGCGGCTCATTTCGAGTCTCGAGCTGGCCACGCCGGAGGTTGCCGTAAGCGGATTTGGGCAAACCTTCGACGAGGAGTACGCGCGCGAGGTGCAAGAGGCGGTTCGGGAGTTCGCCGCGCGCGGGAACGCGGTCATTGTCGGGCGCGGCGCGGGCGCAATCCTCGGGCGGCGCCCCGACGTCGTGCGCGTGTTTATGTACGCGCCGCGCGATTGGCGCGTCGAACGGATCATGGCCGACCTCGGGCTGGAGCAGAAAGCCGCCGCGAGCGAGGTCGATCGCATCGACCGGGCGCGTCGCGCGCATCTGCGCGATTGGTACAACGTCGAGATCGGCTCGCCCGCGATCGTCGACCTTGCGATCGATACGTCGAGCTTTGGAACGGATGGCTCGGCCAAACTCGTGATCGACGCCGTACATGCTCGCTAACGCGGGCATTTTCGCAGCGCTGCGTTTTCGCGATTATCGTCTGCTCTGGATCGGCCTGCTCGTCTCCAACCTGGGAAGTTGGATGCAGTTTACCGCGCAGGGATATTTCGTTTCGCAGATCGCCGGCTCGCCGCACCGCGCTGCGCTCGACCTCGGTATCCTCGGTGGAGCGCGCGCAATTCCGGTGTTGCTGCTTTCACCGGTCGCCGGCGTCGTTGCCGATACGCTTCCGCGCCGTCGCGTGCTCCTTGCGACCAACACCGCCATGGCGCTCGCCGCACTGGCGCTCGCGGTTCTTTCAAGTTTCGGCCGGCTCGATCTCGTGTGGCTCGTCGTGATCACGTCGTTCAACGCCGCCGCGAACGCGTTTGACTCACCCGTGCGTCAGAGTTGGATGCCGCTGCTCGTGGATCGAGCGTTTGTCGGCAATGCGATTGGGCTCAACTCGGTTGCGTTCAATGCGCCGGCGGTGATCGGCCCGGCGATCGCTGGACTCCTGATCGTATGGGTCGGCGTTGCCGGCTCGTTCTACGTCAATGCGGTGGCGACGATGGCGGTCGTGGTCGCGGTCGCCATGATGCGACCTTCGCCACCCACGAGCGCGCAGCGCGAACCGATGCTCCACGCGATGCGCGGCGGCATCACATTCTTGATGTCGCACCCTATCTTACGTTGGATCGTGGCGGTCTTCGTCGTGATGGCAATCTTCGCGCGCCCCTATGCGCAACTGATCCCGGCCTATGTCGTCAACACCCTTGGGGGCGACGCGCGTGCGCTCGGTTGGGCGGTGGCAGCCGCGGGCATCGGCGGTTTTGGCGGTGCGTTGGTGACGGCCACGTTTGCCGGTCGCGAACCGCGTTCGGTGCAGTGGCTGCTGGCGGGCGTGATCACGGCAATCGGCTTGATTGCGCTTGCGACAATCCATTCGGTGGTGGGAGCGCTGCCGGCACTTTTCACGATCGGAGTGGGTACGCTGGCCTTTCTCGGCGCCACCAATACGCTGATTCAGATGCTCTCGCCGGACGCAGTTCGCGGTCGCGCCATCGCCGTGTACACGATGGTTGCCATCGGCGTGGTTCCCGCCGGATCGCTCATTCTCGGCGCCGTTGCGTCCGTCGTTGGTCTGCATGTGGCGTTCGCGTTTGCCGGCGCGATTAGCCTGATCTGCATCGTGCTGGCCTACGCGCTCAACCCGATTATCAGGACTGTGTAAAGACAAAAAAAAAGGCGAGCCGCTTGGTGCGACTCGCTAAAGGCCATAAAAAGAGCCGGGAAGTTATGCTGCTGCGGGAGCGGCTTTCTTCCGGCGCGTCTTGCGGCGGGTCTTTTTGCGAGCGGAGGCCTTGCGAACGGCCTTCTTGCGAGTGGCTTTCTTCCGCGTGGCTTTCTTGCGAGTGGCCTTCTTGCGGGTGGCTTTCTTGCGCGTTGCTTTCTTGCGCGTAGCCTTCTTACGAGTAGCCTTCTTGCGGGTCGTCTTCTTGCGGCCCGCGGCTTTCTTCCGGGTGGCCTTGCGCTTCGGCGCGGCCTTCTTCGCAGCGCGCTTCGGCGCCGCTTTTTTCTTACGTTTGACTGCCATGTGCGTGGAGTCATCCTTTCTCTGGCTACACAGATGTAGCCAAGGGTAGTTGCCTACCTTATACAGTATTCTCGGCAGCAATGCAAGTTTTGATAAGTGCGAGCGGAGCGTAGCAGCGCATGTTGGTGAGCAACGGTGACGTCCGCATCGACGTCGAGGTGAGCGGAAACGGCGACGACACCGTGGTGTTGATCCACGGATTTCCACTCTCGCGTCAGATCTGGAATGCGCAGGTGCGCGCGCTATCGGGGCACGTTCGCGTGGTCGCAATGGACCTGCGCGGCATGGGCGGATCGACTGTCACCGACGGTCCGTACTTGATGGAGTCGCTCGCCGGCGACGTGGCTGCGGTCCTCGATGCGCTCGCCGTCGAGCGTGCATCGCTCGTTGGACACTCGCTCGGCGGTTACGTCGCGCTCGCCTTCGCTCGCATGTACGTCGAGCGTCTCGACCGCCTCGCGTTGGTCTGTTCCCGCATCACCGCCGATACGCCGCAGCGCGCGCAGCATCGTTACGAACTCGCCGACGATGCCGAACGTCGCGGCACGGCCGAACGCATCATTGCGGAGATGCGCGACGCGACGCTCGGCGCTACAACGCTGCGCGAACACCCTGAAATTCGCGAGAAATTCACGAAGATTGCCGAAAAAAACGATCCGCGTGGACTCGCTGCAATGCTACGTGGCATGGCGTTGCGCGATGGTGCGCACGACATAGCGGGCGATCTTACGATGCCGGTTTTGGTTGTCTGCGGTGCGGAAGATCCGGGGATTCCGGCGGCCGAGGCGGCGTGGACGGCAGGCGCCTTCCCGTCGGCCAAGCTGGTGACGCTGCAAGCCAGCGGCCACGTGCCGATGCTTGAAAAGCCAGACGAGTTAAGCGAGCACCTACTCGGATGGGTGGCTAGCGAATGACCGGAGCGCGGGACCGGCGCCGGACGATGTTATAGAGGAAGAGCGCGCCCACCACAACGGCGGCGATCACGGCGGCGACCAGCACCACCTTGAGGACCACCACGGCTAGGACGATCGCGATGATCGCAAGCGCGATGATCAGGGTCAGTCGGATGAAGGTGGAGAGGATCGGGCGCATCGTGGACCTCATGAGGGGAAGCTGGTGGCACTCTTGATGAAGGTACCTACCCACGCGACCGGAGGTTTCATCATGGACTATCGCCCTCTTGCGGCCGCCGCATTTTGCTGCGTGGCCATGAGTCCGCTCCCTGGACTAGCGCAACAGGCCGTCCAGCGTCATCTCGTCTACAACTTCAGCGTCGGCATCCGCAGCGATCAGCACGACACGAATGCCTCGAATCGGTACGCGGCCAGCGCCAATCAAACCAGCGCCGGTGCAGGCCCGGTTGAGGGATCGGGCGACACCTCGTACGTCGGCCTTGCCTCCGATATGGGGACGATTGCCGTCGACGTGTTCGGCGTCGAGCCGGACGGCGGCTTGGTCACGAAGGTGAGCGAGACCGCGCGGAACAACCGCAACGCGTCCCTCACCGAATGCGTCGTATATCCGACCACCAACGTCATCTGCGGCGGCGAGGTTAATCCCGAAGAGATGGCCGTCCTCAAGACGATGTCGCCGAAGTTTTTCGATCCGGGAGCGCTCGATGCAAGCCGCCACTGGCATTCGGGGAATGCAGCGGCCGGTGTTTCGCTTGATTTTACCGTCGGCTCGGTTGTCGCGAACACGGTGACGATTCAAGAGACGGACAATGAAACGAAATCGGGGGGGAACCGCGTCAACGGGACGGCGACGTATACCTACGATCTAGCCAAAACGATATCGACCGACCTCAAGGAGTTCGATACCGTTCGTCAAGAGGCCGGACCAGGGAAGTACACCAACGTCACCGTCGACATCACGGCCACGCTCGCATCGGATGGCGTAGCCAAGAATTAGCGGTTTCGACGTCCTCCCGCTGCGCGCGATGAGCCTGCTCGAACGACCGAACAGCGAGCGCGCACAAAAACGACGCGGTCGTCTGCGCGAGCGATTCATCCGGAAGGGTTGGCGGGCCGGCGATACGCCGCAGCAAGAACGCCGCGACACCCGAATCGCCCTATTACACCCCGAGACGGTCAAGGGCCGCGTATGCGACGGCTACGCAGCTGAGCGCGCCGATCTCGTTTGCGCGCAGCATCGGCCGGATCGCCTCGAGCGGTACGGTAAAGGGCTCGATCGCTTCTGTCGGATCGAGTGCTTGCGCCGCAGTCGGCGCCGCGTCGAAGGCAATGAACGCGTGCAAGAGGCTATTTGAACGCACCGGCTCGGCCGGAATCGTGGCGAGGTGTTCGAAGTGCAAGGCCGTGTAGCCGGTCTCCTCGGCAAGTTCGCGCCGCCCGCAAGCGAGCGCATCTTCGCCGCGGTCGATGCTTCCGGCCGGCAGTTCTACGATCACCTCGTCGATACCGTAGCGGTATTGGCGTAGCAGCACGACCTCGCGCGCGGGCGTCAGCGCAAATACCATCACGAATCCGTCCGATTCGCGCACGTAGTAATGCGGAATCACGACGCCGCTGGGCAGCTCGACTTCATCGCTGCGGATACGCAGGTGATCGGACTCAATAAGGTATGTCGAAGACCGGACGCGCCAAAGCGGTTTTTCCATGTCTTCGCGAAGTACACCACTCGTGCAAGATCTCATCTTAGTCGTGGGCGGCGGTACGATGGGGGCGGGGATCGCCTTCGTCGCGGCGCGTGGTGGCTATTGCGTTGATCTGGTCGAGCCGGATCCGGCGTCACGCGAGCGCGCGCTTGCGCGGATTGCCGGCGACGCGCAGCGGGCGGGCGACGACGCTATTGCTACGCGCATCACCATTCGCGAGGCAATTCCGCAGCAGACGCAAGCAACGATCGCGATCGAGGCGGTTCCCGAGCGACTCGACCTCAAACGTGCGGTGTTTGCAGCGCTCGAAGCGGCGCTCTCCCCCGAATCACTGCTGGCAACGAACACGTCGTCCTTGAGCGTCGCGGAGCTCGCCCAGGATTGCGAGTATCCGCAGCGCGTTCTCGGCCTACATTTCTTCAATCCCCCGGCGGCGATGAAGCTCGTCGAAATCGTAGCAGCAGAGCGCACGTCGGATGAGGCGCTTGCTCGCGCGCACGAATTTGTCGAGCGAATCGGCAAGACCGGCGCCGATTGCGCCGATACGCCCGGCTTTATCGTGAACCGCGTCGCGCGCCCATTCTATCTCCAGGCCATGCGGGCGCTGGATCGTGGCGTTGCATCGATCGAAGAACTCGACGCGCTCGCGCGTAGCGTGGGCTTTCGCATGGGGCCATTCGAACTCATGGACCTGATCGGACTCGACGTGAATCTCGCGGTCAGTGAATCGGTCTACGAGCGTCTCGAGAGCGAGCGCCTCGCGCCGCAACCAATGCAGCGTCAACTCGTCGCGCAAGGGCGCCTCGGCCGCAAGACCGGATCGGGATTCTACACCTACGAAGACGGGCGCTACGCGCGCCTCGACCTTAGCGTTTCCACCTCTGACGACGTGTTGGAAGAGTTCGTCGCTGTCATCGGTTTCGGCGGAACGGCCGATGCGTTCGTGCAAGCGCTTGAAGCGCGCGTCGAGCGCGTGCAGCGCGTCGAGAACGACGACCTGCTCGATCATCTCGATCCCGAGGCAACGCTTGTCATCGACGTTGGGAACGGCTTCGACGATCGGGGTGAGATTGTTGTTGAGCTCGACCGGCGCCTCGATCCCGCGACGATGATCTTCGTTGACGCCTATGCAACGGATCTAGCTGCTCTCGCGCCGCGTTTGCGCCACGCCGAGCGGCTAGTTGGCTATGGTATTCTCGGCTCGCTTGACGACCAGAGCGCGGTCGAAGTCGTCGATGCAAAGATCACCGGCGATGAAGCGTTGGCGCTTGCGCAAGAGATCTTCGAGGCGATCGGCAAAGCCGTGGTGCTGGTCGAAGATCAGCCCGGACTCTTTCTCGGTCGTGTCGTGGGATCGATCGTCAATGAAGCGATGATGGCCGTCGCGCAAGAGGTCGCGTTACCCGACGACGTCGACCGCGCAATGGAATTTGGCGTCAACTATCCGCGCGGTCCGATCGCGTGGGGACGAGAGATCGGCGGCAAGCGGATCGCGCGGATACTCAAGCGCCTCGCCGATAGCGAAGGTGAGGAGTTCGCGGCGCATCGTTCGCTGTGGGTACTCGATGCGCCACCTGACGATCGAACGGATGGCATCGAGGAGGTGGGGCCGGGGCCCATGAACACCATATACTGAGGAGAGAACGATCGAGCAACTAAGAGTCGGCCACCACTACGACACGACCTACGGCACGCTATGGAAAGACGGCACGTATTTTCCGCGGGGTACGCGCGTCATGGTTGTGGGCGTGCACATCGAGCAAGGATTCTGCGTGCGGTTTCCGGCCGAGATCGATGATGAGCCGCTCGAAACGTGGGAAGATTGGAGCGAAGCTGATTTTCTTGCCGCCGAAGGCTCCATTACGCCGCCGCAGGAGCCGATCTCGGGGAACGTTCTCAGTGAAGCGCGCGACGTGCTTTCAGACGCCGAAGACGGCTGCCATTTACATCTGCACGAAGACGAAGATTAGCTGTACGCGTCGCGACTAGAAGCTAAACGTGATTCCGGCGAACCAATAGAATCCGCACTGCGATGCATTTTGCGGAAGACCACCCGCCGGCGTGTAGCTGGTCGTGAAACAATAGTTCGCCGCGGGCGTGAGGCCGGTGAAGGTCGTGGACCCGGTCGAACCGGTCACTTGCGTGGCGATGAAGGAGCCGATGTTCCCATTCGTATCATTGTACAGATTGATCGGCTGGTTGGGCAGCGGCGAATTTGAAACGTAGACGGTGACCAGCGCCGAGCTGACGGTTGGGTTCGGCGTGGTGGGCGCGATCGTAGAAGTCGGCGCCGGCGTGCCGTATAGGTCATTTGGGTTATAGCCGGAGTTGCACGCTGCGAGCGCGAGCGCCGTAGCGGCGAACGCTAACATAAGGATACGTTTGGGCATGGCGCGGGAGCTTCGACGCCTGTGCGTCGGCGGCCCTCTGAGGGCGCGCCCAGGAAAAAGAGGCTCGGTTGCCCTGCCTTGAGAAGCGCCCGCAGCATGCGCCGTTGGGAGACGTTCACCGCGTTAGCTGCTGTGATTATCGCGAGTGCGTCGGCACTCCCGGTTCCCGGACGCCTCTGGCTCGCCGGCGTCGCGATCGTACTGCTGGCATTGGTGGGCGGAGCGCATTTGCATCGCTCGCTCACGGGCCCGCGCGAGACACGAAGCGGGCCATCGCCCGAGGAGATCGCGCGTCGCATTCGCGAGCAGCGCAAACGTTAATCGCCGCGTTCGCGCTGCAGCATGGCTTCGTAGATCGCGTCGACATTGGCGAGCGTATCGATCTCCGCGACCGGCTTGTCGTCGCGAATGCGCACGATCCGCGGGAACCGTAAGGCATAGCCGCTTTGGTGGAGCGTGCTCTTCTGCACGATGTCGAAAGCCACTTCAAGGACGATCTTTGGGTCGACGGCAAACGCGTCACTGTAGCTGCGGCCGTCGACGCGATGTTCGAGAAACCACGGCGTAAGCGCGGCGATCTCCGCATCGGTTAAGCCGGAGTAGGCCTTGCCGATCGTGAGAAGATCGTCATCGGGGCCGCGGACGGCGAACGTGTAATCCGAGAGCACCTTCGCGCGCTTTCCATGTCCCCACTCGACGCCCACGACCACGACGTCGAGCGTGGAGAGTTCGCGCTTGAGTTTGAGCCACCACTTGCCGCGCCGTCCCGGTGCGTAGGGCGCGTCCGCGCGCTTGAACATCGTGCCCTCGTGGCCGCGCGAGCGCGCCGCCTCGAAGCGAGCGTTGATTGCTTGCGCGGGCGTGCCTGGCTCGACGACTTCGAACGGTGTGAGGAGAACGCGCTCGTTTGGAACCAGCGCTTGCGCGAGGCGGGCGCGCCGTTCGTGCAGCGGAACGTCGAGTAAGAACTCCTCACCGATCGCCATTGCATCGAAGACCGCATATTGCAGCGGCACGTCGGCGAGAAGCTTCGCGTCGATCTCTTTGCGTTGCAGACGCGCTTGCAGCGTGCGAAACGGCAGCACCTTACCCTCGCGAACGGCAATGATCTCACCGTCGAGCAACATCGCTTGCGACTGCCCGCGTAACGCGGCCGCGATCTCGGGATACGAACGAGTGACGTCGTTGAGAGTACGCGAAAAAAGAACGACGTTTTCGCCCACAACGTGCGCCTGGGCGCGAATGCCGTCGAATTTATCTTCGGAGTACCAGCGGTGCGCCTCGAGATCGGGATAGGCATCGCCGTAGAGAATGGGTGACGCGAGCATGAAGCCGATCGGCGAGCCAAGATGAATGCGCAGGGTATCGAGCTCGCCGTGTTTTGCCGCGCGCGCCACCGCTCCCACGTCGCCTGCGACCATGACCGCACGTCGAATTCGCTCGGGCGTTTGATCGAAAGCTACCGCAATTGCGTCGTGAACGAGCCCTTCGCGCAGACCGATGCGTAAGTCGCCGGTCATGATCTTGATGACGTACCTTGCCTCGAGCGGATCGGTGCACGCGCCCAAGATGCGCTCGCACAGGTCAAGCCGGCGCTTTCCCGCCGATCGCCCGGCGGCGGCGGCGATCTCTTCGAAGATGGCAGCCAGTGACGCGGGCGTGAGGTTGTCGTCGTGAAAGAGGCCGAGATCGAACGGTTCGCGCGCGAGCGGGCCGAGCGCATCACCCAAGTCGCCGTGTTCGCGATAGCCCGCGCGTAGCTGTGCATCGGTGACGCCCCATGCCCGGTGCGCCGCCTCAACGATCGTGCGGCCACCGATCGAAAGTTGCTTTTGTTCGCGCGCGGCAAACGGGTTGCCGGTGAAGAAGCGCGCTGCCGCCGTGAGATTCTCGTCGTCGAGCTCGCGCAGATAGGCTGCGAGAGTGGCGATCTTTTCGAGCTTGCTGCTGGTGGCGGCGACGCTCGCGCAGGTGCGGGCAAAGGCGATCATCCACCCAATGATATCCTACGCCCGGCGCCGGAACGGGTCGCTCCGCGCCATCGGCGAACCGCCCGTTTCATGATCCAGCCGGCGAATCTGCGCGAGGGCGCCCTCGCTGACGGGCGTTTTACCCTCGATTTTGGCGTGCTTTCGCTTGCATCAGCCGCGATTGCTACCTTCGGACTCTTGGAGAACAGCGTCGCGGTCATCATCGGCGCGATGATTGTTGCGCCGCTTACCCGGCCAATCGGCGCGCTAGCATTCGCAGCGCTCGAAGGCGATCCGCGGGGATTGCGGCGCGCCGCCTTGACGCTCGCTCTGGGGAGCGCGATCGCGATCGTTTTTGCGATCATCGTCACGCGCCTTTTCGCGCTTCCGACGCTTGGCAGCGAGATCACCTCGCGTTCGCAGCCGGGTCTGCTCGATTTAGGCGTGGCGCTGGCGGCGGGAGCGGTGGCCGGATTCGCGCGCATTCGCCCCAGCGTCGTCGGGGCAGTCGCGGGGACGGCGATCGCCGTCGCGTTGATGCCGCCGCTCTGTGTCGTCGGCATCGGCATCGCGCATCTCAATGGAACGCTTGCGCTCGGTTCGCTGCTGCTGTTCCTGACGAACCTGTTCGGCATCATGCTTGCCTCGATGATCGTTTTCGTCGTCTCGGGATACGCGCATTTGTTGCGCGCGCGTAGCGGACTGATTTGGACCGCATTCGCAGTCGCCGTTATGGTGGTTCCGCTCGCCTTTAGTACGGCGCAATTGCTGCGACAAGCCCGTCTGGAGGCCGAATTACGTTCTGCGCTGGTCAACGGCACGGTGACGTTTCATCGCGCCGACTTGCTCGGCGCGACCTTCGACTGGGTCACCAAGCCGGCCGAGGCCCATCTGCTCGTGCGTTCGCAGGAAACGATCACGCCGGGCCAAGTGCGCGCGCTCGAGGCGTTTGCCAAAGCGCGTACACGCACCGATTTCAAGCTGATCCTCGACGTCACGCCGGTCACCGAAGTCAACGACGAGCAAAGCGCCATTCCGAATCCGACAGCGACCTCCTCGCCGGCCCCCAGTACGACTCCGTCGCCATCTGGATAGGCGAACCGTAACGTCGTTTCGAAGCCGCTTCTCATGGTTACGGCCTTCATCCTGATGAATGTATCTCGCACGCGCTTGCGATCGATCTCCGACGACCTCCTGGCGATCGACGGCATTGCCGAGGTCTACTCGGTCGCGGGTCCCTTTGACATCATTGCTATTGCGCGGGTTCGCGAGCACGACGAACTCAACGATTTGGTTACCGAGCACGTTGCTGCGCTCGAGGGAATCGAAAACACCGAAACGCTGATTGCGTTCAAAACCTTCGCCAAGAAAGATCTTGGCCTACTCTGGGATATCGGAGTGGATTAGCCGCGCGGCTTTTTCTTGCGCCCCTAGGGCAATTCGATGCGGTAGAGGTCGGCGCCGTCGAGCCAAAGGCGTTGCATCTTGCCCTCAAAGAGCGTGTCAAAACGCACCGTCGAATCGCCCAGCGCAAACGTGCCGTTGGCGTTGGCTCTGAGCGGATTCAACCCGTCGGTCGTGAGTTTGCCCTTCACGATGACGACACGCATTACGACGGGCGAACCGAAGATGGAGTTTTCGTAGCGGCCGACCAGGCGATCCCACGCGGCGGGATACGCAAACGCCGTAGGCCCCCTGTGCTCGCCATTGACGAAATACGAACTCCCGTTGGTGAAGCCGTCGACGGCCTTGGCCTTATTGCGTTCGAATGCGACGTAGAAAATCGTAAAGCGAGGATCATCGGTCCAGAAGATGTCCCGATCCGCAGCCACGAGTTGATAGCTCTTTGCGCCATCGTGTAGCGCAAGCGCGCCGTTATCGTCGGCCACGACGACGCCCGCGCCGTCGGCGCTGCGATACGTCCCAACGTAATCGTTTGCGGCGATTTTCGGCGGCGCAATCGGCGGTCCGGCGGGTGGCGGCGGCAACGCTTGTCCCAGACTCTGCGCGCGCAACACCTCCATTGCGTACTTTACGATTGCGCAAGGGTGCAGCGGCGCTTCGACCAGATTCGAGAGCGCGATCACACCGAAACCGCGGCTGAGATTGGCCTGAAAGCAGGCCGTGTAGCCGGAGACGCCTCCGGTATGTCCGACGAGACGGTCGCCGTTGGTGTCGAATACCGAAAGCCCATACCCATACTCGTGGTAAAATGCGGGCCACTCGGCCAACTCGACATGCTTGGCCGCGTCTGGTGCGCCGTTGTTGAAGTGGTCCGCACTGGTCATTGCTGCAAACGTTGCCGGCGCGAGCAGCTGGCTACCGTTCGCGGCTTTCCCGCCGTTCAAATAAAAGCGAATGTACGCCGCCATATCCCCAGGCGTCGAGATCACCGAGCCGGCGGGATCGACGAAGTCGACGAACGGTGACGGTATGAGCGCTGGGTGCGGCGGCGCGGCCACGTAGTCGGCGTCGCGGAATTGATAACCTGTCGCGGTCGGGGGCGAGAGCGTGCGATCGTTGAAGACCGGTAAGCTATTCTCCATGCCAAGCGGCGCAAAGACGTGATTTTCGATGTTGCTCTGCCAACTGTTATGCGAGACGTTAGCGACGATCGCGCCGATTGTACCAAAGCCGTCGTTCGAATACGACCACGCCGTTCCCGGCGGAAAGAGGGTGTGCGCGTCGCGCAACGCGGCGATCGCAAAGCCGTATTGCTGGAACGTATAATCGTCGGGTGTTCCGCTTGTGTGCGAGAGGAGCTGGTGCACGAGCACCGGTCCGCCGGTCGAGTGGATCGACCACGACGGCAAGTACTGCTGCACGCGCGCGTTCAGATTGACAAGACCCTTGTCGCGTAGCTGGAGCAGCGCGAGCGCGGTCATCGACTTCGAGATCGAGCCGATGGGGAAGCGGGTGTCGGCGTTCACCGGCGTCTTGCTCGCGACGTCGGCCATGCCTTGGGTAATGATCGCGATCGTGTGTGTACGATCGGTGATCGCGACCGACAGACCCGGCGTGCCTTGTTGTTCGAGCGCTGTGGGGGCGTAGGCCCGAATCGCGGCGATTGCATCGTCCATCGTCGGTGCACCCGACGGTGACGTCGTTTGTGCGAAGGCGGGACCGTTGAACGCCAAAACGGCGGTTAAGATCAGACCTAGAAGGCGCGATGGTTTCATCCTGGGCCAGTACGCCGCGCGACAAAATTATCCGCTGGGCGCCAAGATTTTGGCGTGAGCCTGCCTTTGCCTAGAACAGCGATAGTTGCGCGTGGCTCTCCAGGTACTCGGCATCGACACCGAGGGCACGCAGGCGATAAACGAAATCGCGCCGGCCGTGATTCAAGAGGACCTTGCGCGGCTGCGCGCGTTCAATGTACTGCAGCAGCGCGGGGTAATCGGCGTGATCCGAGAGCGCGAACCCGCGCTCCGTTCCATAACGAAACAGGGCGCCACGATCCAAGGACCACCCGGTGAGGACGGCGGTGCGTACCGGCTTGGTGCGGAGCGCCTTGGGCAACGCTTTTCCGCCCGGCGGCCAAATCAGCACGCTGCGCGTATCAAAACTGTCGGCGTGGTAGCGGGCATAGGGCGGCAGCGCCATACCGCACTCCAGGTACACCTGTGCCAGATTATCGACCGCCCCGTGCACCGTGAGCGGCAGACCTGCTCCGCCGAGGATCGCCATCGCCTCTTGCGCTTTGCCCAACGAATAGGCGAAGAACACCGGAACGGCGTCGCCTTCCAAAGCCTCGCGCGCGAAAGCGATCATTTGCCCTGCGACCTCATCGCTCGGCGGAAAAACGTACTGTGGCCGGCCGTAGGTGCACTCCATCAGTACGACGTCGCAGTGTTTGACCTCGGGCGGCTCGACGGTCAGCGACTCGCGTAGCTTGAAGTCGCCGGTATAGACGAAGCTTCCGCTTGCGCCTTCGATCATGAGCTGCGCGCTGCCGAGTACGTGTCCCGCGGAGAAGAGCGTCAGGCGATGATCGCGCTCTTCCCACGGCTCGTTGAACGCATGCTCTTCGAACACGGGTTGAGGACGCGGCGAGGTTTTCGGCGCGAGCAGTGAGATCTGCGCGCGTTCTTCGCGCCGCGCGAAACGGGCGCGGCAGATGCGCGCGGTGTTCGGGGTCGCTACAACGACGCGATGTTCGCGCGCGTGATCGCTGTGCCCGTGGGAGACATAGGAGCGCTCTTGCCAGCGCATGCTGTCGACCCAAAGGTCGAGCGCTTCAACGTAGAGATTCTTCTGGGAAAGGGAGAACACATTACGAACATTCGTTCGAGGCGGCGGGATTCACCTCGCGCGCAACACAAGGGCGCGCAGACGGTGTTAGAAGAGGAACTATGGCACGAATCTATGAAAATCTGGCCGACACGTTCGGCAACACGCCGCTGGTCAAGATCCCGCGGCTGAACAAGGGCTTGGGCGGGACCGTGCTCGTGAAGATGGAGTCGTTCAATCCGGCCGGCTCCGTGAAAGACCGCATCGGCGTCGCGATGATCGAGGCAGCCGAGCGCGACGGCCGCTTGCTTCCGGGGATGACGATCCTCGAGCCGACGAGCGGCAACACCGGCATCGCGCTTGCGTTCGTCGCCGCGGCGAAGGGCTACCCATGCATTCTCGTGATGCCCGACACGATGACGATCGAGCGTCGCAATCTGCTCAAAGCGTACGGCGCGCAAGTCGTCCTGACGCCGGGCGCCGACGGCATGAAGGGCGCGATCGCGCGGCAAGCCGAGATCTATGGCGAGTCGCCCGAACAAATATTTCATGCCGCAGCAATTCGAGAATCCGGCCAATCCGGAAATTCACCGCCGCACGACGGCGGAAGAGATTTGGCGCGACACCGACGGCACAGTCGACGTGTTCGTCGCGGTGGTCGGCACCGGCGGCACGATTACCGGCGTCGGCGAAGTGCTCAAGGAGCGCAAAGCCGAGCTCCAGATCATTGCCGGCGAACCGGATGCGTCGCCGGTGCTGTCGGGCGGTACGCCGGGACCGCACAAGATCCAAGGCACCGGCGCCGGTTTCATTCCCAAGGTTCTCGACACGAAGCGTGTATGACGAAGTGATTCGCGTAACCGACGCCGACGCGATCGCAATGGCGCGGCGCCTCGCGCGCGAAGAAGGCATGCTGGTCGGCATCTCGGCCGGCGCGAATGTTTGGGCGGCGTTGCAACTTGCGGCGCGCCCGGAGTTCAAGGGCAAAACGATCGTCACGATCGGCTGCGACACCGGCGAGCGCTACTTGAGCAATCCGGTCTTCGCGGACCAGGAAGCGGTCGTCGTCGAACCCGCGCTCGTCTATCCTGGATGATCGTCGAGGTTACGCGCGGCGATCTCGTCGAATCGGTGCATCATGTCGCCGCCTGTGCGGCAACTCCGCGAGGCGACGTGATTCTGCGGACCGGCGATATCGAATCGCCGGTCTTTCTGCGTTCGACGGCCAAGCCGTTCATCGCGGGCGCCGCGATCGAAGCGGGAGTGCGTGACGCTTTCGATCTCGACATGCGCGAAATTGCCGTCATGAGTGCGTCACACGTAGGCGAGCCGTTTCACGTCGACGCCGTGCGTTCGATCTTGGAGAAGATCGGACTCGATGAATCGGCGCTGCAATGCGGCTCGCAGGAAGGGCGCGGGCCGAGCCCCTTGTACAACAACTGCTCCGGGAAGCATGCCGGCATCCTCGCGCTTTGCCGCGTGCTCGGAAGCGACATTGCCACGTACATGGACGTGAACAACGCCGCGCAGCAAGACATTCTAGCTTTTTGCGCGCGCCTTTCGGACGACGACCCAGCGACCTGGCCGCTTGGCGTCGACGGATGTGGAATTCCGGTCTATGCCACGTCCTTGCAAAAGGCGGCGACGGCGTTTGCGCGGTTTGCGTCACTTACGCACCTCGAGCCCCGTGATGCGATGGCGCTGCTGGTGGTACGCGACGCGATGGTCTCGCATCCTGAATACGTCTCGGGGACGCTCGAATTCGACACGCGTGTGATGACAGCCGGAGGTGGGGCGATCGTCTGTAAGTCGGGAGCCGAGGGCGTGCATGGCCTCGCGTTGATTCCGCAGGCCATCGGCCTTGCCAGTAAGGTGCTCGACGGAAGTTCGCGCGGCCGGGGCCCGACGACCATGACGGCGCTGCGAGCCCTCGGCAGCCCGGTGGCGGATGCGACCGATTTGGCGGGCTTTGCCGCGCCAATCGTGTATAATCGGGCGGGGCGTGCCGTTGGAGCGATCCGGGCCGTCGCAGACTTCGCCGTCGAACAAGCGAGTATATAAACTCTCATTGCGTGACTATTTGCGCCTGCTGCAAGAGCGGGTATTGATTTACGACGGCGCCATGGGCACGCAGCTCATGGCGCTCGAATTATCCGCCGCCGATTTCGGCGGGGACCGGTATTTGGGGTGCTACGAGGCGCTGGTCTTGACGCGTCCCGACGCGATTCGCGCGATTCACACCGCGTTTTTGCAGGCCGGCGCGGACGTGGTCGAGACCGACTCATTTACCGCATCGCGGCTAAAGCTCGACGAATTCGGGCTAGGCGAAAAGACCCTCGAGATCAACCTTCGCGCTGCCCAGCTCGCGCGCGAGGCGTGCGATGCGATCGCGACGCCCGATTGGCCGCGGTTCGTCGCGGGTTCGATGGGCCCCACGGGCATGCTGATCTCCTCATCGGACCCGACGCTCTCGAAGATCACGTTCGAACAACTCGCCGATATCTACGGCGAGCAAGCGCGCGCGTTGGTTGAAGGCGGCGTCGATCTGCTCTTGCTCGAGACGATGCAGGATCTGCTCGAACTCAAGGCCGCGATCGCCGGAATCGTGCGCGAATTCGATCGCGGCCTGCGCCGCGTCCCGATTCAAGCGCAACCCACGCTGATTACCGAGGGCCGGATGTTGCTGGGCACCGATATCCGCGCCATCACTGCGACGCTCGATGCGCTGCCCATCGATGTCATCGGGCTCAACTGCTCGACCGGCCCGTCGCAAATGCGCGACGCGGTGCGCTACCTCGCGGAGAACTCGCGCTGCTTCGTGAGCGTCATTCCCAACGCGGGCTTGCCGCTGATGGGACCCAAGGGCGAAACGATCTACCCCGAAACCCCCGACGAACTTGCAAAAGAACTCAGCGATTTCGTCAAAGAATTTGGCGTCAACATCGTCGGCGGCTGTTGCGGATCCACGCCTGAACATATTACGGCACTGAGAAATGCGGTCGATGCAAAAGCAGCGGCCGCGGCACGGGTTCGCGCAGCGAGCATAAACAAACAAAGCGAGCGAAGCGATCCCGTGCCGCAGGACGTTGCGAGTGCCATGACCGCGGTTCCCCTCCAGCAAGAGCCGCGGCCGTTGTTGGTCGGTGAGCGCATCAACAGCCAAGGATCCCGCAAGATCAAGCGGTTGCTGCTTGAGGACAACTACGACGAGATCATGCTCGTCGCGCGCGAGCAGGTGGAAGGCGGCGCGCATGTGCTCGACGTGTGCTGCGCGTTGACCGAGCGCACCGACGAAGACGCGCAGATGCGCGAACTCGTGCGCCGCCTTGCGCAATCGGTCGAAGCGCCGGTGATGATCGACTCGACCGAACCCCGAGTCATGCAGGTTGCGTTGGAGAACTATCCGGGGCGCGCGATTTTGAATTCGGTGCACCTGGAGGCCGGACGGGCCAAGATGGACGTCGTGCTGCCGCTGGCCAAAGAGCACGGCGCGGCGGTAGTGGCGCTGACGATCGACGAAGTCGGCATGGCGAAGACCGCGCAGCGCAAACTCGAAGTCGCGCAGCGCATCTACGGCATCGTCGTTGACGAGTACGGTCTACCGCCCGGCGCGCTGATCTTCGACGATCTCACCTTCACGCTCGCGACGGGAGACCCTGAGTTCTCGGATTCGGCGATTGAAACGATCGAGGGCATCCGCCTAATCAAGCGCGAGCTGCCCGGCGTGCTTACGTCCCTGGGCGTCTCGAATGTCTCGTTCGGCTTGAAACCGGCGGCTCGCGCCGTCCTCAACTCGGTCTTTCTGCATCATTGCGTCGAGGCCGGTCTCGATGCCGCGCTCGTCCACGCCAAGGAGATCACGCCCTACACCGAGATCGAACCCGACGTCCGCGAAATGTGCGACGATCTTGTCTTCAACCGGCGTCCGGACGCGCTCGCCCGCTTCATCGAACACTTCGAATCCGCGAGCACGGCGCAAAGCGACGCTCCGGCGGCCGACAATGTCGAGGCCGAGCTCCCCGTCGCGCAGCAGATTCACAACGCGATTTTGCGCCGCCGCAAGGACGGCATCGAAGCCAAGATCGACCTCGCGCTCAAAGAGCGCAACCCGGTCGCGGTGCTCAACGAGATTTTGCTACCGGCGATGAAAGAAGTCGGCGATAAATTTGGATCGGGCGAATTGATTTTGCCGTTTGTGCTGCAGTCGGCCGAGGTGATGAAGAAGGCCGTTGCGCACCTTGAGCAATTCCTCGAAAAGAAAGAAGGCTCCACCAAGGGCACCGTTGTGCTTGCGACGGTCTTCGGCGACGTGCACGACATCGGCAAGAATCTGGTCAACACCATTCTGACCAACAACGGCTATACCGTTCACGACCTCGGCAAGCAGGTGCCGATGAATACGATTCTCGAGAAGGCAGTAGAAGTCAAAGCCGACGCGATCGGACTTTCGGCACTGTTGGTTTCCACCAGCAAGCAAATGCCGATTTGCGTGCACGAACAAGATGTACGCGGCCTTGCCTTCCCGGTAATCGTGGGCGGCGCCGCTATCAATCGTGATTTCGGGCGGCGCATCTCCTTGCTCGATGAAGGCGAGCGCTATTTTACGCCCGGACTCTTCTACGCTAAAGACGCGTTCGAAGGCCTCGACATCATGGATCGCCTCACCAGCGACGCGGGTGCGCGCGACGTGTTCGTCGAGCGCATCCGCGCCGAAGCGTTCGCGCAACGCGATCGCGCGCGCGACGGCGCGACCACCCACGCGCCCGCGGCGACGATTTCGGCAGTCAAGAGCGAGCACGTGGATATACCGCTGCCCCCGTTTTTGGGAGCCACGACTATCGAGGACGTGGATTTACGTGAGTTGTGGCCGTGCTTCGATCTCAAGAGTCTCTATCGGCTTTCGTGGGGCGCAAGCAATACCAAGGGCGAAGCCTTCGACGCCTTGCTACGCGACGAATTCGATCCGCGCTTACGCGCCTATCAGCACGAAGCCGAACAAGGCGGATTGCTCTATCCGAAGATCGCGTACGGGTACTATCCGGCCGCAGGGGTGGGCGACGACGTGATTCTCTACGATCCCGAAGATCCGTCGCGCGAGATCGCGCGCTTCCCGTTCGCGCGCCAAGTCGGCGGCGACCATCTCTGCCTCGCCGATTATTTGCGCGAGCCCCAGGGCGGACGCGGTGTCGACGTCGTCGCGCTTCAGGTCGTTACCGTTGGGCGCGCCGCGACGGAGCGCATCGACGCGCTTCAAGCTCGCGGCGATTACAGCGAGTCGTATTTCTTGCACGGCTTTACCGTGCAGTCGGCCGAGGCGCTGGCGGAATGGACGCACCGCCGCATTCGCACCGAGCTGCGTCTCGGCCACGACCGCGGCAAGCGCTATTCGTGGGGCTACGGCGCGTGTCCGGATGTCTCGCAACATGCAATCGCGTTTGCGGTTTTGGGCGCGCAAGAGCGCATCAACATCGAGCTGACCGAAGCATTCCAAATCGTGCCGGAACAATCGACGGCTGCGATTGTGATCCACCACCCGCGCGCTTCGTACTTCAACGCCGCAGCAGTACGTTGAAGCTCTCCTTGTCATCCCGAGCGCAGCGGGGCGTAGTCGAGGGACCGACGAAATGTTTCGCGAACCGCGCTGACCAATGAGCGTTATCCCCACCCTTATCGGTCTGCTGTGGGCCGTCGCTGCGGGTTTCCTGACTCTTTGGGTCATTGAGGTATGGAGGCGCAAGGAATTCGTTTGGCCCACACTCGGCGGTTTGGGCATCGGGTTTGTCACCGATTTCTTCGACACGCTCGGTATCGGCTCGTTTGCCCCAACAACCTCGCTCTTCAAGTTTTTCCGTCTTGTCCCCGATGAGAAGATTCCCGGGACGCTCAACGTCGGGCATGCGCTTCCGACTATTGTTGAGGCGCTGATTTACATTACGGTAATCGGCGTCGATCCGCTCACGTTAATCCTGCTGATCGCCGCGTCGATTGCGGGCTCGTGGCTTGGCGCGGGTCTCGTCGCTCGATGGCCGCGCCTTTACGTGCAAATTGGCATGGGTGGCGCGCTTGCCGTCGCGGCGCTGATCTTCGTGATGACCAATCTCAAGCTTATTCCGGGTGGCGGCAACGCGCTCGGCCTGACAGGAACATTGCTGGTTGTCGGCGTCGTTGCGAACTTCTGTCTGGGCGCGCTCATGACGATCGGGATCGGACTCTACGCGCCGGCGCTTATAGTCATCAGTTTGCTTGGCATGAGTCCGCGAGCGGCGTTTCCCATTATGATGGGTTCCTGCGCGTTCCTCATGCCGATCTCGGGCGTCCGCTTTATTCGCTTCAATGCCTACTCGTTCAAAGCAGCTCTAGGACTGACGGTTGGTGGTATCCCGGGCGTCCTGATCGCCGCGTTCATCGTAAAATCGCTTCCGCTCGAATGGGTGCGCTGGCTGGTCGTCGTCGTCGTGATCTACGCCGCGTTCACCATGTTGCGCTCGGCGTACATCGAACGCTCTAAGTCGAGTACCGCCTTGTCGTCCCGAGCGTAGCAAAGCTTAGTCGACGAGGGCAAAGACGTTTGGCGCTCCCTCGACTGCGGCGCTACGCGCCTACGCTCGGGATGACAAGCTGCGCTACGCTCGGGATGACAAGCTGCGCTACGCTCGGGATGACAAGCTGCGCTACGCTCGGGATGACAAGCTGCGCTACGCTCGGGATGACAAGCTGCGCTACGCTCGGGATGACAAGCTGCGCTACGCTCGGGATGACAAGCTGCGCTACGCTCGGGATGACAAGCTGCGCTACGCTCGGGATGACAAGCTGCGCTACGCTCGGGATGACAAGCTGCGCTACGCTCGGGACGACAAGGGGGCGTACAGATCTCGCCTGGTCGCGGGAATCGTAACGCGACCGTTCGCGTCGGGGCGCGCAAGCAGCGACTGATAGATGCCGATCGAAGCGTTATCGAACGAGACTGCGCTGGCGGCCATGTAAAGCCGCCAGATGCGATAGGCGGCTTCGCCGGCTTGCGCAACCGCTTCGTCGCGGTTGCGTTCGAGGTTGTTGACCCAGGCACGCAGCGTCCGCGCGTAATGTTCGCGTAGATTCTCGACGTCGCGAATCTCAAAGCCGCTGCGTTCAGCGATAACGAGGCCGTCGGAGATGGCGACGAGATCGCCGTCGGGAAAGACATAGCGCTCGATGAAGGGGTTGCTCGGCGCTTTGCGTCCGGGGCTTTGCTCGGTGATGCCGTGATTCAGAAACAGGCCGCCGGGTCGCAGAGCGGCATAAGCCGCGGCAAAATACTTGGGCAACATCGAGCGGCCGACGTGTTCGACCATGCCGATGCTGGCGATTCGATCGAAGGTGAGCCCGGGCAGGTCACGGTAGTCGCGTAGTTCCACGCGCGCGCGATCGCCCAAACCAAGCTCCGCGATGCGGCGATTGGCTTCGTCGTGCTGCACGCGGCTGAGCGTGATGCCAAGCGCCTGCGCGCCACGCTGCGCCGCCCCGATGACCAGCGAGCCCCAGCCGCAGCCGATATCCAGAAACGACATGCCGCTTTCAAGCCGCAGCTTGCGCAGGATATAGTCGAGCTTTGCGCGCTGGGCCGCATCGATGTCGTCCACGCCGTCGTCGTAATAGGCGCACGAATAGACCAGGTTCGCATCGAGAAAGGCGCGATAAAAGCCCACCGGATGATCGTAGTGGTATGAGATTGCCGCCCGGTCGCGTTCGGGCGAGTGGCGCCTGCCCCGCAATTGCGCACCCGGCGGTGCGAGGCGCGCTTCGCGTGGAAGACGCAACATGAGCAGACCGATGCGCGCCCTCTGCAGTGCCGAGTGCGCGTCGTTGGCGACATTGAGACGCTCGATCGTTGCAGTAAGGTCGCCTTCGACGTCGATGGCGCCCGAAATAAACGCGGCACCTGCGTTGCGCTCGAGCGGCGGCGTGAACGCTCTGCGCAGCGCGCCGGGCGTGTTGACGATGAAGGTGAAATCGCGGCGATCGGTGATGCTGGGGAGCGTCGTGCCGTCCCACAAGCGGACGTCGAAGTCGCGGCGGAACGACTCCCCGAAAATTGCCTCGAGGAGCGTTGTCGCAGCCGCAATCATGAGGCGAGTGTTTTGGTGCCCGCGCGCGGCCCGTAAACCACGGTTCCACCGACCATCGTGCCAATGATAGCGTACTGCGCATCCCAAAACGAGAGATCGGCCCGCATGCCCGGCGCGATGCGCCCCATCTCACCTTCGAGTCCGATCAGCTTCGCGGGCGCATGCGTTGCGGCCATGACTGCTTCTTCGAACGAGATGTCGGCGTAGGACATGAAATTTCGTACGGCGTGATCGATGCGCAGCGCGCTGCCCGCAATTGTGCCGTCACCCGCGCGCATCACCCCGCCCACAATGTGATAGGTCGTATCCGGGGGCGGCATCAGATCGGTCGCGAGCACGATGCGTCCGCCGACGGTGCGATACAGGATGTCGACCATCACCGGCGCGACATGATAGCCGTCGCCGATAATTTGCACCATCGTGCGGCGATCCTGGATGAACGCCGCGAGAATAGACGGATCGCGATGAATGAGCGGCGGCATTCCGTTAAACGCATGCGTTAACGAACGAAAGCCGAGGCCGATAGCAAGCATGCCGTCGGCGTAGCGCGAGCTGGTGTGACCCGCCGAGCAGACCACGCCATGCTGCAAGAAGACGCGCATTGCGTCGGCGGCGCCCTCGACTTCCGGCGCCATCGTCACCAGGAGACACGCGCCCTTGCAGGCGTCGACCATTTCTTTTGCGCGTGACGCGGATGCAGGCATCAGCCACTCGCCGCGATGCACGCCGCGAAATTTCGGGTTGAGAAACGGACCTTCGAAGTGAACGCCGAGGCAGCGCGCGCCGTGGGGCTCATCCTCTTCCAAATCGTGCGCGGCATCGACCACTTCGGATGCGATGTGCAGCATCGATTCAAACGGAGCCGTCATCACGCTTGCAACAAAGCCGGTCGCGCCCATGCGCGCGTACTCGGAGGATGCCACCGGTACGGCGTTGCCTTGATCGCGATTGAAGAGCATGTCGCCCGCGCCGTTGGTATGAACGTCGATCAGGCCAGGAGCGATGCTGCTGCCCGCGGGGAGCGGATAATCGGAGGGGCCGTCGGCACCCAGGATCGCCGCGATGCGGCCGTTCTCTATGACAATGCGGCCGACGGTCGATGTTCCGTCTCCGATGGCGAGAAAAGCCGGTCCTAGCGTGGTGGTCATAACCGGAAGAAGCGGGTTCGACGCCTGCCTCGTCAGCGCCCCTTGCCGAACATACGTGCGAAGAAGCCCGCCGGTTGCTCCGCCGGAGCTTGCGCCGGTGCCGCCGGAGCCTGCGCGGGCGCCGTTACCCGCGCCAAGCGCTCGAGTCGGGCCATGTGGCTCTCGGCATGCGACTCCAGCGTCGCGCGCAGCGCTTCCATTTCGTTCCAACCAGCAGGCGCGCGCTTTTCGCGACGGGCTCGATCGTACTCGTGCGCCGAGACGACGAAAATGCGTTCGGCCGGAATGTTGCGCTCGCGCAGATACGACTGCGCCAACTCTACCACGTGACGACGTTCGCTCGGCGCTTCATTATCCGCGATGGTGTGCGCGAAGAGCATCGGTTTATTGAACTCGGCGACGCGCTCGTAGAGCGCGAGTTCGCGATCCGAAAGCTGGCGCGAGAAGAGGCACAGGATCTCGCTTGCGTGAGATGCGACCACTACGTTGACGTCCTCGGCGTCCGGCTCGCCTGAATCAAAGGCGGGCGCATGCACGAGCACGAGCTCGCGCGGGAGCGACCACGGCACTAGCACTAAAACCGGTGCGTATTCCGCCGCCTGCGTCGCGTTTTCGAATGGAATATCGTGCCACTGAGCATCGTCTCCGAGCGTGAAGGCCTGCTCCTGCTCGCCGTAGCGCACGTGAATTGGGAAGCGCGCGCTCCCCGCAACATCGTCGGTGAGGACGTTTGCTCCCGCGAACGCGTTGATCAGACTGCTCTTTCCGCGGCGCAGCGCGCCGAGCACCGCGACACGCCAGCGCGACGGGCGCAGCCCGCGATCGTAGCTTTCCGAATCGAACGACGCCTCGATGTGCGAGCGGCGCACGATCTCCGACCCCGGATCCGCGGGTGCGATCTCCTCTTCACGTTCCATGAATCCGCCGACCAAATCGCGCATCGCCTCTAGCTCGCGCGCTAGGGTCGCGCGGCGCGCTTCGAGATCGCTGCGGGTCTGGTCGACGCGACTTTCACGATGGGCGATCAAAGAACGATCGATGCTGCCGAGATCCGCGTCGCGCTGCTCGAGCAGCGCGCTTGCGATTGCCTGAGCAAGCTCGTCATAGATGTGTTGCAGCCGCGCGCCCACACGATCGGCGAATGCGAGCACATCGGTCGCAAATCGTGGAAAGATCTCCGCGCGTAGATCGGCGATGAGTTCACGCTTCATGTAGCTGCCGCTTTGCTGCGTGGTAAAGCGTGTTGCAATGTCATGCACCAGGCCGATCGCGGGGCCACCGATAGCTTCGAGCACGATCGTCGCGGCGATCGCGTTGCGCACGCTTCCGTTCCACAGGCTCGTACCCGGCTCGGCTCCAAAGGCGCGCGCAGCGGCGTCGTTCTGCGCAAAGCGTAGCGGGACGATTGATTCCGCCCGCGCGATCGCCGCGTCGAGTTCGCTCGAGACCGCGCTGGCCGCGTGGTCTGCAAACTCCTGCGCGACCTGTGCGACGACGCGGTCGACAATGATGTGCAGCCGCTCGCGATCGCGCAAGCGGTTGATGTCGGCGGTATCGAAAGCTTGTGATAGTCCGCGCTCGAGATCGGCGCTGAGTTCGCTGCCCCGATCCGACATAGCTGCGCGCGTTGCAAGGCCCTCGGCTAGCAGGGCTTCACGCTGCGCTCGGGCCCGCTCGTCGAGCGATTGTAACGCGGGCAATACCTGCGCCCGCCGCGCATCGAGCGCTTCGCGGTCGAGCGCGAGCATCGCGACGTCGTGTTCAACTTGCGCACTTTCGTCGGCAATCGCCGCCGCTACGCGATCGCGCGCGCGCGCCAGGCGAGCTCGGCCGGTGCGGCGGATCAGTGAGGCGTCGAGCGCGTTGAGAAATTTTGGGAATCGGCTTGCCTCGACTTTCGCCGGATCATCTTCGAGGACGCCGTCCACGTACTCGCGAGCCGAGAGCGCGTAGACGTAGGTACCTGGAGCGTGCACGGCGGCGAGCGCAGCTATTCGCTCGTAGGCGTGCTCCCACGCCGTCCGCCCATCGTTTTGCAACTGCTGCCAGAGATCGATCTTGGTCTGAACGATGAAAATCGAATCGATATGTTGCCGGATGATGCCTAAAAAGGAGGCGTCACCTTCGGTAAAAGGCTGTTGCGTGTCGATGAGATAGAGCACCGCATCGGCAGTCGGCAAGAATTGCAACGTCGCGCGGCGGTGCGCGGGATTGATCGACGCGAGTCCCGGCGTGTCGGCGACGACGAATCCACGTTCGAGAAAGGGCGAGTTCGTCTTGACGATGACCCGCGTCGGCGCGTCACGTTCGTCTTTGGTTGCGTCGTGAAGCGCGCCGGGATTGTCGGTTCCGACCGCGATGAAGCGATTGAGGCGGTCCAGCGGAATGCGTTCGCGGCGACCGTCTTCGAAGATCGCGGTCGCCTCGTCGGATTTGCCGGCTTCGAGCTCGGTGATCGTTGCCGTCGACGGGTTGATATCAACTGCGAGCAGCCCGACCAGGCGCGGACCGGCCGGTCCCTCGTCGTATCGGAATTTCCCGAGCAGCGCATTGAGCAGAAATGACTTTCCGCTCGAAAACTCGCCCACAACGGCGAGGACGAATTTGCCGCGCTCGAGTCGCGCCCGCACGCCGGCAATTGCCTTGCGGCGGTTCTCGCCGACCGATTCCTCGACGACGAGCAAACGCGCGACGAGGTCGTCGCGCGTCCTTTCATAGCGCCGCATTGCATCGGCGTCAACCCTGGACACTATTTCTCCCGGATGATCGCAAGGGCTTCGTCGCGGTGGCGCTCCATCAGCTCCTTGGTGTCGCCCTCCACGTTGAGACGCAACAGCGGCTCGGTGTTCGAAGGACGTACGTTCATCCACCAATGCGGATAGGAGATGGTCACGCCGTCGAGATGATCGATCTGCGCATCCTTATAATGATTTTGCAACTCGTCGAGTTTCGCCGTAGCGTTGGTGACCTGGCTATTGATCTCGCCTGAGCGAAAGCGCGAATCGATCGGGGCGATCACTTCGCTTACCGGCTTGCCTGCTTCGCTGAAGAGTTCGAGACACTGCATCAGGGCGATCATGCCCGAGTCGGCATACCAGTTGTCCTGAAAGTAAAAATGCCCGGAGTGCTCGCCGCCAAAGCGAACGTCTTGTGCGCGCATTGTCGCTTTGATGATCGAATGCCCGACTTGCGAGCGGATCGGAATGCCGCCGGCGCGCTGCACGAGTTCGGGCACGCTGCGGCAGCAGATCAAGTTATAAAGGATCTTTGCGCCTGGATACTTCTTGAGCGTGTTGAGCGCCACGAGCGCTGTCACGGTGCTGCCGTCGATTAGGTCACCCTTCTCGTCGACGATGAACATGCGATCGGCGTCACCGTCGAATGCAACACCGAGATCGCAGTGCTCCTTTCGCACCGCCGCTTGGAGATCGACCATGTTCTCGGGCTCGATCGGGCTCGCCGGATGGTTCGGAAAAGTCCCGTCAAGTTCGAAGTAGAGCGGAACGACCTCACAGGGAAGGTGTTTGAAGACGTGCGGAACGGTTTCGCCCGCCATCCCGTTGCCCGCGTCGATCGCGATCTTGAAGGGCTTGACGATCGTGCGGTCGATGAACGAGAGGCAATGCTGGGCGAACTCGTCGAGAATATCGCGCTCGGTGATGGCCCCAGGCCGCTGTGCGGCGGGCGGCAGGTTGCCTGATGCAATTGCATCGCGAATTTGCGCAAGCCCGGTATCGAGCGAGATCGCTTCGGCGGCAGCGCGCGTAAATTTCATTCCATTGTATTGCGCGGGATTGTGCGATGCTGTGATCATCACGCCGCCGTCGAAGCCATATTTACCGACGGCGAAATAGAGCGCGTCGGTCGAGACCATGCCTATGGAGGTCACGTCGGCGCCGGATTCCGTCGCGCCGCGCGCGAACGCGCGAAACAGCGACTCGCCGGTGGGGCGCATATCGCGGCCGACCACGATGCGCTTGGCGCCGACGAGCGGCACGAACGCGCGCCCGATGCCGTAGGCGATCTCGTCATTGATCTCTGACGGATAAATCCCGCGAACGTCGTACGACTTAAAGAGACCAGGCGCTATCTGCATCTGCATGACTGACACGATTTCGGAACGTCCAATGCTCCTACCCCC
This sequence comes from Vulcanimicrobiota bacterium, assembly GCA_963833095.1. Taxonomy (GTDB): domain Bacteria; phylum Vulcanimicrobiota; class Vulcanimicrobiia; order Vulcanimicrobiales; family Vulcanimicrobiaceae; genus Aquilonibacter. Next base: position 569,394 of record CAWHWQ010000001.1, on the reverse strand, counting down.
CGGCGGTTTCGCCGCGCGGTGAAGTCCCGCACGTCATTCCTGCACGTGCCTGGGGCTCTGGTTTGGACCGCCTTTTTGGTCCTCGTCCTCGGAATCGCGGTTCAAGGCGCCTTCGCGACGCGAGCGAACATCGCGCAGACTTTTGACGCACAGTCGCGAATCGTGCAGGCTCAGCTTGGTCTCGAAGAGCTCTTGCGGCTGCAGATCGACGAAGAAAACTCGGTTCGTGGCTACGTCCTTACGCGCGATCCCTTTTACGAACAACAGTACATCTCTACGGCGCAAGACTTTGACCAGAAGGTGGCAGATGTCGCGTCGGTTCTGGCCGAGCAGCATCTCTCGCCTGCAGCTCGCACGCTCGAAGATTACGTTTCCCTGCAGAACAATTGGCGCAGGAAGATCGCCCAGCCGTTGCTTGCATCGCCTGAACACGCCGTGCCCGAGATGGACAAAGAGAACAAGGCCTTCTCGGACTACGAAAACCGAACGGGAAGTTTCATTCGCGACGCCCTCGCGCAACGCAACGCGGAGCTGGCGCGCTCGACGCAAGAGCAGATCAATCGTGACACGTGGACCCGAACCTTTTGGCTCGCGCTCTTTGGGTTGCTGGCAATTCTCTTCAACGGGTTTCGTTCTCGCCTGGTAAGCGAACTCGAAGAGGAGCGAACGACGACGGAGATCCTACAGCGGGCCTTTCGCAGCGAGCACGTTCCGCTCCCGAACTGCGAGGTTGGGAGCGCCTATCTCTCCGCCAGCAGCCATCTAGCGGTGGGCGGCGACGTCTTCGACGTGTACCGGCTTTCCGACACGCTTGCAATGGCCTTTATTGCCGATGTCAGCGGCAAAGGCGTCGACGCAGCCGTGTTGACCGCGTTCATCAAATTTACGATTCGCGGCATCGCGCTGCGCCGCCGCGATCCCGGCGCGATGCTCGCCGAATTCAATACGGCATTTTCGCAGACGGTCGAGAACCCATACCTCTTCGTCTCGATGTTCGTGGGCGTGCTCGACACGCAGACGCTGCAGTTTCGCTACGCCAGCGCCGGGCACGACTCGGCGTTTGTTCGCCGCGCCGACGACGTGCAGCAGCTCGCCGTGACGGGCCCCGTTCTTGGCGTGATGGAGGAGCCGTTCGAAACCAAGACGCTCTACCTTGAAGACGGCGACACGCTCGTTCTCGTGACAGATGGTCTCACCGAAGCGCGCAACCGCGCCGGCGAACAGTTGTACGAGGAAGGCGCGATGGAGTTGATTCGCGCGAGCAATCCTCAACCACAGCTTCTGGCCGACGAGTTGGTCGCGCAGGTCAAAGCGCTCGGCGGAAACCGCACGCGCGACGATGTTGCGGTGCTCGCGATTCGCGTTCATGAACCGGGAGGTTCGGATGCGTACGATTAGCGCGCTCGCCCTCCTGCTCTTGCTTCTCGCGCCGCATGCGGCGCTGGCGGATTGCCGCATGCAGGTCAACGATCGGGTCGTGCTCTTCGGCACAACGGACGATCCCGACGTCTTCGTGTGGGATTCGCGTTTTCGGCTGCGCGACTACGAAGGCGGAACCTTCGATCAGATGAAAGCGCTCTTGCCTCACGCGACCCTGGTACGGCCGGGTACGCGCGCCACGGTTGAGAGCTGCGTCTCGGACTTTGTGCAATCGAAGTACGTCGCGCAGCCCGAGGACGCGATCGGCATCATCATCACGGCGGGACCACTGCGTGGTCAGCGCGGCTGGGTGCTCGGCTCAGCCATTCGCGAGCTCAAGCACGGACAGCCGCGAAAACCCGAGGTCCCTCGGGGGTCTCGACCCGCGTTACTGCGATTCCGTACGCGCGCTCGATGAGTTCGGGCGCGAGGACGCGCCCTGGAACGTCGAACGACAACATGCGCTCGCACCCTAAAAGCATCAGTCGATCGGCATAGGCCGCGGCGTCATTGAGATCGTGGAGCACGCAGACGATCGTGCGGCCTTCGCGGGCGAGCCTACGTAGCAACGCGAGAATTTCGTGCGCTACGCGCACGTCGAGATGGCTCGTCGGTTCGTCGAGGACGAGCACCGGTGTCTCTTGGGCGAGACCCATCGCGATCCACACGCGTTGGCGTTCGCCGCTGGAAAGTGTGCTGAGAAGGCGATGTTGCTCGTGTTGCATGCTTACTGCAAGGAGCGCGCGGTCGATCGCTACGTCATCGAGCGCGCTCGCGCTCCATTCCCACCATGGGTGATGGGGAAAACGGCCGATCGCAACGACGTCGCGCACGCGCAACGTCTCGATCATCGCATCGTCGCTAGTAACAAACGCGATCGCTCGCGCGCGTTCGCTCGGCGAGAGCGCGCGCAGGGGGGTGCCGTGGAGCTCGATTCGGCCCGCGATCGTCGGACGAATTCCGCAGATCGCGCGCAGGAGCGTCGTTTTGCCGACACCATTGGGTCCCAGTACCGCAACGAACTCACCGGCCGCAAAGCGCGCGTCGATATCGCGCACGAGGATCCGTCGCGCGACGCCGATCGAGACCGATTCAAGCGCAATCACACGGGGCGCTCCTGTTGCAAATACAGGTAGAGGAACGCCGGGACGCCGATGAACGCGAGGAGCACGCCGATCGGCAATTCCGACGGCGCCACGACGCTGCGCGCAACCGCGTCGGCGAGCGCGCAAAGTGACGCTCCGCACAGCGCGCACGCGGGAAGTAGGGCGCGCGCCCCAGAGCCGACGATGCGCCGCGCGACGTGCGGCACGATGAGCCCGATGAACCCCACCATCCCCGCCAGCGCGACCCCGGCGGCTGCGAGTAGTGAGGTCGAAGCGAGGATCAGCCATTGCGCGCGATCCACGTCGACGCCGACCGCGCGCGCGCGTATGTCGCCAACGCGCAACGCGTCGAGTGAGGGCGCGGCCAGCAGCGCGAGGATCGCTCCGGCGGCGAGATAGGGCGCAGCGAACAGTAAATCGCGCCAGCCGTGACCTGCCATCGATCCCGCCAGCCATGCAAGGATCGATTGCGCCGCGTCGAGCGAGTTCGAGCGCGCGATGGCAAAAGCGACGATTGCCGAAAACAGCGCTGAAATCGAGATGCCTGCCAAAATCAAGCGGTTGGGATCGACGCCGGTTCCGCGCCGCGCGAGCGCAGCGACCAACATGGCCGTGAGCAATCCCGCGACAAAGCCTAGTGCGGGAAGAAACGGCACCGCGATGCCGGAGAGCACCGCGAGCGAAATCGCCGCCGCTGCGCCGGCGCTCACGCCGGTGAGATACGGATCGACCAGCGGATTGCGCAGCATGCCTTGCAGCAATGCGCCGCCGACCGCGAGTGCCGCGCCTACCGCTGCGGCGATTGCGACGCGCGGCATGCGCAGTTGCCACACGATCGTCGTGACGTCGTCGCGCGCGTGTGGATGAAGGAGCGCGCCGATGATCGCGCCCGGTGCGATGGTACTTCCACCGGCGAGCAGGCTGGCAGCGCACGCGAGCAGCGTGAATGCGAGAATCGCCGGGAGCCGCCAACCGCTCATACTATTTTGCAGTGAGCTCGACTGCAAAGGTGCGTCCGGGCATGGGATAGCCGCTCACCTCAGCGTACCGTTCGTTGCCCAGATTGTATCCGCGCACCGTCAGCAGCATCTTCGGCGCGAGGCGAAAGCTCGTGTAAGCGGTTAAATCGCTGTAGGCTGCCGGCTGATAGAAGAGCGGTTGCGTCGGATCGACCGCGCCGCGCGCCCCGACCGCGCGTTCGCTGATTCCGGCCTCGTTCAGCCACGCGCGGGCGCTCCCGCGGTAGACGAGTCCGAGGTTGACGCTGAACACGGGATCGTTGGGCAGGCGTGTTTGCGCGTCGAGATCTTGCGCGAGATAGAGATCGGTTGCGTTGATTGTGGCGCTGATGCCGTGGCGCGGCAGCGTCTTTGCATCGAAGGTCAAGCCCTCGATGTGCGCGTGATCGACGTTTTCCGGCAAATAATTATTAGCCGGATCGGCCACGATCAACTCGCGCGTGTAGTTGTCGAACCATCCAAGGGCAACGCCGCCGAGGACGCGGTCGTCGCTCAAGGTCAGGTCACCGACCTTCGCGCGTTCGGGAACCAGATCGGGATTACCGTAGAACGGAAAGTAGAGTTCGCTTGCATTCGGAGCGCGGAAGGCGGTTGCGACGTTGGCTTTGAGCGTCAGCGCGTTCGAGAGGTCGAAGCGTCCACCGATCGAGGGCGAGAACTCGCCGCCGAGCGTGCCGTCGCGTTCGCCGCGCAGTCCGGCATAGAACTCGTCACGGGCCAAGGTCCAGGTCTGCTGCACGTAGCCGGCGCTCTGCGCGAGCGCATTGGTAGAAATGTCGCCGGCGCCGTCATCGCCGCGCACGACGCCGCGCGAGAGATCGATGCCGTAGATCGTGCGCTCGTTGCTTGCGGTGATCACGTCGCGCAGGCTCAAGCCCGAGCGCACCTCGGTGTCCAGCGATGCCGTATTCTGATAGCAGTTTGCGTCGATCGCTATCGTGCAATCGAAAACGATCTGCTGACGTCCTCCATCGAGTGAAAGGCTGGCATTGGATCTTGGGCGGCGCAGCGCAAGCGTCAACACGCCGTCCTCGTTGACGTCGTCTTCGTAACTGGTCGAAGAGAAATTCGGGTAGGGCCCGTCAACGCCGACGTTGTCGCTTTCAAGCGAAGCGCGAAAGGAAACGTCAATCGCGCCGAGCGCGCGCTCGAAGCCATAGCGCGCCGTCGTGCCTTGATAGGGACTGTTGCGCGTCGTGGGACCGGGAATTCCGTCGATGGAGTCCGGCGGCAGCGCATAGTTGTTTGCTGCGACCACACGATCGAAGGTAAGGCCGGCCCCTTGCGCGTGCAGTTCGGTGTCGTCGAACGAGCCGTATCGCAAGGTCGCCGTCGCGGGCACGCGGCTCCCGTCGGTGATGACGTTGATGATGCCGCCGATCGCACCGGTGCCATAAAGCGTCGAGCCGCCGCCTTCGACGATTTCGATGCGCGCTACGCCGGCGGTTGAGAGCGTACCAAGTTCCACCGAATCGGCGAGTCCGCCCGGAGCGGGCTGACCGTCGATAAGCACGAGTACTTGCGCCGAGCTGGTGCCGCGAATCCCGTAATCGACCTGCGTACCGATTGGGCCGTAGTTTGCGATCTCGACGGCCGGAATGTTCACCAGCGCGTCCGATACGGTGCGATAGCCGTTGCGCGCAATGTCTGCGGCGGTTACCACGTAGGTCGTACGTACGCTGTTGCGCAGCGTTTCGTCGGAGCGGTCCGATGTCACGACGTGCGCGATCTGTGGAAGCAGCGGTGAGGGTGAGGGTGAAGGAGAGGGGGAGAATGAGACGACGGCTGCGGCGAGCACGCGCAGCGCGGCCAATGAAATCATAGCAAGCCTTCCCTTACGCGAGGAATGGAGAGTGCACGAGGCTTGCAGCGGTATCCTGACTCGCGGATCGTAGCCTCGAGTTCCGTGCCTTCCCGCCCGAACATCGAGCAGTGGCAGCGGAACGGCTCCCCGCATACAGTGGCGCGACCGCGCCGGCATCTCACCGGCTTCCCGCGCAGCAAACCTGACCGGCGGCTTTTGGAGAGGCGCGCGTCGTTACCTGCCGCGAAAGGGGATACGACCATGTTCTTGCACTTGATTCTCGCACTGCGTATCGTGACGCTCATACCGTCGTTCGCAGAAGACGTGTGCGCGATTGGGGCGTGCGCCCAACTGGTCGGTATCTCGAAGTTCTCCGGCGATGTGCCCGGCGCGAGCGCCAAGGCGGTCGTCGGCGATTTTGCGAGCGTCGATTCCGAGCGGATCCTCGCGCTTCATCCCGACCTCGTTGTCGGGATTGCGTCGCAAATGCGCTTGGTTGCTCCGCTACAACGCGCGGGAATTCGCGTCGTGTTTATTCCCGAAGACACCTACGACGACATCTTCACCGATCTCCAAACGCTCGGGCAACTGACCGGACATGCCGCGCAAGCGCGCGCCGAGATCGCCGCGCTCAAGAGCGAAACCGCGCGGCTGCACGCGACGGTCGCGCACCACCGGTACCGGCCCTCGGTATTCGTAGCGCTGGGCACCGGGCCGATTTGGACCGTTGGGCCCGCGTCGTACATCGGACGGCTGATCGAGTTGGCCGGCGGCCGCGATGCGGCGGCCGATTTAGCGTCGCCATGGGGCGAATACAGCGATGAGGCCTTGATACGGGCACAACCCGATGCAATTGTCGCCGGACACGATACGGATCTTACGTCGGTGCAGACGCGAGAGCCGTGGCGGAGCTTGCGCGCCGTGCGCGAAGGACACGTGTTCGCTATCAGCGACCCGCGCATCGAGAACGCACTCTTCCGCCCGGGGCCACATTACAACGAGGGACTCCGCTGGCTAATCGAACGCTTGTCGTCGCTGTCGACACAAATGACCCCGACCGACCACTCGAACCCGAACTCGTAGAACTCGAAGCGCTCGCGCAAGCGGCCGGCGCGCAGATCGTCGCGCGCGTCGTTCAGCGGCGCGAGCACGTCGATCCGGCAACGCTGGTCGGCAGCGGCAAGGCGCGCGAGATCGCGGATCTGGTCAAAGATCACCGAGCCGATCTCGTCCTCGTGCTCAACGATCTGCGCCCGCGTCAGCGAAAGAATCTCGAAAAGGTAATCCCCGTGCCGATCGTCGATCGCACGATGCTGATTTTGGATGTCTTTGCGCGCCATGCCCGCAGCCGCGAGGGCAAGCTTCAAGTCGAGCTCGCGCAGTTACGCTATCGCCAGTCGAATCTGATCGGTGTCGGCGCTGACCTGTCGCGTCTGGGCGGCGGTATCGGCACGCGCGGTCCCGGCGAAACCAAACTCGAGGTCGATCGGCGTCGCATCCAGAGCCGCATCACGGTTTTGCGGCGCCAACTCGAGGACGTCAAGCGTCAGCGTGGAACGCGGCGCAGCGCACCGCACCGCGAGCCGTTGGTCGCGCTCGTCGGCTACACGAACGCCGGAAAATCTTCGCTGCTCAATGCGCTTGCGCGCAGCGACGTCTTTGTCGCCGATCAGCCCTTCGCCACACTCGATCCGACGATTCGCCGCGTCTACCTGCGCCCCGGTGAATACGTGCGCGTCGCAGATACCGTTGGATTCATCACCGATCTACCTAAGGATCTGGTCAACGCCTTTCGCAGCACGCTCGAAGAGTTGCGCGAGGCCGATCTGCTCGTGCACGTGCTCGACGCCTCGAATCCGGATTGGCCGCGACAGCAGGTCGCGGTCGAGGCGCAACTGCACGATCTCGAACTCGACGCAAAACCAAGGATAACCGTATTTAACAAATGGGATTGTCATCCCGAGCGTGGCGAAGCGAAGTCGAGGGAAGCGCTACATGTCAGTGCTCGAACGGGCTCCGGTTTGGACAGCCTGCGAACCGCGATAGCGGAGCGTAGCGCATGAAACTCGTCGCGATGCTCGTTGCGCTGCTGTGCGCACTCTCTGCGTGCGCGACCGACTACCCCGACGATCGCTTCGTCGTGTTGGTGCGCACGATGAAACCGTCGGTCGTGCTCCTGACGATGCGCGTGCCACCCGAGAAGAAGAAGGATGGCTACAACGATGCCTATGGTACCGGACTCGTCATTGCGAGCGGTCCCTGGGGGAGCGATATTCTCACTGTGGCGCACGTAGTCGCTGGGGCTTGGGATTTGCACGCTACAATCGGCAATCGCGAGAAGGTATCGGCGCGCGTGATTGCCGTGAACAACGATACCGATCTTGCGCTCTTGCGCACGACGCGCCCAAATCTTCCGGTGCTCCCGCTCGGTGCGGCAACCGACTTACACGATCAAATCGGGCGCGACGTCGGTCTGCTCGGCTATCCGATTCCCGACGAGTTCCAAGACGAACAACTGGGTTTAGCCACGTCGCTTGACACGGGGCGGCTCTCGTCCATCCGCAACGACGCGCTGGAGGTAACGCTGCAAATCGTTCCGGGAGAGAGCGGAGGCCCTATCTTCTTCATCGATACCGGGAAGATCATTGGCCTCGCCGACTCACGCTTCGACGACGAGCGCTCGATCGGATTTGCCGTACCGCTCGGCGACGCGTTGCATTTTCTTCACAAGATCGACCGCGATCACGGGTTTTGAATCCTATCGATCCGCTCGAGGATCTCCGGGGACATCTGTTCGCGCATGTGGATGCTCTCGATGATCGACTGCGGGCCTACCCAGTGTAACGTAGGCACCTGGAAGAACCCCGCAAGCGCGTTGAGATGGCTTGCATACGAGCGTCGAAGTGCGGCAAAACGCTCCCACGCGTGGTCGCGATCGTTGAGGGTGAGGCCCGCTGATTCGAGCCGCGTACATGCTTCGTCGAATTGCTCGCGTGTGATGCCCGGATCGTGCCCGTCGCCCTCGAGCCGAAAGTACGAGGACAGGTCGTGCGTGGCATGCCGGCCGATGTTGTAAAGGATGCGCGCCTCGCCGGCGTCGCACTGCACCGTCGTGATCATCAAGACCGCGGTATCGAGCAGCGCGCCCAGCGTACCGACCCAGGATTCATAGTCGTGGCTGGATCGAAAGTACGCCAAGATCGGATACGCGAGATGCGTCTCCATCAGGAATGCGCACCAGGTCTCGCCGCTGCGCATCAACGCGGACAAATCTTTGACGATGCCGGCGTGCGCGGCGATCGTGAGGAGCCCGACCCCGCTGGGGGGTGCGCCTGCGCGCGCACCGACCGTTACGACGAATTGCTCGCGTGTCTGGAACGCGCCGAAGATTGCGAACAAATATGCCGTCGTGGTTGAAATGATCCCGAAGCCGGAGGCCCCGGCGGCGAGGGAGGCGAGCCGCGTCAGCCCGGTGTTGCCGACGAAATCCCCGAAGCCGATGGTAAAAAATGACGTACCCGCAAAGTAAAACGCTTCGCCAAATGAAGCGAGAGCCGGGTGCATTTGATCGCGAAGCGCGAAGAAGATCGAGGCGTAGCCGAACAGCAGCAGCAGCGACCAGATCATGAGATTGACGATGAGATTGGACGGCGCGAAGGCCGCGAGAAAATCCTCGCGTCGATCTTCGTTGTTCGGGTAGAGGCGAAGGGCCAAGCGCGGCCAGATCGACCAGAGCGCGCGCGTCTGGTAATAACTCGGCCGCAGCCGGCGCCCGACCGCGCGCGGGACGATCACCGACTGGAAGACGTCGTTCAAGGCGGCTACGATCAGCACCATTCCGAAGACGGCTATCGCCGTGCGCGTGAGCATCTGCGAGTGATTCAACTATGGTGCGGAGAAGGCTTGCTCATGGGCTTGACGCTCGTGACCGGCCCGGTACGCTCGGGCAAGAGCCGCTATGTGATCGCGATCGCGCAGCGGTCAGGCCGCCGCGTGAGCTACGTTGCAACCGCGATGCGCGACGCGAGCGACGATGAGTGGGATTCGCGGCTGACGCGACACGTGCACGATCGCCCCTCGACGTGGGATTCGATCGAAAGCGCCTCGCTCGGGCATGACGCGTTGATCGCGCTCTTTCGAGAGGGAGTACCCGAACAATGCATCGTGGTGGACGCGTTGGGAACGTGGCTCGCGGCGCGGATCGCGACGCACATCGACGAGCTCGAGCGTGATTTCGCCGCCTTCGAGACACGGATAGACGAAGAGGCGACCGAGCTCGCGCAGGCCATGCTCGATTCGCGCGCGCAGGTGGTCGTGGTCGCCGAGGAAGTCGGCTGGGACATCGTACCGGTAGCCGCATCGGCGCGGCTCTTTCGCGACGTGGTCGGGCGCATGAAGCAGCGTCTCGCCGCAGGCGCGGACGCGGTCTTTTTGGTCGTATGCGGGTTTGCGCTCGATTTACGCGCCCTCGGGACGACAATTTAGTGGGACACTAACCCATGAACCAAGCGCTGCTGCTCGTCGCGCTGTTCGGCGGAGTGATCGTCTCGGCGATCGTGGCGCAGCGCTTGCGCATTCCGTATCCGATCGCGTTCGTCGTTATCGGTCTGGCCTTTGCGCTCGTACCAGGTTTGCCCGCTCCGCACCTGAACCCGCAACTGTTCTTTTTGCTCGTGCTGCCGCCGCTGCTCTTCTCCGGCGGATGGAATACGGATTGGTACGAGTTCAAGCGTAATTTCGGCGCGATCTCAACGCTCGCAGTTGGGCTCGTTCTGTTCACGACGGTGGTCGTTGCTCTGCTCGCGCACCAACTCGCCGGATTCGATTGGGCGACCGCGTTCGTTCTTGGCGCGATCGTTTCCCCACCCGATGCGGTTGCGGCCGAGGCGATTTTCGAGCGCATGGCCGTTCCGCGCCGCATCGCCTCGATCGTAACCGGCGAAGGTCTTGTCAACGATGGACCGCGCTGGTTATCTATCGTTTCGCCGTAGCAGCGGCCGTATCGGGAGCCTTCTCACTATTGCATGCCTCGATCGCGTTTGTGCTCAACGTTGCGCTCGGCATCGTCTTTGGGCTCCTCGTCGGTGTGATCATCGAGTTTGTGATGCGTTTGCTCGCGCGCTTCAACGTCGAAGATCCGGCCGTTGCTAACGTGGTCGGATTGCTGGCACCCTACGCGGCGTATCTCCCGGCCGACGCGATTGGCGTTTCAGGGGTTCTTTCGGCGGTTACCGCCGGTATTTACGTGAGCCGTCGCTCGCAGGCAATCTTCTCACCCGAAGGACGCGTGATCGCAAGCGCCGTGTGGCGTGTCATGATTCTCTTATAACGGGTTCGTTTTTCTGCAAATCGGCCTGATTTTACCGGGCATCGTGCGCTCGCTGCCGTCGTCCCTTGGGAGCTACGCGTGGCTTGCCGTGGTTATCAGCGTCGCAGTGATCGTGGTGCGTCTTGTCTGGGTCTACCCGATCGCGAAGTTGCGGCGGCTGATTCCGGCGTTGCAAAACGCGACCCGCTTCCGTCCTGGCAAGCGATTCTGGTGATCAGCTGGAGCGGCATGCGCGGCATCGTTTCGCTCGCGCTGCGCTGGCATTGCCATATGTAACGCTCTAGGGGAGCCGCTCGCGGGGCGCGACGAGGTGATTTTCATCACGCTCTGCGTGATCGTCGTCACGCTGCTTCTGCATGGCCTCACGCTTGGACCGCTGATCGGGTCGTTGGGCATCAGCGAAACGGATAAGCGCCAAGGACAGGAGATGGCGATTCGCGTGCAAGCGCTCGAGGAAGCAGCCGAAACTATTTACGTTCCATCGAGCCCTCGCTGCAAGAGCCGGGCGAGATGGAAGCCGCGGCACGACTTCTTGGCGAATACGAGCGGCGCATCGCCCACTTGCAAGGACATCTCGAAAGCGAAGAAACGGAACGCGGAGCGCGCGACGAACGCGAGGCCGATCGACGTATCGAACTAGCAGCGCTCGACGCCGAACGGCGCGAGATCGCGCGGCTACGTCGCGGCGGCGAAATCCCCGACGATATCTATCGCTCGATCGAGTACGACTTCGATCTGGCCGGACTGCGCCTGCATTGACGGCGCAGCGCTCGGCGACGGCGTTGCCGTCGGCGAGAGCCGCAGAGGCGAGTCGTCGCGCCGGGCGGCACGTAGGTGCGGGACGATGGTGACGGCGGAGTCGGCGTGGCTGGAGGCGGAAGCGTCGGCTTGGCCTCCGGCGTGGATGATCGGCACGAGGCGCATGTAGCCGGCTTGCGCGGTGACGATCTTTTTGCGACGCGCAACTGCGATGCGTCGGTGTCGTAAAGCCCGGCATACGTGCCGTGACGGTTTGAATCCGACCGGGACGTGCGCAAGCATGAAGCCCCCTGGGCGTCGGCCTGAGACGAAGAGGGAGCCGACCGAAACCATTGCGTCGGGGATCGGCCTGTTGGTCATTGCGTCGAGCACGCGTCCGGTCACGCGGCCGTAATCTTGTACGCCGACGACGCCGTTGTTGCATCTGTCGCCCATGGCGAGCAGAACGACCAGGCCGAGCCATTTTGCGCATGCTACCTCCAGTGTACCCGCGCTTCGCGGACGCGCGTCCCTCGCTGGGACCTTAGCCGCATTGTGCAGCTATACGTTTGCGGGAACGGCTGAGCCTTCGGGAGGTTCGCAGTGATCCATTGGATGGCCCAAGCTGAGCCAATACCGCCGATTGTCGGGGTATTTTTTCATCCGTTGCCCAGGTAACATCGTGACTTTGTGAAAACTTTCACAAGCCATGAACCCGTACGGACCGGTAGCGATCTACCTGTGCGTCGCGCTTGCCGCGGCGCTGCTCTTCACCGTTCTTCCGGGCCTGCTGGGCCGGCGCAAGCCGAATCCCGAAAAGGCCGAAGCCTACGAATGCGGCGTCGAGCCGACCTCCGACGGTCGCCGGGCGTTTTCCGGTGCGCTTCTATCTGATCGCGATGCTGTTCGTCATCTTCGACGTCGAAGCGGCATCGTTTTATCCGTGGGCGGTGCAGATGCACGCGCTGCGCGTCTTCGGCCTGGTCGAGATGGTCGTGTTCATCATCGTGCTCGGCGATCGGGTATGCCTACGTGTGGAAGAAGGGCGGATTCGCGTGGAGGTAAGCCCCGGCCACTTTCTGCTCGCGCGGCTCGACGACGTGGCGCGCTGGGCGCAGAGTTCGTCGGTGTGGCCGCTGACGATGGGCCTGGCGTGCTGCGCGATCGAGATGATGACCGTGACGTCGTCCGAGTACGACATCGCGCGCCTCGGCTCCGAAGTCTTTCGCAGTTCGCCGCGGCAAGCCGATCTGATGATCGTCTCCGGGCCGCGTCGCGCAGAAGATGGCGCCGGTCGTCAAGCGGCTCTACGATCAAATGGCCGATCCGAAGTGGGTCATCTCGATGGGCGCGTGCGCGAGTTCCGGCGGCATCTTCGATAACTACGCGGTCGTCCAAGGCGTCGACACGATCGTTCCGGTCGACGTCTACGTTCCGGGCTGCCCGCCGACGCCCGACGGGCTGCTCTACGCGGTGAATCTGATTCAGCAGCAGATCCGCGAAGGCGGCCGCGGCGGCATCCTCGCCCGCGCGTGACCTAGGAGCTAACCATGCCTAGCACGCAAACGCCGCCGATCGCCGGCACCGCGCTCGATCCGACGAGCCTTCGCCCGCGACATCGACGACGCGATCGATCGAGCGCGTCGAGCCGGCGCAGCTTGCGCGCGCGTCTGGAAGCGCTCAAAGCGACGGGCTTCGCGATGCTGCTCGATCTCGGCGGCGTCGACTATCTCGGGCGCGAGCCGCGCTTCGACGTCGTCTATCATCTGTTCAAGCTGCGCGCCGAAGCTGCGACGCCGCACGAGATCGGCACGCCGGCGCGCGTGCGCGTGCTGTGCGGCGTCGTCCGGCGACCCGCCGCATCTGCCGACGGTCGATCGATCTGTGGCAGTCGGCCGATTGGGCCGAGCGCGAAGTCTTCGATCTCTTCGGCATCGTGTTCGACGGACACCCGATCTGCGGCGCATCCAGATGCCCTACGATTGGGAAGGCCATCCGCTGCGCAAGGATTATCCGCTGCGCGGCCCCGCGCGCGAACGCGCGCCGCGCCCGTCGTTCGCGCTCAAGAGCAACGTGCAAGCCGGCACGCCGCCGTCGGGCCGCACGCTCGAAGCGCTGCAAGAGCAAGTCAAGACGCGCGCGCGAGGAGACGTCAACGTGAGCCTGTCCGACGACGCCGCTCACGCCCGGAGATCGTCTCGCAAGAAGGCAACGCGATGGTGCTTTCGATGGGGCCGCAGCACCCGTCGACGCACGGCGTGCTGCAGATCATGCTCGAGATCGAAGGCGAGAGCGTGATCAAGGCCGAGCCCGAGATCGGCTACCTGCACACCGGCATCGAGAAGTCGGCCGAAAATCTCTTTTGGACGCAGGCGCAGACCGTCATCGAGCGCATGGACTACCTCGCGCCGGAATCCAACGCGCTCTGCTACGCGCTGGCGGTCGAGAAGCTGCTCGGCATCACCGACAAGATCCCCGAGCGCGCGCAAGCATCCGCGTGCTGATCGCCGAGCTGACGCGCATCGCGTCGCATTGCGTCTGGCTCGGCACGCACGGCATCGATCTCGGCGCGATCTCGGTCTTTTTCTATCTGCTTCGATCTGCGCGAGAACATCCTCGATCTGCAAGAAGCCGCCGGCGGCGCGCGCATGCATCCGAACTACGTGCGCATCGGCGGCCTCAACGGCGATCTGCCGGACGGCTTTCTCGCGCAGCTCGACGCGCTGATCGCGAAGTTTCCCGCGCCGCATGCGCGAGCTGCGCGGGCTGCTGCAGGCGAATCCGATCTTCCAAGACCGCACGATCGACGTCGGCATCTCTCGCGCCGAAGAAGCGATCGCAGTGGAACGTCACCGGCCCGGCGCTGCGCGGCAGCGGCATCGCCTACGACGTGCGCAAAGCCTTTCCGTACAGCGGCTACGAGCAGTACGAGTTCGACGTCCCGACGCGCACCGAAGGCGACGCCTACGCGCGCTTCCTCGTGCGGCTCGACGAGATGGACGCAGTCGATGCGCATCATCGAGCAGGCGCGCAAGCGTCTCGACACGCCGGGCCCGGTGATGATCGACGATCCGAAGTTCGTCGCGCCGCCGAAAGAGACGATCGCGCTCTCGATGGAAGCGCTGATCCATCACTTCAAGATCGTCAGCGAAGGCTTCCGCGTTCCGCCGGGCGACGTCTATCAAGCCATCGAAGGTCGCCGCGCGGCGAGCTGGGCTACTACATCGTCAGCAACGGCGACAACCGCCCGTACCGCGTGCGCACGCGCCCGCCGTCAGCATGTACAACCTGCAAGTGCTCAAGGGCATGCGCCGTCGGCAACCTCATCGCCGACTTGGTCGTGATGATCGGCTCGCTCGATCCGGTCTTCGGCGAGGTCGACCGGTGAGCGAGCACGCGTCATGCGAAGACATTTCCCCGGCGCTAGTCGCGCGCGGCTGAAGCCCGAGTGCGAAGCGGATCGTCGCGCAGTACGAGGCACAAGCGCTCGGCGCTGCTGCCGCTGATGCATCTGTTTCAGCAGCACGAAGGCTACGTCAGCCGCGAGGCGATGCGCGCGTCTGCGGAGCTGCTCGACGTGACGCCGGCCGTCGTCGAGTCGACGGTCTCGTTCTACACGCTGTTCTTCCGCCGGCCGGTCGGGAAGTATATGCTGCAGGTCTGCCGCGGACTTGTCGTGCACGCATCAACGAGCGCCGAAGACATCATGGCGTACTTCCGCGAGAAGCTCGGCATCGGCCATCTGGAACGACCGCCGACGGGCTGTTTTCCTACGAAGAAGTCGAGTGTCTGGCGGCCTGCGACCGCGCGACGTGCATGCAAGTGAACCTCGAGTTCGTCTACGATCTCACGCCCGCGATGATCGACGAGATGCTGGCCGCGATGCGCGCCGGGCACGTACGACGTCGAGCCGATGGCGCAGACCGAAGACCGCCGGCGACCTGGAGCGTTCGCGCAGGACGGCGAAGTTTCGACCGGCACAAAGTCGCCGGGCGCGTCGGCGTCGCGAATCCCGAACAACGCGGGCGGCGTCGGCGATCGCAGCGGCGTGATCATGCTCGACCGCATCGTGAATCGCGACGATATCGACGTTCTACGGAGCGCACGCGCGAGCGCGCCGTGCGCGACTGCGCGCGCCGATCGTCGAAGTCGTCGAACAGTGAGGAAGCGGTCACATGCCGGTCACTAAGGTTCTGACCGCCGGCATCGGCGAGGCCAATCTGCGCGACATCGACGTCTACCGTTCAGCGCGGCGGCTACAAGCAGTGGGAACGCGCGGTGCGCGAACTCACGCCGGCCGACGTGCTCGATGCGTGCCGACAAATCGGGCTTGCGCGGACGCGGCGGCGCGGGATTCCCGACCGGACGCAAGTGGTCGTTCTTGCCGAAGGACGAGCATCCGCGCTATCTCGTGTGCAACTGCGACGAAGCCGAGCCCGGCACGTTCAAAGATCACATGCTGCTCGAAGAAACGCCGCATCTGGTGCTCGAAGGCATTCTGCTCGGCGCGTACGGCATCGCGTGCCATCACGCGTTCATCTACATCCGCGGCGAGTTCAAGCGCGGCTACGAGATCTTTTGCGCAGGCGCTCGAGCAAGCGCGCGCGGCGGGCTTCGTCGGCAAGAATCTGTTCGGCAGGGGCTACGATCTCGAAGTGACGGTGCATCGCGGCGCCGGCGCGTACATCTGCGGCGAAGAGACCGGGCTGCTCAACTCGCTCGAAGGCAAGCGCGGCGAACCGCGCCTCAAGCCGCCGTTTCCGGCGATCGCGGGTCTCTACGGCGAGCCGACGGTCGTGAACAACGTCGAGACGCTGGCCTATCTCGTGCCGATTCTCGAACGCGGTGCGGAGTGGTTC
This sequence comes from Vulcanimicrobiota bacterium, assembly GCA_963833095.1. Classification (GTDB taxonomy): domain Bacteria; phylum Vulcanimicrobiota; class Vulcanimicrobiia; order Vulcanimicrobiales; family Vulcanimicrobiaceae; genus Aquilonibacter. Next base: position 553,120 of record CAWHWQ010000001.1, on the reverse strand, counting down.
GCCGCGGCCGGCACCGAGCGCAGCAAGGGCTACAAGATCGTCTCGATCTCCGGGCACGTGCAGAAGCCCGGCAACTACGAAGTCGCCGCTCGGCACGACGGTCGCGCGAACTGATCGAGATCGCGGGCGGCTTGCGCCCGGGACGCACGTTCATGGCGGTGCAGCCGGGCGGCGGTTCGTCGGCGTGCATCTTCGAAGAGCATCTCGACTTGCCGTACGATTACGAGACATGGCGAAGGCCGGTTCGATGCTCGGCTCGGGCGCGTTCGTCGTCTTCGACGACACGACCGATTTCGTAAAGCGCGCGTACAATCTGATCCGTTTCTTCGCGCACGAATCGTGCGGACAGTGCACGCCGTGCCGCGAAGGCGGCAGTGGCTCGAGACGCGTCTCGGCGCTTCGTCGAAGGCACGCGGCGTCGAAGCGATCTCGAGATGATGCGGCGCGTCGCGGCACGATATCACCGGCCTGAATCTGTGCGCGCTCGGCGATTCGATCGAACCGTTCCTGAAGTCGGTGCTGCAACCGCTTTCCGCGATCAATTCGAAGCTCGCGTCTCTTGAACGGAAACCGTCTGAATGCACTGAGCATGCCCTGAGCGTGCAACAGCTCGTCAACCTCACCATCGACGGCGTGCCGGTGCGACGTTCCCAAAGGCACGCTGCTGGTCGAAGCCGCGAAGACGGTCAAGCAAGAGATTCCCGGTCTACTGCTATCATCCCAAGCTCGGGCCGGCGGGACTGTGCCGCGTGTGTTTGGTCGAGATCGAAGGCGATGCCGAAGCTGCAGATCGCCTGCAATACGCCGGTCGCCGACGGCATGGTCGTGCACACGCAGACGCGAAGCGTCGATGCGGGCCGCGGCGATGATCCTCGAACTGCTGCTCGTCAATCATCCGCTGGACTGTCCGATCTGCGACAAGGGCGGCGAGTGCGATCTGCAAGATTACGCGATGGCGTACGGCGCGCGGCACCTCCGACGTCGCCGATCCGAAGCGCGCAAACCCAAGGCCGTCGATCTCGGCCCGACGATCGTGCTCGACGAAGAGCGCTGCGTCGTCTGCCAGCGCTGCGTGCGCTTCGACGACATCATCGCCGGCGAACGATCAGCTCGTCGTCAAGGATCGCGGCGCCACGACATCATCGCGACCGCGACCGGCGACGCCGTACCAGCATCAACTTTACCGGCAACGTCACCGAGATCTGCCCGGTCGGCGCGCTGACCTCGAAGACCTATCGCTTCAAGTCGCGCCCGTGGGACCTGCACCGCACGCAGACGACCTGCACGCAGTGTCCGGTCGGCTGCCAGCAGTTCTCGCGACGTGCGCTACGGCACGTGCTGCGCACGATGTCGGTCGAGCACGACGACGCGATCTCCGACGGCTGGCTGTGCGATCGCGGCCGCTACAATATCGGCTTCTACGCATCGCCCGAGCGGCTCACGCAGCCGCTCTACAAGCAAGAACGGCGACTTCGTGCAAATCGGCTGGGACGATGCGTTCGCGCTGTGGGCGAAAGCGATCAAGATGCGCGCAGCACGGAGCGCAGAGCGCCGGCGCGATCGGCGGCGGCCGTCTTACAACGAAGAAGCGTATCTGTCTGCAGCACGTCTTCCGCGCGATCGGCGTGCGCAATCTCGACTGGCGCGGCGGCGCGCAGCGTCAAGCGACGCCCGGGCAAGAACGGCGGACGATTCGTCGCGCTCGAGAGCGCCAAAGCGATCGTCATCGCCGGCGATTCGCCGGAGGAACTCGCGCCGGTGCTTGTGGCTGCGCACGCTCAAAGCCATGCGCAGCGGCGCGAAGCTCGTATCACGTCGCACGGCGAACGAAGCTGCCGAGACGTCGGCGCGGATTGCATCGGACGCGCGCGTCGCGCTCGTGTGGGACGGCGTCGACCTTGAGCTTGGGCAAGGCCCTCGTGGAAGCGTTCGCAGCCGGAACGTGGTCGACGTATATCACGAGCGAACAAGGCAACGCGCGCGGCGCCGAGGCGATGGGCATGCTGCCGATCGACGGCGGTATGCGACGGGGCGTTGATGCTCGGATGTTGCGCGCGCGCGGAAAGCTCGCCGCGCTCTCGCTCTTCGGCGTGAATCCGGTGCGCAACGCAGCCGACCCGAGGCGGTCCGTGCAGCGCTGGGCGCCACGAGCTTCGTCGTGGTCAGCGATCTGTTCATGACCGAGACGGCGCAGCTCGCGACGCTCGTGCTTGCCGGCGAAGGGCGCGTTCGAAAAGAACGGCACGACGCATGAATCTCACGGGCGATCTGCTTGCCGGTCAACGCCTCGCTCGAGCGCCGGACGGGCCGCTCTCCGATCTCGAGATGCTGGTCGGGCTTGCGCAGCAGTTCGATCTGACGTTGCCGACGATCGAAGAACTCGACGCCGCGGTGGTTGCACGTGCCGCAGAGTGCCTTCGCGGCACGTTCGGCGACGCGCTCTATCACAGCGGTGCGTCGCGCCATCCCGAGGGCGGCCACCCGCTCGAGCCGCGCACGCTCTGGGACGGCGGTGGAACGGCGGCTCACGACGAACGCGTGACGCCCCTTCGCGGCGCCTACGGCGCACCTTAGGATGACGATGGAAACGGCATGACTATCGCTCGCGATGCCCGTTTGGGTTGTCGTCCTGATCAAGTCCGCGATTCTGCTGCTGGTCGTGATCACGACGTTCGCGTACGCGATGCTCGCCGAGCGCAAGATCCTGGGCTGGATGCAGCTGCGGCCGGGGCCGAACCGCGTCGGACCGTGGGGATTGATGCAGCCGGCAGCCGATGCGGCCAAGCTGATCCTCAAGGAAGACCTCACGCCCAAGACGGCCGATCCGCTGATCTACCGTTTGGCGCCGTTCATCTCGCTGCTGACCGCGTTTGCGGTCTACGCGGTCATTCCGTTCGGCGCAGCTCCGCCGGGACGTGGGCGATCGGCAACGTCAACGCCGGCATCTTGTTCTTGCTCGCGATCACGTCGCTCGGCGTCTACGGCATTTCGCTCGGCGGCTGGGCCTCGGGTTCGAAGTATCCGCTGCTCGGCAGCGTGCGCTCGACCGCACAGATGATCAGCTACGAACTCTCGATGTCGCTCTCGTTCGATCGGCGTGCTGATCCTGGCCGGAACGACTCGCTCGACGGCATCGTCGACGCGCAAGCGACGCTGGTGGTTCGTCGTCCCGCAGATCGTCGGCTTCATCATCTACATCATTACCGCGGTCGCCGAAACCAATCGCGCGCCGTTCGACTTGGTCGAAGCCGAGACCGAACTGGTCGCCGGCTTCCACACCGAGTACTCGGGCTTGCGGTTCGGCCTGTTCTTCATCGCCGAGTACGTCAACATGCTCACCGTCTCGTGCATCGCGACGCTGCTGTTCTTCGGCGGCTGGAACGCGCTGTTCGGCCTTGACGCATGCCGTTCCCGGCATCGTCTGGTTCCTGCTCAAGGTCGGGGCGTTCATGTTCTTCTATATGTGGCTGCGCGCGACGCTGCCGCGCTTGCGCTACGATCGCCTGATGGCGTTCGGCTGGAAGGTGCTGCTGCCGGTGGCCACGCTCAATCTGGTCGTGACGGCCATTGGTCGCATTTCGTGGCTAGCAGCAGAAAAGTCCATTGGGGGTGTCCCAAATGAGAAAACATCTCTTCAACGTCGGGGCGATCCTGCAGGGGCTTGGCATCACGTTCAAGTTCATGTTCGCGAAACGGCCGACGATCGAATATCCGTCGGTGAAGAAGCAGCACGCGCCGCGCTTTCACGGCCTGCACGAACTGCGCCGCTACGACGACGGCAAAGAACGCTGCATCGGCTGCGAGCTGTGCTCGAGCGCGTGCCCGGCCAACGCGATCACGGTCATCGGCGCGGAAAACGCGCCGGACGACCGGGTCTCGCCGGGCGAACGCTACGCCGCGCGCTACGAGATCGACGAACTGCGCTGCATCTTCTGCGGCATGTGCGAAGAAGCGTGCCCGACCGACGCGATCGTGCTGACGCCGCGCTTCGAGATGGCCGACTACCGCCGCGGCTCGTTCATCTATTCGAAAGACCGTCTGCTCGTGCCGCCGGAAGCCGGCGTCGGCGCCGCGCCGGACGAGCGCCCGGGCGGCATTCCCGCCGATCTCGGCCGCGTCGCCGATATGAAATCGACGACCGACATCGCCGAGGGCTACGCGCGACGAATCGCGGCGAGATTCTCAAGACGCAGCGCAGAGGGTCTGGCCGGATGATCGCGTTTTGGATGCTCGGCGCTGGTCATTATCGCTAGCGCGATCTGGACCGTCACGGCCAAGAAGCCGGTCTATAGCGTCGTCGGGCTGCTGGTGCATTTCGCCGCGCTCGCGGCGACTGTACCTCACGCTGAACGCGGAGTTCTTGGCGGTGATGCAGATCATCGTGTACTCGGGCGCGATCCTGTCCTGTTCGTGTTCGTGATCGCGCTGCTCTCAGCAGCGGCGTCGCGCCGTTTGCGACAGGGACCCGACCGGTTGCCGAAGATCGCGTATCCGGCGATTGCCGCTGGTGCTCATCGCGCTCGGGTTTCTTGACTTGGGCGCTGGCGCGACACGACGGTCGCGACGCCTTCGACCTCGCCGTACGTCGACGCTCGGCCCGGCCGGGCACGGCCGACGTCTTCGGTCAGCGTCGCCGATTTCGGCAACGCGCTGTTCACCGTGCACCTGCTGCCCGTTCGAAATCACGGCGCTGATCCTGATGGTCGCGGTGATCGGCGTCGTGCTGCTGGCCGGCGATCAGACACGCCGTATCTGTCGACGCAAGAAGCGCGCCGAGCAAGTGCGAGCGCGAGATGCGCGAAGCGATCCTGCGCGGAGGCGAGCAATGAGCGCGATGCCCGTGCCGCTAGCGAACTACGTCGCGCTCGCGGCGGTGATCTTCTTCATCGGCGTCGCCGGCGTGGTCGCTGCGGCGCAATCCGCTGATCATGCTGATGTGCGATCGAGCTGATGTTCAACGCCGCGAACCTGCTCTTCATGAGCGTTCGCGCGCGCGTGGCTGAACAACGCCGGACACATCTTCGCGTTTCTGGTGATTACCGTCGCCGCGGCCGAAGCCGCGATCGGCCTGGCGATCGTGGTGACGGTGTTCCGCAGCGCCAAGATCGTCGACGTCGACGAAGTCGCGCTTTGAAAGGGTAGCGCAGCGCATGGTGCACCACGTCATGGGAGTCGACGGATCCTATCCGTTGCTCGTCGCGCTCTGGCTGCTTGCCGCTTGCGGGTGCGATCGTTCTGCTGGGCCTTCGGGCCGCAGCTCAAGCGCGCGGCCGGCCGGCTCGCGTCGGCGCTGATCGGCGTCTCGTTCGTCGCAACGCTATGGCTCTGGCGCGATGGAACGCAGCACTTTCGAGCGGCGGCGTGGATCTGTCGGCGCGCATCAGGCGCTGTTCTCGCTGGATCCCGGGCTTCGACTTCGGCCTGCTGTTCGATCCGCTCTCGCTGCTCTGGACGTTGATCATCACCGGCGTCGGCTTCTTGATCCACGTCTACTCGATCGGCTACATGGATGGCGACAACGCCTTCGCGCGGTTCTTCGCGTACATGAATTTCTTCGTCTTCGCGATGCTGACGCTGGTGCTCTCCGACAACTTCGTCGGACTGCTGGTCGGCTGGGGGCTGGTCGGCCTCGCGTCGTACTTCCTGATCGGCTTCTGGTTCTTCAAGCCGTCGGCGGTCGCGGCGGCGCGCAAAGCGTTCGTCATCAACGTCGTCGGCGACGTCGGCATCATGTTCGCGATCTTCGCTGATCTTCGACGTCGGTGCACTCGATCGGGTTCGGCGATGCTTTCGCCGCCGCGGGTTCGTATGGCACGCCGCTGGCTGTTCGCCATCTGCCTCGGGCTCTTCATCGGCGCGGCGGCGAAGTCGGCGCAGATCCCGCTGCACACCTGGCTGCCCGACGCGATGGAAGGCCCGACGCCGGTCTCGGCGCTGATCCACGCCGCGACGATGGTCACGGCCGGCGTCTATCTCATTGCGCGCTGCGCGCCGCTGTGGAGTCAGCAACCGAGATGCGCAGGTGCTGGTCGGAACGATCGGCGGCGCTACCGCGCTTGCTCGGCGCGATCCTCGGCTGCGCGCAGTGGGATATCAAACGGATTCTCGCCTATTCGACGATGTCGCAGATCGGCTACATGATCATGGGCGTCGGCGTCGGCGCGTACGAAGGCGGCGTCGCGCATTTCTTCACGCACGCGTTCTTTAAGGCGCAGCTCTTCCTGGCGGCGGGCATCATCATCCACGCGCTCGCCAACGAACAAGACGTGCGCCGGATGGGCGGCCTGCGCAAGAAGCTGCCGTTCGCGTTCTGGGCGATGCTCACCGGCGTGCTCTCGATCTGCGGCATCCCCGGCTTCAGCGGATTCTTCAGTAAGGATCAAGTGATCTACGGCGCGCTCGCAGCACGGCCATCCGTGGCTCTATGCGGTCGGCATCCTCACCGCCGGCATCACCGCGTACTACATGTTCCGCCTGCTCTTCGTCACGTTCTTCGGCGACGTATCGCGGCGACGTCGATCCGTCCGACCTCGGTATTCGCCATCCGGAGCTCGCCGGAACGCCGCGACGCTGCGAACGCCGACGCACGAGTCGCACGCATCACGCGCGCCGCGTGGTTCATGATCGTGCCGGTCGCGATCCTGATCGTCCCGACGGTGCTGCTCGGCTGGCTGATGTTCGGCGGCGAGCATTCGCCGTGGGCGCAAGTTCTTCGCCGGCAATGTTCCGCATCCGGCACTGGCTCGTCACCGACGATCTCGCGAAGGCTGACGACCAGCGGCATCGTGCTCGTGCTCGTGCTGGCCGGCATTCGGCGATCGCGTGGATGCGCTACGCGACGCGACGGCGCGCAGGCGGATGCCGTCGAGCGGCTGCGCAACGAATCGGTGCGCATGCCGCGCGATCCTCACGCAACGCGTTCTACTTCGATGCCGCGCTCGACCTGCTCTTCGTGCGCAGCGCGCAGCTGCTCGGCACGCTCTTCGGCCGAGTCTCGATCCGCACGTCATCGACGGCGCGGTTCGCGAAGTCGCGCGATCTCGGCGCAGCTGGCTCGGCGACGTTCGACGCGATCGTTCCAGACCGGTCTCGTGCGCGCGTACGCGCTGATCCTGGTGTTCGGCGCGGCGTGCTTCATCGTCTACTACGCGATCGTCGCCGGAGGTACCGCACTAGATGCTCGTCGCTCGCGACGATCCTCCTCCCGATCGATCGCCGGGCCTGCGTCTGTTCGCGCTGCCGCGCGGACGACCGGCGGATCTCGAAGGCGGTCGGAGCGCTCGTTGCGCGTGCAACGTTCGTCATGCTGCTAGTCGCGGCGCGACGCAGGAGTGGAGCGTTCCGCTGGCTCTCGCGTCCGTTCGAAGTCCGCGTTCCACTTCGGCGCGACGCCGATTTCGTTCTGGCTCGCGCTCCTGCTCGCGCTCTGCACGTTCGTGCGCGATTCTGGCGACCAACGTGCCGCGCGCACGCGCGATTCATCGCGCTGCTGCTCTTGCTCGAAGGCGCGATGCTGGGCGTGTTCCTGGCGCGCGACCTGCTGGTCGTTCGCGCTGTTCTGGGATCTGATGCTGCTGCCGGTCTTCTTCGCGCTGCTCGGCTGGGGCGAACATCGCGTCGACGGCGTGGCGCTACTTCATCTACAACTTCGCCGGCGGCCTGACGCTGCTGCTTGCGACCGCCGCGTTCGGCGTCATCTACGGTTCGACCGACGTCATCGGGCGCAGCCGGCGTGCATCTGGTCGGCTCGTGGGCGCCGTGGATCTTTGCCGGCTTCGCGTTCGCGTTCTTGGTGAAGACGCCGGTCTGGCCGCTGCACACGTGGATGCCGCCGACCTACAGCGGACCTGCCGCCGCCGATGGTCGCGGTCGTCGAGCGCGGTGCAGTCCAAAGCCGGCCTCTACGGATTCATCGCGATCGCGCTGGCGTTCTTGCCGGACTACGTGCGCAGTACTGCCGGCGCCGCTGATCGTCGTGCTCGGCGCGATCTCGCTGATCTACGGCGCGGTCATCGCGCTCATGCAGAACGATGCCAAGCGCATCGTCGCGTACTCGTCGCTCTCGCATCTTGGGCTGATCCTCATCGCGATCGCCTCGTTCAATCCGCTCGCGCTGCAAGGCGCGCTCGTCTACATCGTCGCGCACGGACTGTTTTCGGCCGCGCTCTTCCTCATGCTCGGCTATGTCGAAGAGCGCGAGGAGACGCGCTCGCTCATCGCGTCTCGGCGGCCTGGGTGCGAAGCAACCCGCGCCTCGCCGGCGCGCTCTGCATCGCGGCGCTCGCGGCGCTCGGGTTGCCGGGCCTCGCCGGATTCGCCGGCGAGATCGTGATCCTCACCGGCGTCTATCAGGCCGGCTTCGACGTGGGCCGCGATCGTCGCGCTGGTCGCGATCGTCCTCGCGGCGGCGTACATGCTGCGGCTGTTCCAAGGCGTCATGAACGGGCCCGAGGTCGACGATCTTGCCGGTGCGCCGCGATCTCACCTGGATCGAAGGCTTGGCGGTCGCGCCGCTGCTGGCCGCGCTGGTTCTGCTCGGCGTGCAGCCGCACGCGCGATCATGGCTCGGCGCTTGACGCGGTCGATGCCAAGTGACGTCGATGACGATTCCGTTTACGCAGCGCCGATTGGAACGCGGTCGCTGCCGATCGCGGTGCTCGCGGTCGCCGCGCTGCGTCGTGCTGCTCGCCGGATCTTGCTCGCGCCGCAAGACCGCGTCAACCGCTACGTCTGCGATCGTGCATCGGCGTTGGCCGGCGCGATCGCCGGCGGGCGTGCTCGCGCGCGCAGCAGTACGGCCACGACTACAACGCGTTCTTCGGCGGCTTCATGACCGGCGGATTCACGACGGTCTTCGAAGAGATCATCCTGATCGCGCTGCTCGGGTCGCTCGATGCTCTACGGCGCGATCGGGCCGGCGCGATCGCGTCGCCGGCACGACCGCGCTCATGCTGTGGAGCGCGCTGCGGCGCGATGCTCATGGCCGGCGCCGCCAACCTGATGACGATCTTCCTCGGGCTCGAGCTGCTCTCGCTCGCGCTCTACTGTCTGTGCGGGACTGGCCGATCGCAAGACGGCGCGCGAATCGGCGCTGAAGTATCTGATCCTCTGCTCGACGGCGTCGGGATTTTTGCTCTTCGGCATGGCGCTGCTGTTCGGCGCGAGCGGGAGCGTGATGCTCGCCGATTTCGTGAATCCCGCGCTCGCCGCGCAATCCGCTGCTTCTGGATGGGCGCCGGCTTGTTCCTCGATCGGCATCGCGTTCAAGCTGAGTCTCGTGCCGTTTCACGCCTGGGCGCCCGACGTCTACGAAGGCGCGCCGCTGCCGGTCACCGCGTTCATGAGCGTCGCAACCAAAGCCGGCGACGCTCGCGGTGTTCGCGCGCTTCATCTATGCGGCGCTGCCGCCCGGCGTCGAGGAGCGTCTGCTGCTTGCCGATCTGGATCGTCGCCGGCGATCTCGATGATCGTCGGCAACGTCGGCATGCTCGCGCAACACGATCTCAAGCGCCTGCTCGCGTATTCCGGCATCGCGCAGGTCGGCTACATTCTTGACCGCGCTCGCCGGAGCGACGGCGCTCGGGCTGCGCTACGCGATCTTCTATCTCGCGGCGTACACGTTCATGAACCTCGGCGCGTTCGCGGTCGCCGCGCTGCTTTCGGGCGACGGCGAAGCAGGGTTCGCGCTTGCGAACTATCGCGGGCTCGGGTCATCGCCGCCCGTGGCTGGCCGCGGCTGATGACGTTCTTCTTGCTGGCGCTGGCCGGGCTTGCCGCCGACGGCCGGCTTTCTCGGAAAGATCCTGATCCTTTCGACCAGCGTGAATGCCGGCTACGCTGGCTCGGCGGCGCTGCTGATCGTCGGCACCGCGATCTCGCTCTACGCCTACGCGAAGATCATCCGCGCGATGTACGCGCGCGATGCGCACGGCACACGAGCACGATGCGAAACCGTTCGTGCCGCTTGCCTGGATCAGCGCCGCGGTCTGCGTCGATCCTCGTGATCGTGATGACGTTCTATCCGCTCACGCCGAGCAACGTGCTTCCGCTCGTGCGATGAACCCCAAGAGCGAGGTCTTTCGCGCCTTGGGGAACGCGGTTCGAGCACTTCGCGCTCGTGTCGATCGCACGTTGCAGCATTCGGGTTTGCGCCTAGGACAATATCAAGTGCTCCGGCATCTCTGGGAGGAGGACGGGCTCACCCCGCGCGAGATCGCGGACCGGCTCGGTGTCGAGATGCCGACCGTTACGCGCACGGTGCAGCGCATGGTGCGCGACGGCCTGGTTGCGCGCCGAGCGCACCCCGAGGACGCTCGCTCGGTGCGCATCTACCTTACGAAGCGGGGCACTGACTTGCGCCCCACCCTTGCCGAAATTATCGGTGAGCAGACCGAGCATGCACTGCGCGGTTTCTCCCTCGAGGAACGCGCCGAATTCGCCGACATGCTCGACCGAATCGCCGAAAACTGCAGGGACGAGGATTCGTAGCGCGAGCGAAGCCGCGCGACTCTAGCCGGCAAAGCTTCAGCTTTGTCCGGATAGAGTCTTGTCACACGGGCGTCACCCCGCGCGTGAATTAGGAGTACAATAGGGTCACTATGAGGAGGCCCGGGATGAACCACCGCGCCGTCGCACTTGGTATCGCTCTCGTTCTCGCGGCTTTGTTTGCCGGCGCGCCTTTACGCGCGTCTGCCGCCGATCAGGCTGCTCAGCCGGGCACGCCGGACGTGTACTACGGCCCGACCTTGACCAATGGGGACAGCGTCCTCAACGGCTTTCCTTCTGATCCCGCCGGCGCGATTCGTGCGACACGCGAGCTGATTGCCGCGGGTAATATGTCCGGCGCGATCGAGCGCCTTGCGCGCTACACGGTCATCCACCCAGGCGAAATCGCTCCACGTCGCTTCCTGGGTGACCTCTACTTTCGGACGGGCCAAATCCAACGCGCTCAGTTCGTTTACGAAGAAGTCTTGAAGACCGCGCCCTACGACAAAGAGACGCACAATCGTCTTGGAACCGTCTACGCCGAAGAGAACCGCGTCGACGACGCGATCGTGCAGTTCAATGCGGCCCTGCCGGGCACCGACTCGGTCAACGATTTGGTCGAACTGCACGAGCGCAAGGGCGACCTTCCCGCATATGAAATCTCGGTTCAGAAGTTGGCGCTTCAGTACCCAAATGATCCCGCGATTCAAGGCGAACTTGGCCAAGTGCTGTTCGCGATCCACCAGCCCGAACAAGCCGAGGTTTACTACAATCGCGCGCTCGATCAGGATCCCCGCGACCTCACGGCGCTCAACGGTCTTGGCCTCGCGCAGCTCGATCTGCACCACTTTGACAACGCGATTGCGACGTTCAAGAGGTGCCTTGGGATCGCGCCGGGGTCCTATCAATGTGAAGACAACATGGCGGCGACCTATCTCCTCGCGCAACGTCTCGAGGACGCAAAGCAAACGCTTGATATTGCCTACAAGCTCGCGCCCGAACGCGGCGAGACGTTCGTCAACTACGGCTACCTCGCCGACGTGCAGGACGATTGGCAGCACGCCGTAGCGCAGTACGCCAGAGCGATCGAGATGTATCCGTATTTGCGCGAAGCCTACATCGATCTGGCCCTAGATTACCAGCGGCATCAACTCTACGTGCTCGAGCAGGCGGTGCTGATCAAGGGTATTGCATCGGTGCACGACGATGGACGCTTACACGTACTGCTCGGGGACGCCTACGAGGCGCAGGGCGATCGACCCGATGCCCTCGTTCAGTTTCAACTGGGCGAAAAGGGGACCGATCCCGACGCGGTCGGCATCGCGACGCGCCGGGTGAGTTTACTCAGCGCGTCGGCTACGTCGTCGCCGCGCGACCGCTAACCGCCGTTAGCAAGTCGCTGATCAAGAACGGTTTGGGGAGTGTCGCGTCCCACCCATCGCTGAGTGACGAACCCACGCCGATAATGCGAACCGGGACCTGACCCAGCGCCTCGCGCGTTTCCTGCGCGCCGGCGGTCTGCCCGTCGACGAGGATTACGTCACCCGCTCGAGCGCCCGTGGCGGCCTCAGCGGGAGCGCTTACTTCGCGCACGCGAAACCCGCGCGCGCGCAACTCGAAGGCGGTAAAGCGTGAGAGCCGACGATCCTGCGTTACGATCGTGACGCGGCCGGGCCCATCCCCTTGGGCGCGTTCGATCGCCGGCAAACTGACGTAGAACGTGCTTCCGCTACCGATGGCGCTGTGCACCCCGACGTTGCCGCCGTGGCGCTCGACGATGGTTTTGACGATGAAGAGCCCGACCCCGGTTCCGGCGATTTTTGCCTTACGCGCATTGGAGGCGCGCGCAAAGCGATTGAAGAGTTTGCTTATCTCGTCGGGCGGAATGCCGATGCCGTGATCTTGCACGGTGATATAAAAGCCGGTGCCTTGTTCGCTCACGCGCACCTGCACCGGCTCGCCGCCGGGCGAAAACTTGATCGCATTTCTTAGAAGGTTGTCGAAAACTTGGCGCAAACGTTCGGCGTCGCCGCGCACCAGAGGGTGCTCAACGTCGATAACGAGTTCGATCGCGCGCTCGGGGCCAATCGACTCGACGGTCGCACGCAACACGTCGCCCAGATCGACGCGGTCATCGGCAATCTCGAGCTCGCCGTGCTCGACGCGTGAAAGGGCGAGCATATCGTTGGCAAGGGTGGCGAGCCGTTGCGCGTTGGAACGAATCGTTTTAGCGGCATCGGTGGCATCGTCGCCCTCGAGAAAGCCTTCTTCGAGCAATTCGGCAAAGCCGATGATCGAGGTGAGCGGTCCTTTGATGTCATGCGCGAGCGTGGCCACGAGGTCGTGTTTGAGTTGGCTAATCTGCATGACGGCCGAGCGCTGCAATTCGAGCTCGTCGAGCGCGGCGGCGAGCGATCCGCGCAGCCACGCGCGATCAGCTGCGGCGAAAATCGTGCGCGCAAGCGATTCGTCATCGCCGACGACGACGAGCGGCACGGGGGCGAGCGCGCGAGCAAGTTGCGCGAGGCGCTCATTTCCGCCATCGATCCCACGACGATCGGCCACCACGACGTCGACCGATACTGGGCCGGCAAGCACGTCGTCGAGCGTGCTCGCGGTTTCGATTTGGAGCGTGTCACCTTCGGGCAGGGAGCGCAGTCCGTCGGCAATGCCGTCGCTCCCGATCACCAGCACGCGTAGCGGCGTCATACAGCCAACCCTCGTGCCTCTCGCTGTAGTATTGCCCAGGCGGCCTCGACGTCGCTGCGCGTCGTACGCAGGTTGCCGATCGCTAGCCGCAGCACGTAGCGTTCGTGTAATTTTGTGTGCGAGATGAACATCTCGCCGCTTGCATTGACGGCTTCGAGAAGCGCTGCGTTGATGCGCTCGAGCTGGGCCTCGTCGTCGACGCCGGCGGGGTGATAGCGAAAACAAACCAGCGAGAGCGGATGCGGGGCCATCGTCTCCCAGTGCGGATCCTCGTCGACCCACCGCGCGAACCGCTGCGCGAGCGCAATGTGGCCGCGCAGGCGCTCGCGAATCTGCGCTGCGCCCATGTGGCGAAGCACGAACCAAAGTTTGAGCGCGCGGAAGCGCCGCCCGAGTTGAATGCCGTAGTCCATATAATTGCGTACGCTACCGTCCGTGGTCGTGAGATATTCGGGTACCAAGCTGAACGCGCGGCGAACCGTCGCCTCGTCGCGCAGGAACAAAACGGAAAGGTCCATCGGGATGAAAAGCCACTTGTGCGGGTTGACGACGAGTGAATCGGCGCGCTCGACGCCGTCCATCAAATGCGCAAATTCGGGAAGCATCGATGCGACGCCCGCATAGGCGGCATCGACGTGAAGCCAGATGCGCTCGCGCCGCGCGATCTCTGCGATGGCCGGTACCGGATCGATCGACGTCGTCGAGGTCGTGCCGACGGTCGCGACAATCGCCATCGGCTGCATGCCGTCGCGGCGGTCTTCATCGATCGCGCGCTGTAGCGCCGCCGGGTCCATCCGGTAAGCGTCGTCACAGGGCACCGCGACGACGTTGCGCTGCCCGATCCCAAGTGCAATGGCAGCTTTTTCGATGTGCGAGTGCGTCTGCGACGTTGCATAAACGCGTAACGCCGGAAGTCCGCGCCCGCTCATGCCGTCTTCGCGAATCTTTAGGCCGAGCGATTCGCGTGCCGCCGCAAGTGCGGTGAACCCGGCGACCGAGGCGGTATCATAAATGACCCCGGTCCACGTTTCGGGTACGTCCATGAGTCGGCCAAGCCAGCGCATGACGACCGATTCCAGTTCCGCTGCGGAGGGCGACGTCCGCCAAAGCATGACTTTCACGTCGAGGGTCGCGGCAAGTGCTTCGGCTGCGATCGCCGCCGGCGCCGCGCTGGTCGCGAAGTACGCAAAAAAGCGGGGATGATTCCAATGCGTGATTCCCGGGACAATGATGCGCTCGAAATCCGCCATGATTTGCTCGAACGGCTCACCTTCTTCGGGAGCGTGATCGGGCAGGGCTGCGGCGACCTCACCAGGCGTACTTGCCGGGAACACCGGGTAGCGGCTGGGCTCGCTGAGATACTCCTCGATCCAGCGCCCTACCCGCGCAAAGTCTTCCTCAAAAGTGCGCTCTCCAACCACAATTGTGAGGGTTGGCGCCGGGCCCCAGAGAAGCCCGCTTACTATGAAATATCGTTCTTACCCCAACTCGGACGTCACCGTGAGTGAGGTCGGATTCGGCTTGTGGACTACCTCGACCGGCTGGTGGGGCGAGAAGACCGACGACGAGGCTGCGCGCATGCTGCACGAAGCGCGCGATCTTGGCGTCACGTTTTTCGATGCCGCCGACACCTACGGCAACGGTCGCAGCGAAGAACAGTTGGCGAAGGCGTTTTCCGGACGGCGCGACGACGTTGTCATCGCAACCAAGTTCGGCTATGACATCTCGACGCAAGCCGAGCGGCGCGGACAGATGGAGTTGCCGCAGGACGTATCGCCGGACTTCATTCGTAAGGCGCTCGACGCATCGCTGCGCCGGCTGCAGACTGACTATATCGATATCTATCAGCTGCACAACGCGAAGATGGAGCACGTCGACAACCAGGAAATGTGGGCCACGCTCGAAGAGCTCAAGTCCGCAGGGAAGATCCGCATGTACGGCGTCGCGCTCGGCCCCGCGATCGGCTTTCTGTACGAAGGCGTCGATGCCATCGAGAAGCACAACGTTCCCTCGCTACAGATCATCTGGAATATGCTCGAGCAGTATCCCGGGACGCCACAGATCAAGGCCGCGGACGAAAGCGGAGCCGATACGGGATTCATGATTCGCGTTCCGCACGCCAGCGGAATGCTTGAAGGACACTACACGCAGGAAACGGTCTTTCCCGAGAACGATCACCGCCGCCACCGTCCGCGCTCGTGGCTGATCAACGGCATCAAAAAAGTCGATCAACTGCGCTTCCTCGAACAGCCTGGCCGCACGCTGGGGCAGGCGGCGATTCAGTGGCTGCTGCACGAACCGCGTGTGATGACGGTGCTTCCGAACATCTACGATGTGGACCAGTTGCGCGAATTTGCCGCCGCGACGGAGTCGCCTGCGCTCACCGCCGCGGAGCTGACGAAGATCGACGAGCTGTACCGTGGCAACTTCGGGCTCGAGGAAGAGCCGATGAAGTTCAAAGGCACGATGACGCGCGAATCGGTCTCCGCCTAATGGGGCACGATAGCATTGCGAGCGCTGCCGCGCCCGCGCCGATCGGGCCGTACAGTCAAGCCGTGCGTAGCGGCAAGACAATCTATTGCTCGGGCCAGATCGCGCTCGATCCAAGCACCGGCAATCTGATCGATGGCGACGTCTCGGCGCAGGCCGAGCAAGTGATGAAGAATCTCGGCGCCGTCCTCACAGCGGCGAACTGCGACTATGACGATGTCGTCAAGACGACGATCTTTCTCATCGACATGAATGACTTCGCCGCGGTCAATGCGGTCTATGGAAAATACTTCGACGCGAGCAAACCCGCCCGCTCGACCGTCGCCGTCGCTGGCCTTCCCCGCGGCGCACGCGTCGAGATAGACGCGATCGCAAGAAAATAACCCTTTGTCATCCCGAGCGTAGCACAGCGAACGCGCAGCGTTCGCAAGCGTAGTCGAGGGACCGAATCAGCGATGTTGCTCGCGAAAACGCTCCTCGCGGCGCTTCCTGCGCCGATCCTGCTGCGCGAGTTTTGCGCCACATCCAAAGGAAGTTCGCCTCCTGCGAATGGCGCAAAACTTCGAGCCTTCGCTTAGCAACGTCGCTGATTCTCCCTCGACTTACGGCGCTTCGAGCCTACGCTTAGGATGACAAAGGCTAATACAGTTTGAGGTACGCTTTGTGTTCCCATGGGTGGACGGCGCGGCGGTAGCTCTCATATTCAGCGAGTTTTGCGTCGCGGAATGCGTGGTACAAATGATCGCCGAGCGCGGCGCGGACGACTGCATCTTTGTCGAGTTCGGTGATCGCTTGGCGCAGCGATTTCGGGAGCGTGCCGATCCCGCGTTCGCGCCGTTCGCGTTCGCCTAGATCGTAGGTCGACCCGGCGAGTGCGCTGCCCGGGAGCACGCTGCGCAAGATGCCGTCGGTCGCGGCACCGAGCAAGACCGCGAGCGCGAGGTAGGGATTGCACGCGGGATCCGGGCTGCGCATCTCGATATGGCGCGGACGGGTTGCCGGCGGAACCCGCACGAGCGCGTTGACGCTGCGCTCCGACCAGACTGTGTAGATGGGCGCGTCCCATGCCGCGACCAAGCGCTTATAGGAATTGACCGTGGGATTGCAGATCGCCGTCGTCGCCGCCGCGTGCTCGAGCAGGCCGCCGATGACATAGAGCATCGTCTCTTCATCGGCTCCGTCACCAAGCATCAGCTCGACATGGAGGCCGCTCCCGGCGCGTTCCTCGAGCGGCTTAGGCATAAAGGTCGCGTCGAGACCGAATCCCGTAGCGACGTGCTTGGCGATCGTGCGCAGCGTGAGCACGTTGTCGGCCGCAGCGAGCGGATCGACAAAGGCGAGGTCGATCTCGTGCTGCCCTGCGCCGATCTCGTGATGTGCCGACGCGACGGCAATACCCATGTTTTGCAGCGCGGCGACGATGGCGCTGCGCGCATCTTCACCGCGATCGTTGGCCGAAAAATCGAAGTAGCTCCCCACATCCGAGGTGTTGGTGCCGCCTTCGAAGAGATAAAACTCGACCTCGAGGCCGATCGTCAACCCCGGTAGGACGGCGCGGGCGCCTTCGACCGCGCGTGCAAGCGTCGTGCGCGGATCGCCTTCGAACGGCGCGCCGTCGGGCATCGCGATGTCGCAGAGCAATCGCGCTTCGGCGCCGTCGGGATTCGACCAAGGGTAGATTGCAAACGTGGTTGGATCCGGGCGCAACACCATATCGAGCTCTTCGCCGCGCACGAACCCGTCGATCGATCCGCCGTCGAAGGTCACGCGGCCGTCAAGCGCGGCTTCAAGCTCGCTCGCCGGAATCGAAACGTTCTTGCTGACGCCGAAAATATCGGCAAAGACGAGCCGCACGAAGCGCACGTTGCGCTCTTTGGCGAGTTTGACGACGTCGCGTTTAGTGCTGGTTGTGGAGTGCATCGATCGCAATCGCTAAGCGAAGGGTGAGTTGGTCGTGCGCGCTCTCGAGCGAGCGGCCCGAGATATCGTTGATCTGGCGCAGGCGATAGAACACCGTATGACGGTGGACGTTGAGCGCGGAGGCGGTCGTTTTCACGTTTTGTCCCGTCGAAAAGTAGAGCGCGAGTGTGCGCTCGAGTTCGGTTTGATGCTTCTCGTCGTAGGCGCGCAGCGGCGCGAGCACGCTCTCCGAGAGACGCTGCAGATGCTCGACGCTGGCGCCGGTGTAGAGCAATGGATACGCCCCGAGCTCATCGAACGCGGCGACGCGCCCGATGCCGTAGATGCGGCGCGCGATCGCAAGCGCCGCCTCGGCTCCGGCTACACCGCGCTTGGCCTCGAGCGCAGTGACACTTGACGCCACGCCGCCCGCGATGCGTAATCCCGGTTTGCGTTTCGCGGCGCTCTTGGGCAGCAGGAGCGCCGCGGTCTTGGCGTTCTCGGCATCGACCTCGCGTGCTGCCGGCATGAGCACCACCAACGTTACCCCGCGTTCGATGATGCCGACGTCGGCCTCGCCCGAGCGAAACGTGTCGGCGGCGAGCACGCGGAGTTCCGCGAGCGCGGGCGCGTGGTCTTCGTCCGCGCCGGCTTCGGCTTCAAGCGCGACGCAGACGTAATGCGAGGCGAGCGCAATACCCCGCGCACTTGCATCTTCGCGCGCGGAGCTGTGCTCGTGATAGGCGCCTCCGATCAGGCGCTCCCAAAACGTGCGACGGCGGCTTCGGCCGCCGTCTGCTTCTCGCGAGAGTTCGAGGGCCATCGCGGCCGCGGCCAGCCGCACGATGCGCGCCAGGTCGTCGTCGACCCCGTCGGCCCCCGGAAAGACCGATAAAAAGCCGAGCTGATTGGTCCCAGCGGCGATCGGAACGGTGTGGGCCCGGCCGTTTTTTTGACCGCGGGCCGTGGCCGGGAGGCTGCCTTTGCCCGCGGTCGCCACGTGGCGCCACTCGGCGTCCTCGACCAGCACCCCGGCTCCGGTCACGTCCGAAAGGTGGGTGGCAAGCGCTTTCGCGCCCCCACCTGCGGCGGCCACGCGGGTTAATTCTTCCGCAAACTCCACGATTCGGTCGGGGGTCATGCGCAGTTCCTTCGGCGAATATGTCGATATTCTTGGAGATGGATCCGAAGGTTTTGCGCGAGGCCGTCGCCTCGATGTATCAGGATACGCCCGATGCGGTCGTTCTTTATGACCTGACCGGGCATACCATTGCCGCCAACGAGGCGGCACAAGCGCTAACCGGCTACAATCCGCAGGAGTTCGTCGGGTCCCCGTATCGCCTCCACGTTTCCGACGATTCCGATCTCACGCGCGTCGACGTGGCAATGAAGACCGCGCTCGCCGGCGGCACCGATCACTTCGACACCTTCGCCAAGCATCGCGACGGCACGGTGATCCCGGTCGAATGTTACATCTTTCCGGCACGTTTCAATGGTGAGATCGTCGGCGTCTTTGCCCAGGCACGCGACATCGTTGCCCTGCGCTCGGCAGAATCGTCACTCACGATCAACCAAGAAAAATTTCGTTCGCTTTTCGAATATCACCCCGACGGGATCATGGAGCTCAAGAGCACCGGTGCGATCTCGCGCGTCAACGTTGCACTCGAAGGTGAAACCGGCTTCTTCGGCGAGCGGATCGTCGGCAAACCGTGGACCGAATTGATCGCGCCGGAGCGACGCGAGCCGGCGCTCGAGCTCCTTCGCAGCGCGATGCGCGGTGAGGCGGTCGAAGCCGACTCGTTGTTGCTCGACCGGCTCGGCAATCGTCTCGACGTCCAACTCAAACTCGTGCCGCTCCACGCCTCGGGCGCGATCACCGGTGCGTACGCCATCTTTAAAAATGTCGCCGCGCAGCGCGCGGCTGAGCGCGCGATCGAGGCGCAGAGCGAGCGTTTGCGACGCCTGGTGATGGTGGCCGCTTCGGGACACGAATCGCTCGAAGATCAAATCGATGAGGCGCTGAGCTTGGGCGTCGAGCTCTTCGGCTGGGATATCGGCTACGTCGCGCAATATCAGGGGCGCGACCGCGTTTTGCTGCGCAACGCCTCGGGCGAGGCACTCATCACCAAAGGCACGATTTATCCCGCCCGCGCCTCGTTCGCGCATCACGTCATGGAGCGTGGTGGACCATGTTTTGTCTCGGACATGGACGCGCCTGAACACCGTGAGGATCCGATCCGGGTGACCACGCCGTGGCGCTCGTATTTCGGCGTGCCGCTAACGGTCTTCAATGAATTTTATGGTGCGCTGGTCTTCGCTGGTCGCGCGCCACGTGAGAGCATCGATCCAAGCGAACGCGACATGATACAGCTGATCGGGCTGTTCGTCTCGGCGGCGCTCGAGCGTGCCGCGCAAAACGAGCGCATAGAACAGATGGCCTTTAACGATGCGCTTACCGGCTTGCCGAACCGCGTGCTTTTCACCGACCGCATCGAGCAAACGATAGCGACGGCGCGCCGCTACGATCGTGGCTTTGCGGTGATGTACCTCGACGTCGACCATTTCAAGAACATCAACGACAAGCATGGCCACGCGGTCGGCGATGCGACCCTGCAAGAAGTCGCGCACCGCCTGCGTCTGGCAACGCGTGAGAGCGATACGATCTCACGTTTCGGCGGCGACGAGTTCGTAATCTTACAGCCGATCGTCGACGGTCCAAGCGATGCAGCCGATCTTGCGCGAAAGCTCAACGTCGCGATGCAGGAGCCGGTCGTCATCGACGGCATGCCGCACAAAGTGCGTTTGAGCATCGGGATCGCGCTCTACCCGAGCGACGGTGCCCGGATCGAAGAGTTGATGGAGGCCGCCGATCGCGCTCTCTATCGGGCGAAAAAAGAAGGCCGCAACCGCTGGTGCTTCGCTGACGCAGAGTCGGCGCGCCGTACGCTGAACAAACCGCGCGTTATGCGCCGAGAAGCTGCGGAATAAACTGCCCCACCACGTAAAGTAGCGAGAGCAATCCGATAACAATTGCCGTCGTCCAGGCAATCGTGTTGGCCAGCGGCCCGTTGGTATGTTCACCCATGACCGACTTGCGGTTGATGATGATCAGCATCAACACGAGTTCCGCGGGCAGTAAGATGCCTTGCAGCACCTGCGCAAAGAGAATGAGCTGCAGCAGCGGCAGGCCCGGAATGAGCACGAACCCTGCGCCGAGCAGCAGCCCGGCGCGCGAACAGGATGAAGAAGACCGGTGCCTCCGAGAAACGCCGATCGATCGCGGCTTCGAAGCCCAACGCCTCGCAAATGATGTAGCTTGTCGAGAGCGGCAACACCGTCGCGGTGAAGAGCCCGGCATTCAGAATGCCGAGCGCGAAGATCAGCGCCGCCGCGTCGCCGGCCAGCGGTTTTAGCGCCACCGCAAAGTCCATCGCCGTTTGCGGATTGAGCCTGGCGCCGTGTTCGTTCGCAACGAAGATCGTCGCCGCGTTGGCGATGATCATGAAGCCGGCAAGTGCGATCGCGAGGGCCGAGCCGTTGATCACGTCGATTCGCGTGAAGCGTCAAGTCTTCGGTGCGCGAGCCCTTCTCGACGACCTGCGACTGGAGAAAGAACTGCATGTAGGGCGAGATCGTCGTGCCGATGAGCGTGACGACCATCGCGAGCCAGCCCGGCTTGATGGAACTCGAAGTGCGGGACGAACGTGCCCGCAGCGACCTGATGCCAGTCGGGTTTGGCCAGCACGGCCGAGACGATGTAGGTGAGATAAATCAGCGAGAACGTCACGAAAACTCGCTCGACGATCTTGTTGTTGAAGCGCAGGACGAAGAAGAAGACGACGAGCAGCGCGGCGGGAACGGCGATGTAGCGCGAGACGTGAAAATGCTCGGCTGCGGCGGCGATGCCGGCAAACTCGGTCGACGTGATAAGCGTGTTGATCAGGAACAGCACGATCATCGCAAAGAACGAAATCCGAACGCCGAAGTCCTCGCGAATCAGCGCCGCTAGCCCCTTGCCGGTGACACATCCCATGCGGGCCGACATCTCTTGCACGACGATGAGCGCGACCGCGAGCGGAATCATCACCCACAAAATGTTGTAGCCGAACTGCGCACCGGCTGACGAATAGGTGGCGATACCGCCGACGTCATTGCCCGCCGACGCCGTGACAAAGCCGGGTCCGAGCACGGCGAAGAGCAGCAGCAGCGAGCGCCAACGCGAACGACGCCGGGGCGCCTCGGGCGCCGCCGCGGGGCTATCCGGCGACGCTAGCACTCGGATGATGCGAACGATGACGAGCGGTGAACTTGGGGAGTTTGCGCACCATGTCTTCGGGCATGATGGCGTCGATCGCATCGTCGACGGTGACGATGCCGAGCATCTTGCCGCGGTCATCGACGACCGGCACGGCGAGGAGATCGTACCGTGCGATCGTTGCCGCAACTTCCTCGGACGACATGTCGGGATGAATCGCGACGAGGTCCGTCTCCATGATCGTATCGATCGACTGCCGCGGGATCCGCCAAGCAGTAGCGTGCGCAGCGAGAGCGCGCCGAGCAACGTGTCCTCTTTATCGACCACGTACAAATAGTAGATGAATTCTGAGGTCGGCGCGATCTCGCGAATCTTGCGGATCGTCGCCTCGGCGGTGCGATGCGGGTAGATCCAGGTGTAGTCGGTGGTCATCAAACCGCCTGCGCTGTCCTCGGCGTATTTGACCAACGCGCGCAGTTCACTGGCGGTGTATTCGTTCATCTCCGAGAGCAGCTCGTGTTGCTGTTCTTCATCGAGTTCGGAGAGGAGGTCGGCCGCGTCGTCTGCGTCCATCTCTTCGATGATGTCGGCGGCGCGCTCGGTGCCGATGTCCTCGATCAGCGATCGCTGCTTTTCGGGCTCGAGATGCTCGAATGCGTCGGCGGCGGTCTCATCGTCGAGTTGACTGACGACGGCGGCTGCCTCGCGCGCCGAGAGATCGCTGATGATCTCGGCCAATTCCGAGGGATGCAGACGCGAGAGCTTGCTTTCGGTGACCGACAGGTTGACTTGCGTCGGATTGGCATCGCGGATCGGGGCAACGGAATCCCAGGCGATCATCGAACGTGGAATCGACCGATAGATTCCCGGAACGAAGCGCTTCCCGAACGACTTGAGCCCGAGGCGACGAAGCAGCCCGGCGACGCCGACGTCGGCGGCGACCACCCGCAGCCCATCGCCGGCGCGCGCGATCTCGAGGTCGTTGATGCGCACGACCTTGCGGCCGTCGACGTCGACGATTTGCTTGTCGAGCAGGTCGGCAATCAGAAACAGCGCGCTCTCCTCGGGGGGCGCCGCCTCTTTGGGGGTCATCGTCAGAGCGACGGTCTTGCCGTCGGGGTCGATGGTCGCTACGGTGTCGATCGGGGCGAAGCGCAGGCCCTGTGAGGTCTTGATGACCAAGCCATCGATGCGGGGAAAGACGTCGTCGGGCTTATTGACGAGAAAATCGCTGACCCGGCCGATCGGAATCTCGTTCACCGTCGCCCTGCGGCCAACCAGCTCGGAGATGAACCCCTCCGTAAACGCCATAACCCACCTCAATCGCGACAGAGCTTTGGCACCACGGATCTTAGGCTCTCGCCAGCCGCGTTAGACACCGCCTTAGGTCGGCGCAGTCTGTTCTACCTCACTTGGCGTCTCTCGACGTTTCGGGGCAGCGGCATGTGTATCACGTGGACGCCTCACCTAGCGAGGTATCCTCATCCTTAAGTATAGGTTGTGGGGTCAACCCTGCCGGGCGACCCGCGCTACGCGATCAGCGCTTGGATGAGCAGGGCGGTCATGATCTTGCCGTTGCTCTGGATCTGCGAGAGCACCTCGGTGCCCACGCTGGTCAAGATTTGCTCGCGCGTGTAGTCGGTGGTCGCTTGCCCGACGTTGAGATCGGTGATGTTGCTGGCCGACGATTGCAAGTTGACGATCGTGGTGCTGTCGTTGGCGCTGTCGTCACCCATCGCCACGATCTGCGCACCGATTTGCGCTTCGTTGGTTGTAATTTGCGTGAGCGCGTTCTTAACAAGGAGTTGCGAATTCGACGCGACCACGCTATTGCTCGCAGCAGTCGAAACGACTTGCGTACCGCCTGACCCGGGCACGATGGTTATCACCTGCGGCAATTCGCATGAGATTTGCGAGATGCCGAGTGCGTTGGTGTTAACGGTAGGCAGGCTGAAGCCGACCGTTTGGCCCTCGTCGCCCCCGTCGTTGATCGTGAGGGCCGTGCCCGTCGCGGCTCCGGTTCCGGACGTTATGAGGAATGCTTGTGACGCGCCAACATCTTGCTGGGTGATGTTTCCAAAGGTGTAGTTCAGGATGTTGGTCGCGCCTTGCGGAGCAAAGAGCGCGAGCGTGCCAAACGGGTTGTTGCCTGCGGCAGCTGGATACGCCGAAACGTCTTGATAAAGCGGTGCGCTGCCGAAGGACGCACCGGCAGTACTGTACACGTCGGTTTGTATCAAGACACCGGCGCCGGGAAATGGAACGGTACCGGTATCTGGATCGACGACGTTATTACCTTGGCTAAGCACCGTAAAGACGACTAACGCGGGAATGTTGAAGCCGCCGACTGACGGGATCATCGCGCTGGTAATGAGTGGACCGGGAGTACCCGGACCGTTAGTGATCCCGTAGGCGTTGACGACTGTAGGCGATCCGCCGGTCGGTGATGCTACCTGAGTGATCGACGGATTTGTTCCTCGCGATATATCGAATTTTCCGTTGAGTAGATTCAACCCGTTGAAGTTGGTCTTTTCGCCGATCGTGTTGATTTCGGTCAACAGCTGACCGATCTCGGCTTGAATATTCTGGAGGTCTGACGTTGAGTTAATGTCGCTGTTCGCTTCGACGAGCAGGTTATTGACGCGCACGAGAATGTTTTGAACGGTTTCGAGCGCTCCGTTGGCAACGTTGAGCGCGTTGATACCGTTCTGCACGTTGTTGACGGATTGCTGGAGGCCGCCGACTTTACTCGTGAGATTGGTCGCGATCGCGTTGCCGCTGGGATCATCGGCTGCGCTGTTGATGCGCAGCCCCGATGAGAGTTGCTGAACCGTTTTCTCGAACGCGAGCTGATTGCGGTCGAGGTTCAGCAGGACGTCATCCGCTCCGATCTGTACGTTCATCCGCGCGCTCCCATCCTATGGAGTGCGCCATGAACCGCAAATCGGCAACGGCCGCGCGGACGTGCGAAACCGATCGAGCGGATGTGCTGTATACGCTCGATGCGGTGCAACGTGCAGACGGCCGTGACGGAAGCGGATTGAGAACCGGTGCTGGGTACACAAACGAAAACTGCACGAGAGACTTCGTCTTTCGCGCGCATCAACAGTCCGTGTAATATTCGAGCTCGCGAGCCGTTCCGAAGAACGAAATCGCTGCCCCCCAGCACATCCATGAACGGAGTCGTTTCCTCCCTGAAACTTCCCTGTAGTACTTCTATCGGCACGGGGGCCCGAAAAGTTTGGGCCAAGGGCCATAAGGTTGATTAAGAGCCGGGTCCCGGTTTTCCGAAACCCAAGGAGAACCATGGGCCGCCTTCTTCAGATACTCGGTTGTGTGCTGATGCTTGCCGCAGCCGGCGCCGCCGCGGGCGGCAGCCGGGCGGATGCCGATATTTTGGCACCCCTGGCGCGGGCCGTTGAGGCGGCGGTCAGGCTGGGCCGGCGCGGTTGAGCGCCGGCTCCCAGTCCCGACCCCGACTCCCAAGCCCGCGCTCGTTGCCCTCGAATAGCGGCGGTCCACTCTTGTTCAATGTCTCGGGCAGTCTCTCGCTCGGCGAGTCGTCCACCACGAGCACCTTTGGGCAGACCGGGTTTTTCACGCCGACGCCCGGCCCCAGCGGCACGCCCTCGCCCGGGCCTTTTCCGTTTCAGCAAGCATCGACCACCGCACAGAATTCAGCCGAGATCGGCGCCGGCTTCACCGCGGACGTCTCCCGCCGCACCGCGACCACGAGCACAGACTTGAAGTTTCCCTTCGGATTTTCGGCCAACGGCGCTTCGACGGCTCGGAGTGCCGCAGTTCCTCTACTCCACCCCGAAGTATTCGCTGGGATACGGCATCCAGCAATTGCTTGCGCTCGGGCAACTCCAGTTGGGCTCAACGTTGCGCGGAATTTCATTAGTGGTTCCGCAGCGCTATGGGCAAGCAACGTTTTACGAGGGACCGGGCTGGGGCCGAACGAGGAAACCGACGGCTCGAAGGCGTGCTCGTGCAGCAGGCCCGCGGCATACCCTCTACGAGGGCGGATTCACGCTACGCCGCGGGGCCCGCGACCGGAAAGTTGAAGATGCTCGAATTCGGCGGCGCGACCGCCCGCATAATCTTAGCCTCATCGCAGAAGGTGCATGGCAGTCACGGTCGGGCGGCGATGGCTCGCCGCACGGGATCGCCGTGCAATTGCGCTTAGACGATCTCGGGAAGAACGGCGAGTGCGCGGCGAGCGTACGCAGCGTTCCCGATCAGTTCGTGACTTTTACCGCGGGCGAAATCTATAGCGATAAGCTATGCCGACGTGAACTGTCACTCTTCGAGCTTACCCGTCTTTGTCGACGCGAACTACGAGAAGACCGGCGACGCGATCTTCGGCGTGACGGAACAACGGGTTGAAACGATCAGCTATTCGCCCACGCCGAAATTCGGTGGACTCTCGTTCACCTTTACGCGCCAAGACGCAAACAGTGGTGGCGAATATGCTCTGGTCGAACACCGGCGTCGTATCACTGGCAACGCAATTTCTTCACACGAGTGCGCTCATCGGCGGCCAGTTTCAGCGCACCCTGGACGACGGTGCAACCAACGAAACCCAATCGGTCTTGGCGAGCCTACGGCGTCCGTTCGGCACGCCACTTCAGCGTCGGCCTCAGCGGGCAAATTCAAAAGTCGACGCAATTGCCGCACCGCCCTCGCCGGATGCAACGGCGACCCCGTTCGGCGCGCTAACGCCGGCATGGGACTGCAAAAAGGCTTTGCATTCGATGTTGCACAGCAATGGAAAAAAACGACCGTACAAATTGGCGAAACGATCACGCGAACGATCTCGGATACGAGCGACGCGCTCCAACGAACTCCCGCTGATCAACTTGACGCAACGGATCTCGCCGGTGATTTCAGTAACGACATCCATTCGGCTTCAAACGCTACGCGACCGGCTCAATCCCGCGGCTAACGGCCATACTCGGGTCTTCTCCATTGCGCTTAGCGCGCCGTTCACGTACGGAAATACCAGCATGAGTGGACGAATCGATCCGCGCCTTCCGGCAACGATCTCGGGTAAGGTACTGATCGCGGGATCGAATGCCACAGGATCAGGCGCGAATTCAAACTTCGCAACGTTTGGGAACTCCGGCGGCGGCGTCGGCAACGTGTTGGTGACGCTCGACAACAGATACGTCCAGCGCACCGATGTGACCGGCAGTTTCGAGTTCTCCTTCGTTCCGCCCGGCCAACACCAAGTTCACGATCGACAATTCGTCGATCCCACGCGGGTTCACCGCAAGCAATCCGGTGCAGACCATCACGGTTCAAGGTGGACAGGCGGCAACGGCGTCGTTTTACATCGGCACCTATGGCGGTATTCTTGGCCACGTGTACGGGACCGATTCCTCGGCAACCCGATGCCGCTCTCGAACGTGCAACTTCGGGTCGACGGCGGAACCTATGCGCAAACCGATAACAGCGGAGCCTTCGGGTTCGGCGGTCTGAGTGCGGGGCAACATGTGGTCACGGTCATTCCGCAATCCATTCCGGCGAGCGCCGACTTTGCGCCGTCCGACCTCGTGCAAAAAATTTCCGTGAGCGATGGCCGATACGCTACTTTCGATTTTCGCGCGCAACTGCTCGGTTCGATTGCGGGCACGATTGTGATGCGAAGGATATGGGCAAACAGGCCGGAGTCGGTGTGCATCAATGCCTACGTGGTTGGCGAGCCGGGCGAGCTACGCCGCCATTGACGAAGACGACGGCAGCTTCATCATCGATAACTTCCGGCGGGAGATTATACGGTCTCGGTCGATCCTGAAACGATTCCTGCCGAGCCTCGGCGCCTCGCCAGACAGGTAACCGTGCACTTGGCTCCGGGCGAACATTACAGCGGATTCAGTTCCTTGTCGGCGCGTTCGAAAAGAAGGTGGTCTTCTCGCTGCTTTCCGGTGGGGGAGCCGCACCGCCGCCGCCGAGCCGACGATCCATCTGAGCGAGACGCGGCTGCCCCCCCGTGGGACGACCACTGTTCGATTAGCTGCGCCGGCAGACGCGCAGGACATTTTTGCTACTGCTTTGGAAAGCGCGTCACGCTTGCGTATGACAAAGAAGCCGAAAAGTGGCTGGGCGAGATCGAGGTCCCCATATCACGCAAGCCGCGGGTCCATCTCCGATCGACGGCAGCGTCCACGGGACGACGATTTCACCGAACACAATCCTTACCGTGGATCCGAAGTTGCCGCTGGTCATCGTGCAGTTTTTGTCGCACAACAACGCTGGTCGGCCAGACCGTTACGGTCCGAGCGCGCTTCCTCGTCGACGTCCACCCGGGGGACAAAATCACGTGGGAGGACGGGACGCAAACCGTGCTTGGGAAGCCCGTTAGCGGGCGCGTCTTTACGTTCCAAAAACAGCTAACTTTACTTCCCCTACACGGACTGTTATTAACTCCCCGAGGCCCGATACCGATAGAACTGTTGTAAACTTGCTCCCCACTCTAGCAACGGATGGCACCCTCGCGCATGGCGACAAGGTCAACGCTACGTGAAAAGCTCTCTCGCGTGAACTTGCGCCCACGTATGCGCGGTTGGGCGGCCGCAGCGTTTTCGGCTCTCGCGTCACTGGTGATTGCAACGGCTGCATTTGCCGGCGGCGACGTCGCTCCGCCGCGTCTCCCAGTCAATCCGCACCCGGGGATTTCATCAAGACCGCTTGCTACCGCGCTGCCGATTCCGGCGAATGGCGCAAGACGTGCCGTGCCCGGCCACTGTCCTGGGATCAACCTCCAGGCTATCAAGTCGGGCGAGAAGGTGCCCCTTTCATGCTTGCCGGTCCTCCCCTTGCGGAGTGCGGCGAATACGGCAACCCCGAAGGCAACGGCAAAGGGTGGTCGTTATCATCCGCTGGCCGCAACCGGTGCCACCGTCGACCTCACTGCCGGGAACAACTGCGGCACCCAGGGCGCGCTCTACGCGATAGGCTGTTCGCTCACGTGGGAAGCGACCAACAACGGCGACTGGAGCACGACCGACACCTACGCTGACTACCAGGTGCTGCCGAACTCGACGACCGCGACCTTAGTCGGCACGAACGGCTATGCGTACAACGCGCCGACCGCGCACGTAACCGTGCTTAGCGCGCAGGGAACCTATGCGTTCTTTGTCTACGACGTGACGGCAAAAGTCATCGTCTCGATCGTCTACGTGAATGCCGGGCAGTCGTTCTCGATCGGCGTCTACCAGGACCCGTATCATACGTCAAGCGTCATATCAGTTCAACGTCAACACGAGCTCGGCGGCGTACATCTATCTTCCGGACGTCTCGACCAACGACACCTACGTTGTGTACGTGATGTCGACATCGGTAAATTCGTACTGCGTCTACGTGACGCCGAATTCGACGCCCGCGCCGGGGTCACCGAGTCCAATGCCCAGCGGGGCGCCGTAACGCACTGATTTGTAATCCCGCGAACTCGCCGGGCATCCAAGCGCCGAGCGGCCAGCTCTCGCTGACGTGGGCGCTGAACAACGGCTTACAGGCTGGAACGTACTCGGTGGTCGTGTACGACAAGACGGCGGGTCAAACGGTCGGCCAGGTTCAGGTTTCGCTGACCGGCTTCCAGCAGTACGGATTCCTGCTCTTTCGGGTCGCCGGCACCGGCTCCGTCGCCCGCCGCGCCGGCAACGCCGTCGGCAATACTATTTGCGTGGGACAGCGCGATCGATCAGTCGACGGGCGGCATCGTTGCGAACGGTTCCCAATCAAGTCGGCGGCACGTATCGTATGACCTCGACGGATCCTGACGGTCAAGTCGTTTACGTTCAAACGACCAATACGATCCCGGGAACGTGCACGCTGGTGAATAATAATTCTCCGACCTGCACGGCGACCGGAACCTTCGCGTTTTCGAGTGCGAACCCGATCCTGAACTCGCCGGGCACATATCCAAACAATATCTGGACGATGCAGCTCTACAATCCGTCGACGCAGACGGTCGAAGCCTCGCAGGCGTTCCAACTGATGGGCTATAGCATACAGACGCAGTTCGTTATCGGCGGCGTCAACAGCAACACGATGACGTTCGGCTGCTGCGCCGGCGGCGATTACAACGTTGCCGCGAGTATGGTCTTCACCAACACCGCCAACTTCAACTATCCCAACGCACCGGACCCGATTCGCGGTATCGAATACACGACGGGACCGGGCTCGACGCTCAACGGGACCTTTACTCCGCCGGCGCAACTTCCGAACGGGACGACCATCGGCGGCGTGGGTATCACACTGGGCGCCTGTACCGGCGCGTACAACAGCGCGGGCGGATGTTCGGAGACCGTTGTGGATACCAGCGGAAATAGTTGGACGCTTACCGACTGGTGTGACATCGCCAATCCCGCGACCGCCGGTCCGCGAGACTATTGCGTGCTCAAGTTTTCACCGTCCAACCAGGTGACGCTGCTTCCGGGCAAATCGATCACCGTCTCGGGTATGACGTTCTACGGCGAGGGCGGAACCGGAGCGTGGCCGTGTTACCTCGTGCCCTGCGCGACCACGACGTCCATCCTTCCCGCCGATGGCCTGTCATGGTCGAGCACGAATGCAGCCTCCCCGGCGTGGTCGCCGGTCACGTATGGAAGTTCGGGCGCATCGCTTTCGGGTACCGTCAACGCGCATTACATCGGCGCGGGCACATTCCCGGGCAATACGTCGCGATTGACCGTTACGGAAGCCACGAGCCCGCCGTCGCCGTTCCCGGACACGCATTTTTACTACAGCCCATTTGCGCAAGCCGACTACCAAAACAGCACGCCGTTTGCGCTGGCAGCGGGCCGCGAAGATATCCTCGCCGTCAATCTGGCGTCGTGCAGCGGAAACAAGGCGCCCTCGCAAGGCTGCTCCGCGGCCAGCAGTTATGGCCTCGGCGAGATCGTGATCACGTTCCCGACCAACATCGACTGCTCCGCGATCACGATCGATCCGAGCGAGCCGTCGTACGGCGGTGGAAAGTACTACGTGCTCGCGACGACCGGCGGCAACGCGTGCCAAACCACCCTGCCAACCAATGCGATTTGTTTGAACCCGGGCGGCAGCGCGTACAATGCGGTAAATGGCAGCAATACGACGGTGGCAATCAATCCCGGCGGGCAGGGGCAAGTTTGGCTTGACGTCCCCGCGTCGCAAGCAGCATTCATCTCACAGGAACTCCAAGTGCAGGGCTGGTCGACCAGCGAGTACACCTTTACGACGCTGACCGCCGACGGCACATCCGAAATACCCGTTATTGGAGGCGCGGCCACCACGGGCGGTGTCGACAGCCTTTCGATTCAAGCATTCTCGCTCAACAGCAACCTGATGGCCGCGCAGTTCAACCCGTCGACCGTTTCGCCGGGGGCAACGACCACGAGCTATTCGCTCACGTTCGGGAACACGACGTTCGCTGCGGATCCGAATCCCGACCCCGTGGATGCGATCGTCATCGAGCAAACGACGAGCAGCGGCTGGGCGCTGACGGCGCCGGTCATTCACCGGTACCGGTTCTGCGTCGTGGACCACGACCGGAGAGAATACGTACAATCCGGCTGGAAATACGATGCTGTACTACTTCGGCGTTTGCAATTTCATGTACACCAGCCGCACCACCGACGAGCCGCCGCAGCCGCCGACCGCTCCTACCTATCCGACGGGTTATCAGACGACGGCCGGAACCGCCTGTACGGCTGCTCAAGAGCAGGATGCTGTCGCAGCCGGCGGCATGCTCACGATCAATTTCAATCTCGCCAATACAACAACCGGAACGCAGACGTTCTACCTGTACGCGCATGGCGCGAACGGCGGAGGCTGGTCAGCGCCCAAGACGGTGACCGTGACCTCGTCATCCAAGACGGCGAGCGCGAAGTTCTACTCGGTTAAGCAAGGAGCCACCGACGCGAGTTGTTCGACGGCTCTAACGGTCCTCACCAACACGGTAGCGTCGGTTTCGAAGTCACCGAATTGTTTTATCTTCGAAGTGACCAATACGAGTTCGAGCGGTCAGAACATCGCGACCGTCAACATCTCGCTACCCGCCTTCGATATCAACGGGCTAGCGACGAGCGGAACCGATTGGTCCCTCGTGGGAAGTCCGGTCACGCAATACGTCGTGCTCGGAAGGATCAACGCCGGCGTTTTTGTGACGACAGGTCTCCCGGCCGGATGCGCGATCAATGTCGCGCAAACGTTCAACCCGACGCCTGGGAGCACCCCGGGCCAAATCCAGGTGAGCGGTTGCACCGGCCTCGCTACAGACTCGAACATCGCCGTTGAGTTCGTCGCCAATACGCCGAACACGCAAAGCGACAGTTATTTGTTCCCTTCGACGATCGATGGCGTCACGGCCGGCTTGGCCTGGACGGGTTCGGATGAGGTGTCGGTGGCGTTCTCGTTGGGCCTTGCGATCAGCGTCGACCCGTCAAATCCGGGGCCGGGTAACTCGCATCCCAACGTGGTCTGCAATCCCGCGCAATGCACGTTCTCGGGCGAGACCGTGAACTTCGGTGAGTTCGGCGCCAACACGACGATTACAGGCACCGACGTCGTTCGTGCGACTGTCGTGTACGAAGGATCGACAGTTAACAGCCACGTGCCCGGCGGGGGCCGGCACCGTCGCCAATACGTGGCAGCTACAAGTCTCGGCTTCGGCCAATGCGACGACGGAGCTGCTGACCTCAGTGGACGAAACAAACTCCACTAGCGGCCTTACTTACGGCACCGGCGTCGCACGTACTTTAGTCCGACCGCGTCGAGCACGACGCTTGCTTGCGGCAATTACGGGGCCAATAACCCCGACTACGATGTGCTGCAGAACTTTGAGATTCATGAACGGCGCCGATATTTCGGGCCACCAAGTGACAATTCTTTACACTTTGATTGGAAATTAAGCTAAAGTTTTTTCCGCCACGTGTAAACCAAGGCGTCGCGATATTGCGCGGCGCCTTTTCCTTTGCGCAGTGTTTATGCGCACAAATGCCGCGAAATCGCGGGTCCGCGCTTCTTTACCGAACCTCTAGGCATTTCTTAACGCCCCCTGCACGCACAGCTACTAACCAGGGGCTTAAGGCTGCCGATAAGTTCTATGTACCTACTAATCCTCGCCATGGATGGCAACTCTCGCGCATACGGTGAAAGGATCATGAACATTAAACGCATCGCAGCGCTGCTCACACTGGGCGCTCTTCTCTCAACCGCAGCCCCGGCTCTGGCCGTGGCCCCGACCGGAACGGTCAACGTCGAATGGAACTACGCCATTACGGCGACCATCACGATGTACACTCAGACGACGGCCTCGCAGACCTACGGTCACGCCTGCTGCCAACGACATCTTCTGGCCACAGCCCGGCCGGCAGCACGTCACGTGCAACAGCTCGGCCACGCTGCCGGTAAAGACGGCGGCGGCGTTAACGGCTCATGGGCCACCCGTCGTCAACTTCGGTTTCGTGCCGCAGACAGCGCCGCTATACCAACTGCCTCGAAATCAACGCCGATCGACGCCTATATCGTCACCAATGACAGCCTTGGCGCGAACCTGACCGTTCAGGCCTCGGGCGCTCCGACGTGCCGACAGACTACGACCGGCCGGCAACGGCGTCGCTCCTCTGCATCCTGCCCGATGGCGTGTGGAACACCACCGGTAACACGGCGTGGACTGCCTCAGCCCGCGCGGCGGCAATCTCGATGAACAGCACGACCGCGTGCACCTCGGGTACGGCCGTGACCACGTCATCCGCGCCACTTCTGGCGCTGACCAAGGCGACGACTGGCTCGGACCTCAACTCAGACGTCCAGCTCAACATGGCGACCGCAAATCGAGCGGCGCGCAGAACGTACCGCTGACCTACACGCTCACCAGAACTAGGATAAGAGGAAGAGCGCCCTTCGTCGCGGGACCGGACAACGCTCCGCGGCGAAGGGAGTTGGGATATGCTGCAGTTCAATCGCCTACTTCGTTACTCGTCGCACTCGCCATCCTCTTTGGCGCGATGACGGCAACCGGGGATACCATCGGACTCGGTATCACGGTAACCCCGGGGAAATTCGAAGCTTCTATCCCGCTCGGAACCACCTATAACGTACCGGTAACGGTCGCCAACACTACCACGAACTCGGTCCACATCCTGGCGTCCCTATCGGATTTCTCGCTCTCGCAAGGCGGGAACTACGAGTTCGAAAAGATCGGCACCAGCGAGTACTCGTTGCTCCGCTGGGGATCGATCCGGCCGCGCGAATTCGACATCCCCGCGGGGACGTCGCAGCAAGTGCAGCTCACGATCGCAGTGCCGTCTGACGACAAACTCTCGGGGGAATACGCGGGCATAGTGTTCTTCCAAACCAGGCCGGAGCGGCGCCAAGGCGGCGTCGCGTTCTCGGCCCGGGTCGCGTCGAAGTTTTATATCACCATACCAAATACGGTGCAAGTCAATGGCGCGATTACCAAGATGACGAGTGCGAAGGCGCAAGGTCGTCAAGTCTACCGAGTGCTCTTCAAAAACGTCGGCAATGCTCACGAATATCTGCGCGGTCAAGTAACGGTGCAGAAGGCTGGAACGGTCTTATATCAGGTGCCGATGCCTGATAATATGCTGGTCGAGCGCGGCGGAGTGCGAATGATCGAGCTTACCGGCAAACCACTCGAGCCCGGTACGTATCAGGCAATCGCCACCATCGACTACGGTGGAAAAACGGAAACGGGCGGCGAGATCAATTTCGAGGTCCACTAGCCCGCAACAAACGAGCACAGGGAGCGTGTAGGTCTTAGCGATGAAACGGTATCTTTTGGGATTGATGGGCGGGGTCTTCGCCGCGATGGCGTTGATCGTCGATCTTGTCCCCGGCCGGCGCGATAGCCGCGACCGGCACCGTGAACGTCGAGTGGCACGCACTACCGGTTATCAATTTCACGCTGACGCCGAACTACTATACCGGCTACGGTGCGGTCCTCGCGACCTTCGGCACGCAGCCCGCGCCCACGCATGGGCCCGGAGCACCGGCAACGGTCGACTTCGGCACCACGATCGGTGGCGACACGTATCTCTACAAGTACGCGGCGCACATACACGTTACGACCAACGATCCGTCCGGCTTCGACGTCTACGGCGAAGCGGCTGCCGTGCTGACGAACAATAGCAACGGCGATACTTATCCGGGACAATATTTGTACTATCTTCCTAGCGGCGCGGCGTCGGACTCCAACACCGGTTTCACGCCCGGGCTTCCCTTCGCAACCACCAGCGGTCTCGTTTCCGGTAATGTCGACGCCGCCGGGCCGCCTGGAGCGACGATCACATACGGGGGCGTCTACCCGAACCCTATAGCGCAGAGCGCCACGGCAAACAACGACTTCTACTACGATTACCAGTTTAAGGTGCCCAACGTAGCCGTCGGAGCCGGCGGCAACTTCTACCTTTGGATCGTCTATACGGTGGTTGGCCAATGAAACGCGCACAACTCTTGCTCGTCGTGCTCGGGCTCGCCATTCTTGGGATCGTGCTGACGCAGCCGGTGAAGGCAACAATCCAAACGCAGCAGGCCCAGATTCTCTTGAACCTCACGGTGCAAGTCTCCGGAACCCCCGTAGGATACGTTCCGCACCAGGCTTCAGGGCAAATGACGATCGCCTCCGCACTGCGACGCGCGGTTCCGTCAATCCAGCGCGGGTTTCGCGCGGAGGGAATTCATTTCGACGGCGACTCGACGCTCGTCGCGCAGGCACAAGTCCAGCATTCGGTGCTGGTGCAAGCTGAGGTCACACCCAATCCTAAAGGAACGATCCTCGTCAGTAATGTGCCGAACGTTACGATCACGGCTGCGCCGGGCCAGACCGTTAAAGTGACGCCGCCGTGCGCATTGACGGTCACGGTCAACATGAGCACAGCTTGGTCGCTGGAGGAAGGGCTCGCGACCGATCTGAAGTCGTCGAGCGGGTCGGTGCTCCCAGGTAAGGGTGTCGCCAACGACACCTATAAGAACTCGGCGACGCCGCTGCCGACGTCTACTCCGTACATCGTGTATGCCAATGACGGTAGCGTTTGGTCCGGCTTGGCTAGCGGAACGGCAATAACCACCTATTGCGTCGACCTTACGGTGACCGTTCCGGCCACGACCCTCGACGGCACCTATTCCAGCTACGCCGTCTACACGCTGTTCAATTAACTTCGCGCGTTTCGTCGCGAGCACACGCCGAGTGCGATGAGCGCGGCGAGCAACGCAATCCCGTAGACGCTGCTGCTTTCCCGATGCAAAGCCTCGTAGGCCGGGGTAAGAAGCGGCGTTTGTTGCATGTGCGGGACGATGACCGACGTCTCGTATGCACCGCATGCAATAGCGAGCGCGAGCAATCCCACGATGAGCGCCGCGGCGCGCCGCGATTCAAGCCCGGCAAACACTGTGATGGCCGCCGCCGCGACGGCGATCCACCCGCCGACGCGAACGATTGTCTGCACGCAAGCCGCGATCGCTGCGGCGAAGGCTGGTGTCGGCCCGATGTGCGCGAACGCGATCGGCGCGAACACGAAGGCAAACCCCACCATCGCGCCAACCCAGAGACCAAGAATGATAATCCGTAGGCTAAACCACATGTGGGGTCTCATTCCATCGTGCGCGCTCCCGATCCGTTAACGGCTGCGCTCGCGGCGGCGCGCGAAGGCGCAGCCGTGCTGCTCGAGCACGCGCATCGCCCGCTGGAAATCCAGGAGAAGGGCCGGCGCGCCGATATCGTGACCGTCGCCGATCGGGCGAGCGAACGCGCGGTGATCGCGCGCCTGCGCGCGGACTTTCCCGCGGCGGCGATTCTGGCCGAGGAGAGCGGCAGCACGCCGGGCACGAGCCACGAGCGCTGGATCGTCGATCCGCTCGATGGAACCACCAACTACGCGCACGGCTATCCGCTGTACTGCGTTTCGATCGCGTACGAACGCGCGGGCGAATTGATCGCGGGCGTCGTGTACGCGCCGGCGCTGAACGAATGCTTTGCCGCCGAGCGCGGCGCGGGTGCGCGCTTGGGCGATGAGCCGATTCGCGTATCGAGCATCGATCGCGTCGCGGATGCAATGATCTGCACCGGCTTTCACCCGGCCGACTTCGAACGCAACGCGCCGTACTTTGCGCGCGCATCGGGATTCGCGCAGGCCGTTCGGCGCGACGGTTCAGCTGCGCTGGATCTCGCCTTTACCGCGTGTGGACGGTTCGACGGCTTTTGGGAATTCGATCTGCACGCGTGGGACGTCGCGGCAGGCACGCTCTTGGTGCGAGAAGCCGGCGGAACGGTCACTCGCGTCGACGACGATCCGGCGCAGGTCGACGCGCGCAGCATCCTTGCAAGTAACGGGCGAATCCACGCCGAGTTGCAGGGCGTCCTTGCATCCGAAGATAAGGACGCGCCATGAAAGCGCCGCTCATTGCTCGCGTTCTCGGTCTGCTCTTTCTCGTTGCCGGGGTTGCGGGGCTCTTACCGTGGGTTGCAC
Organism: Vulcanimicrobiota bacterium; assembly: GCA_963833095.1. Classification (GTDB taxonomy): domain Bacteria; phylum Vulcanimicrobiota; class Vulcanimicrobiia; order Vulcanimicrobiales; family Vulcanimicrobiaceae; genus Aquilonibacter. The sequence continues at coordinate 515,809 of CAWHWQ010000001.1, read as the reverse complement.
CGGGCGCACCGCCCGACGCTCCGGTTGTCACGCTCGATATCGCGTATCGCATGCTCTTTTGGGTTTTTCCGGTCAACGTGGCGCACGACGTCTTGCATCTGCTCTTTGGGATCTGGGGCGTGGTTGCGAGCTTGCGCTTCAAGTCGTCGCTTTTCTACTGTCGAAGCGTTGCCTGGATCTATTTGTTGATCGTGATCCTAGGCATCATCCCCATTACCAGCACGCTCTTCGGCGTGGCTCCGGTCTACGGCTGGGACATCGCGCTGCATCTGGTGATCGTCCTGGTTGCCGCATACGGCGGCTACGGACGCGGTTCAATCGAGGACGTGGCCCAGGCGCCTGCGGCGTAACGCAACTTGATCGCGGTGAGAGCGGCGCGAACGCTCCACGCGATGATCCAGGCCACCGGCACCGCAAAGAGGCCGATATGCGCGCGCTCGATACAGAACCAGGCAATCGGCAAGACGAGTAATCCGCACGCTAGCCCGACGGCCATCGAGAACTGCGTATCGCCGGCGGCGCGAATTGGTGCGAGCGCGACCATCGCCCATCCCTTGATCGGCATCGTGACCATGTGCAGCGCGAGTGGGAGTGCCGCGACCGACGCGACGGCGGCATTCATGGTAAAGAGAAACGCGAGCGGCCACGCCGCAACTGCTACCAGCGCGCCCGCAATCGTGGTGACCACGAGCGTCGTTCGTAGCGCCCGGCGCAGAAATTCTTGCGCGCCTTGTGGGTCGCGCGCCCCGATCCGCTGACCGATCACGGTTTGTGTCGCGCTCTGCAGCGGGCTCGGCACGACGAAGGTGAGATCCGAGACGACGTTGAGCGCCCGGAATGCCGCGACAAGCGTCGAACCCAGCGGCGCGAGCATCGCGACGATCGCGACGTCGGGAGCAACGATCGCAAAACCGAAGACGCTTTCAGGCAAGCCGAGCCACGCGCAGCGCATCGCGAGCGCGAGATCGACGCCGCGCTGGGCAAAGATCCGATAGACCGGTTTGCGCGCGACGTAGATCAGGGCGAAGACGGCCGCGATCGTTTCGGAGGCGAGCGTCGAGATGCCCGCGCCCGCGATCCCGAGGGGCCGGTGCGTCAGCCACCCCAGCGCGAGGACCGCCAACAGCGGGATGTGGATCAGGTTGATCACGCCGAGCAGATACACGCCGAGCTTGCGATTGCCGGCCGAGCCGAGGCCGACGATCAAGGTCGCTGAAACATTGATCGGAATCAGCGAGGCGCAGCGCAGGATCAGGTAGGTTGCGCTGGCGTGGACGCTGCTCAAATTGCCGAGCATGGCGTGAAGCAGCGGCTGCGCACCGAGGATGCTTGCTATTGTCATTGCGACCGCGGCGATCGCAGGCACAACAAAACCGGCGCGGACCGTGCGCGCGAAGCCATCGACGTCGTGTGCCCCGATCCGCTGCGCCGCGATGATGCCAAGACCGCTCCATAGGCCGCCGAGCAGCATGATCAGCGTGAAGAAGACGGTGGTCGCGGCCGTGACGCCGGCCAGCGCCCCGACGCTGATATAGCCGATCGCGATCGTGTCAACGGCGCCAAGAAGTTGATCCCCGAGCATCTGCACGGCAAGAGGCAGCGATAGGCGCCGCAGTGCGGCGCCTATCTTGGTGTGATCGACGATCATAGACTGCGCGTCGGTCATTTTCGAATGGCATCCAGCTCGCGGAAGAAGCGTTCGATTTCGCCGTCGCTGGTATAGAAGTGCGGGCTCACGCGTAAGCCACAACCCGGCCGGTGATCGATAAAGACGCGTCGCGCGATTAGCTCGCGATACGCGCGATCCGAACCGTCGAAGTCGATCCCGATCCATCCCGTGCGGCGCTCCGGCTCGAGCGGTGTGTTGACGCGCAGACCGCGCTCAAGCGCCATCTGCGCGATCATCGTCGTGAGGCGCACGTTGTGTTCGCGAATGCGAGGGATGCCGATCTGCGCGATCAATTGGTGACCGGCCTGCGCAACGACATAGCCGGGAATCGTCGGCGTTCCGTTTCCAAAGCGATACATCGAGTCGGCGTAGTGAATCGGTGCGTCTTCAAAATTGAATGGCCGCGCGTGGGCCATCCAGCCGGTCACTGCCGGATTGAGGTACTTGCGCAATTCGGGCTTGACGTAGATCCAGCCGCAGCCGGGACCGCCGAGCAGCCACTTGTGCGAGCCGCCGGTGACGATGTCGAGATCCCACGCGGTCACGTCGTAGGGATAGACGCCGGTGGTTTGATAGGCGTCGACGCAGAGCAATGCTCCGACCTTGCGGCAGTGAGCTTGGATCGCGCGCACGTCGGCGATCGCTCCGGAGACGTAGTACGCGTGCGAGAGCGCCGCGATCGCCGTGCGCTCGGTGATCGCGCCGATGATGCGCTCCGTCGGGATCGTGCGCCCGTCCGGCGAATCGACAACGCGGACGCGGGCGCCGTAGCGCTCCCAGGCGCGCCATACATAGGTGAGCGACGGAAACTGCAGCGCTTCGTAGACGACCTCGTTTCGCGCGTCGTTGAAGTCGAGGCTACTTGCAAGCGCCGCCTGCAACACCGAAACGTTCGGCCCGAGAAAGATGCTGCCCGCAGGCGCGCCGATGAGCGCGCCGATGCCGTCGGCGATCGCGCCAATCCGCGGCAGCCATGCTTCCCACGCTTCGGGGCCGTTCGCCGCCCATTCGTCCCAGTAGGTGTCGAGCGCGGCCTTGGCGCCGAGCGGCGCTGCGCCCATCGAGTGGCTGACCAGATACGCAGAGTCAGCGAGAATTGGAAACTGCTCGCGATGCCGTGGCTGTGTCGTCGTTGCGCTCATGCGTAGGACCCTTTGCCGAGGTAACTGCGTACATCCCACAGTTCGGGAAAGAAGCGATGGACCAGTGTGCCCTGCAGATATTGCGCACCCGAAGAACCGCCCGTGCCGGTTCGCTGGCCGATCATACGCTCGACCATCCGTACGTGGCGCCCGCGCCAGAGCAGAAAACGCTCGTCGAATTCGATCAGATCCTCGAGCAGCAGATACAGGTCGTAATTCGCTTCGGCGTTTGTGTAGATCATGCGCAAGCTTTCGATGAGCGGTGCGCCCGCCTCGCTCGCGAATCCGCGCCGCGCGAGCAGCGCTTTGACGTGATCGTAGAGCGAGGGCGCTTCGAGGAGCGCGTGTAAGCGCGCCCGCTGGGCGTCGTCCATCTGGATGTGCGCGAGCGTCTCGGTCCGGCGCACGCCGCACAGAAACTCGATTTCGCGAAATTGGATCGATTGGAATCCGCTGGCCGGATTGAGGTTATCGCGAAACGCGTTGAACTCTTGCGGCGTCATCGTCTCGAGCACGTCGACTTGCGATTCGAGGAGACGCTGAATCGTGTGCACGCGGCGGAAATACTTGGAAACGCGAAGGAGTTCATCGCGGTCCAGCGCTTCGATCGTCGCTTCTAGTTCGTGCTTGAGTTGCTTGAACCAGAGCTCGTAGACTTGGTGGATGATGATAAAGAGCATCTCGTCGTGATGCTCAGGGCGAGAGAGCGGGGCTTGCAGGTCGAGCAGCTCGTTGACCTTCAGGTACGAGCCGTACGACAGACGATCGTCCACGTCGCTACTGAACGGTGACGGTATAAGTCAACGTCTTCGCGGGCGGCGCGTCGGGTTCGAATGCGCGGCTGTAGCTTAGCACGATGGTTGCGGTTCCCGTCCGGTTGGCGTGATAGATGAAGATCTGCTGGCCGGCTGCGCCCGGCACGGCTTGTGCCGCGGGCTGGCGTACGTTGCCCTCATACGCGACGATCAAATCGCCGCCCGGCAGCGTCTGCCCCCAGCTATATCCGGTCGACGCGTTCGAGGAAAGCGCGATGAAGAAGTCCTCGCCCGCCGTGACCGTGATCCCCTGCGCGGCATCGCTCTCGATAAAGACCGGCGAATGGGGGCTAAATGCCGAGGCGGGCGCTGCGGCGAGCATCACCGCGAGAAGTATCAGGAGAAAGCGGTTCATGCAACCGCTCCCCGCGTGCGCACAATCTCCTCGTCGATCGATCCGCGCAGGACGTGCCATGCCATCAAATAGTCACCGCGCAGCGAGGCAAAGGGCGCTGCGAACGTCTCGGGTTTGTTGTGCTCGATGAACGCGTGCGAGAACCATGCCGGACCATACCCGGCCACCAGGCCGATGCCCGCGAGCCACGGTTTGCGCAGCGCGATCGCTCCTAGGACGATCGTTGTCGCGGCGATCGTTCCGGCGACATGAAGGGCGCGCGTGCGCCGATCGCTGTGCGCTTGCAGATAGCGCGGCCAAAACTCTTCGAAATTCATAACATCCCCCGGATACGGGGCTCGGGCGGCTTCTCCTCGAAGCGACGCGCATGAAACGAGCCCTCGGTGCAATGGCGCTTATCTTGCTGGTAGCCGGCTGCTCGCAGCAGTCAGCCCAATCTACCTCGTCCTCCTCGCCCTCCGCTGCGGCGACCAATTCGATCGACTTTCCTTTATATACGGGCAGCACCGTGATCACCGCTCGGGATTGGAGCGGCACAACCGGCAAGAGCGTCGCCGTAACAGGCCGCGAGGTGATCGCCGAATCAGGCGCGACGCTCGAGGCACTCGAAGGCTGGCTCCACGACGTCAGCGCGAATCCGCCGCCGGGCTACAGCGTGGCGGTGAGCGGTTCGAGCGTGGACGCGGCGCACCGTCACGCACAAGCGATGGGCTTACAGTTTCAGGTCTTTTCGCATACGCAGGACGGAAAGACCCACGAGTTGGTGGTGGTGGTGCTCGACCCAGCCACCTTTGAGACCAAGGCAGGCCCGGTGCTCGGCTTGATCGACAAGTACTCGATGCTTCCGCAAAGCTTTCGCGATCCCATCGACCAGCAGGCCAAGGCGCGCACCGGTTTCACCGTAAGCCAAGCGCTCGACCCGTCGCAACCGATCGGTGCGGCGCTTGCGGCGGCGAAGGCATTGCGCGATTCCGGACAACGCGGCGTGGTGTTGGTCGATGCCGCCAAAGTCTAAGCGCCGCATTCTCGCGGCGTTTGCGATTTTTCTCACAACCGCCGCGACGTCGCCCTACTCATACATCGGCGTGCAAGGACTTGCGCTTGTGGGCGTTCACCGCGACGTTGCGGGAAGCCAATACGGCATCGGCGGCGGACCGTTGCTGGAAGTGCAGCTCGGCGGACCGCGCTTGGCCATTCACCTCGAGGGCATTCCCGTCGTGAGCATTCCCGGCACGCGTCCGTCCGCCACCTACGGACAAGCGACGCCGGCACTTGGCATCTTCAACGGTCAGGCCGAGTATGCGATCGATCCGCATGGGCAAGTATGGCTCGGCCTGGGCGAAACGATCTACAATCAACGCACGCCGTTACCCGCGCAGTCGCAGACGGTGTCGTCGCGTCTGGCCGGCGCGCGCTACACGCTGCGTCTTCATCATGCATTCGGGCAATCGCATTTCCTCGAAGGGTTCGTCGGTACGGCACCCTACTTGACCGGATCCGACGTCTACGTCTATCTCGATGGGTCGCCGAACACGATCAAGCCCGAGCGCGCTTCGGAGGTCGATGCGTCGCTCACGTTCGGATACACGCATCGCCGTTCACAATGGCTCATTGGCCTACGCACGCTGAACTTTACCGCGCGTTATCCGCTCACCGGCGAAGCCGCCGATCGGAATGTGGGCTTCGGCCCCATCATCGAGTGGCGCCAACTCCTGCGTTAATTCTCTCTTGTCATCCCGAGCGTAGCGCAGCGTAGTCGAGGGAACGCCATGCGGCTTCCGCCCGCGAAGACGCTCCTCGCGGCGCATCCTGCGCCGGTCCTGCTGCGCGAGTTTTGCGCCACGTCCAAAGGAAGTTCGCATCCTGCGAATGGCGCAAAACTTCGAGCCTTCGCTAAGCGAAAGCCGCATGGCGCTTCCCTCGACTTCAGCGCTGCGCGTACGCTCGGGATGACAAGGGCTAGCGAAGCACGATGCCTTCGAAAGCGAGGAGGCGGCGGCGAAGCGAGTTCGGTCCGGCGCCTTTGACCGTGCCGTCTGCGCCGATCACGCGGTGTGCGGGAATCAGCAGATCGTAGGGCGTGCGTCGCATCGCAGCCGCAACGCCGCGGTGCGCGCGTGGCGCGCCGATGGCGCGCGCAACATCACCATAGGAAATCAATTCGCCGACCTCCAGGCTTGCAACGAGTTCCCACACGGCGCATTGAAAGGCGGTGCCTTCCAGCAATAGCGGTAGGTCAAAACGGCGCAGCTTCTTGCGAAAATAAGCGTCGATCTGGCTGCGCGCCTCCGCAAGAAGCGGATCGCGCAGCGTCGATGAGCGAGCGCGAGCGCGTGGCCGAAACGCGCAGACGACGATACGGCCCTGCTGTGCCCCAACGTGCAGTACTGCGCCGATGGGCGTGGAAACCGTCATCTCGGCCTGAGCCATGTTGCATGCAGCCTTTGCGGAGTTTTGATGAAGACCTTTTCGCTCAAAGGGAAAACCCTATTCATTACCGGAGCGAGCCGCGGGATCGGCTTAGCGATTGCGCTGCGTGCTGCGCGCGAGGGCGCAAACGTCGCGATCGCGGCGAAGACCGTTGAGCCCAATCCCAAGCTGCCGGGAACCATTTATACCGCCGCGCAAGAGATCGAGGCTGCGGGCGGGGCCGCGTTGCCGCTGCAATGCGACATCCGCTTCGAAGAGCAAGTGCAGGAGGCGGTGGCAAAAACGGTCGCGCAGTTCGGCGGGATCGACGTCTGCATCAACAATGCAAGCGCCATTTCGCTCACGCTAACCACGCACACGGACATGAAGCGGTACGATTTAATGAACCAGATCAATGCGCGCGGGACGTTTGTGTGCGCGAAAACGACGATTCCACACTTAGCCAAAGCCGAGAACCCGCATATCCTCAACCTGGCCCCGCCGCTGGATATGCAAGCGCGCTGGTTCAAAAATCACGTCGCCTACACGATGGCGAAATTCGGGATGTCGATGTGCACGCTGGGCATGTCGGCGGAGCTTGCCGAGCAAGGCATCGCCGTGAACTCGCTCTGGCCGCTCACGACGATCGACACCGCGGCGGTGCGCAATCTGCTGGGCGGTGATTCGATGGCGCGGGTGTCGCGTAAGCCCGAGATCATGGGCGACGCGGCGATTGCCATTTTGCACCGGCCATCCCGAGAATGCACCGGAAACTTCTTTATCGACGAAGAGGTACTGGTTGCCGACGGCGTCACCGATTTCACGTCCTATGCCTACGATCCGCATTCGCCGCTGATGCCGGACTTTTTCGTTCCGGACGCTGCGATTGCGCGCTCGAAGACCAAACTGCTGCCACTCCCGGTATGAGATGATGAGCGAACAGATTATCTACAGCAAAGACGGCGCCGTAGCGTCGATACGGTTTAATCGGCCTGAGAAAAAAAATGCGATCACGGTCGCGATGTATCAGGCGCTCGTCGACGCGCTTGACGATGCGGCCAGCGACGATGCGGTGCGCGCCGTCGGCCTCTTCGGAGGCGACGTGTTTACCGCGGGAAACGATCTCGGTGATTTTCTTGCGGCGGGCGGTGCCGCGACCGACGGCGACTTACCGGTCATCAAGCTCCTGCGCGCGCTTGTGGCGTTTCCAAAACCACTGCTTGCAGGCGTCAAAGGCGTGGCGATCGGGATCGGCACCACACTGCTCATGCACTGCGATGCGGTCGTCGCCGGGCGATCGGCGCGCTTCGCCTTGCCGTTCGTGCGACTCGGCCTGGTTCCCGAAGCTGCCTCGAGCGTGCTCTTTCCGTTGATTGCGGGACGCACGCGGGCATCGTGGTTGATGCTCTCCGGCGAGCAATTCGGCGCCGACGAAGCCAGGGAGATGGGTCTCGTGAACCGGGTGACGGACGACGTCGATGTCGACGGCGCGGTCGCGATGATGTGCGGGGCGCTAGCCGAACTGCCGCCCAAGGCGCTTGCGAATACCAAACGACTGCTCAAGGCGCGATTTGCCGATCTCGTCGACCGCGCGATGGACGAGGAGCTTACCACCTTCGCGACGGCACTGCAATCCGACGAAGCGCGCGCCGCGTTCATGAAATTCTTAGCGCGATAGCGCGGCAATGTTCGGCGGCATCCAGACTCCGCTCAAAGCTGCCTGCCGAGGCCAGTAAAGACGGAGCGCAAGCGTGAACTCGGACTGCGGGCAGGCCAGCCAATTCTGCACGCGATCGTCGATCGGTTGATCGTGCGCGAGATAGAGATCGAGCGAACGATTCGATCGGCGAGCGAGCGGCTCGCGGCTGTCGATCGTCGTTGGCACCGCGGCATTCGTCGTAAAACGGCGCTCGTTATCGAATGCGCATAGCGACCAGAAGGCTCGTGCCGGCGGTTCGTCCCAAGGATCGAAGTGCAGCACGTAGTCTTTGGTTCCCGTCAGGCGGAGGTTATGCGTATCAGAGCGCGCCTGGACGCAGAGAACATCATGCGCCGTGCTTGCAAGAAAGTTATGTCGCGCGCCGCGCGCGCGCCGCAAATAATCGGTTCCGTAGCGGCCGGTGCCTGTGTCAAGCGCCCATCCGCCCTGCTCGGTGTCGGGGATCTCATCGATTTGCCTGCGCGCTTGCGCAGCGGCATTCGCCGACGCTGCGCTCGCTTCGTGGCCGCGCAACGCGTCCAATGCGTCGATGGCTGATGCGTCGGAGCGGGCGGCTGGATTGTCGATCATCAGCTCGCGGATGCGGGTGAACGCCTCCTCTGCGCTAAGCGCGTCGACGTCGCTCAGCACCGACGCGGGCTCGAGCCCCGGCGATTCGCTCCCGGATGGTTCGAGACGGTAGCGTTCGTCAAGTGAGGCGAGCGCAAGGGTTTGCAAGAGCTCTTCCACGGACGTTTGCACGACGATACACGCAAGGTTCGTCGGAGCGCAGACGCGCGTACAGTTTGACGGGATAGAACCGGTCCAATTTGGGCCGACGATGGCGAACCGATTTTCGGCGTTCCCCGCCGCGCGCGTACCGAGTGTCGCGAAGACGTTGCTCCACGCATCGATCAACGACATCACGTAGTAACTGTTGGTGGGAAGCGACGTGAGTATCACCGGTGCTCGGCGTAAGTCCAGCCAGGCGACGGAAGACGCGAGATCTCTGCTCGGGAGCACAACGCCGCCTAGTGAGGTTTCCGCAAGATCGAAGCAATGCGTAAAGCGATTGAGGACCGCCCCCGCACTCCCGGTCCCTCGCCGAGCTGCTGCATCCATGAGCAGCAGCGGAAAGCCGTAGAGGTACGCCTGCGCAGCGACGGGATCGGGCTTCATGCGCGAATGGTAGCAGATGCCCAGAAATGCGACAGCGCGAATCCAGGACGGCGCAGAGAGCGGGCGCCGTCGAGGACGGCGCCCGCTTACGATCCCTTAGGGGTTACTTGGTGTTTGTGGGTTGCCCGCTTGCGGCCCGAACGGATCGAGCGCGTATTGAGCACCGCGCGGCGTTCCGTTGCCGACAACCTCGTTATATCCAGGATGCGATGGATAATATCCGTTGTTACCCGGGATATTGTTGTGGAAGATCGGCCCGTTCCCGACCGAGCCCAGCGCCGCGAGCGCGTAGAGTAGATAGTTGACGTTTCCGGTGCGGCTACCGAGGAGTTGGTCTTGCACGGCTTGCAGACCGGCAAACTCCGGTGACGAAGCGCTCGTTCCGATCAGCAGATAGAAGCCGCCCCCGAGGGCCGTGACGTCCGAACTGCGATCCGCTCCGCACGGTGTTACCGCGCCGTATGGGCAGCCGCCCATGTGCATCGCAACGTCGGGAACCGTTCGCGTCGATGCACCGGTATTGACAAGATATTGATAGATCGGCTTTTGGAAGTAGAGGCTCTTACCGCCGCCCGATCCCCACACCGCGCCGGCCGGTTCACCGGAGCTTGGGGAGAAGATGTCGTCGTAGGCGTTTTCGGAGACATACGCCGAGCGCAACGAGCCGCTGTTAAAGCTCGTAACGAGGTTGGTGCCGCCGACGCCGGTGACGTCGGTGTCATCGGACGCCCAATTGACGCCGAGGGTTGCGACCGCGCCGGTTACGTCGGTGCAGTTCAGCGCCCCGTTGTCACCGGAGGATTGCACGAACGTGATGCCCTGCGCATTACCTTGCCGATAGAGGTCGTGGAACGTATTGAACAAGTACGTGAAGTCCTCGCCGCCGTTATATGCCGCCGTGAAGTAGAGTTCGCAGAGGCCGAACGACGTGCTAACCACGTCGGCTTTGTTGTCTTCGACGATCGCCGTGTACATATCCAGGAACGACGGCACGATCGAAGCATCCGGCGCCTCGTAGACTAGAATGGTTGCGCCGGGCGCGGAGCCGCCGGACTGCTGCACGTCAAGGGAAACCTCGTCGCAATCACCGTTATTGATGTCGAACGGCGGGCTTCCGCCGTCCACCGCGCGCCGTGCGACCGTGGGCGGGGTGAGGTTCTCATGACCAAAGTAGAGCGACACGTCACTGTCGAGGTAATCGCACGCGGCAACGATGCCGATCGTACGTCCGCGGCCGGTGGCGGTTGCATACGACGGATACTGATACGCCTGTTTGAGGTCGTCGAACCAATACGGTCCGGCATTGCTGTAGCGATTGTCCGCAAACGACGCGGTGCTGACCTTCGCGAAGCTGGGCCGCATCGCCGGAAGCGGCGCGAACGCAGCGACTTGCGCGCCAACGCTGGCAAGCGCCGCGGGAACCGTCGGCGCCTTATCGGCTTGGAGCAGCGTTACCGCGGTACCGCGAGAAAGGGCGGCCGACCGGTTTGAAAGGCGGACGTTGAACAGCCGCTCCACGGTCGCTTGCGGTGCGTCGGCCACGATGCCTTGCGAGGTGATCGCCGTTTTGAACCCTTGCGCGCTCAGCGCTGCGGCCGCAGTCGCAAGACTGCTCGCCGTTGGTCCGTACTCCGCGCGAAATTGCGCAGGCGTTAGCCACTGATGATAGAGCGAGGAATCCTTGGTGCTCTGTTGCGAGATAAGTTGATCCAGCTGGGCGCTGTTACGCAACGGGAGGTGGACGTAGATACGCACGCCCGCCGGAGCGCTGTCGGGATAGGCGTACGACTGCGTTGCGGCAGGCGCCGAGTTGGCCAGATTACCTTGCGTCATGCCGGCCGTGGGGATCGAATTGGAGGTGTTGCCGCCTCCGCCGCAGGCGGAAAGCATGAAGAACGCAGCGGCAGCCAATCCGAAGGATGCGCGAATTGCCATTACTCTTGCTCCGATCAGTAAAGTAGGGAAGGCTTTAGGAAAGTAGCGTTACGTGACCCGAGTGGAGATCGTAGACGCCGCCGGCGATTTTCGCTTTGCCAGCGGTTACTGCGTCGCTAACGATCGTTGACATCGCTTGCACGCGATGCATTTCGACGCGCACATTTGCGGCGATTGCCGCATGCAGCGAGCCGGTTGCGCCTTTGATGCCGGGCGCAATGCTCTCGACGAGATATTGAATATCACCCGGCTGCGTCGCTGACGAATCCTTGGCGTACGCGAGTGCCGCTTTGACCGCACCGCACTCACTATGGCCGAGAACGAGAATCAGCGGTGATTTCAAAACGGCGACCGCGTATTCGATCGAACCGACCCCGCCGCGATCCATGAAATTTCCGGCGATGCGGATGCCGAAAATATTGCCCGGAATCTGATCGAAAACGGTTTCGACGGGAACGCGCGAGTCAGAACAACTCACGATAATAGCGAAGGGGCTTTGTCCTTCGGCGAGCTCGATGCGCCGCGCCGTGAGCGGTGGACACGCCGCCTTATCGGCTACGAAGCGCGCGTTGCCGGCCATAAGCGCGGCGAGGGCGCCGTTTGCGTCGAGTGGGGCCCCCGATACCGGGGCGGCCGAAGCGGAAGCTGTTGATGCAACTGCAAGACCTGCGCTCGCTTGAAGAAGAAACGCGCGACGGTCGTAGTTCATGTGACCTCCTTATGTTTTATTGTGCGTAGCTGGGATCGATCCGGTCGAGTTTACGAATGAGGCCGGGCCAGGCGAGTGTGCCGCCGGCGCCGCGGGTGACCGCCTTGGAATTGGCTTGCGCGCCGGCGACGATCCGCGGGTCAACGCGAATGAGATTGTCGCCCATGCCTTGCGCGCGCACTTGAATCGCGCAGGTGCTTTCGAAGATGTAGAGCGCGAGAAACGCTTCAGCGATATTTTCGGCCACGGTGAGGAGCCCGTGGTTACGCAGCATCAGAAAGCCTTTGCCGCCGAGGTCGGCTACTAGCCGCGGCTTCTCATCATCGCGTAACGCGACGCCCTCGTAGTCGTGATAGGCAAGCGACGAGAGCACAAAGGTCGACTGCTGCGAAATCGGCAGCACGCCGTGCTCCTGCGCGGAGACCGCGATACCGTTCAAACTGTGTACGTGAAAGATGGCCTTGGCGTCGTCGCGGGCTTCGTGAATCGCGCTGTGAATGGTAAAACCGGCGGGATTGATCTCGTACGGTGATTCCATCACTTTGTTGCCGCCAAGGTCGACCTTGACCAGACTCGAGGCGGTGATCTCATCGAACATCATGCCGTAGGGATTGATGAGAAAGTGATGCTCGGGCCCGGGTACGCGGGCTGAGAGATGGGTGAAGATCAAGTCATCCCAATGGAAATGCGCGACCAGCCGATAGGCTGCGGCAAGGTCGACCCGTTGTTCCCACTCTTGGGCCGTGACGCGGTCGCGGACGCCGGCGGCTGGGGTTTTTGTGGCGCTCATGGCGGGGGCTTCCCGGAGGTATCAAACACAACCTGGTCCCACTCCCAGAGCTGCGCAAAGAACGCGCGCGCACGGTTGCGGTCGCCGTTCTCGCCGACGATCTGGGCGATGGTGCGCTGATCGTTGATGCCGTCGAGCCACGCCCCTTGCGTCGCGTCGATAGGGAGGTAGAGATCGGTGTAGCGATGATTGCGATTGATCAACACAGCGCTTGCACCGGCCGGGACGCGCTCACGTACCGCGATCGTTTCGGGCAGCCGGATGGGCACGTAGTTCGGCCAGTCGACGCCGTCAAAGTCGCCGTGCGCGTGCGGCGGTCGATCGCTGCGGTACGCGACGGCGCTATGGCGCACCATCGTGCCGCGGAAGAGTTCGATCGCCGCGTGTTGCTCGCGCGGCGCTAGCGACGCGATCTTCGCCGCGTGTGGCGTTGCGGCGATGGCCCCGCACTGAGGCAGATATGGCGCTTGGCGAATCCAGCGCCCAAACTCCAGATCCGCGTGAGCGAGAAATTCGTAGAGTTGCGGAACCGAGTAGGCGCGATCGCGCGGATGCAACAGCGCATCCGCCATCGCGGCAGTATCCGCAAAATCGGGTGAGTTGCGCAGCAACGGCACGAGCGGATGATCGGGCGGAAGGGCGCGCAGCGTTGCGGCGAGGTCGTGGATAGCGTCGTTGGTTGTGGCGATGCCCAAGCGCCGGCAATAGTCTTGGAGCATGTACACGCCGGCGCGGCCGTACGGCGCATACACCATCACGTGCAGCGCACCGTTTGGTGCCAGAGCGTCGTGCAAGGCTCGCAAACCCGCGTCGGGGTCGGCAAGGTGATGCAGCACCCCCGTGCAGACGACGTGATCGAAGGTTTGCCCGAGTTCGGCTGCACGCTCGACCGGCAGTTGGTAGACCTCGAGATTTTGCAGCGTGTGCGTTCGCTTAAGTTCTTGCGTGAAGGCGATGCTGTTCGCGCTGACGTCAATACCAACGACGCGCGCGTTCGGCCAGCGCACCGCATAATGCGCGGCTTGTGAGGTGCCGCACCCGGCGACGAGGATGCTCCGGTCGTCGCGATACGCATCGTTCGGCCAGAAGAGATGCGCGTCGGCGCGCCGGCGCGCGTCGTCCCAAAGCCGGCGGTAGGCGACCAAGTCGTCTACCGCCGGTGGGTAAGGATGCATCTCGTAGAACGCACTCACTTCGTCGTGCATGAGTGCAGTGATGATGCTAGCCGTGTGGTGTCTTGACCTGTTCCATGACCGAATCAAGGTTGAACGAGGCCGGCTTTTGACGCGGTGGGAACTTGACGAAGTCCTCGATCTGACCTGCGATCACCGCTTGCATCATGTACAACTGCGGCACGTGATCGACCATCCAGTCAAAGTACGTGTTTGAGTTGAAATCGGCTCGCTCGAACGGATCGCGGCGCATACTCATGATATGCGGCAAGCGAAGTTTGATGAAGGGCTCCGCCCACTGCTGCATCGTGTTTGCCCGTTGCACCGACAGGTTGAACTTCCAATCGCCGACGCGCACCGCGATAACGTCGCCGTCATCACTGAAGTACACGAGCGCGTTTCGCGGGCTTTCTTTTACGTCACCCTTTAAGTAGGGAATTTGGTTGTAGCCATCGAGGTGGACGTTGTACTTCTGGCCATTTACCGTGGTGCCCTTAAGCAATTGCTCGGTGACGTCCGGATTACCGGCAGCAGCGAGCAACGTCGGGAACATGTCGATGTGCGAGACGATGCCGTTGTAGACTGATCCGGGTTTGATGACGCCCGGCCAGCGCAAGAAGCACGGCACGCGCCATCCGCCTTCCCAGTTGGAGTCCTTTTGCCCGCGGAATGGGGTCGTGGCGCCGTCCGGCCAGGTGTCGTTCTCCGGACCGTTGTCGGTCGAGTACATGACGATCGTATTGTCCTCGAGCCCGAGCTCTTTGAGCTTATCGAGCATCATGCCGATCTGTTCGTCGTGCACGACCATGCGATCGCTGTACGGATCTTGACCGCTCTTGCCGATGTTCTTTTCGGCCACGTGGGTGCGGAAGTGCATCGCGGTCGAGTTGTACCACAGGAAGAACGGTTGATCGGCTTTGGCTTGCTTCTCCATCCACGCCATTGCGGCGGACGTGATCTCCTCGTCGATCGTCTCCATGCGCTTCTTGGTGAGCGGGCCGGTATCTTGGATCGTCTGTTTGCCGACTTTGCCGAAGCGCGGGTCGACGGTTGCGTCGTCTTTGTCAGTCGCCTTGCAATGCAGCACGCCGCGCGGCCCGAACATGGCTTTGAACCGAGGATCCTTGGGATAATCCGGCAGCTCGGGCTCTTCTTCGGCGTTGAGGTGATACAGGTTGCCGAAGAATTCATCGAAGCCGTGCACCGTCGGCAAAAATTCGTTGCGATCGCCGAGGTGGTTCTTGCCGAACTGACCGGTCGCGTAGCCGAGGGGCTTGAGCATCTCGGCGATTGTCGGGTCTTCCTTATGAAGGCCAACCGTGGCGCCGGGCATGCCGACCTTGGTAAGGCCGGTCCGGATCGGATTCTGACCGGTGATGAAGCAGGCGCGGCCCGCGGTGCAGCTCTGCTGCGAATAGTAGTCGGTGAAGAGGCCGCCTTCGTTGGCAACCCGGTCGATGTTGGGGGTCCGGTACCCCATCATCCCGTTGCTGAATTTGCTGATGTTCCAGATGCCGACATCGTCGCCCCAGAGTATCAGAATGTTGGGTTTCTTCGCTGGCATTGTTGTATCGTCTCCCCCTTCGAAGTGGTCCACTCATCGTAGCCCCGCGAAGTGGGCCGGAGGCATCCCAAAATGTGACGATCCGGCGGCCTCTGTCTAGGACATGGCTGAGCGACGCAAGGTCGGAGGCCGGTCCTCACCAAAATACGGGTCTGCGCCCGGAGAGGTGGCAGAGTGGTTTAATGCAGCGGTCTTGAAAACCGCAGGACGCGAAAGCGTTCCGAGAGTTCGAATCTCTCCCTCTCCTTGGAATTCTTACTTGCTACGCGGAGGCGCGTCGATGCAAAGCGCCCAGGGCTTTCGGGACGGCAAATTGCTGCGGATCTTCGTCGACGAAGCGGATCGGCGCGGCGTGCAGCCCACCTACACGGCGATCGTCGAATTCTTGCGCAAGCGCGGTGTCGCGGGCGCCACGGTCTTTCGCGGGATCGAAGGCTTCGGTGGGCATGGCCAAGTGCACATGGCCAAAGTTTTTTCGTGGCTGCCGAACCTTCCGATCCTCATCGAAGTCGTGGATGACTGGTCGGTACTCGAGCCGCTGATCGGCGAACTCGAGACGATGATGGGCGAGGGCTTGCTCACGGTTGAAGCGGCGCAATACCTGCGCCTTTCCAGACCTACGTCGACGCACGCTTAGCCGAACATGATTCCGAGCGCAAGCAGTAGCGTGAACAGCGCATAGAGCACGTAGGCGTCGAGGTGGCCGTGATGCATGCGGGCGAGCAGGCGCGCAGACCACTGTACCGCGCGCGTAGCAGGTACTATCACGAGCCGGTCGCCGATGTAGTCGTTCCGGCGTTCGCGCCGTATCGCGGTACGAAAATGCTCCTGGACGGTCTCGCGCTCGTCGTTCGTTGCCGGTTGGAACACCGCTTCGAAGATCACGCGGATCGGATTCGAGAACCCCGTACCCGTGTAGGTCATGCTCGGGGCCAATACGCGCAGTCCGCCTGCCCACGCGAGCGCACGTTGCACGAGGCGACCGCGCGCAGCCAGACGTACGCCCGCGTATGTCGCCGTGAACAGTACGAATAAAATGAGACACAGATAGGTGGTGGACATCGCAAACACCACCGGGTTTGCGCTGCCGCCGCGCAGCATCACGACCAAGCCGTGACCGGGAACCACATGCATGCCGACTTGTGCACCCAATGCGTGGAACGTTGCAACGAAGCCGGCGGGCAATGGTGCCCGTCCAGGATACGGAGAGAGGAATCCCGGAACGAGCGTGTAGGACGCGATCGATCCGGACAGGTCGCGCAAGGCGCGATCCACGACACCGAGCACATACGTCGGTCCGATGCCGAGTAGCACGCACGCGGCGGCCAGGAGATACATTGCCGCGCGCATCGCAAGGGGAGCTTCGGTGATCGGTCGATCGGCCCAATTCGTGCGTGCGACGCCGAGGAAGATCATGCCGAACATCTTGACGAAGGTGGTGATCGCCAGTGCTGCGGTGAGCGCAAGAACGGCGCCGGAGAGTGCGAAGGTCACGCGCATCCCAATGGACGCCAGTTCCGAACTGCGCAGCAGCGACTGCAGTGTGAGCCATTCGCTCGTAAATCCATTGAGCGGCGGGATCGCCGAGATCGCAAGACAACCGATCAATACGCACGCTGCCGTCGCGGGCAGCAACCGGATCAATCCGCCCATACGATCGATGCTCCGGGTCCCAGCGTGCATATCGACGACGCCGATTCCGAGAAACAACAACGCCTTGTACGTGGAATGATTTAGCAGGTGGTAGAGTGCAGCGGCAAATCCGAGCGCCGCGAAGGCGGGCTTCCCTGCGTCGAGAAAGACGAGGCCCGCGCCCATGCCCGCGACGACGATTCCCAGATTCTCGATCGAACTGTAGGCCAGGACTGCTTTTGCGTCATCGCTTACCGAGGCATACAGGATGCCGAGGAGAGCTGAAACGGCGCCGATTGCAAGCATCAGGGCGCCGAACGCGAGGGAATGCAGCGGCGCAAATTCGACGTTCACGAGCAGGATGCCGTACACACCGAGATTTACGACGATCGCGGAAAGGATCGTCGAGACGTTGGCGGGCGCGACGGGGTAGGCGCGCGGCAGCCACGAGTTCACCGGCGCAAGCCCAGCCTTCACGCCAAAACCGAAGAGCGCAAGTAAAGCAGCGGACCATCCGAGCTGCGGCGGCAGATGCGCGCCTGCGCCCGGTGCAAACGCATAGGAGCCCGAGCCGGCGAAGACGATCAACATCGCGAGGATTGCTGTCGCCGTACCGGCCTCCGTCATGGCCAGCATGAGATAGGCCGCGCGCGTGCACAAGCGGTCGCGCCACTCGAAGGCAACCAGCGCTGCGCTCGCAATCGCTGCGATTTCCCAGACGACGAAAAACGAGACGACGTCGGCGCAGACGAAGACGGCGATGACCGACGCGAAGAGCAGGAAGTACCACAGAGCAAACGAGGCGACCGAATAAGCGCCTTCGTAGCGCCGAAGGTAAGCGCCGCTGTAGATCGAGACCGGAACGTAGATCAACGCGGCAATGCAAGTCGAGAACGCGCCCAGCGGCGTGGTCTTGAGCAACAGCGGGCCGTACGCGGGCAGAGCCCACAGCGCCACATGGGTATCGGGAACGAAGAATGAGACGGTACCCGCCGCGAGCGCCGCGAGCGACGCCGCAAGCGAAAACCACGCGAGCAAGGTGCGCGCGCGCGACGGAAATACAAGCGCGGCAATTGCTCCCAGCAGTGCAAGGGCAAACGTCGACGCATAGGCGGCGAGCAGCAAATTCGTCACGGCTTGCGGTTGCAGACCTCCATGAGCGCGTTGAGAATAGCCAAAGGCGGAGGAGGGCAGCCCGGCACCACGACGTCGACCGGGAGCACGTCGCCCGCTCCTGCCGCGCACATCACGCTGGGCCCAAATATGCCTCCGCTCACGGCGCACACGCCCACGGCCACGACGCGTTTGGGCTCGGGCATTGCTTGATAGGCGGTGAGCAAGGCTTCGCGCATCTGTTGCGTCACCGGCCCGACAACCAGCAGAACGTCGGCTTGGCGTGGCGTCGGCGTGATGAAAAAACCAAACCGGTGCATGTTATAGAAAGGGTCGTTGAGGTGGACTATTTCGTTGAGGCACGATCCGCAGTCGCCTGCGTCGACAACCCGCACATGCATCGAGCGGCGAAAGCGTGCCGGGAGCGCTCGCACTGCGTTCCCGTCCGGCGCGTGCGCCCACGCGAAGCTGTCGTTCCAGGTGAGCGCCTGCGAGCCGCGTTTCGGTGCGCATCGCAAACAATGAACGCAGCGATCGCGATCGAGGAGTGCCGTTTCGCCTTGCGCCTCGATCGCGCCGGTGGGGCAGAGCGTCGCGAGTTCGCGTGGCGCGGATGGATCCGCGAACGTCGTCGTTACCGGCATCCCCGGCGTCGTGCCGACCGGCGCAGGCTTTGACTCGTCATATCGTTCGGTTCGCGTGCCCGCGATCAACCCACGCCAAAACCAACTCATGTGCGTGCTCCTTTCATCGATCGTTTTCAGCGACCGAAAGGCCCATCGTGGCCAGGATAATTGGGAGATCTTGGAAGGCGAAGTCTTCGGTAGCAATGTGAAAACCGTGCCAATTACAAAACGACGGCGGCGAAATGCGAAAGCGCGTCACCTGGCCGTCGGGACGCAGCGCGACCCAACAGAGCGAAGCGCCCTGCGGCGTTTCCGTCCATCCTAGCGCCGCCCCGTCACGTGTCTGAACTTGCGTGCGCACTGGTCCACCGCTCAGGAGGCGCAACGACTGGGCCATCAGCTGCACCGACGCGCCAATTTCGCGGAAGAGCACGCGCAGGCGCGCAAACCCATCGCCCTCTTCCTCGACAGGCACCTCGAACGTCAGCGCATCGTAGACGCCGTAGAACTGCGCGACGCGCAGGTCGATCCCAACACCGCTTGCGCGTGCGATCGGGCCGACGAGTTCGAAGGCCTGCGCCTGCGCCGTGCCGATCACACCGACAGCTTCGATACGGTCCAGAAAGCTGCTCGTGCGTTCGAGCAGCGCGCGGAACGGTTGCAGCTCATCGATCAGCGCGCGCACCAACTCGTACGCATGTTCGGCGTCCGCCCGCTCCGGCGTGAAGGAAATGCCGCCGATGCACAGCGCACCGAAGAGATACCGATGCCCGGTCAATCCTTCGCTCACGCGGAGCAGCCGCTCTTCGTATGCGGCGGCTTGTGCCGCAGCAACCCCGAGCGCGGTCGAATCGCAGATCGCGCGAATCGCGCCGGCATGGTGGCGGACGCGCTCGAGTTCCGCCAAGAACGTTCGCCATGCGATTGCTTCGGGCGGAACGTGGACGCCCAGCGCGGACTCTACGGCGCGGCAATAGGCCCACCCATTTCCGAACGCGGCGGTTCCGTTGCATCGCTCGGCGAGCAGCAGCACGTCCTGCATGCTGCGCCCTTGGGCGAGTCGCTCGATTGCACGAAACTTATAAAAGAGGCGCGGGACCGCGCGCACCACGTCTTCGCCAACGGTCTCGAGCAAGAAGAGCGAGGACTCTGCATCGCCCGAGTAAATCGGCCCAACCGGCATGACGAATGCGCCGTCTTCCTGCAGGACGCGCAGCGGCGCCCAGTGCCGGCGCGTCTGCGCGATGGCCTCATCGGGAACCTGTGGGCGCATGAGCCCGAGATCTTCGGCCCATTTGTCGTCGTGTAATACGAAGTCGCCAAGCCGCGGATGGCCGGAGAAGCTGATACCGAACAGATCCTCAATCTCGCGCTCTTGCCAATCCGCCGCGATGGTGATGCCGGTAATGCTTGGAGCACAGCGCTGCGCCGGATCCACCTCGACGACAAGCTCCACCCAGTCGGGCGCAGCGACGTCGTAGAAAAAATAGCGAAGCACGATCGTGCCGGCTGCCTCGGTTGCGACAATCGTCCCGAGACGCTTTTGCTCCGCGTGTAATCGTGCGACCTCGGCCACGAGGTGTTCGGCCGGCACCATTACGGCGTCCATAACGTTCCGATCGAGAGCGGAACCCATAGACCTAAAAGCAGCATGGGAACCGCTGCAATTGCCAGCGCCGCGCGACAGGATCGCGGGAGTGCTGCTTGTTCCGGCGCTTTCGGTCGCGATTCCCCGCTGACCATTCCGGTGACGTGCCAGAGCATTGCGCAGAAGCCAATCACGATCGCCACGGCCAGCACTCCTGTTAGAAGGTACGCATGCGCATCGATGCCGGCCCGCAGCACGGCGAGTTCACTCAAGAAGACCGCGAATGGCGGGGCACCCGAGATCGCAAGCGCGCCGGCGATCAGCGCCGCGGCAGCAGTACGCGAGCGCCCGAGCAATCCACTCACCTCATCGATCGCCCGCGTTCCGGTAACGAGAAGCGTCGATCCGGCTGCGTAGAAAGAGAATGATTTGGTGACGGCGTGCGCGACGATCTGCCAGACGACGGCGGCGTCGCCAAGCGGCGTCCCCAGGCTTGCCGCGGCCAGAATGATCCCCATGTGTTCGACCGTCGAAAATGCGAACAGTCGCTTGTAATCGCGCGTCTGGACGATTAACAGCACCGCCACGACGACGGAGATCGCTCCGAAAACCGCAAACCACGTCCCCACATGGGTTCCAGGAACACGCGCAAAGACGTTGCGCAACCGCAGGAGCACGTAGAGCACGGCGGTCGTTTCAATGCCGGAAAGCAGCGCGCACACCGGCGAAGGCGCCTGGCTGTGCGCGTCAGGTAGCCACGTGTGCAACGGAACGAGGCCGATCTTTGCGCCGTAACCGATCAGGAGCAAAACAAAGGCGCCTTTTACCAGCGCCGGGGGCATCGCTGCCGCATGAGCGAGCAGGCCGTTCCAGGTGAAGTCGGTCGATCCGGTCTGGTGCAGCGCCCAAAAGAGAACGAGAACACCGAGTACTGCAACGGTCGCACCCAACAGCGTGAGCACCATGTACTTCCAGGCCGCTTCGAGTGCCGCGCGCGTGTTTTCATAGCTGACGAGCATCACCGAGAGCAGCGTGGTCAACTCGACGAAGATCCACACCATCCCGAGCTCGACGGTGAGCGGAATGGTGAGCATAGAGAAGACGAAGAGATTGAAATTCGCATAATAGAGCCTGACGCGTCGCGGATTCGGATCTTCGTGCCTGATGTAGCCGTAGGAAAAGAGCGCCGCGGTCGTGGCAACGAGTGCGATCAAAAGCGCCAGTAGGGCCCCGAAGCCGTCGATCTCGACGAAGTGCGGGATTGCAATGAGCGGCCCGTGCAAGCGCACGCCGATAATAAGCGTGACGGCCAGCACGAATGAAAGCGATGCCGCGACCACCGTGACGACGCCGGCGATTCGTTCGCTTCGCGGCAGCGCGAGAAGTGCGGCGGCCGCAAGAGGCGTCCCGGCGATAGCAAAGGGCAGTAGGGTCACGGGGCCTCCCGCAGTGTCGAGAGCTTGGCGATCTCGGTTGACCCGATGTGATGGTAGACGGCGCGGGTGAGCAACGCCACGATGAACGCGAGCAGCGGAACATCGAATGCGATCGCGAGTTCGGCGATGAGCGGAAAGTCCGGAGCAATCGCGATGCCGGCGAGAAAGGCGCCGTTCTCCATCGCCAAGATTCCGAGAATTTGCGGAACCGCTTCACGGCGCACCGCGAGCGACAGGAGCGCGATAAAGAGGCCTGCAGCCCCCAGCGAAACGTTCGCAGCGGAGAGACTTGGCGCCGCCGCATTGAGTGGGCGGGCAAACGCATATCCGGCGAGGACGAGGGCCAGCGTCGCCAAGAGAATTGCCGGAACGCCGATCGCCTGCGAAAGTTCGCGTCGTGCGTAGACCTCGCCCGGCACCAGCGCGCGTAGTATCCATGGAATCAGTACGGCTTTGCTCGCGATGG
Source organism: Vulcanimicrobiota bacterium (assembly GCA_963833095.1). Classification (GTDB taxonomy): domain Bacteria; phylum Vulcanimicrobiota; class Vulcanimicrobiia; order Vulcanimicrobiales; family Vulcanimicrobiaceae; genus Aquilonibacter. The sequence goes on along the minus strand of CAWHWQ010000001.1, from coordinate 493,510 downwards.
TAACGCAGCCGAGCGCAAAGAGATGCCATGACCACGGCGATCCGCCCAAAAGAAAGGCGGAGGCCGCCAAGAGCAGCGATTGGATTACGAATACCTGTAAGCAGGCCCCGACCTGACGCATGACCGCCATGCCGATCGCGCAGAGGACAAATAATCCGAGTACCAAGGCGTTGAGGTCGTAAAGCCACGTCGTCATGTCGTGTGTTCTCCGGCGCTCACAGGTGTAAGAGTTGCGTGATCATTGCGGTTACCGACGCAATGAAAGAGAATCCAACGAATTCCGCGATGCGAAAGAGCCGAAGTTTCGAAAACGACGATTCCACGAAAACGACGACGCCGATCAGAACCAGGATCTTCACGAATATCCAAAATGCGGCGGACGCAATAGCGAGTGGTAATGGATACGGCGAGAGGCCCCACGGCGCGAGAAAGACATTGAGCAATACGCACGAGAGGACGACAAATTTCATATAGCCGCCCCACTTGACCAACGCCATCGACGGTCCGGAAAACTCGAGCGTCTTTGATTTATCGATCATCGCCAATTCGAAGTGCCCGCTCGGGTTATCGACCGGAATGCGGCCGGTTTCGGCTAGGATGACCATGAAGAACGCGATCAGCACGAGTACGTGCGATGCGGAAAAAAAGTTGGACGGTGGAGTCACCCAATGCTGTTGCACGATGTACGGAATCGTCGAGTTCGCAACGAAGGAGACGGTGAAAAGTGCGACGATGATCACGGGTTCGACCAGCACTCCAACCATGCGTGTGCGGCTCGCACCCATCACCCCGTAGGGGTTGCCCGCATCGATTGCGGCAAGCGTCAAGAAAAAGCCCGAGAGGGCGAGAATGAAGCCCGCTGCGAGCATGTCCCCGGCGAAGGCAAAGAAGAGCGGGAAGTTCGTGAGTACTGGAATCAGCAGAGTGACGGCGAGGGGGACAACGAAGACGACGAACGGTGTTGCGCGGAAGATCCACGTGCTCTCGTTCGAGATGACCTCGTCCTTTTGGAAGAGCTTGCGCAGGTCGCGGTAGGGCTGCCAAATACTGGGCCCGCGCTTGGACTGCGTCAACTCCTTGAGCTTGGCAAGAATGCCGGCCACAAGCGGGGAGAGCCCACAGACAAACGCGACTTGGCAGAGATTGATCGCGATACTTTGTAACAAAAAAAGCTCCACTCAAAGTACGGGCGGTCTTGAGTAGAAGCCATCAGCCCGGGAGGGCGTTAAGCGAGCTTCATCGCTGAGTTGCCACTACTATACGCGAAGAGGCGCCGTCGTGGCAACAGGCAAAGCCTCCCTGCGGGCGATCGCGGGTTGCGGGGGGAATTGGCCAACGTGCCCGACCGAACGACTGGAAAACTCCTACGCATCTTCGTTGACGAGGACGACCGTTTCGATGGCCGTCCGCTTTATATGGCGCTCGTCGAAGCGCTCAAGGCGGCGGGATTTGCGGGAGCAACGGTGCTCAAAGGGATCGAAGGCTTCGGCGTTCACAAGACCGTGCACGCGGCGCGCAACTTCGATCAGTCGACGAACCTGCCGACCCTCATCGAGGTGATCGAAGAAGAGGCGAAGATTCTGGCCTTTCTGCCGACGCTGCGTTCGATGGTGAGCGAGGGTTTGATTACGCTCGAGAACCTCGAGTTGATGCGTATCTCGCGAGGCAAAACGTGATCGAGTGGCGTGCCGTGGTCGCGGTCGCGGTCGGCGCGGCGATCGGCGGCGTGCTGCGTTACGTCATCGGGCAAGTTTTTCTGCAGCGCCTCGGACCCGGTTTTCCTTACGGCACGCTTTTCATCAACGTATCGGGAAGCTTCTGCATCGGCATCATCGCGCAGCTGGCTGCGACGCGCGCGCTAGGTATGACCCCATTTCTTCGTGTTTTGCTCGCGACCGGCGTACTCGGCGGTTACACGACCTTTTCGTCGTTTTCGCTTGAAGCGTTCACGTTGCTCGAACAGGGCGTTTTCCCGGCGCTTGTCTATCTTGCGTCATCGGTCGGCTTCGGATTCCTCGCCGCAGCTGCCGGCGTTACGCTCGTGCGTTTGGCCAGCCGCTAGCGCCGGTGGGCATCCTGCGTGTGCACGTGAAGCCGGGATCGCCGAAGCCCGGGTTCTCGCGGATTGGCGACGAGCTGGTCCTCAAAGTGCGCGAGAAAGCGATCGAGGGGGCCGCGAATGACGCGTGCGTGAAGGCAATCGCGCTCGAGCTGCGCATTGCGCCCTCGCGTGTGCGGTTGATTCAAGGCGGACGCAGTCCGTTTAAGAGCTTCAACGTTGAGGGAATTGCTGCCGAGCAGCTCGCCGCAATCGGCTGCGGCTCCTAAAGATGTTCGCGGAGCGCGGGCATCTCGAGATATTGTAGCGGGCCGATCGGCACGATGCGGGTCGGATTGATGTCGTCGTGAGTGTAGTAGTAGTGGCGCTTGATGTGATCGAAGTCGACCGTCTGCGCGACGCCAGGATACTGGTAGAGATCGCGTAGGTAGCCGTAGAGATTGGGGTAGTCCACGATCCGGCGCAGATTGCACTTGAAGTGACCGTAATAGACCGGATCGAAGCGAATCAGCGTCACAAACGCGCGCCAATCGGTCTCAACCGGTTTCTTGCCGAAGAGAAAGCGCCGCGTCGTAAGACGCTCCTCCAAACGATCCAGCATCGCGAAGACGCGGTAGGCGGCTTCTTCGTACGCGGACTGGCTGGTGGCGAAGCCGGCCTGATAGACGCCGTCGTTGAGCTCGTGGAAGATCTCCGCGTTGAGCGCGTCGATCTCGGTGCGATATTCGCGCGGATAAAAATCCGGCTCGGGGTCGCCGATCGCGTCGAACTCGGTTTCAAACATCCGTAGGATGTCATCGTCGTTGTTGCTGACGATCCGTTTGGTTTGCATGTCCCAGAGCACTGGGACTGTCACTCGGCCACGATAGGTCGGATCGCTCGCCGCGTAGAGTTCGCTCAAGAAATGGGTACCGTAGCGCCAGCCTCGTTCGTCGCGAATCGGATCGACGATCGTCATCGGAATCGCAGCGTCGAGGCGCTTGAGCTTGCGCATGATGATCGTGCGATGCGCCCACGGGCAGGCAAGTGAAACAAAGAGCTGGTATCGACCGGCGACGGCCGGGAAGCCGCTGTGCCCATCGGCCGAGACCCAGCCACGGAAGTGATCTTCTTGGCGAACGAACTCGCCGTCGGCGGATTGCTCGTCGGGGAACTGTGCTTTGATCTGCGAATCCATACCCGTCCTAAAGGAGAAACAGTGCTCAAGGGATTCATTCTTGGCGTACTTGCGACCATCGTCTTCGCGCTCGTGGTTGGCTATGTGGGTATCACCCAGGGGTTGTTGATTCCGGCCAACGCTGATGCGAAACCGTCGCGGTTGGAGCGTTGGGCAGCGTCACGCTCGCTCCACGCAACGGTCGCCCGTGAGGCGCCGACCCAGCCGAACCCGATTGCCGCGACGGATGCCGACTATCTGGCCGGGATAAAACTGTACAGCGAAAACTGCTCCGCTTGCCACGGCGTCCCGGGCCAGCAGTCGAGCACGGTAGCGATTGGGCTTTACGTGCACGCACCGCAGCTCGCCAAGCACGGCGTCGAGGATGACCCCGCTGGCCAGACGTTTTGGACCATCAAGCACGGCATTCGGATGACCGGCATGCCGGCGTTCACGAAGTCACTGAGCGACGACCAGATTTGGACGCTGGCGCTCTTCCTTAAACACATGGACACGTTGCCCGCGACACCGCAGAAGGTGTGGAAGTCGCTCAAAACGCCCGTTGCGCTTGCTCCGCTCTCCGCGCTGCCGCCGCCGGCAGGCAGTAGTTCCACCCGCTAAAGAGAAAGCGCGTTCCAAATGATGGATGTAGCGCGTCTTGATCTGCGTACTCTTCCCGTATGGGAGCGCCCGGGAATGATCTCGGAGCTATTCGATCGCCTGCCCCTGGGCGGATCGCTCAGCATCGTGACCGATCACGAACCGCGCGGCCTCGCCTTCCGTATGGAGCAGGCGCGGCCGCGTGAAGTGCTGGTGGATCATCGCCGTGTCGGCGAACGCGAATGGATGATTCATCTTACTCGGGTCGCAGTCGAGAATGACGCGCCCTCTCCGGCGGGAATCATCAAGCGCTCCGCCGTTTTTGCAGGCGCAAGCGAGGACGTGCGCAGCGAGCTTGCTGCGCACGCGAGTTTGCACACGATGCGACGTGGACAGACCATCGTGACCGAAGGCACGGAATGGCCGTACCTAGGCATCGTCTTCGAAGGCGTGCTGGCGCTCACGACCGGAAACGGCAACGGTCGCCCGCGCATCTTCCTCGAAATTTTTCCGTACGAACTCTTCGGTGAACTGGAGCTCTTCGACGAAGCGCCGGCCAGCGGACGCGTCATCGCGCTCTCGAAGGTCGCCCGGTACCTGCGCGTTCCGCGGCGCGTCGTTCTTGAAGCGGGCGCGCGTGAGACGCACATCCTCCTGGCATTAGGTCGCGTGAATGCGCAGCGGCGCCGGGATCACATGCAGGCGCTCGCAACGCAGTCCACGATGCCGATCATCGCGCGCATTGCGCACGTGCTCGTGCCCTACGCGATTCCAGAGCGAGGCCTCAGCCCGGCCCGCCTGCCGCTTCCACACCTCACGCAGGCGCAAATCGCCGCTGCCGCAGGCACGGTCAAAGAGGTTGCCGCGCGAGCGATCGCGGAGTTGGAGCAGCGTGAGCTGCTCAAGCGCGAGCGCGGACACATCCGCTACCTCGATCGTCAAGGATTGCTGGACATGATCAAGGACGCTGGATGATCCTTTCGTTCTTCCGTCATGGAAGTAACGCGATTTTAGCCGCCGCGATCGTGGCGGCCGTTGTAGTCTTTGCGATCGGAGCCGTGCCTTTCTCGCTCGTGGGAGCGGTTGTGGGCGCGGCTGTCTTTTTTGTTTCCGAATACACGACGCATCGTTTCCTCTTTCACGCGCAGCCTTCGAAGATTCCGTTCGTTCTCAAATTGCAGCACAAGCTCCACTATGACCATCACATCGACCCGCCCAAGATCGAGCTGCTCTTTCTTCCGTGGTGGTTCGTGATCCCGACCGTCGTGGCGTACTATGGAATCTTTCTTGCGATCGTCCGCAATCCGGCAGTAGCGCTCTGTCTTGCATTCGGAAGCATGTGCGCGCTGTTTTACTATGAGTGGGTCCATTACGTGGCGCATATTGCGTTCAATCCAGTCACACCGTTTGGACGGTACGTGAAGAAGTACCATCTCTGGCATCACTTCAAGAACGAGCACTTCTGGTACGGCGTCACCAATCCGTCGATGGACTTTGCCGGCGCAACGTATCGTGACGTCGAACGCGTCGATCGCAGCACGACGGTGCGCGAAATCTGGCGCGGCATGTGAGTTACCTCGTCCTCCTCGCGCTTTCGCTCTTCTTCGGATTTGCGTTTGAGGAATTTTTTGGCGGCGAGAACCCGCCGGTGCCGGGTGGCATCCGTACCTTCCCCCTTGTTTCATTCGCCGGTGCTGCGCTCTACCTGATCGAACCCCGCTTCGCGCTTGCGTTTATCGCAGGCTTGTTTGTGCTGGGCGCATGGATCGGTCTGTACATTCGCAGCGTGCTCGATGGCGCTCGCAAAGCAGCCGACGGACCATTGATCGTCCCGATGTGCGTGGTGATCGCGTTCGTACTTGGGCCGATTGCGCTGACGCAACCACTGTGGGTTTCGTTTGCGCTCATCGTGGGCGCGGTATTGCTTGTGGGCTCGCGTGCCTGGCTGCACGCGTTCGTCGCGCGCGTTCCGAAAGAAGAAGCCGTCACGCTGGGCCAATTCTTGCTGCTGGTCGGCGTCGTGCTGCCGCTGCTTTATGGCGCGCCGCGTATTCCGTACACCCAAATTACTCCCTTCAGCGTCTGGCTCGCGGTTGTCGCGGTTTCGACGCTTTCGTATGCGAGCTACCTGCTGCAGCGCTACGTGCTTCCGCAGAGCGGTGTGATCGTCGCCGCGGCGCTCGGCGGTCTTTATTCCTCCACGGCGACGACCGTCGTGCTGGCGCGCACAGCGCACGACGAAGGGGTCACACCGGAGATCACGGCCGGAATCGTCGCCGCCACCGCGATGATGTTTCTGCGCATGATGGCCATCGTCGCGATCTTCAATATCGCACTTGCGCGTTCGATCGTGATTCCGATGGTCGTCCTGGCGGCAATCGCAATTTCAATCGCTGCCATCTTCGCGCGTCGCGGCGCCGGCGTCAAAGCGCCCAACGTCGTTCCAAAGAACCCGCTCCGTCTCGGTACGGCGGCGATCTTCGCCGCGCTGTTGATCGCGATCTCGGTGCTCTCGAAATGGGTGCAGGCAAATGCGGGTGCGCACGGCGTGCTGGCGTTGGCCGCGCTGGTCGGTGTCACCGACGTTGACCCCTTCGTGCTGAGCCTCGCGCAGGGCGGCGTTGCGACCATCGGCGTTGCAACCGCGTCCATCGCCATCGTCATCGCCGCGTCCTCGAACAACGTACTGAAGGCTGCCTACACACTGGCCTTCACCCGGCGTCCGCAGAGCGTCGTTCCGGCGGCCGCCCTCACCGGGCTCTGTGTGCTTGGCCTGATCGCGGCGTGGATCATGGCGCGGTGAGCTCGTTCTTCGGCGATCTGCTCGAATCACTCGGCTTGCGCAAACGGCAAGTTCCGGCGATCGGGCTGCGGGCGCATCGCGAGGTCATCGTTTCAATTGGAATCGACGAAGCGTACGAGCGCGCGCGAGATGCGTTCGTGCGCGTACTCGGAGCGAACATCTACCTCGACGACCGACTCTCGCATACGATCGAGGCGGGCTTTGGCACGGTCAACCAAGAGCGCGTGAGCGCGACGTTCAAACGTGAAGGACCGGAGCAAACGCGTGTGTACATCGAGGCGCACTATCCAGCGGGCGTCGAGCGGCCGCAGCGCTCGCCCGTTGTCGATGCGCTAGCCGATGCCTTGTCATCCCGAGCGTAGACGGGGGACCGCTGCAACGGCCCGACTTCGACGTTCGGCTGAACGGGTTAGCCGAGCGGCGAGCACCCTGACAATGTAGCTTTGTGCGAGACGCGAGGCGCTTAGTGAGGCCGAATGTCGAAGGGACGGACGTTAGGCGGTCCCTCGACTACGCTCACTGCGTTCGCTACGCTGGGATGACAAGTTAGCCGATGCGCTCGAAGCCGGTGTATGGCACGAGCGCGCGCGGAATCTCGATCGATCCGTCCGCCTGCTGAAAATTTTCCAAGACCGCGAGCAGCGTGCGTCCGACGGCCAGCGCCGAACCGTTGAGCGTGTGAACGTGCTCGGGTTTGGCCTTAGCGTCGCGGCGCATTCGAATCGACGCGCGCCGCGCCTGAAAGTCGGTGCAGTTCGAGCACGAACTGATTTCGCGATACGTATTCGCGCTTGGAAGCCATACCTCTAAATCGTAGGTCTTGGCGCTGTTGAAGCTGACATCGCCCGCGCACAAGAGCATCGTGCGATACGGCAGCTCGAGCTCTTGCAGGAGCGCCTCGGCGTCCGCCGTCATCTGCTCGAGCATCTCGAACGAAGCCTCCGGTAACGTCAGCGACACGAGCTCGACCTTCTCGAACTGGTGCTGCCGAATAAGCCCGCGCGTATCTCTTCCCGCGGCGCCGGCCTCTTTACGAAAACACGGCGTGTGCGCGGTCAGCCTGCGCGGAAGCTCGGCCGCGTCGAGAATCTCACCCGAATGCAGGGCGGTCAGCGGCACCTCGGCAGTCGGAATCATGAACAGGTCCGCATCGGGATCCGCGAACATCGCGTCGGAAAATTTGGTCAGTTGTCCGGTGCTCCACATCGTTTCGCGCGTCACGAGCACGGGCGGCGCAATCTCCGCATACCCGCGCGCGGTTGCGCGATCCAGGAAAAACTGCGCGAGCGCCCGCTGCAGCTTTGCGCCCTTGCCTTTGAGCACGCAAAAGCGGCTGCCCGAGAGTTTGGCCGCGCGCTCGAAATCGAGAATGTCGTGCGCTTCGCCCAATTCGTAGTGCGGCTTTGGCGCAAAATCGAACCGGCGCGGCGTGCCCCACGTGCGCACGAGGACATTTGCGCTGGAATCACTGCCGCTCGGAACCGAGTCGTCGAGTACATTGGGCGTATTCTCGAGCAGCGCGCGCAGCGGAGACTGCGGCGAGTCGGGAGCTAGGGCCTTTGCCTGCTCGTCATGCACCGCGATCGATGCCGAAATCGTGTCGAGTTGCGGACGCAAATCGCGCGCCGCCGCCGCTTTGTCAGCGGCTTTGGCGATCTGCGCGGACAGGACGTTCTTTTCAGCTTTCAACCGCTCGGCTTCCGCCAACTCGGAGCGGTACTGCGCATCCAGACGCAGAACCTCGTCCACAAACGAGGCGTCGATCCCACGACGTTGCGCCGAACGGCGCACGCGATCGGGATCGCGTCGGACAAGAGCGATATCGAGCATGGAACAGCGCGGCTTCGTCTTTCTCGAGGAAAATCTTTTGTCGCCCGCGCAGGCGGTTGCGGCGTTCCTCTCTCGTGTGGCGGTGGCGCCTCGGGCGCCCGAACGCGTCCGGCTCGAGGATGCGTGCGGTCGCATTTTAGCCGAGCAAATCGTCGCCGACGCCGACTATCCAAGCGTTCCGCGCTCGGCGATGGACGGGTTTGCGATCGATAGCGCGCGGGGGCCGGGCGTCTTTGTCATCGCCGGCGAGATCGCGATGGGCCGTCCGTGGGCGCTGCCGCTGCAGGCCGGCGAGGCGCTGCGCATTCCGACCGGCGGCGTCGTACCCGAAGGCGCAGACGCGGTCGTTCCGATCGAAGAGGTGCGCTTGCTGGGCGCAAATGTTGCTATCGAGACCGTTCTCGAGCCGGGAACCAACGTCAACCCGGCCGGGGGCGACATGCTGGCAGGGGTGACGATGCTCGCGCGGGGGACGCGCATCGGTGGCCCACAGATGGGCGTCTTAGCAACGCTCGGTGTCACCATGGTGCCGGTCTTTCCGCGACCGCGCATCGCGGTAATCTCGAGCGGCGATGAACTGGTGCCGCCCGGCATGCATCCCGCGCCCGGACAAGTGCGCGATTCGAATCGCCACGCGGTGGCTGGTGCGCTACAAGGTATGGGCGCGCAGCCGTTTCACGGGGCGACCGTATCCGATGTGCCAGGCGCGCTCGAGCGCGCCTTACGTCGCGCGCTTACCGAAGCAGATGCGGCGATCGTAACCGGCGGCTCGTCGGTGGGTGAAATGGATCGTACGCCGGCAGCGATTGCCGCACTTGGCGCACCGGGCGTCATCGTTCATGGGCTGCGGGTCAAACCCGGTAAGCCGACGGTGCTCGCGGCGGTTGGATCCAAGCCGGTCATCGGGCTACCGGGCAACCCAACGTCGGCGCTGGTGATTCTAGAAGCGGTGGTTGCACCGATCATTGAAGCGCTAGCAGGCGCACCGTTGCCCCCGGCCACCTTCTCTGCGCGTCTTGGCGCCGGCGTGCATACCCGCAAAGGATGGACCTGGTTCGTGCCTGTCCGCGCCGAGCGGGACCCCGAAAGCGACTCAGATCATTGGACCGCGTGGCCGTTGCCGGTTCGCTCCGCGCTCGTAGAGCCTTACGGCCCAAGCCGATGGATACATAGTCGTCCCTGAAGAAGCCGAAGACTTGGAGATAGGGTCGCCTGTGACGATACGGCGATTCATCTAGTTTTATGGAGGTATGGAAAAGCTGGTGATCCGCCCTGCGCCCGCGATCGAAGCGATCGAGCCGATGACACCCTTTATCGGCCCCGAGCAACTCATGCGCGAGACCGGGCATTCGTCGCTCGTTCGCCTGGGGGCCAACGAAAGCGCCTTCGGTCCGTCGCCGCGCGCCGTCGCCGCAATGACGGCCGAGCTCGAGCGTCTATCGTGGTACGGCGATCCCGAATCGTACGACCTGCGCGAAGCGCTCGCGCGCAAGCACGGCTGCCGCGTCGAAGAGGTCGTCGTCGGTGCCGGCATCGACGATTTGATGGGCCTGGTGGTTCGCGCGTTTGTCGCGCCCGGCGGCGCCGCGCTTGACCACGCGCGGTTCGTATCCAACTTTCAACTATCACGTCAACGGCTACGGCGGACGTCTGGTGTACGCGCACTATCGCGCCGACGGACAACTCGATCTCGACGAACTTGCCGCGGTCGCCGCGCGCGAGCGCGCAGCGGTCATCTACCTCGCCAATCCCGACAATCCGAGCGGCACGTTTGTCGCACGAGACGAGATGCAGCGCTTCTTTGACGCGCTTCCGCGCGACGCGGTCTTGTTGCTCGACGAAGCCTACGCCGACTTCGTCGACGAGTCGGCCCTGTTGCCGATGCACGTCGAGGACCGGCTGATTCGCATGCGCACGTTCTCCAAAGCCTACGGTATGGCGGGCGCGCGGATCGGCTACGCCATCGCCTCCGAGCGAGTGATCGGCATCCTCCAGAAGATTCGCCTGCACTACGGCGTCAATCGCAACGCGCAGATCGGGGCGCTCGCGTCGCTCGCCGACGAGCCCTTTCGCCGCTACGTCGTTGACGCGGTCGCGCAAGCGCGCGAGGATTACTACGCGCTTGCCCGCGAGCTCGGCTTGGGTGCGATCGAGTCGGCGACGAATTTCGTATGCATCGACCTGGGCGAGGCAGCGCGCGCGACGACGGTGATGAACGAATTGCTGGTGCGTGGCGTGTGGATCCGCAAGCCGGGTTTGCCGCCGCTCGACCGCTACGTGCGCGTCAGTGCCGGAACGCCGCCGATGCGCGACGCGTTTGCGGCCGCCTTCCGCGACGTCGTGGCTGCTCTTCCGAGCGTGCACGCGTGAGGTACGCGATCGTCTCCGACGTTCACGGGAACATCGAGTCGCTCGAGCGCGCGTTTTCGCTGATGGAGCCCGACGACCAGGTGTTGTGCTTGGGTGACATCGTCGGCTACGGTCCCAATCCCAACGAGTGCATCGCGCTGCTGCGGACTCGCGCTGCAAGCATGCAGTGCTGGGAAATCACGACCTCGCGGCGCTCGAAAACTTCGGCGTGGAGTATTTCAACGACGCGGCGCGCGCGGCGATCGCCTGGACGCAGAAGCGTGCTCAACGACGAGAGCCGCGCATGGCTCAACAGCCTCTCGTACGAAATTCGCTATCCGGATTTCCTGATGGTGCATGGCGCGCCGGTAAACTACTTCGAATACATTCTCGACAAGCGCACGGCGGCCAAAGCGTTTGCGCTGACCGACGCGCCGCTGGTCTTTATCGGGCACACGCACATCGCGGAGTACTGGGTTCCCGAGCCCGACGGCAACGTTGGGCATCGGCACATGCAGCACGGCGGCGAGCTGCGCCTCGAAGAGGGTCGCAGCGCTACATCGTCGATGTCGGCAGCGTCGGGCAGCCGCGCGACCTCAATCCGCGAAGCGTCGTTCGTTTTTTACGATCCGCAAAGCCGCAAAGTTGAGTGGGTACGGTATCCCTATCCGATCCGCGAGGTTCAGGATAAGATTCACGAGGCCCATCTGCCCGAGTATCTCGCGATGCGGTTGGAGTCGGGACGGTGAGCGTGCCGGTCGACGACGGGAATTGTTTTGCGTGCGGCCCGGAGAACCCGATCGGCCTGCATTTGCATTTTGACGCCGACGGTGACGGCGACGGCGTGCGAGCGGAAACCACGCTCGCACCGGAATTTCAAGGCTGGAATCGGTGGCGCACGGCGGCATCGCGATGTCGCTTATCGACGAAGCGATGGCGCACGCCGCCGGCTTCGGCCGGACATCGCGGCGTCACTGCCAGCGTGAACGTGCGCTTTCGCAAGCCCGTGCCGATCGGCGAGCCGATCCCGATTACGCGGACGCGTCACCTTGGCAGCGCCGCAACGTGCTGGGCCTCGAAGCACAGGTGAGCGACGCGCGGCACGTGCTTGCCGACGGCGAAGGCAAATTCGTCTCGCGGGGGCCGCTCGACGCGGTCGACGATTACCGTGTTGGAAGACGAAATAACGAGTCGAAGTCCCGATCCCAGGATGGCTAACGACGTTATGTCTACTTCGGGGCCCCACGCAGCGTGGGGCGAGCCTCGGGCGGAGCGCCTTTCGCATGGCTAAGTCGAAACAACCGCGCGTCGCTGCTAAAGAGCAAGCTAAGAAGCGCAACGAGCCTGCGATCGACAACCGCCGCGCGCGGCACGAGTATCACATTCTCGATTCAGTCGAAGCGGGGCTTGCCCTGACCGGCACCGAGGTCAAGTCGATTCGCGCCGGCGGCGTCAGTATGAGCGAAGCGTACGCGCGCTTTCGCGACGGCGAGGCGTGGCTGATGGGCATGCACGTTCCGCCCTACAAGCAAGGCAGCTTTTCCAACGTAGATCCCAATCGGCCGCGCAAACTGCTGCTGCACAAAGAGCAGATCGCCGATCTTCAGGCGCGCGTGGAAGAGAAGGGCCTGACGATCGTTCCGCTGCGGATGTATTTCACGCGCGGCAAAGTGAAAGTCCAGCTCGGCCTTGCGCGAGGCAAGAAGCTCTGGGACAAGCGCGAGGACGTCGCCAAGCGCGACGTCGAGCGCGAAATCGCCCGCACTGCGATAACGATGCGCGGCGCGAAGCCGGAAGCGGCGATCGAACAGAGCGATCGAACGCGAGCGGCGTGATCCGTCGCGGCGATCGGGTCACGATCGCGTGCAGCGGCGGTGCCGATTCGGTCGCGCTCGCCGCACGCGCTCGCGCGCTGCGCAAAGCCGATGGACCTGGAGCTCGCGATCGCGCACGTCAATCACGGCGACGCGCGCATCGGCTTGGCAAGACGAATGCGTCGTTCTGCGCGTCGGCGCAACGTTCGGGCTGGCCGTGCGCGTCGCAGCGCTCGAGGGCGATCGCACGACGAAGCCGCGCTGCGCGACGCGCGCTACGAAGCGCTCGCGCAGATCGCGCGCGAGCCGCCGGCGCGAACGCCGTCGCGACCGCGCACCACCGGAGGATCAGAGCGAAACGGTGCTTGCTTGCGCTGCTTCCGCGGCGCGGGTCCCGACGGACTTGCCGGCATGCGCGCGCGCCGGCCGCTGGCGCCGGGCGTCGATTTGGCGCGCCCGTTGCTGCGCGTTGCCGCCGAAGATTTGCGCCGGCTCTGTCACGCGCACGCGCTGCCGTACGCGGTCGATCCCACCAACGCCGATCGCGGACTGCGCCGCAATGCGGTGCGCGACGCGCTCGAGGCGCTGCGCCCGCTCTTTCCCGGGCTGGACGCGGCGGTCGCGCGTACTGCGGAAGTGCTGGCCGAAGAGATGGCCGGAACGCAGCGCGCCGATCTGCGGCGCGAGGTGCGCGCGGCGCTCGCGGAACAAGACGGCTTGCGCGACGTCGATTTCGTTCACGTCGAAGCCGCCGTTCGCGCGATCGAGCGCGGCGGTTCGGGCCGCTTTCATATGAAGACGGGTGTCGAGCTGCAAATCGAGCACGGGGTGATCGTGGGTACGGAGCAGGCGTGATGAAGACGATGCGAGCCTATGACGGCGCTCTTGCGCGCACGCTCTTTTCCAGCAGCGAGATCGCGTCGGCAATCGAGCGGCTGGCCAGCGAGATCGCTGGCCGATCACCGCCGCGTGCCGTTGACACTTCTCGGCGTCCTCAAGGGTGCGCTTTATGTCACCGCCGACCTGGCCCGCGCCTCTGCGGCGATACCGGACGGGCCCAGCGAGATCGCGTGGACTTCATGTGCGTCTCCAGCTATGGGAATGCCAGCGGATCCTCAGGTGAGGTGCGACTTCTCATGGATCTGACCGATCCGGTCAGCCGGCCGGCACGTGGTGATTGTCGAAGACATCGTCGACAACGGCCTCACGCTGCAGTACTTGCGCGCGTTACTGGGAGAGCGAAATCCGGCGAGTCTGCGCGCCTGTGTCCTCTTCGACAAGCCGTATCACCGGCTGGTCGACGTGACGGTCGAATACGTGGGGCTTCAGGCGCCCGACGCGTTCGTCGTAGGTTACGGTCTGGACTATCAGGAATTGTTCCGGAACCTGCCGTACCTGGCGCAGCTTCGGCCCGAGGTCTTTACCGACGGTTAAGCCTGTGTGAGAGCGGCGCCGTCTAAGGAAACGTTCGCCCGGGAAACGTGTTTAATCTAGCGACGCACCTGGGTCCGAAAGCAAAATAAGTGAGCAAGCACCTCCGGTCAATCCTCCTCATCGTCGCCGCGGTCGTCGCTCGTCATCTTCATTGTCGAGAAGCTGGTGCAGCCGGCGAGAAGGCGTGCAGCACCTCGACTACGGCGTCTTCTATCAGAAGCTCGAAGCAAACGAGGTTCGCTCGTTCCACGCCGTCGGACTCGAAGCCACCGGCGATCTCACCACCGGGACCAAGTACACGGTCACGTTGCCGAACACCGATCAGCTCTTCGTCGACGAAGCTCTACAAGAATATCAAAGACGGCGACGTACGGCTTCGAGCAGCCGACCAACTACGGTCTGGTCTCGAGCCTGGTCAGTATCGCACCGTTGCTGCTGATCGCGGTCGTTGTTCTTCTTTATCCTGCGCCAGGCGCAGAGCGGCGGAAGCCAAGCGCTTTCGTTCGGCCGCTCGCGCGCGAAGATGCTCAGCGAGAACCGGCCGAAGGTGACGTTCGCCGACGTCGCGGGCGTCGACGAAGCCAAAGAAGAGCTGGCGAGATCGTCGACTTCCTCAAGTATCCGAAGAAATATCAGGCGCTCGGCGCGCGCATTCCCAAGGGCGTGCTGCTGCTCGGGCCGCCGGGATCCGGCAAGACGCTGCTTGGCGCGCGCGATCGCGGGCGAAGCCGGCGTGCCGTTCTTCTCGATCTCCGGTTCCGATTTCGTCGAGATGTTCGTCGGCGTCGGCGCGTCGCGCGTGCGCGATCTCTTCGATCAAGCCAAGAAATCCGCGCCGTGCATCGTGTTCATCGACGAAATCGACGCGGTCGGCCGCCAGCGCGGCGCCGGCCTCGGCGGCGGTCACGACGAGCGCGAACAAACGCTCAACCAGCTGCTCGTCGAGATGGACGGATTCGATCAGAACACCGGCGTCATCCTGATCGCCGCGACGAACCGCCCCGACGTGCTCGATCCGGCGCTGCTGCGTCCGGGCCGTTTCGACCGCCAGATCGTCGTCGATCGCGCCGACTTCAGCGGCCGCGAGAAGATCCTCGAAGTGCACGCGCGCAACAAGCCGCTCGGCCGAAGAAGTCTCGCTCGAGACGCTCGCAAAGCGCACGCCCGGATTTTCCGGCGCCGATCTCGAGAACTTGCTCAACGAAGCCGCGCTGCTCGCCGCGCGCCGCAACAAGAACGTCATCGAGATGATCGATTGCGACGAAGCGATCGATCGCGTGATGGTCGGACCGGAGCGCAAGTCGCTCGTGATGTCGCAACAAAGAAAAAGAGAACACCGCCTATCACGAATCCGGCCACGCCGTTCATCGGCGGCCGCGCTCGAAAAATCCGATCCGGTGCACAAGGTGACGATCATCCCGCGCGGCATGGCGCTCGGCATCACGTGGTCGCTGCCGGACGACGACCGGCATCAGCAGACGCGCGAAGAGCTGCTCGCGATCATCACGCGGCGCTCGGCGGACGTCTCGCCGAAGAGATCAAGTTCGGCGACGTGACGACCGGCGCGAGCAACGACTTCGAACAAGGCGACCGAAGCTCGCGCGCCGCATGGTGACGCAGTACGGCATGAGCGACGCTCGGACCGATTCAGTACGGCCGCGGCACGCATCAGGTGTTCTTGGGTCGCGACTTCGGCGACGATCGCAACTACTCCGAAGAGATCGCGAGCAAGATCGACGAGCGAGGTTCGCAAGATCATCGAAGACGTGCTACGAGAGCGGCCGCACGATTCTCGAAGAAAACTGGGATAAGGTCGAGCGGATGGTCGCGTCGCTGCTCGAATACGAAACGGTCGACGCCGAAGAAGTGCGCGCGATTCTCGAAGACCGGCCCTACGATCGCGATGCCGAGCTCGTCGCGCGTCCGAGGTCTCGGACGCCGACAGCGGTACGCACGTTCCGGACGATGCGAAGCGGCCTGAGAAACCGTCGATCGTTGCCGCCGACCATTTCGCCGGAACCCGCATGAAGCGCGGGGCGCTGCTCCTGGCCGTTATGCTCGGCGTATCGGCAAGATGCTTGCGCCGTTGCCGTGTGCGGCGAGCTCGGCGCAGCAGCAGGCCGGAGCGTTGCCGCGCGGCGGCACCTACGTTCTGCGCCCCGACACGACGGTCGGCAGCCGCGGCCGTCAGCCTTTGGTTCCGTGCGCCGGGAGCAGGCTACGACAACGCTTCGCCCGGTATCTCGCGGCTCGCGGCGACGGCCGCTGCGGCGGCACCGCTGGCATCGCGGCAAATCGCTCTTCGCATTGGTGCACAGCGTCGGCGGCGACTTGAACATCAACGTCTATCCGGACATCGTCAGCGTGGACGCGGTCGTACCCGCTCCGCAGGCGCGGCGCATCGTCGCCGCGATGACCGCCGCATACTTTGCGCCGTCCATCGACGACGATCGCGTGAAGGTCGGCACAGCGCGACGCGGCGGTCCTGGCGGTGCAAGCAATACGTACGCGGCCGCGAGGATCTCTTGCACGACCCGCTCTTTGCGCAACTCTTTGCCTCGGGACCGGCGCACTATTCGCCGATTCCGACGACGTCTGACGCAGATCGCACAGCATTACGCCGGCCGACGTCGACGCCTTTGCGAAGCGCGCGTTCCGCTCGAGCAACGCGGTGCTCGCGCTCGCCGGCAACGTCGATGCGTCGAGCATCGACGCGGTAACCGACGGCGGCGGCACCGCGGCAGCCGGACGCGCCGATCGATTCGACGCTGGCGCCGGCTCGCGGAGAAAGACGTCGACGGGCTCGGTCGACGGCCTCGGCTTGGCATGGGCCGGGCCGCCGATCGCCGACGAAAAAGCGGCGACCGCGATGGACTTCATCGCCGATTATCTTGTTCCGCGACGACACCGGCGTCGTGTCGCGTGCGCTCGATGCGAGCAAGACCGACGCCTACGTCAACGGGCAGTTCATCACGCTGCACGATCCCGGCGTGCTGGTCGTCACCGTCGGCGGCGACGCCGCCAAAGCGGCGAAACAGCGCGTGCTCGACGAGCTTGCCAAGCTCGAAAAACCGATGGATCCGGCCGCGTTTGCGGCGGCGCGGGAAGCGTTTCTCTATCACCTTGCCTCCGATACGCAGACGCCGCAGCAGCAGGCGGACAATCTCGGCTGGTACGCCGCCGAGGGCAACGCCACGTACGCGCCGGGTGACGCCAACGGCAATTACATCGCGAAGGCCCGCGAACTCGATCCCGCACTACGTTGCCGTCATCGTGCGACGCTACTTGAAGAACGCGGTTACGGTCACGCTCGTCCGCAACCTCGAAGGAGTCCACATCTTGAAACTCATCGCCGCCTTCTGGCCGCGCTCGTCGCCGCGCCGTCTGCGGCGCTCGCAGCCGGTGCCGCCGCGCCGGCCCCGACGATGGAGAGCAGCGGCGGAACGACCATCGTTCGCCAGCTCGACGCCAACGCATCGCTGGTCGACGTCGTGTACGTCGTGCGCGCCGGGCTCGACCGCCAGACGATGAAGCAGAACGGTCTCGCGGCGTTCACCGCGCAGACGATCCTGCGCACGCCGGTCGGTTCGCCTTCCGCGCCGCTAGCGACGCGATCGCTGCGCGCGGCGGTTCGGTTCGCTTTACCGTCGATCCGGGCGACGTACGCTTTGACGTCGAGGCGCTCGCGAGGATGCCGCGACGGTGCTGGACGCTTCGCGCACGGCGCTGGCGGCGCCCGCCTTCTACGCCGCGTCCGTGCAGGCCGCGCGCGTCACGCTGACCAGGCGATCGACGAAAATCAGCAAATCGCGCTGCAGGTCGGGCTGGACATGCTCAGCTCACGCTGGCCGCGTCGGCCAATGCCGGTTTGCCGGAGTTGGGACTGCCGGCTGCGCTCGCGCACGCTCGGTCCCGACGACGCGCAAGCGTTCTACGCTACCTACTATCGCCGCGGTGGAACGTATGTCAGTGCGGCCGGCCGCATTGACGCGCTTTCGGCGGGAACGCTCGCGGGCTTTGGGCAAACGCTGCCCGACGGCAGCACCACGGCCCTGAGCGTCCAATTGCCTAAGCTCACCGGCGCATCGCGACAACTCGTCGCGCAGCGCGACATCACGGCACCATGGCTTATCGCACAGTATCCTGCGCCGCTCGTCGGCAGCAAAGACTTTGGCCCGATGCTCGTGCTTGCGTCGTTCATGCAGCGCACGCTTGCCGACATGGCCGACGTGCCCGGCGTCGTTTCCGAGACCTATGCGTCGCGAGCGGTCGGCGCGCTTTACCAATACGAAAACGCTCGGCCTAACTTGGTACTGTATGTCAATGGGGGGATCGGGAACCCGAACCGCTCGTTTGCGACGGCGCTCTCGATTGCCAGCATTCTCGCATCCGCGAAACTCCAAGGTTCCATTGAGGATTTCAAAGCAATGGCCTCAGGGGACTTTATCAGCAGCGCAAATAGCCTGGAGGCACGAGCCTGGCTGGCTGTGGTCTATGACGAAAATGGACAACAGGCGGACTATCTCTCGCGCACGCTCGACGCGATCTCGCAGACGAGCGCGAGCGATTTGCAACGCGTTGCGCGCAAGTACTTGAGCAACCCGACGATCGCGCTGGTTCTTCCAAGAGAAGATTCCTAAGCCATTCGCGTTGCGCTGGTTCACGATTACTTAAATCAGCGCGGAGGCGCCGAGCGCGTCTTTGCACATTTCGCGCAAGCATGGCCGCAAGCGCCGGTCTTCACCGCACTCTACGACGAAGGCGCGGTTGGCGACTTGATCCCGCGCGAGCGGGTGCACGCCTCGCTGCTTGCACGGATTCCGGGAGCCAACCGGAACTTTCGCTACCTCGCGCCACTCTATCCTCACGCATTCGAGGCCTTCGATCTGCGTGAGTACGATCTTATCCTGAGTTCGACGAGCGCTTGGGCAAAGGGCGTCCGTATACGCGAGGATGCCGTTCACGTCTGCTTCATTCACACGGTCAGCCGTTTTCTCTTCGACTATGAACGGTACGTTGGCGGGTTCGGGCTTTCGCGGCTCGCAAGGCCGATGGTGCGCGGCCTGGTACGTTGGGATCTTGAGGCTGCCAAGCGGCCGACGCGGTACGTCGCTAATAGCCGCACAGTGCAGGAACGGGTCCGCACCTTCTATGCGCGCGATGCGGACGTGCTGCATTCGCCCGCCGACGTTGACCGGTTCACGATCGGCAGCGGGGCCGGCGATTACTTCTTCATCGCATCGCGCCTTTTGCCGTACAAGCGTATCGATCTTGCAATCGATGCCGCGCGGCTCGCCGGCGTCAAACTGCTCGTTGCCGGCGATGGACCGGCGATGGCGCGCTGCGCGAGCGGGCGCGATCGAGCACCACGACGATGCTAGGCTTTGTCGATGACGCGGCTGTCAATCAGCTCTTGGGCAACGCGATCGCCGCGATCGTGCCGGGAGAAGAAGATTTAGGACTCGTGCCGATCGAAGCAGCGGCCGCAGGACGGCCGACCATCGCCTACGGAGCGGGCGGCGCTCGCGAAACGGTGATCGAGGGGGAGACGGGCGCTTTCTTCGGCGAGCCGACGGCAGAGTCGCTCGCCGCCGTCTTGCGAGGGTTCGATTCGCGCCCTTACGATCAACGGCGCTTACGCGCGCACGCCGAAACGTTCTCGCCGCAGCGCTTCATCGAGCGCTTTCGAGCGATCGTCGAAGCAACCCGAGCGTAAGGCGCGCCGGCGCGCTGCGATCGATGCGTGCGGCGCGCGCGAGCGAACGGTCGCGCATGATCGTCCGCATATTTGCGTTGTCAGCGATCATCCGCAGCGCAAGCGCCCACGCATTGACGTCGAATGCCGGCACGAGTTCGGCCGCGCCGTCACACGCCTCGGGGAGCGCCGATGCGTCGCTCGCAATGACCGGCGCGCCGCAGGCCATCGCCTCGACCGCCATCAAGCCGTAGCCTTCCGCGTTCGAGGGAACCGCGACGGCGAGCGCGCCGCTATAGAGCGCGCGCAGTTCCGTGTCGTCGGGATGGATGTTCGCTCGAGGCGCGTTGCCGGCGATGAGCAAAGAGCAGTCGCGCGCCGGGAACGCGCGGGCGAACGCGCGCACGAGCGTCGGGAGATTTTTGCGTTCTTCGGGGCCGGCGACAACGAGGATATATGGCGTATGCTGCGTCGGCGCTACCGGCTGCCACCACGGGTCGGGCACCGGATGAATGACACTGAATGAGTCGGCGGCCAGATTGAAGATGCGCGCAAATTCGCTCGCCGTCCATGAGGAATTTGCCGACCGGCAGTCGGCGCGCGCAAGGGCGCGACGAATGGGCGCCTGCTCGCGATACCTCGCTACCCAATTTGCGTGGGGATACGCAAACGCGAAAGCGTCGTGAAAGAGGACGACGCTGCGCGCGCCGCGGATGGCAAAGCGCAGCGCGTTCCACGGGTACCACACAACGTCGTAGCTGCCCTTGAGATCGCTGCGCGCGTGATAGGGAAATTCTCGGTTCAGCAATGCCGCGTGGCCGGCCTTGCGAACGAGCAGCGTCACTTCGAGATCGCGCTCGTTCTGCCAGTCGGTTAGAACGCGTCTGACGTAGCGACCCATGCCACGTCGATCGTTGACGAGATTCCAAGCGTCGACTGCAACGCGCATGGGGGTTTGCCTACTTCGCCAGTTGCGGAGTGAAGATCAGCGCGAGGATCGTGTATGAGTTGAAGAGACCATGGGTAACCATCGATGCGAACGCGTTGTTCGTGCGATAGTAAACAAACGCGAGGACCACGCCGCCCAGCGCGAGCGGAAGCGAAGCGATCGGATCGCCATGGGCGACGCCGAAGCAAAGCCCGCTCACCAGCGCACCGGGCCAGAATCCCAGATACCGCCGCACCGCGTTGAAAAGGAAGACACGGAAAATCGTTTCTTCCATGAGCGGCGCGAGCACGCAGGCAAAAACGGTAAAGGCTATCAACAGCCTTGGATCGTGCAGCTGGCGCAGCATTTCAACGGCTTGCTGGTCTTGATTCGTGTGGAGCAGCGATTGAATGAGCGAAGCCCCGCCGTTGGCCACCAGCGCCATGACGAGCGAGCCAAGGAATGCAGCGAGCAGATCCCGCGCGCTGGGCGGCCGATAGCCGAGCGCGCGCAGCGAAAGCCGCGATGCCCATGGCAGCAGCAGCAGCACGATCAGCGCAAGACCGCCTTCGACCAGGAGTGTGAGTCCGAGCGACGCGATGACCACGAGCGGATCGCCCAGCAGTTTTTGATCGATGCTTGACGACGCCGACAGCGATCACCTGATAGATGCCGAACGCGAACATCGGAAAAACGACGACGACGAATAACAACGCCGTCGGGAAGGCGCGGAAGCTACCGCTCGGCCAGGACGTCGGCCAGTCGACAAAACGCTTCGAGATCGAGTTGTTCACCACGTGACTCCGCAGGCAGACCACTCGCGGAAATGGCGCGGGCGACGACATCGCGTTCGATGTGCAGCGCGAGCGCCAGACTATTTGCGAGCGTCTTGCGCCGGTACGCGAACGCGCCGCGCACGACCTTCCGAAAAAGTTCGAGGTCGCGCGGCTGCACGGCGGGCTCTGCGTGGCGTACCAGGCGGATCACCGAGGAGTCGACCTTGGGAGGTGGATAGAATGCGCGAGGCCCGAGCGTGAATGCGCGTTCGACGGTCATCGCATATTGCACCGCGATCGATAGGCTGCCGTAGGCAGCGGTGCCGGGCTTTGCGCCGATGCGGTCCGCGACGTCTTTTTGAATCATCGCGACGATCGTTTCGGGTCCGTCATCCATCTCGATAAGTTGGAGCAAGAGCGGGGTCGCGATGTTGTAAGGGAGGTTGCCGGCAACGCGCCAAGCGCCGCCACGGGCGAAGGCGGCGTAATCGTACGTCATCGCGTCGGCGAGCACCACGGTTGCGCGCGCGAGGTCCGCGCGATTACCAAGGATGCTCACCAGCTGCGGATCGATCTCGAGAGCGGTGACGTTCGCTCCCGCTTCTAGCAGCGCGAGGGTGAGCGTACCGGTACCCGCGCCGATTTCGATCAAGCGCGCGCCGGCGGGCGCGTCCTGGCACGCAACTTGCGCGATCCGGCGCGAAGCGCCCGGGTCTATCAGGAAGTTCTGCCCGAACTTCTTCTTCGGACGTGCGCCCCACTGCGAGAGTAAAACGCGCGGATTTACTTCAGACGGTATACCGTCACCGCCCGGCGCCCGAATTGCATCGCATCACGATATGAAGTGTAACCGAGATCGATGCGATAGCCAACAATTGCGCCGCCGGTGTCGCCGGCGATTGCGTAGCCGTATCCGGGAATGTACAGGCGTGTACCAAGTGGGATCACCCGCGGATCGACCGCCACGATGCCGTGTCCGGCTGGCCGGCCACTTGCGGTGATGCCGCTGCAGCCGGAGCAATATGGCGTGTACGCAGTTGCGACCATCTGCATCGAGTCGGCTGCACCGACGTCAACCAGGCGCGCATGCGCTTTGCGCACGACGCGCGAGCCGATCACTCGAGCCTTCACGTCGCCGTTGTTGCGCTGCGTGAACGATACGAGAACGTCGAGCATTCCCGGCTGTCCTCTGTTCACGAGTCGCGCCGCTCCCGGCTTTAGCGAGACGTTGACGCGCTTGATCGTCGGCATCGCAATAATACGATGTTCGACGCGTTGCCACGTCAAGAAGTGGTCGATGCGCACGGTGCCGTCGATAGGAACCGAGTCCGTAAGGGTGGGCGTGACGCTGTCGTATCTTCCGAGCCGAATGTTTTGCGATTGCAGCAGCGCTGCAACGTTTGGCGCGCTCGTGATAACCGTGTTTCGACGTTTACCGGAAACGATTGTGACGGATACCGCTGGACGATACTCGATCGACATGCGGTCGGAAAGCGGCGTATCAACCGACGGAGAAATGTAGTCGTTCGCACCGACGCCGATACCATGTTCGCGCAAGAATGCGCCAACCGTCGTCGCATTGGTCGGCTGCTCGGTCGTCGAACCTTGCGCGGTGAAGATCACCACGTGCGCGACGTTCGTAGCGATCGACGCATTACCGGCATACGCCGGTGACGGGTAGGTGACAAATCCGGCCCATACGAGGCCGGCGGTCAAGACGCTGACGGCAAGCACGTGGCTACGCCGTAGGGGGCCGCGTCCTATCAAGACCGAGGTCCTTTCTGTCCCAACTCCGGCACCGGCACACCGCGCACCCGCAGTGGCGAACGAATGCCCGCAAGTTGAACCAACAGTAGGTAAAAAATCGGCGATAGCGCCCCACAGATGTGGGGAGATGGTCCCTGGTAGTTAGAGAAACGCCGTTGGTGGCGGATCAAGGCTCGCAAAGGGGGAGCCGGCAATGATGATCCACGCGATGGCCGCCTGTTGGACGGGCGACCAGTGACCCCGGCACTATACCATGCCCATTCCGAGCCGGGAATATGCCTTATGTCGGAAATCGGCAGGAGTGCCCTCTTTTTAGAGCGGACCCCAAGGCCATCGGCGAAGGTAACGCCATGACCCATCTGCGCCTCGGCTTTTTTACCGAGATCTACCGGCCGGTGGTCAACGGTGTGGTGACGTCGGTCGACACCTTGGCTCAGGGTTTGCGTTCGCGCGGACACGAGGTCTACTGTTTTGCGCCGAGCATGCCGGGCGGAACACAGAGCGACGGCGCCGTGTTCCGGCTGCCGTCGCTACCGCTGCCGACGGCGGCCCCATATCGCCTCACCCTGCCGCTGGTGGGGCGGCGCAACGTCAACAACATCATCAAGCGACTCGGATTGATCCACGTGCACTCGCTTTTTGTAACCGGCTGGGCCGGGCTGCGGTACGCGCGCCGTTACGGCATGCCGATCGTGTACACGTATCACACGCAGCTCGAAGCGTACGCCCACTACGTACCGTTCGAGCCGAATGCGACGCGTTTTGCGGCGGGCCAGTTGACGCGGACATTCTGCAATTTAGTGGATGCGGTCGTCGTGCCGACGCCGGCCGTCGCGCGGCATCTTCGCGACCTGGGGGTCGAGGCGCGCATCGATGTTGTTCCCTCGGGTATCGACGTCGAGCGTTTCGGCGCGGGAGTGCGCGACGATCGTTTGCGCCGCCGTCTAGGCGTGCGGGCCGACGGTCGCCTGGTCTTGTTTGTCTCGCGCCTAGCGCGCGAAAAGAACGTCGACGTGCTCCTGCGCGCCCTCGCCGAAGCGAACGATCCGTCGCTGGTGCTCGTGATCGCCGGCGATGGACCACAGCGCGACGAGCTCGAGCGGCTCGCGCTCGACCTGCGCATTGCCGACCGTGTCGTATTTCTCGGGGTCGTCGCGAGCGAAGAGCTTCCGGATCTTTACGCCAGCGCGGATGCGTTCGTTTTTCCGAGCACGACGGAAACGCAGGGACTGGTTCAAGCCGAGGCACTGGCCGCCGGAGCGCTCGTCATCGCCGCGGACACGCAACCCAATCGCGAGGTGCTGGGCGATGCCGCGCGCATCGTCGCGCCGGATCGCGGTGCCTTCGCTCACGCCCTACGCGAGATCCCCGCGGCGCCGGACGCCGCGGCAGCCCGTCGCGCGAAATCGGCGGCGAGCCGCTTCTCGGCGGTTCGGCAGGTCGACGCGATGATCGATCTCTATCAGAGCTTGCTGGAGCCACACCCGGTTGACGAGACGAACATACGTTCGGTATCATAAGGGTATGGTGCAGGTACAGCTAGGGTTCGCCGCCGACCGGCTCGGGGAGGGAGTCGCCTACGCTCGCCTGACGACGCGGGCGGGAGAGCGGCTTGTGCGGGTCGCCTTCCGCGTCGCGCGCTTCGAGGGTCTGGGAGGTCGCGAGATTGGCTACGCGGCGTTGACCGCGGTCGCCGCGATGCTGCGGGAACGCGGCCTCGAGCGCGCGTCGTTTGGACTCGCCGACGGCGAGCTGGTTGCCGATTGCAACGAGCATCGCAATGTGCCGCCGCCGTTAGTATTGCCGTACGTGCGCTTGCGTTGCGCGCTGAACCGTTTCGCCGCGTACGCGGTCTGCACCGGAGGCGATGACGATCTCGAGGCGCGCGCTCGCGCGGAATTGGTACTGCATAGCGCCGCGTAGACCGTCGGTTCTTCCAGAGTTGCCGAAGGAGACGCAAGCACTGGCGCGGGCGCTCATCGGGTGGCGGCTCGTGCGCCTAGGCCCGGCCGGGACCTCTGCGGGCCGCATCATTGAAACCGAAGCCTACCTCATCGGCGATCCGGCATCGCACGCTTTTCGCGGCGTACGTCCCCGCAATCGCACGATGTTCGGCGCACCGTTTCACGCCTACGTCTACCGTATTTACGGGCGGTATTGGTGCGTCAACGTTTCGAGTGAGGCCGATGGACAGGGGGCAGCGGTGCTGATTCGTGCTCTCGAACCGCTCGAGGGCATCGCGCTGATGCGTGAACGCCGTGGGCTAGAGGATCCGCGCCTCCTTTGCAGCGGGCCTGGGCGCCTGTCCCAAGCGCTGGAGATCGATCGGACGCTCGATGGCTGCAATCTTCTGACCAATTCGACGTTGCAACTTCATCCGCCCGACCGGCCTGTGGGAGCGATTCGGCGCAGCCGCAGAATCGGCGTGAGCTCGGCCGCGCGCCGGCTCCTGAGGTTTTACGAACGCGGCAATCCCTACCTGAGCGGCCCAAAAAACCTTTCGCCTTAATGACTAGGCGAGCGAATCTGCGCGGATCTAGCCGGGAGAGCTTCGCTTTGACGATAACGCCTGGTCGAGCCGACGACGAGGCGGGGCACATTGCGGCTTCCCCGGCCTGTGGTATAGTGTGGTCGTTTAATCCCCCCCGTACCTCGGACTCGACGCTCGCGTGGCAGCCTCGCCCGTGACAGCGTCGCGTTGTTCATGCGTACGACTCTACGAGAGAGAACACTCCTCTGCAAACGGAACATCGCCCCAACAACAATAACAATGGGCAGCAGGGTGGCGGACGTCGCCGCCGTTCGCGCCGCCGCCACGGGTTCAACCCGCAATTTCAACAACACAACGAACAGTTTCCTCAAGCGGAAACTGGGCCGCCGCTTTTGACCGCAGCCGATCTCGAAGATAAGAAGAAGGCTGAACTGGTCGAGATCGCCGAGCAAAATGAAATCGCGCTCGGCAATCCGACGACCATGAAGAAAGACGAGATCATCGCCGCGATCCTCGCCACCCAGCAACAGCGCTCGGGCATGGAGATGGCTAGCGGGATCCTCGACGTCCTTCCCGAGGGCTACGGCTTCTTGCGACGCGGCGGTTATATCATCGGCAACGACGATATCTACGTGAGCCAGTCGCAAATTCGGCGCTTCGAGCTGCGCCGCGGCGACATGGTCGAAGGCCAAGTACGCCGCCCCAAAGAGAGCGAGAAGTATTACGGCCTCATTCGCGTCGATCGTGTCAACGATCTCGACCCCGAAGCGATCAAGGGCCGGCGCCTTTTCGAAAAAGGCACGCCGATATATCCGAACGAGCGCTTTAAGCTTGAGGTTCGAGCGACGCAGCTCTCGACTCGCGTCATCGATCTGTTCTGCCCGATCGGTAAGGGTCAACGCGCGCTGATCGTCTCGCCGCCCAAAGCCGGCAAGACCACGCTGCTTAAGAACATCGCCAATTCCATTTCGATCAATCATCCCGATGCGCATATCATTGCGCTACTCGTGGACGAACGGCCGGAAGAAGTTACTGATATGCAGCGCACGGTCGACGGCGAAGTCGTCGCATCGACCTTCGACGAGCATCCCGAGAATCACACCGCCGTCGCCGAACTGACGATGGAGCGCGCAAAACGCTTGGTGGAACTCGGCAAAGACGTCGTGATCCTCCTCGACTCGATCACACGCCTCGCTCGCGCCTACAATCAAGTCGTCGCGAGTTCGGGCCGAACGCTTTCGGGTGGTCTCGATACCGCGTCGCTCCACAAACCCAAACGCTTCTTCGGCGCTGCGCGCAAAATCGAAGAAGGCGGATCGCTCACGATCATTGCCACGGCGCTCATCGAAACCGGATCCAAGATGGATGACGTGATCTTCGAAGAGTTCAAAGGCACGGGCAACATGGAGCTCAACCTCACGCGTAAACTCGCCGAGTCGCGCGTGTTCCCGGCAATCGACATCAAGCGTTCGGGCACGCGACACGAAGAGTTGCTGCTTACGACCGAAGAGATGCGCAAGATCTGGATGCTTCGCCGCGCCACGTCGGTTCTCAACACCGGAGATATCACCGAGATCATCCTCGATAAGATGGCCCAGACGCGCACGAACGACGAGTTCTTGCAGTCGGTCACCAAAGAGGCACTCTCGATGTCTCGCGGCTATGACGACAACAACGGCAACAGCAGCAGTAAATATTAACCCTCGTTAACTCGATGATCGTTCTTATTGCAATAGCGATCGTCTGCTTCGCGCTCATCGCCTATCTACGTCAGGGCCCGAACCGGCCATCCGCCGGTTCGGGTTCTGTATTCTTCCGCGGACGATCGCTGAGCGAAGAAGAAGCCGCAAAAATGACCCGAGACAGGCTCCGCGCCGATGAAGGACTCCAGGATCGTGGGTGACGGCACGCGCCTCAACAAATACATCGCGCAGGCCGGCGTGGCATCGCGCCGGCGCGCCGATGAATTGATCGCGTACGGCAAGGTGCGTATCAATGGCAAGGTCGTGCGCGAATTGGGTACGATGGTCGCCCCCGGCGATAAAGTCGACGTGAGCGGAACGCCTATCTCGGCGATGGAGCAGACCGAATATCTGGTGGTGCACAAGCCGGCGGGCGTCATGACGACCATGCGCGATCCGCAAGGACGGCGAACGGTGGCCGACCTGATCCCCAAGCGCATGCCGCGCGTTGTGCCGGTCGGCCGGCTCGACTACGATACGGCCGGCGTATTGCTTATGACGAACGACGGCGATCTCGCGAATCGGCTTTTGCACCCGCGCTTCGGTGTCGAAAAGACCTATCGCGCAACGATTGGCGGCCGGCTCTCCCCCGAAGATGTCAAACGGGTCCATGACGGCGTCGTCCTGGATGGCGGCGAGCACGCGGCGGGAGCGCAGGTACGCGTGGTCGCAGTCCGTTCGGGATCCTCGGTCGTCGACATCACCATTCACGAAGGCCGCAATCGTCAGGTGCGCCGG
Organism: Vulcanimicrobiota bacterium; assembly: GCA_963833095.1. Lineage (GTDB taxonomy): Bacteria > Vulcanimicrobiota > Vulcanimicrobiia > Vulcanimicrobiales > Vulcanimicrobiaceae > Aquilonibacter. Next base: position 465,328 of record CAWHWQ010000001.1, on the reverse strand, counting down.
ATGTTTGAGGCGCTAGGTCATCCCGTGCAAACGCTCGTTCGGCTGCGTTTCGGCCCCATTGCCTTGGGCGATCTCCCGGTCGGCCACTCGCGCTCGCTGACTCCCAAGGAACTTTCCGCACTCCGGCGCGTTGCTTCCCAGGATGGGAAGCATAGCTCTACGTAGTTGAGGTACCTCATGAATCGAATCTCTCGAATCGTCGCCGGCTTCTCGGCGCTGACAATCGCAGTCGCCGCAGCGCCGGCCTTTGCGCAATCCCAAGACTACTCGATCGCCAAAGTCATTAAACAAGGGACGACGACGCAGCCGATTGCGGGCTCGGGAACCGTCCTGGTCCAGGTGCAAGTCAACGCCGACGGCACGCACAAGGTCGTGAAGATCCTCAAGTCCGACAACACAGGCGATAACGCCGCGGCGATGGAGATCGCGCAGACCTCTACCTATAGACCCGCACGGCGCGGCTCGACGCCGATAACGACCTTTTACGATTTTAGCCTGCGATTTAACGGGAAGTCGGCGCAGACGCCTGAGGAGAACGCGATCTCCAGTCGGCGGCGGCGACACCGCGGCGATCGATGCGCTCGTGCGTTCAGGAAAATACAAAGACGCGATTGCCAAGGCCAATGCCGCCTTGCTCGCGTCGCCCGGCAACCCGGCGGTGTTGCAACTACTCGGCGTAGCGCAGTACTACGACAATGATTACGTTGAAGCGGCAACCACGTTCAACCGGGTCGACGACATCAAGAAGCCGTTCCAGCCGATCGCCGCACAGGCGTTCGCTACCGGCGCCGTGCGAGTCTCCTCCACCGATCCGACGCAATCGCTCGATTTTGCGCACAAGGCCATGGCGCTCTCCGGCGACAACACCTCGAAGTTCGCGCTGGGCGTGGCGGAGCTTGCGAATAAGCAGTATCCCGATGCGCTTGCGACGCTCAAGAGCGTCCACGACCAAGTGACCGACAAGGCGGCGCGATTGAACATCGACACCGAGCTGCTGCAGGGTTATCTCGCGACCAACGACTCAGCCGACGCTCAGGCTACGGCGAATGAGATGAAGTCGCTCGACCCGAGCGGCACCGGCGCTCAGCGGGCAATCGCTCAGCACTACCTAGCGGCCGGGAACGATGCGATGAAAGCAGCAGACTACGCCGGCGCGCTCAAGGACTTCGATCAGGCCGCCTCGGCGGGGAGCGCACCTGAAGCGGTCACGGCGAACACGTTTGCCGCGTTTGCAATCATGAGCGGGAAAAAGCCGGACTACGATAAGGCCAAGGAATACGCGCTCAAGGCGGTATCTGCCTCACCCGACGACGTACAGGCAAATTTCGCAGCCGGGGTGGCGTACGCCAACATTTACGTAACGAGCAAGAAGACCGACGATAAGACGCAAGCGCTCACCTACCTGAAAAAATCTGACCAATTGGCCAAGGCGGCCGGCAATGAGGGGCTTGCTTTGCAGATCGAAAGCCAGATTAAGAACGTTCCTCAATAAGAAGCCGTTGACTATCCAAGCACCCGGTACAGAACGTACCAGGACTTTCCAGGAGGGTAGGCCAATGGTCCGCCCTCACGGGGCGGCACACCGCCCGTGTTTTCCATTGTCTAGTGCACTTTACATGAACACCCGGGAGGGTTTCGAAACTCGTGTTTGACGGATTTATCAGCGTGATGGATCGCGGCGGTCCCGTTATGTGGATGCTGCTCATCGCGTCAATCGTTGTGGTCGCCATCGTGATCGAGCGACTAATCTTTTTTGCGTCGCAGCATAGCGATACCAAAGGTCTGCTGCGCCAAATCGGCGCCAAAATCGCCGCAGACGATCTTGACGGCGCAATCAAGATTTGCCAGGCCAACAAAGGCATGCTTCCGCGTATCCTCGAGTTCGGGCTTCGCCGCGGTGAGAAAAATCGCGCCGACATCACCGACGCGCTCTCGATAGCGCTGATGGAGCACCTGAACTCACTCGAGCGCTTCCTCGGTGTGATCGGTACGATCGCGGTGATCGCGCCGTTCATCGGTCTGTCCGGAACGGTGCTCGGTATCATCCGCGCGTTTGAAGATATCGCGCTCAAAGGGAACTCGACGCCAGCGGTCGTCGCCGGCGGCGTTTCAGAAGCCCTGATCACCACCTTCGCGGGCCTCGTGGTCGCGATCGTGGCCGTGATCTTCTTCAACTACTTCAAGTCGCGCATCAAGGCGTACAACCAAGAGATGATCGTTGCGGCGAATCAGCTTGCCGAAATGCTTCACTTCCACAACACCGGCGCCCCGATCCCGACCGAGCTGTATCAGCCGTCGCAAACCGGCGCGAAGTAAGCCCGGAGTAGCGTCGTGTCACTGCTCTCGGCACAACAAGAGGCCGACGTCATGGCGGAGATCAACATCACGCCGTTCACCGACGTCCTTTTGGTGCTGCTCATTATCTTCATGATCCTGGCTGCTCTCGTGACGCCACCCGGCTTCGAAAAAGAGCTTCCGAACCACAGCAATAACAACAATACGCAGCAACAGCAAAAGAATGATATCGAAGTGATCGTCAACGACAAGGGCGTGATCTTCGTCGACGGAACGAAGACGGATTCGCAAGGTATCTATCGGGTGATGACCATCACCGCGATCAAGCGGCCGCACAAGCACGTCTCGATCACCGCGGACACGAAAGCGCCCTACGGCGTCATCATCCGCATTCTCGATGCTGCCAAGGAAGCCGGACTCGAAGACGTCGGTTTCGTCACGTCCTAGGTGGAGGTTTAACAAGACTCGTGGCCGTTTCGACAGGTGGGGGAGAAGATGATGTGATGTCGACCATCAACATCACGCCGTTTACGGACGTGTTGTTGGTGCTCCTCATTATCTTCATCATTCTTGCCTCGGTTACGAAAGAGCCGAAGCTGCCCGATGCCCGTAACAAGGACAAGGTGCAGCCCTCGCAGATCGTCGTGATCATCGACGAAAAGAACAATATCCAAATCGGATCCAACACGGTGCCGATCTCGCAGGCGCACGATGCATTTGAGACGCTGCAGGACAATACCGGGCATAAGTTTCGCAGCGTGATCATCAAAGCCGACCCGAAAGCCAACTATGGAACCATCCTACAAGTGATGGATGCTGCCAAGTCGTCGGGTTTGATCGACTTTGGCCTTGCGAACCACATCGAAGGCACTCCGCAGGGGCAAAGTTCGTAACGGATGGCGAAAGAAAAAACGTACATCACTTCGGGCGAGCGCATCCGGAACTATCTGGGGCTTGCTTTTCTGTTGTCTATCCTCGTCAACGGTCTGGCCGCGCCGCTCTATCCCAACCTCGCGTCGCATCATTCGAGCGACGAAGTCGAGAAGATAAGCGAGACCAAGAAGGTGCAGGTCAGGGTCCCCACCCCGCCACCGCCGACCCCGACGCCCCCACCGACGCCGACGCCGCCGCCGCAGCAAACACCACCGCCGCATCACACGGCGCCGCAGCCCAAGCTCAAAGTCAACGTGCCCAAGACGACGAACGACACGAGCACGACGAGCAACGAGCAGACCTACAACGTCAACAAGGGATCGGAAAACGGTGTGCCCGCGGGTACGAGCACGGGTCCGCCCACGAACGCAACGCCCGCCCCGACGGAAAAGCCCGCGTGTGCGAATCCAAATCAGGAAGCGACGGTAACCCAGGCGATGTCGCCTGACTATCCGGATTCCGCGCGCGACTTGGGACTGGGTCCAGTGACCGTTCTGGTCGAGGTGACGATTGGTCCCACCGGCGCATTGGTGGAAGCCTCGATCCAGCAGTCATCTCATAACAGCGCGATCGATCAGGCGGCGATTCGCGCCGCGCGGCAGTCGCAGTATGCGCCCAAGCTCGTAAATTGCGCGCCGACGACCGGCTCGTATCTCTTTCGAGCGGAGTTTAATCCCGACTAAGACGGTTCGGCCGGCCCGTGGCCGGACGCACATCCTGTGCTCCGAACCTTCACCCGCTTCGTGCGGGTACCTCGTCTTCGAAATCGAAAAACTGGACAATGGATGATAAACGGACGCGGCGGTTTCTTATCGTCGCGTTCGCTTTATCGTTGCTCATCCACCTGATCCTCACCGGTATCATTCGCTGGCCGTTTCGCCGTTCGAGCGACGACGTGCAGATCGTAAGCATCGAGCACCTCCATACTACGCGCATCGCGCACGCGACGCCGCCGCCGCATACGCCGGCACCAGCACCGCCGCGACGCGTTCCCGTGCACGTGGCCAAAGCTACCGCGGTGAATCCGAAGTCGTCCCTGACGCAAGGACGCATCGTCACTGCCGCGACGGAAACGCCTGCCTCGCCGACTCCCGCGGCGACGGCAACGCCGAATTGCGCGACGAGCGACACGCCGGTACAAATCATCGCATCGCCGCCTCCGCCGGAAATTGCATCCGGCGCGCGTGCGGACCGGGTGAGCGGAACGGCGCAAGTTCGTGTGATCGTCGATCCGAACGGCGGCGTCGAGAGCACGACAGTGGTCGCGTCGAGCGGAAGCGCCTCGTTGGATCAAGTTGCAATGGCCATGGCACGCGGCGCACAATATGCGCCCGCGACGCATGCTTGCAAAGCCGTGCTGGCGGACTACACCTACGCGGTGAGATTTGTCGCCTGGTAAGGGCCGCGTTCGACGATCGACCCGAACGATTGTCCGAGCGACGAGGACGCGCGGCTTCGCTCGCGCTAAAGCATCCCCATGTCGCGGAGTAGGTGGAGCGTGTCGATGTAGCGTTGGAGATGCATGCGTGTCTTCTCATCGACGTCGAGGAAGGCGATGCCGGTGCGATAGCGCTGCAACAGCGGATCGTAGCGCGACCAGCGCACGACGCCGCGCACGTGCAAGACCGGTTCGGGATCGCTGCGCAGCTCGATCTGCACGTCGATCGGATCCTCACGGATGAGCTCGGCATTGGTAAGCATGGCCATGCCGCCGAGGGCGATATCATACGTTTCGGTGAACTCGGGCGCAAAGTCGTCGCCGATGCTGTAAGACACGAGCAGTGTGTCACCAACACGAGCGAATTTGCGCTCTTGCGGCTCGAAGGCACGGCTTTCTTCGTGCTGATCCACTGCCCTACGCGCCTTAGGCTGCTTGCATAGGCAATCCTCCATGCGTGGGAGGCGCACTTCGGCTGTGGGGCGTACCAGAGTGCTCCGTGACCGATATCCAAGCGCTGATCCTCGCGCTGCTCCAAGGCGTCAGCGAACTGTTTCCCGTCTCGAGCCTTGGCCATACGATTCTCGTGCCGGCGCTTTTACACTGGACGAATATCGATCGCGCCAATCCGACATTCCTCGCGTTTGTGGTCGTGCTGCATCTCGGAACGGCCGTTGCACTTATCGTGTATTATCGTGCGCGATGGTGGGCGATCGTTCGAGCGCTGGTGGCAAGCGTCGTTCGGGGGCGGTTGTCTGACGACCGCGACGAGCGGATTGGTTGGCTTCTGGTCGTAGGAACGATTCCGGTGGGTGTGCTGGGCGTGCTCCTCGAGGAACCCGTGCGCGCGCTCTTCGGCTCGCCGGCACCGGTCGCGCTCTTTCTCGCCCTCAACGGCCTCGTTATGTTCGCGGGCGAGGCGCTGCGCCGGCGGCAGCTTGCCAACCCGGCGCGCGCCGATAAAGCGATCGAGCAGCTGAGCTTTGCCCAAAGCGTGCTGGTGGGATTCGCGCAGAGCTTTGCGCTCCTTCCCGGCATCTCGCGCTCGGGGGCATCGATGGTCGCTGGACTCTTATGCGATCTCGATCACGAGGACGCTGCCGAATTCTCGTTCCTGCTGGCAACGCCGGTGATCTTCGCAGCGGCGCTGCTCGAAACCAGATATCTCATCGCGCCGGGCGCACATGTCGTATTCTTGCAGGCGCTCCTTGGCGGCGTTGTGGCTGCCGTCGCCGCCTATCTCTCGGTCGCGTTTCTCATGCGTTACTTCAAGTCGAACGATCTACGCCCGTTCGGCTGGTATTGTCTGATCGTCGGCGTATGCTGCTATATCTTGAGTAAACGAGGTCTGCTTTCATGAAACCGCTCGCCCTGCTGCTCGCGCTCGCATTCTTCGTGCTGGGTGCGCTTTACGGCCTCGGCACCATCAACTTCATGACCAAATCCGGAACCGAGCACTCGCACCACGTGTCGCATTTGGTCATTTGCTGGGTGCTTGCGCTGCTCTGCCTGATATGGTATCGCTTCCAGAGCAATACAGTTCGATGAAACGCAGCGGATCGGCCGGAGGCCGAACGCCACAGATTCAGCGAAGCTGAATTCTGTTATTTCGTCGCGACGAGATAGATCTCGTAGGGATGCGGGGCGATCGTGGTGACGTTTGCGCGCGCGTCTCGAACGAGCGGCTCGAGGTCGCCGATTCGCTGCTCGGTTGTTTGCATGATGACCACGGGATAGGGGTCGGCATTCGCAAGAATGGTCGCTACCGCCCGTGCATACGCCGCGGCATCGGCCGCTCGAGCGCCCAGGAGTGAATCGCGATAGGCGTGCTCGATCGTAAAATACGGATTACCCTGCCACCAAGCTTCCCACATCCAAATGCGCGCGTCTGCGCTACGAAATGAATTGCGCGGTGGAGGCGCAAGGAAGAGCGCGTCAGCGCTGCGCGCGCCCATCGTCGCCAGCACATCACCTTGGCGCACGGTATTGCGGCGCATGTTTGACGTGACCCACTGCTCGGTCTGGCGGATGTAGGACCACGCGAGTTCGCTTGGCGGCGTATCCTGCATATCGTCGGGCGATTGCGTCTTTTGCATCCAATAACAGAAGGCGCGCCACAACCCCAGGATCGCGAGGCCCGTCTGCTGATCGCTGCGCAGGTTGCGCACGTTATCGTGCCAGACGCCTAAATACATGCACTGCTCTTCGCTGAAAAAGACGCCTTCCCAGGCCTTGAAAAGATCGATCGAGTAGATGCGCCCGGGTAACATCTCGACGATCTCCGCGACTTCGGCGTCGCGCAGATACGTGAGATCGTTGACGATTAAGCCTTCGCCGACGCGCACGAACCACTCAAGCAAGTCACCGCCATGCACGGCTATGCCGTGGCGCTTGAGATAGTTCAAGTGGGTTGGAAGGCCCATAAACGGGTCGACCAGACTCTTACAATCGTGCGCAAGCAGTATCTCGTGAAGACGAGACGGAGAAATACGGCGGGTTCGTTCGGGAAGTTCGATCATGCGCGCAGCTTCGCAGCCTCCATCATTGCACGAACCACCGCGGGGTCGAATTGCGTCCCGGCCGCAGTATCGATGCGCTCGCCGCGATCGAGACGATCGTAGGCGATGGCGGCCGCAAGAATACCAGCCGCTATCGGAAGACCCGCCCGAGCATGTCCATGCGGCTTCCCCGTGCCGTCGAACCACTCGCCGCGCGCGGCGACGACCTGGGAAGCGCCCCGTAAGGCCGGATACGCGCGCGCAATTGCCGCAGCGGCGCTCGCGTTGTTCGCGCGATGTTCAACGCCCAGACGCGCGAGCGGATCAAAGTCCTCGTCTTCAACGTTCTTATCGCCGATCTCGCCGGCACCGAAGATGCGGCATGCGATCGCCAAATCGCGCGCGTCAGCCTCGGCGAGCGAGAGCTGCGCTGCGGTCGCTTCAGAGATCTGCGCGATGCGACGCCAGCGCCCTTGCACGCCGTTGTGCGCGTCGATGCGGTCGGCGAAGCGTTCGAGCAAGATCTGCGCGTCGGGCGGGGCATCGCGCAGTGAATCTACCGGAGCCTCGACCAATTCGATTTCTGCGCCGCTGAGGTGGAACCACATGGAAAACGTTCGCACCGTTTCGGGATTGAAGGCGCGGCCGCTCTCGAGGCCGATCTGACTCAGGGCCACCTCGGGATCGTGGGCGCGCACAAAGCGGTCTGCCATTCCGAGAAATTGTGCCGTGCGCGGGATCCCGGTCCAGCGCAAGAGGTCGGGATAGCCGGTTCCGTCCCATGCCTCGTGCTGCCAGCGCACCATGTCGGCTGTTTCGGGCGGCAGCGACCCGACGGCTTCGCAGATCTGCGCGCCTTGCGCGGGAGCATCCCAGCTCTCCATCCGCGCGGTCCGTTCGGAAAGCTCTTCGCCCTTGCGATAAGCGGGATTGCCGATCGCGCCGATTGCGTGGAGCAGACCCGCGAAATAGAGTGCGTGCCAATCGGATTCCTGAAGTTGCGCGGTCTGCGCGAGAGCCACGGCGAGCGAGGCTTTCTGGACAGCAAAGCCGGGCGAATTGCCCATTGCGGCGTCGCCTACGGCGCCAAACCACGCAAGAACGTCGGCCACAAACGCGCGAGCCGTCCGAGGATCGCCGCCGGTGTCCTGGAATAGCGTCATTCCCTACGCCGTTTACATAAAGCCGTGCAGAAACCCTCACATATCCTGGCCGACGGCCGCATTTCCATGGTGGATGTTTCCAATAAACCCGTCACGGCGCGCACCGCGCGCGCGCAGGCGCTGGTGCGGATGAGTCCGCAGGCAGCCCGGGCGCTGCGCGACGCGACGCTGCCGAAGGGCGATGCATTCGTTGCCGCGCAAGTTGCCGGCATCATGGCGGCAAAGCAGACGGCCGCCTTGATACCGCTTGCGCATCCGCTGCCGCTCGCGCGCGTGGACGTGAGCTTCGCATGGCAGGACGACGAGGTGCTGCGCATCGAGGCCGAGGCGACCACGAGCGCTCAGACAGGCGTTGAGATGGAGGCCATGGTGGCCGCAAGCATCGCAGCGCTAACGATCTACGATATGACGAAGGCCGTTGATAAGGGCATCGTGGTCGAGAACGTGCGCTTGCTCTCGAAGACCGGCGGTAAGAGTGCCCTTTAGCACCGCGCTCATCGTACTTTCGGACCGGGCGGCCGATGGAAGCCGCGAGGATGGCTGCCTACCCGTGATGCGAGATCACCTCGGCGCGGGCTACGACATCGTGCGCGCATTGATTTTGCCCGACGACCCCGGTGCGCTGCAGGCAGAGCTAATCGACCTTGCCGATAGCGGCGCAGCAGCGCTGATCCTCACGAGCGGCGGCACGGGACTCTCCTCGCGCGACCGCACGCCGCAGGCCACGTCCGCAGTTCTCGACTTCGAAGTGCCGGGGATCGCGGAGGCGATCCGCGCGGCGAGCATACCGATCGTGCGCACGGCGATGCTCTCGCGGGCGATCGCGGGCGTGCGCCATCGCACGCTAATCGTCAACCTTCCGGGGAGCCCCAAAGCGGTGGCCGAGTCGCTCGGCGTCATCTTGCCAGTCTTGCCGCATGCGCTCGAACTGCTCGCCGACCGCGTAACGGACGGCTGAAGGCCACCTTCATGGATTTCGAAGCAGCCCAAGGGTATCTGCTCGCCACTATCAACGAAACGGTTTCGCGGCGGATGCCGTACCGGCTCGAACGCATGCGCGCCTTCATGCACGAGCTCGGCGATCCGCAAGACCGGTATCCGACGGTGCATGTTGGCGGAACGAGCGGGAAGGGTTCGACGTCGATGATGATTGCCGCAGCGCTCACGCGCAGCGGGAAACGCACCGGTTTGCATACCAAGCCGCACTTGCGTTCGATGACTGAACGCGCGCGAATCGACGACGCCGCGGTAAGCGAAGAGCGCTTCGCAGCGTTACTCGATGAGATGATGCCGGCGATCGAGCGAACCGCGCAGGCGCACGGGCGTCCAACCTATTACGAAACGTTGCTCGCGCTCACGCTGCTCTACTTTGCGCAAGAGAAGGTCGACGTTGCGGTGGTCGAGGTGGGGCTCGGCGGCCGGCTCGACGGCACCAACGTTCTTGTCCCGGTGGTGGCGGCGATTACGTCGGTGGGGCTTGACCATACCGACGTTCTGGGCGACTCCATCGAAGAGATTGCGCTCGAAAAGGCCGGCATCGCCAAGCCCGGCGTGCCGCTGGTCGTGGCGGTTGAGGATGCCGCGGCCTTCGAGGTGATCGCCGATCAAGCGCGGCAGGTCGGCGCGCCGCTGGTCGATGCGCGCCAGGATGCCGTTGTCGTCGACAACATACGCATGGAGCGCGAGGCGCAGCACTTCGACGTCGTAACGCCGCATGCGCGCTATACCATCGAGACGCGGATGCTTGGATCATTTCAGCGACGCAACGCGGCAACCGCCATCGCCACGATGGAGACGTTGCCCGAGGCGCTCCGCCCGAGCGCCGCGCAGATCGAAGGCGCGTTCGCCGATTTGTTGATACCTGGGCGCATGGAGGTGTATCCCGGACATCCGACGCTGGTCTTTGATATCGCGCACAACGTGGAGAAGGCCGAGCAGCTCGTCCGCTCGTTGCGGGAACGCTACGAAGATCGTCACTTCACCTTCGTCGTGGCAATTGGCGCGAGCAAAGATGCCGCCGAGATTTTGCGAACGCTTGCGAGCCTTCCGGCAAATTTCGTCTTTACCACTTTCGACACGGCTGGTCGCGAAGCCACCAACCCCATGCGGCTGTTGCGGATTGCCGAGTCGATCGGAACGTGGGGCCGCTGCGTGGGCGATGCCGTCGAGGCGCTCTCGGTCGCGCGGCGCAGCGCCGCGGCAAACGACGTGATCGTCGTTACGGGTTCGACCTTCTTAGTTGCGGCATTGCGGGAATGGTGGCTGGTCGCGGCGTGATGCGCCTTCGTGGGCGCAGCTTCGCGTGGGGCGAACGGACGTACCTGATGGCGATCGTCAATGTGACGCCGGATTCATTTTCCGGCGACGGACGCACGCAAATAGAGGCGGCGATCGACTATGCCGTGCGCCAGTGGAATGCGGGCGCGGACATGCTTGACATCGGCGGGGAATCGACGCGTCCCGGTCACGCGCCGGTAGACGAAGCGACGGAACTGGCGCGCGTGGTGCCGGTGATTGCGGGTGTGCGCGAGCGTCTGCGCAATGCCGTGATCTCCGTCGACACGTATAAGACCGCCGTTGCCCGCGCGGCGCACGCGGCCGGTGCCGACATGATCAATTCCGTGTGGGGGGCACCCGAAGATCTGCTCGCGGTCGCGGCTGACCTCGAAATGCCGATCGCGGTAATGCACAACCAGGCTGGAACGCACTACGACGAAGACGTGGTCGATGCCGTGACCGCGTTCCTACGCGATTGCGCGGAGCGCGCGCTCCGCTGCGGCATCGGACCCGAACGGATAATGCTCGACCCTGGTATCGGATTCGGCAAGACGCCCAACCACAACATTCGCTTACTGCGAAGCCTGGATCGTATCTGCGAGCTCGGTTTTCCGACGCTGCTCGGCACATCACGAAAATCCACGATCGGCAAACTGACCGGTCGTGAGGCGCACGAGCGGATTTACGGCACGGCGGCGACGACCGCGCTGGGCATCGCGGCAGGTATCGACGTCGTGCGCGTGCACGACGTGGCGCAAAACCGCGACGTGATCAGCGTTTCCGATGCGATCGTGCGGGATTGGAGGCCGACCGGATGGATCGGATAGTTCTTCACGACATCATCGCGCAGGGACGGCACGGAGCCTACGCACAGGAGCGCGAGCAGCCCCAGACGTTGCGAATCGATCTCGTGTTGCAGCTCGACCTTTCGCGCGCCGCGGCAAGTGACGATCTGGCGGATACGCTTGACTATGCTGACGTTTACCGGCGCGTCGTAGAGATCGTCCAGACGCATTCGTACGCGCTTCTCGAACGGTTGGCAGCCGTGATTCTGGATGAGGTGGCCGCCGACGACCGCATCGCGTGCGCGGATGTCTCGATCGCCAAACCTGGTTTACTAGGCGGCGCGACGCCGTCAGTCCGTTTGGTAAGGCAGCGCGAACCCTGGCCGTGATTCGCGCATACATCGGCGTCGGTTCGAATCTCGACGAGCCGGCGGGCCAAGTTCGAAGCGCAATCGACGCGCTGCGCGCGGTCGGCGAGGTGGTCGCCGTTTCTTCACTCTATCGCACGGCGCCGTGGGGAAAAACCGACCAGCCTGAGTTCGTCAACGCGGTCGTCGCGCTCGACACGAAGCTGCGCCCACGCCCGCTGCTCCATGCGCTCAAGTGGCTCGAAAGTGAGCTGGGTCGCGCCGAGGAGGGCGAACGCTGGGGGCCGCGGCGCATCGACTTCGACATCCTTGTGTTCGGTGACGAAGAGATCGATGACGGCGATCTCGTGATCCCGCACCCCCGTCTCCACGAGCGGGCCTTCGCTCTGGTACCGTTGGCGGAAATCGCTTCGCAGTATGCAACGATGCGCGATGCGCTCAGTGAGGGTGCGCTCGCCGGTGTTTCGGTTATGGAACGGTAGCGACGTAGCCGGTCGAGGACGTTCCCGACGGCATGACGCCGACGACCGTCTGCTGATACACGGAGTTTGCGCTCACCGCTCCGAGAACGATCGGCGAACCGAACGTCCAATTGCGCACGGGCAAAAAGAATCCATAGACGGTGGATCCCGGCGCGGCGCTGCTGTAATTGCCGGCGAGATTGTAGTTACCCGTGCTGCCCGCGCCGGTAACGCCTTCGAAGTGCGTGATGCCGGCACCGGGATAGTCGTAGGCGATGACGTTGCCGCTCACCAGTCCGCGCACGTACCCGTGGGTGCCCTTCGTGTCGGTGAACCCACCGGCAACCACCGTATCGCTATCGATCCATATACCATAGGCGGTCGTGCTGATCGCATTTGGCATGTTGATCAGCGCGTAGGTGTTCGTCGCCGGCGTATAAAGAAACGCATTTGCCGTCACCGAGTAGGCTAGCGGCAGGGGGGCGCCGCTAACCGCATCGCAGTTCCCGACAATTTCAAAGAGCGTCGTGCCGTAGCTGCTGTGTGCGATCACTTCGTTGCACAGGCTCGGCGCGCAAAAGCTTGGGGGCGGATCGATCGTCGTAAATGTGTTGCTCGCCGAGTCGTAGTAGAATGCGTTGTCGAACGCGTACGGTGCTCCAGGCATCTTATAGCTGCCGACCACGCGATACCCGGTTGCGGTTACCGCAGGGCCGTAGGCAGCAGTCGACGTCGCCGATGGGTAGGTGATCGCGGTCCACACGCCGTTGTTGGAGAGTGCGCCGACGGTCGCGCCGCTGGTCTCGACGCTGCTTGCGGTGATGAGGTTCGCGACGATGCCGGTCGGCAGTGTGATGCCGGGCGAAAATTGCGGCGTTGGCAAGGCGAGCGGGGCGAACGCGACGGTTGGCGCGGGCGCAGGCGCGAGCGACCCGCCACAGGCTGCGAGAAGGAGTGCAGCAATTGAAATTGCTGCGAACTTCGCAGGGTTCATCGTAGACACCCTCCGACGATGAAATTACGAAACGTGTTTTATCAGTGGATTATTGTCTTCGCGATTGGTAACTTCGTACAGGCGTTTGTGAATGAAGACGTCGAGCAGTAACGGATCAACCTTGCCGCGTTGGGCAAATTCCTTGGATAAAATGTCGAGCGCGCGTTCGGTCGACATGCCTTTCTTGTAGGGCCGGTCCGATGCGGTGAGCGCATCGAATACGTCGCTGATCGTCATCATGCGCACCTGTGGCTTGATCGCCTCGCCTTTGAGCTTGCGCGGATAGCCGGTGCCGTCGAGATGCTCGTGGTGGCCGTAAGCCAAGTCCGCGACGTCGCGCCAGGGCGTTTCTTGCCACGGGATCTCGCGTAAGAACAGAAACGACTGCGTGACGTGCTCCTGCATACGATTGCGCTCGTCGTCGGAGAGCGAACCGCGCGGAATCGTGAGATAGCTGTATTCTGCTTGATCGAGCAGCGGGCGCGGACCGTCGGTATCGCGATAGCGACGTTCCATCGCGCGCAAGAGCGTTTCGTCGCCCGCCTCGCCTACGACGTTTGGTTCGTTGGCACCTTCGACTTTGGCCAGCAACTCGCGCAGCAACTCTTTGTCGTCTTTGTTACGCGCCTGTTCGAGCGCGAGCAAGAAGCGCAGACGAATCGTGTCGAGCCGCCCGTCGGGCAATTTTTTCGCCTTGGCAAAAATGTATTCGGGCACGGCGACTTTGCCGAAGTCGTGCAAGAGTGAAGCGTAGCGTACTTCGCGGATTTGCTCGGTCGTAAAGTGCAAACCGGCGAGCGGGCCCGATTCGATCGTGTTGATCGCTTCGGCTTGCGCCACGGTGAGCGCAGCGACTCGTTCGGAGTGGCCTTGCGTCGACTTGTCGCGTACTTCGATCGCCTTGACCGAGGCATGGACGAATCGTTCGAACAAATTTTGAATCGCATCGACGAGCCGCGCATTTTCCATAGCGACGGCGGCTTGCGAAGCAAGCGCCGTGAGCAGCCGTTCGTCGTGTGGATCATAGGGGCGGACGACCTCTTCGGTATGCGCCGGCGATTCGAGCACGATATCAAAACTCGGCTTGTTGTTGATGAGCTGAATTGCGCCGATCGTCACCGGCAGGTTGCGCATCGGCACGCACAGGATGGATTTCGTTCGATACTTGTTCGTGTCGTCGAACGCGCGATTGAACTGATAGGGCGACGTCTCAGGGATCGCGTAGGCGTCCTCGATGCGCACGGCGTTGCCCGTCACCGAGACGTAGCCGACGATCGACGTCGTTGCGAGCGGGAGCATCGCGTCCATCAGAACGCCGTCGTCCTTTGGACCGGTCTGTGCGACGGCAAAACGCAAGCGCTTCTCACCGTCGCGCTCTTCGATCACGAACAAGCTGCCGGCATCCGCGAAGGTCAACTCGCGGGCCTTATGCACGATCAAGCGTTGCAGCGTCGGGAGGTCGCGCTCGGACGAGAGCGAGCGCGCGATCCCGAGCAGCTCTCCGCCTTCTCGCGCAGTGCGCGTAAGCGTCCGCGCTGTCTCGATTCGGCGGCGGTCCGCAGCGCCGCGAGCAGCGAGGAGCCCGTCACCGGCGGGTGGATGATTGCCACGACCTCGGGCTCGTCGGCGAGCCAAGCGAGGGCGAAATGCTGCGGGGCAACACGATGATAGCGCTGGCCGGAGGAGCGCCGAGCGCTTTTAATCCGCCGCGTTCGCGCAGCCGTTTGAAATCCACCGCATGGACCGAAACGCCCACGTTCCCAAGAGCAGGGGCAGTTCACCGAGGTCGGTCGTGCGGATACAGAACCAGTGTCGCCATCCCTTATATCATCGGCCTAAATCGGAAATTGCGCCAGAGCCGGAGGGATCGCCCGGGAGGGCGAAAGCGTAGCGCCGATGCCCGACGAGTACCCCATCCCCCCGGCCGCCCGGCACGTCCGCGCCTTGGCCGAGCTGTTGGCGGAGACCGATCTCCTGCGGCTGCGGATCGAACGCGATGGCGAAGAGATCGAGCTCGGGCGGCGCGCGCTCCATCCCGACCTGGTCCCGGAGATCCCGCACGACCTGACAGCGCTCGACGCGCACCCGGTCCGTGCCGATCTTATCAAGGCGGACCTCGTGGGAATCTTCCACTTGAGCCGGCCGTCGCCGTCGGAAGGCGACCTGCTCGAGAGCGATCGAGAGCTCGCCTTCATCGAGGCGCTTGGCATCCGCAACCCGGTGCGCAGTCACGGTTCGGGGCGCATCGTGACGATCAGACGAGGCGACGGCGAGCCCGTCGAATATGGGTCGGCACTCTTCGAGTCGATCGCGGATAAAGGACGTAAAGCATTTTCACGAAGGTTCTCATCGCCAATCGCGGCGAGATCGCGCTGCGGATCAACCGCGCATGCCAAGAGCTGGGCGTGCGCACGGTCGCGATTTTCTCCGAGGCCGATCGCGAGTCGCTGCACGTGCGCCAAGCCGACGAAGCGTTCTGCGTCGGGCCCGGCCCGGTCCGCGCTCCTACCTCAACATCCCGAATATCATTTCGACGGCGCTGATCACGGGCTGCGATGCGATCCATCCGGGCTACGGCTTTCTGGCCGAGAACGCGCGGTTTCGCGGAGATCTGCGCCGATCACGGGCTGACCTTCATCGGTCCGAGACCCGACGTGATCGCGGCGATGGGCGACAAGGCGACGGCGAAGCGCGTGATGCACGAAGCCGGTGTCGCGACGACGCCGGGCACCGACATTCTCGAATCGGTCGACGAGGCGCTGCGCGAGGCCGGGGAGATCGGCTATCCGGTCCTGCTCAAAGCGACCGCCGGCGGCGGCGGCAAGGGCATGCGCGTGGTCGAGAACGCCCACGAGACTGGAACGCGCCTACGCCAGCGCGACGGCCGAAGCCGAAGCGAGCTTCAAAGACGGCCGCGTTTACATGGAAAAACTGATCATCGATCCGCGCCACATCGAGGTCCAAGTGCTCGGCCGACGAGTTCGGCAACGTCGTGCACCTCGGCGAGCGCGATTGTTCGGTCCAGAAGCCCTCGCATCAAAAGCTGATCGAAGAATCGCCGGCGCCGCATCTTTCCGATTCCGTGCGCGCCGCGCTGCTCGATATGGCGGTGCGCGCCTGCAAGCACGTGCGACTACACCAACGCGGGCACGCTCGAGTTTCTGGTGAGCGGCAATGACGTCTACTTCATGGAGATGAACACGCGCATCCAAGTCGAGCATCCGGTGACCGAGATGGTTTATGGCGTCGATCTCGTGAAAGAGCAGATCCGCATCGCGGCGGGTGAGCCGCTGGGCTACATTCAAGCCGATCTCGCGCTGCGCGGCCACGCGATCGAGTGCCGCATCAACGCAGAAGATCCCTACAACAACTTCGCGCCGCAGGCCGGCACCTTGACGCGGTCGTCTTCCCGGGCGGCCCCGGCGTGCGCGTCGACACGCACGTATTTTCGGGCGCCGTCGTCCCGCCGTACTACGATTCGATGATCGCGAAGATCGTCGCGTTCGGCGCGACGCGCGAGGCCGCGATCGCGCGCATGGAACGCGCGCTGCGCGAAACCGTCATCGAAGGCGTAAACACGACGATCGCCTATTGTCTCGACATCTTGGCGACGCCGCAGTTCCGCGAGGGCCGCTACGATATCGGTTTCCTCCCCATATTGCTTGCGCAATCGGCGGCCCCCGAGAGTTTAAACGGCGCTTCGGCTGCGCGCCCCTCACAGGCAAAGCCCGTGGGGCCCCCGAGTGCAAACTAATGCCTACAAGTAGACAAGGCCGCGAGCCGGCCCTGCAAGCGCTGTACGCGGTCGCCGTCGGGCACCGCGAGCCGGGCGACGCGCTGACCGAGATCGTCGGCGACGGCGGCGACACCGAGTACCGGGCCTTCGTGAAAGATCTCGTCTTCGGCACGCTCGACCATGCCGATGAGGCCGACCTCTTGTCGGCGCCGCTGCTGGAGGGCTGGACGATCGAACGCCTGCCCACGATCGATCGCTTGGTGTTGCAGATGGGCGCGTTCGAACTGCGCCATCGGCCGAAACGCCGCGCGCAGTGGCGATCAACGAAGCGGTCGAGCTCGCCAAGAGTTTCTCGACCGAAGATTCGAACCGATTCGTCAACGGCGTACTGAATGCTGTCGCGAATGAAACGTCGAAGCGTAAGGCGCCGGACGGCCGGCGAACGAGCTGGCTGCGTGGCGCACTGATCGTTGCCTTGTTGCTCGTGCTGTTCGGCGCCGGCATGGTCGCCGGCATCGTCGCGGCGTACTCGCGCAACCTCCCCGACATCAGCCGGATGGCGGACTATCAACCCGCGAGCTCGACGCGCATCTTCGCGCGCGACGGCTCGCTGCTCGCCTCGGTATACAAAGAGAACCGCATCTGCGTGCCGCTCGCGCGCATCCCGCCGTGTGGTGCAGCAAGCCGTTCATCGCCAACGAAGATCACAATTTCTACCACCACCACGGCGTCGATTTCGGCGGCATCGTGCGCGCCGGCGTTCGCCGACCTGACGCACCAAGAATTTCAAGGCGCGTCGACGATCACGCAGCAGCTCGCGCGCAAGCTCTTCCTCAACGACGAAGTCTCGATCTCGCGCAAGATTCAAGAAGCGCTGCTCGCGATCGAGATCGAGCGCTACTACACCAAAGACGAAATCCTCGAGCGCTATCTCAACATCATCTACCTCGGGGCGGGCGCGTACGGCGTCGATGCCGCGGCGCACACCTACTTCGGCGAGAGCGTCGATAAGACTCAGCGTCGGCGCAGGCGGCGATGCTCGCCGGCGTCATCGCCGCGCCGTCGGACTACTCGCCGTTCGTCAATCTTGCGCTTGCGCGCGACCGGCAGCACCACGTGCTCGATCGCATGGTCGAGAGCGGCTACATCACGCAAGACGCAAGCCGAGAGGCCGCAGACGCGCCGCTCGGGCCTCACCAAGCGAACGCGCGCCGGGATTGCAAGGCTATCTCTATCCGTACTTCACGACGTACGTGATCGCGCAGCTCGAGCGCTGTTCGGCAAGCAGGCAGTGGAAGAGGGCGGCCTGCAGGTCTACACGACGCTCGATCCGCGCATGCAGGAAGAAGCGCAAGAATGCCGTCGACTGGGGCGTCGCGCAAGCAAAGGCCTGAGGGCATCGACGCGCACGAGGCGGCGCTGGTCTCGATCCGTCCGTCGACCGGCGAGATCGTGGCGATGGTCGGCGGCACGAACTTCTCGCTCGAGAATCAGTTCAATCGCGCGTGGCAGGCGCACCGCCAACCCGGCTCGTCGTTCAAAGTGTACGTTTACACCGCGGCGATCGACTCGGGCATGCCGCCGACCACTACGATCGACGACTCGCCGGTGAGCTATCCGATGGGCGACGGCACGAGCTGGTCGCCGAACGACGACGACGGCCGCTACATGGGCGCGGTCACGCTGCGCACGGCGCTCGACGCTCTCGCGCAACGTCGTCGCGGTCAAGCTGGCCGACCGCGTCGGGCTCGACAAGGTGATCGACTACGCGCACCGCATGGGCGTCACGCAGCCGCTCGAGCCGAATCTCTCGCTCGCGCTCGGTTCGTCGGTGGTGTCGCCGCTCGATCAGGCCAGCGGGTTACTGCGACGCTCGCCAATCAGGGATCCACATCGATCCGACGCCGATCCGCATCGTGAAAGATTCGCTCGGCAGCGCCGTGCTCGACGACCGCTATCCGCAGGCGACCGAAGTCGTCGAGCGCGGGCACCGCATATATCGTGACGTCGATGCTGGAAGACGTCATCAACAACGGCACCGGCTATCCGAACGCGATCATCGGGCGCCCGGCGGCCGGCAAGACCGGCACGACCTCGGACTTCCGCGACGCCTGGTTCGTCGGCTACACGCCCGATCTCGTCACCGCGGTGTGGATCGGCAACGACGACTACACGCGCATGAACGAGGCTTACGGCGGCGACATCCCGGCGCGGATCTGGGCGCGTTTCATGAAGCAGGCGCTGGCGGGCGTTGCCAAACACGACTTCACGATGCCCGCCGACCAAGTGGTGCGCGTCGCAGGCTGCTCGGGCGGTATGGATTACTACTTGATTGGCACGCAACCGTCGGTGGGCGGATGCGGAACGCGGCAAACGGCGCAGGATGCCGTTAATGCTCCGGCCGCGACCGATCCGCCGTCGAGCGCTGCGGCGACGCCGCCACCGGATAGCGTCGGCGACGGCACCCACTACGTTCCGCTGGATTCGCCCTCGTCTGCACCGACGCCAAAACCGTCGGCCAAACCGCGCCGATGAATGGCGAGGCGGACGCTGAAGCGGCCTTAGAGTTCACCGTCGGGGATTTCGCAGAGAACCTTGAGAGATTAATCAAAAGCCGACCGAAGCTTGCGAACATCGCGCTTCGCGGCGAGATCTCCGAGTGGAAACTGCAAAGCGACGGATCGGTCTATTTCAAAATCAAAGATGATCGCGCGCTTTTGGAATGCTATGCGTTCGGGAGCGACGCGCGACGCTTTCCACCCGTCGAAGACGGATCGGCGGTTGTCGCCCGGGGATCTATTGAGATTCGCAAGCAACGCAGCTCATATCAGTTGCTTGCTAGGACGCTTTCGATAACCGGTGAGGGAGAGTTATACGCCGAGTATCAAGCGCTCGTCAAGAAGCTGCGCGAGGACGGACTTTTTGCGAATGAGCGCAAACGTCCGCTGCCGCAATTTCCCCGTCGTGTCGCTTTGATCTCCGCAAAACGAGATGCGGCCCTGGACTTCGAAACGATTCTCAAACAGAAGGCGCCATACGTGTCGGTGAAATTTTTCCAAAGTCGCGTAGGAGGGAAGGGCGCCGAGCTTGAGATATTCGAACGCATCGACGAGGCAGAACGCGCGGGATTCGATCTCGTCGTGATAACGCGTGGCGGGGGCTCGTTTGAAGATTTCCAGCCGTTCAACACGGAGTCGTTGGCGCGTAGAATCTTTCGCGCAAAGATTCCAATTATCACGGCGCTTGGGCACACGCGCGATCGCAGCATTGCTGATTTCGCAGCCGACGTTTCCGTTGAGACGCCATCAGCTGCAGCGGACCGTGTTGCTCGGGGTTGGGTGGAGGCAATCAACCGTCTCCGCAACCTGGAGGTGCGCCTAGACGAACGTATTAGGCGTTACATGCTAAACGCGGCGCAAAGCCGGGATTTGCTGGCGCAGCGGCTCGCGAGCGGCCTGAGCCGCGCCTTCGGCCGCCAACGCGAACGTTTCCTCGAACTCGAACGTCGTCTAAACGCCCAGAGTCCCGCCGCGCGGGTCGCGCAACGCGCGACGCGGCTCGCGGTTGCGCGCGAGCGTTTGCCGGCGATGTGGCAGCGGTACGTTTCGCTCCGTCGCAGCCGCCTGCAGGACGTGGCCGGGAAGCTCGCGGCGCTCGACCCGGAACAGCCGCTAGCGCGTGGTTACGCATTGATCTTCCGAGATGGCTCGCTGGTGCGTTCCACGCGTGACGTCGCGGTCGGGGACGGAATAGTCGCGCGTCTTGGGCACGGAACGCTCGATGCTCGCGTCGAAACGGTGCGTGATGAGTAGCGAAGGGCCGCTGAAATTTGAAGAAAAACTCGAGCGTATCGACGCGATCGTACGCGAGCTCGAGTCGGGCGTCCAACTCGACCGCGCGATCGAACTGTTCAAAGAAGGCAAGACGCTGGTGGCCCAGTGCGAGGCGCTCTTGAAGAGCTCGCAGGAACAAATCGACGCGGCAATGGGCCCTTCGACCAGCTCTGGATGAATGCGGCTCGATGAAGCGGTGGCGGCGCGCGCGGGTGTAACGCGCTCGCAGGCTCGGAGCTTGATCATGGAAGGGCGCGTTCGCATCGGCGGCGAGCCCGCCGGCAAGGCAGGCCAGCGCGTCCGCGATGACGCCGAGATTACCGTCGAAGCCCCGCGGCGTTTCGTGAGCCGAGGTGGCGAAAAACTCGAAAGAGCGCTCGATGCTTTCGGCCTCGACGTACGCGGTACGGATGCGCTCGACGTCGGCGCCTCGACCGGCGGCTTCACTGACTGCCTCTTACAGCGTGGTGCGAATCACGTCACGGCCGTCGACGTCGGATACGGTCAACTCGATTGGCGGCTGCGTAACGATCCGCGAGTGACGGTGATGGAACGCACGAACTTTCGCCGTTTGCCGGACGATGCGTTTGCGGCGCCGTTCAACTTGATCGTCATTGATACGTCGTTCATTTCGCTGCGCACCATCCTGGCGCGAGCCGTCGGATATCTTGCGCCATCGGGGCGCATCGTCGCGCTCGTTAAACCGCAGTTCGAAGCCGGGCGTGAACGCTTAGGAGGTGGCGGCGTGGTGCGCGATCCTGCCGTCCACCGCGCGGTGCTGCGCGAGGTGCGCGACGCGGCCACCGCCCTCGATATACCGATCGCCGAACTGGTCGCATCGCCGCTGCTGGGACCGGCGGGCAACCGCGAATTTTTGGCCGAAATGCGGCATGGCGCAGCCCCGATAGATGACGAGCGGATAGACGGCGTCGTCGGCGAAGGCCCCTAGCGATGCTCACTCGTCTTGCCGTCGGTCGCAAACTCATCGCGCTTTACGTCGATGTGGTGCGCGATAGCGCGCGCGCGCTCGCGCACGAAATCGCGTCGAGTTTTCGCACGCACGGCTACGAGATTGCGACGTGGAAGGGGCAGCAAGGTGTTGCTGAGCTCGCGACCAACGGCGCGCGCGCGGAAGACGCCGCGCTGTTCATCACGGTAGGCGGTGACGGGACGCTACTTCGCGCGGCGCGCGTCGCGACGGAGATTGGTGTGCCGCTTTTGGGCATCAACACCGGGCGGCTCGGCTTTTTGACCGAGCTCGACGACGGCGATCCGCGCATCGCGCAGCTGCCGACCCTGGTCGATGAAGGTCTCCTGATTGAAGAGCGCTCGACGCTCGAAGCGGAGTACGGCGAGCGGACCTACTTTGCGCTCAACGACGTGGTGGTGCGCAAGGGCGACGTGTCACGCATTGTGCCCTTTGGTTTGAGCCTGGATAACGAGCACATCGCCGACATCCCGGCCGACGGCATTTGCATTGCGACCGCAACTGGGTCGACGGCCTATTTCCTCTCCGCCGGCGGTTCGATCATCTCGCCGCGCGTCGATGCGTTCGGCATCGTACCCTTGCTTCCGCACACGCTGTTCTCGCGGCCGCTGATTGTACCGACGACTTCGGAGATCGGCGTCGGCTGCGACTCGGACGTCGCGCACGCGCACCTGGAGTGCGACGGCGATGTCCTCGCCGAAATCGGCCCGAACACCGTCGTCAACGTGCGCCGGCATCCCAAAAACGTGCAGTTCGCGCGCCTTTCGCCGCTGCGCTTCTTCGAGCGTCTGGAAGAAAAGATGCGTTGGGGCGTTTCCATTCGGGCCGTTACGCGGTAAGGTCCAGCGATGTTGACGCGCCTGGAGATCGAGAACTTCGGCTTGATCGCTCGCGGTGCGATCGAGTTCAGCCCGGGCGCGACGATCTTTACCGGCGAAACCGGCTCGGGCAAGACGATGATTCTCGGGGCCCTTGACTTTGCGCTCGGAGAGCGTGCCAGTGCCGAGGTGGTGCGGAGCGGTGCGACTCGTGCAACGGTAACGCTCAGTTTCGAGCCAAGCGTTGCCGTGCGCGAACGTCTGGTCGCCGACGGCTTCGAGCTCGATCCGGGCGAGGACGCGACGTTCGTGCGAGAGATGAACGACGCGGGAAAGTCGAGCATGCGCGTCAACGGACGCATTGCGACGGCGAGTTACGTGCGCGAGATCGGTACGCAAGTCGCGGAGATCGTGGGTCAACATGATGCGCAGCGGCTGCTTTTGCCGGCCTATCACGTCGAACTGCTCGATCGCTTCGCCGGGACTGCGGCAATCGAGGCGCGCAACATCGTTGCTTCCGCGCGTGTTCGGGTACGCGCGTGCGCGGAGGATCTCCGCGCGCTCAGTGGAGATGAACGCCGCGCCCAGGAGCGCTACGATGATGCGCGATTTGCTCTCGACGAGATCGTAGGTGTCGCGCCGGAGATCGGCGAGGACGAGCGCCTCGCGGAGCGACGGCGCTACCTTGACAATGTCGAGCGAATTGCCGCCGCGCTGCGCACCGCGCATGATGCGCTCGGCGGCGACGGAGAGAGCGCTACGGGGGCGCTCGGAATAGCGAGCGTAGCGCTGCACGGGATCGGCGATATCTCGGCCGACTTGCGCGCCATGGCTGATACTGCCGCTGCGCTGCAGAGCGATACCAGCGAACTGGCGACGCAGATTGCGCGCCAGCTCGACGCGACCGAATTCGATTCGGCCGAGCTGGAGTCGATCAACGCGCGGCTCGATCTGCTCGATCGTCTCAAACGCAAGCACGGCGGCACGATCCAAGCGGTACTGGCGAGCGAGCAACAGGTGCGAGCGATCGTCGAGGCCTTCGAAACGCGTGACGAGCGAACGGCGCAGCTCGCCACAGCGCTGCGCGAAGCCGAGGCCGGTCTCGCCGCCAATGAAGCGCGCCTGCGCACGATTCGCGAGGGGGTGGCCGTGCGGCTCAAAGCGGCGATGCGCGAGGAGCTCGGCGCGCTTGCGCTCTCGTCAGCCCGCTTCGACGTATCGTTTGAGCCGATCGAGTTCGTGTTTGCAGCCAACAAGGGTGAGCCGCTGCGTCCGCTCGCGCGGGTCGCCTCGGGCGGAGAACTCTCGCGGGTACTGCTCGCGCTCGTCGTGGTGCTCGCCGGGGCGCGCGATCGCACGGCGCTGATCTTCGACGAGATCGACACCGGCATCGGCGGTGCGACCGCCACCGCGGTTGGAGCGCGTATCGGCCGGCTCGCGCGCGAAGCGCAGGTAGTCTGCGTCACCCACCTCGCGCAACTCGCAACCTGGTCGGATCGGCACTACGTCCTCGAAAAGCACGAGAAGGCGGGCGCGACCGCAATCTCGGTGCGCGAGATTTCCGGCGAAGAGGCTCGCGCGGCGGAACTGGCGCGCATGCTCTCGGGCGAATCCCACGACATCGCGCTCGAACACGCCCGGATGTTGTTGCGCGCGCGATGACGATTCCGCGCGAGGCGGCAAATGTCACGCTTTCGATCGGGCGCAAGCGGGTTCCGGTTACAAACGTGAACAAGGTGTTTTTTCCGGCGATCGGTTTGACCAAAGGCGACCTCTTGCAGTACTACGCGGATGTCGCGGACGTGCTGCTGCCGCACATTGCCGAGCGGGCGATGGTGATGAAGCGCTATCCGCATGGTGCCGACGGCGACTTCTTTTTCATGAAGCGTACGCCGCAACCGCACCCGGAGTGGCTGCGCACCTGCCGGATCGAGCACGACTCGGGCAACGTGATCGACTTCCCGATGATCGACGATCTGGCCGCGCTGATGTGGGTCATCAACCTCGGCTGCATCGATCTCAATCAGTGGTATGCCCGTTGCGACGATGTGGACCGTCCTGACTACGTGCACTTCGATCTCGATCCGGGTGAATCGACCTTTGGAATGGTGCGGGAGGTTGCGCTCCTGGTGCGCGACGGGCTGCTGGCCCTGGGTATGCCGAGTTACGCGAAGACGACCGGATCCAAAGGGATGCACGTGTACGTCCCAATCGTACGGGGTCCCACCCAAAAAGAAGTCTGGACGTTCGCAAAAGAGTTTGCGCACGCGCTCGCCCAGCACACCAAAGAGCTCACAACGGTCGCCTATCACAAGGATAAGCGCCCGAAAGACCGCGTATTGGTCGACTACAATCAGAATCGTTGGGGCGCGACGCTCGCGAGCGTCTACTCGGTGCGGCCGGCGCCACGGGCAAGCGTCTCGACGCCCGTAACCTGGGACGAGGTAGAAGCAGGCATTGAGATCGACGACTTTCGCGTCGACAACGTGCGCGCGCGAATCGCGTTGGTCGGTGACTTGTGGAAGCCGATGGTCGCCAAAAAAGGCCGCTTCAATTTGGCGTCGCTACTGGGATGACGCTCCCGATCGATGTAGACTTCGAGCCGATGGAATTGGTGCAAGTCGAAACGATTCCCCAAGGACCGCAGTGGCAGTACGAGCCGAAGTGGGACGGCTTCCGTTGCATGGCGTTCCGCGATGGCGACACCGTCCATCTTCAATCGAAAGCCGGACAGCCGCTCGCGCGATATTTTCCCGAGATCGTTGAGGCCGTGCGCGCGCTTACGGTCGAGCAGTGCGTGCTCGACGGCGAGCTGCTGGTTCAGGTCGGCGATGAACTCTCGTTCGACGCCCTCTTACAACGCATACATCCGGCGGGGACTCGGGTGAAGCGCCTCGCGCAGGAGACACCGGCGCGATATGTCGTGTTCGACCTGCTTGTCGATGCGAGCGGCAAGAACCTAACAGAAAAGCCGCTCGATGAGCGACGCAAAGCGCTCGATGCGTTCGCGAGAAAATATTTCGCCAAGAGCGAGATCGCACTCTCACCATTCACGACAGATCGTGCCACCGTCGACGCCTGGTACCAGCGTGTCGGGAACGCCCTCGACGGTGTGATTGCTAAACGGCGTGACCTTCCTTACGCGTCAGGCTCGCGCCAAGGCGGCGTCAAGATCAAACATCTCCGCACGGCGGATTGCGTCGTCGGAGGCTACCGGCTCAACAAGCAGGGCAATGGCGTTGGATCGCTGTTGCTTGGACTGTACGATGACGCCGGCAAACTCAACCATGTGGGATTCACTTCCGGCTTCCGCGATAGCGAGCGTGGACCGCTTTTGAAGAAGGTGCAACCGCTCGAGAAGCCGCCAGGATTTACCGGTTCGGCGCCCGGCGGGCCCAGCCGTTGGAAACAAACCGAGGAGCCGTGGTATCCACTCGCGCCAAAGCTCGTTGTCGAGGTGCGCTACGATCACGTCACCGGCGATCGCTTCCGACACGGCACGAAAATTCTGCGCTGGCGTCCCGACAAAAAGCCGAAAGCGTGCACGATGGATCAACTGCGCGTCGCCGAAGCCGCCTCGCCGCTCGAGCTCTTGTCGTAGCGACTTTGTCATCCCGAGCGTAGGCGCGTAGCGCCGCAGTCGAGGGACGGTAGGACCTTTTGCATCCGCCTCTTGCGTTAGGTGGCGAGCACCCTGACAATGTAGCTCTTGTGCGAGACGCGAGGCGCTTAGTGAGGCCGAATGTCGAAGTCAAGAACGTGAGGCGATCCCTCGACTACGCTTCGCTACGCTCGGGATGAGAAGGTGAAAGCGACCTTGACATCGCGGCGTTTGCGCGTGCCCGGCTCTTGTTGCGGCATCGTTTGAATCGCCGGCGCTGATGGCCGTGGTAGGGTAAGGATCTCCTTCTCAACCGCGAGCAGCGCTTGCGCCGTCTGCGGCAATGCCGGAACACTGGTATCGGCCGGCATCCCGAAGCCGAACGCCCTGGTCATGTCGCCGCAGGTGTTGCGTCGCCACGCGGACAAATTTGGGACCTCGACGCCGAAGCGCGATTCGAGCAGTCGCAGCGTCGACGTGTGATCGAAGGTGTCGCCGCAGACGTAGCCGCCGCGAGTAAACGGCGAGACGATCAACGCGGGCACGCGAAAGCCCAAACCGATCGGCGCTCCATTGACGTACTCGTCGGGGGTACCGGGCGGCGGCGTCGGCGGCAAGACGTGATCGAAGAGGCCGTCGTTCTCGTCGTAGACGATGATGAACGCCGTCTTTGCCCAGGTCACTGGACTCGACATGAGCGCTGCAACGATTTGGCGCGCGTAGTTCTCGCCGGCTGCGGGCAGTTGGTCGGGATGGTCGCACATCGCGTAGGGCGGCACGACCCAGCTCACCTGCGGAAGGTTGCCGGTGCGCATATCGTCGAGCAACGCGTCGACCGCTCGGGTTTTCACCGCATATTCGTAGAGCGGTGACGTCGGCCGTGATTGCGCATCCTGAAACGCGGCGAAGTTCATAATGTGTTCAGACCGATCGGAAAGCCGGGTTCGGGTGATTCGTGGTAGATGCGCCACGAAACGCCGGCGCGCTGCAGGCGTTCCGGATACGTCTCCCAGGTCAACCGCGTCGTCCTGTTATTGAGCGCCGGTCCGCCGTGCATGCCATCGGGATCGATCGATCGCGCTCATCCAGTAGTACCGGTTTGGATACGTCGGACCCATCATTGAACAGTGGTAGCCATCGCAGATCGTAAACGCATCCGCAAGCGCGTAGTAAAACGGCAGGTCGTCGCGCGTATAGTAACCCATTGTGAGGGGTCCGCTTCCGTCGTCGGTGGCGCGGTGCGCGCTGACGAAACCGTCGAGACGGCCGCGGTTCCACGAGGCGTGCAGCGCGTTCCACGAGTGACTAAGGTCGTGTAATCGCTGCGCGTTGGTAGTCTTTGTGTCGAGGTGAAACGGCAAGACGTAGCCGTCGCGACTCTCGCCGTCGGGCTGGTGGAACACTGTATTGCCGTTCAGCAAGATTCCGGCGCCCGGGTCGCTATAGCCGCGAACGCCGGAAAGCGTGCCGAAATAGTGATCGAACGAGCGATTTTCTTGCATCAAGATCACGAAGTGCTCGATGTCCGAGAGCTTAGCCGGCGGACTTTGTGCCAACGCCGGGCGAACCCACTCGACGTATGGCAGCGCCGCCGCACCGGCGAGTCCGGCAAGAAAGTGCGAGCGTTTAGGGGATTTCATGGATCTTGAGAAGGTTGGTGCCGCCGGAGCCGACCGGCATACCGGTCGTGAACGCGATCAAGTCCTTCGAGCGCACGATGCCGGCCTGCGTCATCCGTTGTTCGGTCATGAAGAGCAACACGTCGAACGAACTATAGCGCTCGATCAGTAGCGCTTCCGTGCCCCAGAGCAGCGCCAGTCGTCGCGCGACTTCGGGCGAAGGTGTGAGCGCAATGATTCGCGCGCGCGGGCGAAACGCCGCGATATGGTGCGCGGTGTTCCCGGTGGTCGTGCCGGTTGCGATAAACGGGATGAACAGCTCGTCGGCGGCACGCGTCGCAGCTTCTGCTATCGAGGTGGCTACCGTCGGGCTCATGCCCGCGAGACGCCGCTCGCGCAACGTCACGTGTGGGTAATTCTTCTCCACTTCGCGCGCGATCTCGGCCATCGTGCGCACCGACTCGGTCGGGAACTGTCCGCGGGCAGTCTCGCCCGAGAGCATCACCGCGTCGGTCCCGTCGAGGATGGCATTGGCAACGTCGGCCACCTCTGCGCGCGTCGGCTTTGAACTGAACGTCATCGACTCGAGCATCTGCGTGGCCGTAATGACGGGCTTACTCGCACGATTGCATTTGGCGATCATTGCCTTTTGCACCAGCGGCACTTGCTCGAGCGGAATCTCGATGCCGAGGTCTCCGCGTGCGACCATGACACCGTCGGCAGCATCGATGATGTTGTCGAGGTCCTCGAGGGCTTCGTGTTTCTCGATCTTCGCGATCACGGGAATCATGTGGCTGCGCTCCGCCATGAAGTCCTTGACGCGTGCGATATCGTCAGCCGAACGAACGAATGAAACCGCGACGTAATCGACGCGTTGTTCGATTCCGAAGGCCAGGAATTCGAAATCGCGATCGGTGACCGATGGGATGTCCAGCGTGCCGTCGGGATAGTTGATGCCCTGTGTCGAGCGCAGGTCGCCCCCGAATTCGATCGTCGTATCGATCTCAGTCTCGGTCTTGCCCGTGATGCGCAGCGTGATCTGGCCATCTTGGAGATAAATGCGATTTCCCACCGCGACGTCGCGTGGGAGATTCTTATATTGCACGCTGATTCGGGTATCGTCGCCCGGTATCTCATCGGTGGTAAGCACGAATCGATTGCCGCGCTCCAGGCGCACGGTCGGCAGGTCGTCCCTCAGCTTTCCCGTGCGGACTTTGGGACCGGGGAGATCTTGCAAAATCGCGATCTGAATATCGAGCTCTGTCGCAATGCGGCGCGCGGTCGCGATGACCTCGGCGTGATCGGCTGGAGTTCCGTGCGAAAAATTCAAGCGCAGAACATTTGCGCCCGAAACGAAGAGCGAACGCATGACATCGGGATCGCGCGACGCGGGTCCGATGGTGGCGACGATCTTGGTGCGTTTTTGCAACAGGTGTTCCATGAAAGCGTGCAGATGCGCGTCCGTGCTTGCAGGCTCCTGCGCTCGTTTAAGCGCATAATCACCGCGCATGCTCAAACGCGATCCGCGTGACCCACGACGGCGCGAGCGACTCGCGGGGAGCTACCTCGCATCGTTGGTCGTGCATGCGCTCCTGGCCGCGCTACTTTTTTCGTTGGTCTCGAGCTCGTCGCAGGAAGGCGCAAGCGAATCGGTCTCCGGAGGGACGCTCGTCACCCTTGAGCAGCGCGCGCCGATTGTTGCGCAAGTGGCGGCGCCGGCGCAACAAGCCGCGCCGGTTCCAAATGTCCCGCGCATCGCGCCGGTTGTGCATCATCCGCCGCTCGTGCAACCCAAGCGCCAACCACAACCCCCGCAGCACCACGAGCTTTCGCAATTCAAGCCGACCGCGCCGCCGAACCCGACGCCTGCGCCGCAAGCTTCCACCCAACCCAACCCTGAGCCCACAACGGCGATTTACGAGCCGAAGCCACAAAATGAATTGCCCGCCGTGCCGACCGCGATGCCATCGGTCGCGGTCGAATCGGTCGCGGTCCGAATCCCGCCGACTGCCGCTCCAAGTCCCGTTCCGTCGATCGTGCCGACCGCAAAACCGACAGCGCGTCCACCAGCACCAACTGCGGCACCGACATCCAGACCGGCGACGCCCGCGCCAAGCGCTGCGCCGACAGCTGCTCCCACCGCAGCGACCGTCGTTGCTTCGCGCGCAACGATCGCTCCGAGCGCATCCCCGCAACCAGCCAATCAACCGAGCAAAGCGCCGGCGGCGAATCCAGGCGTTCCGAGCCCAAGCCCGACGCAAGGCGCCGCCAAGCTAGCGACGACCACCGGAACGCACCCGTCGCCCGGTCCCAAGGCCGAGGGTTCGCCCGGGCCAAAGCCCGGAAACGCGGGGACAAAGAGCGGGCCGGAGCGTCCGATCGTGGTGCCACCGACCCCAAAACCGCCGGCTTCAGGTGGGGCCGGGTCCGGCCGTTCGACCGGAACGGGAATTCACAACGATCTCAACGATTTGCTCGGCAAAATGATCCCGCACAATGCGGTCAACCCGACGCAATCGAGCACGAATTTCCACGTTGGGCTCAACGGCTCGATGGATCCGACGCCGCCACCCGATGTCGTCGCGATGACCAAGTTCACATACGAAGAGCGTGGCGCGGGCAGCGATGCACTCGATCGGATGTGGGTGACGAGTACCCATCGCGTGGGCCCAGCGCTAATCTGCGAAGGCTGGCTGGTACGCTATCCACAGAACTCACAACCAGTCGCAATGCAGGGGAACATGACGCACAATGTCGCCGGCGGGATCATTGTGAGCACATCCGTTGGTGGTTCCGCTCACGGTGGCCTCGGACCGCCGATCGTGGAGGCGCACGCTAGCGCACCATGCACCGAGCGCGCGCTGGTGCCGTTCACTCGCCCGTCTCCTCCGTCGCCGTAGGTTGGGTGATTCCCACTTGCTGTACGACTTTTATCGGAATAGAATGTAGACAGCATCCAGTGGATGCTGCAGCATATCAGCTGCGGATTTTGGGAGCATAAGCTCCCAAAAACGCCACGGGTTTGCGGAACGCGAACCCTGCAGGGAGGGCGGCCGACTTGGAGCCGCAAGATCCACCGGGCCATATAGCCCGCGAATACGCGCACCAAAGCAGCGCTTCGAGGCGCTGACGCCGGCTGGACGTATCCAGCTACCGCGCGAAAATTCGCATAGGACGTTCTCAACGGGGGGCCGTTCAAGCCACGTGGGCTTGCGGCCCGTCGTCATTTTAAGGTACTATGGAAGCCGGTTTGATCGAGTAAGCGTGGGCAGGTCCCGCGCTTCTTTGTTGGGAGGCCTCTAGACGGTGTCGGAACTTACGGACCTTTTTGAGCGTGAGATCGACGCGATCGCGCACGACGGGGATCGTCGGGTGTCGAGATCGTCACACATGCGGCGCAATCGCGTCGCAGCATGACCTCGCTGACCGTCACCATCGATAAGGATGGCGGCGTCGATCTGGCCACCTGCGAACGCATCGCAGCGCGCATCAATCACGCGCTCGAGGCGATCGACCTGCCGTACTCGCTCGAAGTCGAGTCGGCGGGACTCGAACGGCCGTTGATCCGGCCGAACGATTACGAGCGCTTTGCCGGCAAGCGCGCGCGGATCGTGACCTCGCTCCAAATCAACGGCAACAAAACGCATCGCGGCACGCTCGCGGGCTGCGCGGCGAAACGGTGATTCTCGAGACCGAGAATGGCGAACTGCCGCTTCCGGTCGCCACCATCAAATCGGCAAATCTCGAATACGATCCACGCGCCGATCTTCAACGCCACAAACGCGAACGGAAAGCACATGGCAGAATCGGCAGCTGACGAAAAACTTATCGACGTCCTCCAGTTCATTGCGAAGGAACGCAACATTCCGTTCGAGATGCTGCTCGAGGCGCTCGAGGCGGCATTGCTGACCGCATACAAGCGGCATTTCGGCAGCGAAGCCAACGCGATCGTGATCGTCGACCGGCAGACCGGCGAGTATCAAGGTCTTCCATCGCCGCGTACGTCGTCGAAACGGTCGAAGATCCCAAACTCGAGATCTCCATGAAAGAGGCCGGCGAGCCGTATCAGGCCGGCGATTTCTTCGATGAAGAAGTCACGCCCAAAGACTTCGGCCGCATCGCCGCGCAGACGGCGAAGCAAGTGATCGTGCAGCGCATCCGCGAGGCCGAGCGCGATACGGTCTTCAACAAATATGCGCGCAAGCTCAACGATCTGGTAACCGGCACCGTTCAGCGTTACGAACAGCGCAACATGTTCGTGATGCTCGAAGGTCGCGACGAAGCGATTCTGCCGCTCTCCGAGCAAGTTCCGGGCGAGTCGTTCCGCATCAACGATTTCATGCGCGCGTACGTGCTCGACGTTCGCAAATCGCCCAAGGGTCCGCAGGTCATTCTGTCGCGCGCGGCCGAGGGACTCGTGCAGCGTTTGCTCGAGCTGGAAGTTCCGGAGATCGCCGACGGCATCGTCGAGATCATGGCGATCGCGCGCGAAGCCGGCAGCCGTTCCAAGGTCGCCGTGCGCACGCATCGCGCCGAAGTCGATCCGATCGGCGCGTGCCTCGGGCCCGAAGTCGAGCCGCATCGCTAACGTCACCGATAACTTGCGCGGCGAGAAAATCGACATCATTCGCTGGGACGCCGATCCGCGACGTTCATCATGAACGCGCTCGCGCCGGCCAAGGTGATCAGGGTCGAACTCTTCGAGGACGACGGCGTCGCGCTGGTCGTCGTGCCCGATTATCAACTCTCGCTCGCGATCGGACGCGACGGACAGAACGTGCGTCTGGCCGCGCGGCTGACCGGCTGGCGCCTCGACATCACAAGCGAGACCGAAGCCGAGGAAGCGCGGGAGCGCTACCTGGCCGAGCGCGCCGAAGCGCACCGCGGCGAAGAGGCGCCAGCTGCCGAGGCCGCCGAGGAGGCCGAAGTCGGGCCGCGGAGTGGCGGTGCTGCATCCGTCGATGCCGAGCTCATCCGCAAGCTCGAAGAGTTCCGCCGCGAGCGGCTTGGCGAGTAGCGCATGTCCGTCCCGGTTCGCACGTGCGTCGGCTGCCGGCAAGCTCAAGCCGCAGGCGGCGTTGACGCGGTTCGTCCGGCGTACCGACGGCTGGCAGCCGGACCCTCCGGGTCGGGAAGCGGCAACCGGGGCGTGGCGTCTACCTGTGTTCGCCGGTTTGCGCGCAGCGGGCGGTAAAGAACAGGCGTTACCCGGGTCTTGCATCCGCGGCGGCCGAATATGGTTTAATAAGTAGTTCGATGGACGCTGAAAAACGTAATGAATGATCTGAACAATGATCACGGATAGCCGCACGATGCGGCTGAAGGTTCGGAGCGCAGGACGCGCGACCGGCGAAGCCGGCCGAACCCTCTTCTTGGTGACTTAACGCTGTGGTGCCCCGCGTGTGGGGACCACGTGGGGATACTTGGCAGCAGCAACGACCGGCAGTAAAGTACGCATTTTTGAGCTCGCCAAAGAGGTAGGGCTCACATCCAAAGAGTTAATCGCGCTCTTCAACGAGCGTCTTGGCGGCGTTTTCGAAGCCAAGAATCAGCTCAGCGTCGTCCCCGAGAACATCGCGGATCTGGTTCGCAGCGTGCTCAAGCCGGCACCCGCAGCCAAGGCCGCGCCGGCTGCCCCCGCCGATGCGCCGTCCGCCCCTGCTCGTAAAGCCGCTGCTCCGAAAGCTGCCCCGCCCGCGGCGCCGCCTGCTGAGGAAGCACCTGTTCCACGGTTACGCCCGGTCTCCCCAAGCTCGACCCCTCGTGTGCCCAAGGCGCCTGTCGCCAAACCGGCGGCCGCCGCGATCGTCGAAGTGCCCGACGCACCAGTCCTCGAAGTGCCCGCACCGGCTGCCGCCGCACCCGAGCCGACGCCGCCTCCTGTCGCCGCGCCGCGTCCACCACGACCGAGCGCGCCCGAGGTGCCGATCCCGCGTTTACAACCGGTCCCGCACGGGCAGGACTCGATCGTCCGTCGTCCGCCGCCGCCGACCACCTCGGCTTCGGCCTCGCCTGGCCCCTCGACCGGTGTGCCGGGCCGTCCCGGTGTTGCGCCAAGACCCGGCCAGGCGCTGCCCGGGCAAGGCGGCAAAGGTCCCGTCGCTCCGGCTCCACGCGGCAACGGCCCGCTCAACCCGCCCGGACAGCGCCGGCCCGCGGGCAACGGTCCCTTCCGTCCGCTCGCCCCCGGGGCGCGCCCAGTAGGGCCGCGTCCGGGCGTACCGGCGAACCCCAACGATGCTCCCGCGCCCTCGGCCGGTGGCCGTCCCGGCGATCGTTCCCGTAGCCACGAAGACAAGGCCGCCGCGAAAAAGGACCGCGAGAAGGAACTGCTGCTCGAAAAAGAGCGTCAGCGTAAGAAGAAGGGTGGCGTAGACGCTTCGCCCCCGACGCCGGCGCGCGCGCTCGAGACGATCGAAATTCCTGACTTGCTCACGGTTCAAGAACTGGCGACATCGATGATCGTTCCGATCAAAGACGTCATCACCGAATTGATCAAGATGGGCACGATGGCGACCATCAATCAAAACATTCCAAGCGACGTTGCGATCTCGGTAGCAAAGAAGTTCGGCTTCAACGCGGTCGTCAAAGAGGCCGGCGAAGAAGTCACCGTCGAGCAAGAAGAAGACAAACCCGAAATGATGACCGCGCGACCGCCGGTCGTCACCGTGCTCGGTCACGTCGATCACGGCAAGACGTCGCTGCTTGATAGAATTCGCAGCGCCAACGTTGCCGGCGGCGAAGCCGGCGGTATCACGCAAAAAATCGGCGCGTATACGGTCGAGCGAAACGACCGCAAGATCACGTTCATCGATACGCCGGGTCACGAAGCGTTCACCGCGATGCGCGCGCGCGGCGCCAAGGTCACCGACGTCGCGATCCTAGTGGTCGCGGCTGACGACGGCGTCATGCCGCAAACTAAAGAAGCCATCGCGCACGTCAGGGCCGCGGGCGTTCCAATCGTGGTCGCCGTCAACAAGATGGACAAGGCCGATGCGCAGCCCGATCGCGTGAAACAGCAGCTTTCCGAAGAGGGATTGCAGCCGGTCGATTGGGGCGGCACGATCGAAATGGTTCCGGTCTCGGCCAAGGCCGGCACCGGCATCGATGCGCTGCTCGATACCGTCCTGCTCGAAGCCGACATCAAAGAACTCAAAGCTAACAGAAATCGCCGGGCAACCGGTGTCGTGATCGAATCGCAGCTTTCGCGCGGACGCGGCGCCGTCGCAACCGTGCTGGTGCAAAACGGTACGCTGCGCGTCGGCGACATCGTCGTCGTCGGCGGCACGTTTGGTAAGGTGCGCGCGCTGATCGATGACAAGGGCAAACAAGTCAAGAAGGCCGGACCCTCGATTCCAGTCGAGGTAATGGGTCTGCAAGACGTTCCCGCCGCGGGCGACACGTTGATGGTTGTTAGCGACGAACGCGTCGCGCGTGAAACCGCCGAGAAGCGTGCGGTCCGCCGCCGCGATGTTCGCATCGCAGGCTCGGGATCGCAACGCGTCTCACTCGAGACCTTCATGCAGATGCCGGCCGAGGGCAAGAAGACGCTCAATCTGATCATCAAGGCCGACGGGCAGGGCTCGCTCGAAGCGCTGCGCTCGCGAATGGAGTCGCTCTCGACCGAAGAAGTCGACGTGCGCGTCATTCACGGCGGCGTCGGCGCGATCTCGCCCAACGACGTCAACCTCGCAAGCGCGTCGGGCGCAGTGCTGATCGGCTTCAACATTCGACCGGACGAAACGGCGAAACGTTTGGCCGACAACGAAGGCGTTGATTTGCGGTTCTATCAGGTCATCTACGAGATCGAAGACGATCTGCGCAAGGCGATGACGGGTATGCTCTCGCCGGTGGAGCGTGAAGTCACGCTCGGCCATGCCGAAGTGCGCGAAGTCTTCAAGGTCAGCAAGGTCGGAACCATCGTTGGTTGCTACGTCAAAGACGGCAAGATCACGCGCGGCGCCAAGGTGCGCGTGGTGCGCGACTCGGCGGTGGTTTTCACCGGCGAACTCGAGAGCCTACGGCGCTTCAAGGACGACGTGCGCGAAGTCGCGGAAGGCTTCGAGTGCGGCATCCAGGTTGCCAAGTTCCAGGATCTCAAAGTCGGCGACGTGATTGAAGCCTACGTCACGGAGCAGGTGGCGGCGGAGCTCGTCACGGCGTGAAGAGCCAAAGACTCGCGCGCATCGACCACGAAATCCAGCGTATCCTCGGCACGGTGATTACCCAAGAGCTGAAGGACCCGCGCCTGGGCTTCGTGACCGTGACGCACGTCGAAGTGACCGACGACCTCCAGCACTGCAAGGTCTTCGTCTCGATCATCGGCGATCGCCATCAGGCGCGTCAGTCCCTCGAGGCGCTGGAGTCCGCATCGCGCTTTTTGCGCGGAGAACTTGGGCACAAGATCGATTTGCGGCACACGCCGCAGTTGATCTTTGTGGAGGATCGTTCGACCGAGCGCGCGATCGCGCTGGCAAAGACCTTGCGCGAAGATGCCGCGCGTCAAAGCGCTGCCGATGAGGTGACTGAATGATCGAGAACGAGCTGCGTTCTTCGACTGAAGCTGAGGTCGTTGCCGAATTGCGGCGGCGGCCCGCTTTTGTGATGGTGAGCCACGTCAAACCCGACGGCGATACGCTGGGGGCGGGACTTGCGCTCGGCATCGCGCTCAAGCGTCTGGGCAAACGGGTCGCGTACTTCAATCAGGATCCGGTGCCGCGCAACCTGCGGTTTCTCCCCGACGCGGAGTTCGTCTCGCGCGAGATTCCCGCCGATTTTCCTCCGGATACGCTGTATGTTTTCGGCGATATGAGTGACCACGCGCGGGCGGGCGAATTTTTGCCCAAGGTCGATCGCGCCAACATGCTCGATATCGATCACCACCTGGGGAATTCGCATTTCGGCGCGCTCAATTTTGTGATTCCGACCGAGACTTCGACCGGTACAGCGGTGATGCGCCTCTTCCGCGAGATGAACGCGCATATCGACCCGAAGATCGCGACCTGCATTCTTACCACGATCATGACCGACACCGGCGGCTTCATGCATTCCAACACGACCTCCGAAACGCTCGAGCTTGCGGCCGAGCTGATGCGCGCGGGTGCCGACAAAGAGCAGATTACCGAGGAGATCTTCGGAAACAAGCGTGTCGCAGCAACGCGATTACTCGGCCGGGTTATCGACGAAATGCAGTTTGCGCATGACGGAAAATACTGCTTTTCGCATGTTGACGACGAGATGCTCAAGCTAACCGGCGCCGACGGCGAAGACACCGAGGACATGGTTAATGTGCTTCGCGGGCAAGAAGGCGTCGACGTCGCGGCGCTCTTCAAAGCCTACGACGGCGAGATTCGCGTGAGCCTTCGCTCGAGTGGGCGCGTGAGCGTGCAAGCGGCGGCCGCGCGTCTGGGCGGCGGCGGGCATTTCCGCGCTTCGGGCTTGACGTTGCACGGGTCGCTTGGCGAGGCTTTCGCCGCCGTCGATGCGGCGCTCTCGGCCGAAGGACTTTAATTTCGCGTGGCGCGCTTTGCCCGCTCACGCCGCCAACGCATCTAACGCATCGTGGTAATTGGGTTCGTCAACGTTTTCAAACCCGCAGGCTATACCTCGGCGCAGATCGTCGCCCGGGTCAAGCGAATCTACGGCGTCTACGGCCGTGACCGCAAAATCGCCGCAGGCCATCTCGGCACGCTCGACCCGCAAGCAGCCGGCGTTCTTCCGGTTGCGATCGGCAAAGCAACGCGCCTGATCCCTCTGCTCGAAGACCAACGCAAAGCCTATACCGCGCTCGTGGTGCTGGGCCGTTCGACAACGACACAAGATGCGCTCGGGGAGACGGTTGCGCAGGGCGCATTGCCACCGAATTGGGAGCGCAAACTCGAAGAAGCGTTGCCGCAGTTCATCGGCAAACTGTCGCAAGTGCCGCCGATGTTTTCGGCGCTGCATCATGAGGGCAAGCGCCTGTACGAGCTTGCCCGCGAGGGAAAGACGATCGAGCGCAAGGCGCGCAGCGTGACGATCTATGGGCTTTCGCTGCTCGGAACCCAAGCACCGAACAAGGCGCGCATTCGCGTCGCATGCAGTGAAGGCACGTACGTGCGCACGCTCTGCGAGGATCTCGGTGCCGCGCTGGGCGTGCCGGCGCACATGGGCGCGCTCGTGCGTGAGGCGTCTGGGCCGTTCGTGCTCTACGAATCCCGCACGCTGGATGAGATTGCCGAGGATCCCCAAGGCAGCGTCACGCCGCCCGAACACATCATTCCGTTCCCGACGATCGTGCTGGACCTGCGCGGTTCCGCGGACTTTCGCGCCGGCCGCGCGGTACCGTTGCCCGAGGGCGCCCCCGCCTCGCGCGTCTTCGTGCGCGATCAGTCGCGCACGCTGGTCGGTGTCGGCGAGGCGCATGGCGCGTTGTTGGCGCCACGGAAAGTGTTCGTCTAGATGTTAAATGGGGGTGCCCTAGGGGAGTCTTTTTCTTTCCAATCAGGTGAAACGCACCCCCTGGTTTGGGGGCCCCGCGAAGCGGGGGGCGCGGAGCCTCGGGCGGAGCGCCGTTCAAAATGAAGATTTACCATGAGCTTTTTAGGGAGAATGACAGACCTTTAGTATTAGCTATTGGTTTCTTTGACGGCATGCATCGCGGGCACATGGAGATCGCGAAAGCGGCGCGCCGGATGCGCAAGCCCGGTTACCGGGTTGGGGTGTTGACGTTCGCTAATCATCCGGCCGAGTTCTTGCGGCCCGGTACGCAGCCGCCGATGATCACAACGACCGCCGAGCGCATCGATTTGTTCGCGCAGGCGGGCTTCGAGGAGTGCTTCCTGATCAAGTTCGACGAGCAGGTCTCGAAACTGACGCCGCAAGAGTTCCTTGGCCGCCTTACGGCGATGAGCGTGCAGGGCGTGGCGGTTGGGGCGACGTTTCGCTTCGGCCATAAGCGAGCGGGCGATGCGGCAACGATGGCGGCGTACTTCGCTGACCGCGGTCTGCCGTTCGTCGGGCTCGAGAACATCACACACGAGGGCGAGCGTATCTCCAGCACGCGCATCCGCACCCTTCTTGCCGACGGCAATGTGGAATTGGCCGACTACTTGCTGGGTCACAGTTACGAACTGCGGGGCGTCGTTGAAGTGGGTTTCGGGCGTGGGCACGACTTGGACTTTCCGACCGCGAATATCGCCGTGCCGGAGAAGCTCCTACCGAAAGACGGCGTCTATGCCGCAGTCGCGCGTTATGACGGGCGCGATCATGCAGCACTGGTTTCGATCGGCACCAACCCGCAGTTCGAAGGAAAGCGCCGGACGATCGAAGCGTGGCTTCGCGACTTCAACGGCACAATCTATGGTCACGAGCTGGCGGTGCGGGACCTGCGGTACCTGCGCGAACAGCGGCTCTTCGCGTCGGTCGACGAATTGATCGTGCAAATGAAAACCGATTTGGAGGCGGTGGCGTATCCTAGTTATGGTTAGACGATTGATGATTGCCGCGGCAGCTTTGCTGCTCGCAGGCTGCAACGGCCACGGTGTGGGAGCAACGGCGCGCATCGGCGAGTCGGCGCCCGACTGGAAGGACCCATTGGTCAGCGGGGGTTCGTTGACGATGGCGCAGCTACGCGGGAAGCCGGTCTTTATGGATTTCTTTGCGACCTGGTGCCCTCCGTGTAACGACGAAGCCCCCGAAGTCAACGCAGCCTATAAGGCGTACGCATCACAGGGCCTGCAAGTGATCGGCGTTGACGTGGAAGAGAATGCGCAAAAGGCCAAGCAGTTCGTCGAACAGCACCAGCTCACGTACCCCGCGGTGGTTGATTCGGGCACGCTGAGCGATCTGTATTCGATCAATGGCATGCCGGTCGGCGTCTTCATCGACAAAGCTGGGGTCATTCGTCGAATCGAAGTCGGCCAGCTCTCGAGCGCGCAGCTCACCGCCGACATCAAGTCGATTCTGTAGCCTCGGCTCTTGTCATCCCGAGCGTAGCCTTTTTGTCATCCCGAGCGTAGCGCAGCGTAGTCGAGGGAGCGCCACGCGCCATCGGCTTCGGCGTTCGGCCTCACTAAGCGCCTCGCGTCTCGCACAAAGCTACATTGTCAGGGTGCTCGCCGCTCGGCTAACCCGTTCAGCCGAACGCCGAAGCCGGAACGCTTCGTCGCTCCCTCGACTACGCTTATGAACGCTTCGCGTTCAATTGCCACGCTCGGGATGACAAGAGCGAGACTACGCCGCTCGTACAACGAGTTCGTCGCCCGCGAGGGTGACGTTGGCGGTGCCGCCTTCACGCAGCTCGCCGCGTAAAATCGCCGTCGAGAGGGGCGTCGAGATGTAGTGCGAGACCGTGCGCTGCACGTAGCGTGCGCCGCTTCCCGCGCCCATTGAGACTCTTGCCAAGTAAGCCTTTGCGTCGTCGGAGAGCCGCAGGTGCAAATTGCGCGCGCCCATGCGCTGCACGAGCGCATCGACGTGGATCTCCACGATCGCTTCGATGTCGGGGAGTTGCAGTTCGTTAAAGCGTACGCGATCGTCGATGCGGTTCAAGAATTCGGGCCGCAGGTAGTCGCCGATCTGGTCATCCTCGAGATTGGTCGTCAGCACGATGAGCGCGTGGCGGAAGTCGATCGTGCGCCCTTTGGCATCGGTTACACGGCCGTCGTCCAGTATTTGCAAGAGCACGTTGGCGACGTCGGGGTGCGCTTTCTCGAGTTCGTCAAAGAGAATCACGCAATACGGCCTGCGCCGTACGGGCTCGGTCAATTGCCCCGGTTCGTCGTGACCGGCATATCCCGGCGGCGCGCCGAGCAGGCGCGAAACCGTGTGGGCTTCGGTGAATTCGGAGAGATCGATGCGCACGAGCGCGTCTTCGGTGCCGAAAAGTGCGGCTGCGAGGGCTTTGGCGAGCTCGGTTTTGCCGACGCCGCTCGGACCTGCGAAAAGAAAGCTACCCAAGGGCTTACGCGGATCGTGCAATCCCGCGCGTGCGCGGCGAATCGCCTCAGACACTTTGGCTATCGCTTGCGCTTGTCCGATCACGCGACGCGCGAGCGTAACCTCGAGTTCGAGTAGCGCATTGGCCTGCGTCTCCGTGAGCGTCTGCTGCGGAATCCCGGTCCACTTGGTCACGACCGCAGCGACGTGTTCGGCGGTCACCGACGGGTGGTCGAAGGCGCCCTTGTTCGCCAGCGCAACGTTAGCCGCGGCTTCGTCCATCAAATCGATCGCTTTGTCGGGTAAGAAGCGATCCGCAATGTAGCGAGCCGAGAGATTCGCAGCAGCGTCGATTGCCTCGGGGGTGATCGTCACTTTATGGTGCTCGGCGTATTTCGCGCGCAGACCGCGCAAGATAGCAATCGTCGCCTCGATAGTCGGTTCGTTCACCATGACCGGTTGGAAGCGCCGCTCGAGCGCCGCATCCGACTCGACGTATTTGCGATATTCGTCAAACGTCGTTGCTCCGATGCACTGTAAATCGCCACGCGCAAGTTCGGGCTTGATCATCGACGAGAGGTCGAGTGCCCCCTCCGCAGCGCCCGCGCCGACCAGCGTATGCATTTCGTCGATGAACAGAATCACGTCACGCGCGCTGCGCTTGACCTCATCCAGAATCCGCTTGATGCGGCTTTCGAATTCACCGCGGTACTTCGTGCCCGCAACGAGTGGACCCAGTGCCAGCGCGAGCACGCGTTTGTTGCGAAGAGAGGAAGGCACGCTGCCGGCCACGATGCGTTGAGCAAGACCCTCGACAATCGCGGTCTTGCCGACGCCGGGCTCTCCGATCAGTACCGGATTGTTCTTGCTGCGCCGTGCGAGGATCGATACGAGGCGTTCGATCTCGTCGTCGCGGCCGACGACCGGATCGAGTTTGCCGGCGCGCGCCAGGTCGGTGAGATCGCGGGAAAATGATTGGAGCGTGGGCGTGCCGCCCGTCATCGAGAAACGGCGCGAGATTTCTTCACGATTTTCGATCACCATGGCGCCGCCTGCGATCAACCCGGCTGCAGCGAGCGCTGCACCGAGAAAGGGCAACGCGCTGGTGGCAGATTTACGCTGGGCGCACGCGTTGCACAGGGCGCTTCGTCCGACAACCGTGGTGGACGGTCGCCGGCCGCACGACTCGCAGGTGGTATTGGTCATGCCTTCCTCTACTCTCCCCGGCGGCGACGGTTTCGCTTTCGTTAATGCGCTGCCAGAAAGACAACGGTCAAGCTAGCGCTTACGCTCACATTTCCGGCGTCCAAGACGGTCGGCGCGGGTGCTGCTGCAGCCGACATCGCGGCCATGCGCATCATCGGCACCACGGGCGCGCTGCCGCCGAACTCGATCCGCCCTATCCCGGTGATATGTAGACCGGCGGCCTTCGCAACCTCATCCGCCTTGAGGCGGGCGTCGGCAAATGCTTTGGACGTGGCCTGCGCGCGCGCGTGTGAAGGATCCGATGCGCCGAACGAGACGCCCTCGACGTTGGTGACCCCAGCTTTGGTGATCGCGTCGACAACGGCGCCGGCTTTCGCTATTGCACGTACCTTGATATCAAAGGTGCGCGACACGATGTATCCGTAGCGTTGCGACGCTGCGAATCCGCCGTCGCTGGGCATGGGATTCGGCCGCGGGTTGAAATTGAGATTGTAATCGGCGAGCGTCACGTCATTGCGCGCGACGCCCTGCGCCTGCGTCGCCGCGACGATGCGCGCGTAGGTGGTATTGTTCTGCGAAACGGCGTCATCGGCGCGATCCGCATTCGTGACGATCGACGCGCGTATCGTGGCCTCGTCCGGCATCACGGCGACGGTGCCTTCACCACTGACCGTGATATGCGTAACGGTTGCCGCGGCGCCCGCGACAGAGGTCGAGACCAGGAAAAGAGTAAGCAGGGCGAGCGTTCTGTTCATGTTGCTCCTAACGGCGCTCCCGGGGGTTTCGTAACGCGGCAACAGGGTACCCTTGGAAAAGAGAGTGAGGGAGCAATGGGCATTCTGTTATGGATTCTCTTCGGGATCATCGTGGGCGCGGTTGCACGCTGGTTCGTTCCGGGCGAGGGCCCGGGCGGCATCCTCGGCGATTTAATTGTCGGAATTGTCGGAGCCGTGCTTGGCGGCTGGATCTTCGAGTTGTTCGGCCATGTGGGCGTGACCGGGTTCAATCTCGGCAGCTTCGTGTGCGCGCTGATCGGCGCCGTAGTGCTGCTCTGGGTCGTTCGCGCGATCTCCGGGAGACGCTCGACCGTATAGCAGGCGTCGGCTCCAGGCGTTGCCAATAATCGCGTGTTATGGCGTATATCATCACCGAGCCGTGCATCGGAACCAAGGACAAATCGTGCGTTGACGTCTGCCCCGTGGACTGTATTCACGGGGGCGAGAACGACGAGCAACTCTTCATCGACCCTGAAGTGTGCATCGATTGCGGAGCCTGTGTTTCGGCGTGCCCGGTCGAAGCGATCTTCGCCGATTCCGACATTCCCGAGAAATGGCAAAATTTCGTCGCTATCAACGCTGACTATTTCAAAAAGTCCGCGTAACCGCGAAAAGCGTGTGAGGGCGGGCCACCACTGCGTCTGCTCCCTCCAGCAGTGAGGCATCGGCGTTGACCCGCTCGATCGCAACCACATCGAGCGGTGTACTCGCGCCCGGTTCGCGTTCGTAGCGCACTCCGCGCGATCGAAAGAACATCGCCGGATCGCGATCCACGTTCCCGCCGCGCAGTTCCACGAATGAGCACGCGTACGATCCCAGGCTGCGGAGCCGCATGCCCTCGCGCACGAATCCGATTGCGCGCTCGCCACCGTAGCCGATGTCGAGCGGAACCACGATGCGTCCGTTTGGCCCGAGCAGCCGCCACCAATTCGGATCGATGTCGTTCGAACGCGCCGTCACGATGATGCGATCGAACGGCTGATGCACACCCGTAAGCTCCTCGGCGTGAACGAGTCTGACGAGCCGGCAGCCCTGCTCGTCGAGCGCCGTACGCGCTGCTTGAAGCAAGTCGCGTTCGATCTCGACGCTGACGACGTTCGCCGCGCCGGCGAGTTGCGCAAGCAACGCCGCGTTGTACCCGGTTCCCGTTCCAATTTCTAGTACGCGATCGCCCAAATGCACGTCGAGAAGTTCGAGCATGTGCACGATCATCGAAGGCTGCGAGATCGACGAGATGACAAGGCCATCGCGCTCTTT
Organism: Vulcanimicrobiota bacterium; assembly: GCA_963833095.1. Taxonomy (GTDB): domain Bacteria; phylum Vulcanimicrobiota; class Vulcanimicrobiia; order Vulcanimicrobiales; family Vulcanimicrobiaceae; genus Aquilonibacter. The sequence goes on along the minus strand of CAWHWQ010000001.1, from coordinate 421,364 downwards.
GATCGCGAGCGCCTTATCTTCATACGCTTCCTCAGGCGACATCGTGGGAATGAAGCGCTGCCGGCTTACGGCGCGCAAGGTTGCCGCGATGCGCGGGTCGCGCAGCACGCGGGTGCGCTCGAGATGGGCAATGAGCCCGTCGCGCAGCGACCCCTCTGTGTTCATTCCGACGAGCTTCGGTCCCGGTTCCGAGGGCTCTTGCGGCGGTCGTGCGAATGAAGGGAATCCGTTATGAATCCAGTCGTTTCACAAGACGCACTCCGCGACTTCTTCGCGTGGGCCCCGCTCGTACTCGGGCTCGCCATCTACTTCGCCGTCTGGTTTGCCAAACGGCACGAGGCCGCCACCGTCCCGGCGATCGGCGCGACATATGCCTGCGCAAATTGCGGACGGCGCGGTTCGCGCGAGCACATGGTGCCCCAAGTGCATGACGGGGCCGTGAGCTACTACTGCAGCCACTGCGCATAGGCTCGGGCGTTCAGGATTCGCTTAAAGCCGCTCGCCTGAACGCCGCTCGCCGGATTATACTTGCAGGACTTCGGTGACTTCGGGGACGTCGGCCGTCACGACGGCCTCGATGGCGCCTTTGAGCGTCATGTTGGACGCCGGGCATCCGCCACAGGCGCCCAGCATCTGGACATACGCTGTGCTGCCGTCGACGCGGATCAGCCACACCTCGCCGCCGTCGGCCTGAATCAACGGGCGCACCTTATCAAGGGCCCGGTTGACCCGTTCCTCGAGAGACTCTTCGCTCGCGATGCCCGCCTGAGATTCGATCATTCTGCTGTAAATAATAGCTGATTTTCGAGGCACGGCCTGCGACATTCGGCCTCACTAAGCGCCTCGCGGCTCGGACACGTAAGGTCAGGGTCGCTCGCCGCTTCGGCTAACGCGTTCGGCCGAATGTCGCAGGCCTACCTCGAATCAGCTATTCTTCTTGGCCGTAGTTGTTGAGGACGTCGTGCATGCTCGAGCTCATCGCGATGGCGGCGTCCCATTTGCGTTGCCACATGTTCCGGCCGAAGATCAGCCCGACGCAGCCGGCTTCCATTGCGGCGTGGGCTTTTTTGATCGTGTCCTCGTCGCCCATCTTGCTGCCGCCCGAAACCAGCACGAGCGTGCGCCCGGCTGATTTTACGACCTTGCGCAAGCCTTCGACGTCGGTGAACTGCAAGGTGTTGTACGGCTTGGGCAGTTTGTCGGCGGTGGCCGCGTCCCACTTCGGTTCGTTGAGTTTGACGATGTCGCAGCCGATTTCGCATGCAACGCGCGCGGCGTAATCGACGGCGTAGAGTGAATCGATCCCGCCTTTGGCTTTCATCGCTGATCCGCGCGGATACGCCCAGATGATCAACGGCATACCGTAGCGTTCGCATTCGCGACGCACTTCGTTGCACTGCGCGATGTCCACGTCTTGCGACGGGCTTCCGACGAACAGCGTGTAGCCGACCGCGTCCGCGCCGAGGCGCACCGCATCTTCGACCGATGACGTCAGCGAGGAGAACGCTTCGTCATCGGAAGGCACATTCGTTTTGCCGTTGATTTTGAGCACGAGCGGAACGCGGCCGGCGTAGTGTTTGTGATATTTTTCCGCCAGGCCCATGTGAAGCGCGATGCCGGAGAAATTCCCCTCGACGGCAAGCCGGTAGATCCAATCGGTGTCGATCGATTCGGGGTTGTCGAAGAAATCGATCGGGCCGTGCTCGAGGCCCTGGTCGATCGGCAGAATCATCAGCGTGCCGTTGGCTGGTCCGTGTTCGTACATCAAGCGATGTAGACGCGTGCGTTTGCCCGTGGAAAGGTTCAATTGGTCGAACGTCGGGCGCCTGACGGCAGGGGTTGCAATGCTCATGGCAGCCGCTTCGGCCAGGAGCGTGAGGGTGCCTGTAAAACGACGCGGCGGTGATGGATGCGCGTTTCCCCCTTGGATTTCTCGGTCTCGGCGCGATGGGTGAGCCGATGGTTCGCTCGTTGCTGCGTGCCGGATTTGCCGTAACCGTTGCGGCCCATAAGCGCCGCGACGCGCTCGAGCGGCTCGTTGCCGACGGGGTCAAAGAGGCGGCCGATCCGGCGGCCGTTGCGGCTGCCAGCGAGTCGTGATTACCTGCGTGCCCGATGCGCCGCAAGTAGAAGAGGTGCTCTTTGGCGAGCGCGGGGCCGCCAAGGGCCTGGCCAAGGGCAGCGTTGCAATCGACATGTCGACGATCTCGCCGATCGCGTCGCAGAAGTTCGCCAAACGTCTCGCGGAAGCGGGCGTGGATTTCGTCGATGCGCCGGTCAGCGGGGGCCCGGCGCGGGCCACAACCGGCACGCTGACGATCATGGTCGGCGCCGAGCCGACGATTTTTGCGCGGTCGAGCCCATCCTGCTGGCAATGGGCACGCCGCACCGCTCGGCGGCATCGGCATGGGCGAGACGGTAAAACTCGTCAATCAGATCATGATCTCCAACGTTATGATCGCCAACGCTGAGGCGCTTAGTCTTTGCGGAAGCGGGCCGGAGCCGATCTCGACGACGTTCGAAAAGTTCTTGCAACGGCGACGGGTTCGAACTACCTTCTGGAGCAATGGTTGCCCAAGACGTGGCTGGCCGGAACGTTCGAGGGCGGTTTCGCCTCGATCTCCTGCGCAAAGATCTGGCGGCGGCACTGGACGCGGCTCGAGCGATCGATTTCTCGATGCCGGCTGACGGAGCTTGCCTACCAGCTGTACACTGACCAATCCGCGAAGGAGACGGCGCGCTGGATTACAGCGCGATCGCCAAATCGTATGAACGGATCGCTGGAGATGAAACGCGCGGGGCGTTTGTCAAGAGCCCGGACTTCAATAAGAAGATCCTGGTCGTCGACGACGAGTCCGCAATCTTGCAGACGCTGCGCTTCAACCTGGAACGCAGCGGCTATACCGTCGTGACCGCGAGCGACGGCCGCAGCGCCGATCGCGATGGCGCAGCGCGAACAGCCCGATCTCGTGGTGCTCGACATCATGCTTCCCGTGCTCGACGGCATCGAGGCGTGTAAAGAAATTCGCAAATTCAGCTCGGTGCCGATCATCATGCTCACCGCGAAGGACCAAGAGATCGACAAAGTTCTGGCGCTGGAGCTCGGCGCCGACGACTACGTCACCAAACCGTTTGCGCTGCACGAGTTTCTCGCGCGCGTCAAAGCGCGGCTGCGCCGCCAAACGCCGATCCAAGTCGGGCACGACGAAGCGATCTCGCTCGGCGAGATTGTGCTCGATCCTTCGCGCCAGCAACTCATCGTTCGCGGCAAAGACGTCGCGCTGGCGCCGAAAGAATTTGCGTTGTTGCGCGTCTTGATGGAAAACAACGGCCGCGTCGTCACCCGGCAAACGCTTCTCGATAAGGTGTGGGGCTACGACTTCGAAGGCGAGCAGCAAACGGTCAGCGTGCACATTCGCTGGCTGCGCGAAAAGATCGAAGAAGACTCACGTATCGCCGCGGCACATCATCACGGTGCGTCAGCCGCGGCTATATGTTCAAGATCGTAGAGCTTCCCCAAACCATGATCTGGGTCGGTCTGCTCGTCGTGGCAGCGCTCTTGGCCGGAGCGCTTCTCGGCGTGGGCGCTTCGCGCGCATGCGCGGCAGCCAGTGAACCCGAGCGTAGCGACGCCTCGGACGGTGATCAACGACGCGCAGAGTGAGGCGCGATTCGTGCGACTGGTCGCGCGCTTTGCCGATCGGTGTCGTGTTCGTCGATCGCAGTGCGCGGATCGAGTTCGCCAATTCGGCTGCCGGGGCGATCTTCGGTTTCGACGCGGAGCGCGCGATCGGCTCGCACGTCATCGAGGCGATTCCCAACGTCGAGTTCGAACGCCGAATCGACGAAGCGCTGCGGGAGAGGCCTCGGTCGCGCCGTTCATCGTCGCGGCGCGACGGAGCGGCGTACCTACGGCGTTTCGGTTTATCCGATCGGCGATGAAGGCGAATCGGGAGCGCGTCGTGGTGTTTGCCGAAGATCAGACCGATCTTGTGCGTCTGGATCGCGCGCGCAAAGAGTTTCTTTCCAACGTCTCGCACGAGCTGCGCACGCCGCTTTCGTCGATCAAACTGATGCTCGAGACCGTGATCGAGTCGCCCGACGACGAAGCCGCCGATCTCTTCTTGCCGCAAGCGCTGGCGCAAGTCGACCGCTTAGCAGCGCTGGTGCAGCAACTGCTCGAACAAGCGCGCGCCGAATCGGGACAGCTCAAGCTGAATCTTCGCGAAATCGATCTCGAAGAAGTTGCGCATCCGATCGTCGCGTCGTTCGAGCCGCAGGCCGCGAACAAAGGCGTCAAGCTCGAGCTGCTGACGCTCGCGGCCGGTTCGGTCGAGGCCGACCCAGATCGTCTCGTCCCAAGTCTTCGTGAACTTGATCGACAACGCGATTCGTCACACGCCCTCGGGCGGCGGTCGCGTCAAGGTCGAATTGGACGCGCGCGGCAGCGATGCGGTCGTGCGCGTACGCGACACGGGGATGGGCATTCCGTATCGCGACTTGCCGCATATCTTCGAGCGCTTTTACGTGGTCGATCGGTCGCGAACGCGCGAAAGCGGCGGCGCCGGTCTGGGCCTCGCGATCGTCAAGGGCATCATCGACGCGCACGGCGGGACGATTTCGGCGGAATCGACGTTGGGACGCGGCACGACTGTTTACGATCCGCATGCCGATCATGCGCGTCGCCCTCGAGTATAGCTGCACGAAGCAGCTCCATTTAAACAGGCGATAAGCCCGGCCTAATCTGCGTGCGCCTACCGTGACCATGATGTCGCGTTCAAAGTGACCCGAGTCTGAGGAGCGCACGATGCGCCGGCAGATCCTGGCGTTTCTCGACGAGTACTGTCGCGCTTTGACGCTGCAGGACGTTCGCGAGTGGTACGTAGACGTTTTTCCCGAAGTTACGCCCGCGGCCTCATTCGCCGAGGGCGTTTATCTTAATGTCCCTTAATCACCACTTAAGTCGGCTATTTCAGTAACATTCCAGCGATGACGTAGGAGCTGCTACAGTGTCGGCTCAATTCGCTCGTACCCGCTCTCCCAATATGGACAACTTTACAACGCGCATGATCGCCTCAAACCCGGACTTGACCAGTGCGCCGGCTTCTACGAAGCTGAAGCGCGTGATCTCGACATCTACTACGGCACCTTTCACGCGATCAAAAACGCGAATCTGAGCGTTCCGGAGCACTGCGTCATGGCGCTGATCGGCCCGTCGGGTTGCGGCAAATCGACGTTCATTCGCGCGCTCAACCGGATGCACGATCTCACGCCCGGCGCACGCGTCGACGGCAACGTGCTGCTCGACGGCGACGAATATCTACGCGCAGCAACATCGATCCCGTCACGATCCGCCATCGCATCGGCATGGTCTTTCAGCGTCCCAATCCGTTTCCGAAGACGATCTTCGAAAACGTCGTCTACGGACCCAGCATTCACGGCGAGCGCAATCGCAAGGCGCTGCATGGAGATCTGCGAGCGCAGTCTTCGCAGGCGCCGCGCTCTGGGACGAGGTCAAAGATCGGCTCGACCGCTCCGCGCTCGACCTCTCCGGCGGCCAGCAGCAGCGCCTGTGCATCGCGCGCTGTCTCGCGGTCGATCCGGAAGTGATTCTGATGGACGAGCCGGCCTCGGCGCTCGATCCGATCGCGACCAGCAAGATCGAAGACCTCATCGACGAGCTCAAGAAGGAATATACGGTCGTCATCGTCACCCACTCGATGCAGCAGGCCGCCCGCATCAGCGACTATACCGCCTTCTTCCTCATGGGCGAGCTCATCGAGAACGAAACCACCTCGACGATCTTCACCAAGCCCCGCGATAAACGCACCGAAGACTACATCACCGGCCGCTACGGCTAAATCGCGGCGCCCTTTCGCCCGGTCGTTGTCACCGCTTTCCTCGTGTACTCCGTCGTACCCGTCGGAAACCGTTTCCAAGACCGAACGAAAGCCCGCACGCGATTCCCGGGCCTATCCTCCCGACCTAAGGGGTTTGCGCCCGGGGCTTTAGCCGATACATAGCTTGAGGCCCCTCGGTTGCTTAAGGCGACGTTAAATGAGCCTTAATTTTGCCCAGGTAGCATGGGGCCGTTACCCCCATACCAACTCTTTTGATAGGGAGTACTTCTTACGTGTTAACCAAACTCGCGCGCGTCGGTCTGACCGCAGCGGTGATGGTTTTGGCGGCAACGTCTTTATCACTGGCGGAAACAACGGCAACACCAGTGTACAATACGTTACCGACGGTGGCACAGGCAGCGCCTACACCGAAGCCCACGCCAAATCCATTCACCTATCACGGTTACATCCGCGTCTACGACTTCACGCGTCAAAACGCGTACAGTGCCTACGGCGGCCCGGGACCGGGAAGCAAAGCCAATCAGTCGTCGGAAAACCAAGCCATTAGCCTTTCGGCTGCCTATAAATTTCTAGGTTCGGGCTTTAGCGTCGGCGGTTCGTATCTTTATGCGAATCCGTTCAACAACTGCTCGAATCCGGCGACGGCAAGTTCCGCGCTGCCGGGTCCTTGCGGTACGAAGAGCGTTCCGCCGGGCCTCAATCCAGATACCACACTGCCGCAATTCGAGATGAGTACGCTCTACGAAGCATACGTCAAGTACAACGGCAATGGGCTCAACTTCCAAGGCGGCGATTTGGCCTACGGAACGCCGTGGATGCCGATCTCGGATTCACGCCTCAAGCCGGTCGCTTATCAAGGCGCCGATCTCTCCTATAAGATCAATCCCAACTGGACGGTCGAAGCCGCTGACTGGTGGCAATGGGAGTGCCGTACGTGCTCCAATTTCGACCAAGGCACGCTGCTAACGGCGCTCGCGCCGGGCGGCTACACCTACTCGGGATCCACGGCTTACTCGAGCCTGTACTACGACCCGACGCAGACAACGCCCAAGACCTCGGGCACGTTCTACGCACGCCTCGGGTACGCTGGGCCCAAGGATCTTCCGCTCAGCGCCAACCTCTACTACTACGACTTCGAGAACATCGCTAGCGCCTGGTGGCTCGACGCGAAGATGCCGCTGGGCACGAGCAAACTCAAGCCGTATGTGGCGTTACAAACGGGTTCGGAAAGTGCGCCGTCAGGCGACATTCTCGGAAAGATCGACTCAACGATCTTCGGTATGCAAGTTGGCTTCAATCCGATGCCCAACGTGCTCCTAACCGGTTCGTTCGATTCGATTCCGTGGAAGACCGATACGGTCACGCTGCCGACGGGCATTACGTGTAACGCCAACACGCATCAGCTCGCGTCGGCGAAAGCGTACAACTACAACATGCCCTACTTCTTGCCGACCGGTGGTTCCGCGCAGTGTTCGCCGACCGCCACGGCAGGCGTCGCCAACGTCTACTACGGCGGCTGGGCCAGCCCGTACACCGACGGGTACGTAACCGATCCGACCTACGTGGCCTCCGGTACGACCGGTCTCATCGACCGTCGTGGCGGTGGTAGCGCCGTGAAGATCCAGGCGACGTTCACCTCGGACAACAAGCAGTTCTGGGTGCAGGTCGGCCAAACGTGGTACGACTTCTCAAACTCGGGCTACGCTACGTCGACCAACGCTACGGACTTCGACACGCAATACTTCTTCATGAAGGTGCCGAAGACGGGTCTTTACAAGGGCCTCTCGTTGCGCGTCCGCGAGTTCAGTCGCTCGGCGACGAACTTCCCGGCACCGGGAGATGCAATCGCCGGTCTGTTCAAGTACGGACGGTACCAGCTCGAATACGACTTTTAGTCGTACGTCGGGTTAGACCAGCAAGACGGGGCTCGCGCCAGGCGCGGGCCCCGTTTCCGTACAATTAGTTCGGCCGACATGGCAGCGACGATGAAGGCTCTCTCGAAACTCCGCCCTGAGCCCGGTTTCACACTCCACGCCGTCCCCATTCCCTCGATCGGTCCGACCGACGTCCTGATCCGGGTCGAGAAGGCGGGTGTCTGCGGCACCGATCACCATATCTACTCGTGGGATCACTGGGCGCAGGCGCGGATTCGTCCGCCCGTAGTGATTGGCCATGAATTCATGGGCACAGTCGAAGCGGTTGGCGACGCAGTACGCGCGGTGAACGTAGGCGATCGCGTCTCGGCAGAAGGTCATATCGCCGATCTCACTTGCGTGCTCTGCCGTACCGGTCAAGCCCATATCTGCGAAAACGTCAAAATCATCGGCGTCGATTGTGACGGCGCGTTTGCTGAGTTCATCGCGATGCCCGAATACAATGTGTGGAAACTCGACCCGGCGATTCCCGATGAGTTTGCTGCGGTGTTCGATCCTCTCGGCAACGCGGTGCACACGGTAATGGCGGCAGGCGTGAGCGGCAAAAGTGTGGTCATAACCGGCGTTGGCTCTATCGGCTTGATGGCCATTCCGGTCGCGCGCGCGGCGGGCGCGTCGTCGGTTTATGCAATCGACGTCAATCCGGCCAAGCTCGAACTGGCTAAGCGCCTCGGCGCCGACGAGACCTTTGATTCGCGCGCATCGGGATTAGTGAACGAGATCAAGCGCCGCACGAGCGGCGACGGTGTTGAGGTGCTGCTCGAAATGTCCGGAAGCGGCAGTGCGATCGATTTGGGCCTGCAAATGGTACGCAACGGAGGGACGGCGGCGTTGCTCGGCATTCCGGGCGATAGTGTCAATCTCAATCTCGCCGAGCGGATCATCTTCAAGGGGCTCACGGTGCTCGGCATCAACGGACGCAAAATGTTCGAGACGTGGTATCAGACGCAGGCACTCGTCAAGAGCGGCCGCATCGACCTTCGGCCGATCATCACGCACGTGCTTCCGATGCGCGACTTCGATCGAGCCTTTGAGCTGATGCGCAACGGCGAAGCGGCGAAGATCGTACTCGACGTCAAAGGGGATATTGCAAAGTGAACGCTGCGTTTGATGCGCAACTGCAAAGTGAGCTCGACGCGCTCAAGGCCGCGGGCACCTACAAACACTTGCGGCATTTGACCACGCCGATGGCGCCCGAAGTGCACATGGAAGAAGCGGGCGACGTGATCGTGCTCTCGAGCAACAATTATCTCGGGCTCTCCGATCAAGCCGAGGTCGTCGAGGCGGGGATCGAGGGCCTGAGGAAATATGGTGCGGGCACGGCGTCAGTGCGCTTTATCTGCGGGACGTTCGATATTCACCGCACGCTCGAAGACCGAATCGCGTCCTTCCTGGGCACGCAAGCTTCGCTGACGTTCGTGTCGTGCTGGAACGCGAATACAGGCCTCTTCGCAACGGTGTGCGGAGAAGGATCCGCGATCATTTCCGACGAGCTCAACCACGCTTCGATCATCGACGGCGTGCGCCTGGCGAGCAAAGCGAAACGCGCCGTGTACAAACATGGCGACATGGCCGATCTCGAAGCGAAGCTCAAGGCTGCGCAAGGATGCGCACCGATGCTCGTCGTCACCGACGGCGTGTTTTCGATGGAAGGATCGCTTGCAAAGCTTCCGCAGATCGTTGCGCTCTGCAAGAAATATGGCGCGGTGAGCGTCGTCGACGATTCGCACGGCACCGGCGTTATGGGCAAAACCGGCCGCGGGACGATCGAGCACTTTGGCCTGACCGGCGACGTCGACATCATTACCGGGACTCTCGGTAAGGCGCTCGGCGGTGCGGCGGGAGGTTTCGTCGCCGGCAGCAACGCGCTCGTGGACATGTTGACCCAGCGTTCGCGCCCGCAGTTGTTTTCCAACGCGTTACCGGCGACGGTTGCATGCAGTTCGCTGGCGGCAATCGAGTATCTTGACGCCCATCCCGAGCTCGTCGATCGTCTGCGTGACAACGTCGCGTACTTCCGCGCGGGCCTGCTGCGGCTTGGATTCAAACCGCTGGACGGTCCTAGCGCGATCGTCCCGATCATCGTGGGCGAGACGGCGGTCGCGATTGCGATGAGCGATACATTGCTCAAACGAGGAGTGTTCGTGACCGGCTTCGGTTTCCCGGTCGTGCCCGAGGGAACCGCACGCATACGCACGCAGCTCTCGGCGGCGCTGACCACTGACGAAATGGATCGCGCGCTCGAGGCGTTTGCGGCCCTGCGTTCCTAACGTAGCCGGTATCTATGGCAAAGCTTTATTTCCGTTACTCTGCAATGAATGCGGGCAAATCGACTGCGCTCATTCAAGTTGCCCATAACTACGAAGAGCATAACCAAAAGGTAGCGCTCTTCACCTCGGCAATCGACCATCGATTTGGAGAGGGAGTCATTACGTCGCGTATTGGACCCAAGCGCCCGGCGTTGACATTCGATGCGGCGTTTGATTTCTTCGCCGCCATGTCGGAGATGCAAGAAATCGCCTGCGTGCTTATCGACGAAGCGCAGTTTCTCACGCCCGTGCAGGTGCGCCAGCTGCATCGCGGCGCGCATCTGCTGGGCATACCCGTCATTTGCTACGGAATTCGCAGCGACTTCCTTGGAGAACCGTTTCCGGGATCGGCCTACTTGCTTACGCTCGCCGACAGCGTCGAAGAGTTGAAGAACGTGTGCTCCTGCGGACGCAAGGCGACGATGAATCCACGCTTCGTTAACGGAGAGCGCTTGTTTGCCGGCGATCAGGTTGCGATCGAGGGAGATGTAGAATATCGTCCGATGTGCGCGCGGTGCTTCTACGAAGGACGCGCATGAGAGTCCGGTGAGTTTGGGACCACCTTGGGTATGGAGACCGTTAACGGGTATAGAGCTAGGGCTCCATCGAGAGGACACAAACTCATGAATCGCTTCGTCTTAACCCTCGGCACGCTGGCGGTCGCCTGCATGTTGTTCGTCGGGATTGCTCCCGCACCGGCGAGCGCCCAGGTATCTGTGGGCATTTCCGTCGCCTTCGGGCCACCGGCAATTCCAGACTACTACCAGCCGGTGGCGCCGGGACCAAACTGGATTTGGCAGCCTGGCTATTGGGCGTGGGATCCGGTTGACGGCTACTACTGGGTCCCGGGAACTTGGGTTGAGGCCCCATCGGTCGGCCTGTATTGGACGCCCGGATACTGGGCCTTCAATGATGGCATGTACGCATGGGATCCTGGATATTGGGGTCCGTCGGTCGGCTTCTATGGTGGCATTAACTATGGCTACGGCTACTACGGCAACGGTTACAGCGGCGGTCGCTGGCACGGGCGCGACTTCGAATACAATCGCTCCGTGACCAACGTCAACAGCAACGTGGTCGGTGGCTACGTCTATTCCGATCCGTCCGCCCGTCGCAGTTGGAACAATCGCGTCGCGTACAACGGCGGACCGCACGGGATCGATGCTCGGCCAAGTGCCGCGCAGAATCGGGCCTATGCGGAACGGCGTTCCGGGATGACCGCGCAGCAGACGCAACACGCGACCTACGCGCGAAACGATCCGGCGTTCCGTTCTTCGACCAATCACGGACGGCCCGCGGCAAGTATTGCCGCCGCACAGCGCCCGTATAGCGCGCAGCATGTGCCGCCTGCGTACCATGCAGCAACGGCTCAGCAACACGCCGCTCCGATGCAACACGCTGCTCCAGCGCAACACGCCGCTGCGGCACATGCCGCGCCGGTAGAACATCACGCGGCTCCGGCGCAACACGCTGCTGCGGCGCATGCCGCGCCGGTAGAACATCACGCGGCGCCGGTTCAACACGCTGCCGCGGCACATGCCGCGCCGGTAGAACATCACGCAGCTCCGGTGCAACATGCTGCGCCGGTCGAACACCACGCAGCTCCGGTGCAGCATGCCGCTCCGGTGCAGCATGCCGCTCCGGTGCAGCATGCCGCTCCGGTTCAACACCACGCTGCTCCGGTCCAGCAACACGCTGCGCCGCAGTACCATGCCGCTCCGGTCCAGCACGCGTATAACCCGCAACCGCACGCGGCTCCCGCTGCGCGTCCGCAGCCGGCCGCGCATCCGGCACCGGCGCACGCAGCCCCGGCGCACCCGGCGCCGCGTCCGTCAGGACGTCCGCGCTAACGCAGCATCGCGGTGAGCCGCAAGGCCCTCCGCTTGTGCAAGAATCGCCGCATCGTTCGCGATGCGGCGATCTGCATTCCCGAGCGAGCGCTCGAAAGTGCGCAGCGTAAGAAAGTTCATCACCGAAAGCCCCGACGAAAAGCGCGCCGTTCCGCCGGTCGGCAAGACGTGATTCGGGCCGCTACCGTAGTCGCCAAAGACTTCGGCTGCGGCCTCGCCGACGAACAGCGTACCGTACGTGGAGCAGCGCGGTGCGAGCGCTTCGGCGCGAGTCCCTTGTAGCGAGAGATGCTCGGGAGCGAGCCGATTGCAGAAGCCAGGGGCATCCTCGAGCGCGAGTAGCACGAACCCTCCGGATCGTTCGAGTGACAGACGCGCCGTCGCAGCGGTCTCGAGTTGTGTCAGGCGCTCGTCGATTCGCTGGCCGACTGCTTGCGCGAAGGTACGGTCGTCCGTAATCAACAGGGCGCGCGCATCCGGATCGTGCTCGGCTTGCGCGAGCATGTCGGCGGCAACCAAATCCGCGTTCGCATCGCCGGAGGCGACGATGGCAATCTCGGATGGGCCGGCGAGCGCGTCGATGCCGCACGTCCCGAACACCGCGCGCTTTGCAGCGGTGACGTAGGCATTTCCCGGGCCTACGATGAGATCGACGCGCGCGATACGCTGCGTGCCGTAGGCGAGCGCGGCGATCGCCTGCGCGCCGCCGACTTCAAAGACCTCATCAATGCCGGCCACGTGCGCCGCAGCCAAAACTTCACGACCCGCGCGCGGCGTGCAGACAACCCGTTCGCGCACGCCGGCAACCTGCGCTGGGATCGCACCCATGAGCAATGACGAGGGCAGCGGATGGCGTCCGGCGGGTACGTAGATACCGACGCGCTCGAGCGGCACGGCGCGGTGTCCGAGTTCTAGTCCGTTTTCGCGAATCGTAACATCGGCGAGCGCATCGCGCTGCGCGCTGGCGAACCGTTCGATGCGCGATGCCGCTGCGCTCATCGCGTCGCGCAGCGCGCCATCGCACGTTGCGTACGCGGCTTCGATCTCGTCGCGATCGACGCGGCGCGGCGGCGGATCGCCAAACGCGCGGGCGTACTCCGCCAGCGCCGCGTCGCCGCGCTCGCGCACCGCGGCGATGATCGGCTGCACGTCGAGCGATTGCGTCGCAGGTGGGCGAGCGAGGACGTCCTCAACGGAGCGTTCGATCATAGCGCCCGTGACGCAAGTTGGGCCATGACGTCGTCGATCCCAACGCCGGCCTGTTTCATGCGGACCGACAAGAAGTAGAGGAGGTCGGCGCATTCCCAAGCGACCTCGTCGTGCGTCACGGCTTCGGCGACCTCGGCCGATTCTTCGAGCAGCTTCTCACGCAAAAGCGCTGGGTCAGCCAGGAGTTTTCGCGTGTAGGACCGCTCGTTGCCGTTGCTTGCTCGTTGTTCGATCCGTCCGAGCAGCGTGTTCCACGAAAACGCCGGCGTTCCAAAACAGCGCGGCGCACCGGTATGACACGTTGCGCCGGATTGATCGACGTAAAACGTGAGCGCATCGCGATCGCAGTCGGGCTCGACGCGCATCAGGCGCTGCGTCGCGCCGGAGGTTTCGCCTTTGCGCCAAATCTCGTCGCGGCGCCGGCTCCAATACGCGCCGATCCCTTCGCGAAGCGCGATCCCAAGCGATTCGGCATTCGAGTAGGCCAGCATTCGTACGCTGCGATCGCCCGCATCGCACACGACCGTGGGGATCAGACCGTCTCCGCGCGAGAAATCGACCGTCGCAACGAACGCATCGATCGGATCGATCGACCCGGTGTACAATGCCATGCCGACTTGGGCGTCGATGCCTAAGCGATCGAGCGCGACGATCTCCTCGATGGTGGTAACGCCGCCGGCGAGGGTGAGCGATCCGCTCACGCTTTCACGCAGCGCGGCTGCGGCGGAAAGGTCGATGCCGGCCAGCATTCCTTCGCGCTCGATGTCGGTGTAAAGAAAGCCCGCGCAGTACGGCTGCAGACGCGCGGCGCGTTGGGTCGGGGTCTCACCCGTCGAGCTACGCCATCCGTCGACTGCGACGTGTCCGTCGCGCGTATCGAGCGCAACCAGCACGCGATCGCGCGGGAGTTGCGCGAGGAACTCCTCGCGAGCAGCCGTGCCGATGATGACCGAGACGGCGCCCCCGCGTAAGAGGCGTTTTGCCCGATCAACGTCGCGAATCCCGCCCCCGACGCGACAACGCGCAAGGCGGCACAGGCGCAGAATCAACTCGGTGTTTTCGCCTTCGCCAAACGCGCCATCGAGGTCGATGACGGCGATTTCACCAAGTCGCCCAAAGCGAATCGCCAAATCGATAACGTCGTCACGTTCGAGCACGAGTTCGCGTCCCTGCCGAAGTTGCACGGCTTTGCCGCCGCGCAAGTCGATGCTGGCAACGATCACGGACGGACCACCACACCGCCGGCACGGCAGGCGTCTTTCACGTCGCTCGCGCTCGCTTCGCCGTTGTGAAAGATCGATGCGCCCAGCGCTGCGTCGGCCCCGGCGAGCAGGGCTTGTGCGAAACTCTCCGGCGTCGAGGCGCCCCCGGATGCGACAACAGGAACGCTGACAACGCCTCGCACTTGCGCAATGAGCTCCAGATCAAAGCCTTCGCGTCCGCCGTCGCGATCGATCGAGGTAAGCAAGACCTCTCCCGCGCCGAGATCTTGCGCCTCACGCGCCCACGCGTCGGCATTGCGCGGCTGCGGCCGGCTCGCGCTATGGCTTGCGACCGCGTATCCGTTCCCGTTTCGATACGCATCCACCGAAATCACGACGCACTGCGAGCCGAATCGTGCCGCCGCTTCGCTGAGCAGTTCGGGCCGTTCGAGTGCCGCGCTGTTGATGGCGACCTTGTCGGCGCCGGCGTTGAGCAAACGCGCAACGTCGTCAAGACCGCGCACCCCACCGCCCACCGTAAGCGGCACGTCGAGCGCAGCAGCGATCGCCTCGATCGTGCGCACGTTTGCTAAACGCGATTCGAGGGTCGCCGAAACGTCGAGCACGACGATCTCATCGATGCCGTCGTCGCGATAGCGCAGCGCACGCTCCACCGGATCGCCCGCGTCGCGCAAGCCGGCGAACTGCCGCCCTTTGACGATGCGGCCATCGCGAATATCCAGGCAGGCAATGATCCGTTTAGCGGGCATATGCGACCTCTGCGCTTTGCACGAACGACGCCAGGAGCTGGGCGCCGTACGCGCTACTCCGTTCGGGGTGGAATTGGAAGCCCAAGACGTTGCCACGCGCGGCAGCGCTGGTAAAGGTGTCCTCGCCGTCGTGCGTCGTCGCAATTGCATCACGCACGCAGGCATCGGGCGCATAGGCGTTGGCAAAATACGCCCAACCTTGCTCGATCGCTGCGCTTTGCGGATCGACGCGATTCCAGCCCATGTGCGGGACGCAGGGTGTGCGCAAGCGTCGCACGGCTCCGGCAAAGACGCCGAGTCCGCGTGCCGCGGGCGCTTCGTCACTGCGTTCAAAGAGCAGTTGAAAGCCGACGCAAATGCCCAGTAGCGGAATGCCGAAGGTAATCGCCTCGATCAACGCCGGGCGCATCCCGGTGCGATCGAGCTCCTGCGCGACGTACCCGAAGTTCGCAACCCCGGGAAGCACCAGCGCATCGCAGGAACCGACCGCGAACGGCTCGTCGATGAAACGCGTCGTCGCGCCGGCGCGCGTGAGGGCGGCTTCGATGCTCCGCCGGTTCGCCGCGCCGAGGGTCACGATACCCACCGTTATACTCACGTAAGCACGCCTTTGGTCGACGCCACCCCGTCGAACCGTGGGTCCAGCGTCCACCCTCGCGCGCACGCGCGACCGAGCGCTTTGAACGCGGCTTCAACAAGGTGGTGCGGATCCTCGCCGGCGAGCCGATCGACGTGAATCGTCGCGCGAGCGTTAGCGGCAAGACTGCCGATAACGTGGGCGATCATGACCGTTTCGAGATCTTCGATGCGCTCGACGCGTAGATCGAGCGCGGTGCGCGCATAGATGCGTCCGCCTAAATCGACCGCGACGCGTACCAGCGCATCGTCCATCGGCAGCGTGACCTCGCCATAGCGAGCGATCTGCGAACGGTCACCGAGCGCTTCGTCCAGTGCAGCGCCAAGGACGATTGCGACATCTTCGATCAAGTGGTGGCGAATTGCGTCGAGCGAGCGCGCTTCGATCTCGAGGCCGGCGCGCGCGTGAAATGCGAATTGCGCGAGCAGGTGGTCGAGCATCAGCAGGCCGGTCTCGATGCGGACCTTGGGCTCGCCGTCCAACGTCAGCGCGACACGAACGCTGGTCTCGGTGGTTTGACGAAGGCGCGACGCGCTACGCATAGCTGGCCACCTCGGAGGCGATGGTGCGAAGCGCCCGCACGACGGTGTCGGTAGCTTCATCGTTGGTGGCGCTCACGCGCAGCATGCCGGCAAGCATCGGATCATCGAAGACCCGGACGGCGATGCCGCGCAGCGCGAGTGCGTCGCGAATCGCAGGAGCGGCCGTCCCGCAGTCGACCAGCAAAAAGTTTGCTGGTCCGCGCCAGATCTCGATGGCAAATGGCGCAAAGGCACTTTCAAACGCATCGAGACTGCGCGCCACCTGCGCTTCGAGCTGCGTTTCGAAGCTGCGCGTTCGTGAGGGGTCACGCAAGTAAGCCTGCGCTACGAGCAGGCTCAGCGCGCTTACCGGATATGGTCCAAGTGAGCGGCGCAACGCGGCTGCGATGGCCGGCGGCGCAAGCGCATAACCTAAGCGCGCTCCGGCCAGCGAGGCGCACTTCGAAAACGAACCGATGACGACGACGTTCGCGAACATCGCTGCTTCGCGCGCAAGGGAGCGCACCGAAAACGCGAGGTAGACTTCGTCGACGAGGATGAGCGCATCGGGCAACGCGCGGGCTACCGCGGCAAGATCGCCGATGCGCAACGGGTCGGTGGTGGGGTTGTTCGGATGACCGAGGATGACCAGTCGCGTCCGTTCGTCCGCCGCCTGGATCAATTCGAGCGGCTCGAATCGCCAGCGCTTTGCATAGGGCACGCGGCGCACTTGCGCGCCCGCCAAAGCAACGATGCGTCCGTACATACCAAAGGTCGGCGTGAGCGTCAGCGCGACGTCGCCGGGGTCGAGCATGATACGCGCACAGGCAGCGAGGATTTCATCTGCGCCGTTGGCGAGGACGAGGGTATCGTCGTCGCGCGAAAAGCGCGCGGCTAGCCGAGCCGTGACGTCGCGCTGCAAGGACGTGGGATAGGTGCGCAGCGTCTCGGCATCAACCGCGCGGATTGCCTCGAGCACGAACTCCGGGGGCGGAAGCGCGCCTTCGTTGCGATGGAGGCGAATGATGATGCCGTCGTCGGTGAGATCGCGTGGATCGTAGTCGGGGACCACGGCGACTGCCGGCCGTATCTGCACGCTCATTGCCGGGCCTCGAGCAGCGCAAGGTCGCTAGTCATGATCACCGAGCGGACGTCTAGGCCCAGCTCGTCGATCGTGGTTCCCGTCACGACGATATCGATCATAAAGTCGGCGATGTCATGGAGGATCGCCGCTTCCACCGTGCCGGCAATCGCGACGGGTTCGATGCGCAGGTCCCGTGTTTCCAGCGTGCGCAGGTAACGGCGCGCGAGATTTTCATATTTTGAGCAGAGCGCTACGCGCACGACGCCGCGTTGCGGAAGCTCCGTGCCGGCCGGCCCGATGAGGCAGAGGGCGGGCTTTCCGTACCGCGCACGCGGATCGTTCCAGGTGACGCTCCTACGAACGATGCGCCGATCGAGTGCGCGTCCGGCAGCCAGCCACTCTTCGAGCAGATCCTCGCCGGTGAGCGCGAGCACGGGTCGTCCGCTGCGCGCGACTTCGTTTGCAATCAACGGCACGTCTTCGCCACGCACGAAAGTCCGTTCGAACGCTCCGCGCGGGGCGCAGGTGCGCAGTGCGCACTCGGCCATCGCGGCGAGTCCGCGATTCTTCGGGATCAGCACCACCGTCGGTGGTGCTTCGATCGTTTGGCTTTCCACGGGGCATCCTTTCGGAGTACGGGCACAAAAGAAAAAAGAAGAGGCCGCGGGCGGACCGCGACCTCTTCCTGAACTTCTTGGATCTCAGGCTTACGTCAAACAGTCATCGCACGCGACTCGCGAGTCCGTGATGATGGTGATGATGGACGTGGGCCTGAAATACTGACATGGTGTTGTAGCTTTATACCAGAAAGGCTGGATCAATGCAACGTGAGGTCATCGAGGTCCCCGGAATCTCCCAGGTCAGCCGGGCCAACGGGGTCCCGATCTCGGCTGCGGTGCGGGCCAACGGGTTCATCTTCGTCTCGGGAACCCCGCCCATCGACCCGGCGACCGGGCGCTTCGTGCGGGGATCGATTGCCGAGCAGACGGAGCGGTGCTTGAGCAACCTCCAGCACGTCCTGGAGAGCGCCGGCTCATCGTTGGATAAGATCTGCATGGTCCATGTCTACGCCTCGGGCGACCACTATCGTACGATCAACGAGGTCTACGCCCGCTTCTTCCCGAGCAACCCGCCGGCCCGCACCTTCGTGCCGGTCGGCGATTGGCCGTTGGACTTCGATATCGAAATCGAGTGTGTCGCCCTCGCGTAAGAGGTAAGCTTAGAGATCGATGCCGCATTGCGGACTATCCGGCGGACTGTCGTAGTGCGGTACGGCTTGAACGATACCCGCCGCTCCAAGCGCGAGCGCAAAAAGTATCCCATAGATAACCAGGGCTCTCCGTTTGGCGTTGTAGCCGATGGCCCACGAGGCCGCTGTGAAGACGAGAAGAGCCGGAGAAAGAAGCATTGCAAGAACAGCTACGAACTCGAGGGCACCTTCGGGCCCGCAGCGTCCGGCTAACGCCCAAGCAAAGATGGCGGCGGCGATCGCGAGGAGACCAAGTATCGCCGAGGCCGTCGCATAACCTACACGAGTCCACATTTTGATCTCCGTTCGATGCTTACAGATGCATCTCGCAGCGCGGTGCATCGGGCTGATTGAAATTTGGAATCGCTTGAGTTGTGCCGATGGCTAAAAGGGCTATTGCTAGGATTGAACCCGCGACGAGCAGCGATTTGCGCCCGGTAGAGTAGCCGTTCACCGCGCCGAGGCCGACGCCGAACAGGCCCACCGGCGATAAAAACACGACGCCAACTCCGGATAAAAAAAGCGTCCAGTCCCATCCGCAGCGATCGAATGCGGCGAAAGCTACGATCACCGCCACAAACGCCGCCGCCGCGAGGATCCCACCGACGACGGCATATCCGACACGAGTCCACATCTTAGTATCCTCCGCGGGCGGGCGTTGCGCGTTGCACGGTGGCGCCGCAGGTGACCGCGATGGTTTCGAGCACGCGCCAGAAGTGGATGCGATCGAGCACCGGATTGAGAAACGCGGTCATGCTGCAGAAGCGCGAGGCATAGGGACGCTTATGGTGTTCGGCGTGATGCGCGGCCGGTTGCAGCAGACCCGTGCGCTGCAATAGTTGCACCGGTCGCGGGGGCCGCGAGCTGTGCGCCCACATGTGAACTTGGTTGGATTGTGAGAGCAGCGCGAGAACGAGATACGGCTCCCACATGTGGACGTGGCAGAATATGAGTATTGCCGTGACAACGGCGGCAAGGGCGATGCAGACGCGGTTCGTCTGCCAGTATGCGCCGGCTCGAATCTTGCCGGGAGACCGATGATGGTCGATATTGTCGTTGACGATGAATCGGTCGAGGAGGGCCGATTTCCCGGGTTTCAGCCAGGTGTCTTCGGCCCAGTGCATCAGCCCTGTGATGAAGTCGGCGACGAGCAGGCTGACCAGGATGCAGCCGGCGTAGGAGACGAGCGCGATGATGATGTCCATGTGCCGACTGTAGCCGCCGGCACCGGGCGCGGGCGTCCGTAGAACTACGCCATCTTCAATGCCTTAGCAGTCACCAAGGCTGTAGAGATCGACCGTCTGCGACGGATCCGGTCGAAAACGCATCGAGTAAGGTTGGGAATAGAATCCCCCCAGCGACTGGGATAGCGGTATGTTTATGTATTGGTTGCCGCCTGCGTGGACGCAGATAGAGCTCCAAGCCGGGTTGTACTCGTCCTTGATGGCGCCGAAGGCGTAGCGCCCTGGCGGCAGATCCCAGACGATAAAGAAGCCTTGCGCGTCGGTTCGAACGGTGCGAACAGCCGTCGCACCTTTAATGAGGACGTCTGCATTGGCAATTGCACGCTGCGGCTCGCCCCGCGACCGGACGAAGCCGCGAACACTGCCGGTCGTTTGCGCGCCCGCGAGGTGCGGCCAAAGGCACATCGCTGCGCCGATGGCAACGGCCGGGATCACTGCCAGCGCTCGCTGAGCTCTCCACATACCAATGTATATCGGTGAGCGGGCGAATTGCGTGACCGCGTGGGGGCCGCTGCAGCCAAACAGCGGCTTTGCGCTGTTTGAGGACGGTATGGAATCGCAAGTTGTCTTTATTACCGGAGCGCTCAGCGGCATTGGTCGCGCAACCGCCATCGCTTTTGCGAAGGAAGGCGCGCGAGTCGCCGTTTCCGGCCGGCGCGACGACGCTGGGAGTGCACTCGTCGCCGAGCTTCGCGGGCTCGGCGCGGAAGCGGAGTTCTTCCGCGTCGATGTCCGCAATGACGACGATGTGCGCGACGTCGTCGACAGCGTTGTCGCGCGCTTTGGCCGGCTCGACGCCGCGGTGAACAGCGCGGGAACCGAAGGGCAAACCGGCCCGATCACCGGCCAGACCGTCGAAAATTACAGCTCCACGTTCGATGCGAATGTGCTGGGCACGCTGTTAAGCCTCAAACACGAATTGCGCGTGATGCAACCACAGGGATCCGGGAGCATCATCAACCTCTCATCGACGGTGGGGCATCGTGGCGCGCCGGGCGCGTCGGTCTACACCGCGAGTAAACACGCCGTCGAGGGTCTTACGAAAGCGGCAGCACTTGAAGCCGCTGCTTATGGTGTGCGGGTCAATGCGATTGCCCCCGGTCCGGTGGATACCGAGATGCTCACCCGGTTTACCGGCACTGCTGACCGGAAAGCCACTCTGATCGCGGGCGTGCCGATGAAGCGCGCAGGCGAGCCGCAAGAAATTGCAAACGCAATCGTTTTCCTCGCTTCGGAAAAAGCTTCGTTCATCACCGGCCAGATCATCGACGTCAACGGAGGAAAAACTGCGCTATGAAAACGATGAAAATCCCGAATGCCGAACACCCGATCACGATCGAACCGAGCGGTAACCGTGTTCGCGTCGT
Source organism: Vulcanimicrobiota bacterium (assembly GCA_963833095.1). GTDB lineage: Bacteria > Vulcanimicrobiota > Vulcanimicrobiia > Vulcanimicrobiales > Vulcanimicrobiaceae > Aquilonibacter. The sequence continues at coordinate 400,127 of CAWHWQ010000001.1, read as the reverse complement.
CGTCGCCGGACGTGTCGTCGCCGACACACACGCCGCGCTGACCCTACGCGAAAGCGACTATCCATCGGTGTACTACGTGCCGCGCGCCGATGCTGACATGTCGCTGCTCGAGCCGGCCGATCATGAATCGTACTGCCCGTATAAGGGCGAAGCGGGGTATTTTAGCATTCGCGTCGGCGGCGAGCGTCGCGCGAACGCCGTCTGGACGTACGAGGCGCCGTACGACGCGGTCGCGCAGATTAAAGACTATCTCGCCTTTTATCCTGATCGCGTCGACGCCATCGAAGAACTTCCGCTGCCCTAGCCTACGCGGCGAACCGCGGATCGGTCCAGCACCCGTCCTGTGTGGCGTGCCGTATCCCGTTGGTTAGTTGCCATTCGTTCGAGTCTTTGGAAAGGACGCAGGTGGCGCCGGCGAGATGACACTCACGCGCCCAGGCCTGCCCCATCGCGGAGGTATAGACGATCAAGATACATGCGGGAAGCACGAAACGGAGTTGGCGTATCATTTCGAGCGGATCAACGACGAGGCGGTCAACGTCGGCAACGAGGACATCAGGCGCCCGTTTACTTAGCTCGGCGACGTCGAGACGGACGACGATCGCAACGGTTGACTCACCGGCATTTCGCAGCGCCGCGCTGAGCAGGGGAACGTGGTCGGGGTCGATTGCGGCCAAGCAGCAGATGCGGGCCATGGCGTAACGCTTTCAACGATGGATGGCTCCGCCGGAATCATGGGGGAGCACCCATAGGGTAGCATCGCAGCGTCAGGACCGACATCGCGGAATGCGCGATAAGTGACGTCGAAAGACCGGGCTTTCCGCTATAGCAAGCGCCTCTCGCCTCGGCTACGCTTGCGCCATGAAAGACCTACGACAGAAGCTGACCAAAGAGACGAGAAACGTTCATGACCTCGTCGACGAGAAGCTGCATCGGTATGCCGCGGACGCCGAGCATGCCCGGCGCGCAACGGCGGGCGATAGCATGACCGCAAATGAAAAGATCGTATCCGGCGTCGATGAGGTCAAGCACCTCACTGAAGCCGAGCTAGTCGCCGTAAAGCGCAAAATGCGTGGTCACTAGCCGGGCGCTGAAGATCAGCGGGTCGGGATGCGGCCGCGGTTTTGGCTGAAAAGCTCGGCACGCGGCGTTTTATTCGAGCTTTGATCGCGCTTCCAAAAGCGGGCAGTAACGTTCTCATGTGGGGAGACGATCCCACCGACGTGAAACTCGTGGCCCATGTGTTTCGCGCTGTGGGATGTGTGCCTACCGAGTGCGATCCACGTCCCTAGATTCGTTGGTAGATCATATCGCGGTTATAGTAGCGACGGTCGATAACTTTGACGATTCTTCCGCGTGCGTCCGGGACGAAGATTAGCGTGCCGGGGCGTCCTTCGCGAAAGAACGCGTTGGGTTGATCGGCGATGGCGCTCATCCGGATCGCTACCGATCCCTCGCGTCCGCCCAGAAGTTTTCCGCCGGCCATCGTGACAGCAAAGACCAGCGGCCCAGCGAGCATCTGGTAGCGCCCGACGTAGCGCTGTGCTTGTGCCGTCGTGAGGTGGGTGACGGGCGGATCGAGCGGCAGACGCGTCTGCGTGTCGGAGAGCAGCAGCCACCGATCGCCAACCCGATGATAGGTGTCGACCATCCCGAATTGCGCTTGAAAGTGCTGGCCGTAGATCGTTTCGTGCTCGTCGGCGATGAATGCGATCACCGCCACATCGCCGGTTCGGGCGATATGCGGCCGCGTTACATGTAACGAGCCGGTGAAACCTCGTGGCAGCGGCGCGAGGCCGGCGAGGAACTGCGCCTTGGTCGAAACATGCCCCTCCTCGTCCATGAGCAGCGCCGAATCGTCGAGGTCGCGCGCCCAGACGGCTTTATCGCCGCTTGTAATTGCGTCGAGGCGCGCTTGGATCTGCGCGACGAGTTGCGTTTCAAGCGTTGTCGCTAGGGCGAGCACCATAGCCGCGATCATCATCCTGCGGCTAGGATATTAGGTGGCCGGCCACCCAAACCTACAGCATGATTACTGGGATGCACGCGATCTTCTACACCAAACACGCTAAAGAGATGTACGCCTTTCTCAAGGACGTGCTCGACCTGCGCTATGTCGATGCGGGAAACGGGCGACTCTTTTTCGCCGCACCGCCGACCGAACTCGGGGTCCATGAAACCGAAGACGACCCCGAACATGAACTGTGGCTTATCTGCGACGATATCGCCACGACGGTAGCGCAGCTCGAGACAAAGGGAATCAAAACGACACCGGTCGCCGACCGCGGCTGGGGTTTGGTGACGACGCTCGAACTCCCGAGTGGCGACAAGCTCGGCCTGTACGAACCAAAGCATCTCTCGCCGCTCACGTAGCACGGGGTAAGGGCGGTGCAGGTTCGATACGTGACGAACGTATCCGCATGAGCGAGTCCAGTCAGAGGGCAGCGCGTGTTCTGCTGCCCGCCTTTGCGCTAACGTGGCTTGCCATGGTTCTAGCCGTATCCATCGGACCAGACGCCTATCATCCGGCATTTGAACTAGACAACCCCGGCTTGTGGCGAGCGGCGACGGTCACGAGGGCGAGCGCAGAAATGCAGGCGCTCGGTATCGTGCCGGGGGCGCACGTTCGACTCGATGTCATCCCCTGGGTAGACCGCATACGGCTGCGCTACGGTGCGAAAGGCGCGATGGTGAGCGTGCCATTGGAGACGCCGTCGGGAATCCAATTGATCGCCGTTCGAGAAACGGTTCCGCGCGTTACCGACCTTTCGCAGCGAATCTTTGTGGCGCTTTCAGCTGCGCTCGCGTTCTTACTTGTGGGGTATCTTGGATACCGTCGTCCGAGCGCAATGCTTTTCGCCTTGATCCTGTTCCTCGGCGGCGGCGGCTTGAGCTGGTCAAGTTTTGCCGCACAGCTCTTCTGGGTGCCGGCGCCCGTCTTCGCCGTCATCGCCTGGATCTTGCGCGACCTGTGCAATATTTTCCCGGTCTTGGTGCTCGCGTCGTTTGCGATTCGCCTTCCCGGTACCGCGCCCTCGCCGCAGAGGCTCCGCGCGATCCGCGTAGTCGATGCGATCGTTGTCGCCGGATTCTTGCTCGACGTCATCGCCGAACGATCGCAAATTGCTTATGCCGTCATGTGCGGCTTGTGGGCACTCGTGCTTCTTTGCGCGTCGGTGCTTTCGCTGCGTCTTGCGAAACCGGAAGATCGCGCCCGCGTCGGCATCGTCTTTGCGGCGATCATGATCGGCGGCGTGGGCTATGCCATAACCATGATCGCCTTTTCGCTCGGAAGAATACCATTTACCGTATTTCTGATTTACACCACGATATCGCTCGACCTGATTCCGATTGCGGTGACGTATGCCATACTCAAACACCGTGTCTTCGATATCGAGTTCGTACTGAATCGCACGGTGGTGTACGCGCTGACCTCGGCGATCTTAATTCTGATGTTCGCGGCGCTCGAATTCTTCGCCGAACGGTACCTGCTGGCGTTGACGCGGGTAGAAAGTGCGGTTGTAGATTTTATCATCGTCCTCGTGGTGGTCGTCAGCGCGCGGGTCGTGCATACTCGGGTCGACCGCGCCGTAGACAATATCTTGTTCCGCGCGAGGCATGCGCAGGAGTTGGCTCTTGTGCGGTATGCGACGACGGCGCAGTTTTATACGTCGACGAAGCCGCTCATCCGCGACACCTTGGACACGGTAGGCCAGTATGCACTCGTGGACGGGACCGCCGTCTACTTGGCAGCGAACGGCGCCCTCGCAAAAGCAGGATCGTCATGGCCTGAGGCTCCCGCAGAGATCGAGGAGAACGACGCCGCGTGCGCCGATATGCGCGGTCATCAAGAGCCTCTGGATCTGCACGATCTAGCGACGGCATTCCCTGGCGTGCGGGCTTATCCCATGATCCTCGCCGGTCGCCTCGTTGGCGTTCTCTGCATTGGCGACCGCGCGGGCGGAGAGGCGATTCCACCCGATATCGACAAAGCCGTTGCCAATATCGCCGGAGCCATTGCAATCGCCATTGCCGCGATTGAAACTGACGCGATCCGCGAAGAAAACGCGTTGTTGCAGCGTCGCTTGAGTGCTCTCGCCGCCGCAACTTGATGCGGCTGCGAAAAAGAAACAGGTCCAACAATGTTCCCGTTTTGGACCTGTTCGTTTTGGTTGCGGGGGCAAGATTTGAACTTGCGACCTTCGGGTTATGAGCCCGACGACTATGCGTTTTCTACGGCATTCGCCTGAAAACGCCGCGCATTTCGGCCGCCGCCGAAACGGCTACCGGACTGCTCCACCGCAAAACCGACCTCGAAAAGCCCGGCCTCTAATCAATACGTGGGCCGAATCGTCCCAGAATCCCTCAACGCCCATCATCAACCGTGTATCAATCCTGCGCAAGCCTGGAGCGCGCTAGCTGCCCGGGGTAACCGCGCTGCAGGCTCCATCAGCGCTGACGACGGCCTGGATTTATCCGGCACACCGGAAGAGCACTGTAGGGGCCGCAATTTCGAGACGCGGTCCGCGTCCCCGATGACGCTGTGCGGGCACTGTCACGGCTATGATGCGATTCTGTTTCTGACATTGAGGACGCCTGGGCCGAAGGCCTATTTGTCGAAGTCTTTCCCGAGGTCGTCGCAAGAAAGTCCTATCGCTGGCAAAGTAGCGTTGTCAGCGAGGCACTGGTCCAAAAGGACGATAGGCCGGATAATCGTCCTTTTCGGGTGGGCCTCATACCAGGTGTCGAGTTCGTCAATGTATGTTCCGAAAGCCTTAGAAAATACAGGAGCATTGGCCGCCTCTGCATTTGTCCCGGCCATCAGCTTCTTCGTTTGCCTTTTTGAAGGATCGCGAGTCGTTGCTGCGACGAAGTGATGTAGGTGTCACGGACGTACTTTTCCCCATCGGCCCAGCCGCTGTTGTGGCCTTCAGCTAGACCCGTAATCATGCCCTGCACCACGTAAACTTTTACGTTGGGGGAAGCTCTTGCCATCACACGCCGTCCATCGTTACGGACGTTGTTGCCCTCGCGGGTGCGACGACGAACAACAGTGCAGCAGCGAGCGCGAAGCGTGCCTTAGCAAATCTGCTTTTCATTCTCGTTCCTTTCCTCATCGGAAGCACCGCTCGACCATGATCCCATTGGCTCGCTCGCCCTAACGAAACTCTATAGGTCGATTGTGAGGCCGAATTGATACCGATAACAGAGCGCCTTTTTGCTCAGTCAGTCTTTTTCATGAACTTCTGCCGCGCCAGCTTTAAGCGCCAACGATAGAAGCGCGACGTACGATAGCCTTCGGATTCGTCACCACCACGGTATGGCAACGGCGGAAAGACCGCCCAAACCAACTCGTCACGTATGTCAACATCCTTGTGTAAACGAGCATAATGCTGAATGCGAAGGGACAAATCACGAAAGCCTTCGTAGTTCAAATCCTCAGTCAAGGCACGTTCATGAAGAACATCCTGGATACAGTAGTACAATTCCAACACATCATAGCCAAGGTGGTCAGCAATCAGACCCAGGTCGGCAACACCACGGCTAATATAAATATCCATTCGTTCCGCCATCCGAGTCGATTCCTCAATGAAGTTGTACACATCAACTTCCAACTCGCGGAATGCTTTGAAACCTTTGAATCGCTTCACACCCACGTACAGGCGGTTGACCCTCTGACGATTTATCCCTTGGTCATAATCCTTGTCGATGCGACTCCTGGCAATCCAGTACTTGTTTTTACTCCACAGTTTGATTAGACCGCCAGTTTGTAGAACGCGATTGAATAAACGGTCTTGACGAAATTGCAATAGCGCAATGACAATACCCAGGGCCAACACCCCAGTCCCGATGGCGGTAACCACCGAAGTCCAATCTGGCAACGGAAAGTTTTGCACTACAACGGGGATGGGGAGCGCGGGGCTTTGTGCCGCGACGGGGATGGGATGAGTAGAGTTCTGCACCGTAACGGGGATGGAGCGAGCGGAATCCACAATGACGTGAATCGGCGTCGGCGGCGTAGCCGCGCTTGATAAAGTGAGCCCCACAGCGAAGAACAAGGCGAGACCGAATAGCGTTCGCACAGCCTTATCGCGGATACTCATATGTAGCCTCATTCGATACGCGCAGCACGGTCGTCCCGATGGTCAAGCAGGATTGGAGAGCACGCCAGTGCCGGTGCAGCCGGGTACTGGGCAGGGTAGTTTGGTTGGCGTGGGCCGAACCTTGCCGGTGCTCGCGAACTCGAAACGACAGCGTTCGCATCGGTAAAGAAGTCGTGTCATGTCAAAGCGCCTCCTCAGCGCGCTACCGAGTATATCGTACCGCATACTACTGGCGCTCTCGACTTTAGGTGCCCGAAACACCGATGTAGCCGGGCCTTGTCGTCGCAATTCTGGGTACAACGGACTACCGAAATCGGTAGACACCGTCGCGATCTATCCAGGGACGGCGAAGAGCTCATCCCCGTCGTTCAGGCTCACCGCGATCAGGCAGAGGCCCGCGTCGCGGCGGATTCGCCCGCGATCATCCACCCAGGCCAGTAGCCAGCGCCGAAGGAATGCGCGGTCAGCATCATTGCACGCCAGCAAAGCGCGCCGCACCTCTTGGAACTCCTGACTCGTGTACGCCACGCCTTGTGTGACAGCGGGCGCGATCCCGAGGTCGTCTGTCTGGCGCACCTTCGAGAGTTCTGGACTCTCGGATCAGGTAAAAGACCGCCCAGCCGTGAAACCTCTACCCTGTGGCTAAGCCTCGTTTTGCCGTAGCGCTGCTCTCCGTCTCGCTTGTTGCTGCCTGTTCGTCAAACCCGTGTTCAACGAGACACGTCGTCCAAGTTACGGACGACCAGAGTCCTAAGTACGAAGCGATGAGAGCCAAGATGCTCCCTCTCGGTATGAACGGAATCGGCAAGGACGTTGAACTCGATGACGGCCACGTTTACGTTGCAAACTTCGCGTACAACATGGGGTCAGACGGCAAGATGATCGGCAATCTGCCTCCAGGAACGGCCGACGAGGTGGAATTGTGCGTTCTAACCTCCACGGACGGATCACAGCACTACGCGCTGCATTATAAGGGCGGACACTATGCAGCAGAGCTAGTCCGGTAATGGATGAGTAAGCGCAAGACTGAATCCATCGAGCGCTTCGAGGACCCGTGGTGGCTTTGGGCCTTCCGTTCGAAGAAGGCCGGGTCGTATCCTGACCACGCGGAGCGCGGTGGCAAGTGGCTAATTTTTGTCTCGGAAAACAACGCAGAGGTTGTTTGGAAGAAGATTAGCGATGCTACGATTCGTGGTCTGCTAGGCTCTACCGCAAAAATGTCAACCAGCGCAGCTAGTGCAGGAAAAAGCGGCCGCGTGATTTGTGTCTACACGTATGATTACGAAGATTCTGCCGATGTAAATCGCGTCAGGGCGGCGTTGCGGGAACTCGGTGTTACGGGAAAGATACCTTACAAGGCCGACGCCGACACCATTGCCGGGCGCTATGCTGGAAAAGGCGTCGGCAACATCGGCAAACGATTTGAGTAATCGCCGTCAGCCGGACTTGGCTTAGCGGACCTGCCTTGGCTATCGAGCGTCGGATGCCGATCCGGTCGGCGCGTTCGACGTGCGCGAGTAAAAAGAAGACCAATTAGAACAGCGAACGCGCGGCTTTGACGATACCAGCGCAAAGACTCGAAAACTGCTTGAGCGTTGCTACGACCAGCTTCCCGCGAATCTTGTCGGGACCAACCTCGCAGAACGCTATACCCATCTTCAACTTCAACATCGGGTCGGGGTCAGACTCGTTAACGGTAACGAGTATGTCGCCGTCGTCCAGCGCAAAGCCGAACATGGCGACATTGAAGCTGACTTCGCCTTGCCACTGAGCCCTGAAGCTGGAGAGATCGCTGTTTTGCCCGATTCGAGTAAGTGTCTGGTGTTTGTCCGCGTTGTTAAAGGTGTGGAGATCGTAGAGGAGATCATTCCCTCCACGGTATGGTTTCAGCGTTGCAACGAACGCGGCCCAATCGGCCCCAACTTGCTCTATTTTTCCCTGAGTGCCGGCACTTTCGAAAGCTTGCTGGCTCTCTCCAACCGGAAACGCGACGGTCTTCGGATGTTTGGGCGGACCGGACCTATTGGCTACGGCCCAGGCGATCGAATCGAGGGAACCACGAAGAAACCCAAGCGCCGCGTGCGTTTCGTCGATCAGATCATCAGGTATGTCGCCGACGAGCCGAAGCTTGGCGTGCTTCTTTCCTGCTTCCGCGTCGTGTTCAATGTCGACGCGGAAGCACCCATTGTGAATATAGTTGTGCGCGAGAACGTCAATCTTCTTGATGCGTTTGTCGGCCCATTTGATCTTTAAGTTCGCTTCGGCTAGCGGGTCTGGCGAATCCATTTACAAATTTCTTCGACGCGCGCAACACAATCGGCCTGGGCCCAGTTCGTAGATCGTACGGGACCACCACACCACGACTCACCTCTCAAAGCAAGGCGTGAACGTTCGTCGGGCCGCTGCGTCGATCACGAACAGTTGCCTAACTAGGATACGGGAGATGTCTGTTCGGGAGACGACTTTGGGGGCTCTGGTGGCACGTATGGCTCTAGCCTCTCCTTGATTTTTCTGCGCGTCGGGAGTTCGTGCTGCTTTCGTATCATTGCCTCTATCGGGCCGAGCGCCATCTTCCGCGCGAGGTACACGTGTTCTGGCTCGAACCCTGCGTGAACCGCCTTACTCCGATCCTCGTAGATTGCTTGGGCAAGCGCCAACTGCTGCTCAAAATCTCGTCCGTCGTTGCCAGCGTTGCTCAAAGCCATTCCTGTGGTAACCCACGCCTCAGTGCGAATCTTCGGAGTGGGAAGCAGAAACGGCCATCGAAAGACGATTTCGCGCCTCGTTTGAGATGCTTGATCGCATATTACGATCCGGGGGCGGCGTAAATCTTAGGACTACGCGATTGCGAAACCAGGCCGACTATTACTCACTCTTTGGAGCGGTGGATTCGGCACTTGAGGGCGGTGGTGTTTTGGACCCTGCGTCGAGTGCTGGTCGCCTCGCTCGCTTCGTATCGGTCCTTGAAGACGGGGAGGTCCGCGAGGCGAATCCGGTGTTGGCTGAGTATTACAACGCTGCGAGATCCGCCTCAAACGACACGGGACCCCGGAAGACGCGAGCAGTTGTTCTGACCCAATTGCTCGCCGGCGGCTTAGACGACTTGCTCAGGTGATCATTCCGGTCGAAGTACAGCAATGGTATAACGAAAATCTCGATCGATTTCGCGCTCTCGAGGCGATTGTGAAGTCGACTTTGGACCACTTCTGCACTGGAAATTTGTATCTCTTCAACGGTCGCATCAAGACGGTTGAGTCGGTCTCTGAGAAAATCGATACGGGTCGCATTGCCAGTCGGCGCGCGATGAATGACGTCTATGCTGCGACCATCGTGATACCCACGTTTCATCGCGAGGAGCACGTTTTAGATTTCGTTAGGGACGTGTTCGACGTCCGTCACATCCAAGCTCGGGGTAGCAAGAAGAAGGCACCTGATCGGTTTATGTTTGATGGAACACGCGTGTATTGCTCGCTTAAGCCTTCGGTAGGTCGTGAAACACTGGACGCTTTAACTTTTGAAATCCAGGTTCAGTCCGCCTTTGAATACGCTTGGCAGACCGTTACGCATGACCTCGTTTATAAGCATCCGACTGTGAGTTGGCGGCGTGTACGTGTCGCTGCGCAAATGAAGGCGCAGGTGGAACAGCTTGACGCGATAGGCGAGCACTTCGATGAACTCGAGGGGATAGTTACAACGTCCAACTGGCCAGAAGTGACGGCCAAGAATGAACTCGTTACTTTCATGAACGATCTGTTTTCAGCAGGGCGGTTGCCAGCGGAACTACAGCCAGTGCGACGAGCCGCTTGAGCGAAACCGTAATAGCCTATCTTTATAGCGACGAGTATCGGGTCGACGAGGTCGAGGTGGCGACTCGCGCGGCGCTCACAGCTATCGATGAGTACATAGACTCGACGGCTCCGCGGGACGTGCCGCGAAGCCTCTCGATTGCACAACTGCTTTTTGGCGTGCTCTATCGTCACGGCGTAGTCTCAAGCCGAGCTAAGCAACGGATACTCTTAAATGATTCCATGACGCTAGCCTTCCCTGAGCTTCGCGCATACCCAAACAATTTCGGGGCTAATTGTCGGCCCGTAGCCCGGGTCTTGGGAAGCCGCTGAATCCGTAGATATTCGCCTCGCGGACTGCGATCATGCTTAGACCGCATCGCGGTCTAACAAAGGGGTGGTGCGTGGCCCAACAACTAGAGCCGACTGGTCCAACAACTCGCACCGGAAATAAAAACAGGTCCAACAACGTTTCCGTTGTTGGACCTGCACAGGTTGCGGGGGCAAGATTTGAACTTGCGACCTTCGGGTTATGAGCCCGACGAGCTACCGGACTGCTCCACCCCGCGATGGGCATGCTTGGATACGGCGGGTCGAATGCCTTTCCTTCCGAAACCATCGAAACAATGCAGTCGACGGATCCGGCCATCGCGAGTCTACCAAAGATTCACCTCCACTGCCACCTCGAAGGTAGCCTTCGGGCGCAGACTTTTGTCGAGCTGACCCGGCGCTACGGGCTTTCGACTCGGTATCGGCCTGGCCAAGCCGAGGTTCCGGGGCCCACCGATCCGGCAGAGGTTTACCAGTTCACCGGTTTTCCCGAGTTCTTGTTGATTTTTGCCGCCGTAAGCCGGGCGCTTGCCTCGCCCGACGATTACGCGCGACTGGCGCGTGAGTTCGTCGCCGATGCGCTTGCGCAAAATGTGGTGTACGGCGAGCTCTTCATCTCACCGTCGGTCTGGTCGTTTTTCCATCGCGATCTCGATCTTGCGGCCACGATTCGTTCGATGGTTGCCGAACTGCGTGCGGCGCGCATCCATGGCGTCGAACTCTCGCTCATCGTCGATGTGACGCGCAACTTTGGCGCAGAGTCGGCGATGCGCACGGCGCAGCTTGCCGCGTCGCTCGCGGGCGATGGCGTCATCGGCATCGGACTCGGCGGCGACGAAGCCAACTTTCCGCCGGAGCTTTTCGCCGGCGTTTTTGCCTTTGCACGCGCGCAGGGTTTACACACCGTCGCCCACGCCGGCGAGGCCGCCGGAGCATCGAGCGTCCACGGGGCACTCGCGATCGGGGCCGAGCGCATCGGTCACGGCGTTCGCGCGCTCGAAGACCCGAACGTGATTGCGTTGCTACGCGAACGCGACGTTGCGCTCGAAATCTCGCCCACCTCGAATGCCCGCACCGGCGTCGTTCCCGCCGATGTCGAGCATCCGTTGCATCAGCTCGACGCGAGCGGCGTGCGCGTGACGATCGACGCCGACGATCCGGCAATCTTCGGCACCTCGATTTCAGAAGAATATGCGCTGGTTGCGCAGCCTCGCGGGTCTCGAGACGCTGCAGCGCTTCATCGCGAACGCCGCCGATGCGTCGTTTCTGCCCCCAGCAGCGAAGTCGGCGCTACATCGCGAAGTTCTGATGAGCCATGTCCGGTCATAGCCACTTTGCCGAATCCGTCGAGGAGTATCTCGAGGCGGTCTATCGTTTGGAGCGCGAGGGGCCCGGGGTTACGACCTCGGGGCTTGCATCGTCGCTCGGCGTTGCGCCCGCATCGGTTTCAGGCATGCTCAAGAAGCTTGCAAAGGATGGTTACTTGGAGCAGGTCTCGCGCGGCGAGGTCAAACTCACCGAAAAAGGCCTGGCGGTCGGTGTGCGCGTGTTGCGGCGCCATCGCTTAGCCGAACGCCTTCTGACCGACGTGCTGGGCATGCCATGGGATCAAGTGCACGACGAAGCGTGTATGCTCGAACATGCCATCTCATCCAATGTGGAAGCGCGTCTGTTGACGTTGCTCAAAGACCCGACGACCTGTCCGCACGGCCAACCGATTCCGCCCGCCGATTTGACCAACCCCGTGCGCATCGGCGAACCGCTCGCGCAAGTTCCTGAAGGTACGCGTGGCCGCGTCGAAAGCGTCACCGAAGAATTTCCCGAGATTCTGCGCTACCTCGCCGAAATCGGGCTGCGTCCGGGTGTTGAGATCACGCTGGAGCAAAAGGCGCCGCTGGGCGGACCGCTCACCATCGCAATCGACGGGAAGCGCCACGCGATCTCGCTCGAACTCGCCGGCCTCGTGACGGTCCTCGCGGCATGATCACTCGCGCACTTGTGTTGGCCAACGTCCTCGTATTCGTCTGGGAAGTCGTCGTTGCCGGGCCGGGCATGCTTTCGATGATGGGCGGCGGCAACGAGCTCACGGTGCTCAACGCGGGTGCGCTCTGGCCGGCGTCGGTGCTGGTTGACGGTCAATGGTGGCGCATCCTCACGTCGGCATTTCTGCACGGCGGATTGCTGCACATCGGTGTGAACATGATTTCCCTCTGGTCGCTGGGGCGCTTCATCGAAATGGCGGTCGGCTCGCCGCGCATGGCAATAATCTATTTTGCTTCGCTGATCGTCTCGGGAATCGGCGTCGTGTACTTGAGCGCGCCGGCAAACGCAATGGTCCCGACGCTCGGTGCAAGCGGCGCGATTTTCGGACTCTTCGGAGCCCTCTTTGCGATCGGACTCAAACTTGGGCGCCCCGGCATGCAGCTCGTGCGGGCGAACGTCGGAATCCTGATCCTCAACCTTTTTATCACCTTCACCGTGCCTTCGATCTCGTGGCAAGCGCATGTAAGCGGTCTCATAGCGGGATTCTTGCTGACGCTTGCGATTTACACGCCGCCGCGTCGCGTCGCACCGGTCGTGGTCGATGCAGCTACCGGTCACCAGTACGAAACCGAGTACCAAACGCCTGAACCTCCGCATCAATCGCATCAATGAATAGCCTGACCACCGAGGAGCTCTTCGCGCCGGGCGGACCGCTTGCGCGTGCGCTGCCGGGTTTCGAAGCGCGTCCGGGCCAAGTGCAAATGGCGCAATCGATCGAGCGCGGCATCCTCGAAGGGATGCACACGATCGTCGAGGCGGGCACGGGCGTGGGCAAATCGCTTGCCTATCTCGTGCCGGCAGTGCGCAGCGGCAAGAAAATCGTGCTTTCCACCGGCACGATCGCGTTGCAAGAGCAACTCGTGCGCAAAGATATTCCGCTGGTCCAGCGCGCGCTTGGCATTCCGGTCCGCGTGACGCTCCTCAAAGGGCGCAATCACTACCTGTGCAAGCAGAAGTACGAGCGCATGCGCGCGGAGCGCCTCATCGCCTCGTCGCGCACGATGGAAGAGATCTGGACGTGGGCGGCGCGCACGCAAACCGGCGATCGCGCCGAGCTGCCCTTTCTGCCGCCGGGCGATGAGTGGGAGACACTTGATGCTGATGCGGATGATTGCACCGGTGAGTTTTGCGAGCATTTCCGAGATTGCTGGTTTTTCAAAAAGCGCGATGAAGCCAAATACGCCGACATCATCGTGGTCAATCACGCGTTGTTCTTTCTGGATCTGGCGGTCGGGGGTGGCCTGTTGCCGCCCTACGACGTCGCCATCCTCGACGAAGCCCATCAATGCGAACGCTGGGCCACCGATGCGCTGACCGCGACGATATCGCGCGGTACGCTCGGCCGCATGATGCGTAAGCTGCACCGCACCTACACCTTGCCCGCGTCATTCGACGGTGAGTTCGACGAGGGAATGCGTTCGCTCGAGTCGGCGCTGGCGAGCGTTCCGGGCGATCGCTATCCGCTCGGTGCCAACGAGCATGCCTGGCCGGCGCTCGAAAGCGTGCGCGGGACGCTCTACAAACTCGAGAACTGGCTTTATGCCAACTGGCACTCGGCCTTGAAAAAGCGGGTCGAGAACGACGCGGAAGCCGAACGCCGCCGGGATCTGGCGATGCGCGCGATTTTGGCGCATCAGGGCGCGATCGATCGCGCTGCGCTCCCGGCCGACGAGGCGATCGCCTGGGTTGAGCGCGGCGAACGCGACGGTCGCTACGAAGTGAACAGCGCCCCCTTCGATGTGGCCGAGTTCTTACGCGCCGCGCTCTTTGCCCGCACCTCGAGCGTCGTGTTGACCAGCGCGACCATCTCGATCGACGGCAGCTTCGATTTCCTCAAACGGTCGCTGGGCGTGAGCGACGCCCAAGAACTGATCGCGCCGTCGCCGTTCGACTACGCGCGGCAAGCGCGACTCTATCTTGCGCCGGCCGACCTCAATCCCAAGGCCAACGATTTTGCGCGAAAAGCGGCGCCGATCGTCGAAGAGTGCCTGGATCGTTGCCGTGGCCGCGCGTTCGTGCTCTTCACGTCCTACGCGCGGCTGCGCGAGGTGTATGGGTTGCTGCGCGAGCGTTTGCCGTTCCCCGTGAAACTGCAAGGCGAGCTGCCGCGCTCGCATCTTTTGCAATGGTTTCGCAGCACGCCGAACGCCGTGCTCTTTGCGACCGGAACTTTCTGGGAGGGCATCGACGTCGTGGGCGATGCGCTCTCGTGCGTCATCATCGATCGTCTGCCGTTTCCCTCACCCGCCGATCCGCTCGTTGCGGCGCGCGTTCGTGATCTAGAGGCGCGTGGAATGGATGGATTCGAGGAGTACATGATCCCTGCCGCTATCGTGCGGCTCAAGCAGGGCTTCGGGCGCTTGATTCGCAGTACCACCGACACCGGCGTCGTTGCGTTGCTTGATGGGCGTGCTGCCTCGACCCGATACGGTGCAACGATTCTGCGCGCGCTGCCGCCGGCGAAGCGCATCACCCATCTCGATGAATTGACGGAGTTTTTTGCTTGAAGCGATTTCTTCTGGCTGTCGCGCTCGTCGCGCTCCTCCCCGCAAACGCGTTCGCCTGGGGCGAAGCCGGGCACGCGATGATCAGCCGGCTAGCTGCGCAGACACTGCCCGCTTCGGTCCCCGCATTTTTGCGCACGACCGCGGCGGTCGACGAAATCTCATACCTGGGGCCCGAAGAAGACCGGCTGCGCGGCGCGGGTGTCTCGTACGACGGGGACTGGGACGAGGGACACTACGTTGACGTAGGCGACGACGGAACGATTGCCGGTGTCGTTCGCCTGGATGCGCTGCCCAAGAGCATGGCGGCCTACGCCGACGCACTGGCCAGGGCCGGCACGACGCCCTACAAGATGGGCTTTGTGCCGTACACGATCATGGACGGGTTCGAACGCGTTCGTATGGACCTTGCGTATTGGCGAGTCTTTGATTACTTGGCAACGCATGCGACGACGGCGGATGCGCGCGCGCAGTTCGCGTGGCAGCGGTCGCTGCGCGAGACGTTAACGCTGCGCGATATCGGTGATTGGAGCCACTTCGTCGGCGACGGGAGCCAGCCGTTGCATATTACGATCCACTACAACGGTTGGGGCAATTACCCGAACCCTCACAACTATACGGCCAATCATATTCATTCGTTTTTCGAGACGCAGTTCGTCAATCATTATGCCAAGATCGACGCCGTGCGCGCGCTGATCCCCGCGTTTAGGGCGATGCCGGCCACGCATTTGATGACCCAGGACGAGATCGGGCTAATGGTCGGTACCTACCTGACCGGAACGGCAAAGGCCGTAGAACCGCTCTATGCGCTGTATGCCTCCGGCGACTTTGAAGCAGGCTCGCCGCGGGCGGTCTCGTTCACCGATTTGCAACTGGCTCGCGGTGCAGCGATGCTGCGCGACATGATCGCGCTTGCGTGGGATGACAGCCTCAACCAGAGTGTCGGCTATCCTGCAGTTGCAGTTCGCGACGTTCTTGCCGGCAAGGTCGCCCCGACCGGCATCGGCGACTAACGAGCTTCGCTCGCGCTAATCCAGCCGGAGCTTTGCGGCGTACCAGGGATATGCGTTACTTTATAGCGATCCTCGCCGCCGCGTTTCTCACGGCAGCTCCAGCGATGGCCGACTCAATGTCATCGCCCAAACCCAGCCCGTCGGCGATGCACTCGATGAAGAGCTCGTCGTCGATGAAAAGCACCCATATGATGGCCTCGCCCAAGCCAAGTCACTCGATGTCGAGTAGCCATATGATGGGCTCGCCAAAACCGAAACCTTCCTTGTCACCCCGAGCGTAGCGCAGCGAAGTCGAGGGGCCGTGATAACGTCGGTCCCTCGACTCCGTTCGCTTCGCTCACTACGCTCGGGATGACAACCAGGACTCAGTCTTCGCTGGTTTCGACCTTCGCGCGTTCTTGCAGTTCGCTCACGATCGTCGAATCGGCAAGCGTCGTGGTATCACCGAGGGTTCGTCCTTCGGCGATGTCACGCAGTAGACGGCGCATGATCTTGCCGCTGCGCGTCTTGGGCAGTTCCTGGGTGAACGTGATGTATTTGGGCCGCGTGAACTTGCCAAGTTTGTTGGCAACGTGATCGCGCAGCTCGTCGGCAAACTCCGGCGTGCCGGTGTTTCCAGGTTTGAGCGAGACGAACGCGTAGATCGCTTGTCCTGTCATGTCGTCGGTCTTGCCGCAGACCGCGGCTTCGGCGACCTTGGGATGATCGACGAGCGCGCTCTCGATCTCGGTCGTCGAAATGCGATGTCCGCTGACGTTCATCACATCGTCGATGCGACCCATGAACCAGAAGTTGCCGTCCTTGTCGCGCTTGCAGCCGTCACCGGCCAAGAACTTGCCCGGAAACTTCGACCAGTACGTTTGTTTGTAGCGCTCGTCGTCGCCCCAAATGCCGCGCGTCATGCCCGGCCAGGGCCGCGTAATGACTGCGTAGCCGCCGCCGCCGAGCGGAACCGAATTGCCCTTCTCGTCGACGACATCGGCTTGGATTCCGGGGAATGGCCGCGTCGCTGAACCCGGAAGCAGCGTAGTGAGACCCGGGAGCGGCGTGATCATGATGCCGCCGGTTTCCGTCATCCACCACGTGTCGCACACCGGCGTGCGGTTACCGCCGATCCATTCGCGATACCACATCCAGGCCTCGGGATTGATCGGTTCGCCGACCGAGCCCAACAGGCGCAGCGATGAGAGGTCGTGCTTGGCCGGAAATTCCGTGCCCCACTTCATGAACGTACGAATTGCCGTCGGAGCAGTGTAGAAGATCGAGACCTTATAGCGCTCGATGATCTGCCAGAGCCGATCCTTTTCCGGGAAATCCGGCGTACCCTCATAGATGACGCTGGTTGCGCCGTTCGCGAGCGGCCCGTACACGATGTAGGTGTGGCCGGTGACCCAGCCGATATCGGCGCCGCACCAGAAGATGTCTTTGTCTTCTTTGAGATCGAAGATCAGTTTATGCGTCGCGGTTGCCTGCGTGAGGTACCCGCCGGTGGTGTGCTTGATGCCTTTGGGTTTGGCGGTCGTGCCGCTCGTATACAGCAAGAACAGCAGATCTTCTGCGTTCATGCGTTCGGGTTCACACGTCGACGGCTGTCCGGCCGTGACCTCGCTGAACCAATAGTCGCGACCCTCGTGCATGAAAACTTCGTCACCGACGCGTTTTGCGACGAGGCAGTGCTTGACCGAAGGCGTCTTTTCCATCGCGATGTCGCAGTTGCGCTTGAGCGGAACCTTCTGCCCGCGCCGCCAGCCGTAGTCGGCGGTGATGATCGCGACGCACTGCGAGTCGTTGACGCGATCGATGATCGAATCGGGCGAGAATCCACCGAAGATCACCGAGTGCGGCGCGCCGATGCGCGCGCAGGCCAGCATCGCGACCGGAAGCTCGGGAATCATCGGCATGTAGATGGCGACGCGGTCGCCTTTCTTAATGCCGAGCTTGCGAAGACCGTTGGCAAACTTGCATACGTCTTCGAGCAATTGTTTGTAGGTAATCGTCCAGCGATCGCCGGGTTCGCCTTCATAATAATAGGCGATCTTGTCGCCTTTGCCGGCTTTTACGTGGCGATCTAAACAGTTGACCGACACGTTGAGTTCGCCGTCGTAAAACCATTTGGCGAAGGGCTCGTTCCACTCAAGAGTTTTGGTGAACGGCTTCATCCATTCGAGCTTGCGGGCCCAGCCCGCCCAAAACGCTTGGTAATCTTTTTCGGCTTCTTCATAGATGCCGGGTTGCGCATTTGCTTGCGCAGAAAAGTCTGCCGGCGGTGGGAAGCGGCGGCTCTCTTCAAAGAGAGCCTCGATTGCTTGCGTGCTCATGCTGGCCGAGTTCACCGGGGGTCATCGCAAATGCCTGCCGAAAAAGTCATACAAATGTTAGCCGCGTTCGTGCTCGCCGCCACGACGGTTCTGGCGCGAGTGCACGAGCACGCGCCTCCGCCTGACTTCACCATTCCAAGTGCTAAGGGGACGAAGCGCCTGTACGACCTCCGAGGCAAAGTGGTCGTGCTGAATTTTTGGGCGACGTGGTGTCCACCGTGCACCGATGAGTTGAAGTATTTCGTGGACGCAACCGAAATGTTCGGCTCGAAGATCGATCTGTTGACGATCTCCTCGGAACCGCACGATGTCGCCGCGAGCTACCTGCGCCTCTGGAATCTGGATAGCTCGCTGCCGCTGGTCGAAGACCTGGACGGTTCGATCTCGTCCGCCTACTCCACGCCGCCCATCCCGCTCACGGTGGTGGTCGATCCAAGCGGCAACGTTTCGTATATCTCCAAGGGTGGGCTGTCGTGGGACGAGCTGCGAACGGCAATCCTGAGGGCGCTTGCGACCCCGGCTGTTGGCACTCCGACCCCCGGAGTGCTAAGATAGCCGGCAATGAAGAGTGAGGGCGGACTGGACAAGCGCAAAGCCTACATCCTGGCAACGGTCGTCTACGAATATATTGCGACCGCCGAGCCGGTCGGCTCGAACACGCTCACGCAGAAGTACAACCTCGGCGTGAGCTCGGCCACGGTGCGCAACGAGATGGCCGAACTGGAAGCCGGCGGCTACCTGGTTCAGCCGCACACGTCGGCGGGCCGGGTGCCCTCGGACGCGGGCTACCGCACCTACGTCGACGAGCTCATGCAGCCCGAGACGTTGCCGGCCGAAGATCGTCGGCGCATTCGCGAGGATCTACGCGAGGCCAGCCGCGAGTTGGACGACGTTATCGAGAGCGCGACGCGCCTGCTCGGACGCCTTTCGAACAACCTTGCCTTCGTCACCAAACCGCAGAACGACACGCAAAGCTTCAAGCATATTCAGCTCATTTGGCTCTCGCCGCGCACCGGCGTCGCGATCGTCGTGACGTCGCTGGGCGTAGCGGCCCAGACGCTTTTTGAGGTGACGAGCGACCTCGAAGCTGACGCGCTCACGCAGCTCTCCAATGCGCTCAATGCCCGCCTTGGGAATCGCTTGATGCGCGACATTGGCGAGCACGACGTTCAGGGCGCCATCGATGAGTTGGGTCTCTCCGACGAGTTGCGCGGCGCGGTCGTGGCCGCGCTACGCAGTGCGCGCAGCACGCAGGCGCCGTCGATTGCCGCAGCGGGCGCGCAGAACCTGCTCGATCAGCCCGAGTTCCACGACTTGCGCAAGTTGCGCTCTATTCTGCGGATCGTCGAAGAGCAAAAGACGTTGTACGATATGGTCGCCGACGCGATCGTCAACGAAGCGGCCAGCGTCAAAATCGGGGCCGAATTCGGCAGTGACGAGCTGGCCGATCTTTCGGTCGTTACCGTGCCCTACCGCTTCGGACCCAACGCGATTGGGATGCTCTCAATCCTGGGCCCGCGACGCATGCCCTATGCGCGCCTTGTCGCGCTCGCGTCGGGAACTGCCGATACCCTTTCCGAACGACTTTCCGATATAGAGTAAAATGCCCACCAAGGATTATTACGACGTGCTCGGCGTCACGCGAGACGCATCGCCGGACGATATCAAGCGCGCCTATCGCTCGCTCGCGCGGCGTCACCATCCCGACGTCTCGCACGACAAAGCCGGCGCAGAGCATCTCTTCAAAGAGATCAACGAAGCGTACGAAGTGCTTTCGGATCCGCAAAAGCGAGCGCAGTACGATCGCTTCGGGACCGTCAGCGGGCCGCAGGGCGGCGCCGACTTCGGTTTCTCGGGCTTTGGTCCCAACGGCTTCGGCGACATCTTCGATATGTTCTTCGGTGAAGCGCGCGCCCAGGCGCAGCCGCGCCGCAGCGGGCCGCAGCGCGGATCGGATCTGCGTTACGATCTCGAGATCACGCTCGACGAAGCGTTCGCCGGAACGACGAGAGAGATTCAATTTTCGCATCTCACCCAATGCGAGACGTGCAAGGGGTCCGGCGCGCAACCCGGTTCGCTGGTCGCCGGATGCGAGCGCTGTCACGGCAGTGGCGTCATGCGCACCGTTCGTCAGACTCCGCTCGGTCAATTCGTCACGCAAACGGCCTGCAATGCGTGCGGCGGTGAAGGTCACGTGATCACGCAGCCGTGCGCGATCTGCGGCGGCCGCGGACGTCAGGAAATCGAGCGCAAACTCACCGTGCGTGTCCCCGCCGGTGTCGACGACGGTTCGCGGATTCGCATCGCCGGAAACGGCGAAGCCGGCATTCGCGGCGGGCCGGCCGGCGATCTCTATGTCTACCTCAGCGTGGCAGCGCATCCGCTCTTTCGGCGCGACGGGCTCGAAACGTTCATTGACGTGCCGATCAGTTTTCCGCTTGCGGCACTGGGAACGACGCTCGACGTGCCGTCGCTCGAGGGACCTCTGCAGCTCGGCATTCCCGCGGGAACGCAGAGCGGCACGACGCTACGCCTTCGTGGTCACGGCATGCCGTCGGTACGCGGATCGCAGCGTGGCGATCATCACGTCACCGTTCACGTCGTCGTTCCGACCAAGCTCAATAAGCGTCAACGCGAAACGCTCGAAGAGTACGCGCGCGCCGGCGGCGATGCAATCGAAGAGAAGAGTTTTCTCGACCGCGTGAAGGACGCGTTCCGCCCCGAGTAGGGCGCGCATGCCGGCTCGGCGGTTTTTCGTTCGCGACGCCCATCGTGCCGGGGAAGTCGTCGCCGTTCATGGCAGCGACGCGCATAAGATCGTCAACGTCTTACGCTTGCGCGACGGCGACGTCATCGAGGTTGTCGATTCGGCCGGCGCGATTTTTGCCGCAACACTCCAAACGATAGATGGGGCGCTGCACGCGCGCCTTGGCGAAGCGCGCGCACCGGCCGTCGCCGCGCGGGTCGCGATCGACGTCGCACAAGGCATTCCAAAAGGCCAGAAGATGGACTTTGTCGTCGAGAAATTGGGCGAGCTGGGTGTGCGCACGCTGATCCCTTTGCAGAGCGAACGTACCATCGTTCAAGACCTCGGCGCGACAAAGCTCGAGCGCTGGAGGCGGCTTGCGCGTAGCTCGGCGCAGCAGAGTGGTCGCACCGACCTCCTCGCCGTTACCGAACCCTTGCCGTTCGCGCAGCTCTGCTCGCAATTTTCGGAGTACGATACGGTGCTCTTCCCATGGGAGGTCGCCGCGCAACAACCACTGCGCGAACATCTGCCCCGCCTCATCAGCGGCGCGCAGCGGATTCTGGTGGTCATCGGTCCTGAGGGCGGCTTTTCCCACCTCGAAGCCGAGTCCGCGGAGGCCGCGGGCGCGCATCTGCTGTCGCTGGGCTCGCGCATTCTGCGCACCGAAACGGCTGCCTTAGCGGTGGTCGCGGTGCTCGATTACGAGCTGGGGATATAAAGCCGTTGCGCCTATTTACGATAACCTAAGTAATGAATGAACGCCGCGGCGGCGGCCGGCTGCGCAGTATGGGAGCAGCCGGCGCTTTAGCAATCGTTGGTGTCCTGGTCGTCCAGGTCGTGGTCCTCATCGTGCTTACGGTCTCCGCTACGCCGCCGTCGCGGTCGGTGAATTCCAGTGGTTTGAGGCGCGCCGCAACGTGGCGGATCCTGTACGACGCAACGGCAAACAATGAAGCCGATTTGCACGGCAGTATTGCGGCGCTGAGCGCTATGCAGTCGAACTTCAACGATCTCTCTCCCGATGAGAGCGCGCTTTTCGGGCGCTACTTGGCGCACCCAACGCGCGCCGACGCGCTCGCGGTCTTCAATCTTTTTGACGCCAAGACCAGCGCTTACGATCGAAGTGCGCGGGCCTGGCGCACGCGCTTTCGTCTTCTAGCAATCGCTATCAGCCTGATTGCGATGACCATCGTGGCCGTGCTTTACTTCCGGCTGGCGCGGCCGGCGGAAGCGCGCTGGGCGGCCATGGTCGATCGGCTCGAAGAGAGCGGCGAGCGCTTGAGCTCGATGTTCGATTTCCATCCCGACGCGATTGCGCTCATCGACGCGCAAAGCCGCATCGTTCGCGCGAACCCCGAACTCGAGCGTTTGACGCTCTATCGCGCCGAGGAGCTGATCGGGGTTCCCATTGATTCGCTCGCGCCTGCGCCGGATGCGATCGAGCACGCCGGGCTTGCAAGCGCGCTCTTCTCGGATACCTCGATGCGATTCGATGCAGCCCTGCGCTCGAAGAACGGTTCGGCGGTGATAGTGCGCGTCGACACCGTGCCCATGCGCGTGAGCGGCGAGTTGGAGGGCGTGTACGTGATCGCGCGCGACGTGACGCGCGAGCGCGAGATTGAATTTCGCGAGGGCCTGCAGCGCGAGCGATTGCGGTCCCTTTCGCGGATCGCCTCGATGCATGCAGGTTCGGTCGATCGCCAGATCAGCGAAACGCTTCAATTTGCGGTGCGGGCGCTCGAAATGCAAGGCGCTACCGTATCGCGCGTCGTCGACGATCAAGTGAAGATCATGCACTCGGTCGGGGACACGCTCCAAGCCGGCGACTCGTTTCCGTTTGGTGAATCGTATACGCGGCATATCCTCGGAACGAACAAGATAATCTCGTTCTGGAATCACGAGAGCAACGAATGGGAAAATGACGCGGCGCAGGCGCGCTTTGGCTGGGGCGCGTTGATCATCACCACGGCGTTCGCCGACGGCGTGCCGGTGGGAGGCTTGGCCTTCATGTCGCGCAAGCAACGGCGGCGTCCCTTTGAGGAAGCAGATCTGGATTTTGCCAGGGTCGTCGCCGCAATGATCGGTGCGTCGCTTGCGCGTGAGCACCGCGAAGATGAGTTGGAAGAGATTGCCTACGTCGACTCGGTGACGCGCTTGCCGAACCGGCGGTACGCAATGGAGCAATTGCGGCTCGCGATTGCACGAGCGCACCGTACCGGCGAACAAGTCATCGCTTATTTCATCGACCTCGACGGCTTCAAAGGCGTCAACGATGCGTTCGGGCACGCGATAGGCGACGACTTTCTGTCGATCACGGCCGCGCGTTTACGAGCGGTGCTTCGCGAGGGCGACGTTCTCGCGCGTGTCGGTGGCGATGAGTTCCTCGCGTTGCAGACCACTACGAACAGCGACAGCGAAGCGCTTCGTCTGGCGGAGCGTCTGATCCAGGCTGCATCCGAACGCGCGATTTTTGACGGCCGCTCGGTAGCCGTTGGCGCCAGTGTCGGGATCGCGGCGTACCCGCGCGACGCCGGCACCGCCGAGGAATTGTTGGCGCGGGCCGACGAGGCGATGTACGCGTCGAAACGCGCCGGCAAAGGCGTGGCGACCGCCGCTTCGTAAGCGGAAACCTGCGTCATCCCGTCGTATGGGCTCGGGCTAGACTATGGCCAAACTCCCTTTTTCCATCGTCGTTCCAACCTACAACGAAGCAGGCGGCATCGAGCGTTTGCTGCGCGCGGTGAGCGATGTGTTCAAAGCGCACGACCTTGACGGCGAGATCATCGTCGTCGATGACAATTCGCCCGACGGCACCGGTGCCATCGTCGATCGCCTCGCCGCCGAACTTCCGGTCCGATGTTTGCATCGTCCAGGCAAGCTCGGACTTTCAAGCGGCGTGATCGATGGGTGGGCGTTTGCGCGTCCGCAGTCCCAGGCGCTGGGCGCCATGGACGCCGACTTCAGCCACGACATCAACATCCTCCCATTAATGGTCGCGGCGCTCGAATCCGGAGAGTACGGCCTTGCGATCGGAAGCCGCTACGTCAAGGGCGGCGGCATCGCGAATTGGCCTCGGCGCCGGATCATCACGTCGCGTGTCGCCTGCGCGCTTGCAAGACCACTCACCGGCGTCAAAGATCTCACCAGCGGTTATTTTCTGGTCAAGCGCGAAGCGCTCGAAGGCGTACAGCTCGATCCGATCGGGTTCAAGATTGGGCTGGAGGTTATCGCCAAGGCGCACTACGGGCGCGCAATCGAGATTCCGTACGTCTTCACCGACCGGATCGTGGGCGAGTCGAAGTTGAACCAGAACGAGATCTTCAATTATCTCAAGCAGTTGCGCAAGCTGTACGTGGCGCGGATCTTCGCGGGGCGCAGCTAACGTGTCTATTCCCGATTGGCTGCTGCGACGCCGCGGTAAAGAAGCCGATACCCGCGATGCGGCGCTGTGGACGAAGTGCCCGTCCTGTGGTGAGGTGCTCTATCGGCGCGATCTTTCGTCGAATTACGATGTGTGCACGAAGTGCGGCCATCACTTTAGGATGAATGCCTACGATCGCATCAACATGTTGATTGATGGCGATTTTACCGAGATCGGCAGCGAGATTCTGCCCGGCGATCCGCTCGGATGGGTCGACAAGAAGACGTATCCAGTCAAGCTCGCGGGCGATCGTGAGAAAAGCGGGATCTCAGAAGGCGTGGTATGCGGCATCGGTTCGATCGACGGGTTCGAGATTGCCCTCGGGGTCATGGACTTCCATTTTCGCGGTGGAACCATGGGCACGGTCGTCGGCGAGCGCGTTACGCTGCTCCTGGAGGAGGCGCGCAGGCGCCGGATTCCATGCATTATTGTCACTGCGTCGGGCGGTGCGCGCATGGAAGAGGGCATGTTCGCGCTGATGCAGATGGCCAAAACGACTGCCGCCGTTACTCGGTTTAAGGAAGACGGGAATTTCTTCGTTACCGTGCTGACCGATCCGACGACCGGCGGCGTCTCGGCGTCGTTTGCGTTTGAGTCCGACGTTATCGTCGCCGAACCCAAGGCGATGATCGGCTTTGCGGGGCGCCGGGTCATCGAGCAAACGATCCGGCAAAAGCTTCCCGATCAGTTTCAGACGGCAGAGTTTTTGCTCGAGAAGGGCCACATCGACATGGTGGTCGACCGGCACGATCTCAAGACCACGCTGCTCCGCCTGCTGCAGTACTCGGCCGGTGGGATCAAGGTTCGTCAGTGAACGGGAACGTGATCGTCGAGCGCGAGCGCGGACTGCTCGAGGTTGAACGTCGCATCGCCGACTTACGTAGTGCCAACGTCAACCAGCCGGTCGACTTCTCTGCCGAAATTGCATCGCTCGAACAGAAATACGAAACGCTTCAGCGCGAGCTCTTCGGATCGCTTACGGCGTGGGAAAAGGTCAATATGGCGCGGCATCCCAGCCGACCCACCTCGCTCGATTTCATCGCCAAGCTCGATCGCTTCGATGAGCTGCACGGCGACCGCGAGTTCCGTGACGATCCCGCCATCGTGGCGGGCTTTGCGATCCTACGCGGGCGCGCGGTCATGGCCATTGGTCAGCAGCGCGGGCGCGACACCAAGGAAAATCTGCGCCGAAACTTCGGCATGGTGACCCCCGAGGGCTATCGTAAGGTCCAGCGCCTAGCACACACGGCCTCGCGGTTAGGCCTGCCCATCGTAACGTTTATCGATACCAAGGGCGCCGACCCCGGAATTGCATCCGAAGAGCACGCGCAGTCTGAAGCGATCGCCATGTGCCTCCAGGAGTTCACGCGGGCACGTGTGCCCATCGTCGCGTCGATCATCGGCGAGGGCGGCTCGGGCGGCGCGCTGGCCCTGGGCATTGCCGATCACGTCCTCATGCTCGAGAACTCGGTCTACTCGGTTGCGTCGCCGGAAGGTTGCGCGGCGATCCTGTGGGGCGATGCCGCTAAAGCGGAGGAAGCCGCGTCGCGGCTGAAGCTCACCTCGGCAGATTTGCAGCAGTTTGGTATTATCGATGAGATCGTGGCCGAACCGATCGGCGGCGCGCATCGCGATCCGACAGGGGTCGTGGCAAAGGTTCTAGATGCGGCGTCGGCGGCAGTTGAACGGCTCGCGCGGATATCGCCGCAAGAATTACGAGAGGCTCGTTATCAGAAGTATCGCCGGATAGGCGCATGGCAAACGGAGCGTCAGGGGGACATCGGAACGTCAGCACGGTGAAGCGCCGCACGCGCGCTTCATTGATATGGCGTTTTCTGGGACGTCTTACCGCCGCCGCCGTTGCGCTCTTGGTGTTTACGCTGGTGGCGGTACAGTTTGCGCGGGTCATCGATGACAACGTCGCGCTTGCGCACGAACTCTCGTCGACGCAGAACGACGTCACGCAATTGCAGGCGCGCCGCGCGTGGCAGCTACGCCAATTGCGCCGGCTCGAAGATCCGCAAGGGGCAATTCCCGAGATTCACGATCGCCTGCGCCTCGTGCGTTCCAACGAAGCGATCGTCTTTGTCAGCCCGCTCCCCTCACCGCAGTCCTCGCCGACTCCGTGATCGAACGCGTCTACGGTTTCGTAATCAATGTGAACGCGTATGGCGCGACCGTGCGCCTCGAGAGCGGCGAACTCGCCAGCGCCCCAGCGGGCGATGTGGAAGCGCACCGCGTCGACTACGATCGCGGGATGTCGGCGCGCGAGGCTCTCGCCTTCGTTCTGCATCCGGGAGCACGCCGCCCGATGGTGACAATCGTTCCCCGCATCGCCGAACCCGAGCTCGACGCGCAGATCGCGCACTATCTCGAAAGCACGCAGGAGTGGGAAAACGACGCCGACGGCGTCCCAGCGCACGAGCGCCATTTCCTTCAGAAGAAGAAGCGCGCTCGCCTATTTGAGTAAGCACTACGCGGTCATTTCGATCGGCACGAACTCGACGCGTGTCGCATTGGCGGATATGGAGCCCGGTGTGCCGCGCGTCGGCCTCGCGCGCTCGATCGGCACGCGCATCGGCGAGGGCTTGCGTGAAAGCGGCGAGCTCGGCGAAGAGCCGATGCGGCGCACATTCGACGCAGTGACGTCGCACTTTCGCGCCGTGCGCGGCCACTACGTGCGGCTCTTTGCGATTGCGACGAGCGCGTTGCGCCGCGCGAGCAACGGCGACGCGTTTACCACGCGCGTCCAAGGCTTGCTCGGCGTGCCCTTGCAGATACTTTCGGGCGACGAAGAAGCCGCGGCGTCCTATCGTGGCGCGATCACGGCCTTTGGTCCACTGCACAACGAGGAGCTTGGCGTGGTCGACGTAGGCGGTGGCAGCACGGAGTATGCGACCGGCAACGGTGCGACGCCGGATCGAACCGTCTCGTGTGAGATCGGCGCCGTGCGGCTGACTGAGATGCTCCCACTCCTGTCAGGCAATGATGGTGTGGTTGACCTGGCTACAATCGAACAAGCGCGGGTAATCGCGCGCGAGGCCGTTGCGCCGATTGCGGATTTTGCGAAAGTCGGACACGTGGCATTCGTCGGGGGCTCGGCCACGACGGTAGCGGCGCTGATTCGCGGGAAGCGTACGAAAATCGATGCCTTCGAACTTTCGCGCAGCGATCTGCAGGGTGCGCTCGTTCGGCTCTGCGCGCTCCCCCTCAAAGAGCGCAAGGCGATGGCCGGGATGAAGCCACAGCGTGCCGATATTCTTCCCGCGGGCATCATCGTGCTCGAGACCGTCCTCGATCTGATCGGCGAGGAGCGCGCCACCGTGACCACGGCGGATCTGCTCCTCGGCCATCTGCTCCAACAGGTGGATCGGGCAGGACGAGCCGGGTCGGGCCCAGGATGGACCCCACATGGAAGATCAGGCCATCCACCAACACATTGAGGACTTAGTTGCCGAGGAGCACCGGCTGCTCGAGCACGGGGATAGCGGGAAGTTGACGCCGCAGGACCGTTTGCGCTTGGAAGAAGTCCAAGTGCAGCTCGACCGCTACTTTGATCTGTTACGTCAGCGCCGCGCGCGCCGCGACGCGGGACAAGATCCCGAGGTCGCGCACATGCGCACGGCCGACACCGTCGAACACTATCAACAATAGACTCATCTGGCACCCGCAGGATGCGGGTGGTGATTTCGAGCACACGATGTGCGGTCCCACGGAGTGGGACGAAATCGGGATGATGGTGGAACTGGCAGACACAGCAGACTTGGGATAAAAACCCCTGAGCCGCAGGGCCGGAAACGCCCTGTGGGATGCGCTCAAAGTCGGCGAACTCTTCACTGACAACGCCGAGCCAAGCAGAATTCGCGCTGCGGCGCGAATCTCCGAAGGTGTAGAGACTGGACGGGCGCGGCCTAAACACATCGAGCTTGCGCTCGACGTGCATGGTCAAGGCACAGTCCGGACCACAAACGTGAACGCGGTAGCGAAAGCTATAGTGGTGCGAAAATCTGCAGCTGGAAACAGCGTCCGGGTTCGAGTCCCGGTCATCCCATGAATTCTCGCTATCTTGTGACCGGAGCCGTCCATGTCAAAGCTCGGGGCCATTACTCTGATTGCAGCCGGCGCGCTTGCTATGGTCATTGGCGCTCCGGGTGTGTATCTCGCCGTCTACGCGTACTCTGACCTGGGAGTCCTCAGTAACGGCAGCTTCCTCCTTACCGTAGGCGGCATCGCGGTCGCGGCCACCGTAGGGATTGTAGCAGCCTCTAGCGCTGACCCGGTTCGGCGTCGATTTCCCGCCTGGGCCTTGAGCCTGGTCATCCTTGCGGGAAGCATCGTAGCTGTCGGCTACGACACGGTGAATCGCATGCAATCAGAACGTGGCAGAATCGACGCACAAAAGGCGCAAGACGTGCTGCGTCACGACAACGCCGCACTCGTTGCCGAAAATTCGCGCATCAAACGAACGGCCGACGAGACCTATACGAAGGCGCTTGCGCTCAATCGTGGCAGTTCCCAGGCACTCGCGGTGATCCAACGAGAAGCTGCTTCCGCAGGGCTCGTGAATCAAAAAACACTGAATGTGGCCGCACAGGCAAGCGCGCTTCAGTCATCGGCCCTGTCGGCGTTGTTTCGTCTGCGCCAGCAACAAAGCACGACTTCTTGTCCACGCTGACTCCAGCGCGTCTTTGAGCGTCGCTTTTTTCACCTTCGCGAGTTTGACGATCGTGCTACCCTTTGCGCCCCACGCACCGGCGGCGGGTTCGAACGCTTCCGGCTCGACCTTCATGTAGGCGTGCTGCTCGTCCGGGGTGAGGTTCACCATGCCCCATTTTGCGTCGGGATAACCCAGCGTCGCGAAGATCTTGCCGTTTACGCGAAAGTCAGGGTGCCGCTGATGCGCGCCTTCCTCCGCCCCCGCAAAGCTCAACGCAATCTGCCGGAATGTCTGAGATGTCACAGGCATAGCGATCCTCCCGTTTGTGCTTCACAAGATGGAACGCACATGTATTTCGACCGGCGAGCGGATACCCAATTACCTGGGCCTGGGTTTGTTGCTCTCGCTCATGCTCAATGCGTTCGTCACCCCGCTCTACCCTAATCTAACAACGCCTAACACCTATGTGAAGCCGGATGTTTTCTCCATCATCCACGCAGCGCGCATAAGCACCCCGCCGCCGAAGCCGACTCCACCGCCATTGCACCATACGACACCTCGCGCGCACGCTGCGGCGAAACCGTTTTTGGTAAACCCTCCCAAGACGCACGGCACGTCGGGGCCGGCCGAACCCGCGTACGTCCCGCCGCCAAATGCCGGACCCGACGGCATTCCTGGTGCGCAAGGATCGGCGCCCATAGCGGACGCGACAACCGGCGCTGCGACAACGGGGCCGATGTGCTCGAGTCCCAATGCGGATGCATCGGTGATCGACCCGATGTCGCCGGCCTATCCGGACTCAGCTCGCGACCTCGGATTGGGATTGGTCTCCGTGGCCGTACAGGTAACGATCGATGCGCACGGGCGCGTCGTCGATGCCAGGATCTTCCGGTCATCCAACAATGCAGCGATCGACCAGGCGGCCTTGCGCGCGGCACGAGGATCGACGTACGCGCCGAGAATCGCCAAGTGTGCGCCGGTGGATGGGACCTATCTTTTCAACGCGGACTTCGAACCGAACTAAATCATTCGTCGCGGCTGGCGAGATCGGCGCGCATATACGCCGCGATCGCCTGCGCATCGGGATCGCCGAGTTTCTCAAGCCCCGCGATCACGCTGGCGACATTCTCGGCCGGGTGATTGCGACTGAGCTTGAACAGACCCGTCAACGCGTCAACGCGCACTTCTAGACCCACGATCGCTTTGAGCTGTGATTCCATGTAGTCGTCAGGCGCTTCGTCGATCGTCCAACTCGCTCCGACACTCGCCTCTTGCGAGATCGTCAACCGCGCGACAAACGTGCGCAGCCACTCAGTGTCCTCGATGAATCGAACCTGCCCTCGCGCTTCGACGCAGACGTAGTCGAACGTCGGGACCACGCGCCCGTTGATCCGTTTGGTCGCATACCACGTCGGCGAGATGTAATGGTCGGCCACGCGGAAGAGCGCGACGGCCTTGCCGTCGCCGCCGCGCCACTGATTGTTGGCGCGCGCGAGGTGCCCCTCGAGGATGACCGCGCCGTCCTCTTCACGCGCGAGCAAGGGGACGTAGGTAACGACGGGATCGCCCTCCGCAACAGTGATAAACGTCGCCAGTGGGTGAGCGGCGATCAGCGCCAACAAGGGCGCGCAGTCGTCGGCGCGGACATGTGGGGGGCGATAGGTCATGCGGGCGCAACCTCAGAGCAAGCAAGTGGGTACGATAGTTTCGTGAGTAAACTGTTCTCTCCCATGACGTTGCGCGGCACGACCTTTGAGAATCGGATCGTGGTCTCGCCGATGTGCCAATATTCGTCGACCGACGGCAACGCCAATGATTGGCACGTGGTCAACCTCGGTCAGTTTTCGCTATCGGGCCCGGCCCTGGTCTTCTTTGAAGCCACGCACGTGAGCCCCGAGGCGCGCATCACCGACCAAGACCTCGGCCTCTACTCCGACGAGAACGAAGCCGCGATGGCGCGTGTCGTTGCGTTTGTCCGGACGTGGTCGCGCAGCAAGATCGGGGTGCAACTCGCGCACGCCGGGCGCAAAGGTTCTACGACACCGCCGTGGAACGGCGGCGGCCCGGCAACCGGCGAGCACGCCTACCAAACCGTAGCACCATCGGCGGTGCCGTACTCGGATTGGCAAACGCCCGTCGCGCTCGATCGCGAAGGGCTGCAAAAAATCCGTACCGACTTTGTCGCGGCGACGGAGCGTGCCGCGCGACTCGGTGTCGATGTGATCGAGCTGCACTTCGCGCACGGCTATCTGGCACACGAGTTTCTTTCGCCGCTTTCGAATCAGCGCACCGATCAGTACGGTGGGTCACTCGAAAACCGGCTGCGCTTCCCGCTCGAACTGTTCGAGGCGGTGCGCGCGGCATGGCCACACGAGAAGCCGCTGGGCGTGCGTATCTCCGCGAGCGATTGGGTGCCGGGTGGATGGGATGTCCAGCAATCGATCGAGTTCGTACGAGAATTGCAAAAGAGAGGCTGCGACTTCGTCGACGTTTCGAGTGGTGGACTCTCGCCCGATCAACAGATCGAGCTTGGCCCAGGCTACCAAGTGCCGTTCTCCGAGGCGATCAAGAAGGCGACGGGCATGACGACCTTCTCGGTTGGCATGATCACCGAACCAGCGCAGGCCGAAGAGATCATCTCGACCGGGCAAGCCGACTTTGTTGCGCTGGCGCGCGGCTTCATACGCAATCCGCGCTGGGTGTGGGACGCGGCCGATGAACTCGGCGCGGAGTCATTCGTACCACCTGAATATCAACGTGGTCGAAAGACGAAAGCGTAATATTAGGGTCGCGTAAGATTACCGTTAGATAGGGCGAATTTTCCCCAAAAACACCGATTCGATGATGTAGGGTGCATCCGCGAGGAGGTCATTGCCATGAAGGTATTGTTCGCGATCTTTTTCCGGGCGGCAGATCGTCCGCACGACGACACGCTGCGAGCCAACGAGTTCAACGGCGCTACGCGCTTTAGCCCGTGGCTCGCCATGCTGCCCCACCTATAAATCGGCCTTAACGCGGAGGCTCCCGCGTAGCGCAGACCTAAATCTAGGCGCTACACGTGCAGAAGCTCGCGCTTTGGTTTGCGGCGATGGTCGTCGCGTGTGGAATACCCGTCGTCGTTGCTGCGCAAGCCGCGTCGCCCGCACCCGCCGCCTCTCCGTCTGCTTCCCCATCGCCCTCGCCGACGCCGGGCTTCTCGTTGCATGCGCAGGGCGCCAACGTCTTCATTTCGCAGGGCGTGGCCGGCCCGGGACTCGCGCCGCCCGAAGCTGCCGCATTTCAAGCCGGTCTGCCGCTTTCTCCGATGTCGCCCTACGATTGGTTTACCAGCGCGGTGGAGACGCCGGGAAATGCCGGGATGCTGCAGTACCTTGTCGACGGCAACGATCGCATGCGTAGCGTGACGCTCGACGCGCAAGTGCTCGTCGGCGCGTATGGCGGCGATTTGAACAACCTCATGTACTGGAGCGAGCCCTGGCAGGGTCCGCTCGATCCGCATGAGGGTCACTCGCCGATCAACTATGCGATCAATTTTCCACAGAGCGGGGGCGGTGGGATCGAAGGCGGATCCGCGCAGATCATTACGCCGTACGCAGCATCGCTTGCAAGCAACGACGGCGCATGGAAAGTCAGTGGCGGGTACGTCAACCTTACGCAAACCGATCGTTTCGTTTTCGCGCCGCCGGCGGTGACCAACGCGAATCCGTCGACCGGTGTGCCAACCGCTGAAACCCTTGGGCCGGGTACACCGAACGTCGATGCATGGACTGCCTCGCCCTCGTCGCTGCCGTTACTTGGCGCCGACCTCGTGTGGACGCACCGGCAATCGACCGTCGAATTGACCGATGCCTTGCTGCCGGTGTTGCAAGGCACGCAGGCGCGTTTGGCAATGGCGTCTTACGTGCTCGATCGCGGCGACTACGGGCGCTTCTCCGCGCAAGTTGCAAACATCACGACCTCGGGCGATCCGATCAACACGACGACGTTCTTCGGGACCGATCAAACACTCTATCCCGGGCCGCAGGGGCGGCTCTTCTCGAGCACGCTTGCCGATCAAGTTCAAACACTCGCGGGAGTCCGTGCCCTCTTCCACCCGTCTCACGGTAATGATCTGCTGATCGAGCTCGGCGAGGGATGGTACCACGATGGCCTTGCCGCGCAACCCGGCACGCAATCGCCGGGTACGTACGAGCACCTTAAGTTCAGCCATCATTTCAAGACGGGCACTGATGCCGGGATCGACTACTACCGTTTCGATCCGCGTTACGCCGATGTCATCTTGCCGTACGGCGTACCCGAGAACGTATGGAGCGTCGCGTGGTCGTGGCCCGGGCAGTGGCTCAAGTCCACGTACCAAGCCGTAGACAACACGATCATCGGTATCAATCGCGAAGGCTATCGCGCATACGCAAATTATTCGCGCGGGAGGTTGCAACTGCACGCCGACGCGTCCGTGTGGCGACAGATCGAGCCGATCACGATCGCCACCGCGTCGCAGGAGGGCTGGGTCGACGGCTACTTCTTACCGCAGCTCGACGGTAACAGCACCCTGGGCTGGCAGCGGCAAGTTGCGCTCTATGCGGTCTGGCATTGGCCTAGCGACGACCTGGTTGTGGACTCGGTCTGGGACCGCTCGTATCGCCCAGCAACCGATCCGGTCGATTTTGTGAGCATAAACTATCCGCAGATCATTGGGACCTTCCAGCATCATTGGAGCAAGAAGATGGTCGCGGCAATCGGTTACGGACGCTACAGCGCAAACGGCTATTGGTCGACGACACCGGTCCTCGGGATCTACGGAGAGGCCTTCGTCGGAGGCGAGTGGGATTTCACGAATGGCCAGCAGCTTCTCGTGCAGCTTCGTCGCTATGGCCTGACCGGGCTACCCTCCGAACCAGGCGGTCCACCCCCCACCGTGCGCGGAACGGCTCTGGTGGTCGATCAGAGGATTCAGCTCTAGTCAACCCTAATGGCGCCGGGTTCTCCCCCACGTACCTGAGGAGGTCGATTTCTCCACGTGAAGATCGTGGTCACGGTCAAGCTTGTGCCGGATCCAAATGCTGAAAAGCGGATCGACGACAGCACGAAGCGTTTGGTTCGCACCGGCGTTGAGACGGTGCTCAACCCGTACGACGAATACGCACTCGAAGCGGCGCTGCAGCTCAAAGAAAAGGTTGGCGGTGATACGACCGTCACGGTCTTTAGCATGGCCCCCGAGTCGCTCAAGGAAACGCTGCGCAAGGCACTCGCGATGGGTGCCGACGACGCGGTGTTGCTAAGCGATGCCGGGCTCGAAGGCAGCGATGTGTGGGCGAGTTCCTATGCGATTGCCCATGCGCTCAAGAAGATCGGCTTCGACTTGTTGATCGTTGGCGGACTTTCTGACGATGGTTCCACCGGCGCAACGCCGGGCGCACTTGCCGAATATCTGCAAACGCCGCTCGTGACCAACGCGCGGAAGGCCGAAGTCGCCGATACCAAACTGAAGATCGAACGCGAGACCGACACCGGCTTTCAAGATGTGACCGCCCCGCTGCCTTGCGTCATAACAACGGCGCTCACGTTTGGCGAACCGCGGTACGCGTCGCTCAAAGGCATCATGGGCGCCAAGAAAAAGACGATCGCTGCGCTGAGCGTCGCGGATTTGGGCCTGGAACAGCCGGTCGGCCAAGGCGGCTCGAAGACGCAGCTGCTGGCGTTTTCGCCACCGCCCGTGCGCGGCAAGGGCCAAGTCATCGAAGCGGCCGATGGCCCGTCGGGCGCGCAGGCCATTTTCGCGTTCCTCAAAGAGAAGAAGCTCGTCTAATATGAACAACGTTCTGGTTTACGTACAGCACAAGAACGCGCAAACGCCGAAGGTTACGTTCGAGATGGCGACGCAAGCGCGCAAGCTTGCCGACCAACTCGGCGGAAAGGCGTACGCGCTCGTCGTCGGTGCTGGATCCTCGACACTGGCGGAGACGCTCAAGAACTATCCGCTCGATGTGATCTATGTCAACGACGACAGCGATGTCGACACCTATCTACTGGATCCGGTCATCGACTATCTCGAGGCTGCGGCCAAAGCGATTGGTTCGTCGCTCGTGCTGGTTGCCAACACGTTGACCGGCAAAGACGTCGCAGGCCGATTGGTCGCACGCTTGAACGCCGGTGTATGCGCCGACGCGACCGACTTCAAGATCGAAGGCGGCAAGATCGTCGCGGTCATGCCCAAGATGGGCGGCGCCGCGATCACCAATTGCGAGTTACGCGCGGGCGACTATGGCATCATTACGATTCGTCCCAACGCCTTTGCGGCGCAAACGGGCGGTAGCGGTGCGAGCGTGCAAGCAATCGAAAAACCCGCCGGCAAGACGTACAACGTCGTGGTTGAGAAAGACGTCGAAGAGAGCTCTGGGGAACTCGCACTCGAGGAAGCGCCCGTTGTCGTAGCAGGCGGTCGGGGCCTCGGAGGACCCGAGCCTTTCGAGACCTTGCTCAAACCCCTCGCTTCGGCACTTGGCGGCGCGGTGGGCGCATCGCGCGCGGCCGCTGACGCTGGTTGGGTCCCATACAGCCTGCAAATCGGTCAGACGGGCAAGACAGTCAGCCCCCCGCTCTACATCGCGGTCGGAATCTCGGGCGCGATACAACACAAGGTCGGCATGCGTTCCTCAGGTACGATCATCGCGATCAACAAAGACGGACAATCGCCGATCGCCGAGTTCTCGGATCTCCTCGTCGTTGGCGACGCGTTCGCCATCGTTCCGGAGCTCACCAAGCTCGTCCAAGCAGCTAAATCATAGATTAAGGATCTCGAACACGTTGAAACGCTTCACACTCGTCCTCACATTGATCGTCGCGATCGCCGCGGCGTTCGCCGTTACACAACCGGCGCAGGCCGGACTGTTCGGCGGTGGCAAGAGCGCGGCGTCGCCATCGCCTTCGCCCAGCGCGTCGGCGTTGCCGACTGCATCACCCGAACCGCCGCAGGTGGCGATTCCGAAACTTCAGGCCAAGCTCAAGGCGAATCCGAACGATCAAGATGCGATGACGCAGCTTGCCGGTCAGTTCCTCGGGATAAGCCGGCCCGACCTTTCGGCTCAGCTCACGCAGCATCTCCTGCAGATGGGCGACAAGACGGCGCAGGTCTACTATCTCGACGGATTTGCGATGGATGAGCTCGGTCACGACGATGTCGCAATCAGCGACCTCGAGCAAGCCGAAAATCTCGATCCGAGCAACATCGGTGTGCTCGAGCAACTCGTTGAGCTGTACCTAAAAACGAACCGCTTCACCGACGCCGAGCGCATCGCCAATCGAAGTGTCGTGTTGAACAAGGGTGACGCAGCATCGTACTCCATGCTGGGGTCAGTCTATGCAGCCGAACAGAAATACGATGATGCGCGAGCGCAGTTCGCGATCGCCGCGAGCAAGGACCCCAAGAACCCGGATCCGCTCTTCCAGATTGCGCAAACGTACGCAGCGCAAGACAACATTCCGATTGCGCTGCAACAAGTCGCCAAAGTGATCGCGCTGGATCCCAAGAACGTGCGGGCACTGATCTTCAAGGCCGACCTCTACGCGCGTCAGCATGTTGACGACCAAGCCTCGGCGGCGTACGACGACGCCATCGTCGCCGCACCCGACGACGCTGCCAAGGTGCAGATTCTCATCCGCAAGGCGGCCTATTTCGTTGGTGAAAAGAAGAACTCGGTGGCCGAGGGCATCTTCTTGCAGGGGATCGCGCAATATCCGAAAGTCCCCCAGATTTACGTTGCATACGGCGATTTCTTGGCCTCGCAAAAACCGCCGCAGATGGATAAGGCGAAGACAGAGTGGCTGGCGGCGCTGGCAATTGACAACAATAACGTCGATGCGCTCGGCCGTTTGGCGCAGCTCGACATGGGTCAGCAGAACTTCTCCGAAGCTGTCGCTTATCTGAAGCGCGTGGTTGCCGTTCAACCTGATCCGAATTCGCTTCAGATGCTCGGACAGGCGTATTCATATCTTCACGACTACGCGGGCTCGAAGGACGCTTGCAGTAAGGCCTTCGCGTTGCAGCGCACTCCTGCGTTGCTCGGATGCATCGCGGGAGCCGACTTCGAGTTGAAAAACTACAAAGAAGCTGCGCAGATCTTCGACGTCCTCGACAAGAACGCCAACGGCTTTTTGAATCAGAATCCGCAGCTGCTCTTCGTCGCGGGCAAATGCTACGAACAGACCAACCAGCGCTCGAAGGCCCTTGAGGCCTACAAACGCCTGTTGCCGATGATCAAGAAAGGCACGAAAGACTATGCGCAGATCCAAGGCTGGATCGCGGATCTGAGTAAGCCTGCACCCGCGGCGCCGAAGAAGAAACCCTAGCGCCCTGAAACTCGTCTACGACGCGCTCTACGGCGACCATCTCCGCGATCTCGGGCATCCTGAATCTCCCGACCGCGTGGAGGTGGTCGCTGCGCGTTTAGCCCAGCGCGGCCTCGCGGGCGATACCTTGCACCCGAGCGACGCGAGCGATGACGACATCGAACGCGTTCATGCGCAACGATATGTCGAACTCGTAAAGCGGGAAATCGGCGATCTCTCCGGTCCGCGGTATCTCTCGACCGGCGACGTCGTGGTCGATGCGCGCACGCTGGACGTCGCGCGCCGCGCCGCCGGGGGTGCGATTGCCGCTGTCGAAGCGGCCGTCGAAAACAACGCACCGGCCTTTGCCTTGGTGCGTCCGCCCGGGCACCACGCCGAGTCGACGCGCGGCATGGGATTTTGTGTGTTCAATAACGCAGCGATTGCGGCGCGCGCATACCAGGCGCGTGCCGGTGGCCGCGTGCTGCTCATCGATTTCGATTACCACCACGGCAATGGGACGCAGGACGTCGTGGGGAAGGGGCTTAGTTACGTCTCTACCCACGCCTCGCCCGCGTATCCGGGCACGGGCCACGAGATCGCAGCGATCGGCGACGACGCGCTGATCAACGTCCCGCTCCCCGCCTCGGGAATCGCTACCGAAGCCTTCGTTGCGATTTGGGAGGCGTTGCTCGAACGCGCAGCTGCCTATGTGCGTCCCGATCTCATCGTGGCAAGCGCCGGATTCGATTACGTCGCCGGCGACCCGGTCGGCGACCTCGGCATCGACGTCAGCGCCGCGTCAGCCCTTGCCGCTGCGATCAATCGCACCGCGATAGAGTATTGCAACGGGCGTGTCGCTTACGTTCTGGAAGGCGGCTACGACATCGATGCGCTTACCGAGTCGATCGCGCAAGTGATCGACGTGAGCGATCGGGCCAAGCCCGAACGTAGTGCAGCGCAACCTCAGTCGATTCCGACCCGGCAGCGCGAAATGCTCAGAGTACTCGACGAGCGCTTTGCGCGCTGAGCTCTTCCAGAACGCGTAGCGCTTCTTCACCACGATCCAGCGGCACAAAGAGGTGATCGTGGTAGAACCCGCTTACGACATTGGTAGCAATTGTGTGTTTTGCAAGCGCCGCAGTTACCGCGGCGGTGAAACCAACCGACGCTAAATCCGACTCGACGCGTAGCGTGATCCTCCGCGCGAGAAAAGCATATTCCAAGTCATGTCCTTCGGCAACGTGCCGCTCTACGACGATCGTAATGCCCTCGCTTTCGCGAAACATCAGCAGCGGGCGGGCTTCGTCGATGGGAAATGAGCGGTCGACGCAGCAAAAAACCCACTCGCGTGGGTCCAAGGCTGGTTTCATTGTGATAAGTAGGGTTGCTAAGTCGCGTTCCGCCACCCGCTTAGGGTAGCACACTTGCCCCGATTTTTTCCAGTTCCGCGAGGCTGAGTTCGCCGACGAGCGCAAAATGGCGAGTGCCGTCAGCCCACGCCAGGAGCGTTGTTGCGCTCTCTTCGACGTAACGCGCCGGATGATTAGCGACATTGGTCGCTATCGCGTGGTAATGCGAAAGATCGACCGCAGCGTTTCTTTCGTTTTGAAAAAGCGAGACGGTGCGGATGCCGTCGGAATAGACTAAGTGCAGCGTCGGAACCCCGTTGACCGAGGAGACGTCGCCGGCGATCGGGCTGAAACCTTCGGGAAGATATTTCGGAACCAGCGCCGAGAAGCCGGCAGTCGAAATCACGT
The DNA here is from genome assembly GCA_963833095.1 of Vulcanimicrobiota bacterium. Taxonomy (GTDB): domain Bacteria; phylum Vulcanimicrobiota; class Vulcanimicrobiia; order Vulcanimicrobiales; family Vulcanimicrobiaceae; genus Aquilonibacter. The sequence continues at coordinate 361,118 of CAWHWQ010000001.1, read as the reverse complement.
GAGCAACGTCGGTTGACTCGGCTCCGCGATCCGCGCCGTTGATTTCGCGAAGCCCGCGCGGAATTGCGAAAACCTCAGCCGGAATCGCGTTGGTGTAGCGGATCTGTTCGATGTGCATCTGGGTGATCGGTGAACCGTTGCTTCCATACTGCTGACGCTCGAGCACCAAGTGTGTCGCACTGTCGATCTGCAGGCGCATGGTGGTCTGCCCGGTGTATTTGTTATTGAGCAGCACGACGTGGACTGGGTGGCCGTCGATAGTTTCATCGGGTCCATAAACGACATTGTAATTTGCCATCATGATACCGAAGTTTCCGCGTTCGGCGATCTCCTGATCGGCGTCCTCGTCGTGTGAGACGACGACGTGCTCGCGCTTCACGTCGATGGAATAGGTGGTCGATCCGCGCGTGATCACCGAATCGCCATAGAGGTCCTGCGGCGCGAGGTACCAGCGGCGTGTCATGTCCGGCGCGAGGTGCTCGATGCGGTAGATAGCCGCGTACGATCGCTGGGTGCCGATGCGCAGGACCTGCACCTCGCCAACGTACGAGACGTGCTGCTGCGCGGCCATCGCATCGCGTAAAAGATCGGCGGCGGGGGGAATCGGCGCGGCGGTCGCGCCCGTCAGTAGCGCTGCGAGAAACGGTGCGGCGCTACTGCGTGCCATCCGCGTTCTCGGTTGTGAAGAGCGCGGTCGGAATAATGGTCCCCTCGCTGAACGGCACGGCGCTGGTGAGCGCTGCGTGATCGTCGAGGTAATAGGCGGCGTCGATCGTTGGGCCGCCGCGATGGAGGCTGGATTCGTATCCGGCGAGCGCCACGACGACGAATGCGGCCGCTATGGGAAGCGCTATCACCGGGCGTAGTAAACTGCGCAGACGGTCGGTCCACGCCGGTGCGCGCTCGGCGGACTCAACCGCACTCCAGATACTCGCTCGAACGCCCGCCGGAAGTTCACGTTCGCTCGCGCGCGCGAAACTGCGGAGCGACTCGGAGAGCCTAGCTTCCTCCTGGTAGCGCTCGCTGCACGAGGGGCAGCCTTCGAGATGCAGCAAAAGAGCCGCGTCCTCGTCGGGTGCAAGTTCGCGGTGGAGGTAGTCGATGAGTTGTTCTTGGCTTGGATGCGATTTCATGATGATTTTGTTTGTGACTCGATAAGGCGGCGAAGTTGGTAGCGTGCGCGATGTAGCCGCGACCGAACCGTCCCGATTGAGCAGCCGACAATGTCGGCGATCTCTTGATAGCTATATTCCTCAACGTCGGCGAGGATCAGGACCTGTCGCTGCTCTAGCGAGAGACCTGCGAGGGCCTTGGACATCCGTTCACTGAGCTGCCGCTCGACCAGTTCCTCGATCGGCTCTTCGGCCAAGGGCCTGGTTTGTCCGAACCGCTGCGGGGCATTGTCCTCGGGGATCTCTTCCTGATAACGTCCTTTCCGCCGCCGAAGTTCATCCCGGTAGAGATTCGTGACAATGCGGTAGACCCACGAAAGGAAGGAGGTGCCGGGTTGGAAACTGCGCCAGGCCCGGTAGACGCGGATGAAGGCCTCCTGGGTCAGGTCGCGAGCATCGGCTTCGTTGTGGGTGAGGCGCAAGGCATAGTTGTAGGTGGGGCGGCCATACTCGTTGATCGCGCGCTCAAGGAACGCCGTCTGCTCGGGGCTCGGGGGATCGAACGGCTTGCGCGGCGCGGCCATAAATCGGCCTTTACGCAGGCCGAGACCACAACACCCTCCCGACGATCCATAACGCGATCGTCACCGCGATCACGATGAAGAGAAAGAGCACGATTTCCAGCATCACGATTCCGGCAAATTGACTGCCGCCGCACAACGCGACCACGCTAGCTATCAACGAGAGTTTGAAGCGCTCGAACGGATTGCTCGCCATGCCTTCGATGGCCCGCGCTTCCGCGACGACGCCGCGCGGATCCCAGCCGGCCGTGTCCACAACGTACGCGACGCGTCCCCGTGGCGTAACGATGAACAGCCTGTCGGAGTGGATGTAGGTGTCGCTATCGGTCTGCAGCGACGAGATACCGAACTCGTTGAGCACCGTCTCGATCGTCGAGCCGGTCCCGGTCAAGAGCGTCCAACTCGCCGGATTCTGCCCGAACTGTTTGCCGTAGGCGCGCAGCACGGCGGGTGTGTCGTAGGGCGGATCGAGCGTAATCTCCACCAGCGCAAAGTGCGTGGGGTCTAAGTCGCGCTGCAGTTGCGCGTATTTCGTACTGATCGCGATGCAGACGTCGGTATCGGGACAACGAGTGAAGATGAACGAGAGCAGCATCGTCTTGCCGCGAAACGCGTCGTGCAACTGCACCAAACGCTCGTTTTGATCGATCAGCGTCGCCCGCGGAAGCGGCTTGCCCGCGTCGACGGGAATGATGCGGCCCGGATTGGGGAGGCCGGCGACGAAGGCGGCGGCCGGGACCGGATCGCGCAGCGTCCACGGCTGCGTCGAGCGATCGAGGAAAGCATCGACTCCCGTTCCCGCGCGCAACGCCAGATTCGGCGCGAGCCGGTAAAGACGCGTTTGAGCCGGCAAGGTGCGCGGCATCGCTGCACTGCGCACGACGACCGTGTCGCTACCAACCGGTGACACGACGACCCCGTGAAATGGCAGCAAGCCTGCGAGGAGCAACGCGAGCATCATTGCAGTAAGGTCCGCACGTCGGCAGCATAGTCACGCTGCGCATCGTCGTCGTTGTGAACCACGCGTTCGTTGCCGGAACGATCGATGAGAAAGGTAAAGGCACTGTGGGCTTCATCGTAGTTGGTGCCGCCGTGCGGATCGGGCACGGGCTTGGACCACACGTTGTAGGCGCGTTCGACACCCGCGATCTGCGCGGGCGTGCCGGTGAGGCCGACGATCGTTGCTCCGCTAAATCGGCGAATGTAGGCGTGCATCACCGCCGGCGTGTCTCGCTGTGGGTCGATCGTAACGAAGGCGATCTCCGTGCGCGAGCGCGGCTGAGCTCGCAGCACGGCCGTGAGCTTGGCCAAGGTCTCGGGGCACGTGTCGCTGCAGTGGGTGAAGCCGAAGAAGAGGGCGACAACCTTGCCGCGCTGCGCGGCAAGCGTCCACGGCGTGCCGCTATCGCTCGTGAGGGTGAAGTTTGGCGCCGCGGCGGGTGGTACGGCTATGCCGGTAAAGTGCTGCGCGGCGGCTAGCGCGCAGCCGGTAAGCAGCGCGCCCGCGAATAGCAGCGCGAGACGGGTGTGCATCGGTTAACTTCCGGGGTGGAGAATAGTGGTAATCGTCATCCATACGCCGAGAACGATGATAACCGCGGAGAGCGAAAAGGTAATCGCATTGCCGAGCAGACTATTGCGCCGATCGCCGATGACGCGCTTGTCGTTGACGAGCACAAGCAAGAATCCGAGCACGATCGGGAGGACGAAACCGTTGAACGCTTCGACGTAGACCGTGATCGAAATGAGCGGCAGATTCGGGATCAACACGATCGCTGCGGCGACGGCTACGCAGGCTACGTACAGTGCCGAGAAACGCTTCGCGCGCAAACCGTCGTTAAGCGAGCAGCGCCAGCCGAAGGCCTCACCGAACGCCCACGCCGTTGCGAGTGAGACGACGAACGCGCCGAGCATCGACGCGCCGATCAAGCCGACGCCAAACGTGACGCCGGCGAACCGCCCGACCAGCGGTTGGAAGGCAAGCGCCGCGTGCGCGGCGTCACTGACCGGGATATGATGCACGAAAAGGGTAGCGGCAGTCGTGACGATGATCGCGATCATGATGCCCTGCGTGAGCACCGCGCCAAGCCCCGTATCGAAGCGCGCGAAGTTCATATCTTTGATGCCGAGGCCCTTGTCGACGACGGCACTCTGCTGATAGAAAATCATCCACGGCATGATCACGGCGCCGATGTTCGAGGCGATCAGGAGCAAGTAGCTATAATCGGTAAGGGGCTGATGGCCAAAGATGCCCTGCATCACAATCGCGTGCAGGGGCGGATGCGCGGCAAATGCTGCGGGAATGAAGAGCAGTTCGACGAGACAGAGTCCAAAGGCGAAGACCTCGGCTCGCTTATACGATGCGGTGAAGATCACGACAATGAGCAGCAGCGCGGCTACGATGACGAGCGGGGCTGCCGGCAAGCCGAAGATCAACGCTGCGCCCGCAATGCCCGCGAACTCGGTCACGAGCGCAGCGACGTTCGTGACGAGCATCGTCCCCAACGAAACCCATGCCCAGCCTAGTCCGTAATGCTCGCGAATCAACCGCGCGTGGCCTTTGCCGGTGACCGTGCCTAAACGCACCGTCATCTCTTGTACGACGAAGAGCGGCACGATCAGCAAGAGTTGAAGCAGAATCAACTTATAGCCGAACTGCGCACCTGAGGTCGCTGCCGTCGTGACGCTGCCGGCTTCGGTGTCAGCAAACGCGACGATCAGCCCCGGACCGGTAACCGCGAGGAAGCGCAGAATCAACTGCCAGACCCCGCGGCGGGGGGCAGCGGTCGATACCGAACGTTCGAGGGTGGCCATGCCGTTGTTAGGTTAGCCTAATTTAGCTCCCGCCCTCTGCACGAAAGGTATGGATTATGGCGGTTGCGCTCGCGCGCGTGCTGCTCGGCGCCCTCTTGATTTGGACCGGCGCCCTCAAGATCGGTCACCCGGAAGCCTTGGCTGGGGCAATTGCTGGATTCAGGCTGTTGCCGTCCGGTCTGGTCGCCCCGCTCGCCGTCATTTTGCCGTATTTCGAAGTGCTGCTCGGCCTCTATCTGCTCGCTGGGCTCTTCACCCGCATAGCGGCCGCAGTTGCCGCCGTGCAGTTCCTGATCTATGCAGCGGCGATCGCATCGGCAGTACTGCGCGGTATTCCCGCGAACTGCGGCTGCTTTGGCCCTGGTGACGCCGCGGTCGCAGATTGGCCGCATGTGGCCTTCGACCTCGCCCTTGCCGCCATCGCCCTCTTTGTCGCTGCCGGTGCTCCCGGCGCGTTTGCCCTGGACCGGAGATTACGTTCTCGATGAATCAACGCGTGCTCGCTCTTCTCTCGTTGCTCGTTCTCGCCGTGCTCATTGCCGGCGGCATTTTCTACGCTCGATTGCATGGCGCGCAGTTGAACAACGCGTCGACCGCTCCGGTCAATGCCACGGCAGCGATGGGTCAGAAGGCCCCGGAGTTTACGCTGCCCACAACGGCCGGCGCATTCGATCTTGCGACGGTGACCAAACCGGTGTTCTTGGAGATCTTTGCGACGTGGTGCCCGCACTGCCAGCGCGAGACGGTGGTGCTGAATCAGCTCTATGCCGCCTATGGATCGCGCGTGGCGTTTCTCGCGATTCCCGGGAGCGATACCGGCATGGACGGCGCGTCGCCCGAGTCGCAATTGGACGTGTTGAATTTTCAGATCCGGTTCAACGTGAAGTACCCGATCGCTCAATACGATCCGAACTTGACCGTCGCCAAACTCTATCTCAAGGGCGGTTATCCGACCGTCGCCGTCATCGATCGCAACAAAACGATCACCTATATCAACGACGGCGAGATCCCTTATAAAGAATTGGCGACTGCACTAAATGCCGCGCTAAAGTGAGCGGATCGGCCAAAGGCCGAACGCCACAGGTTCAGCGAAGCTGAACCCTGCTAGTCATTATAAAGAATTGGCGACTGCACTAAATGCCGCGCTAAAGTGAGCGGATCGGCCGAAGGCCGAACGCCACAGGTTCAGCGAAGCTGAACCCTGCTAGTCATTCGGCGGGAATGCGTAGTTCGGCGGCGGCACGGTGGGCGTTCCGATTTCGAGCACGATCTGCTGGTGCGAACGCAGCGGAATCGCGCGCAAATCACCGTCGTAGAGCGTGCCGTTGACGTAGGCAATCACTGGCCCTTTGAGTCCCGCAACGTTGTCGCGCGTCAGCGGCTGTCCCCACACGTCGAAGAACATGCCGAGCTGGAATCCCGGACTGCCTTCGGGCGCGAGCACGGGCGACTCGACGTGGATAATGCCGTCCATCGAATGCGTGTGTGTCCAGTAGAGGCAACCTTGAGGCGGAAGCGGCGCCGCGCCGACGAGCCTAGGAACCGCAACCTGCTTCCCATGATAAAAGATCGCCAAATGCGTGTGCGTGTGGAGTGTGTTGTATTCCATGCCGCCGCATGTCATGCCGTCGACTGGTTGGCCCTGACCGCCTTGCGGTGTGTCCGGCAGAGCGCCCCTATAGAGCTTGAACGTGGGCTTCCCGATCGTTTCACCGTCAGCGAGTTGAATCGGTTTCGACGTGGCGGTGGCCGACGGCGCGGGCGTCGGCGTCGCGTAGGCCTGCGCGACTTGCTGTTTTTGCATCCAGTTCATGATCGCGAAAATTGCGACGACGACAACGACGAGCACGGCCGCGCTGATGTACACGATTGTCATCGGGTCGCGTTTGGGCGGTGGTGCGGAGCCGCCACGTGTTTGACGACGGCGTTGTGAACGGGAGTTTGACATCGGGCCTCGTTATCGGACGGAGAGGGCGTCGTGCACTGCCGGGTCGAGAACGCGGCCCGGCTTGAGATAGTTGGTGACGTAGTCGCGCACGGCGTCGGCGAGCGTGGTGATGGGTGCGGCGAAGCCGCACCCGCGCAAGCGCTCGATTCGCGCCTGGGTAGAATACTGATATTTCGGGCGCAAAAGTTCCGGCATCTCGATGAATTCGATCCGCTCCGGGACTTCGAGCGCCGCGAAGATCGGTCGCACGAGGTCAAGCCAGGTCTGCGCCCGCCCCGAACCCACGTTGACCAGGCCGCTTGCGTCGCTCTGCGCGACGGCCAACGTCATTTCGACGGCATCTTTGACGTAGATGAAATCGCGTTGCTGCTCGCCGTCGCGAAACTCGGGACGGTAACTTTTGAAGAGCTTGACTTGCCCGTCAGCGCGAATTTGCTCGAACGCCTTGAACACGATGCTGCGCATATCGCCCTTATGATCTTCGTTAGGGCCGAAGACATTGAAGTACTTTAGACCAACGATCCGGTCGCTTATGCCGCTGTGCTGTGCGTAGAGGTCGAACAGCTGCTTCGAATAGGCGTACATGTTCAACGGCCGCAGTTCGCGCAAATCGATCTCGTCGGAGAGCAGATCTTCGAGTCCGCCGTAGGTGGCCGCCGAGGAGGCATACACGAAGCGCATGTCGCGCTCGACCGCCCACTGCGCGAGCACTTTCGTGTACTCGTAGTTGTTGCGCATGAGGTAGTCGGCGTCGCGCTCGGTGGTCGACGAACAGGCTCCAAGGTGAAAGACGGTACCCACCGATCCAAACGCGCCGGGCCGATCGTCGACCAGCGACGCAAAGTCGTCGGCGTCGACGTAATCGGTGAAACGTAGCGGAACGAGGTGCCGCCACTTCTCGGACTCGTCCAGCCGGTCGACGGCGATAATGTCATCGACACCGCGGCGGTTGAGGGCCCAAATCAGCGCGCTGCCGATCAGACCGGCAGCCCCGGTTACGACAACGGGGCGTTCCTTGACGTTGTGCATAGCGCGAAGCGGCCTATTCCTCAGGCTAAAACGCTTAGTCCTTCAACAGAGCGCTCCGAGCGGGCCTAGCTCGTGCAGCCGGCGCAGGTTCCAAAGAACGTTACGGCATGGCCACGGACGTGGAATTTCGGGGGCACGAGTTTTCGAATGCTCTCGACGCAGCCCGCGATATCGAAGACGCGGTCGCATGTCTCGCATTGAAAATGATGATGGTGCTCCTTGTTCGAGCGCTCGTACCGAACGGGTTCCCCGGGGATCTCGACCGCCTCGATCCAGCCGTCTTCGGCTAAAGCGCTGACCGTGCGATAGACGGTCGCGACACCGAGCCCATCGACTTGTTTGGAGGCAACCTCCAGGAGCTCGCCGACGCTCAGCGGACGCTCGGCCCCCTCGAGCGCCGCCTGAACCGCGTCGCGCTGCCTCGTCTTCCGGGTGGTCCGATTCACTGCTTCCCCTTTGCCATGTGCTTGACTAGTTGATAATGATAAGCTATTCTCAGTTAGAACTCAACCCCCAACCCCCCGTAAAGGACTCTCGATGCCACCTTCGCCGCGGCGCTATTTGCGCGCTGCTCTCATTCTTGTTGCCTTCATGGGATGGTGGACCGCGCCGTCGCGCGCGGCCAACGCGAATGCGTTTCTTTCGGGCACGGTAACGCAGGACGGGCATCCGGTCGCGCGTCTTGAAGTGACCGCGACCGGCAACAACCTGACGGTCAAGACCACAACCGACGCGCAAGGGCACTTTGCATTCCCGCCGCTTGCGCTGGGCACGTATACGGTTGAAGCGAAATCCGGCGACCACCAAGGCAACGTGCGCGTCGATCTGAGCAGCGGCGGCGCGACCATTACGCTCGCCCTTGTGCCGCTCAAAGAAATCGGCGCGGTTGCGGTGAACGCGGGTGCGGCGGGCGTGCTGCGCGGTAGCGGCAGCGACGTGGCGTTGAATCGCACGCAGATCACCGAGATGCCCTACAACAACAGCTTCTCCGAGATGGAGATTCAGATGCCCGGCGCCGTTCGCGGGGCAAACGGTGTGGTGCATATGAACGGCGACCACGGCGTAATCAATTACATGCTCGATGGCGTGCCGCTTCCACAGGAGCTCAACCGTGACATCGGCGGGGAGATCAATCTTAACGACCTTTCGTACATCGATCTCGTCGAGGGAGCATACCCGGCGCAATACGGGCTGCGTTTTGGGTCGGTCTTCAATATGGCGACGCGCGCCGGTACGGGACCGGCCGGCTTCGACGGCAATTTCTCTTACGGCTCCTACGGCACGGCGATCTCAACGATCGGCTATCACGCGCCTATCGCCGGCGGCGGCGGTTACGATATTGCGCTCAGCGGCGAGGGAACGACTCGCGGCCTCGACCCGCCCGATTTCGATTCACCGCATAATGATGCGAGCGATGTCAACCAGTTCGCGCGCTTCACGCTGCCCGGCGGCAAGAACAGCTTTACTAACATCACGTTCATTCACGGTCTTAGCACGTTCCAGATTCCCAACGATATACAGTTTGGCGAACCGGCCGACACCGACGACAATGAGACGCAAGAAGACACGTTTCTCGCAGTACAATTTCATCACGCGATCGGCGACACCGGCGCAATCACTTATGGCCCGGCGTTCAAATCGTCCAAGATCGCGGACTACGGCGATCCGAACAACGATTTCATCTACGGCGAGTCGCTCAACGTGACGCCGCCGCCGTTCGGCAACGGGGGCACGTCTTCCGATTGCGCGGACGCCATGAGTAACCCTGATTCGTATCTCCCGACGACCTGCGCCTACTCGCTGGCCGACCAGCGCACTGCGATCGACTACATCATGCAGGCCGACTACACCCAGCAATTCGGGAAGCACACCATCGCGGCCGGCGGTTCGTATGATCTGGCGCGCATCTTGAAGTATTACGCGATCACGCTCCAGCCCAATAACTTTCTGGCTCCGATTCTTACGCCGGGCACGCCCGACGTGCCCACGACGGTCGTCGACAATGCGCCGAACCTCGGCAATACCTATCAGTCCTACATTCAGGACAGCTGGCGGATGAGCAGCCTGTGGGAAGCCGACTATGGTTTGCGCTACGATTTCTTCTCGATCAAGTCGACTGATTTTGGCGAGGGATTCGGCGCCTTCAGCCCGCGCCTGAAGCTGACGCGGTTCTGGGGACCGCGGGCCAACGTTTACGCGTACGTCGGGCGGTTCTTCGAACCGTTCTCGCTCGAAAACGTCAGTCCGGATGCGGCGCAACTGCTCAATCTGCCTTTGCAGCCAACTGCCGCACAATTCGATCTCAAGCCCGAGCGCGATACGCAACTCGAACTGGGCGGCCACATTCCGCTCGGCTCCGGCGACCTCGGCTTTCGCGTCTGGCAGAAGAACGCGAATGATTTGATCGACGACACCCAAGTCGGCGTGACGCTGCTGCATCAGGACATCAATTATACGCTGGGCCGGCTCTCGCAAGAGGCGCTGAACTACACGCAGCCGCTCGCGCGGGGCGGTCGTTTTTACGCTTCGGTCGCGCACGTGATCTCGCTGAACAGCGGTTGCGAAACGCAATTGCTCGCGCCGTGTTTCGGCCAGCCGACGGGCTTTACGCCTGCCGATCACGAGCAGCGCTTACAGCGTCGCGAGCGGCGTGCTGTTGCGCGACAAGCACAATGGTTGGTTATCGCTGGATGGCGAATACGGCAGCGGCCTCTCGTCGGCCGTATGCCCGGACACGACGCCGGGCTACTGCAAAGAAACGCCACACACGATCTTCTCGGTCGAGAAAGGCATCGCGATCGCGCCGAAGACCGCGCTCACCTTCAACATTCAAAACCTGCTCAACGACCGCTACTACGTCACGCTGCTCAATGCGCAGGGGAACCATTACGCTCCCCCGCGCACCTTCAGCATGGGCATCCGGTTTAGCCCGTAACGCTTTGTCACCCTGAGCGTAGTCGAAGGGCCGAGATAACGTTGGCCCCTCGACTACGCTTCGCTACGCTCGGGATGACAAGGGCTCACATTTTCATCTTGGGGGCCTGTGCCGTCACCGTGAATGTGGCCGCAGCCCCGTTCGCCGTGACGGAAACAGTCCAGGTACCGTCGGGAAGGTTGAGATTATTCCCGTAGTGCGTCGATTGCGGCCCCTTCCCGATCGCCTGCATTTCGACCACCGGAAGACTATCAGTCGCGCCCGACACCGTCGTATATCTGATCGTCACTTTTGCATCGGTGACGGCCTTCCCGCTCGCGGCATTGTAGACGTGAACGATTAGATGATGATTGGGATGCGATGCGGCGTTGAGCGCAAGCGGGGTTGCGCCTCCGACGACGAGCATCCCATCTTTGGGGTGCTCTTTGGCGTACTGGCCTTGTGTGTAGAACGGCTCAGCAGGCAGAAGTTGGAGCACGAGTTTGTACGGCCCGGCGACCTTCGTTAAGGTAACGCCCGTTCCCATGTTCATTGCATTTGCGGGGATCGCGACCGCGGCAATTGCCGCGATTGCAATACCGCGAAAAGCGCGAGAATAGGTGAATCATATAAGCAACTTTCTAAAACGGCTGCGTAAAGCGGAGCAGAAACGTGCGCGAGTTCGCGATCTGCGTCGTGTTGAATCCGTTCGCGATCTTGATCACGTATTGGTGATTGAGCAGGTTCTGCACATCGAGCGTGACGCCGAGGCCCTTGGAATCCGGTCCGACCCCGGCGCCGACGATCCGCCCCGTGCTAAAGTCGAACGTCGTGTGCGCTGGAAGCGTTCCGCTCAGGTTGACGTTCGCGTCTTCGAACTGGACGGGGAACCCGCTTCCGTAATCGGCTTGCAGCGTCGCAAACCAAGCGCGGTGCCCGCCGAAGTGCGCCGTGTACCCCGCCGTGGAGTCGACGAGCTGCGAGTGATCTTCGATACTGAGCTGCGCTGGCGACGAGAGCGGTAACCCCTGGTTCACATCCGGCGGAAACAGGAACGTCGAACCCGAGATGCCACCCGCGAGCGATTCGGAGATCGTCGAGGTGAAGAACCAGTTGTTGCCGTTACTTTGGCGGTCTTGCAGCCGGATCTCGAGTCCCTGCGCGTGCCCGATCGCGTTGTTGTAGACGGCAAAGAGCGGCGTGTTCAAAAGCTGCGTCGTGTCGAGCACGTTGACAACGTTCTTCTCATAGAGGTTCACCCAGCCGGTAAGGTTGCCGCTGAAGATATGCTGGAGCCCGATTTCGTAGTAGCTGTCCATTTCGGGCTGGAGGTCATAGGGCGGCGCAGTGGTTGAACATCCGCCCTGCGCGGCAAAGATCACGCAGGCTTGACGCACGTCTTCAAGAAGCGGCGCCGCGTAGTAGCGCCCGTAGAACAGGTGGAAGACGTTGCGTCCGCCGTCGGAGACGTTCACGCCGAACCGCGGTTCGATCATATACCCGCTGGTATACCCCGTCGAGTGATCATAGCGAATTCCGTAGTCGAAGACGACATTTTGCGACGCCTGCCACTTGTCTTGGGCGTAGATTCCGATCTGCGATCCGGCTTGCGCTTGCGATGATGACGAGGCAGAGTACGGCGTCGCGACTGGCGGCGTCACGCCGCCGCTCGGCAACGCGCAGCCAACGTAATAACAGGCATATGTTTGCGACCCCGTTGAATTCGAACGGTTGACGTCAAGGCCGACCTTCCAAGTGTGGCGGTCGCTCGAACGCAGTTCCGATACCCGCAGGCCGAGGTAGTTTGCGTATGAGGTTTGCGCGAGGCCGACGTTGTTGATGTAGTCGGGATCGGGAGGCGTGTCGGAGGCGCAGTCCGGATAGTTTGCGCAGCCGAAGTTTGGCCCCATCCCCTGGACATCGGCAGCGAGATCCCCGTCATAGTTGACGCGGGTCGAACGGAACCACGGAATCAACTGGAAGACGCCGTTGCCGTCGCGCGACACCTGCGTGAAATTAAGATTGGCGAAACGATCGTATTCCAGCTGCGTGTCATCGGTGCCCGGAATCGCGTAGATCGGATCGTTGATATTGTTTGGATCGGTGTTGATCGGGATTTGAAACTGCGAGAATTGATTCGAAAAATCGAAGGCCAGCGTCGAGCGATCGTTGAGCTTCGTAACCCAGCGTAGAAACTGGTCATTGGCTGAGCTGGCATCGTGAATCGGCGTATACGTGGGAGCGTCAATCCCGCGATTTGTGCTAGATGCATTGAAATTGAGGAAAACCTCGTTGTTCCCGAAGCGGGAAACGGTATCAAGCTGCCCCAACGCTTGTCCCTGATTGCCGCCGCCGCCGGTAATCGTCCCGTACGTCCCTTCCGGGATGTTGGCAAACCGGTCGGTGATGATGTTCACCACCGCACCCATACGGTCGCCGCCGAATTCGGCGGGAATCGCACCGGTGTAGATCTCCAGGGAATCGATATCTTTGGGATCCACGATCTCGGCAAAGTTTGACGTGGTCGCGAGCGGGAGCGGGGCGCCGTCGATTTCGTAGGTCACGCCATGGAAACCGTTGATCACCGGCTCATTATAGGAGAACGAGACCGCGCCAGGCACGGTGGTGATCAACTTATTGAGGCTGTCGCGATTGGGGGAATCGTCGATCTGTGCGCGGTCGATGGTGGTAACTGCAACCGGTGTGCCGCTTGCGCCCGCGCTTGCGCTGACGGCGGTGACAGCAATGGTTTTGAGCAAGTCGATGTTGACGGTGGAAACCGAGTCGCCCGAAACCTCGACCTCGGCGCTGCGGTCTTCCGCGCCGCCGCGATGGACCACGAGCTGGTAACGCCCGAACGGAATCGCAGCGAACGAGTACTCGCCTCGAGCGTTCGTCATGGTAGCAAAGCGCGACCCTTCGCCAGTGAGTGTAACCGATGCGCCGGCCGCCGGCGAACCCGATTCAGTGATTACGCCGCGTACGAAGCCTGTGACAGCGGCAAGCGCAGGCGCGGTGGAAAAAAATATGCACGCGGCAATCGACGGCCGCGATCCATCGAGACATGGGTACTCCTCTGAAACTGAAGTGATGCTAAACGGGGAGTAGCATCAGGCCCGGCGGAGGCCGGGCGAAGCGCCGGTAGACGAAAACGGCGCGGCGCGCAGAGGAGCGATGAGCGAAGCGGCGGCGATAGCAAACCGGCCGGCGGACAAATGGCTCGCGCGCGATCGCAAGAACGATCGCGGCGACGGCACGCACGACCGCGCTCGCCAAGAACGCAACCAGCAAGCTGGCCGCAATCAAGCAAAGAGCGACAGCCAGAAGAGAGGCATGCCAGAGATGCTCGGGCTCGAGACTTTCGATCAGCCCAAACCAAAGGCTGGCGCTGACCGCCAGGGGCGCTCCCGATGGAATCAGCGGCCGCAATGCGGCGGCCAGAATCGAGCCGTCGGCGTGGCGCCGTGCTCCAAGCCAGGCAAATGCCACCAGCGACGCGGCAAAGGCCCCTGCGCCCACGAGGGCCAGGAGTTCGAGCGTCGAGTGGTAGGCGCCGCCGAGCTCGTGATTGCCGCCGTAGCTCGCCGTGTGGGCGATAAGCGAGGCAAGCAACCCCAAGATGGCGAGGCCGGGCAACTGCCGGGGTCTCACATTGGTTACCATTCTACGTGGACCGCAGGGGGTGCCTGGAGGCCACGTCGTATCAGGTGGACCCGATCATGAATAGCCGTCTTCCCTTAGAGAACGCTGACACTGTCAGCTTGGTGTGCGCACTGCTGGTGCGCTTCCCGGAACTGGCATCGATTCGCTCGATGCCGGCCGAGGGCAGCGTCCGGCTGACGTTTGCGTTGCGCGCCCGGCTGGATAAGCGCGCGCAGGCGGCGCTGGCCGAGACGATCGACGATCACATCAATGGCTACCTGATGCTCGCCAAGGACGAAGCGCGATTGACGCGCGTCGAATGCGAAGGCGACCGCTCGACGACCTTCATTCACGTGACTCGCGACACGGACAGCTTTTCGAAGGAAGAGCTGGAACTAATCGGCGCACTCTTGCGCGAACGCTATCCCGAGGTGCTGGTTCGCAATCCGCAACCGGAAGATCACCTCGACGCCGATCCTGCTGCGCAAGACGAGGCGGCGCTCTATGCGATCGAGGCGCTACGCGATCCAGCGCAATCCAAGAGTCTGGTCGGTTTTCGCGAAGAGACGCGCGTGCTGGTCTACTTCTTGAAAGCGCAACGGAAAGCGAAGGCTTCGTCTCGCCGCTAGTGTGCTGCTCCCCAAGTAGCGATACACCCGTTGCGCTCATCGGCGTTCGCGGAATGCCGATGACGCAACCCTTCGGGCTGAGGCGCCGTTGGCAGGACTCTTCGTTGCTCGTCGGTCACAGAACTACGGTTATGCTCCCTCCTCGCGCCTCGATTCTTGCCAGCGGCGCTTCCAGCGGGTGCACCGGTACTTGGGGAGCAGCACACTGAACACACTCAATCTCCTATTGATCGGTGACGTGGTCGGCTCGCCCGGCCGCGACACGCTCAAGCGCTGCCTGGCGGGAGTTCGCGAGCAGTATCAGATTCACGCCTGCATCGCCAACGGCGAAAACGTCGCGGGCGGTTTTGGTTTGACCGCGCAAACCGCCGATGAGCTGTTCGAAACCGGCGTCGATTTCATTACCAGCGGCAATCACATTTTCGATAAGCGTGATTTCAAGACGTACTTGGAATCGAGCGACCGTGTGCTGCGTCCGGCCAACTATCCCCCCAGCCTCCCGGGCAAAGGCCATGGCACGTTCGTCGCGGACGGCGTGACCGTTGGGGTCCTCAACGTGATGGGCCGCACCTTCATGCCAACGGTCGACGATCCGTTCCGCTGCGCCGACGCCTTGGTCGACGAACTGCGCGTGCAAACGCCGATCATCATCGTCGACGTACATGCCGAAGCAACCTCGGAAAAAGTCGCGCTGGGGCGTTTCCTGGATGGACGCACCTCGGCAATCTACGGCACGCATACGCACGTGCAGACCGCCGACGAGCAGATCCTTCCCGGCGGCACCGCCTACATCACCGATCTCGGCATGACTGGACCAACCGACGGCGTGATCGGTATGGAGCAAGGAGCAGTGCTCGACCGCTTTCTCACCGGGTTGTCCGACAAATTCAGCGTGCAGAAGAGCGGGACCAAACAATTCTGCGCCGCGGTCGTGCGCATCGACCGGACAAGCGGGCGCGCGACGGAGATCAAGCGCGTCTTCCTTCGCGGCATCGCGTGATCGTCGACTTTCATAGCCATACCAGCGAAAGCGATGGCACGCTTACCCCGCAGGCGCTTGCCGATTTCATGGGCGAGCGCGCGGTGGAAGTCTTTTCGATCAGCGATCACGACACGATGTCGGCGTACGGAAAGTTTACGCCGCCGCCGGGTGCGCGGGTGGTTACCGGCGTCGAGATCAATACGACCTATCGCGGGAACGAGGTTCACGTGCTCGGCTACGGCATGCCGGCTGATGCGCCTGAACTGGTCGCAATGATCGAACGCAATCGCGACGCGCGGCGCGTTCGGGCGCAGCGCATGGTGGATCAGCTCCAGCGCGCGGGATACGGCATCACCTATGACGAGGTTTTGCGCGAAGCCCCCGACGCCAAGGCCATTGGGCGTCCGCACGTGGCCAAGGCGCTTATCGCCAAAGGGCTCGTCCCCGATATTGAATATGCGTTCCGCTATCTGTTGCGCACCGGGATGCCGGGCTACGTTCCTTCACTGCACATCACGCCGCAGGAGGCCATCGAACGGGTTTCCGCCGCCGGCGGTGTCGCGGTTCTGGCACATCCCGGCCGGCTCAAAGATCGCAACCTGATCGACGAACTCGCACCGCAAGGGCTGCGCGGATTGGAAGTCTTCTATCCGTTACACGACGCGCGAAGATATCCAAATCTTTCGCGAGACCGCCGCGCGCTACGGCTTAGTGATGACCGCCGGTATGGACTTTCACGATATTCGCTATCACACGCGGGGCGTCGGCATGGAAGTCGACCGCGCTGACATCGCGCCGTTTCTCAACTTAATAACCTAGGTTCAGCTTCGCTGAACCCTTGGCGTTCGATCCTCGGCCGATCCGCTCTCCCCGCAGAGGCGGCGGCGAGTGAGCGGTCAAAGTTGCGCTCATGTGGAGATATAAGGGCTTTGCACTGATCGCTGCGTCGCTAGCGATCTTCGCGTTTCCGGCTGCCGCGCAAACGCCGGCCCCCTCGGCGCAAGCCGTGATGAGCGCGCTGCGCTGGCGCAACATCGGTCCCGGTATCGGCGGACGATCCGTCGCGGTCGATGCGGTGCCCGGAAATCCGTTCACGTTCTATTTTGGCGGTGTCGACGGCGGCGTGTGGCGCTCGACGAACTACGGCCTCACCTGGACGAACATTACCGACGGCCAGCTCAACGCATCCAACAGCATCGGCGCGCTTGCGGTAGCGCCCTCGAATCCGAACGTCATCTACGCCGGTACGGGCGAAGCCGACATCCGCAATACGTTCATTAGCGGCGACGGTATCTACAAGACCACCGACGCGGGCAAGACCTGGCACTTCACGGGCCTCAGGGACACGCACACAACCGCCAAGATCGTGGTCGATCCGCACAATCCCAGCGTCGTCTACGCCGCGTCGATGGGCCACGTATATGCAAAGAACGCCGAGCGTGGCATCTTCAAATCTATCGACGGCGGCGCGCATTGGAGCAAGGTGCTCTACGTCGACGACGCGACGGGTGCGATCGATTTGGTGATGGACAACTCGCATCCGCAGACACTCTATGCGGCAATGTGGCAGGCATATCGCACGCCCTATTCACTCAACTCCGGCGGCCCGGGCAGCGGTCTCTACAAGACGAACGACGGCGGCGCGCACTGGACGAAAATTTCCGCCAATCCCGGTTTCCCAACCGGCGTGCTCGGCCGCATCGGTGTGAGCCTTGCGCAGAGCGACCCGAAGATCGTCTACGCGATCGTGCAGGCAAAAGACGGCGGCGTCTTCCGCTCGGATGACGGTGGCGGCCATTGGAAGCTCGTGAACGCCAGCATGGAGATGCGTCAGCGGGCCTTCTATTATATGGCGATCTACGCCGATCCGACCGATCCCAACACGATCTATGTGCCCAACGCGCGCTTCTTCGTTTCGCACGACGGTGGAAAGAACTTCAGCCTCTTGCGTCCGCCGCACGGGGATAACCACATCGTCTGGATCGATCCGCACAATCCGAAGATTATCCTCGAAGGCAACGACGGCGGCGCGACCGTTTCGGTCGATCGCGGGCAAACCTGGAGCACCGAACACAACCAGCTCACCGCGCAGTTCTATCACGTCGCGCTCGATGAGGCGTTTCCATTCAACGTCTATGGCGCGCAGCAGGACGAAGGCTCGTTCGAGGGCCCAAGCGCGTCGTCGAACGGCTCGATCCTCACGACCGATTGGAAGCGCACGGCACTGGGCGAGAGCACGTTCATCGCGCCGCAACCCGGCAATACCGACGTCGATTACGGTAGCGGCTACTACAGCATCATGATGCGGCACAACGCCGTGACCGATGAGTACAACAGCGTTAGTCCGTACCCGCTCTACCGCGAAGGCGCAAGTTCGGGCGAACTCGAGGACCGCTTGGCTTGGACGCATCCAATTCTCTTCTCACCGGTCAACCCGAAAGAGCTGCTCGTCGGCGCGCAGTTTGTGCTCAGCAGCACCGACGAGGGTCAAACGTGGAAGAAGATCAGTCCGGATCTCACGCGTAACGATAAAAAGAGTGAAGCGCCCAGCGGTGGACCGATCGACATCGATGCATCCAGCGCCGAGATCTACCCGAATATCTCCGCGCTTGCGGTCTCACCGCTCGACGGTGATGAGCTCTGGGCGGGATCGGTCGATGGCCTGGTGCACGTGACGACCGATCACGGCGCGACGTGGACCGCGATTACCCCGCCGGCGCTGCCGCAGTGGGCGGAGATCACCTCGATCGAGCCTTCGCACACCGACAAGGGCACCGCCTACCTGACGGCCTCGCGCTATCAATATGACGATTTCCATCCGTACCTCTACAAGACGACGGACTTCGGCAAGACGTGGACGTCGCGCAGTGGCGGGCTTCCGTCCGACCAGTACCTCTACACCGTTCGCCAGGATCCCGATGCGCCGAACCTGTTCTTCCTTACGACCAAGAGCACGGTCTACGTGAGCTTTGACGGTGCCGCGCATTGGCAACCCTTGACGCTGAATCTCCCCAACGTGCAGGTGCGCGATGTGGCGATCGACACGCGCGAAGGCAAGGTCGTCATCGCGACGCACGGTCGCTCGATGTGGGTGCTCGATAATCTCGCACTGCTCGAACAGCTTACGACGGCGACGCCGTCCAGCGCGAACGGTGCGGTGCTCTATGCGCCGCAGCGCGCGTGGCTCACGCATGCGTACGGTGCCTCGGCCTACGGTGGGCCGCCCAACATCGCGGGCAACGGCGAAAATCCGCCGTTCGGCGCAACGGTGATCTTCTATGTGCCGCGCTCGTACGACGGCAAGATGCCGATCTCGCTTACTTTCAAAGACGGCGCGGGCAATATCGTGCGTTCGTTCGCGCTCCATTTCGTGAGGCATCGCGGCAGGCCGCAAGCGCCGAGCGAGCGCTATCATCCCACCGAGGACCGAGAAGCTGCTTACCGGCGCCTCACCGGCGTCACGCCTGGAATGAACGTGTTCCAGTGGGATCTGCGCTACCCGGATGCAACCGAAGTCACCGGATTCGAGCCCTCGGGTTCGGGCGGCGGGCTCGAGGATTCGCTGCTCGGGCCGCAGATCGTGCCGGGAAATTACACGGTCACACTCGATTACGGCGGCGCGCAGAGCTCGCAACCGCTCGTGCTCGCGCTCGATCCGCGCAGCACGGCGAGCGCGAACGATCTGGCGGCGCGGCGCGATCTCGGCTTGAAGATCCACGCGGCGCTCGATCAGCTCGATCGAGCGGTCAATGCGGCGATCGCCGCGCGGACAACGGTTACACCCGGAAGCGCGGCTGCCTCGAAGCTGAATGCAGCGATCGGTTCGGTCGTCGACATCGTGCATCCTCAGGCCGACGAGGGCTCTTTGTTGTACGAGTCGCGGCTACGTAACTTCCTTGCGTACCTCAATGCCGAGGTCGACACCGGCTACGTGCGTCCGACGGCGGCGGAGTACACGGTATTCGACAAGCTCAGCGCTGACGCGGTCCATGCCGAGGCTGGGCTCAAGGCGGCGATGCCCTAATCCGCGCAAAGGGAATCGGTTCGGCAGGCGGCGAGGCGTCATCGCCGTCTGCGCGCAGGTCGCGGCCGAACCAGGCGACGTCGTACCACGCGCCGGCCTTCCAACCAACGCGCCGATAGATCCCGATCGGTTCGAACCCGAGCGCGCGATGGAGACCAATGCTCGCGTCGTTGGGAAGTGTGATGCCGGCGTACGCGTGGTGAAAGTTCTGCCGCTCGAGCAGCGAGAAGAGCTCTTCGTAGAGCGCGCGGCCGATGCCGCGCCCACGGGCGCGTGAATCGAGATAGACCGACACGTCGACTGACCAGCGGTATGCTGCGCGTTCGCGATGCCGGCTCGCATACGCGTACCCTGCGATCCGATCGCCCACGATCGCCGCTAGCCAGGGCGTCCACGTCAGCGTCGCGACGATGCGCTCGCGCATTTCCGCTTCGCCGGGCGCGTGCTCTTCAAACGAGATGTGCGTCTCGGTGACGATCGGCGCATAGATCGCGGCGAATGCTGGAGCATCGTCGGGCGTCGCAACGCGAATCATCACGTCCCGGCAAGCACCTCCGCGACGGCGCGCCGGATACGAGCGAGCAGTGCGGCCGCGTCCCGTTCGTAGCGTTCGAGCGCATGTTGCTGCGCTTCGATGGCTGCGGTATCGCGCATGAAGCGGTGGTTGATGCGCACGTTATAGGCGCATGCGGCGAGCGCTGCGTGAGCGAATTCGGCGGCGCAGCCGATATCGCTGATCAGGTTCGTGTTGCGGATGTCTAGGGCGCTGTGCGCAAGGCGCAGGACTTCGAGTGAATTTTGCGCGGCGGCCAGCGGCTCCGCGGCTGCATGCGCCAGCGCCAGTTCGAGCGAGGCCCGGCGCGCGTGTTTTTCGGACTCCGTGGCCTTGGGCATAGCCGTTGCCGCCACGACCCGGTCGAAGGCGGCTTCGTCCCGCTCGCGGGCCTTCAGAAACTCGTCGCGTAGTGTATCGGCCTGGCCGACCAGCTCCAGGGCCAGATCGCGGTGGGCTGCGTATTTGGGATTGGCCGAGCAGATCCGCGCAACCATCGCAATGAGCGACGCCCCGGCGGCTGCGACCATCGTCGCAGCACTGCCCCCGCCCGGGGTTGGCCATTCACTGGCGAGTTGCGATAAGTACTCTGAGAGCGTTTCCACGCCGGGGGCTTTCCGCGCCGGGCTCGAAAAGCTCTCGCCGGCCCCCCATATAATCTTGCCTTTGCATAGGAGTCTCATCTTGCCCGTCACGGAAAAGCTTGCTGGTGATGTCAAAGACCGCAGCTTGGCAGAAGCCGGTCGTTCACGCATCGCGTGGGCCGGCGCATACATGCCGGTGCTTGCCCAAATTCGCGATCGCTTCGAGATCGAAAAGCCGCTTAAAGGCGTGCGGATCGGCGCGTGTTTACACGTTACCACCGAGACAGCGAACCTGATGCTGGCGCTCCAGGCCGGCGGCGCGGAAATAGCGCTGTGCGCGAGCAACCCGCTCTCGACCCAGGACGACGTCGCGGCGGCACTGTGCGAGTACGGCATTCCGACCTACGCGATCAAAGGCGAGGACAACGCGACGTACTATTCGCACATCGAATCGGTGATCGCCACGAAGCCGCACATGTCGATGGACGACGGTTGCGATCTCGTGACGCAGATCTACACCAAGCACAACCACCTGCTCAAAGATATGATCGGCGGCTGCGAAGAGACGACGACCGGTGTCATTCGCCTCAAGGCGATGCAGAAGGACGGCGTACTTCCTTATCCGGTGATTGCCGTGAACAATGCGCTCACGAAGCACATGTTCGACAATCGCTACGGCACGGGCCAGTCGACGCTTGACGGAATTATTCGCGCGACCAACGTTCTGCTTGCCGGGCGCAACGTCGTTGTGGTCGGCTACGGTTGGTGCGGTCGCGGCGTCGCATCACGCGCTGCCGGTATGGGCGCGCACGTCATCGTGACCGAAATCGATCCGCGTAAGGCGATCGAAGCAGTGATGGATGGTTACCAAGTGATGCCGATGAACGACGCCGCCAAGATCGGCGACATCTTCGTCACCGTTACCGGAAACTATCACGTGATCGCCGAGAGTCACTTTAAACTCATGAAGGATGGCGCGATCGTCTGCAACTCGGGACACTTCAACGACGAGCTGGATCTCGACGGTATCAAGCGACTGGCGAAAGGCGTGACCGTGCCACGGCAGTTCATCGAGCAATACGAGTTCCACGACGGACGCAAAGTCTGTATCCTCGCTGACGGACGTTTGGTGAACCTCGCCGCGGGCGAAGGCCACCCGGCGGCCGTGATGGATATGTCGTTCGCCAATCAAGGCATGGCCGCCGCGCATCTCGCGAAGCACCACGCCTCGATGAAGAAAGAAGTTTACGACGTTCCGCTCGAGATAGACGAGGAAGTCGCGACGCTCAAACTCTCGTCGATGGGCATCGAAATCGATACGCTCACGCCGGAGCAAGTGAAATACATGGCCTCGTGGTCGGAGGGGACGTAAATGGGCGATTACCGCAGACTGTTCACATCTGAGTCCGTGACCGAAGGGCATCCCGACAAGGTTGCCGACCAAATCTCCGACGCAGTCCTCGATGCGCTGCTCAAAGACGATCCGTATTCGCGCGTCGCGGTTGAGACGTTCGCCATCACCGGACAGATCCACATCGCCGGCGAGGTGACGACGAAGACGTATATCGACATCCCGCGCATCGTGCGCCAGACGATCGCTGAAATCGGCTACACGAAGTCGGCGGTCGGCTTCGACGCCGATACGTGCGGCGTGAGCGTGTCGATCGACGAGCAGTCGCCCGACATCGCAATGGGCGTCGATAAGTCGCTCGAAGCCAAGGGCGGACGCGACGACGAGTTCGAGCAGACAGGCGCCGGCGATCAAGGCATGATGTTCGGCTATGCCTCGCGTGAGACGGCCGAGCTTATGCCGCTGCCGATCGTGCTCGCGCACAATTTGACGCGCCATCTCGCCGCACTGCGCAAGAACGGCGACATTCCGTATCTGCGCCCTGACGGGAAATCGCAAGTCACCGTCGAGTATGACGGCGACCGCCCGGTACGCGTGGACGCAGTCGTGATCTCGACGCAACACGATCCCGATATCGCGCTAGAAGTGATTCGTAACGAAGTGACCGACAAGGTGATCAAGCACGTCATCCCTGGTGCGATGTTCGATCGGAACACGCGCGTCTACGTCAATCCGACCGGACGTTTCGTGATTGGTGGTCCCAAGGGCGACGCCGGACTCACCGGGCGCAAGATCATCGCCGACACGTACGGCGGCATGGCTCGGCACGGCGGTGGCGCGTTTTCGGGCAAAGATCCGACCAAGGTCGATCGCTCGGCGGCCTATGCGGCGCGCTGGGTAGCCAAAAACGTCGTTGCAGCCGGGCTTGCGGATCGCTGCGAGCTGCAGGTTGCCTATGCGATCGGCGTCGCCGAACCGATGAGCGTGCTCGTCGAGACCTTCGGCACGTCAAAGATCCCCGAAGAGCAGATTGCAAACGCGGTCAAGCAAGTCTTCGATCTGCGTCCGGCGGCGATCATCCACTACCTTAATTTGCGCCGCCCGATCTACAAACAAACGGCGGCGTATGGCCACTTCGGACGTCCCGATCTCGACCTTCCGTGGGAGCGAGCCGATCGAATCGAGGCGCTGCGAAGCGCGACCGGCTTTACGGGCGAGGCGCTGCGCGTCCCGAACTTCGCGCAATGAACATTCTCGCTGCGCTCGCGACCGTTGTTCTTGGAGTGACGACGCTCACCCAACCGACCACACTCAAGGCCGGAACGCGCATTTCGTGCGTCATGGAGACCGCCGTGAATTCAAGCACGGCGCAGGCCGGCGATACCTTCAAACTGAGCGTGAAGGATCCCGCGCTTCCGTCACTTGCGGGAGCCGTCATTCACGGGCACATAACCCACGTCTATCAGCCGCACGGTTTCGAACGCGCCGAAATCGCGTTCTTGTTCGACACCATCGTATTCTCGGACGGGGCGCGCGTACCGATTCGAGCGTTTGTGGTGTCGAGGAACGTCGTGCAACGCACGGCCACGGGCCCAGGCGCTCCATTACCTCCGCCCGGACCGGTCAGTATGCCGAATACGGTTGGGCCGCCGAATCAATCCTCGATGATCTGGTCTATGAATATGAATCTCGGTGGCGGTGGTTCCAGTTCGCCGTCACAAACCGCGCAAACCGGCGGTTTTGCATACGCGTCGGAGCGACGCAAGCCGATCGTGGTGCAAGTAGGCGCACCGGTAACGCTCCAGCTCGCCAGCAGCTTACAAACGCCTTAGAAAACACGAACCCCGCGGAACCGGCCCGCGGGGTTCTTACGTTTGAGAGCAAAAGGGGAGAATATGAGATTTCGAAACGGTTTCATAGCGCTCGCGCTCCTTGCCTCTATCGTTGGCAGCACCCTTATCGCGTCGGCTCAGGAACAGTTGACGCTGTACCAGGGAGCGCAGATCAATGCGCGGATGCGAACGACGATCGACACTGGCAAAGCGCACGTCGGCGACCGGTTTGTGATGGATGTCGTGCCGCCGTATCCAAGCGGCAATCCGGCGTTTCAAGGCGGGATCATCGCGGGCGAAGTCACGAGTGTTACCACAGCAGGGCAAGGACGCAAGCCGTCGATCGGTCTGCAATTCGATTATCTTCGTCTTGCAGATGGCAGCACCGTCGATATCTCGGCGACGATGACGTCGGACCAGCGCAAAGACGAGCACAAGAACGGGCTCAAGGTTGCGCTCACGACGCTCGGTGGCATGCTGCTGGGCAATGCAATCGGGAAGACGATTTTCCATGTGAGCGGCGGCGGCGCGGTCGGCGCAGCCGGCGGCCTGCTTTACGGCCTCAACGGGAAGGCGAACTTCCAACTGCTCTCAGGCTCCGACGTGCAGATCACGCTCAATCAAACGGTAACGATTCGCCGTCAGGCTCCGAACTCGCCGTCGAATAACCACTAGATGCCGCCGCTCGAAGCGCTGCTGGCGTGGCTGCACTTCGTGTGCATCTTTGGGCTCGTCGGTACGCTCGTTTCGGAGGTCGCGCTCTATCGCCGCAACATGGATCTCGCGCGCCTCACGACCTTGCGGCGCGTCGATGCCTGGTATGGCATCAGCGCGGCCTTGGTCGTTGTGAGTGGAATTTTGCGCGTCACCCTCGGACTCAAGGGCGCGGCCTTTTATCTGCACAACCCCATCTTTTGGACGAAGATGGGGTTCTTTGTCGCGATCGCGTTGCTTTCGATCCCGCCGACGATCCACTACATTCGCCTCGGAGCGCGCGCGGATGCCTCGGGGCTGGTCACGGTCGATCCGGGCGGCTATCGGCGGATGTGGGGACTCCTAGGGGCCGAGATTGCGCTGCTGGCCTGCATCCCATTCTTGGCCGCTCTGCTAGCCCTGGGGGTTCCGGGCTTCTAATTAATTCTTTAGTTGACAGTTTAAGCCGGCCGGAGTAACGTAGCGGTATCAACTAATTCTTTAGGAGATGCCGGAAATGTACGCCCGATTCGTCCTTAGCCTCGCCGCCGCCGCCCTTGTCGTCCTCGCAGGGTCCGAAGCTCTCGGAGCAGCGATCGCGCCGCCACAGCTCAAGATTATCGCCACCGTCGTAGCCCATCCGCACGGCGCGTCGACCGCTTCGGCCGGCTACGCTCAAACCTTTTAGCGCCCGCACGACCAAGGCTGCTTGCGCCGGTGGTCTCTGATCCAGTAGAATCCCGCAGTACCCCGCGAGAATCGCGGGGACGCTGCCTTCCCGGTTAGCTCAGTTGGTAGAGCAATTGACTGTTAATCAATGGGTCGCTGGTTCGAGTCCAGCACCGGGAGCTTTTCCCCACCAGGCGCGCATCGACAAACTGGCGTAGCTCGACCCCATGGACAAGAACGACGATATTCGTAAAGAGGTCGAAGCCGCCGATGCGACCGGAATGGTCGCAAACCAAGAATTGCTCGCGTCATTTCCCGCGCAGGCCCTGCGCAGTGCGCTTCCTCGAACCCACAGCGCGCATGAGTCGATCGATCGGCTCCATGCCGAGCTTGCAAAAACGGCGCCAAGTCGAGAAGCCCTTGAGAAGCACGTAAGCGCGCTACGGTCGGTGCGCGAGCTCGAAGCTGCCATTGCGAATTGGTGGGACAGCCCGACGACGCAGCAGATCGTTTTCGACCTCACGCGAATCGGGTTATAGCTTAGCTCTTGCGCACTCGCGAAAGTTCCTGGAGTCGATACTTCGCGATCCGAGCGATTAATTTCTCGGGTACGGGCTCGTCGAGCGGAAAACGGATCGTGCCTTTGTCGATCTTGTATCCGCGTAGATCATCCGCGAACGCTTGAAGTATCGGCCCGGTCGATCCGTAGAGCGAGTAGTGGCCTTTCCACGCCGCGAACTGGAGTACCGACGAGCCCTGCCACGTGTACGTCGGCATGTTGTATGACATTACTTCCTGCGCATTCGGTATCGCCTTGCGGATCGTATCCCGCAGACGCTGCAGGGTTTTCTGCGATCCTTCGGGCTGAGAAGCGATGTACTCGTCCACCGAGCTAAACGTGAGAATCCGGACCTTCCTGCGCAACCTGCGCGTAGTTGAGAATCGACACGAGCAAAACGCCACCGAGGCAATTCCCGATGAACACGGGCAAGAGAAAATTGACGACGTAATCGGAGAACGATACGGCGCCTTCGAACACCGCATACAAACCTTCCACTGATCCCGCGATGACGTGGGAGAGGCCGGCAGCACCGACGATATACGTGATGATGATCACGATGGCCGGCCGCGAGTGCTCGGCGGCGGGTAATAGCCACACCATCAGCGCGATGAGCCAGCCGGCAAAAATCCCCTTTACCAGCGTCGTTCCGAAGCCGTACGAGAGCGTCGTCGTCCCAAGTTCCAAAAATGCCGCTTTTATCCCCGGTGAAAAACTGTCGGTGTGCGCAACGAGCAGCGCGAAGATCGCCGCACCAAGAAGGTTTGTCGTCAGCACGATTGTCCACATCCGTACGACATCTCGAAACGTGCTCCACTTTCTACGGCTGTCGAGCAGCGGGATGATTGCCGTTACGGTGTTTTCGGTGAAGAGCTGCTGCCGCCCCATGACGACGATCAAGAAGCCCAGTGTGTAGCCAAGATTTGCAACCAGCGGTGTCCACGCTGCATTGACAGGCAATGCCGCTTGAATAACGCCCGTGGCTACGAGCGAAAAACCCATCGAAAGACCCGCCGCCAAACCGGAGAATGCCAGTGACACGGTCGGCCGTTCGAGTTCTTGCTGTCCTTCACGCCGAACAGTTTCGAAAACAATGGCTGCTCGCGGATTCGTACGCCGATCCGCTTCGCGGACTTCCTGAGCACTAAGTGCGCCGGTGCCGCTGCCTTCTTCGACGCTATTCGCTCGTGGCACGAGTTTGTCTCAACGCGTCTCTTGTTGCCATGGCCCCTTGTGCCCCGGGCGAAAAGGACTCAATCATAGCAGCGGGCCGGGGGCATCGATCCGTTAGAACTTGTCAAGTGACTGTCACCCGCATATCAAGCGAGGAGAGCATGCTAACTTGGACCGCTAGGTCAGAAGGAGCTGCTCATGAATCGCCCCCAGCGCATTCTTACGTCAGCCCTCATCGCGACGATCATCGCGCTCGACACGTCGCCGGCAGCGCAGTCGCAAACGGTGCCGCTCACCGCCGCGCCGCCCGCTGCCGTCAGCACGGTAGCGCCGGTTAACGCGCCACTGCCCGCACCCGCGCCGAACCATACAGTGGCATGGGTTCAAGGGGCGATCGGCGCTTTGGTCGCTGTGCTCGTCGTAGCTTCGGTCGTTCAGGCGAACAAATGTCATCACGCGAACGACTGCACCTATCCGACCACCGACGACACCCCGGTTTTCGACGATGCCGCTAATCGCCACCCGGGGGTTGCGCTCAGAGTGCGTATTCCCGTACGAATTATTCCACGTGCGGTTTCGGAACGTAGGTGAGGTCTTCGGGCCGAAAGCGGTGCTCGATCAGTTCGCCGTCGTCCTTCTTGTAGCGAACGACAACGGAGCGCGTGTCGACCTCGATGACTTCACCTCGAGTGCCGAGGTTTTCTATGACGACATGGTCGCCGTATCGGAGTTGTGACATAGGCTACTGCGATTTCGCAATATCGGCGACCAGCGCCTTGGCCTGCGCGGCTAGGACGCGCTGGCGCTCGAGTTCCGCCGGTTCCTTCGGCGAGCCGAGCGGGACCATCCTAAAAACCGGAGCTTGACTTCTAGGGGGGATTCCTGTCGTAGCGCTAAAGTGACAAGCGCGTGAACGATGACCAATTCCAGATAGCCGGGTTCTCGGGAGAGATCGACTTCACGACCCGCGAGGAGCTTCGGACAAAGCTTGCGCCGCTTAGCGAAGCGCGAGCGGCGATCGTTGACTTGTCGGCCGTCACCTACATCGACTCGAGCGCGCTTGCTGAGATTCTGTACGTGCAGCGCGGACGGGATCGATCGGGAAGGGCGCGCGTTTGGGTCGTGGCTAGCCCGGCCGTCCGTCGCCTGTTTGAGGCGGCCGGCCTCAACGGTGTTCTTTCTGTGGCGGATACGCTCGACGAGGCGAAAGCCTCGCCGTGACGAGGCCCGAGCGCCTCGGCCCGATACTGGGATACTTGTCCGCTGTTGCGGTGCTCCTCGTGTTCATTTTCGCCGCGTTCTCGATTCGCAACGCCGTCGAGAGAAATCTGGCGTTTCAGCGTGAATTGCGCATGGCGCAGCTCGATCGCGCGCGGCTGTTGCGTTTTCAGATCGACGAGGAGGCGGGCGTTCGCGGCTACACCGACACCAGAATGCCTCTGTTCTTGGCGCCGTATACGGCAGCGCTTCACACATTCGCTCCGACCGCTGCGCAGCTGGGTCAAGGCCTGCAACGTCTCGGAGTTGACGAGGCGCCGCTACGGGACGAAATCGATTTGAACCAGCGATGGTTGCGCACCGTCGCTGCCCGGCTAATTCGAAATCCCGGAAGCAATGAGCACATCGCGACGCAGGTCGAGGGAAAACGCCTCGTCGACCAATTTCGCGCGAACGACGTGATTTTGTCCGACGAACTCACCACCGCTGCTGATATCGCCGAGACGTCGACCGCGCAAGCGGTGACCGAGACGCTCGTCGGCGCGATCGTTCTCGGCGTCGTGCTCGCGGGATTATTGACCTGGCTCTCGGCGGCGCAACGGCGTCTCGCCTTCGAGGTTGAACTGCAGCGCCAAGCCTATCTCGAAGAAAAGCGGATTGCCGATGCGCTACAGGAGGCGTTCTTGCAGAAAAGTCTGCCGGATGTCGCCCAAGCCGAGCTGCACGCCGTCTACGTTCCGGCCGGCCGCGAATCGCGCGTCGGCGGCGATTGGTACGACGCCTTCGAATTAAGCGATGATCGAATTCTCTTCTCGATCGGTGACGTTGCCGGTCACGGCATCGAAGCCGCCGTCGTGATGAGCCGAGTACGTCAGGCGCTGCTCTCCGTCGGAATCGACGAGCCGGATCCAGCCGCCGTGCTCTCGCGGGCTAATGAAATTTTGCTCATGCAAGATGGGACGATCGTCACGGCAATTTGTGGCACAATCGATCTTGCAAAAGGTGTGATTCGCCTGGCGAACGCCGGCCATCCGCCTGCGCTTATTCGACTGGTGGACGGCACGATCGAAACGATCGGAGCTACGGGGCCTCCGCTCGGCGCTCTCTATCAACCGGCCTACGCGGTGACGTCGGCGCTCATATCGCCGGGATCGTTGCTCGCGCTTTACACCGACGGACTCGTCGAATACGATCGCGATTGGGACCAGGGTGAACGCCGCTTGCTTGACGCATTGCGCGCAATTCCTCACGATGCGGGCGATCCGGCTGACGCGTTGATGCGGGAGATCTTCGGCGGCGAGCCGCCAATCGACGACGTTGCGATTCTCACGGTAAGTTTCCGGGAAACTAACGTCGATGGAGCAATGGAACATGCGAGCGCGCCGGAGCGTGCGCGCCCGATCCTGGGTCGCAGCCTGGGCACTCTGCTTGCATCGGCCCCGCCGATGCTAACGGTTCGAACTGGCCAATGACGAAGCGATGGACGTGGCGAATCACGCGAGCCGACGCCGGAGCCGTTGCGGGCTCGCGGCACGCCTTCGCGCAGGTGCTGCGCGATGACGGTCGCACCCAGGCAGATATCGAAACGGCCGTGATGATCTTTGGCGAACTGATCGCAAATGCGTGCGAACACGGGCGCATTCCGGTTGATATTCAGCTGCGCTCGCAAGGCAAGTCGCTAGTCCTTGAGGTCTTGGATTCGGGTCAAGATATCGCGCGGCCGGGGCGGCGCGATCCCGAATCGTTGCGCGGGCGCGGCTTCGAGATCATCGAACGGCTTGGCGGCGTTATCAACATTCTGCCTCGGCCACGCTCGCAAGTCAGCGTGATCCTCCCGCTGTAACACCCCGGAACGATCTCGGCCACATACGTGTTGAAGATCGTGTGTCGCAACAGCTCGGGTTCTTCCAATCGGATGCTCGGGTCATCCTCGATGACTCGAGCGGAACGATCGTCTATTATCCGGCGGCGCTGAGCGCGGAGCAGTCATTGCGCGTTTTCGAGCAACTATTGAACGCGATTCCCTGGCGCAGCGAGCGGCGCATGATGTACGAGCGCGAAGTGGACGTCCCGCGACTTGTCGCATCCACGCGCATCGACGGTGAACTAGCGCAGCCGCTTGCCGAGATAGTCCCGATCGTCGAGGGCTTGACGGGCGCGCATTTCACCAGCATCGGGCTCAATCTCTATCGCGACGGTCGCGATAGTGTCGCGCCGCATAACGACCGCCTGCCTGAGCTCGTCGCGGGCGAACCGATCGCGCTCGTTTCTCTCGGCGCAACGCGCCGTATGACCATTCGCAGCAAGTCATTACCGCGCCGCGTGCTCGATCTCGATCTCGAGCCCGGAAGCCTTTTGGTGATGTCTTACGAGACGCAGCGCACCTACGATCACGGGATTCCCAAGACGGGTGGGGAAGTCGGACCCCGTATAAGCATTGCATTTCGTGTCCGGAGGATGAGCCCATGAGCGCGCCGCCTACATTGAGTTTCGCTAAAGACATTCGGGCCATGTTCACCGATATGGACGTCGCGCACATGAAGCCCGCAGGCATCGATCTCTCGAGTGCCGCCGACGTTAAAAAGCACGCGGATGCGATTTACGCGACCGTTAGCGCAGGGAGCATGCCGCCTCCGAGCTCAGGCGAAGCACGTTGGTCGGCAGCGATGTGCGAGACGTTCAAGCAATGGCAGCTCCAAGGCTGCCCACCGTAATTTAGGCGTTCGCCACGGCGCGTTTCGCGCCCAGAATTCGCCCGCCGTGCGAGAGGACGGCGGCAAACTCATGCATTGACTGCGTCGCGTGAAATGCGCTCGACCTGCGGAGCCCGGCGCCCCCCACGAAGAGTGGAACTAAGGGCATTGCCTTCGCAACTTCGCCGACGAGGCGAGATGCGTCGTGGCTCTCGACGCCGGCGAAGATGCCCAGGCCGACGACATGCAGTGACGTCGCGAGTTGCACGATCTGGCTCGGCGAAATCTCCGTGCCGGCAAAGATTCCTTGATAGCCGAGTTCACTCGCCACAAGAGCGGCGAGAAGCGGTGGAATCGCATGCCTTTCGCCGGGCAAAGTGAGAAAGAGCATCGCTGCTGTCGCGGAGGGCTGCTCGTATTTTGCAAAGAGGGCCATCGAGACGAAGCGCAACGACTCGCACAGCAGCAGATGCTGCGAGGTCACCTCGTCGGCGCTTCGTGACTCCAGCGTGATCTCAGCCATAACCGGGGCGATGATGTCGTCGGCGAACTCGATAGCCGAGCGCTGCAAGGAAATCGCGCACAGGTCGTGCGCGAGCGCGCGCGCGTCCATCGCGCGCGTACGTTTCAAAAGCTTGGCGATCGCTGCGTCGTCGCTCTCGCCGCTGCGCTGCTCGGCGCGAACGAAGCGCTGAAGTTCCAGATCACCGAGGGCCGCAAGGTGAGAGATCGACTCGCCGGCTTCAACCGCTGCCTTGAGCAAGACGAGACGTGCGATGTCCTCGGGAGAGAAGAGTCGCTGGCCGCCCGCAGCGCGTGCTGGTCTCACCGCGCCATAACGTTTCTCCCAGGCACGAATCGTGTCCACCGACAGGTTGGTGAGGTGCGAGACCGACTGGATCGGCAATGTAGCACGACACCCGGGCGATTTCGATGATATCTTCATTACACTACGGTGTCCCGGGACTGCGAATCGTTTGACACGTTCCTGAGAAGCCGAGCGATTCCTAGAATGAGAGCGCGCTTTTCTACGCCCGGGCGTTGTGCTTGTTGGAGCCCCGGCATAGGCAGGTAGTGCGAGTAATGGACCTCCGAAGAACAGTCTGGTAACCGTTTTACGTCGCCTCGCCCGACGACCGGCTTTTGAACGGCGGCTGGGTGCCCCGAAAAATTGAAAGGCTCGCGGACAAGAGCAGCGCCTAATCGCAGCCAATCACCATGGGCATGAGCGAAGAGAAAATCGTTTCGCGCGGTTTTACGGGGCGCAGACCTCAGGCCGGCACAAAGCTTCCTCCTGGCCAATATCTCACCCACGATTTTCCCGTGCTCTCGGCTACGGCGACGCCGAGCATTCCGCTTGACCGATGGGAGTTTACGCTCACGACAGAGACCGGTGATGTTCGCCGCTGGAATTGGGCCGCGTTTCGCGCGCTGCCGAGTGTCACGATCACGACCGACATCCACTGCGTGACACGCTGGTCGAAATTCGACACCACCTGGGAAGGCATCGCAATCGACACCTTGCTGGACGGTGTGCAAACCACCGCAAAATTCGCGATGGCGCACTCATACGGCGGCTACACGACCAACGTTCCACTCGCGGATTTGCGTGAAGGGAAAGCGTGGGTGGCCTTTCGCTACGGAGGAGAGGAGCTCGAGCCGGAGCACGGAGGACCGGCGCGACTGCTCGTGCCGCATCTGTATTTTTGGAAGAGCGCGAAATGGGTGAAGGGACTCACGCTGATGCCGCAAGATGAACCCGGCTTTTGGGAACAACTTGGCTACAACATGTATGGCGACCCGTGGCGGGAACAGCGATACACGGGGGATTAGTCTGGCGCACCGGCACGCTGATCAAACGTCAGCGTGAATCCGCCACAGCGCACACGCTGGTGCTCGACGTGCCGGATTGGCCGGGTCACGAGGCTGGACAGCACGTGGACGTGCGTCTCACCGCGCCCGACGGCTACACTGCCGCGCGTTCGTACTCGATCGCCAATGCGCCGGGGGGAAATCGTCTCGAACTCACGATTGAAGAGCTTGCCGACGGCGAGGTCTCGCCGTATCTCGCGGAAATGGTCGCACCCGGTGACCCACTCGAGATTCGCGGACCGATCGGCGGATGGTTTGTCTGGCAGCCTGCGCAAATCGAGCCAGTACAACTCGTGGCCGGCGGATCGGGCATCGTACCGCTGATGGCGATGATTCGAACGCGCGCGCAAGCGAACAACGCCGCACCGTTTCGTTTACTCTATTCGGTGCGCTCACCCCAGGCGATCCTTTACGGGGACGAACTACGGCAACGTATCGCGCATGATGCGGATCTCGGCGTCACCTACGCGTACACGCGTATCGCGCCCGACGGTTGGCCAACCTCGCCGCGGCGGATTGACGCGCAAATCCTGGGCGCTGCGGTTTTTGCACCGGAACGCAAGCCGCTGTGTTATGTGTGCGGCCCGACGCCGTTTGTAGAAACGGCCGCGAATCTCTTGATCGCGGCCGGTCATGACGCGCAGCGGATCAAAACCGAACGGTTTGGTCCGAGCGGGGGCGGGTCTTAAGGCTTAGCGGCGACGGCGCCGCGACTGGTAAACGACGCGGGGCTTGGGCGCGACGGCGGGAACGTCGGGGAAGAGCGGGTTGATTTCGCGTTCGAGGGTCCGCCCGATCAGGTACTCGATCTTGCTGGATCAGCGGCTCTTCGTCGGAGGCGACGAACGTGATCGCATCGCCGGTCGCCTTGGCGCGGGCGGTGCGGCCGACGCGGTGGACGTAATCTTCGGGGACCATCGGCACGTCGAAGTTGACCACGTGACCGAGTTCGGCGATGTCGATGCCGCGCGCCGCGATGTCGGTCGCGACCAGCACGCGGAACTTGCCGCGCTTGAAGTCTCGCAGCGCGCGCGTGCGCTGCGCTTGCGAGCGATCGCCGTGAATCACGTCGGAGGGAATGTTGCTTTTGGCCAGATGCGCCGCGAGCCGGTTGGCGCGCGCTTTGGTGCGCGTGAACGCGATCGCGCTGAAGATGTTGTTGTCTTTGAGCAGCTCGAGGAGCAGATCGTGTCTTCTGCTCCTGGGCGACGGCGTAGACGCGTCTGCGTGAGCGATTCGACCGGCGCTTGGTCGGCGGCGAGGTCGACGCGGACCGGGTTCTGCAGCATGTCGTTGCATGAGCGCCGCGATCTCCGGCGGGCAGCGTGGCCGAGAAGAACAGCGTCTGACGTTTGGTCGGCATGCACGCGCAGAATGCGGCGCACCGTGGGCAGAAAGCCCATGTCGAGCATGCGGTCGGCTTCGTCGAGTGACGAGGAACTCGATGATGTCGTCGAGCGAGGCGGTTCCTCTGCGCGAGATGATCGATCAGGCGGCCGGGCGTCGCGACGATGATGTCGGCGCCGCGCTTGAACGCGCCGATTTGCGGGCCGAAGCCGACGCCGCCGTAGACGGCCGCGACGCGAACGTTGGTGTGTTTGGCAAGCGCGGTGAGGTGCGCCGGTGATCTGCTCGGCGAGTTCGCGCGTCGGCGCGAGGATCAGCGCGCGGGTCTTGCCGCGCGGCAGGTCCGATCAGCGTCTGCACGATCGGCAGACCGAAGGCGGCCGATTTGCCGCTGCCGGTTTGGGCGCTCGCGAGAACGTCGCGGCCTTCGAAGGCCGGCGGGATCGCGAGCTCTTGAATGGGGGTGGGCTCGGTGAACCCGAGGTCGTTCACGGCGCGCAGCAGCTCCGGCTGCAAGCCGAGCTGTTCAAAATTTGGAATTTGTAAATTGATCTTTCGAGTGTGCGCAACTCGATCGCATTCCGAAAGATTCGCGCGGAGGGGGTCGACGCAGTATCGCACGCCGAGCCCCCGCCCGTCAAGGACGTTTACCGCAGCGGCCGAATCGGAGAGCGAATGGCTTTAAATGCGGTGACGATCTCGGTCGCCTGGGCGCTGGATCAATATCGTCAAGCCCTGCGAGCTGTCGGCTCGAACAAGGGCCTCGGGCCCGTGCGTCTCCCGCACGATCCGCCCGATGTCGTTCGTTATTTTCGCGCGATCGGCGTTGGGCAGAACATCGACGTCTACGCGTAAAAAGGCTCCGGTTTCGTCTGGCCCTTGGCGCCTAGGCCTGAACAAAACCGGAGCTTTTTATTCGTAGCTCGCGCTACGCGTAATCCGCGGTGGTCGTTGCGTCGGCACCGCGGGTGCTTCCGGCCGCATTAAAGAGCGGTGTTGCAACGATCGTTACGATGAGATTGAGCAACAACGCGTAGAACGGCCCATAGCCGACGAGCGTCCCGCCGAAGAGATGCAAGGGAAACGCCGCAGTGAAGTTCGTTTGAATGGCCATGTATGTGCCGGCCGCGATCCCCACGGCCCAACCCAGGAGTAGCGCTTTGGGATTGAACCAGCGGGTGAACAGGCCGATAACGAAGGCCGGGAACGTCTGCAGAATCCACGCGCCGCCCAGGAATTGAAAGCCGATCGCGTACTGAGGCGTGATGAAGATCACGAAGAGTAGCGCGAACAGGCAAATCACCAGCGTGAGAATTTTCGCGGTTGTCGTCTCGAGCGAGTCACGCTGTGCCGAGAACTGCCGGAAAATGTTGCTGGCGAAGAGATTTGCGCCACCGATCGCCATGATTGCCGCCGGGACGAGCGCGCCGATGACGATCGCCGCGTAGGCGACACCGACAAACCAATCCGGGAAGATCTGCGCGAAGAGCATCGGGACGACTTGTTGGGGATTCGTCGTCTTGATTCCGGCGGCGAGCCCGGCATAGCCGAGCAGCGCGAGGAACCCGAGCATCAGCGAGTAGATCGGCAACAGCGCCATGTTGCGTTGCACGACGGTCCGGCTCTTGGCCGAGAGTATCGACGTAATCGAGTGCGGATAGATGAAGAGTGCGAGCGCCGATCCCAGTGCCAGCGAGCCATAGGTGAAGTAGGACGGCGGCGGGAGTAGCAAGGTAGCCGGCTTGGGCTTGGCCGCGAGCGCTTTGCCGGCTGCATCGAAGATGCCGGCCCATCCGCCGAACATATGCGTGATCGCAATGACCGCACAGATGATCGTCAGGTAGATCAGCGTGTCCTTGATGAACGCGATCAACGCCGGGGCACGTAAACCGCTGGTGTACGTGTACGCGGCGAGCAGCACAAACGAAATTGCAAGCGCCAGCGTTCCTCCGCCGGCCGCAAATCCGCCGCCGAGCTGCAGGAAGACAACTTTCATACCCACGAGCTGCAGGGCGATGTACGGAAGCACGGCAAGGACCCCCGTGACTGCCATCGCGAGCTCGAGCCAGCGATCGCCGAAACGATCGCGCACGAAGTCCGCGGCCGTGATGTAGCCGCGCGTGCGCGCGACGCTCCAGAACCGCGTCAGTACCAAGATGCCGAACGGATAGGCCACGATGGTGTACGGGAGCGCAAAAAACGCCACCGGCCCTGCGGCGTAGGCGAGCGCAGGCACCGCGATAAACGTGTACGCGGTGTATAGATCGCCGCCGATGAGAAACCACGAGATGACGGTGCCGAAGCTGCGCCCGCCCAGCGCCCACTCATCCATGTTCGCAAGTGAGCCGGCCGTGCGCCAGCGTGCGGCGGCAAACCCGAGTACGGTCACGGCGAGCACGAGAACGATGAGGATGATCGAACTAGCGTGCATTCGATGCTCCTCCGCGCGTCACGGCGATGTAGATCGCGAGCAGTACGCCTGAACCGATCGTCCACGCAAGCTGATACCAGTAGAAGAACGGCATGCCGAAGAGCGGCGGATCGAGCTGATTATAAAACTGGGAAACAACGTTGCGACGAACGGAATGAGTAAGAGTAGATTCCACCAAGCATTTCGTTTCATCCGACCAGATTGCGCGCGAGGCGGCGTGCGTCCCTGGAAGGCGCGCCGAACATCTGCTTGGTAAAACCAAATCGTGGATAGTACGCCGGAGAGCCTGGCGGGCCAGGTGGAGCGCCTGTACCGCGCGGGGAGATCGCAGGACGCATTCGAGCTGGCGCTTGAATCGGCCCAGCGGTTCCCGCACAGCTCGCTGGCGCTGACCAATGCGGGCTACTTCTATATCCTGCGCGGCGAGCCGGCGCGCGCTTTGGAAGTATATGAGTCGGCCGTGCGCGCCAATCCCCAAAATGCCGAGGCGCGGCGTGGGCTCGCGGTTGCCAAGACCCAATGCGGAATCGCCGCCAGGGGCGACT
The DNA here is from genome assembly GCA_963833095.1 of Vulcanimicrobiota bacterium. Taxonomy (GTDB): domain Bacteria; phylum Vulcanimicrobiota; class Vulcanimicrobiia; order Vulcanimicrobiales; family Vulcanimicrobiaceae; genus Aquilonibacter. The sequence goes on along the minus strand of CAWHWQ010000001.1, from coordinate 323,923 downwards.
CGGTGACGACGCTGCCCTTTCGCGGGACGGGGACACCAGTTCGCGTGCTGGTGCCGATCACGCTTGGGAGCGGGAACGTTGTCACCGAACGCCTCTTCGACGATCGGATATTCGCGGTGACCAAGCTTGCGGTCGAACTTCATCAGCCCGGCGAACCGTTGCCCGCGCACGACGTGGTGTTCAACGCGGTCGGCGATGCGGACAGTTCAGCCGACGCGCTCGCGACGGTGCGAACGCTCCTGGCCACAACGGACAAGCGGGTGCTCAACGATCCCGAATGCGTCGAACGCACCGGGCGCGTGGAGCAAGGCCACCGCCTTGCGGGGATCGACGGTGTCGTTGCCCCGGCGATCACGTCGATCGCTCGCGACGCCGCGCGAAGCGCCGGCTCCCCATCTTGTTGCGCGCACCGGGCTATCACGCGGGCGAGCATTTCGCTCGCGTCGACCGGTTGGAAGACCTGGATGCCGCGCTCGCGCAGTTGCCCGGAGACCGGCTCTTCGCCATCAGCTTTCTCGACACGCGCGACGCAAGCGGTGCGTACGCGAAATACCGTGTCATGGTGGTGGATGGGCGCCTTTATCCGCTGCATCTCGCGATCTCGCGCGATTGGAAAGTGCATTACTTCAGCGCGAAATGGCGGCGCAACCGGCTTACCGTGAGCGCGAAGCTGTCTTTTTGCGCGATCCCGCGGCTGTTCTGGGCGGGCGTGCCTGGGACGCGTTAGGACGCATCGCCCAGACGCTGAGGTTGGATTACGCCGGGATCGATTTTACGCTGGATCAGCGCGGAGCGGTCGTCGTTTTTGAAAGTAACGCGACGATGGCGGTGCGCTATCCGCCCGAGAACCGATGTGGACGTATCGCCGCCCCGCGGTTGACGCGGTGCTCGATTCGTTCGCTAAGATGCTTCGGCGCTACTCGTCCATTGCAACGTTGCCGCCTTGATCGTCGAAGAAGAAGCGCGTATCGAACGCCTTCACTTCGTTGGTCGCGGCATCGCGTAGGCGCGAATGGATCGAGAGCCGGTGTAGGGCGCGTCCATTTCGCTTGACGACCCCGCCGTACGAATACTGCACGAGCGGCGTCTTCTCGTCGATGGGCGCAAGGCGGCCTTTTTGAACGAGCATGCTGAGCATCGTGTCTTGCAGTTTCTTGGGGATGAGCCGCGCGACGTCATCGGCCTTGAGGCGCACCAGTTCGAGGTCTTTTTGCGCCTTGTTGTCGACTGCGACCGAATCGCTGTTTGAAAAACGTATGACCGCGTCCCAATCGTCGGCGCTGATGCCGGTAAAGGTCAGACCATAGCGCCAGGCCGGCTTGCCCTGGGCCGTTCCGGGCTGCTGCCACACGCGTTTGGCGCGGATGACGATGTTGCGGCCTTCGAGCTGGACCCGAAAGTTGGCCTCTTCGGGGACCGCGGCCGGACAGACCACGCCCATGCCACTGCCCGAAATGTCCAAACACGCGCAATTCGTCCACTGCGTCCCGATCGCTACCCACGCCGGAAATGGCCCAGTACGGCGCGCATATTTGCGCCGGTTCTGAGGCGCCCCGGTGAAAAAGGTGATCAGGTCGTTCAGCATTCTACCTACCTATCATCGACTCGGCCACCGTCATTACTTAAGATCGGGACCTTCCTGCGGCGGACCTTCCTGCGGCTGTCTCCCCTGCGCAAGACCCCTACGCCGGGCGGGTTCCACCCCGCGTGCAGAAGAAGCATTACCCATGGCCGATGCAGCGCTGCGGCCCGACCTGTCACTCGTCCTTGAACGCATCACCGACGGTTTTTTTGCGTTGGACGCCCATTGGCGCATCGCATACATGAACGCGCAGGCGCGCAAGCTGCTGCAGCGTCGACCCGAATCCGATCGGCGCATTCTGGCTCGACGTTTCCCAAGGCGCGCGGCCGGCTCTTCGAACGCGAGTACGTCCGCGCGATGCGCGAGCAAACGGCCGGTGCAATTCGTCGAGTACTCGATCACCGTCGGAGTGCTGGTTCGAGGTCAAAGCCTATCCCGTCGCCCGACGGCCTCTCGGTGTACTTTCGCGACGTCAGCTCGCGCATCGAAGCGCAGCGCGAAGTCGAGCGCAACGCGCGGCGGCAGCGGGCGATCATCGACTTCGGGCGCTCTGGCGCTCGGCGGGCTCTCCTTCGAGCAATTGATGCTCGACGCGCTCGATCTGGTTCGCGACGTTCTCGACGCGCCGATCGTCGAAGTCGTACGATTACGATCGTCCGCCGGAACGCTTCGCGGTATCGCAGCGAGGGATCGGAGGCCGCGCGCGTCGCCTTCGATCCGCCGCGTCCGCGCTCGGGCACCTCGCAGCACGTCGTGCGGACCGGCGAACCGTTCGTCTCGACCGACCTGCGCGTCGATCCGCGCGCGCGGTCGCTCGGCAGCTCGAATCCGGCGGCGCGCGAGCCTGCGTCTGCGTGCCCTTGATCGGCACCGCCCAAGCAGCCGATCGGGGCGATCCTCGCCTACGCGACGCAGCCGCGCACCTTCGCGGTCGGCGACGTGCGCTTCGTCGAATCGATCGCGCAGACGATCGCCGAGGCCGCCGGCACGCAACCATTCCAATCAGCGCATGCGCCAGGTGATCGAGAGCATACGCGACGCGTTCGTCTCGGTCGATCGCGACCTGCGGATCACGTACGTCAACGCGCGCATGGCGCGCTTCTGGGGCTTCGACCCGTCGGAGATGATCGGGATGTCGCTGGCAGACGTCACGCGGCCGCCGAGCGATGCGGCGAGCGAGCGCTCGCGATTTTCAGGACGGCGCTGCACGACCGGCGCCGCGCAAACCTTCGAGAATCACTATACAACGATCGCTGGTACGAGTTTCGCGGCTCTATCCCGTTCAGCGACGGCGTCGCGGCCTACGTTCGCGACATCACGCGCGCGCAAGACGGAGCAGAAGCGCATTCTCGACCTCAACGTCGAGCTGGAACGGCGCGTCGAAGAACGCACGCAAGCAGCTCGAACTTGCGAACAAGGAGCTGGAGTCGTTCTCGTATTCCGTGTCGCACGATCTTCGCGCGCCGCTGCGCGCCATCGACGGACTTTCAGCATGCGCTGGTCGAGGATTACAACGATCAGCTCGACGATCGCGCCCGCAACTACTTGGATCGCGTTCGCAAGGCCGCGCAACGCATGGCCGATCTGATCGACGCGCTGCTGCAACTTTCGCCGCGTCGCGCGCGCGGCGATCGTCTTTACGCCACGTCGACTTTCGGCATCGTCGAGGCGCTTTCGTCGCCGAGTTGCGCGAGCGCGACCCGGAGCGCATCGTCGAGTTCGTCGTCGAGCCGGGCCTTTCGGCCCACGGCGAGCCGAATCTGCTGCGAGCGTGTTGGAGAACCTGCTCGGCAATGCGTGGAAATTCACGCGCGACACACCGGCGCGCGCGGATCGAGTTCGGGACGGAACGACGAGGGCGAGTTCTTCGTGCGGGACAATGGCGCCGGCTTCGACATGGCCTACGCCGAACAAGCTCTTCGGGGCTTTTCAACGGCTTCACGCCTTCGAGGAGTACGAGGGAACGGGAATCGGTCTGGCGACCGTCGCACGCATCATCCACCGGCACGGGGGAAGCATTCGCGCCGAAGGTGCGCTCGGAGCCGGCGCGACGTTCTATTTCACGCTTCCGCCCGCATCCGGATCGTAAGCCGGACTCGATGGAAAGCCGTACATTCTGCTCGTCGAAGACAACCCGGACGATATCGAACTCACGCAGCGCGCCTTCGCGAAGAATCACATCATCAACGAGGTCGTCGTGCTGCGCGACGGCGCCGAAGCGTGCGAGTTTCTTTTCAGCCAAGCGCAAACCGGTGCGAGGGGCTTGCCGCAGCTGATCCTGCTCGACCTCAAGCTGCCGAAGATCTCCGGACTTGAAGTGCTGGAACAAGTTCGCGCTAACGATGCGACGCGCTCTGATCCGACGGTCATCCTTACGTCCAGCAAGCAAGAAGAAGATCTGCTCGAAGGCTACCGGCTTGGGGTGAACAGCTACGTTCGCAAACCGGTCGACTTCAACGAGTTCGTCGAAGCCGTGCGCCAAGTCGGGTTGTATTGGCTCGTGCTCAACGAACCGCCGCCCGCGATGGGGGGGAGGCTTGTAGCTTGCCGAGCTTCGGGTGCTCTGCGTCGACGATTCGCCCGACGATGCCGAGCTCAACGTTCTGGCGCTGCAACGCCACGGATTCGCGTTGCGAAAGCGCGCGAGTGGACGAGCGACGAGGCAGCGCGGGTCGCGCTGTCCGAGCAGTGGGACCTTATCCTGTGCGATTACTCGATGCCGGCGTTCTAGCGCGATCGCGCATGCTCGAGCTGTTCAGACCGCGGGTACCGACGTGCCCACGCTTGTCGTCTCGGGCGCGGTCGGCGAAGAAGCCGCCGTCGAAACGATCCGCTTGGGCGCCTACGATTACGTCTTCAAGAACAACCTCAAGCGTCTCGGGCCCGCCGCCGAACGCGCGCTGCGCGATGCCGAACTGCGACGCGCCCGCGCGCTCATGGAAGAGCAGCTTCGCGAGCGCGAGACGCGGCTGCGCCTGCTTTTCGAACAACTCCCGGCGCTGGTCATCTCGTGCGACACCGCGCTCACGGTCACGTCGGTCGAAGGCGCGCAGCTTTCTCAGGTTCCCGACGCCCCCGAAGCGCTGATCGGCACGCACGTCGCGAGCTCGGCGCTGCTGGCCGACGAGTCGCGCTTTCCGATCCGTCACGCGCATCTGCAAGCGCTGCAAGGCGGCGCCGCCGAGTACGAGATGATCTGGGGCGGCAAGACGTTCCGCGGACACGTCGAGCCTCTGCGCGACGTCGACAGACGCATCGTCGGCACGATCGCGGTCGCCTTCGACATCACCGAGCGCAAGATCGCCGAGCAGCGCCTGGCGTATTTCGCGCAATACGATCCGCTGACGGATCTGCCGAACCGCGCATTGCTCGAGGACCGTATGATGCAAGCCATCTCGATGGCGCAGCGGCATCGCACTCCGCTGCACGTTATTACCACCGATCTCGACGCCTTTCGCGAAGTCAACGATCTCTACGGAACCAGCAACGGCGACGAAGTGTTGCGCATGATCGCGAGCCGCATGCGCCGTCTGGTCGACGGGGCGCTACGGTCTCGCGCATCGGCGACGACCAATTCGCGTCCTGTTGGTCGACGCTTCGAACCCACGCAGGGCCGCGCGTTCCTCGAGCGTCTCCACGCATCATTCGACGCTCCTTTCGTGGTCGGCGATATCGACGTCTACGTCAGTGCGAGTTCGGGTCTTGCATCCTTCCCAGAAGACGGCGCGGACACGCAAACGCTGATCCGTTCGTCGGAGGCCGCGATGCAGGCCGCAAAGGCCGCCGGGGGGCACGCCTTCCGGTTCTTTGTACCGAGCATGATCGCATCGTCGTCGCAGCGCCTCTCGCTCAAGCGCGATCTTCGCGGGGCCGCAGTGCCGGGCAGTTCGTTTTGCACTATCAACCGATCTTTCGCGCAGACGATCTTTCGTTCACCGGATTCGAGGCGCTGGTCCGCTGGCAGCATCCGATCTCGGGCTCTTGTCGCCCGAACACTTCATTCATTTGGCAGAGGAGACGGGAGCAATCGACGACCTCGGCGTCTTTGTGTTGCGCGACGTCTGCCGGCAGCTTGAGGAGTGGGACGCGCGGGGCATCGAGATTCCACGCGTCTGCGTCAACATCTCCGCACGTCAATTCGAGCGGGCGGGACTGCGCGATTCGATCGCGCGGATATCGCGCGAGTCGGGCATAGCGCCCTCGCGACTCGAACTCGAATTGACCGAGAGCTCGATCATGCGCGACATCTCGGGCGGTATCGCGATGCTGCACGAGCTTAAAGGCTTAGGGGTACGTTTATCAGTCGACGATTTTGGAACGGGCTACACGTCGCTTGGCTATTTGCGGCGCTTTCCGATCGACACGCTCAAAATCGATCGAAGTTTCCTGCGCGACATGTTGCCGGGTTCGCAAGACGAGGCGATCGTCAAAACGATCGTGACGCTGGCCGAAAATCTCGGTCTCACCTCGGTCGCGGAAGGCATCGAATCGCGGGTCACGCTCGAGCAAATTCGCGCGATCGGCGCGTATGAAGTCCAAGGCTATTTCCTTGGTGAACCCGGGCCGCCGCAAGACGCGCTCGACGCGCTCAGCGACCTGCAATCGGGACATCGGCGCTAGTCGCTACGGAGGGTTCGGTGATTGCACAGCCAGCGGTACGAAGTGCAGTTCGCCCGCCGCGTAGTCGATCGTCACGTTGAAACGCGCGAGCAACCCGGCGCCCAAGTGTCCAAGCTCGTTTCCTTGCAGGCTCTCCGTCGCACCGATGGTCGATGACTGGATCGAATAGCCTCCGATTTGCACCAGCGGAATGGTGCCGAACACCTCGACGCTCGAACCGCCGACGCCGTCGACGGTTTGCTGACGGGTTGCCCGGAACAGCTCGCGATGCGCCTGATAATAGTTGTAGGCGAGATTGATATTCGATTCGTCGCCGGTATCGAGCGTGAGCGACGCCGGCAAGGTGCCCAGGCGCACGTCGACCACGGGCACGAAATTATCGAATGCGAGAGGCACGGTGAAACCATTTTGCGGTGCCGACGCACCGAACACGACGCGGTGGGCCGAATTATCCAGCTCGATCGTCGTTGCGGCGAAGACGTCAGCGCCAAGCACGACCTGATAGCCGAAGCGATCGATGTCGTGCAGCACCACGTAGTTCGCCGCCGGGAGCGTCATGGCGCCGACGTGCAATTCGCCCGCGTGCACGACCTCGGTCGCGTAATCGCCCAAACCAAGAACTTGAAACGAGCCGATAGTCGGAGCTTTGAGCCGTTCTGCGAGGGCCGAGCTTACCGCAAGCCCGGAGTTGCCGCTATCGAGCTGGCACGTCGTTGCGATGCCGCCGAGCGTACAGGCGAAGATCGGCGTTGTTTGGTCGGGATCGGTAGCAACGGGTGCCGGCATCGAGGAGAACGCCGCAATGGGGCCATGCGGCGTTTCGAATGACGTGGCCAGTGCATCGCGTTGATCGTATCGTTCGAACAATGCGCCGTTACGATAGACCTCGAGCGGAAGCTCGTAATGCCCACCGACCTGCACGTAGTCGCGGTATTCGAACGTCATATCGCCGTTGACATCGCGCATGTACGTGACCGCGGCGGTCTTCGGGTTGACGTACACGAGGATCGGCACGCTGTCGCCGTTCGCGATGAGGAGCGTGCGATAAGCGACCTGCGAGATCATGGTCGGGCCGTCGTCGATGATGCGTCCGCCGTGCGCGGTGAATTCCGGGTCGAGAAAGGCGAGGGAGGCGACAGTGCGCTCGGCCCGTAGCAGTGGGTCGCTGCCGTCAGCTTCCGGCAAGGTCGTACCGTTGATATTGATCGAGAAGAGCCGCTCGCCGTCAAAATACGTTCCCAAGCACACGCCGCCGTTGCATCGGTACGTCGCAAAGCGCAATCCCGACGACTCGCTACGCAGGTCGACCGTTTCGCCGCTGTCGATCAGGTGCGAGGTCGAACTGAGGTGCGCGCTCCAAACCGGGCCACTTCGCTCACGCATGCGGGCGAGCAGTCGGGCGAGCGATTCGTGCGGCGGGGTCGCGGCCAGCAGCGCAAGGCCGACTGCAAAAAGCACAGCAAGCCGCTTGGCGAAGAACATGTTCATGCAGTTCGAGTTGATCGATGAGTATCTTCTGCGCGGAACCGGGCGTAAGGCCGACGTGATTGAAAAATTGCTGGCAAATCGGAGCACGCTGCCCGAGGCGGCGCCTTTCTACGAGGGAATGCGGATGCTGGGGCCTCGTACGCCCGACCTGACCCTGGTCGCCCTGCGGCTGGTCCTGGCGGGCAGGCGAGCCGACGATGCAAGCGTCGTCCAGTTGCGCGGCTACGCCGAAGGTGCTCGCGCGGGCGGCGCGGATGCTGCCGCAGCTCGCGAGGCCTATCAGCGCATGCTCGCGCTGATCGTCTTCGCAATTCTGCTTGCGTTTGCTCCCAGCGCCTCTGCTTCGGCGCAGACGGCGACACCGATACCCAACCTCTATCGGTCTCTCGAGGCCGGTCCGTCGTCGCGTCCAGCGCGTGAGATTCACGGAACGATCGAGTCGGTCGACTATCCGGGGGGAACGTTCGTCGTGCGTGATGGTTCACGATCTGCGGTCGTGGCCGTCGTTCCGGCAACGACCATCTATCAGCACGGGGAATACGCGACCTTCGCCGATTTGCATCGCGGGCAGCATGCCGATATTTCGGTCTATGACGTCGGCGGTCGACTCGTCGCGCAGACGATTCGCATTTGAACGCGCTCGAGCTCGCGAGCGGCGTCATCATCACGGGCTTCAATGGAACGCGCCTGGGCCCGAGTGAAATTGCCGCATTGCAACGCGTCCCCTTTGCGGGGTACATCTTGTTCGCGCGAAATCTGGAGGACGTCGCGCAAGCGCGCGCGCTGACCGATGCTCTACGCGAAAAGGCGTCGATTCCTCCAATCGTGTCGATCGATCAGGAAGGTGGGCGCGTGATGCGACTGCGCGCCGGCCTCGAAGCCATTCCGCCGATGATGGCGCTGGGTGCGCTCGCCGATGCCGAGCGTGCCTTCGAAGCCGGAGAGGCACTGGCCCACGATCTACGGCGCGTAGGTTGCACGCACGACTTCGCGCCGGTCCTCGATCTGGCGCTCGATTCGCGAAACACCGTGATCGGAACGCGCGCCTTCGGTTCAAGCGGCGAACTGGTAGCGCGACTTGGCGGCGCGCTTGCGCGCGGTCTCGAGAGCGGCGGCATCACGGCGACCTTCAAACACTTTCCGGGTCATGGCGCGACCGCGTCCGATACGCACGTCGGGCCGGCACGCCTGGATTCCGACGAGGCGACGCTGCGCACACGCGATCTTGCGCCCTTTGCAGCCACACTTGGTGATGGTGTGGCGATCATGGCCGCTCACGTCGCGGTACCGGCGATCGACGGCGAGCGTCCGGCATCGCTCTCGCGCCGGTTCCTCACCGGCATTTTGCGGAACGAATGGGGATTCGCGGGGGTGTGTTTCAGCGATTGCATGCAGATGGACGCGATCGCTCATGGCGTTGGTACGGTCCGCGGCGTAACCGAGGCGATCGCTGCAGGCGCCGATTGCGCGCTGGTGAGCCACGATCCGGAGCTAGCATTCGAGGCGGCGCACCACCTCGCGCGCGCCGTCGAGGGCGGCGATCTTCCGCTCGAGCGTTTGCGCGAGGCGCACGGTCGCGTGATGGCGCTGCGGGCCCGGGCCCTCGCACCGCTCGACGTGCACGCATTTGCGCCGTACCCGGGCATCGGCCGCCGCATCGCGCGCGAAGCGGTGACCGTCCTGCGGGGAGCGCCGCGCGCCGATGCGCCGGCTGATGTCGCGATCGTTTTCGGCCAAGCATCGCTGGCGGCGCACGCGCCCGCGCTCGAGGAACGCGTGCTGAGCATCGATCCCGACGACGGCGAGATCGCAGCAGCAGTGGCGGCGGTCCGCAGCAACAGCCGGCGTCCGATCGTGCTTGCGTATCGCGCGCATCTCCATGAGGGTCAGGCGCGTGCAATCGACGCGATCCTCGCGCATGCCCCCGATGCTCTGGTCGTTTCGACCGGCGAACCATACGACGTACCGCTCTTCGCGCGCGCGCGGCACGTGCTGGCCTGTTACGGCAACGACGAGGTGAGCCTCGCTGGGCTTTCCGACGTCATCTTCCTCGGCGTTCCAAGCGCTGGAGTGCTTCCCGTTGCGCTCGCTTGAACGCGTCACCGCAATCGACGACGTTCTGAGCGGTGCGCAGAACCGCAGCTTCACCGCCGCATTGGCGCGTGTCGAGCGCGGAGGCGTTCTGGTCTACGAGCGCGCCGTCGGCGAAACGCGTCTGGACGCGAACACGCAAGCGGTCTACGTCGACACGCGTTTCGATCTTGCTTCGATCACGAAGCTATTCGTTGCGACGATTGCGCTCGATCTCGTGGCGCGCGGTGTCATCGATCTCGACACCACGCTGTGCGCGTACCTTCCCGAATGGGAAGGCACCGAACATGCGCGAATCACGCCCAGGATGTTGCTAGCCCATACGTCGGGCATGCACTCGGGCGCCGACTACCGTACGCTGCTCGATACGCAAGTAGCGGATTTTGCGCTGCGGCGGCCGCTGGCGGCGCGGCCCGGCGAGCGCGTGATCTACAGCGATCTTGGAATGATCGCGCTGGGCGTCGCGATCGAACGGATCACGCGGCGATCGCTTTTGGCATCGAGCGCGCGGCTTTGGGGTTCGCAGGTAGAGTTCAACCCGCTCGCTCGCGAACGCGCCGCGATTCCGGCGACGGAAGAAGATCGCTGGCGCGGCCGCGTGCAGGGCAGCGTGCACGACGAAAAGGCGCACTTGATGAATGGCATCGCCGGGCACGCCGGCCTCTTCGGGAGCGCCGCCGGCGTCGCCGCGCTGACCGAGATCTACCTCGGGGCGGCGTGCGGACGCGCGCCGTCGCTCCTCTCTCCGGCATTGGCACGTGAAGCCATCGCGTGCGCCGCCGACGATCCGGTGTTGCGACGGGGTCTTGGCTGGGCGCTCAAAACGACCGACGAAAATTCGTGCGGCGCCGGCTTTGGTCCGCGCAGCTTCGGTCACACGGGTTTTACGGGTACCTGCGTCTGGGCGGATCCCGACCGCGACCTGCAAGCGGTGCTCCTCACCAATGCCGTCTACTTCGGACGCGAAGATTCCCGTCCGCTGCGAGTGGCGTTTTATGATGCCGTCATCGAAACGTTCGGTTGATGATTGCTGTGGGCTTGATGAGCGGGACGTCGCTCGATGGAATCGATGCGGCGCTGGTGCGCATCGTTCCCCGTGATGCGGGATATGGAATCGATCTGCTCAACTTTGTAACGACGCCTTTCGACGGTGAGCTCGAGCGACGCTTGCGTGCCGCGCTTCCGCCGCACGACGCGAACGCCGCCGCCATCGCCGGCCTGCACCGCTCTTTGGGTGCCGCGTTTGCGCGAGCGGCGCGCAGCGCCAGCGGAGCTCTCAGCGTGGATTACGTTGCTTCGCACGGGCACACGATGTTTCATGATGGTGCCGCGCACCTGACGCTGCAGATCGGCGATCCGTTCGTCATTCGCGAAGCTCTGCGCGCGACGGTCTGCTACGATTTTCGCACGGCCGACTGTGTCGTTGGCGGAAACGGCGCCCCACTGGTTCCTTACGTTGACGTGCTGCTGCTCGCGAATCCAAACGAGGATCGCGTGGCGCTCAATATAGGCGGCATCGCGAACCTGACGGCGCTGCCGCGCGGCTGCATAGCAAATGACGTGCAGGCCTTCGACTGCGGGCCGGGCGTGATGCTCATCGACGCATTTGTCCAGATGCGTACCGGTGGAACCCAGCGCTACGACGTCGACGGCTTGCTCGCCGCAGCCGGTCAAGTGGACCAGACGGCGCTCGACGTCATGCTCAGCGATCCGTATTTTGCGCTGGTTGCGCCAAAATCAACCGGACGGGAGCGGTTCGGCGCGCAGTTTCTGCTTTCGCATCGCCATGTGCTCGAGCGTTTATCGACCGAGGACGGCGCTGCGACCCTGACGGAGTTGAGCGCTGCTGCGATCGCGGACGCCGTCGGGGTGCTGGGCATGTCGGCTGCACGCGTGCTGTGCAGCGGCGGCGGCGCATGCAATCCAGCATTGCTGCGACGGATTGCGGCACGATTGCCGCACGCGCGCGTCGAAGCTAGCGAGACGATTGGCGTCCGCGGCGACGCAAAGGAGGCAGTCGCCTTTGCCGTGCTCGGCTATGAAACGCTGCGCGAGCGCGCCGCAAATGTGCCGCGCGTGACCGGAGCTTCTCACGCGGTGCCGTTGGGAGCAATCGCGCCGTTTGCGTTGCGCCGATTGATCTTGGAGGTAGAAAAAGAGTGCCGATCTTCATAGGGCTGGATGCCGGCGGCACCTCGACCGAGTGCGTCGTCGAGCGTGATGGTGACAAGCACGCCGCGCGCGGCGAGGGCGTCAACGTGCGCACCGCAGGTGTTGCCGATGCTGCTGAGCGTATCGCGGCGACGGTTCGTAGCGCTTTGCGGGGAGAGGCGTGTGACGCGCTCGCCGTCGGTGCTGCCGGTGCCGGCGACTTCGCGCTGGCACGCGCGCTCGAGGTTGCGCTGCGCGAACATTTTCCCGGCGCGGCGATCGCGGTGTTCGACGATGCGGAAATCGCATTGCGCGCAGCCGTTCCAGACGGAGACGGCGCCGTTTTGATCGCCGGCACCGGATCGATTGCGTATGCTCATGTGGGCGAGGAGACCCATCGCACCGGCGGGTACGGCTACCTGCTCGGCGATGACGGCTCGGGATTTGCCATTGGTCGCGCCGCGCTGGCCCACTTGCTGCGGTGGTACGACGGACGCGCAGCGCACACCGAGCTGTTTGACGCGATGCGCGTGCAACTCGCGGTGCACGACGCGCAGGAGCTTTTGCGTCGCGTGTATGGTGAGCCGCATCCGGTGGCGATCGTCGCTTCGATTGCGCCGCTGATTCTGGACCGCGCCGGTTCCGGAGACCGGCTGGCAAACAAGATCGTCCAGACGGCCGCGCTGGAACTCGTGGAGTTACTCAAGGCGCTCGTGCGCCTGGCGAAGATCGAGGCGCGCGAAATCCCGCTAGTCTTCGCGGGCGGACTCTTTGCCCAAAACTCGCTGCTCTCATATCTGGTCGAGACACGTTTGCTCGCCGACCTTCCCTTGTTGCATCCGATCAAGTCGCCACCGCTTCCAGTTCACGGGGCGCTCGAGCTGGCGCGCAGGATGAAGCAGTGAGCGAGCGCCTTCCCCCAACCGAAGAGCGGCAAGCTGACAGTGCCGGCCTCGACCTGCTCGAGACGCGCGACCTCGTCGATCTGCTGGTGCGCGATCAAGGCGAAGCCGTTGCGGCAGTACGCGCGCAGTCGGCGACGCTGGCGCGCGTGGTCGATGCGGTGGCAGAGCGGTTGCGCTTGGGCGGACGCGTGCATTATGTCGGTGCGGGTACGAGCGGACGTTTGGGTGTGCTCGATGCGTCCGAGATGCCGCCGACGTTTGGAACGCCAAACGAGCTGGTCTGCGCGCACATCGCCGGCGGCGAGCGCGCATTGCGCCATGCGGTCGAAGGCGCCGAAGACGATGCGGAGGAGGGCCAACGCGCGCTGCGCGATCACGTAGCCCCTGGCGACGTCGTGGTCGGCATCTCAGCTAGCGGTGGCGCGCGCTATGTTGTCGCTGCGCTCGAGCACGCGCGTTCGATCGGCGCGCTCACCATCGCCATCACGAGCAGCGGCGCATCGGCGTTGGTTCGTGCCGCCGATGAGGCCATCGCGCTGCCGACCGGGGCCGAGGTCTTGAGCGGTTCCACACGTTTGAAAGCCGGAACCGCGCAGAAGATCGTGCTCAACACCCTCTCGACCGCGGTCATGGTGCGGATGGGTAAGGTCCACGACAACCTGATGATCGACGTCGTTGCCACCAACGACAAATTGCGCGCGCGCGCGCAGCGGCTCGTAGGTATCCTGACCGGCGCCGACGATGAGCGCGTGCAAGCGGCGCTCGAAAGTTCGGGAGGCAGCGCAAAGGTCGCCGTGGTGATGATCGCGCGCAGGGTTGACGCGGAGCGCGCGCGTGAGCTGCTGCGATCGGAGACGTTGCGATCCTTGCTTTAAAGGCGCTCGCCCTACTCGCGACGATTGTCTTCGTGCCGTTGGACGATCGTCCAGTCACCTGGGGCCTACCGATTATGCTCGGGCAGATTGCCGGGCGCGCGGTCGTGACGCCGCCGCGCAGCTTGCTTGGGAATAACTTGCAGCCCGGTGCTCCCGACGCAATTATCGCGTGGCTCAACGCGCGTGCGCCGCGCGCGCAAGCGTACGTGCTTTCGAGCGACATGCTCGCGTATGGTGGCCTGATCGCATCGCGTGTTCCGGGCCCAAGCTATGCGGATGCTTTCGCGCGCCTTCGTGAAATCGCGCGTCTGCGTTCGCGCTATCCCGATGCGTGGATCGGCGTCTTTGGTACGATCATGCGCCTTGCGCCAACCGGTATTCCAGCAAACGCGTCCTACTTTGCGCCGTATCCAGTGTGGTTGTATCTTCAGCAGTACGCAAATCTCCACGATCCTCTCGAACCGTCTGAGGAAAGCGAAGCGCAGCGTCTGCGCGGCCTGATCGGTCAGAATGTGCTCGATGCCTACCTTCAAACGCGCGCGCGCGACTACGGCGTCGACCAATTGCTCATCGACGACGCCCGGGCGAAGTCGATCGACCGGCTCGTGCTTGGCCAAGACGATGCCAAGACCTACGGGCTGCACGTGCCCGAAGTGCAGGCATTGCAACGCTATCTCGATGCGAGCGATCTGGGCGGCCGTGCCTCGATTGAACCGGGCGCCGACGAACTCGGGATGGCACTGGTGGCAAACACGCTTGCGCGCGATGCGGGATGGACACCGCGGGTGGCCGTCCACTACTCGACGCCGCAGGGCGCGCTGTATCAAGATCCGCTGGAGTACGCACCGATCGGCGTCACGATCGATCGTTTGATCTCGCTGTGCGGAGGCGTGCGCGATGATACCGCACCGGATATCGCGCTCTACGTTCGCGTTCCATCCACCGGCGCCGCGCTCGATGATGCCTTCCTCGGTTCGATTCGCTCCGGTCTGGACGCCCGGCGTTCGGTCGCAGTCGTCGATCTCTCGTTTGAAGGAACCTATCCCGAGCAGAAGGCGTTTGCGACCTCGCTGCTGACGTCAGGCCTGGCCAGCCGCTTGGATGCGTACGCGGCCTGGAACACCGACGCAAATACGACCGGAACGGCATTGGCCGAAGCGATTGCCGCCGGTTCCGGACGGCGCATGCACAGCTACGATGCGCTGGCGCACCAGACGTTCACGTATGTGCGATTCGTCGACGACGTCGACTTCCACGACGATGTGCGCCCCGAGCTCAACGATTGGCTGGCGGAGCAAGGCGTCCCCGACCATACCTTGCTTGCGCCCGAAGTCGCCGGGCGGACCGCGGATCGCAATCGCGCGCTGCTTTGGTACGAAGCGCAGCAAACGCTCGCGCAGCTCTATCCGCAATTGCACATCGCCGCGATGTCGATCACGCTGCCGTGGGACCGCACCTTCGAGACCGCAATCGACGTGCGCTTAGCGCCAAATCCTTAGTTCGAGCGCTGGCAGAGTTCGATGAGCACGCCGCCCGTCGACTTTGGATGGAGAAACGCGATCCGGTTTCCGTGCGCACCTTTGCGCGGCCGCTCGTCGATCAAGCGCACACCTTTGGCCTTATAGTCGGCGAGCGCCGTCTCGATGTCATCGACGCGATAGGCCGTGTGGTGGAGTTTCATCTCGGCCTCGCCGCGGAAGCGCGCGATCGGCGAGCCGGGATCCAGCGGTCGCAACAGTTCGATGACCGAATCGCCGGCTTGCAATCCGACTGCCTCTACGCCCTGATCGGCGATCGTCTCGCGATAGAGTGGTTGGAAACCCAGCGTCTGCGTGTAGAGTTCGATCGCGGCGTCGAGATCTTTGACCACGATTGCGACGTGATCGATCGTCATGCGACAACTTCCTTTGCGCGATAAACGCCGAAGACGTCACGAAGCACGTTACAGATTTCGCCGAGCGTGGCGCCGGCGTCGACGGCTTCGACGAATGGCGGCATCAAGTTCTCGCGCGACCCCGCGGCGCGCCGGACATCGGCCAAACGCGCCTCGACCGTGGGCAGGTCGCGCGCAGCCCGAAACGCCGCCAAGCGCGCGACTTGCTCGCGCTCGATCGCTTGGTCGATGCGCAGTAAAGGGATCGCAGCGTCGCCGCCCTCTTCGACAAATTTGTTCACGCCGACCACGACGCTGGTTCCACGTTCGATCGCCTGTTGCGCCTCGTAGGCGGAATCGGCGATGCGCGCCTGCATCCAGCCGCTCTCGATCGCGGCGATACTTCCGCCGAGCTCGTCGACTGTAACGATGAGTTGCCGCGCGCGTTCGATCAGCTCATTCGTCAGCGATTCAACATAGTACGAACCTGCCAGCGGATCGACGACATCGGTAACGCCGGATTCGTAACCGATAATCTGTTGCGTGCGTAACGCAACCTTCGCACTTTCCGCCGTAGGTAGCGCTAACGCTTCATCTTTGCCGTTGGTGTGCAGTGATTGGGTCCCGCCGAGGACGGCCGCGAGCGCCTGCAGCGTGACACGTACGACGTTGTTGTCGGGCTCCTGCGCGGTCAGCGTTGAGCCGCCCGTCTGCGTATGAAAGCGCAGCATCTGCGAGCGCGGGTCTGCGCACCCGAATTCATCGCGTGTGATATGCGCCCAAAGATATCGTGCCGCCCGGAATTTTGCAACTTCCTCAAAGAAATCGTTGTGCGCGTTCCAGAAGAACGAGATGCGCGGCGCAACCAGGTCGAGATCGATGCCGGCCTCGCGCGCTGCGCGCAGATATGCCTTGGCATTGGAAAGTGTAAAAGCGATCTCTTCGACCGCGGTCGATCCGGCTTCACGAATATGGTAGCCCGAGATCGAGATCGTATTCCATTGCGGGACTTCGCGCGCGCAATACGCCATCACGTCGGTGACCAAACGCATCGACGGGCCCGGCGGATAGATGTAGGTTCCGCGCGCGACGTACTCTTTGAGCACGTCGTTCTGGACCGTTCCGCCGAGCTTTGCGAAGGGAATACGGCGGCGGCGAGCAACCGCGAGCAGCATCGCGAGGAGGATCGAGGCCGGCGCGTTGATCGTCATCGAGACGGTGACGGTCTCGAGCGGAATGCCTTCGAAGAGCGTCTCCATGTCCGCGATCGAGTCGATCGCGACACCGACTTTGCCGACCTCGCCGCGCGCGAGCGGCGCGTCTGAGTCATATCCGAGTTGGGTTGGAAGGTCGAAGGCTACCGACAGCCCGGTCGTGCCGCGTTCGAGGAGATAGCGATAGCGCGCATTCGATTCGGCGGCCGTCGCAAAGCCGGCGTATTGGCGCATCGTCCACAACCGGTCGCGATACATATTGGCGCGCGTCCCGCGTCCAAACGGAAACGCCCCCGGCTCGCCGAGATCGTGCGCGCTGCCCTCGACCTGGTCGTAGTGCGGTTCGAGCGGAATACCGCTGCCATTGAACTCCCGTGCCATCTCGCCCTATTCTAGCCGATCGTGACCAGTGGCGCTTGCGCCTCGACGGTATCGCCGGCCTTCGAGTGAACGGCGCTCGCCGTGCCGGCCTTGTGCGCGCGAACCTCGTTCATCATCTTCATTGCCTCGACGATCGCGACGACCTGACCTTCAGCAATCGCATCGCCGGGCGCAACCTTCATCTCGACGACCACACCGTGCATCGGCGACACGACGTCATTTCCACTCGACGTGGAGCTCTTCTTTGTTCCACCGGCGCGCGGCGCTACTCGCGGCGACCCATTGCGTGGCGCACCTGACGCGCGCTCCGGTAAGTCAAAAACACGAACGCGATAGAGCTTTTCATTGACCTCAACCCGTAGGTCTTGTGGCGGAGAAGTTTCAGCGCCTCCTCCGGAGCCGAGCGCAATTTCGACGGTTCCTCCTTCGGCTCGCTGAGTCTTGTTACGCTCGCCTCCGGAGGAACCGTCGAAAAATTTCGCGGCGAATGGTTCGAGCGTTGCCGTTCCGTACGATGCGTTTTGGACACTGGGTTCGTCGCACAATGCGCGCAGTAACGGCAGCGTCGTCGGGACACCCTCGACGACGTATTCATCGATCGCGCGAGCGAGACGCGCAATCGCTTGCGCGCGCGTGGGTGCCCAGACGATGAGCTTAGCGATCATCGAATCGTAGTCGGGGGAGATCGTGTACCCGGGATATGCTGCGGAATCGACACGCACGCCAAGGCCGCCGGGTTCGCGATAGGCGGAAATCGTGCCGGGTGCAGGACGGAAGTTGTCGGCGGGATCTTCGGCGTTGACGCGCCCTTCGATCGAAAAGCCGCGGAAACTGACGTCGTCCTGCCCGAAGCCGAGTTCTTCGCCCGCGGCCACGCGGATTTGCTCGCGGATTAAATCGAGTCCGGAGATCATTTCGGTAACCGTGTGCTCGACTTGGATGCGCGTGTTCATCTCGAGGAAGAAGAAGTCGTCGCCCTGGACCAGACACTCGATCGTCCCGACCGAGTCATAACCGATTGCCTGCGCCGCGCGCACGCCGGCTTCGCGCATCGCGCGCCGCACTTTGAGCGGAATGTTGGCCGGCGCTTCTTCCCAGAGCTTTTGATGGCGGCGCTGCAGCGAGCAGTCGCGCTCGCCGACGTGCACGACGTTGCCGTGCTTGTCAGCCAGAATCTGGAGTTCCACGTGTTTTGGGTTGTCGAGATAGCGCTCGGCGTAGATCGTGCCGTTCTTGAAATAGGCTTCGGCTTCGCGCTTGGCAGTCGTAAACGCCGACTCGATCTCGTCGAGCGTGTGCGCGACCTTGAGTCCCTTGCCGCCGCCGCCCCCAGACGCTTTGAGCGCGAGCGGGAGCCCGTAGGACTTGGCTGCTTCGCGTGCGGCCGCGACATCCTCGATCGCTTCGGTGCCGCCGGGCACGAACGGCACGTCAGCCTTCGCCATTGCTTGTCGCGCGCGCAGCTTATCACCCATCGCATCGATCGCATCCGCGTGCGGGCCGATCCAGACCAGGCCCGCAGCGACAACCCGTCGCGCGAACGCGCTGTTTTCGGCGAGAAAGCCGTAGCCGGGGTGAATCGCTTGCGCGCCCGAGCGCTTGGCGACCTCGAGAATCGCATCGATGTTGAGATAGCTCGCCGATGGCGCGGCCGGACCAATGAGATACGCCTCATCGGCCATGCGCACGTGCATGCCGTCGCGATCGGCCTCGGAATAGACGGCGACCGTTGTGATCGACATCTCGCGCGCGGTGCGTATCACGCGCACCGCGATCTCACCACGATTGGCAATGAGGATCTTAGTGAACACGCAGATCCTCGATTTCGAGGTCGGGATTGCGCGCAGCTATTTTCCAGCGTGACCGATCTTGCCCTTCGAGGCTCGCTTGCGCTCGCACCTCAGGGTGACGCGCGTTTAATATGGTGAGCGCGGCCGCGATCGCAGCCAATTCATCCTCCGTGATCACGCGTGGAAATCGGGCGGATACATCCCGACCGTGTGATAGCCCGCATCGACGAAGTGCACGTCGGCGGTGATCGCGGAAGAAAGATCGGACGCGAGGTAGACCGCGGTGTTCCCCACGTCTTCGGCCGAGACGTTACGACGCAGCGGTGCCACCTTAGGTACCACGTCGAGCATCTTCGTTGCGCCCGCGACTTGCCGCATGCTCGCAGTTTTGATCGGTCCGGCTGAAATCGCGTTGACCCGGATGCCGCGTGCGCCTAGATCGTACGCGAGGTAGCGTACCGACGACTCGAGAGCCGCTTTGGCAATGCCCATCAAGTTGTAATTGGGAACGATCTGCGTCGCGCCGAGGTAGGTCATCGCCATGATCGAGGCGCTGTCGTTGAAGTTATCGCGTAGCGCGGAAACCAGCGCAATGAGTGAAAAGGCCGACACGTCGAGCGAGAGCGCGAACCCTTTGCGCGAGGTGTCGTAGACAGTTCCGCGCAGATCCTCTTTGTCGGCAAAGGCGATCGAGTGAACCAACGCATCGAGCGGACCAAATTGCGCGGTTAAGGCATCGCGGAGTGCCTCGAGCGAGGCATCATTTGAGACGTCGCATTCCAGCACCGGGCCGCCGCCCAGTTCCGCGGCCAGTTTTTCGACCTCGTCCTTCACGCGCTCGCCCTGATACGTCAGGGCGATCGTCGCGCCGTGCTCGTACATTTTGCGCGCGATGCCGGTCGCAATCGACCAGCGATTGGCGACGCCCGTGATCAGGGCGCGCTTTCCTTCGAGTAGCTTCACGCCCGATACATACCAGCGCAAGGGCCCTCGTCCTCTCGCGCGAACCGGTAGCGGCATGTTTGTGCTGCTTTCACGCTATCTCAAACCCCTGGATGAGGTCGATCGCTGGGTGCCCGAGCACCGCGCGTTTTTGGAGCGACATTTCGAGGCGCACCACCTCCTCACGTCCGGCCCGCAAAATCCGCGTGTCGGGGGCGTGATCGTCACCCACGATCTCACGCG
The DNA here is from genome assembly GCA_963833095.1 of Vulcanimicrobiota bacterium. GTDB lineage: Bacteria > Vulcanimicrobiota > Vulcanimicrobiia > Vulcanimicrobiales > Vulcanimicrobiaceae > Aquilonibacter. Next base: position 303,768 of record CAWHWQ010000001.1, on the reverse strand, counting down.
CGAGCAGGTCGAGGCGATGCTTGCCGAAGATCCTTTCGTGCGCGAAGGCGTCTCAGAATATCAGATCATCGAGTTCAAACCGACCCGCCCAATCAATCCCTAGACGATGACAAAAGGCGCTCGTTGGGCGGTCGGTGTTGTGGTGGTGCTCGTCGCCTTGCTGCACCTCTCCGTCGCCGGGAAGTACGATCTCTTCCGCAACGAGCTGTATTTTATCGTGTGTGGCCGCCATCCGGCGTTCGGCTACGTGGATCAGCCGCCGATTGTTCCATTGCTCGCCGCGCTCACGCAGGTTGCCGGCGTCAACGTGTGGCTGGAGCGCTTGCCCGCAGTGTTGACCGCGATCGCGCTCGTTCCGCTCACCGTTATCTTCGCGCAACTGCTCGGCGCAAACACGCGCGGCGCGTGGTTAGCCGCCGTCGCGGCGGCAAGCTCGTCGCTGGTTACCGCGATGTTTGGCAGCTTATCCACCGCGACGTTCGAGCCGTTCGATTTCACGCTGGTGGCCTACCTCATCACGCGCGGAGTGTTGCGCAACGAGCCGCGCATGTATTGGTGGGCGGGTCTCGTCGGCGGCCTCGCCTTTGAAACGAAATACACGATCCTGTTGTGGGTGATCGGCTTGGCGCTCGGCATTGCGCTCTTCGGGCCGCGCTCGATCTTTCGCTCGCGCGACCTGTGGATCGGCTTCGCCATCGCTGCGGTGATCGCGCTGCCCAACGCGGTCTGGCAGATCGCCCACGGCATGCCGTTTCTCGAACTCGTGCGCAACGACAGCAGCGGGAATCTCATCGGGAGTCCGATCGGATTCGTGCTGCAGCAAGTCTTCCTTACGAACTTCTTGTTGGCCCCGCTCTGGTTGACGGGCACCATCGCGCCCTTCGTTTCCAAGCGCCTGGCGCCGTTTCGGTTTCTCGCCGTCACCTTTGTCATGATGGGCGTTCTGATCTTCGCGACGCATGGCAAGGCGTACTATTATGCCGGCGCCTATCCGACGATTTTCGCGCTCGGCGCCGCCGCATGCACGATGTTGCCGAGCATCCTTGTAGGCATCTGGGCGGTCCTCGCCTACGCGAATGCCGCTCTCGCTTTACCATTTGTGCTTCCGGTGCTTCCGCCCGAGCGGCTGAAGTTCATGTACGACCATTCCGCGTTCAAGATGCGGCCGATGGAACACGCCGGCATCGGCGCGCCGATTCCCCAGCAGCTTGCCGACCAGTTTGGCTGGCGCGATGTTGCGCAGACCGTCGAAAGCGTGTACGCGTCGCTCTCCGCGGCCGATCGGCAAAATGCCGCAATCTACGGTTCGAATTACGGCGAAGCGGCCGCAGTCGACGTGTACGGTCACGATCTCCCGCCGGCGCTCAGCGGAAACAATCAGTACTACTTATGGGGTCCGCGCGGGTATGATGGGTCGGTCGTGATTGCGATCAACGTCGATCCGGTGCAGTGGGCCACGTTCTGCGACTCGGCGCGCGTCGTCGCGCGCTTCGGCACTTCACCTTACGCCATGCCCTACGAAGTCAATCGCCCGATCGTCCTCTGCCGCGGCATGCATCCGCCGCTGCCGCAGCGCTGGCCGACGTTCAAGCACTACGGTATCGAGAACTTGGGGACGACGCCTTAACCCTTGGGCGGAGCGAGCGACGTTTGGAGCAGCGTAAAGCGCTGCTCTTGAATCGCATGTATGGCCCAAACGCCGGCGGGAACCAGTAGCGCGTTCGGCACGAGATGGTGCGCGAGATCGCTATAAACGGTGTCGAACGGCTTGCCCAGCGCCTTTGCGAGCATCGAGGCTGTGCCCAGCGCCGCATTGTTGCAGACGAAGAATCGTGCACCGGCGTCGGCCACAAGCGAACGAATCGAGATATCCCCGTCGCCACCCTGCTCGCGCAAGCATGGATTCCCGCCTACGTCTAATTTGCGAACCGAGGCGATCTGAGCCGCGCCGTTTCCGTGTTTGAGCTTTCCCGAGAACGGGATCACGTAGCGGTTCCAAACGAAATCGTCGAACGCGAGGAGAATCGAAAAACCGTGATAGAGCACCGCGACCGGAAGTACCTCGCTCCAATCGACACCGACGTCGCGGTAGCCGCCCAACGTGTTGCGCATTGCCAAAAGCACCTCGCCGCCTTCGATCTGCACGGCGGTGAAGAGGTTCTTGTGCGCCTGGGCGCCGTCGAGCAGCGCGTTAAACGCCTCGAGATCGAAGTCGAGTTTCGGGGTCTTGGGGTGCGCCGTTGCCGGTGCATCGGCGAGCGCCTGGCCCGGAATCGCTGCGGCGAGCGTTCCCGCTACGAGAAAGTCCTTGCGCGTGGTCATCGCTGCTCCTTGGACGATGAGGTGCCAAAAAGGCGTTGTATTACGTTTACGCTCCATTTCATGCTACCTGGGCCAACAGTTTGACGCTCGGGCGCGTCTATTGGGGTGAAGGAGCTCCTGAGTGTGCCATTAGACGTGCCACAAACGCTCATCGAACGCGCCAAACGGGGCGGAGAGCATCTCGACCATCTCATCGTTGCCGTCTGGCCCGAAGCCTATCGGATCGCCTTTAGCATCTTACGCGACGCCGGACTTGCCGAAGATGCGGCGCAAGATGCGTGCGCTGCAATTTCCCGCTCGTTGCCGGCGCTCAAAAGCGCCGAGCGCTTTCGGGCATGGGCGTACCGCATCATCACCAACAGCGCGATGTCGGCTGCGCGCCGCCGCCCACGCGTTGCATCGCTAGACTTACTGCGCGAACGCGCGACCGAAAACGACGCGACGACGACGATCGATCTCGCTATGGCGCTTGCGGCGCTTCCGCTTTCGCAGCGCGCCGCGATCGTCTTGCACTATTACGCCGGCCTGACCAGCGCGGAAATCGCCGCAGCCTGCGGCTTGCCGGCGCCCACCGTGCGCTTTAATCTCATGCTTGCCAGACGCGCACTGCTACGAGCGCTCTCTCCTGTGGAGGTACTTCCAAATGTCAATTGACGCACGCATCGGCGAGGCGCTGGATTCATGGATGGAGGGCATCGACATACCGCCCGTCCGGCTTGAAGAGATTCAGCATAGGGTCGCGCATCCCAGCGAACGCGCAACGCATACGAACGTTCTTCGCGTCGGAATCTGGGCGGCGGCCGCTGCGATGCTTGTATGCATCGCGTTACCGGCGCTTTCGCCGGCGTTCGTGCAAAACTTGGATGCGCGATATCGCGCAGCGTTGCAGGCGCTTGGAGGCATCGCGCCCCCGCCGGTGCCGGTCCCGCGATCGCTCGTTTCGCAGCTGCGGCCTCACCTTGCGAGTCTTGCCGCGGCGCAGTCGCAAGTCAACTTCATGATAACGCCGCCTGTGGGCTTACCGTACGATGTCGTGTCCTCCGCGTTGTACGTGGTCCCTCTTGGTGCGTACTCGCGGACGACGCAGTCGTGGAAAGCGGGTCAGATGCATGTAACCTTTACCTACCGGCGCAGAGACGGGCGCGAATTCACGTTGGGCGCGGCGCGCTACGACCCGAATGCCCCGCCGGCGAAATATCTCTTCGAAGCGAGGGATCCGGCACCTGACGGGCGGCCCGTCATTGTGCGGCACGAACAGTCTGCCTGGCGCAATGGCGATCAGCTCATGACAGTGACCCAAGGATCGGGAATCAGCGCACCCGAGATCGCGGCGATCCGCTCAGCAATGCGGGGCGCTCCAGTAGCGATGCGCGATCTGCACGCGCCAAGCGCGCGGGGACCGGCGACGTTTCAGGTGATTCCGAAGCCGTAGCTACAGCGGGATGTTGCCGTGTTTGCGGCGCGGGCGTTCGACGCGTTTGTTCGCAAGCATCGTCCAGCGCCGTCGCGATGGCGCCGCGCGTACGGTGCGCTTCGATGACGTCGTCGACGTAGCCGCGCTGCGCCGCGATGTACGGATTGGCGAACCGCTCGACGTAGTCGTCGACCAGTTCTTTCATCTTCGCATCCGGGTCTTCCGGCGGCGGCGATCTCGCGGCGGAAGATCGTCTTCACCGCGCCTTCGGCGCCCATCACCGCGATTTCGGCCGTCGGCCACGCGACGTTGTAGTCGGCGCGGATGTGTTTGCTGGCCATGACGTCGTACGCGCCGCCGTAGGCCTTGCGCGTGATGACGGTGATCTTCGGAACCGTCGCTTCGGCGAACGCGTAGAGCAGCTTCGCGCCGTGCAGGATGATGCCGCCGTACTCTTGTTCGGTGCCGGGCAAGAAGCCGGGGACGTCGACGAACGTGACCAGCGGAATGTTGAACGCGTCGCAAAAGCGCACGAAGCGCGCGGCTTTGATCGACGACGTCGATATCGAGCACGCCCGCCAGCACGCTGGGCTGATTGGCGACGACGCCGATCGCTGCGCCCGTCGACGCGGCCGAACCCGCAGAGGATGTTCTGCGCGAAGAGCGGCTGGATCTCGAAGAAGTCGCCGTAGTCGAGCACGCGCTTCGACGACCTGCATGCATGTCGTACGGCTTGTTCGGCGAGTCGGGAACGACGTCGTCGAGCGCTCGGTGATTCGCGCGATGCGGGTCGTCGTCGCAAGCGGAGCGCGGCGGATCCTCGAGATTGTTCTGCGGAACGAACGAAAAGAGCGAGTCGCGTGACGCTCGACCAGATCGTCTTCGTCGGCAGCGACGAGGTGCGCGACGCCGCTCCTCGTGGCGTGCGTCATCGCGCCGCCGAGCTGCTTCGAACGTGACGTCCTCGCCGGTCACCGTCTTGATGATCTCGGGGCCGGTGATGAACATCTGCGAGATCTTCTCGGTCATGATGATGAAGTCGGTGATCGCCGGCGAATACACCGCGCCGCCCGCGCACGGACCGGCGATCAAGCTGATTTGCGGAATCACGCCGCTGGCCTGCACGTTGCGCCAAAAGATCTCCGCGTAGCCGCCCAGCGAAACGACGCCCTCTTGAATGCGCGCGCCGCCCGAGTCGTTGATGCCGATCATCGGCGAGCCGGTGCGAACCGCGAGATCCATCACCTTGCAGATCTTCTCGGCGTAACGCTTCGCCCAGCGATCCGCCGAGCACGGTGAAATCTTGCGAGAAGAGAAAGACCTGGCGGCCGTCGATCGTCGCGCGGCCGGTGATGACGCCGTCGCCGAGAAACTCTTTCTCGTCCATGCCGAACGCGTTGGTGCGGTGCACGACGAAACGGTCGAGCTCGGTAAACGAGCCCTCGTCGACCAGCGCCTCGATGCGTTCGCGCGCGGTTCGCTTGCCGCGCTCGTGCTGCTTGTCGATCGCTTCCGCGCCGGCCGGCGCCTGCGCCAGCTCGCGTTTTTGCGGCGAGCTCCACGGTACTGCGTTTCTTCGTGCGTCCTCAGCCGCATGGCGCGACGAGTTATTCTATCGGCAATGTGCATGCGCGCTGCGGGCCGGCGGCCGCACCGCTTGGGCGGACGCAGCAGGAGCACCAGCGGCGAAAGGACGAGCGTGACGACACCTAAGAAGTAGAAGGCGTCGGCGAAGGCCATGGTGGCGGCCTGTTGCTTGACACGATCCCGGCCATCGCGCTGAGCGGCGCGTGCGCTTGCAGCGCGTGCTTGCACGGCAGGGCTCTGCGAGGTTGATCGATGCCGGCGAGCGTGTCGAGATGCAACGCGCCGCGCCGGTCGAGCAACGTCACGAGGACCGCGGTTGCGATCGAGCCGCCGAGCTGCTGGCACAGGCTGATCAGCGACGTTGCCTTCTGCGTGTCGGACCCTTGTACCGACGAGAGCACCGCGACCGAGAGCGGCACGAAGATCATGCCGAAACCGATGCCGCCGAAGACCAGCGGAAAGACGAACGTTCCGAAGACGCTGTCGGTGGTGAATACGCGCGGCCGTCTGAAAGTTGGCGATCGCGACGATCATGAAACCGGTAGCCAAGCAGAATCGGCGGGCGTGATCTTGAAGCGGTTCATAAGACTCAGCGTCACGAGCGTCATCACCATGATGCCGAGCGCGCGGCGTCAGAATCGAGAGCCCCGAAAGCGTCGCGGTGAAATTGAGCAGGACTGCTGAAATTGCGGAGCGAGGATGACGCTGCCGAAAAGCTGAAACGCCAGCAGCATCGCGAGCCACAGGCACCCGGCGGCAACGATGCGATTTGTGCAGCAGAATCCGCGATGATCGACGATCGGATTCTTGACGACTCGTAGCTCCCAATAGGCGAACGCCGCGAGCGCCGCGACAGCGACGCACGGCCATGATCGTGATGTTCGATCGCCGAACCAGTCGTAGCGTTCGCCTTCGTCCAGGACGTATTGGAGGCAGCCCAGGCCGATCGCCATGAAGGCGAGGCCCACGCCGTCGAGGCGACTCGGGCGCCTTTGCGCTGCGGATCGCGCAGCAGCATCGCGCAGAGAATGGCCGCGACGATGCCCGGAACGATGTTGATGTAGAAGATCCAGTTCCAAGAGAGCGCGTCGGTGAGCATGCCGCCGAGCGTCGGGCCGATCGAGGGACCGACGATCGCGCCGATCGAGGTGAGCGCTTGGCTCAAGCCGAGCTGCTTGGCGGGGAACGTGTCGCGCATGATCGCTTGACCGGTCGCGATCAGGCCGCCGCCGCACAGGCCTTGGAGCACGCGAAAGAAGATCAGCTCGTCGAGCGAGGTCGAGTGCCGCACAGCATCGACGTGATCGTGAAGCCGACGATCGCCGCGACGTAGTAATTGCGCCGGCCGAAGACTTGCTGAAGCCACGGCGTGAGCGGAATGACGATGACCGCTGCGATGATGTAGGCAGTGACGATCCATGCGCCTTCGTCGAAGTTTGCGCCCATGTTGCCCTGAATCGTCGGCAGCGCGACGTTGACGATCGTCGCGTCGAGCACTTGCAAGCAGCGTCGCGGACATGACGCCGACGACGATCAGCCAGCGGCGCAGCGCCGTATTCAACCAGTGGCTTCGGGGTGACTGCATTATCGCTGTAGGAACGCCCTCAAGGATCGCTTTGGTTACAGACCGAACGGTCTGTTTTATGAAAGGTTCGAAGCGCCGCGCCGGCGATCCTCGCGTCGGCCGCGCCGATGTTCAACCGGCGCGGTTTTGCGGGGACGTCGATCGCCGACATCCTTGAAGCGACGTCGCTTGAGAAAGGCGGACTCTACAACCACTTTGCGAGCAAAGAAGAGCTTGCGGTCGAGACCTTCGATTTCGCATACGCGCAGGTCGTCGAGTATTTCGGCAAGGCGCTGGGTGGCGCGAGTCCGGGCCTGGCGCGCCTTGCGCGCCTATGTCGACGCCTTCGAACATTATTGCGAGCGGCCGGTCATCGACGGCGGATGTCCGGTGATCAACGCCTGCGTCGAGGCCGACGATGCGCTGCCGTTCTTGCGCGAGCGCGTGTCCAAGGCGTTCGGTGCGATGCGCGGCATCGTACGCCGGAACGTCGAGCGCGGCGTGCTTGCGCGAGAAATCGACGCGCGCACCGATATCGAACAAGCCTCCGACTTTATCGTGGCGTCGCTCGAAGGTGCCGTTCTGCTCGCGCGCGGAATGCGCTCGCGTACGCACTCTCGCAACGTTTGCGCTGGACTGCGTGCCTGGCTCGAGGAGCGCGTGCTGCCGTGAGCGCGAGGCTGATGAAGTGCGACGTTGAAATTGGCGCCCTCGATGGCCTGCCGCTTCGCGCGACGCTCTTTGAACCGCTGGGAGAAGCCAGCGCAGCGGTGATCGTGAGCGGTGCAACCGCGATGCCGCGCGGCTACTATCGCGCGCTTCGCCTCGTACCTTGCCGGCTGCGGTGCCGTTACGGTGACCTACGATTACCGCGGATCGGGCGAGAGCGCGCAGCAACTTTCGCGCAGCGATGCGCGCATGCGCGATTGGGGCGAGCGCGACTCGCCGGGTGTGATCGCATGGATCCGCGGCCGTTATCCGCAGCTTGCGCTCCACCTGGTTGGACATTCGCTATGGCGGTCACGCGCTGCTTATCGCGCCGAACAACGGCGAAGTGTCACGCGCGCTCACCGTCGCATCGTTTTTGGGCTATTGGGGCAACTGCCGGTTTCCCGACAACTACCGTATCTACGCGTTGATGAAGTTCATCGTTCCGGTCGTGACCGCGAGCGTCGGCTATTTGCCCGGTTCGCGAATCGGTTTCGGCGAGGATCTTGCGCGCGGTATTGCCCTCGAGTGGCGCAAGTGGGTGCTGCAGCCGCGCTACTTTCTGGACGACCGAACCCTCGACTCCTTGCGCAACGGGGCCTCCTACCATGGCGATCTGTATGCTCGAGCTGACCGACGACCGCTGGGCGACGCGGTCCGCGATCGAGGGCCTCGCATCGGCGTTCTCCGGCACGACGGCGGAGATCCGCAGGATCGATCCGCGGGATTATGGTGCAAGCGTTGTCGGGCACATGGGATTTTTTCGATCGGCAAATGGCCCCGCCATGTGGCCGATCGCGCGCGACGCGCTCGCACTGCAAGCGCCGGCACCCGCTTAAAAGGAGACTAGGATGGATACCCTGCGCGAGTACTCGTTCACTTGGTCCGACCCGCGCGAACTCGCGCGTGCGATGGCCGGAAAGCCGCATTTAGAGTGGATGCAAAGCATCATCACAGGTGAGGCGCCTCCACCGCCGCTGGCTAGTGCGTTCGGCTTCGTCTTCGAGACGGCCGAGCCGGGACGCGTGACGTTCTCCATGCCCGACACATGAGTGGACGGGCAATCCAGCCGGCGTCGTGCACGGCGGCTTCACGTCAACGCTGCTCGATACGGTCCTGACGCTCGCCGTGCAGACCCGTTTGCCGCAAGACCGGATGGCCACGACGGTCGACTTGCACGTGCACATGGTGCGTCCGCTGCTGCCGGACGGGCGAGAAGCATGACCGCCGAAGCAAGCGCGGTTCACGTCGGGGCCAACTTCGCCACCGCTGAAGGCCGGGTCCTCAGCCCCGACGGCAAACTGATCGCCCACGGCACCGGCACCTTTGCAATTATCGGAACGGCTCAGTAGGCTAAAGTCGCGCGGCTTCGCTCGGGCTCACCATATACCCAAGGCGGCCTTTACGTCGTCAGAGGCCATGGTCACTGGGTCCCAGGGCGGCGAGAAGGTGATGTCTACCGTGGCGGTCTTGACTCCCTCAACGGCCAGGACGTGATCCTCGACGGACTTCTTGAACATGGGGCCCACCGGGCACATAGGTGAGGTGAGGGTCATGACGACGGTCGCGTGCTCGCCGGCATCCCCTTCAACGCTTACGTCGTAGACAAGCCCAAGCTCCAGGATGCCCAGATTCAGTTCGGGATCCTTGACTTCGGCTAAGGCGGTACGAATTTGATCGCTGGTTGGCATGGCTACTATCTTAACTCACCCGAGGCCCTTGGCGATGCGGTGGCGTACCGCCTGATACAAAAGAGTAAAGAGCGTCACGAAACCCACCTGACCTGGGTAGCGTTAGAGTAAAATACTTGCGCGGGGCGCAAGGCACAGTCTTCGGAGGGAAGAGCCAAGCAATGTCAATGTGGGAACCGTTCACCGAGCGTGCGAGACGCAGCATCGTGCTCGCTCAAGAAGAAGCGCAGCGCCTCGGGAACAACTACATCGGAACCGAGCACATTCTGCTCGGCATTATTTCCGAAGGCGAAAGCCTCGCTGCAAAAGTCCTCGAGTCCCTTGGCGTCAATCTCGCCAAGGTGCGCCAAGAGGTCGAGGCCATCGTCGGTCGCGGCGGCCAAACCGTGCAGCAGGAGATGGTCTTCACGCCGCGCGCAAAGCGCGTCATTGAGCTTGCCTTCGAAGAAGCGCGTCAACTCAATCACAATTACATCGGTACGGAGCATTTGCTGCTCGGCTTGATCCGCGAAGGCGAAGGCGTTGCTGCGCGCGTGCTCACCAACCTCGGCGTCGATCCCGCGAAGGTGCGCGTGCAAACGACCTCGCTGCTCGGCGCGGAAGGTCAGCCGCCCGCACCCAAAGGCAAGAGTAAGACGCCGACGCTGGATGCCTACGGACGCGATCTCACGCAGCTCGCGCGGGAGAACAAACTCGACCCCGTGATCGGACGCAGCAACGAAATCGAACGCGTCATTCAGATTCTCTCGCGACGCACTAAGAATAATCCCGCGCTCATCGGTGAACCCGGCGTCGGCAAGACGGCGATTGCCGAGGGTCTTGCGCAGCGCGTGATCAAGGGTGACATCCCCGATCCCCTGCGCGACAAGCGCGTTATCACACTCGATCTTGCCGGGCTAGTTGCAGGTACGAAGTACCGCGGCGAGTTCGAAGAGCGCATGAAGCGCGTCATGGATGAGATCCGCGGCGCAGCGGGCGAGATCATCCTTTTCATCGACGAGCTGCACACGCTAGTCGGTGCGGGCGCTGCCGAGGGCGCGATCGACGCGAGTAATATCATCAAACCGGCCCTGGCGCGCGGCGAGCTGCAGTGCATCGGTGCGACGACGCTCAACGAATTTCGCAAGCACATCGAAAAAGACTCCGCGCTCGAACGGCGCTTTCAGCCGGTCATGGTCGGCGAGCCGTCGGTCGAAGAGACCGTCGAAATCTTGATGGGGCTGCGCGACCGCTACGAGGCGCACCATAAGGTGCAGATCACCGACGAGGCCCTGGCTGCGGCAGCCAAGCTGGCCGATCGCTACATCACCGATCGCTTCTTGCCCGACAAGGCCGTCGATCTGATCGACGAGGCGAGCTCGCGCGTGCGCTTGCAAGCAACGCTACCGCCGCCCGAGATTCGCGAAGTCGATGCGCAACTGCGTCGCGTCATCGCTGAGAAAGAATCGGTCGTCAAGAACCAAGAGTTCGAAAAGGCCGCTTCGGTTCGCGATCGCGAGGAGAAGCTGCGTCTCGAGAAGTCGCGCCTCGAACAGGAGTGGCAAGAGAAGAAGGCGCGCAACGCCGACAAGCCGCTTCAGGTCACGAGCGAAAACGTCGCCGAGATCGTCGCGGCGTGGACCAGGATTCCGGTCAGCCGTCTTGCGCAGGCGGAAACCGAGAAGCTGCTCAACATGGGCGCGAAGCTGCACGAGCGGATCGTTGGTCAAGACGAAGGAATCAACGTGATTACCCGTGCCATCCGCCGCTCGCGCGCGGGGCTCAAGAACCCGAATCGTCCGATCGGTTCGTTCCTCTTCCTTGGTCCGACCGGCGTCGGCAAGACCGAAGTCGCGCGTTCGCTCGCGGAGTTCATGTTCGACGACGAAGAGTCGATGATCCGCATCGACATGTCGGAGTACATGGAGAAGTATTCGGTGTCGCGTTTGGTTGGCGCGCCTCCGGGATATGTCGGCTACGAAGAGGGCGGGCAGCTCACCGAAGCCGTCCGTCGCCGTCCGTATTCGGTCGTATTACTCGACGAGATCGAGAAAGCGCACCCCGACGTCTTCAACTTGTTGCTGCAAGTGCTCGACGACGGCCGGCTGACCGATTCGCAAGGTCGCCAAGTCGACTTCAAAAATACCGTGATCATCATGACCTCGAATGTCGGCGCTGCCGGCATGCAGACGACGACCGACATCGGGTTCCGCCCGCAAAAAGGCACCGAAGAAGACGAAGCCAAGGGCTACGAGCGGATGAAGAACAAGGTGCTCGAGGAGGTCAAGCACACCTTCCGTCCCGAGTTCCTCAACCGCGTCGACGAAGTCGTCGTCTTCCATCAACTTACCAAGCCGCAGATCGAGGAGATCGTCGGGCTCGAGCTCGAGAAAGTTCTGCGCGAGGTCCGCGCGCAAGATATGCACCTCAAAGTGACCGAAGCGGCGAAAGCGCTCCTAGCCAAGAAAGGCTGGGATCCGCAGTTCGGCGCGCGTCCGTTACGCCGCGCGATTCAGCGCAACGTCGAAGACGAACTCGCCGAAGAGATGCTCAAAGGGAACTTTGTCGGTGGCGATCACGTCCTCGCCGACGTCGATCCGGATGATCCTGAGAAGCTGAAATTCTCGAAGATCCCTTCGATCGAACTGCCGTCGGAACCGAGCGAACCGGCCCACGCATGACCACCGGCCTGGTGGCCGGAAAATTCGACCCACCGCACCGCGGGCACGCCTTGTTGATCGACACGGCGCGCGCGCGGTGCGATCGTTTGATCGTGCTACTTTTTGACTTCGAGGCGCAAACCGTACCGTCGGACGTGCGCGCAGAGTGGCTACGCGAGATTCATCCAGGCGTCGACGTGCGGGTTCTTTCGACGTTTAACTATCCACGGCTTACACCGGACGATGCCGAGCGCGAAGCCGCTCGAGTGCATGCATTCCTTAGCGAGCGAGTGGACGTGCTCTTTACTTCCGAAGACTACGGCGAGATGATGGCGGCGGCGCTTGGCGCGCGCCACTTCGACGTCGACCGCGAACGTGCACTCGTTCCGGTTACCGGGACAATGGTGCGCCGCGCCCCCGCCGCGATGCTCGAATGGCTCGAACCACCGGTGCGGGCGCACTACGTTCCGCGCGTCTGTGTCGTCGGATCGGAGTCAACCGGCAAGAGCACGCTGTGCGAGCGCCTTGCCGCGCACTACGATACGGTCTGGGTTCCCGAATACGGTCGCGAGTACTCGCTCGAGAAGTTGCGCAATGGCTTGCAGGGACAGTGGGTCGAAGATGAGTTCGTGCACATCGCATTCGAGCAGCAGCGTCGCGAAGACGATGCTGCGCGCCGCGCCAATCCCGTATTGATTTGCGATACGGACGCACTCGCGACGATGGTGTGGTCGGAGCGGTATCTCGATCGCGTGCCGACGCGCTGGCCGCTGCCTCCCTCGCGCATCTGCCTGTACTTGGTTCCCTATCCCGACGTGCCGTTCGTCGCCGACGAGATCCGCGACGGCGAGCATAAGCGCTACTGGATGTACGAACGACTGATCGAACTTTTCGCGCAAATGGGGCATCGGTTTGAGGTGTTGCGCGGAACGTACGAAGAGCGTGGCGCGCAGGCAATCGCGCTCATCGACGCCTCGATCGACTCAGAGCATTAAGAAGCGCTCAATTTAAATAACCACGGTATACTTTGTTCGCGCGCAGAAGATTCAAAGTTTCGCTCACGAAGTAAACCGCCTTGCAAAATCAAGCACCCGTAGAGCGGGGGCTTCATTCCCTCGTTGCCATCGCGCTTGCGCTGGCCTATGCGCTTTCGTTCGCAGCGCTCATTTTCTCCGGCGAGTTCCAGGCCGGGTTTGGAATAGGCGTCTTTTCCGCGTTGATCGCGGTTGCAGTCGGAGGCCTCGTCGCTGCGGTCTTCAGCAAGTTTCCGATCGCCATGGCAGGCCCCGACAACAATCCAACGGCGGTACTGGTGCTCGTGGCCTCTGCGCTCGTCGTCGTCGCTCCGGCGCAGCGCATTGCGACGCTGCTCACCGTCATCGCGCTGGCTACGTTGCTGACCGGCGTCGTGTTGATTGCGTTTGGAACCGCTCGCGCGTCGCGAGTTATCCGCTTCATTCCCGAGCCGATGATCGGTGGCTTCAACGCGGCATCCGGCGTGCTCGTGATGCTCGGCTCGGTGCGCGTGCTGACCGGGCATTCGCTAGGGCTTGGAGGGTTGGGCGCGCTTGCTGCGCAGCCCGTGCTCGCGCAGTTCGCGCTCGCGCTTGCGCTCGCCGCCGCACTGCTGTTGCTTTCGCGCAAGTTCGGCGCAGTTGCGGTTCCGGCGAGCTTTCTTGGATCGATCGCTGCGGCGCTCGTGGTGGTAGCCGCGTTCCATTTGCCGCTCGCGGGCTTGCGCGCGAGCGGGTGGTTCTTCGATATGCCGGCCGCCGCACCGTGGTTCGCATGGTCGTTGCACGCCCCGATCGATGTGCGCGCCACGTTTATGAGCGTTCCCGCTATGCTGGTGGTGGCCATCGTGTCGGCGGTTACGCTTCTGTTCAACGAGACCGGGCTTGAGCTCCTCACCGGGAAAGACGTCGATCTCGATCGCGAATTGGGTCTCACCGGCTGGGCGAACATCGGCTCGGCGCTGTTCGGCGGTATGGTCGCTTACGTCTCGTTTGCGCGGACGTCGATGAATCACCAGCTCGGCGTGCGCGATCGCTCGGTCGGCGTCATCGTCGGACTCGGTGCGGTCGCGGCGATGCTGATCGGCCCTTGGCGCCTCATCAATTTCGTCCCGCTATTTGCACCCGCCGGCCTATTGATGGCTCTTGGAGGCGGGGTAGCCTATCGATGGCTGCTACGGCCGGCCCACGGTCAATCGGTCGGCGATTACGTAACGATTTGGGCGATCGTCCTCGCGATCGTCTGGTTTGGCTTCGTGCCGGGCATCGTCGTCGGTCTTGCCGTAGGCTGCATCACATTCGTGGTGCGCTACGGACGTGTCGACGTCGTGGAGCATCGTTGGTCTGGAGCGGTGATCCGCTCGAGCCTGCAGCGTTCGCAGCGCGAATCCGAGGTGCTCGCCGAGTACGGCGCGCGCGTGCGGATCTTTCGCCTGCGCGGGTTCGTGTTTTTCGGCATCGCCGATCGGCTTTACCGGGAACTTCTTGCTTGCACGCGCGAGATCGACGGCGTGATGTGGATCGTGGTCGATTTCGGCGGCGTGACCGGCATGGATTCGTCGGCCGCCGCGGCCTTCGTCAAGTTCGCGCGTAACATCGACGCGGATCGAGTGCAGTTCATGATCTGTGGAATGTCGTCGCGCGTCCGGATGCTTTGGGATGCGTCGCTTGAAGAGCACCTTCGTCCGCTCGCGTTCGGCGATCGCGATCTGGCGCTCGAATTCTGCGAAGCGCAGCTGTTGCAGCTTTATGACTCGTCTCCTGACGCGCTACCAGGCGTCGCAGCATGGCTAGCGGCGCGGTTCGGCGCGACGCTTGCGCAACTGATCTACGATCGCCTCGAGCCCATCGAATTGGCGACGGGCGACGTTCTGTGCGCGCAAGGCGACGTCGCAGACCGAATGTTCTTTATCGATTCTGGGCGTCTTGCCGTCATCATCGGCGAAGGTCAGGTCCGCGTTGCGAGTCTTGGGCCGCAAACGACCATCGGCGAGATGGGATTTTATCGGCACCTGCCGCGCGACGCGACCGTCGTGGCCGAAACGCCCGCCGTCGTCTATGCGCTCACCCGCGATGGGCTCGACGCAATCGAGGCGGCAGACGCGCGCGCCGCCATGCTGTTTCACGCTGTGGTCGTGCGTTCGCTCGCCGATCGCATCGATCGTCAGAACGATGTTATTGCGTCAATTACTCGCGCTTGGGAACGATAGTATTGGCGATGTAGGTCAGCACCACCACATCGTCCTGGTTAAGCGTTTCATTGCGAAAACGTACGAGCCCCCGCGGCTTGCCGCCCGGCCACGGCGTCTTTTCGATCACCTCGCTGCGCACGCGCAGCTCGTCACCAGGCGCGACAGGAAACGTCCAACGCAATTCGTCGACGCCGCTGCCTACGAGGGGGCTGTCCTCCTTCGCGCGCGCATCGACCAGCAAGCGCATACTGATCGCGGCGGTTTGCCAGCCGCTGATCACCAGCTTGCGAAAGAAGCTCGATTCAGCAGCTTTTTCGTCGAGGTGAAAGGGCTGCGGATCGTAGGCACGCGCGAAGGCCAGCCCCTCTTCTTGCGTGATGCGATAGCGGCCGGTCTCGCGCACGTCGCCGACTTCAAAATCCTCGTAGAACTGCTTGGGGGAACTCATCGGGTCACCTCGATTTCGTCGAACGATTCGACGCAGGCATGTCGCGTCGTCGGAACGGTCAGGTCTTCGGGACGCGCGAGCTGAACGGTCTGCACCCCGGCTTCTTGCGCTGCGTCGAGTTCGGCTTCGTTGTCGGAGAAGAAGATCGCCTCGTTGGGCGCAAGGTCGATCTCGTCGAGAATGCGCTCGTAGGAAGAGGCTTCGCGCTTCGGACCGATCGTCGTGTCGTAGAAGCCTGAAAAGAGCGGAAGTAAATCGCCCGCGATGCTGTGACCGAAGAGCAGCTTCTGCGCGGGAACCGAGCCCGACGAGTAGACGTATAACGCGACGCCGGCGTCGTAGAAGCGGCGCAGCGCGTCGATCGCATCGCGATACAGGTGGCCCTGGATACCGCTGGATTCGAATCCCTCGACCCAAATCAATCCCTGGAGCGCTTTGAGCGGCGTCACCTTGACGTCGCGATCGGCCCAGTCGTGCAGCGCCTCGAGCAGTCCGTCGAGGTCGCCGCGCGCAACGTCAGCTTCGACGGCGGTTTGGTCGAGGATCTCGCGCACCGCGGGATCGCGCTCGTGCTCGCGCACGTATGCATCCATGCGCAGCGCGGCAAACGGAAAGAGCACGTCACGCACAAAAGCGATCGAGCCGATCGTTCCTTCGATATCGATCAGCGCCGTACGAGCTCTAAACTTCAATATCGCATCCTCGCTGCGGATCGGGCGAAGCCCGAACACCACGGGTTCAGCAAAGCTGAACCCTGTTAATCGAGCTTGGGGAAACCGCTTGCGATGGGGTCGCCGGTAAAGTTGGCGACCCAGCCTTCCTGGTTGTTGAAGAGGCGAATCGCTGTGAACTCGGGATCCGCGCCCATATCGAACCAGTGCTTGGTCCCGGCCGGGACGCTGATCAAGTCGCCCTTGACGCAGACGGTTTGATAGACGCGTCCGTTGACGTGAAGGTAGAACGCGCCGCGGCCTTCGACGAAGAAGCGCACTTCGTCTTCAGAGTGTTGATGTTCGTCGAGGAACTTTTTGCGCATCGGCTCGGTGTTCGGCGTACCGCGTTCCAGACGAATCACGTCCATCGTTTGATAGCCGCACTCGGCGACAAGTTTGTCGATCGAACGGCGATACGCATCGATGACCGTTTGCTGGTCGGCGCCCTTGGGCAACTGCGCGTCTGCGGCCCAACGCTCAAAGCGCACGCCGAGCGCGCGCAGCTCGTCGGCAATGCGCTCGCCGTCGCTCGTCTCAAGCACAAGCGTCTCGGGACGCTCGTCGTCATAGACGCGAAGCGTGCTGGTTAGGGTCGTGGTCATCGGCGTAGTCTCCGTTCCTCTAATGAACACTGGAGTAAGAATTCGAGTCCCTCGAGATGGCGCTGGGCATCTGCCATCGTGGCTCCCCACGCGTACAACCCGTGTCCCGCCAGCAGGTATCCGGGCACCGGCGATTCGGCCGCCAAGCTGCTCTCGATGCGGTCGGCCAGGCGGCTGGTGTCCTGATCGTTGGCAAAGATCGGCAGATGCAGCGTGCTCTCGTGGGTGGTTACGCCGCGCAGGCTCTTGTGCATTTCGAAGCCGTCGAGTTCGACGAACCCGCGAGCGGCATCGGCGCGCGAAAGGACGGTGGCGGCGACGGTATGGACATGGACGATCGCCCCGACCCCGGCTTCACGGCGATAGCGGGCGACGTGCAGCGGTGTCTCGGCTGAGACGCCGGCCGGAAGCTCCCCGGCGAGGGGCACAACGATCAGGTCCTCGGGGCGGATGTTTCCCTTGTCGATCCCCGAGCGCGTGACGGCGGCATGGGTCGCATCGACGCGGCACGAGAAATTTCCACTGGTCGCGGGCACCCAGCCGCGCGCGGCGGCGAACCGGCCGATAGCGGCGAGATCGGCTGCGACCTGGGGGGGCACGGCGACGTCGAGCATGGCGTCCATTCTAACACGGCTGTCTAGCCTCCGAATTGATTGAAATTTGAGCACTAGGCCGAGCAGTTGGCACACCACGACGCGACGATCTACGCTAGAGTATGGAATCAGTGGAACGTACAACGGAACCCAAGATCGTGCTGCTGGTCCGGCTTTTGAGCGCTATCGACGAGGGACGGCACTCCTTCGAAAGCCTCAAGGACCGGATCGCCGAGGGCACCAAGCGCCCGAGCACCCGCAGCCTGCGCCGCTACCTTGCGGTGCTGGCCGATGCCGGTTTCCCCTGGTATTTCGACCGTGCGACCAACGCGTATCGCTTTGCCGCGGGCTACAGCCTGCGCCGCCTCGATCTCTCGAACGGCGAGCTGTTCGGTTTGGTCGCCTTGCGTTCGTTCGGCGCCTCGATCGGCGGCGCAATCGGCGCGTCGATCGACGAGATTACCGACAAGCTGCTGGGCTCCACGCGCAACGCCGTTCGCGCGCAGGTCGATGCGCCATCACCGGTCTCGTTTCGCCTTTCCGAAATTCAGCTCGACGAACACGGCGAGCGCGCGTTCAGTCTGTTTGCCGCCGCCGAGCGCTCCTCACGCAGCGTGCAATTCGTCTATCAGGACAAAGAAGGGACTCGCAGCAGGCGCGAAGCCGACCCGTACGGCTTCATCGTGAGTTCCGGTCGCATCTACTGCGTTGCGTACGATCATGCGCGTCACGATAAGCGCGTCTTCGCGATCGATAACGTCAGCGACGTGCACGTGACCGCGCAAACCTTCACCAAGCCGCACGATTTTGACGTCGATGTGTTTGCCTCGGATTCGATCAGCGGCGTGATGCACGGAGCGCCGGCAACGCCCGTGCGCGTGCGCTTCGCCTCCCGCGTCGCAAAGGCGGCGATTGCCGCGCGCGTCATTGCCGAGCGCCAGATCGAGCGTTTGGATGACGGCGGCGTCGAGATCGAATATCGCGTGAGCGATGCCGACGAACTTGCGCGGTGGGTATTGGGCTGGGGCGCGCAGGCCGAGATTCTCGGTCCGCCCGATGTCCGCGACCGCGTCGCAACGCTCACCAAAGAAATAGCAAGTAAGTACTCGAGCAACGGCAGCGCGGCCGGCGTACACGCGTAAAACAAAATCCGCTAGCGTGTAGCTAGCGGATTTCGACGTATTCGCGCACCGGGGTCGCCTATCGGGCTCCCGGGTGGGAGAGCCCAACTGACGTCGACGGCGGTTCGATCGTCGCCGTGGGATGGCTACCAGCGCAGCCATCACACGTAGTGCTTTCGATCGCGACCGATACGTGCGTCGCCCTTCGATGAATTCGAAGTGAAGTGATGGTAGCACCGCGTCTTTGGCGCTTCAAGGGCACGCGCGCGCTCACCCACATACTATCCACAAGTTTTTTGCGGTTATGCACGGCAGGCGTCGGGTTATCCACTCGGAAGTACGTTTGATCCATGTCACAAACGGTCTTTGCGCAGCCGGTCGAACTCGACGGCCGCCACTTGAGTCTCGAGGCAATTGAAGCCGTCGCCGGCGGTGCCCAGGTCACGATCGCGGCCGCTGCGCGCGAGCGCGTCGTCCGGGCGCGCGCGTTCGTCGACGAGCGTTTTGCAAGCGGACATGCAATTTACGGAGTCACGACCGGTTTCGGCCGTCTGGCAAACGTGCAAATCGAACCCGCAGATGCTGCCGCCTTGCAGTTAAATTTGGTGCGGTCGCACGCAGCTGGAACCGGTGCGCCGCTCGACGCGCGCTTGGTGCGCGCGGCAGGCGTGTTACGCGTGAACTCACTCGCGGCCGGGCATTCGGGCGTGAAGCTGGAGACGCTCGACCTCTTGGCCGAACTGCTCAATCGCGGTGTCACCCCGGTGGTTCCATGCCAAGGCTCGGTGGGCGCGAGTGGCGATCTCGCACCGCTGGCGCACATGTCCCTGACGCTGATCGGCGAAGGCGAGGCGATCTTTAAGGGTGAGCGGTTGCCCAGCGCAGTTGCCCTGGAACGCGCCGGCCTTCGCGCCGTGACGCTGGGTCCCAAAGAAGGCCTCGCGCTAATTAACGGAACGCAAGTCATGACCGGCATTGCGGCGCTTGGAGTCTTGCGGGCGCAACGCTTGGCGGCGGCGGCCGACGTGATCGGTGGGATGTCGCTCGAAGCATTCTTGGGCACTGACCGCGTTTTCGATCGGCGCCTCAACGACTTGCGCCCGCATCCGGGGCAAGGACGCGTCGCGGCAAATCTTCGGGTGTTGCTCGCCGGCTCAGAAATTATGCTCTCGCATCGCGAGTGCGGCCGCGTTCAAGATCCGTATTCGTTCCGGTGCATTCCCGTCGTGCATGGTGCGGTACGCGACGCGATCGCGTATGCCCGTAGCGTAACGCAAACCGAAGCCAACTCGGTCACCGACAATCCTCTGGTCTTTCCCGAGGACGGTGAATTTCTCTCGGGCGGAAACTTTCATGGCGAACCGATTGCGCTGGCGATCGATTTTCTCAAGATGGCGATCGGCGAGCTTGCTTCGATCGGCGAGCGGCGTCTCTATCTCTTGCTCAACGCCGAGGATCGCGGGCTGCCGCTCTTCCTCACCGGGCGCTCGGGCTTGCAATCCGGTCTGATGATCGTGCAATATACGGCGGCTGCGCTGGTCAACGACAACAAGGGTTTGGCGTGGCCCTCGAGCGTTGATTCAATTCCCACCTCGGCTGGACAGGAAGACCACGTAAGTATGGGCATGACCTCAGCCAACAATCTCGTCCGTGTGCTCGACAACGTGGAAGGTGCGCTTGCCTGCGAGCTTCTCGGCGCGCTAGCTGCGACGGATTTTCGCCGGCCGCTCAAGTCGGGCGCCGGCACGCACGCTGCCTATGAATGCGCGCGAGCGCGCATCGCGCCATGGACAACCGATCGCGTGCCCGCGCCGGATATTGAAGCGGCGCGCGAACTCATCGCGTCGGGCGTGCTCGTCCATGCGGCGCAAGCGGCGATCGGCGAGCCGTTGTAAGAACGGTGCTCACCGTCGTTGTGCTTGCGGCCGGGGAATCGAAACGGTTCGGATCGCAAAAGCTGCTTCACAAGCTCGAGGAAAACGACACGCTGGTCGAACGCGCGATCCGGGCCGCCGGCGCCTTTGATACCGTCGTCGTGTGCAGCGAGGCGACGCAGCCCGTTGCTCGCGCGCTACGAACGCATGCTGTTCTCAATCGCGAGCCGGAACGGGGAATGGCGCACTCGCTTCGCCTCGCCAACGATGCGATTGGACCGGAACGGCCGATCCTGGTTCTTCCCGCCGACCTGCTGCTGATCGAACCACATCACGTCGCCGACGTCGCCGCTGCGGCCGAGGACGCCGACGTCGTCCATCCCATGCGGTCCGACGGCACGCCCGGACATCCGGTCTATTTTTCGGCACGCGCTCGTGCGCTGATCGCAAAGCTGGCGGACAATGAGCCGATCTCCAAAGTGCGCGAACATCCCGGGTTGACACGGCGCACCCTGACGATCGAGGAAGCTTGGCCCTATACCGATGTAGACGACCTTTCCGACCTGCCCTAACCCGTGATTCTTTCGAAAATCGAGGAAGAATGGCAGCGTGTCAGATGAACGATCCGGCCGCGACCGTGCGACACGCGACCGGCGTTCGCGTACGCGACTGCCGATCACGGCGCAAGCACTGCTTTCGAAGTGCCACGTGCTACGCGCGCATGTGCCGGATGATGCGCACGGTCGTGCGCGTCCACGGCTGCAGCACCTTCGCCAGACCGAAACTGACGGCGACGCAGACCGCCGCGTGGACGCTTAGGCTGAACCATATGGGGCCGCCCAGCCAAACCGTACGGCCAAGTGAGTGGCCGGCAACGACGATCTGTTCGAGCGTCTCCATAGACGCGAGCAGCGCGAGCTGCAACCCGAAGATCGGTACGAGCAAACGGCTGACCGGCATGCGCAGCGCATCCTCGGAGCCCTGAGACAGATCGCTGCGCACACGCGTCACTAAGTAGAGCACGACAACTATAGCGCCCAGGGCAAGCGTAGGCAGGACGATGAGACTCGAATGGTCGGTGTACGAACCCCGCCCAAGCCAGCCGGCGTTCGAGACGCCTTCGACCAAAGGATCGGCGGTCGCGGCCGCGATGACCGCCGCAGCAATGCAGAACCAGAACCGGCTCGAGGCGTGTTTCACGGCGTCTCGATACCGGATTGGCCAACGCATGATCTTTGACGCCCGGGAGACGATGCTACTCGGAACGGCAGGTCGATCCGGGGTTAGGGATATGATCGTAGCCAGCTTCGCCCGGATCAACGCGGAAACAGTAGCATGATGCGCCTCTGAAATTGTACGATCGACCTCGGCAAAGGCCGGCAGCGCTGAAATCGCTTCGGTATGCCAACGCTCGATATCGGCGCCCGATATTCCAACAACCGACCCGGCGGCGGGGAGAGGATGCGCATTGCTAAGATCGATCGCTAACCCGCTGCGTACCTGAATCATCTGCTCGGTTTCACGGCGATAGGCTTGCGATTCGCCCAGCCGATCCGAATCGATGACGTCTCCAACGTCCAACAACGTACTGTAGGTCGTGCTGATCCAAAAAGCGAGGAAGGCTCGATAGAATATGTCAGGTGTCGTCGTGGCCGGAACGGCCCGGCTTAACCCCCTTCTGGTCGCACTTTTCACGGCGCCGTTCAAAAGTTCGGGTGAGATGTGGAGCGCCTTCAAGGCACGCGCGAAGAGCGGATGATCGTGATACAGCGCGAGTATCTCTAGGGGCTTGGTAATGAAGTACGCGTTACCGGAAGCCTTGTAGATTCGCCACCCCGAGAGCCACTGACCCCACGGGGAGCGTACCACCGCGATATGACACGCGTTGGGAAAGTGTTTGCGCATCCACGCAACTCGTCCAAGCGTACGGCAATGCTTCATCACCGCCGTCTTTCCGTCGGCGCGTGCGAACCGTACCAGAGAGTCGAGATAGCTTGCGAGG
This sequence comes from Vulcanimicrobiota bacterium, assembly GCA_963833095.1. GTDB lineage: Bacteria > Vulcanimicrobiota > Vulcanimicrobiia > Vulcanimicrobiales > Vulcanimicrobiaceae > Aquilonibacter. The sequence continues at coordinate 281,285 of CAWHWQ010000001.1, read as the reverse complement.
CCGGGGAGATTCGTCTGCGGGCCGGCGAGAAAATGATCGTAAGAGAGACCAACCGGAAACCCTGTAACACCGCACCCCCGTGTTGGAATCAGCGGGGCGAATTCCCCGAAGTACGGGCGTTCTGGGTCAGGATGTCTCGAGTCGGTGGCGCTTGGGCGCATCGCCGCAATGTCGCGAAGCGTTGCCGTTGCGAGTGATTCGTTGAGAGGCTCGTAAAACGCCATCACATCGGGTCGTGACCGGAACAGTGACCATAGCCATGTTCCCGCCGTACGCCACCCGCAGTGTAGGAAAATGGAGTCTTTGACTTCCGGCTCTGGCACCCAAGAAGTTTCTCGGCAATTATTGAGAGATCGCTGAAAAAGCCTCCGGTCCTAGCGGGCCGGGTCTGATGTGTGCCTTATCGAGTGAGCGTCCAGCGGCCGTTTGTCTGCCGCAGATACACCTTATCGCCGTTCACGTCCGTGATGAAATCCACGGCGGCGATGCGGCTGCCCCCGCAATGATCGATGCCGGGCATGATCTCGACAAGCACTTTCATTCGCCACGAGTTGGTGCTGGCATAGCCGGTATGCCATCCCGGTCCGAGAAAACCGGGCCACCACTGATTCTTTTGCATCGTCCAATCGACGTTTAGGTAGCCCTTGTGGTAGAAGGTGACCCAAGCACAGTGGTGCGATTGGTTCACCACCTCGATGCTCGGGTACGTGCCGGGGTATGCAGGCCGCGGAAAAACGATCGCAAGTGCTGTAAGGAACACGATAGAAAGGCGCTTGATCATACGAAAATCCGTCCTTCCGTCGCGTAGCGACTTGGCTGTCTTTTCCATGCGCCGCACGCATTCCCGCGTGCTTTAGAGCACGCGGGGTTCCTTTAGATGTGATCCGCTAGATGTGATCCGCGAGGATGTGTAAGAGCTCGCGGCGCGCTTTATCGAGGACCTCGACGGCCTTTTTGTAGAGCTCGAGGTTCCCGCTCTTGGCAATTTGTTTGGCGGCATCTTTGATGCCATGCACTTGGCGCATTGCTTCGGCGACGGTCGCGTAAAAGGCGGGATTGCCGAAGGGCATCTCGTGGCCTTCCTCGGCCGGCTCGCGTTGAGCAAACAGTTCGCGGCCCTTGTCGGTAATTTCATAGACGCGCTTACCGTCGCGCTCCTGACCGCGAACGAAGTCGCCGTCTTCGAGCATCTGCAACGCCGGATAAATCGATCCGGGGCTTGGGCGCACGCCGCGCTTTTGTTCGATGGTCAGCATAATGTCGTAACCATGACGTGGGCCCTCGATCAACGCTTCGAGAATCTCGTACTTGAGGTCGCCGCGTCCGCGACCGCCGCCCCATCCGCCGCGACGTCCGCCGCGTCCGGGTCCAAAGTGGCCTTCGAAGCCGTGGTGTCTGTGTCTAAATTGGAAGTCCATTGATGCTGTTATTCCTATGCGGTCGCTGCGTGGGCCAAGTAGACCGAGCCGCGTTCCGCGAGTTTGTAGGGTAAATCGCCGGCCGAGCGCTCGATGAACCCGAATCGCTCGAGCAGGCGTAGATAGCTATCGACGAGGGAGGGGCTGACCGGGCGGCCGCCCATGCGGTCGTAGACGGCACCAACGAGTTCGGGGAGGGTCGCCGGTCCGTTCCAGAGGGTTGCCAGGATGGCGTAGTCCATTGGAGGTCCTTTCGAATAGTCGCCGTGCTTACGAGTAAGTTACTCGATATATCGAATACGGTCAAGCCCTCCTCGAAAGAATTCACCGAGAGCCGCGTTTGGTCGCTCGGGCTCGCCACGAGGTGTGGGAACGGCTGCACCGGTCTCGCGACCGAAGGCTCGAAGTTTTGCCGCCACTGGAACTTATAGATTTGGGCCGGGGACGTTTGCCCGAGCGGGTTAGCCAAGCGGCGAGGACCCTGACCATGTAGGCGTATCCGAGACGCGAGGCGCTTAGCGAGGGTCAACGTTCCCCGGCCCAAAACCCCAAGGCATGGCAACGACGATCTCAGGTCCGCGAGTGGTTCGGGCAGCACGAGGTACACAGTTAACCGCGCAAGGGTGGCCGCAAGAAGCCGCGCTGCGCATGCTCTGCAACAATCTCGATCCCGACGTCGCTGAACGGCCCGACGACTTGGTGGTCTACGGTGGCAACGGCCGCGCCGCGCGTTCATGGGCGGCGTTTGACGCGATGGTGCGCACGCTCACCCGTCTTAAAAACGACGAGACGATGATCGTGCAGAGCGGAAAGCCCGTCGCAGTTTGGAAGACGCACGAGCGCGCGCCGCGCGTGCTGCTTGCCAATTCGAACCTCGTCCCGAAGTGGGCGGATTGGAAAATCTTCCGCGAACTCGAAGCGCAAGGTCTCACGATGTACGGGCAGATGACGGCGGGCTCATGGATTTACATCGGCACGCAAGGCATCGTGCAAGGAACGTACGAGACATTTGCCGAGCTTGCTCGTCAGCACTTCGGCGGCTCGCTCAAAGGGCGCGTCTGTTTGACGGCCGGCGTCGGTGGCATGGGCGGCGCGCAGCCGCTCGCGATCACGATGAATGAAGGGATTGCGCTGCTCGTCGACGTCGACCGCTCGCGCCTCGAACGCCGCCGCGATTTGCGCTATCTCGATGTTGTCGCCGATTCGCGCGAGGCGGCACTGAAGGAAGTCGAACGTGCGCGCGCGGCGGGTGAGGCGATTTCCGTGGGTTATGAAGGCAACGCGGCTACCGAGTTCTGGGAACTGTACAAGTCGGGATTTCGTCCCGATGCGGTCACCGACCAAACCTCCGCCCACGATCTCGTCAACGGCTACGTTCCAGAAGGTGTGACGCTCGAAGAAGCGGCTGCTTTGCGGGTGAGCGCGCCGGACGAATACGAACGCCGCGCACTAGAGAGCTGCGGAAAACACGTCGACGCAATGGTGCAGTTTCTCGATGCGGGCGCGGTCGTCTTCGACTACGGCAATAATCTGCGCGCGCAAGCTCAGCGCGCCGGCTACGCGCGCGCCTTCGATTTCCCCGGCTTCGTCCCGGCGTTCATACGGCCACTGTTCTGCAAGGGATCCGGACCCTTTCGGTTCGCCGCGCTCTCGGGCGACCCGAGCGATATTGCGCGCCTCGATCGCGAGTTGCTCGCGCTCTTTCCGAACGACGCCGGATTGCAGCGCTGGATCAAGCTCGCGCAGGAGCGCATTGCATTCCAAGGTTTGCCGGCTCGCATCTGTTGGCTCGGCTACGGCGATCGCGCCAAAGCCGGTGTGCGCTTCAACGAACTTGTGCGTTCCGGGGAGATCAAAGCGCCGATCGTGATCGGCCGCGATCATTTGGATACCGGTAGCGTCGCGTCGCCGTACCGCGAGACCGAGGCGATGAAGGACGGCAGCGACGCGATCGCCGATTGGCCGATCCTCAACGCGCTGCTCAATACTGCCGCCGGCGCGCACTGGGTCAGTTTCCATCATGGCGGCGGCGTCGGGATCGGCTATAGCCTGCACGCGGGTATGGTTGTTGTCGCCGACGGGTCGGCCGACGCGCAAGAGCGACTGCAGTGCGTACTGACTACCGATTGCGGCATGGGGGTCGTCCGCCATGCCGACGCCGGGTACGACCTCGCGATCCAAACCGCTGACGAACAAGGCATCGATTGGCGTTTATAGCGTGCTGACGCTCGTCCGCGCGAGGACGATCGTAACGTGCGACGGCGACGTCGCGCAGAACGGTGTCACGTTCGAGGATCTCGGACGCATCGACGATGCCGCGCTCATCATCGATGGCGAGCGTATCGCCGCGGTGGGCCCGCGCGCCGAGGTCGAACGTTCGTTGCGCGGTAATATCGAGGAGCTGGATCTGCGCGACTCCGTGATCGTGCCGGGCTTTGTGGATGCGCATGCGCACCCGCTCTTCGCCGGCGATCGCGAGCCCGACTTTGCTTCGCGCCTGCGCGGCGAAAAGCCGGCCCTCGGTATGCTCTACACGGTCGAGCATACGCGGGACGCGCTGCTCGAGCCCAACGCCTTTTACGACGACGTCGTGCGACCCAGATTGGGCGCGATGCTTGCGCATGGGACGACGACGCTCGAGACCAAGACCGGGTACGCGTTGCATAAGCCCGGCGAGGATACGTTGCTCGACCTGATCGCACGCCATCGCGACGATCCGGGTGTGCCCCACTTGGTCGCGACATTTCTCGGCGCGCACGCGCTACCTCCGGAGTTTACGCGCGAAGAAGCCTACGTGGATTACTTGATCGATCAGGTGATCCCCACCGCGGTTGCCCATGGCGCCGTCTACGCTGATGCCTTTTGCGAACCGGGATTCTTTTCACCGGCACAGACGCGCCGGTATTTACAAGCATGCGCGGAGGCGGGGATGCGTCTGCGCGTCCACTGCGACGAGATGGCGTTCGGCGCGGCGGCAGAGATGGCGGTCGAGGTTGGCGTCGACGCGGTCGATCACTGCAACTGTATTCGCGACGAGGATGTGCGCGCAATCGCCGACGCCGGCATCGTGACCGTCGCGTGCCCCGCCACGATCGCCTATCTTGGGCTGGCGCAGAAAGCTCCGGTGCGAGCGCTGCTCGAACGCGGCGCCGACGTTGCGCTCGCGAGCGATTATAATCCTGGTACGTCGCCGTGCTTCAATCTTCAGACGGTCGCCTATTTCGGGCGGGCGCTCTTTGGATTGACCGCCGCCGAAGCGCTGTACGGGGTGACACGCGCGGCAGCGCGCTCGTTGCGCAGGGATGCCGGCGTGATACGCCTTGGCGCACGCGCCGACTTTGTCGCGTTGCAGATCGACTCGCCGGACGAATTCGGCTGGCAGTTCGGCGCCAACCTCGCTCGTGCGGTCGTGCATCGCGGCGAGCTCTTCAAGTGAAGGCCGCAAGCGAGTTCGTGCGCTGCGCTCGCGCCCTAGTGGGCGGCGAGTTGCGCCGCGACTACGCCATGGTCATTCGCAAGGGTACGATCGAATACGCAGGGGACTTTGCGGTGATCCGCGAGCACGCAGACGATCTCCCCGCCCGCGCATTTCCCGAAGACCGCTTGATCGTGCCGGGATTCATCAATGGGCATAGTCACGCATATCAGATCTTGCTGCGCGGTTGGGCCGACGATTGGACCTTTGAGCGTTGGCGCAGCGACGCGCTCTACAAGGTCGTTCCGCAGCTCACTCCCGATGACGTCTACTGGACGTTCATCGCCGCCTTTAGCGAAATGCTCGCGGCTGGCATTACCTCGGTTGCGGAGTTCTTTTATCTCAACGGAGCAGGGAACGCGCACGCCGAGGCCGCAATCGCGGCTGCCCAAGAAACGGGCATTCGCCTGATCTTCGCGCGCACGTGGATGGACGCCGAATATGCACCGCCTCAGTTTCGCGAGAGTATCGACGTCGCCCAATCGCGCACGCTCGACTTGATCGAGCGGTATCCCTGGGCAAATGTGTGCGTCGCGCCGCACTCGCTCCACGCGGCGTCGCAGGCGATGATTCGCGCGGCCGCCGATTTCGCTCGGTCGTACGATTGTATGCTGCACGTTCACGTCGCCGAGGCTGCCTATGAAGGCGATCAAACCCTCGAGCGCTATGGTGCGACCCCGATCGCGCTTCTCGATCAGCTCGGCGCGCTCGACCACCGGACGATCGCGATTCATGCAATTCACATCACCCAGGAAGAAAAGCGACTACTCGCGGAGCGCGGCGCGCGTGTGATCCACAACCCGATGACCAACCAATATCTGGGCGACGGAATCTGCGATGCCGGCGGTTTGCAAGCGCTCGGGGTGACGATGGGTTTAGGCACTGATGCAGATGTGAAGCCCTCGCTGATCGACGAGATGCGCGCGGCAACACTGTTACAAAAGATCGCGCGCCTCGACGGGAGCGCTTTCGGTGCGCGCGCGGCATTCGATCTGGCGACGGCGCAAGGCGCGCGCGCGCTGGGCCTTATGACCGGAGACCTCATCGCGGGCTACGCGGCGGACTATCTCGTACTCGACGCTTCGAATATCGATCCGTGGACGCCCGAGGTGCAAGCGATCGTCTACCGCGCGCAGGATGCGTGGGTGCAGGCAGCATTTGTCAACGGAGCCCGAGTCTACAGCGGTGAACCATCACCTATCGCGCAACATGCGCGCGTGAAGCTCAAGGAGATTGCGAATCGTGTCATCGCGTAACCAACTCGTATGCGCGCTCCTCATCACCGCCTTAGCTGCATGCGGCGGGGGCGGTGGGAGTCAGAGTTCGAGCAGCGCGGAACCGTCCTCCAGCGCCGCCGCCATGAGCGTCGTATCGCCGGGCGCGATGAGCGCCGCGTCGCCCGGGTCCATGGGCGGCGGGGTAGCCGCACCTGTACCGTCCGGCCTTAATTGCGGTGCCGTCCAACCGGTCTGGGTGAATCAGCGCTCGCACACCTATCACGAGCCTGCCGATCCGCTTTACGGCCGGACGAAGCACGGGTCATACATGTGCCCGTCGGCGGCGGTGGCGGCCGGTTACCATAAGGCCTCGGGTAAGTATCGCCACCACCGTGCCATGGGTGGCGCCATGGAGGGCGCAGAGCCTTCCCCGGCCTCAACCTAAGGCCCCGGCTCGGCGGCCTTCCCCGGAGCGGCGCGAGGGAAAAATGCGAAAGGCGACGTTGCGCAAGTGGGTACTTGCACGCAACGTGGCCCTCGTGGTATTCTTTGCGTGCAAGTACCCACTTGCATTAAGGAACACAAGCGCAGATACCATGCTGACCCCGCTGACCATCAATTATCGCCCCGAATCGCTCGAGGCCATCACCCGTGAAACGCTGGCCGCCTTCGAAGAGGGCGCCCCGCGGGTCGTTCTCGATCTCGATAAGCTCGTACGGCTCGATACCGAAGGCGTCCGCGGCCTCATCACGCTGCTTCGCCGATCGCGCGAAGTCGGCGGCGAGGTCGCCCTCAAAGTGACCCGGCCGGAACTGCTGCGCTCGCTCTCGGTGATGGCGCTCGACCGGCTCTTTCCGATGGTTGGGCTTGCAGCGTGATTCTGCGAGCTTTTGCGATGGTCGCGGCCATGGCCGGCGCATCGGTTGGTGCGATTGCCCAAAATACAGCACCGAGCGTCGCACCGGCTTCGGCTGCGATCCAAGCGGCGCCCGAGGATGCGAATGCGGTTGTGGAGCGCATGCTCTCGCGCAACGCGGGGCTGAGCTCGTACACGGCGCACGTACATGTTAGCGCTCGTCCTTCGATTCCGCTGTGCAGCCTGCGCACGGACGGCACGGCCTACTACAAGCGTCCCGGAAGTTTTGCCGTGGAACTGAATCCGATCTCCGGCCTGTGCGCAGGCTCGCTAAAGGACATTCAAAAACTTTCCACCGACGTGGGCGACCCCACCGGATGGGAAAAAACTCGAACATCAAGCTCGACGGCATCCGGCCGCTCGACGGCCATCCGATGATCGTGCTCGTGCTGACCAAGAAAATTTACAGCGATCAGATCAAGGACACGACCGTCTATGTCGATCCCGCTACCTACGAGCTCGTCGAGATGGATTGGCACTACACGAACGGCGATGCCATCGTGATGAAGCAGTACTATGGCACGGAAGACGGTTTTAGCGTTGTCGTACGCCAGCACTTCGAAGGACATCGCCGCATCGGGTTTACGGGCGACTCGATTTACGATTCCTATCAAACCAACGTCGCCGTAAACGACGCGGTATTTAGGAAGCAGCCATGATCGAAGCTCAAAAGCAGACGGAAAAAGCTGCTCCGGAAGAGACGCGCGATCGCATCGTTCTCGCGGCGCGTGACGTTATCAAGCGCAAGGGCAAACGCGGCGCAACGACGCGAGAAATCGCAGACGTCGCCGGCGTAAACGAGGCAACGCTCTTTCGTCATTTCGGAAATAAGGACGCGCTGATCATCGCCGTGCGCGCAAGCGCTTGTGCCCCGACGGCGAACTGCGCGATTCGATCGGTACGCTGGCGGGGCCGGTAGAGCACCAGCTCTCTTGCGATCGCAAAATCGATGAACGACCACATGGAGTCCATGAGCGACATGATCCGTTGGTCCCTGGTCGAGACCGACTACGAGAACAGCGTCTTCGCTCGCGAGACCTGGCGGCCGCAGACCGCCGTCCGGTCGGCCGTGGTCGACTTCATGGAGAAAAAGGTCGGGGACGGGACCCTGCACGGCAACCCCGAGAAACTAGCGAGTTCTTTATGGGTATCACCTTTGCACGAGTCATGGCGCGCGGTAAGTTTCCGGATAGCCGGATGTTCTCGGATTCAGACTACGCACTGCGCCTATATCATCGACGTCTTTCTCAACGGCGTAAGGAGAAAAGTAAATGGAAACGCGCGAGGACCAGCGGCAGCCGTGGCCAACGCATCGCGAACGGCCCAGCCGAACCAGTGACCGACATCCAAGAGCGCAAGGGTCCCCGCAAGCGCGTCATCTTCGGCGCGCTCGGGGCGATCGTCGCGGTGCTCCTGATCTTTTGGGGCATCCCGTGGTTGCTCTACGCACTCGTTCACCAGGGGACCGACGATGCGCGCGTCGACGCCGACCGGTCGCCATCACCAGCAAAATCCCCGAGCGCATCAACCAGATTCTCGTCGACACCAACCAGCAGGTCCACAAAGGCCAGCTGTTGGTCGTTTTCGACGACAAGGACGAGCGCGCCAGGTCCGCAGCAGCGCAGGCGCAGTACGATCTCGCGGTCGCCAATCAGCGGACGAACACGCTGCAGAATCAAGGCGGCGTGACGCAAGCCTCCGGCAACATCGCCGATGCGCCAAGCGCAGGTTCCCGTCGCGCGTCCGGCGTCGCGCAGGCCGACGCGCAGGTGCGCTCGGCGCAGGCGCTGCTTCCGGCAGCGCAGGCAGCGTTACAGAAGGCGCAGGCCGACTACTCGCGCACGCTATCGCTGGTCGCGACCGGCGACGTGCCGGCGCAGCAGCTCGACGCGATCCGCTCCGAGCAGGCCGCGGCGTCGCGCAACTTCCAGCGACGCGCAGATCAAATCAACGTCGCCCAAGCAAACTACGACGCGGCGCAGCGAGCTCGCGGCGGCGCAAGCCGGCGTCCCGGCGGCGCAAGGCGGCGCGACCACCGCGCAAGGCAAACTCGACCAAGCCAGCGATCCGAGCCAAGTCGAGTCGGCCAAAGCGCAACTCGATTGCGAAGCAGAATCTCGCGTACACGCACATCTATTCGCCGATCGACGGTTTCGTCGGCGAGAAGAACGCCGAGATCGGTCAGTCGGTCTCCGCCGGCATGACGTGATGACGCTCATTCCGCACGCACCGCATCTACATTACGGCGAACTTCAAAGAAACGCAGATGGGCGGCATCAAGGTCGGCCAGCCGGCCGACATCACGTGTGACGCGTACAAGGGCACGACGTTCCACGGGCACGTGATCTCGATCAATCCGGCGTCGCAGAACACCTATGCGCTGGTTCCGGCGCAGAATGCGACCGGAAACTTCGTGAAGGTCACGCAGCGCATTCCCGTGCGCATCTCGGTCGACGACCAGAGCGCGGACATGCCGCTGCGGCCCGGGTATGTCGGTCGAAGCGAACGTGAAAGTTCACTAGCGTGGATTCACCTTCGGTCAATCTGTCGCGTCGGCCTCGGCCGATCCGCGGCCGTGTAACCTCCAGCGGAGTTGTCATGCAAGACCGTGCGTCGTCGAGCACGGCCTGCGCAGGGTCATCGTGAGCGTCGCGGTGATCGCCGCGACGCTGCTCGAGATCATCGACACCACGATCGTCAACGTCGCGCTGCCGAACATTCAAGGCAATTTCGGCGTGGCGGTCGATCAAGGCGCGTGGATCGTCACGGGGTACATCATCGCCAACGTGATCGTCATCCCGATCACGCCGTGGCTGGCCGCGCGCTTCGGGCGGCGACAGTACTTCTTCGCATCGATCGTCATCTTCACGATCGCCTCGCTGATGTGCGGCCTCGCGCCGACGCTTCGGCTCGCTGGTCTTCTGGCGCATCGTGCAAGGTCTGGGCGGCGGCGGGTTGATCTCGACGTCGCAGGCGATCCTGCGCGACACGTACACGCTGCAAGAGCAGGGCAAAGCGCAAGGCATCTTCGCGATGGGCGTCATCGTCGGGCCGGCGCTCGGCCCGGTGCTGGGCGGCTGGATCACCGACAACTTCACGTGGCGCTGGGCATTCTTCATCAACCTTCCGGTCGGCATCGTCGCCGCCACGCTGATCTGGATGTACTTGCGCAATCCCATCAGAGCCGCAGCACGATCGCAAGCTCGATTGGATCGGCCTCGGCTTGCTGGCGCTCGGCCTCGGATCGATGCAGTACGTGCTCGACCAAGGGCAGCAATACGACTGGTTCGACGACGGCAACATTCGGCTGTTCACCGCGCTCGCGGTCGCCGGGCTCGGCGGCGTTCGTGTGGTGGACGCTGAAGTCGGCGATTCCGGTCGTCGATCTGCACGTGCTGCGACTGCGGCAAGTCTGCGGCGGGGAGTTTGCTCGGCGGCGGTGCTGGGTGTGAGCCTCTACGGATCGATTCTCGTCTTACCGCAGTACCTGCAGAACTCGCTCGGCTTCACGGCGACGCTCTCGGGCCTGACGATTCTGGTGCGCGCGGCGGCGGTGATGCTCTTCACGCCGATCACCGCGATGCTGGCCGGCCGCGGCACGATCGACGTGCGCATCTCGACGGCGATCGGCTTCGTGCTGCTGGCGTCTCGAACTGGATTCTGGCCGGCATTACGACGCCGCAATCGGAGTTCGGAACGTTCATCGTCTGCTTGGTCATCAGCGGCATCGGCCTTTCGCAGATCTTCGTGCCGCTCTCGATCGCCGTGCTCGGCGGCGTGCCCGATAAGGAAGTGCCCGTCCACCTCGGCGTTCTTCAACCTGTCGCGGCAAGTCGGCGGCAGCATCGCGACCGCCGTGCTGGTCACGCTGCTCGTGCGCGGTACGACGGCGCATCAGACCGAACTTGCGCCAGCGTCAGACCTGCAGCACGCAGCCGACGGCGCATCTATCTGCAGGAGAACGGCGGCGCCCGGTCGACAACCGCGCTTGCCAATCTCGAGGGAATCGTCGCCGGCCAAGCGCTGGTCTCAATCTTACGCCGACACGTCGCGAGCCCTGGCGGTGATTACGATCCTGCTCGCTCCGCTCGTCCTATTGCTCAATAAGCCGCGCCTCGGCGCGGTCGCGGTCGAATAAGGAGCGTATCGTGAACGACTTCGTACGTCTCTCGTTCCCTTGCGCTCGGTCGCCGGTCATCGCAGCGGCCGCCGTTCTCGCGGCGCCGGCCAGACGCGCAGACGTTCCGGCGCACGCGACGGTCCCGACGCCGGTCCCATCGCCGATCCTGCCGCCGGTCCCGAGCGTCGCGCCCGGCTATGAAGCGCCGGACGTACGCGCCGACCGCGGCAGACATCGTCGGCGTCACGCAGCAGCCGTTCGTCGGCATCGCGCTCTAGGACGCGATCGGCATGGCGCTGCTGAGGAATCCGAATCTTGCCGTCTCGGCTTCGAACATGCGCGTCGCGCGCTATCAAATGCAGCAAGCCAAGGGCGCTTTCGACGTTCGCTTCTTCGTCGAGCCGTCGTCAAGCATGACACGAACGCCGCCGCTCAACGCCTTTTTCGCGGGCGGCACCGACTTTCAGCCGATCGTGCAAAACTACCAGACGCACGAAGCCGGCGTCAAGGCCAGACCGAAACCGGCACGCAGTACAATGTCGGCGTCTCGCAGACCAAGGTGAACGATAACACCTACATCAACACGTTCAACCCATACTATCTCGGCTCGTTCAACGTCTCGGTGACGCAGCCGCTGCTCAAGAACTTCGGATGAACGACGATAAGCGGCAGCTTCAAGCTCGCGATCGTCAACACCGACGCGACGCAGGCCCAGACGCTGGCGACGGTCCGACACACGATCTCGCAGTGTGGAAGACGCGTACTGGAATCTGGTCGCCGCCTGGCGCAACGTCGCGATTCAAGAGGACGCGCTCAAAGAAGCGTGCTGCAGCAGCAGAGCAACGTTCGCCAAGCCAAACACGGGCGCCGCCGCGCCGATCGACGCCGTCGAATCCTCGACGCAAGTTGCGATCTTCACAAAACGTCTTTTCGGCGCTGCAGACCGTCTCCGAGCTGCAAAATCAGCTCAAGAGCCTGATCGTCACCGATCCGGGCGATCCGATCTGGGCGGCGAATCTCGTTCCGACCTCAGCGGTCTTATCGTTGCCGCAGACGCCCTCGGTAGCCTCGCTGCTCGCGACGGCAATGCAGAATCGGCCCGAAGTTCGCCAAGCGATCGATGCGCAGAAGCAGGCCGACGTGAACCGCGCGTATGCCAAGAATCAAATGTTACCGCAAGCCGACTTGCAGTTGACCTACAACGGCAACGGCTTTGCGGGCAATGCGTTGCCGCCCCTGGGTGGGGTATTCGGGTCGGCGACGCCGCCACCGTACTACGACGGCACATACGGCCAAGCGTTCGCCAACTCGTCCCGTTTCTCGACGTATTCTGCCGGTATTCAAGTCTCGTTGCCGATCGGCAACAACACCGCCAAAGGCGCGCTCGGCGTTGCCGATGAGCAAGCGCACATCGCCGCAGTGCAAAAACTCGGCACGGCAGAACGCATTCAGTACGAAGTGCGTAACGCAGTGCAAGCCTATCAAGCCGCGCTCGCGCGCCTCTTCGCAGCGCGCCAAGCGCGCGAGGCCTCGGCGCAAGTGCTCGCGAGCGAAGAACGCAAGTTCCATAACGGTGAGTCGACCACGTTTTTAATCAGTCAACGCCAGGTGGAATTCGTGCAGAACGAGGGGCTCGAACTCCAGGCGCAGACCGACCTCAACAAGGCTGTCGTCGAACTGCAGCGTGTCGACGGCTCGATTCTGAGCCAGAACAATGTTTCGCTCGGTACGCTGGGACAAGGAGCGCTCACACCATGATCGTCGTCAAGAAACCAGCCCGTTCGCGCCGCCTCTCGGCGCTGACCTACGCAAAGCTCTCCGAACGCATGGCTATCTTATACGGAAGAGAGCTGAACCGCCTCAACTCTCGCAGTCGTCAGTAATCGTACACTGGCGCAAAATTCAGATAATCGAGCCGGCCCGACGGACGGAGCGCGTACTGAAAGTCGATTTCATTATGCGCAAAGGTCACGTGGTAGTCAAAGGCGCTCACGCCGGGCGGACCCTGGCGACTCACCAAAGCAAATGCCTCCGGCGCGCCGAGCCTATCGCCCAATTCCCGCAAGTCTGCCTGCGTTGAGGCCTGCGCTTGCCGGGTCCGCATTACCCACGCCATAAAGTCGGGCGTCGCGTTCGTCGTATCGATGTCGCCTAAGAATGCGCGACCTAACCATGTTCTTGCCTGCGACTCCTCAGCGCTTGTTTCCGTCAAGATTTTCTCGGGAGTGTGGGGAAGCGGCTGACCGTAGAGCGTGGCCACGATATCGTGCGTAATTGGAACGGGATTGAAGGTATCACCGTTTGCGAGGAGGACCACGGCGAAGTTTTCGGTGGGGACCGTGAAATCCTCACTAACGAAGCCGGCAAGACCGCCGAGGTGTCCGACGAGCTCGTGGCCGAGAAAGCTATTGCCGGCGCTCAATCCATATCCGTAACCCGTCGTCGTTCCGTCTGACAGCTGCTTGGGCGTCGACATTTCTTCGAAGGATGCGGCAGAGACGACTTTGCCGGAATCGAGCGCAATCGTCCAACGCGCAAGATCGTTAGCGCTCATCATAAGGTCTCCAGCTCCCTGAAACCAGCTGTAATCGTCGTGATCCGCGTCGTGAAGCGCGCCCATAGCGAACGACGTATAGCCGCGCGCCTCGTCGGGATAGGTTCTTGTATAGGAATCGAAATCTGCGGTGGTCAGCTCGACCGGCTTCAACAGATTGTCGATGATGAAACGCTGATACGGCTCGCCGGAAGCTTTCGCGATTACCATTGAGAGCAGAAGGTAATTTGTATTTGAATATTGCCAGGCGGTTCCGGGCCTGAACGCGAGCGGCGATTTTTCTATCGTGGCGAGTATCTGCTGGGGCGTGACTTCGTTTGAAAAGTCCTTACCGTACTGGGCCGTTTGCGTGTAATCCGCTAAACCAGAGACTTGTTCGAGGAGTTCCTGTATCGTAATCTCGTTTGCGTGGGGAGCGTCCGGCAGATACTTTGCGAGCAGATCGTGAATGTCTAGGCGGCCTCGCTCTTGCAACAGCAAGATAGCCGCAGCCGTGAATTGCTTGGTATTCGAGCCGATGGGATAGACGGTTTGCGCGTCTGCTGCTGCGCCGGAAGTGATTTCTCGCGTGCCGTAGCCTTTCGCGTAGACGACCGCGCCATTTTCAACGATCGCGAGCGAGGCTGCGGCTACGTGCTGACGGACCAGGGCGTCGTTCACGGCAGCATCGATGTGTGAGGCCATCTGCGGCGTAATCGCCTGCATCGGCACCGCCGCGGCGAGCAATAAAAATCCAAACGCCTGCGCAATCAACGGCATCGTCGTCTCCAGCTATTATGAATCTAATGGTAGCATAGCGGAAGCGCGGGTGCCTGTCAATTACATATCTAATAGATGCGTTCCAATAGGCCGGTTACGTTTTCCCGGCTGCCGTTTTATCGACGAGCCAGATCAGTTCGCCGTCGGTCGGCGCGATGATTTGCGCTGGGAGCGTGATCGGATCGTAAGGCCCCTGACGCACGGTTCCAATGACCATGGCCTTTTCCGCGCCTGTGGCAGCAAAGACGATCGCCTGCGCGGCATTGATCACCGCCGGCGTAAGGGTGAGACGCCATTGTGCGTGCGACGTCGCGTAGACGGCGCGAACCTTTTCCTGATCTTCGGCGCGTGGATCTTCGCCCGGGAAGAGCGAGGCGGTGTGACCGTCGGGGCCGATGCCAAGCATCACCAGATCGAAGGACGGCCGTTCGCCAAGTTCATCGAAGAGCACGCCGCGATAAGCAATTGCCGCATGCTGCGGATCGTCCTCACCGCGCATGCGGTGCACCTGGCTGCCCGCGATTCCCAGCGGGCCGATGAACGCCTCAAATGCCATCTTATAATTCGACTGCTCGTTATCAGGCGGTACGCAGCGTTCGTCGCCGAAAAAAATATCGACCGCGCTCCAATCGATCGCGCTCGCGTAGGGAGGTTTGGCGAACATAGAGTAGGTCGCCTTTGGTGTCGTCCCCCCAGCGAGTGAAACCACGAAACGACCGCTGCTATCGATTGCCGACGTTGCATGACGTATGAAAAGATCGGCAAGCGCCTTGGCGACGTCGTCGGGCGTTTCGTAGACGTAGAGGGTCCCGGCTTCGCGTGTCATGCAACGTGCCTTTCGATGATGAGTTTGGCCATGCCCAGTGATTCCATAAAGACCTCGTCACGCGAGCGGCGGAGAATCGCGCGCTCGACGAGCGAAGCGAGGTCGACCGTGTGCAACGGAGTGCAGCGCGACGGACATGCAGCCGAACCCGTGACGTCGAGGCAGATCGCGTCCTGATCCTGCGGATGAACGCTCGCGCTAAATGACGCTCGCTCCGACGCGAGTACGACCTTCGAGAGCCGTCGCGCCGGGCCGTCCCGAATCATCGTGAACTGCACGTTCCCGCTTTTGGCTGCAAAGGTCGAACCGTCGAGCGGCGTCCACGCAAGCCGGCTTGCGAGCCAGCCGAGCAAATAATACATCTCGGCATCCGATCCCGCGGTAACTTCGACGCTGCGCAGGGCTTCGAGTTCCACGCGGCAGCCCGGTTCATCGAAGAACTCCGCGATGAGCTCTTGCCACGCTGCCAGACGCAAATACGCAACGTCCTGGATAGGGATCTCGGGATGCGCGTCAACGAATTGACTGAGATCGCGCAGCGGACGCTCGTCGGTTCGCGCGACCGAGGTACTGCAAATAGTCGTATCCGCGCGGCGCGCGAGCGCCAGAAAGCGCTCGTCGGCCGACAGCGCTTCGGCAATCCAGAGCAGCACGACCGGTGCTTCGGGTAGCTCGAGCAACGTGAGCGCAGCATCGAGCTCGGCCGGGGCCGCGTCGTGTACGCCGATTTCTACCCACTCACCGCGTCTTTGCGGAGGTTCGATGAGGCGTTCGTCGTCGTTCTTATTCGCATCGAAAATCACAACGCGTGAAGGATGTTTCTCGGCGAGCGCATGCGCGCGACCGCGCACCCAATCAGCTCCCTCGCCGGCGCCGAAGAAGATCACGAACGTCATCGTCGCGGTTTTCATTGCGCCTGGGTCTTGCCGGCTTTTTGCCAGCGCGTCCACAACCGGATGGACGTCAAGACTCACAACGCGCGCCACTCCGGAAAGAGCGTGAAAGCCGACTGCGGACCCTGCGATCCCGCCGGATAGTTTGGGAAGGTGAAGTCCTTGGTGTTCCGCCAGACGTCGAGCACGGGCGTCACGATCTCCCACGCGCGTTCAACCGCGTCCCAGCGGGTGAAAAGGGTCTGATCGCCGCGCATCGCGTCGCCGATCAAGCGTTCGTACGCGGGCGGAGATTGCACGCCGAATCCCGTTCCGTAATTGAAGTCCATGAAGACGCTGCGAATGTGATTCTTCATTCCCGGGACCTTGGCCGAGAAACGCATCGCGACGCCTTCATCGGGCTGAATCTTCATCACCAGCACGTTGGGTTCGATCGTATCGGTTCGTTCACCGTAAATCCGGTGCGGAATCGGTTTGAACGTCACCGCGATCTCCGACATTTTCTTTGCGAGCCGCTTGCCCGAGCGCAAATAGAATGGCACCCCGGCCCAGCGCCAATTATCGACCAAAAGCCGGACCGACGCGAAGGTCTCAGTATTTGACTGTGGATCGACATCGGGCTCCTGACGATAGCTGGGCACCGGTTTGCCGTTGATCGCGCCGGCGCCGTACTGTCCGCGCGCCGACATCTCGAGCACCTTGGCGTGCTCAGGCGGCTGGATCGACTCGAGCACTTTGAACTTCTCGCTGCGAATTGCGTCGGCGTCGGAACTCGAGGGAGGCTCCATGGCGACGAGCGCGAGCAGATTCATCACGTGATTTTGGATCATGTCACGCAAGGTGCCGGCATTGTCGTAGTAGCCGCCGCGCATCTCGACGCCGAGCTGTTCGGCTGCGGTGATCTGCACCGACTGCACGTAGTTGCGGTTCCACACCGGCTCAAAGATCGTGTTGGCAAAGCGCAACGCCATGATGTCTTGCACGGGCTCTTTGCCCAAGTAGTGATCGATGCGATAGACCTCCCTCTCGCGGAACACGCTCTCGACCGCTGTCTGCAGAGCGCGAGCCGACTCGAGATCGGTGCCAAACGGCTTCTCGACGACGATGCGGCCCCAGCCTTCTTGTTGCTGGTTGAGGTCGGCTTCGCGCAAGAATTCGATGATTGTCGGGAAGACCGAAGGCGGCGTGGAGAGGTAGAAGAGCCGGTTTCCTTTGGTCCCGAGTTCCTTATCGTTGTACGCTATCTGTTTAGCCAGTTCACCGTAAGTCTTGTGATCGTCGAATTCGCCCGCAACGTAGCTCAGGCGTTTGGCGAAGTCGTCCCAGATCGCGCCCTGCGGCTTCTGATCGGCCGGCGCAAATTGATCGAGTTGCTCTTTGCAGTAGTCACGAAAGCTGTCGTCGGTGTACTCGGCGCGCGAAACTCCAACGACGGCGAAATCGTTGGGCAGCGTGCCGTGCAGTCGCAGCGAGTAGACGGCAGGAAGCAGCATGCGCTTAAAGAGGTCGCCGCTCGCGCCGAAGAATACGATCGTGCACGGATCGCTGATGCGTTCGGTCTGGAGCCCAACGCGCAGCGGATTCTCGGACTGACCGTCGACGGAGACGGTAGCAACCGCTTCAGGCATGGGTCTCCGTCTTCACGGCGTGCCCGCCGAACTGGTTGCGCAGCGCGGCGATCACCTTTGCGCTGAACGACTCTTCTTGACGCGACACGAACCGTTGCATCAACGAGAGCGTGATGACCGGAGCGGGCACGTTTTGGTCGATTGCGGCTTGCACCGTCCAGCGTCCCTCGCCCGTGTCCTCGACGTAGCCGCGAATGTCTTTGAGGCCCGGATCGGCTTTGAACGCAAGCACCGCCAGCTCGAGCAGCCACGAGCGCACGACGCTGCCGTAACACCAAACGCTCGCGACTTGTTCGAGATCGAAATCGAACGGCGAGGTCTCGAGAATCTCAAATCCTTCGCCGTAGGCCTGCATCATGCCGTACTCGACGCCGTTGTGCACCATCTTCGAAAAATGGCCGGCGCCGGCTGGGCCAACGTGCGCGTAGCCTTTGGGCGGTGCGAGGGTCAAAAAAACCGGTTCGCACGCCTTGACCGCGATGTCGTCGCCTCCCACCATGAGACTATAGCCTTCCTTGAGGCCCCAGATGCCGCCGCTCGTGCCCGCATCGACGAGAAACACGCCCTTAGCTTTGCAGCGCTCGTAGGCGGCAAGTCCATCCTTCCAGTTGGTATTTCCACCGTCGATGATGATGTCGCCGCTTTTTAAGATGGCGGCGAGTTCATCGATGGTGTCATCGGTCGGCTTGCCCGAAGGAACCATGATCCACACGACCTTGGGCGAGCCACTGAGCTTAGCGCACAAATCACGCAGTCCGCTCGACGCACTTGCGCCACCGGAGGCCGCTTGCGCGACCGCATCCGCGCTACGGTCGTAGACGACAACCTGATGTCCACCTTGGATCAGGCGCGTCGTCATGTTCGCGCCCATCTTGCCCAGTCCAACCATCCCGATTTGCATGTATTACTCCTGTACCTGCACGATGCAGGTGAAGGTGAGGAGCGCAGGCGGCGCGACCGCCGTAAAGCGGCCGAACCGTCTATGCCCGAGTGGAAAGTGCGTCGTCGACTGCAGCGACGAACGTTTGGAGCGCGGAATCGATATCGCCTTTGAGATGGATACGAACGCCGCGCCGCTTGCGGCTATCGAGTGATTGCCAGTCGCCCAGCGCCTGCGCCGCGAGGAGCGTGCGGAAGCCGACGTTCATGCCAGGGATCGGCGGATCCGCCGGGTCGTCGCCGACGATCTGCAGCATCACTGCCGAGTTGGGACCGCCCTTGTGGAGTTGTCCCGTAGAATGCAGGAAGCGCGGCCCAAAGCCAACCGTTGTTGCGACGTCGCTCGCGTTGCGTATCATCAAGCGCAGCTTGTCGAGCGTTTCGATGTGCGCGGGATTGCGCGCGATATAAGCGCAGATCGCGACGTAATCGCCGGGCACGAGTTGCTTGAAGACCGCGGCAAGCGCGCCGACATCGCGGTGCGCTCCAGCGAAGTCCTTGGTGCCCGAGAGATAGGTGATATCAAAGGCGGGGCCTTCGACGTTGGGTGCCGGTTCGTCGATCGAGCCTTTGGCTTCGTACTGCGCAAGCAGCGCTTTGGTGTTGTCTTTGGACTCTTGCACGTTGGGCTGATCGAATGCATTGATCCCGAGAATGCTTCCCGCCGCAGCCGTCGCTATCTCCCATAGGTAGAACTGCTCGCCCAGATCGTATTCGTCGTTCATGGCGAGACGAATCACTGGATACCCGGCGTCTTCCAAAGCCTGCAAACTTTCTTTCACGCCGGCTTTGGGATCCGGAAGATTCGACCCCACGTAGACAAAGACGCGATCGTCCCCGTAATCGCTGGGCGCGCCCAAGGCCTCGCCTTCGATCGGCACAATACCCTTACCGTGCTTACCGGTCGATTCGGCGATGAGTTGCTCGGCCCACGCACCGAAAGCCGATACGTCGGGATGCGTTACGATCGTGAGTTTGTCACGTTCGGCCTGCGCCCAGCCGCCGATCGCCGCACCGAAGCGGACGCCGGTTGCAACGCGCGGGTCGACCGACTTATCGTTGGCATGCATCGCGCCCAGCGCGCGATCGAGGATCAGGCGCACGTCGTAACCGGCCAGCGCCGCGGGCACCATGCCGAAGTAGGAGAGCGCAGAATACCGTCCGCCGATATTCGGATCGTTTTCGAAAATGCGGCGGAAGTTGTGGCCCTTGGCAACGTCAACCATGAGTGTGCCCGGGTCGGTCACGGCGATGAACTGTTTGCCCGCATTGCTCGTTCCGACGAGCTTTGCAACCTTGTCGTAGTAGTAGGCAAAGAACGCATTGGGTTCAGTAGTCGATCCACTTTTACTCGATACGATGAACAGCGTGCGGTCGAGCGCAAGCTTCTCGTCGAGTTCGGCGATCTGCGTTGGATCGGTCGAATCGAGCACGTGCAGTTCCGGCCAATCGGCGTCGTTCGCCGGGCCACCGGCCAAGTCACCGAACGTTTCACTCATGATATCGGGCGCGAGCGAACTTCCGCCCATGCCGAGCACCACGACGTGATCGAACTCGCGCGCGATCTCCTTCGCAAACGCATCGAGCTCCGGGACGCGCTCCATCATATGCTGCGGAATGTCTAGCCAACCCAAAGCGTGTTTGATAATGTCGGCGGCCGCCGGATCGTTCGTCCACGGTGAAGGATCTTTGGCCCAGAGTTTTTTGAGGAAATCATTGCTCGCGAGTTTCTCAAGTGCGTCGGCTCGCTCTGACGAGATTGCCACGCGCTCCTTGCCGCCGGCGAGTTGCTTTTGCTTATAGACGATCGCACCCATTAGCGCGGCGAACGAATCGGAAAAGAGCGAGACGCCCTCAACCTGAAGCTCGTGCGTGACGTCGTAGAAGGAGATCTTGGCGTCTTGCAGCGCGCGCATCGTCGCGCGGGCTTCATCGAGCCCCGTCTCAACCGTGTCGGCTGTGACCTTGCCGTGATCGAGCAGCGCATCGAGAGTGTTAGGTGGCATGGTGTTAACCGTGTGCTTGCCGACCACGGTCTCAACGTACATCAAGTCGGGATAGGCCGGATTCTTCACCGACGTACTGGCCCAGAGCGGGCGCTGCACCGCGCCGCCCGCCTGAAGCACGCCGCGAAAAGCCCTCACCTTCGAAAAGCTCCTCGAACTTCGCATAGGTCAGTTTGAGGTTCGCGACGCCGGCCTTCCCCATGAGCGACTGGAGCGACGCTTCACCCTTAGCGATCTTGGCCTGCAACAGTCGATCGACGGCCGAATCGATCCGGCTGACGAACACCGAGTTGACCGAACGAATCCGATCGATCGGTTTGCCTTCCAACAGGCGGCGCTTGAGCCCGTCGATGTAGGCCGTTGCGGTCTTCTCGTACATCTCGATGGAGAAGATCAGCGTTACGTTGATATTGAGCCCCGAATAGATGCACTCTTCGATCGCGGCGACGCCTTCGTTCGTGCCGGGAATCTTCACCATCACGTTCGGACGATCGACACGCTGCCATAATAGCTTGGCATTCTCTATCGTGCCTTGCGTGTCGTGCGCGAGCAGCGGCGAGACCTCCAGGCTGACGAAGCCGTCGTTGCCGCCACTGGAATCATAGACGCCGCGAAACGCGTCGCAGGCGTGCTGGATGTCGGCTACCGCCAAGTCCCAAAAGAGCGCGTCGGCGCTGGTCTCGCGGCCGATGAGGGTGCGCAACTGCTCGTCGTAGTCATCGCCCGTTCCGATCGCCTTTTCGAAGATCGTCGGATTGCTGGTCATTCCGCGCAGACCCTGGTCGATCAGGCGCTTGAGTTCACCCGACGCGAA
Source organism: Vulcanimicrobiota bacterium (assembly GCA_963833095.1). Lineage (GTDB taxonomy): Bacteria > Vulcanimicrobiota > Vulcanimicrobiia > Vulcanimicrobiales > Vulcanimicrobiaceae > Aquilonibacter. Next base: position 259,720 of record CAWHWQ010000001.1, on the reverse strand, counting down.
CATGCCGCGCCGCAGGTTGTCCAGCCAAACGCTTTGCCCGGCCTCGAGCAGTTGGTGCAATTGGTTGCTCACGTGGTTCTCCTGTACAAAGGAACGAAGGAAAAATTAGCGCGAGGCGAGCGCGAATGCGTCGAGCGCAACCTGGGCGACGCGCTCCGGAGTGAAGCCGAGGCTCTTGGCGATGGCGGCCATTGGCGCGGATTCGCCAAAGCGATCGATCCCATACGTGACGCCGCGTTCGCCGGTCCAACGCTCCCACCCGAAGGTCGCCGCAGCCTCGATCGACATACGCGCAGTGATCTGCGGCGGAAGTACCTCGTCGCGATAGGATTGCGGTTGGGCTTCGAAGAGCTCCCAACAAGGCATCGAGACGACACGCGTCCGCACGCCTTTGTCCTCGAGGAGCTTTTTGGCGTCGAGCGCGAGCGAGACTTCGGAGCCGGTCGCGATCAGAATCAGGTCGGGCGTGCCGGCTGCATCGGAGAGGACGTAGGCGCCGCGCCCAACGTGCGCGTCGCGAGCACCCAAGAACGGCAGCTTTTGCCGTGTGAGCACCAGCACCCACGGACATCCGCTCCGCGGATCGACGGCAAGCTTCCACGCTTCGCAAGTTTCGAGCGAATCGGCGGGTCGCACCACGCGAACGTTTGGCGTCGCGCGCAGCATCGCGAGTTGCTCGATCGGTTCGTGCGTCGGCCCGTCTTCGCCCAAGAACACCGAGTCGTGAGTGAAAACGTAGATCGCATGCAATTTCGTCAGCGCGGCCAGGCGCAGCGACGGCTTGAGATAGTCGGAAAAATTGAAGAACGTCGCGCAGAAGGGCATGAGTCCGCCATGCAGCGCGATGCCATTGGTCGCGGCGGCCATCCCGTGCTCGCGAACGCCGTAGTGAATGTTCCGCCCGGCGTAGTTGTTGGGCTGGAAATCGCCGCAGTCTTTGAGGTAGGTCTTGGTCGAGGGATCGAGGTCGGCCGAGCCGCCGACCAGCTCTGGGAGGGCGCTTGCGATCGCGTTCATCACCGTCCCACCCGCGTCGCGCGTGGCGACTGCGCCGTTCTCCGCGTTGAACGCGGGCCACGGCACGTTCGCCGGCAGCTTGCCGTCGAGCGCGCGCTCGAACTGTGTGGCGAGATCCGGGTTTGCCGACATCCATCCGTCATAGCGTTTCTGCCATTCGGCTTCCAGCGTCGCTCCTTTTGCGCCGCACTCGCGAAAGAACGCGAGCGCCTCCTCCGGTACGTAGAAATCCGGCTCGAGCGGCCAGCCCAATTCTTGTTTGGTTTTTTTGACGTTGTCGGCACCGAGTGGCTCGCCGTGCGCCTTGAACGTATCTTGCAGCGGCGAGCCGAATCCGATGTGCGTGCGAACCGCGATCATGGATGGGCGATCGGTGACGCCCTTGGCAACGCTGATAGCTTGATCGAGGGTAGCGACGTCGTTCGAACGATCGACGTCGACGCGTTGGGTGTGCCAGCCGCTTGCATCGAAGCGCGCGCACGCATCTTCCGTATACGTGACATCGGTAGGAGCGGCGAGCGAGACGCGGTTGTCGTCATAAAGCACGATAAGCTTGCCAAGTTGCAGATGACCGGCAAGCGAGATAGCTTCTTGGCTCACCCCCTCCATCAAGTCGCCGTCGCCGGCGATGACGTAGGTAAAATGATCCACGATCTTCGCGTCGGATCGATTGTAGACGGCACCGAGATGCGCTTCAGCGATCGCGAAGCCCACCGAGTTCGCAAGGCCCTGCCCAAGCGGCCCAGTTGTCGCCTCGACGCCGGCCGTATGCCCAGCTTCGGGATGGCCGGGTGTCTTGCTGCCGAGTTGCCGGAACGATTTGAGATCGTCGAGCGTGAGGTCGTAGCCGGTGAGGTACAGCAGGGCGTAGAGCAGCATTGAGCCGTGTCCGGCCGAGAGAATGAAGCGATCGCGATCGAACCAGTGCGGGTCCTTAGGATTGAACTTGAGGTGGCGGGTCCAGAGCGTATAGGCCATTGCGGCGGCCCCTAAGGGCATGCCGGGATGCCCAGAGTTGGCCTTTTGGACCGCATCGACCGCAAGAAAGCGGATGGTGTTAATGCGTTGCTCGTCGGCGGGGGCGTTCGGCACGACTGCTCCTTCTCGTTCCCTAGTGAAGAGGCGGGAGCGAGTAATTCGCGCTCCCGTATCCATATCTTACCCCCAAATGGCTCATCGTCATTTGGGGACCCCTATTTTGAAATGCTCCGCAGCTACGCTGCTTCGCACCCCGCGTTGAGCGTGGGGCCCTCACAGTACGCCATCTCACGTGACAATGGATTATGGGACGTGGGACCTATCCCGGACAGATAACGGCGCGGCCCTCGACGGTGCCGTCGTGAAGTGCCTGGTATGCTTCGGCGACGCGCTTGAGCGGATAGCGGGTAACGTGCGCCGCGATGCCGCCGCGCGCGGCGAGCGCAATCAATTCGCGCATTTCGCCGATGCCGCCGAAGTAGGGAGTGAAGACGCGCGCGCCTACGGCGATCCGCCCTTGTCCGTAGCTCATCGTTCCGCCGCCGAGGCCGACAATCGTGAAATCGCCGCCGGGACGAACCAGCTTTCGGCCGAGGTCGATCGTCGATTGCACTCCGACGAAATCCAACACGACGTCGGCTTGCTCGCCGTGCAACAACTCCATCGTTTCGCGCAGCGCGTTCTCACCCGCGCGCACGGTAGCATCGGCACCGAGTTCTTTCGCCAGCGCCAGTTTGTGGTCAGAGATGTCGATCGCGAGCACGCGCACGGCGCTCGTGGAGCGCAGAATCTGTAGCGCGAGGTGACCGAGGCCGCCGATCCCCATGACCACGACGGTTGCGTCAGGCGTGAGGAGCGGGCGCGAGCGATTGATCGCATGGTATGGCGTCATGCCCGCGTCGGTGAGCGGTGCTGCTTGCACGGGATCCAGATCGCCCAGCGGAATGAGGTAACGTTCCGCCGGCACGAGGAGATATTCGGCCATGCCGCCGTCGATCCCGAGACCTAAGGCATTCACTGGACGAGAACGCATGCAGTAACTCTCGAAGCCGGCCAGACACATGCGGCACTTTCCGCAACCGATCGCGCAATACACCGCGACTTTATCGCCGGGTTGGACGCGTTGCACGCCCGCGCCGACCGCTTCGACCCACCCGGTGCTCTCGTGCCCGAGCGTATATGGAGGCTTGAAGAAACAGTTGCCGGCAGCCGTTGCCGCGATCACGTGGAGATCGGAATGGCAGGCGCCCGAGCCGGCGACCTTTACGAGCACCTGGCCTTCACGCGGTTGCGGGACCGGCGCGTCATCGATCAGACGCGGCCCGTCTTCAAAGAGTCGGTATGCGAGCATGGAAGCCCCTTCGCCGAGGCGTAACCTTGGCCCGGCATGAAAACCGACAAACTGCAAGTGCAAGTTGAAGCGCTTGTCGCCGGCGACGGCGACGTGCGCGGCCGCGCCGGCCGCCCGATTGACGACGTCATTGCGGCACTCGACGTTGGAACGTTGCGCGTCGCCGAACCGGACGGCGATGACTGGGTCGTGCACGCCTGGATCAAACAGGCGATCCTTCTCTATTTCGCCCGGCGTAAGGTGGCGCCGATGGGCGATGCGCAGGGTCTCGAATTCTTTGACAAGCTTCCGATCAAGCGGAATTATAAGAAGCTGGGCGTGCGCTGCGTGCCGCCCGGGCGTCGCGCGCTACGGCAGTTTTCTCGGCCGCGGCGCGATCCTGATGCCGGGTTTCGTGAACATCGGCGCCTACGTCGACGAAGGGTACGATGGTCGACACGTGGGCGACGGTCGGTTCGTGCGCGCAGATCGGCAAGGGCGTGCACCTCTCCGGCGGCGTCGGGATCGGCGGCGTGCTCGAGCCGCCGCAAGCCGCTCCCGGTGATCGTCGAAGACGGCGCGTTCGTCGGCTCGCGCTGCATCGTGGTCGAAGGCGTGCGCGTCGAGCGTGAAGCCGTGCTCGGCGCCGGCGTCGTGCTCACCGCCAGCACGCCGATCGTCGACGTGCGCGGCAGCGATCGCCGCCACGACGCAAGGGCCGCATTCCGGCGCGCGCCGTCGTGATTCCCGGCACGATGCCCAAGACGTTTCCGGCCGGCGAATACGGCGTGCCGTGCGCGCTGATCATCGGCACGCGCAGCGAATCGACCGATCGCAAAACCTCGCTCAACGCGGCGCTGCGCGATTTCGAGGTGCCGGTATGAATCCGCGCGTGCTCGAGATTCGAACGTTCGCTGATCCGCGAGAGTGGCGGCGAAGCGCCGGCCGACGTTCGATCGATCTGGGCTTGGGCGAGCCGTCGCTTGCGCCCAATCGCGAGCACTTCGAAGCACGCGATGAGCTACGTCGCCGAGCACGGCATTCAAGTATACGCGCCAACGCCGGCGATCCGACGCTGCGCGAAGCGATCGCGCGGCACTACGACTATCCGGGATGCATGACGCCGAGCAACGTCTGCGTCACGACCGGGTCGCAAGAAGCGATGTACGTGACGATCAAGACGCTGCTCGATCCGGCGAACGACGAATTGCTGATCGTCGAGCCGGCTTTTCCGTCGTACGCGAAGATGGCGCGCGCTCGAAGGCGTCGCCGTTCGCGGCGTGACCGATGCGTGAAGCCGACGACTTTGCGTTCGATGCCGAGCGCATCGTGCGGGGCATCGGCGAACGCACGCGGGCAATCGTGATCTGCTCGCCCAACAACCCGACCGGCCGTGTGCTCTCGCAGCGAGCAAGCCGAAATCTGGTTCGTGCTCTCGAAGCGCGGGCGGCGAGCCGATCTGGCTGATCCACGACGAGATCTACCGCGAACAGACCTTCGTGGACGACGAAGCCTTCCTTGGCCGAACGGTATCCGCACACCATCGCCACCAACTCGCTGAGCAAGAGCAATGCGCTTACCGGGCTGCGTCTTGGCTGGCTGATCGGCCCCGAACCTTCATCGAGAATGCGATCAAGGCGCACGCCTGGTTGACCTCGTGTACCGACACTTTTGCGCAGCAGTCGCGCTGCACGTCTTCACGAGCTCGGCGGCGTGAACGAACATGTCTCCTGGTACCGCGCGCAGTGGACGGCGTCGTCGAGTCGCTGGAGTCGCAGTGCCGCTTGCGGTTTATCCGGCCCGAGGGCAGCTTTTATGCGCTGCGTTCGGCTACCCGATGGTGTACGGTCGTACGACGCCGCGATGGAACTTATCGAAGAGCACGACGTACTGGCGATACCGGGCGTGGCATTCGGCGCGCGTTTGAAGGCTGGCTGCGTTTGAGCTGGGTCGCCCCGATCGACCGCGTGCGCGAAGGCATCAAACGCATCGCTGCCTATTGCAAGGAGTACGTCTAAGTCAGACGTCCTTACGTCGTCGTTACCGACTTCGTAACCAGATACGATTCGATTCCTTCGTTGCCGCCTTCAGATCCGTAACCGGATTCCTTGACGCCGCCGAAGGGAATCTCGGCCAGCGAGACGCCGAAATGATTGACGCCGATCATGCCTGCTTCGATGCCGTTTGTGAGCGCGATGTGCTCGGTAACGTCTTGGGTAAACACATACGCGGCAAGTCCGTACGGCAGCCGGTTTGCTTCGGTAATCGCTTGATCGATGTCGCGAAACGTGGCGATTGCGGCAACCGGACCGAAGGGCTCTTCGTTGAGGATGCGCGCATCGGCCGGAATGCCGGTCAGCACCGTCGGCGGATAGAAGAAGCCCGGTGTGTCATACCGCGTTCCGCCCGTCTGGAGCTTGGCGCCACGCGCAACCGCGTCTTCGACCAGGCCGTGAATCGAATTGCGACGCCGCTCGTTTGCGAGGGATCCCATTTGCGCGCCCTCTTCAAGGCCGTTCGCGACACGAATGTCGGCAGCCGCGCGCGTGAAGCGCGAGGCGAACTCGTCGTAGATGCTCTCTTGCACGAGAAAGCGCGACGGTGAGACGCAGACTTGCCCGGCGTTGCGATACTTGAATCCCACCGACAGTTTCACCGCGCGGTCGAGATCGGCTTTTGCCGTCACCACAACCGGCGCGTGTCCGCCGAGCTCCAGCGTCGCGCGCTTCACGCCGGCTGCCGCTAATCCGGCAAGCTGTTTGCCCACCGCGGTCGAGCCCGTAAACGAAATCTTGCGCACGATCGGCGATGCGATCAGCGTTGATGAGATGTGCGCAGGATCGCCGAACACCATTTGTGCGGCGTCTTCGGGCAGCCCCGCGTCGAGCAGCGCCTGGAGAAGCGCCAGTGCCGTGCCCGGCGTCTCTTCGGCAGGCTTGATGATGATCGCGCATCCCGCGCCCAGCGCGCCGGAGAGCTTGCGTGCCGGCGTGAGCGCCGGAAAATTCCACGGCGTGAACGCGGCGACGACCCCGACCGGATCGCGCATCACGATTTGACGCACCGCCGGCGAGCGCGATGGGACCACGCGCCCGTAGGCGCGGCGCCCCTCTTCTGCAGCCCAATCGAAGATATCGGCGGCGGCGCCGATCTCGAGACGCGCTTCGCCCAAAACCTTTCCTTGCTCGAGCGTCATCGTGCGCGCGATCGTATCAGCGCGTTCGCGCAGCAGCGCTGCGGCCTTATGCAGAACGTTCGCGCGATCGTAGGCGCTGACTGCGCGCCAGCGGGCAAAGCCTTTTGCTGCGGCGCAAAGTGCTTGTTGCAGATCGGCATCGGTCGCAATGGGGAGCTCGGCAAGCACGGCGCCGGTCGCGGGATTGATGACGGGTCGCGTCGCGCGCTGATTTGCGCCGATGCGTTCACCCGCGATGAGCAAGTGCAGTGCGTTGTAGCTGTCGATAGTCGCAGTCATGGTGCCTCGTTGTGGCGGTGGCTAGCCGCCGTGATGTGCGCATGCATCGCCTCGCGCGCCTTTGCGAGGTCTCGCGCCGCAAGCGCATCGTAGATCGCTTGATGCTCTTCGAGCGCAAGCGGTTGACAGTTTGTGGTGAGCAGGCTCCGACGGATCCACGCGGCTACGACGTGCTGCAGCATCTCGAACGCGTAGTACAGGATGTCGTTCTTTGACGCGCGTGCAATCGCCAAATGAAACTGGACGTCGGCCACCAGGTGGGCCTCTGGGTCCTTGAGGGCCCCACGCATGCGCTCGAGGAGATGGCGCAATCCCGTGAGCTCCTCATCGGTGATGCGCTGGGCCGCGAGCGCTACGATTTGCACTTCGAGTATCTCGCGAGCTTCGACGGTTTGCTGCAAACTCGACGAATTCAGCAGCACGGCCCACGAAAGCGGCTTCGCGAGCGCCTTGGATCCACCGTGCCCAACGTACATGCCCCCGCCAGCCACCACCTCGATCGCACCGACGGCTCGCAAGGCCTTGACGGCTTCGCGCAGCGACGAGCGACCAACCCGCAGCGACTCGGTGAGCTCGCGCTCGGCGGGAAGCTTATCGCCGGGCTTCAGCCCGCTCTGCATGATGAAATCGCCCAGCCGCGTGACCACCTCGTCAAAGACTGAGCGGCGCTCGATGGGCTCCAGATCGGCGGTTGCGTGGGGTTGGCTCAGAACAGGACCTCCGCTCATTTTGGGAGGTTAAGTGTAACGTGCCGCCCTTCGATCCGACAAGACGATGGTCTGACATCCGGTCAAAGACCTTACGTTCCCGACCACGGACCCGGCGGCCCGGAGTAGATTTCGACCAGAGCCGACGGATCGAGATACTTTTTTGCGACGCGCTCCACGTCGGCTGCGGTAATGTTCGCGAAGCGATCGTTGAGCGTACGGTAGTAGTCGAGCGGGAGATCGTTGGTACCGATGTCGAGCAACTGCCCAACCTGACCGTCGGCCGACGCTTCGGCGAGCAATGCGTCGCTGACGAGACGCAGCTTAGCATCGTTGAGTTCGGTCTGCGTGACGGGATGTGTCTGCAGCGTTTGCAGTTCACTGCGCACGAAGGCGACCGCTTCGACCACTTTTCCCGGCGACGCATTGAGCTCGATCTTGAAATCACCCCGATCGCTCCCCGCATCGACCGTGCTGGCCACGCCGTAGACGAGGCCGCGTTTTTGGCGTAGTTCTTGCCACAAACGCGATTCGAAAGCGCCGCCTGCGCCGAGGATTTGATTGAGCACGAGCAGCGTGTCGTAGTCCGGGCTGTTTCGTCCGACTGCCGGCTGGCCCAAGCGAACGTAGACCTGATTGGCGTCGGTGCCAACGTATTCATGACCCGAATGCGCCGAAGGAAACGACATCGCGTGCGCGTCGGGCTTTGGACCCTGCGCGGTCCAGCCGCCGAACGCGCTCTCGAGAACGCTACGCACCTGATCCGGCGTCACGTCGCCGACCACCGCAATCGTGGTCAAGTCGGGGCGCCAATAGGTTTTAGTGAAGGTCGCGAGATCCGCTTGCGTGAGGCTGCCGACGGTGGCTTGATTCGCGTGACGGAGCGACGGGTCATTGGGTGCGGCGAGCAGCCGCAGGTAGGCGCGATCGATCATCACGCCGGAGATGGTCGCGGTCGACTGCAAGCTGTTAGCGAGCTGGTCGCGCTCGAGCGTGAACCACGGCTCGCTGAAGGTTGGGTGCATCTCACCGTCAGCGAGGATTGCCACGATCTTGGGAAAATCGCGGGCAAGACCGCGCGCGCTAAACTGCTGACCATTTTGCACGACTGCGCCAATCATGTCGACGGCCTTGCGCCGCTGAGCGAAAGGGTATTGCGCGCTCCCGAAGTCGGCAAGCGTTGAGGCAAGGTCGCTAACGCCCTCTTGACCCGGCGGCGCAAATGCGGCTGAGCCGGCGATCTCGCCGCCCAGAACAAACGTCGTGCGATCGGGTTTGGGCTGCACCAGCACGCGAATACCGTTGGGCAAGATAAAACTCGTCGGGTCGAGCGTGCTTCGCGCCGTCGTGGGCGTGCGCACCGCGTCGCGCAGCGCGGCCGGTTCAACGATTGGGCCGGTCGGGACGCGTTTGGAGAAGTCGTCGCTAATCGCGGCACTGCTCTTTTGCGAGTTGCTGCGTGCCGGCTGCGCGTTTGGATCGAGCCGGCCGATGACCGTTGGGCGGCTCAAATATTGCCGCGCCACAGCCAACAACGATTGGCCGTCGAGCGCGGCGAGGCGATCGTCTTCATCGCTAAGTCGCTCACCCACGATACCGTACGTGTAGCCGGCGAGATCGCCCAGTCCGTCGACCGAATCGGCGGAATAGAGACGATCGGCGATCGTCAAATGCTTGGCGGCCTCGACCAGATCGGGCGCAAAGCCGTTCGCGAGGGTTTGCGTCATCGTGGTTTGGAAAACGCGTTCGGCTTCATCTGCGGTGTGCCCAGGATTGAGCACGATGTAGACGTCCAGCAGCCCGCCTTTGAGCTGCGTGTCTTCCTGGGCTTGCAGCGCGACGGCGATGTTGCTTTGCACGAGCGCCGCGTAAAACGGCGAGAGCTGATTTTGGATCAGCGCCGAGAGCGTGCTAATCGCCGGCTCGCCCGGCTCGGTGTCGCCCGGAACAGCGTAGGCGAGGTCGACGATGCCAAACGGAAAGGGCAGGTCCGACGTGACCGTGACCGTGTGCGTAACCGGCGTCGGATGCTTCTCGGTGCGCGGTGGCAGCGTCTTACGCGGAATTGCGCCGAAGTCTCGCTCGGCTTGAGCGAAAATCCTTGAATGGTTCACGTCGCCGGCGACGACCAGTGTCGCATTATTCGGCGCGTACCATTCGTGATAGTACTTCGCGATGTCGGCGGCGGTGGCGTGCTCGACGTCGGTAATGTATCCGGTCGGCGTGCGGCCGTTGGGCTCGCCTGGATAGGCCGCGGCGCGCACCTTCTCGAGAAGGCTGAAGAACGGCGAACCTTCGTCGCCTTCGAGTTCGTTGAGCACGGCGCCGCGCTCGATGTTCCAGTCGGCTTGGCGCATCGCCGCGTGCTGCATGCGATCCGCTTCGATCGCGAGGCCCACGTCGACTTTGTCGGCAGGCATCATGAAGTAAAACTGTGTGTAGTCATACGAGGTCTGGCCGTTCATCTGCGCGCCCAGGCGCGCAACGATATCGTCCAAACCACTGGCATTGAGATCGTCGGTTCCGCGAAACATCATGTGCTCGGTGGCATGCGCAAGACCCGTCTTGCCTTTGGTCTCATCCAGCGAACCAAAGTGATACCAGACCGCCGTCTGCACGACCGGCGCCGCGTGATCCTCGACTACCACGACGCGCAACCCGTTTTTCAGAGTAGTCGTGTAAATGCCGGCATCACCGGGACCGCCGGTTTGCTGCGCGCGAGCGCTCGAGCCTGCAAGTGCAAAGATGGCGCAGGCGATCAGGATTACGAATTGTTTCACAGTGTCCCCAAAAAGTAGCGGGCCGACGTTTCCACGCAGGCCCGCGGAACCAGACCGATGAGCTCACTTCGGCGGATCGCAACGCCCTTCTTGGCGGCCAGGCGTGCAATCAACTCGACGATACGATAGAGCGGTGTCGTTTCAACGTCTGTGACATTGAGCGAGACTTGTACGACCCCCTCACTCAAGCGTAATCCGAGCGCGCGCAAGCCGCGCAAACCGCCCGAACGCTCCCGCAGCCTCCGCGCAATCGCTTTGGCGAGTGTGAGATCGCCCGTCTCGAGTTCAACGTTGAAGGCGACGAGGACGTTCCGCGCACCAATCGCGATCGCGCCGGCGCGATCGTGCCGCGGAATGTCGCCGACGTCCGGCGGCAGGCCTGCGAAGCGCGCGTCGAGCCCTTCGAACTCGCCGGCGCGCACATTTGCGAGTAACGCGCGCTGGGGTGCCCGCGCCGCGGCACCGTAGAAAAAGGAAGGCAGGCGATAGCGGTCCCAGATCCGCGCGCCGGCTTCGTGCGCCAGCGCCACTGCGTCGGCCAGCGACGCATCGCGGAGCGGCACGAACGGCAGCACGTCGAGGGCGCCGATGCGCGGATGGACACCGTGATGCTCGCGCAGGTCGATGCGTTCGACCGCGACACCGGCCAGCGCTACGGCCGCGTCGAGCACGCGTGCGCGGTCGCCTGCGATCGTAAGCACGCTGCGATGGTGGACCGGATCGCTGGTACGATGCAGCACGCGCGCGCCGGTCGCGAGCACGGCGTCGACCGCCGCATCGATCGTGGCTTGATCGCGCCCTTCGGAAAGATTCGGGACGATTTCGAAGAGTGCCACGCTAGGAGAGTGCGGCTGCAATCGCCGAGGCGACGTCGCGATGATTCTCCGCCGAGAAGATCGTTCGATAGCCGAGTTTGCGTGCTTCGGCCTCGCGCCGGGCGCTCGCGTTGACGTTGCGCAATTCGCCCGAGAGGCCCAGTTCGCCGAAGGCCACGGAATGCGGCGGTAACGGGCGGTCGCGAAACGAGGAAGCAATGGCTAGCGCGATGCCGAGGTCCGCGGCCGGTTCACTCACGCGCAGTCCTCCCGCGACCGACGCATAGACATCGTGGGTCCCCAGATGCATGCCGACGCGTCGCTCGAGCACGGCGAGAATCATCGCGAGGCGGGCTTGGTCGAGATTGTTTGCCAAGCGGCGCGGCGTGCCATAACTGCTCTCGCCGACGAGGGCCTGCACTTCGATCAAGACTGGGCGCGAACCGACGATCGACGCGACGACGCACGACCCACTTGGCCGCTCTTCGCGCCCGGCGAGAAAGAGTTCCGAAGGATTGGCGACTTCGTCGAGGCCACGATCGTGCATCGCGAAGACGCAGATCTCGTCAATAGAACCAAAGCGGTTCTTGTAGGCGCGGAGGATCCGATATTCGCCGGTCGTCTCGCCTTCAAAGTAAAGCACCGTATCAACCAAATGCTCGAGCAAACGTGGTCCGGCGATCGCGCCATCTTTGGTGACGTGGCCGACGATGAAGGTCGAGCAGCCGGTGCGTTTGGCGAATTCCATCAGCGCTTGCGTGCAATCACGAATCTGCGTGACGCTGCCGGCATACGATTCCGCGTCGGGTAGCCACACGGTCTGAATCGAATCGACGATGACCGCGACGGGATCGATGCGATCGAGCGCATCGAGCACTGCGCGCAGGTTTGTCTCGGCGTGCACGAGCAGCGGCGCGTCAATGCCGAGGCGTCCGGCGCGGAGCTTCACTTGCGCGGCGGACTCTTCGCCGCAGACGTACACGACGCGTCCGCTCGCGCACAGTCGCGCCGCGATTTGCAAGAGCAAGGTCGACTTTCCCGCGCCCGGCGGCCCGCCGATCAGCGTGACGCTGCCAGGCACGATACCGCCGCCTAGCACTGCATCGAATTCGTTCATGCCGCTGCGCAGACGGGCGATCTTCGTGCTGTCGATCGAATCGAGCTCGATAGGAGCAAGCGCGGCGTGTCGCGCGCTCGCAACGGCTTTCGTCGAGCGCGAGGACACGGCGAAAGGACGCTCGTCGAAGGAGTTCCACGCCTCGCACTGCGGGCAGCGCCCCAGCCATCGCGTCGATTCGAAGCCACAGCCATTACAGAAGAAGACCGAGCGCGTTTTTGCCACGTCGTGAAGTTTGCTACCGGGGGTAGAGCGACCCCTCGGCGAATCGGCGGCTCGACCTATGAGCCTCCCACCTCACCTCCAGATTGCTATCGACGGTCCGGCCGCATCGGGGAAGACGACCGTCGCATTTCGTCTGGCACAAGAGCTCGGCGTGCTCTACTTGGATACGGGCGCGATGTATCGAACGCTTGCGTACCTTGCATTGCGCAGCGGTATCGACGCCGACAACGAGAGCGCGCTCGTGCGGCTCTGGGAGGGCGCGCGCGTCAGTGTGACACTCGACGCGAAGGCGCCACAGGGGTTTCGTATCATCGCCGGCGGCGTCGAACTCTCTGACGCGACCTTGCAGTCGAATCAAGTGAGTACCGTCGTGTCGACGATCGCGGCACATCCGCGCGTGCGCGAGGCAATGGTGAACAGTCAGCGCGAGATCGCCCAAGAGGGGCCGGTCGTGATGGCGGGGCGCGATATCGGTACCGTTGTATTGCCGCTCGCGCAGGTCAAGATTTTCCTCACCGCATCCGTGCAGGCGCGCGTCGAGCGCCGCCGCGCGCAGTTACTCGCAGCCGGCGATAACATCAGCGAACATCAACTGTCGCAAGAGATTGAGGAACGCGACCGGCTCGATCGGGAACGCGCCGTTTCACCTCTTGCGCCCGCGCAGGATGCGCACGTGGTCGATTCGAGCACGCTGGGTATCGATGCGGTGGTGGCCGAAATCGCAGGTCTCGTGGAGCGCGCCCGATGAGCCTGTATGGACTGGCCAAGGGCTTGATCCGTTTGTTCGGTGCGCCGCTCTGGCGCTTGCGCGCGTACGGGAAGAAGAACGTGCCGATGACGGGTCCGCTGATCGTGGCCTGCAATCATATCTCCAATCTCGATCCGCCGCTGCTTGGCGCGTGCTGTCCACGCCGTATCAGCTACATGGCGAAAAAAGAACTCTTCGAAGTTCCGGTGCTCGGGCCGCTGATTGCCGCGGTCGGCGCCTATCCGGTCGACCGTCAGGGTAGCGCCGCCGCGGCGATCAAGCGCTCCGTCGAGGTCTTGCGCAAGGGCGGATGCGTCGGCATCTTCCCGGAGGGGGGCCGTAACGTCCACGGCGACAAGGAGCCCCAAATCGGTGTCGCGCTGCTGGCCTCGCTGACCAAGGCGCCGGTGGTCCCAGCCTATATCTCGGGAAGCGCGCGGGCCGGCCGCCTGGCTCAGATCAAAGTCGCATTTGGCAAACCGCTCGTGTTGCCGGCGGATCGGAAAGCAACGCGCGACGACTTGGCGAAGTTCACCGATGACGTCATGAGCGCCATTTGGGCCGTACGGGAAAGCATCGATGGAAATTCGCAAAGCTAAGGTTCAGGGGTTCTGCTTCGGTGTCGCGATCACGGTAAAAAAAGCCGAAGAAGCGATCGCGCAGCGGAGCGATGTGACCACGCTCGGTCACGTGGTACACAACCCGCAGACCGTCGCGACGCTCGAAGCCAGCGGACTGCGCAATGCCGCCGGCATCGATGAGGTGCAAAGCGGCGCGCTTTTCGTGCGCGCGCACGGCTTGCCGGTTGACGTGTTCGAAAAGGCGCAGGCCAAGGGCCTCGAGATCATCGACGCGACCTGCCCTATGGTTACCAAAATTCACGTGCAAGCCGAAAAGCTCAAGGCCGAAGGCTATAAGATCATCGTGATCGGCGACCCGGCGCACCCCGAGGTCAAAGGCACGCTCAGTCACGTACCCGGCGCCTGGTGCATCGAGACGGTCGAAGACGTCGCGAAGCTTCCGCGTGGCAGCCGCATGGGCGTGGTCGTGCAATCAACCTATTCGCGCGAGCGCTTCAGCGACATCGTCAAAGCGTTGAGCGAAAAATATTACGAAGTGCGCGCGGTCAATACGATCTGCACCGATACCAACAATCGGCAAAGCGAAGCGCTGCGACTTGCAAACGAAGTCGACGTGATGGTCGTGGTCGGCGGAAAAACGTCGGCCAACACGAAGCACCTGGCTGAGCTTTCCGAAACGCATGGCGCGCGCTCGTTTCACATCGAGGGCCCGGATGAATTGCGGCCCGAGTGGTTTGACGGCGTGAAGGTGGCGGGGCTCATGTCGGGGGCGTCAACCCCAGGATGGCTAGTCGACAGCGTGCAGGCGCGCATGGAGGAGCTCGCTCGTCAACCCGTCTGAGCGCTTCGAAGCCCATCTGAGCGAGTGCGTCCGCGAATACGGCGGATCGCCGGCGATCGCCGACATGCTCGCATATCACTTCGGTTATCCGCCACATGGGCCGGCGCGGCGTGGAAAGCGTCTGCGTCCGACGATGCTCATGCGCATCTGCGAATCCGAAGGCGCGCCGCTCGAGCGCGCGCTCGATGCAGCAGCCGCGGTGGAGTTGCTGCACAATTATTCGCTCGTTCACGACGACATCGAAGATCGCGACGAGTTTCGCCACGGCCGCCGCACCCTGTGGAGCGTGTACGGCATCGCCCAAGCGGTCAATACCGGCGACGCGATGTGCGCGTTGAGTTTTCTCACCTTGATGCGCGCGAAAACGCTACTGGGTCCCGCAGCGGCGCTCGACGTCATCGAACGATTACACCTCGCGCACCGCACGATGTGCGACGGCCAATCGCTCGATTTGCAATTCGAGAGTGAGGGCCATGTCGATCTGGCCGATTACGATCTGATGATCGCCTGTAAAACGGGCGCGCTCTTCGAAGCGGCCTGTTCGCTGGGAGCGTGCTGCGCGGGCATCGATGAATCGCGCGTTGCCGGCTACGCCGAAGTGGGGCGCGCCTACGGGAAGGCCTTCCAAGTGCGTGACGATTTGCTCGGCATCTGGGCGAGCACCGATCGCACCGGGAAATCGGTAGCCGGCGATCTCATGCGGCGGAAATGGAGCTTCCCCGTGGTCTGGGCCCTTGCCCGGCCGCCGTCGCCCGCGCGCGAAGTTATTGCTGCGGCCTATCGCTCGCAGAAGCCGCTCGACACAGCCGAGGTCCAGGCTGTGGTAGCGGCTCTTGAAGAGCTGGGCGCCCGAGAGGCCGCGACGCGTGCCGTTGCAGAACCTATGGCCGTCGTGGAGCGCCACCCCAACCGTGCCCTGCGCGACTACCTGCTCGAAACGCTCGCCGAACCTGTCGGCTGACCGGAGGCCACCTCTACCGTGAACGCCAGGACGAACGTCCAAACGTCCGTCTGGGAGCGTACGCTCCCGTACGCGCTACCCGTATTGCTGTTCGCCGGCTTCGTCGTGCGCATGTTCTTTATTGGTTCGAGCGGGTTTTCAACGGACGTCAACACGTTTGTCGCCTGGACGCTGTCGCTGATCAACAACGGCCTACCGAACTTCTATGCCAAGACGAGCTTCGCGGACTATCCGCCGGGCTATTTCTACATTTTGGCAATCTTCGGTCATCTGTGGGCACCGTTTCGCG
This sequence comes from Vulcanimicrobiota bacterium, assembly GCA_963833095.1. GTDB lineage: Bacteria > Vulcanimicrobiota > Vulcanimicrobiia > Vulcanimicrobiales > Vulcanimicrobiaceae > Aquilonibacter. The sequence continues at coordinate 243,856 of CAWHWQ010000001.1, read as the reverse complement.
GATTGGACCCGCAGTACAATCTCTTGCGGATCGTGGTCAAGCTCCCGGCCGTGCTCGCAGACCTCGGCGTCGGCGCATTGATCTATGCGTTAGGCCGGCGCTTCGCGGCACCCGCGCTCGCGCTCGGAGCGGCTGCCGTCTACGTGCTCAATCCGGCGACGATCATGATCTCGGCGGACTGGGGGCAAGTCGACTGCGTGGCCGGCGGCTTTGCCCTTCTCGGTGTCTACCTTCTTTTAAAGAGTGAGGACGCAGCCGCTCAGCCGATCTCATGGCTGATTCCGGCGGCATGGGTGAGCCTGGCCTACTCGCTGCTGATTAAGCCGCAGGCGGCGGTCCTCATCGCCCTCTTCATCGCATTCGCCTTTGCCGATCGTGCGCGTCTGCGCGAACGGCTAACGTCAACCGGAATCGGCATCGTAGCCGCATTTGTTTTTGCGATTGCGCTGGTGCTGCCGTTCCATCCGACGGCCAATCCGGTCGATGCATTGCAATGGCTGCTGCAGCGGTATGAGTTCGGCTCAAACGTTTACGCATATAACACCGTCAACGCGTTCAATCTGTGGGCGATCAAGGGTCCCTTTTGGCAAAAGGACAGCGCGCTGATCGGTTGGGGATTCCAGCTACCGCAGTACGTGTGGGGCATTGCCCTCGTCGTTGCGGCGCTCGCGCTGGTGGTCTGGCGGTACTTGCAAGAGCGGACCGCCGCGGCGCTGCTCGAGTCGTGCACGATCGCGCTGCTGGGGTTCTTCATTCTCTCGACCCGTATGCACGAGCGTTACAGCTTCGATGCGCTGCTTTTCTGCATCGCCTGCATACCGATCGCGCGACGCTATCTTTGGGGCTCGCTCGCGCTTTCCGTCGTGCTCTTTGCAAACCTCATCTATTCATTGCAGTACCTCACGGTGGTGACGAATCAAACGCCCGGCGTCAATTCGGTCAACTTGTGGGGACCGCTAACCTCGTTCTACGCGCTCATCGCGGTGGGCACGTTCTTTGCCCTGGGTTATGCGTATCTCGGCTCGGCACCCGAGACCGCAGACGCTCCCGCCAGCAAGCCCAAAGCCGCAGAAACGGAAGAAAAGGCCAAGCAGCGGGCCCGTGACTATTACGACCCGCGTGAAGGCCTGTCAGTGATGAGCGCGGTCGACTACATCGCGATGAGCGCGCTTGGTGTAGTCAGCTTCGTGCTCTCGTTCGTCCGCTATTGGTATCCGGCGGACAAGATCTTCGACGAGATCTACTTTGCGCGTGCGGCCGAAGAATACCTCAAGAACATGCGTATTTACGAGAATACGCATCCGCCACTCTCAAAGCTGCTGGTCACGCTCTCGGTGCTGCTATTCGGCGGTCTCGGCCACGGCGACAACTCGTGGGGCTGGCGCTTCCTCGACGTGGTGTTCGGCGCGATCGTGATCATGCTGCTCTATGTTTTTGCCAAGCGTGTGACCGGTTCGACGATTTTTGCCGCGATTGCATCATTTTTCTTGATCTGCGATGGGATGCACTTCGTCCAGTCGCGGATCGGCACGCCCGAAGGCTTTGTGATCGTCTTTTCGCTAGGTGCGGTCTACGCGTTCTATCGCTTCTGGATCGCATCGCAAGTCGAGTCGCGTGCTCACACCGTGGTTCCGCCGTTCGCGTTCGGCGTGGGCGTCGGGATTTCGCTGGTTGCCGGCGCGATCGTCGTTGGGATATGGGATCTCGTGTGGAGGTCTTTCGTTCACCCGCCGATGACGCTCGATCTGGCATCGAGTATCATCGTCGTTCTTTACGTTGCTCTGGGCGTCTATCTCTTACTACGTTACCGGTTCTTCCGCAGATGGTTCGCCGACGGCGCGCAAGAATTCACGTTTCCCGACGGCGCTTTCGCGCTCGTCGAGGGATCGAGCCATTCGCTCTACGCGCCCGACGGCGGTGTCATCGAAGGCACGGGCGGAAAGGCGCGGATCACCGCCGGCGACCGGTCGCAGAATCGTTCCGGCGCGCTAGTCTATCCGGGTGACGACTTCACGATCACGTATCGCGCTGAGCCGAGCGAAACATATGAAACGCCGCTGGCCGACGCGACGTATGCGCAAAATGAAATTCGCGCGGGACAGGCGCGCGAGCGAGGTTCGTCCGCAAATCTGTGGCTAATCGTCTTCACCATAGCGCTCGGTTTACTGGTCAGTTCAAAATGGTACGGCGTCATGGGCTTCGGCGTGAGCTTCGTGGTGTTGATTCTCATCTGGCTGCAGCGCGTGTTTTTCGCGCGCCGTCCGGCGCTGTGGGGCAATCCGCGCGGCTTCCGTCTCGACGGTGCGCTCGCCACGATTCTTTTTATCAGCGCGACCGTCTATGCGCTGGTGTGGGTGCCCGATCTGGTTCGGCAGTCGCCCGACCCCAACGAAGTGCACAACTTCAACGACGTGGTTTACCGCCAATACTCGATGTTCGAGTATCACGACAAACTGGTAGCGACGCACCCGTATTCCTCGAAGTGGTGGGAGTGGCCGCTCGACTACGTTCCGATCGCCTACTACTATCAGGATCACCGCAAGGACATGAAGGACCCCAAGGGTTGTTGCGTTGAGGAGATCACCTCAATGCCCAACCCGTTGATCATGTGGTTCGGGCTGATCGCGGTGCCGATCGTGGGCGTGCTCGCGTGGCTTCGCAAGAACAAAGCTTACGCGCTGATCGTACTGACCTACCTCTTGCAATGGCTTCCGTGGATGAAGTCCCCGCGCATCACCTTCGCCTATCATTTTTACGTCGATATACCGTTGATCTGTTTGTGCAATGCGATCGTACTTCAACAGCTATGGCTGCACTTTGCAGACAAGGGTGAAGTCAAGCGCCGCTGGGCAATCGGGGGAATCGCCGCGGTCGTCGTCCTTATCGCGGCGTCGTTCGTGTTTTTCTATCCGATTCTCGCAGCCGTCCCGATCTCGTGGGATCAGTGGCACCTGCGCATGTGGTTTCCCACCTGGATCGTGGGACCAGGGTAGTCCGATTTCTTCCGCACTTCGGCCCTCCATGCCTAAGCCTGAAAGAAATCGATCCTATCCATGGGAAGTAAGAGAATACATGTTAGAGGCTAGCTATGGGTCGTAAGTGGCAAAATATCAAGCTGGATAAGGGCAAGACCGACTCGCAGCGCGGTGCGCTCTTTACCCGCCTTAGCCGCGAGATTACGCTCTCGGCGAAATCGGGATCGCCGGATCCCGAATCCAACCATCGCTTGAAGATCGCAGTTGAAAAAGCGCGCGAGCACAACATGCCCTCCGACAACGTCAAACGCGCGATCGCGCGCGCGGGCGGAACGGGCGAAAAAGAGATCGAGGAGATCCGCTACGAAGGCTACGGTCCCGCGGGGCTCGCGGTCGTGGTCGATGCAGCCACCGATAATCGCAACCGCACCGCGGGCGAATTCCGTTTCATGTTTACCAAGTACGGGGGCCAACTCGGCGAAACCGGTTCTGTCGGCTGGATGTTCGACGCGGTCGGCGTCATTGAAGTTGACCCGCAAGGCGCCTCCGAAGACGCGCTGACCGAGTCAGCGCTGGTCGACGGAGTCATCGACGTCGACTACACGCTGACGCGCGCCTACATCTATACGGCGCCGACGCAACTTGCCGCCGCGCGCGACGCGCTGCGCGGCGCGCTCAAAGTGGCCGACGTGTATCTCGGCGTTCGGGCCAAACAGACCGTCGCTCCCGAGGGAAGCGAGCTCGCTGCCGCGCTCGCCTTTCTCGACGTGCTCGAAGAGCACGAAGACGTGCAGCACGTCTTCAGCAATCTCGACGTGAGTGAGGCAGCGCTGGAGGCGCTCACCTGAACAGGACGCGCAACTGGCAGGACCTCGTTCATCAATACGTCCCGCGCGATTGGATCTTTCCAATTGTGCTCGCTGCGTTCGTGGCCGTCCTCGTGTGGTTCGGACACCAAATCTATGAATTCTTGCTCCCGCCGGCTGATACGATTACCGTTCCGTCATTCGTCGGTCAATCCGCGACTGATGCAAGTGCCGCAGCGCAACAGATGCATCTCGCGGCGCAGGTCATCGACCATGCGACCAGCGATCGTTACCCCAAGGGCGTCGTGATGAGCCAGCGGCCGGATGCGGGAACGACTGTGCGCGCGGGACGCCAAGTGGACTTCGTGATCAGTGACGGCATCGTGACGCGGGTAATGCCCGATCTTCGCTACCAGTCGATGCGCGAAGTGCAGTTGGACCTCTCGCGCTCGCGGCTCGTTCTCGGACACGTCACGTCGGTCAAGAACGACGTGGTTCCCGGCGGACATGTCATCGAGCAAGATCCTGCGCCGCTGACCAACGTCACCGATGGCGAAAGCGTGAACCTCGTGCTCAGCAAAGGCGGTGCGCAGATCGTGCACGTCCCCACGTTTACCGGCTTGATGATCGACGACGCGCGCAATCTCGCAAGCAAGGACGGAGTGAAGCTCGGCCAAATCGTCTGGACGCCTATGGGCAAGAACGGCCCCAAGCATGGTCTCGTCGCACGCCAGTCGATTGCGCCGAATACCAAGATCTCGTCGTACGAGCCGGTCTCTCTGCAAGTCAGCGCCGGACCGAACGAGTCCGGCTATATCATCCGGCAGGTCCACGTGCTGGCGTCGATTCCGATTAGCGGTGACGCGCAGGCCGATCAGTCAGTCACGGTCGTGTTGCGCGTGCGTGACGCAACCGGCGAGTACGAAGCGTACCGTGCCTTTGCGCAACCCGGACAGAAGCTCGACTTCACCGTTACGGCAGTCGGCACGTCGGTCGTCGATCTCTTCGTCGACAACACGCTGGTGGGCGAGACGCGACTGGGTGACGAACCCGCTGCGATCTACGACGAGAAACCGACGCCCTCTCCCTCGCCTGGAGGCCCGTGATGCCGGTAATTATCGCGCCGTCGCTGCTTTCGGCGGATTTTGCGCACATCGCCGACCAAATCGCTGCGGTTGAGGCGGGCGGCGCTGATTTTCTTCACCTCGACGTGATGGATGGCAGGTTTGTGCCCAACATCACCTGGGGTCCCAAGATCATCGGCGATCTGCGCAAGCTTTCAAAATTGACCTTCGACGCCCATCTGATGATCGTCGAACCCGAGCGCTACGTGGACGAGTTCCGCGCAGCCGGCGCCGACATCATTACGTTTCATTACGAGGCGACGCCGCACGCCCAGCGGCTGCTGTCGCATATTCGCTCGCTGGGCGCCAAAGCGGGGATCTCGATCTGCCCGCAGACCCCCGTTGCGATGCTGCAAGACATCATCGACGATTGCGATCTGGTGCTGATCATGAGCGTGAACCCGGGGTTTGGCGGCCAACGCTTCATCCCGCGCTCGCTCGAGAAGTTGCGTGAAGCGCGGGCGTTGATCGACGCGCGCAATCCGCAATGTATTCTCGAAGTTGACGGTGGCATCGGGACCGAGAACGTTCGCCGCGTCGTGGACGCCGGTGCCGCAGCCATTGTCATGGGCTCGAGTATCTTTGGCACCACCGATCCGGCCGCGACCGTGCGCGTCATGCGCCGTCTTGCTAGTGAATGAAGACGAGCTCGTAACGGCCATCGCCGCGCTCACGGCAGGCACGTCGCGGGTGCTGATCGGGATCGGCGACGATGCGGCCGTGTGGCAACCCTCGCGTTCGCAGCGCAGCGTTATTTCGACTGATGCATTGATCGAAGGTGTCCATTTTTCACGTGCCTGGATGTCGCCGGACGATATCGGTTGGCGCGCGATGGCAGCCAACTTAAGCGATCTTGCCGCAATGGCGGCGCGTCCGCGCCTGGGAACCGTCGCACTGGGCGTTCCGCCGGAATGGACATCGCAAGCACTGCTAGAGTGTTACGGCGGCATGGCGCGCTGTGCGCAGGCCTTCGGTTTGCAGATCGCCGGCGGCGATCTGGTGCGCGCGCCCGTGCTAACGATCGCGATCACCGTTGTCGGCGAAGTGCGCCCAAGCAACCTCAAGACGCGCGGCGGCGCGCGTCCCGGCGACGTCATTGCGACCACGGGTGCGCTTGGCGCAAGCCGTGCCGGGCTCGACCTGTTGCAAGGCGCCGTGCAGCTGGAGGCTACGCTGGCCGCGGCCGCGTTAGCGGCGCACCGGGCGCCGCAGCCGCGCGTCGCCGAAGGCCGTTGGCTCGGCGCCAGCGCGCACGTACACGCGATGATGGATTGTTCCGATGGTCTTTCAACCGACCTCGCGCGCATGGCGCGAGCAAGTGGGGTCGGCGCGTCGATCGAGCGCGTGCCGGTCGCCGATGCGGCGGCCGCGGCTGCGCCTGCGCTCGGCATGAATCCGATGGCCTATGCGCTGGCAGGCGGCGAGGACTTCGAGCTGCTCCTCGCGATCGAGGCGCGCGCCTTTGCGCATCTGGCTCGGCGCTTTAACGTACGGTTTGGGCGACCGCTCGAACGTCTGGGCACGGTCAGGGCGGACGAGCGCGTCGTCATGGTGAACCAAGGGCGAGAAGAGCCGATTGCGCGCACCGGCTGGGATCACTTTTCGCAATAGGGAACGCAACTTTGTTCGAAGACGACGTTCAATCGTTTCCGCTCATCGGCAGCATTCAGAACAGCGTCGGAATGGGCTTTTTGGGCAACCAGGCGGCGTTCGCGATTGCAAACGCTCTTGGGGCCCGGCTGGTTCACGCACAATCCCAGTTCGCTAGCGCTCCTAGCGGCGTAAGCGGGCGAACCACGACGCTTGCCGATGTGAATCAGTTCCGCCGTGACGTCGATTTCGTCGTTCGCGCGCGCCCCGCAATTCTGCACATCGGGTTTTTGCCCAAGCCCATGCACGTCGACGTCGTCGCCTCGGCGCTCCACGACTTTAAAGGCGTCGTGCTTCTCGATCCGGTCATCGGCGAATACAAGAAGGGCCTCTTCGTTTCCGAAGAGACCGCGCGCGCAATTCGCGACATGCTCGTGCCGATGGCGCAGGTGGTCACGCCGAATCGCTTCGAGGCCGAGGTCTTGCTCGGAACCGGCGACCGTACGCTAACCGAGCACGCCTATCTCAACGGGATCTTCGATCTAGGGCCGCAAGCGGTGATCATTACGTCGTTCTCGCGCGACCCGGAGAAGCACCGCACCACCAGCCTCTTTTCGAACGGCTATTCGTACCATCGCATCAATGGGCCGTACTTCCCTCGCTATCAGGCACACGGCGCAGGCGACGTGTTCGCCGCATCGGTCGCTGCGTTCATGGCGCTGGGCGGATCGCCGTTTGCAGCGACGTTGCTCAGCACGGCGCTCGCCTCGCGCGCCGTAGCGAACACGACCAACTATGCTGGGGCAAGCGTCGATCCCATCGCAGCGCTCGCAAAATGGAATCCGCTCGGGTATCAGGTTGACGACGATCGCACGATGCGTTTCTGCGAACGTTCGAACGTCGAGAGCGAAATGCTCAAGGCGACTGCCGCCGACGGGCCGCGTCTAAAATTCGCGCCGCCCAAACACAAAATTATCTACGGATGACCTCGCACACGATTCGGATCGGCGAGGGCGATCCGCACGTCGCGATTCAGATCGCTGGTTACGTGCACCCCGAAGTGGCTGAACCAGAGGGCATGGATCTGCTCGACTGTTTTGTTCACGCAGTCGCGCCGCCGGTCGACGCAACCTTTCCGGTCTCAATTCGCGTGGACGAACTCCGCTCGCTGGGCAGCTACCTCGCGCAAATCAACTCAGGCAACGGCCCCGCCGGAAATTTTTCGTTCGCCGGCGGCCTCTTCGATCTGTCGTTCGCACCCAGCCGGCGCGGACCAGTTCTTTGCGCCGTAGGTTTAAAGAGCATCGAGGCTTCGCACGTACGTCTCGAATACTTGGTCACCCTCGAACCGCAGGCGATAACCAAATTACTCCAGGATCTCGCGTCCTTCGAACGAGCGACAGCTGATTAGCAACTTGTCATCCCGAGCGTAGCGAAGCGCAGTCGAGGGAAGCACCTCAAAGGTAGTGCCGATCCCTCGACTTCGTTCGCCTTGCTCACTACGCTCGGGATGACAAAAATAAAAACGCCGCATGGAAGCGGCGTTTCGAATGGTTTTCGAGGGAGAGCCCCACAGGGCTCTTCTGACCTTAGACGGCGCGAGTGACTTTCTTCGAACGCAGGCACTTCGCGCACACGCGGGCTGTCCGATGGGTGCCGCCAATATTAACCTTCACCGACTGCAAATTGGGCAGCCAGCGGCGTCGGGTTTTGTTCATTGCGTGGCTCACATTGTTGCCCGTCATCGGGCCTTTGGAGCACACGTCGCAGCGTTTCGCCATCGGGGTCGGGTCCTTTCCTGGGCACGAACTTACGGATGATACCATGGCCCCTGGGCCTTGACAAGGATTCCGGCGCCGGGGGCTCGCAGACGGCTCCTCCGTGGACATCACCAGCCTCGATGGCCGCGGCTACGCCAAGTTCCTCGCGGCCGGGACCTACTTCCTACGGAAGTACCGAGGGGTCCTCAACGACCTCAACGTGTTCCCGGTCCCCGACGGGGACACCGGCACGAACATGTACCTGACGGTCCGCTCCGCCATGCTGGAAGCCGGCAAGCTCCATACGACCAATATCGCTGAGGTCGCCGCCGCCGCGGCCCAAGGCAGCCTCATGGGCGCACGCGGCAACTCGGGTGTGATCATCTCCCAGATGCTGCGCGGCTTCGCCCATCACGTCCGCAACCGCAGCGAGATCGACACCTTCGTGCTCGCGACGGCAATGCGTGAAGCGGCCGCAGCGGCGCGGCAGGCACTCCTGCGCCCAGTTGAGGGGACGATTCTCTCGGTTGCCGAGGCAGCGGCGGAAGCGGCTTATAAGCTTGCATTGCACGAGCGCGACTTTTATCGTCTCGGCGGCGGCATCGTTCGCGCAGCAAATGAGGCGCTCGACCGCACCCCAGACCAGCTCCCGGTGCTAAAAGACGCGCAGGTGGTGGATTCGGGCGGCGCGGGCTTCGTCTATTTTATTGAAGGCATCCTGCGCTTTCTTCCCGAGTCGCGCTCGCGCACGACGGCATTTCCGCGGCGTCCGGTGCGTCAAAGCGTCTTTACGCCGGCGCAAACGGTCGGCGAAAACAAATTCTGCACCGAGTTTCTCCTTCAAGACGCTACCGTCACCGCGCACGATCTGCGTCATCTGCTCGAACCTCGCGGCGAGTCGTTATTGGTGATCGGCGCACCGCCGACGATCAAAGTCCATATCCACACGGACAATCCGGATCGCGTCCAGGACATTGCGGGACGGCACGGGCGGCTAACACGGGTGAAAGTCGATAACATGGAACGCCAGCATCAGTTGCTGGTCGTTGAACCGCCGAGCGTGTCACACTCGATTGTCGCCATCGTCCCGGGGCCCGGCTTCGAGCGGATTGCGCGTGAGCTCGGCGCGGAAGTCACAATCAACGGCGAACGCAATCCGAGTGTGCGCGACCTACTGCTGGCGGTCAACAAGACTCTGGGCAGCGACGTCTATCTTTTCGTCAACGACAAGAATGTGGCGCTGGCGGCCAAAGAGCTTGGTGCAATGACCGATAAGCGCATGCATGTCATGCCGACCGCGGACATCGTCGAGGGTATCGCGGGACTTTTTGCGATTCGTTCGGCAGGCGAAGCCGTTCCTAGCGACGATGCGATTATGACCGCCGCTCGAGGCGCGCGCAGCGCGCAGCTCTTCCTTGCCGGAAAGGATTCGACCGTCGGCGGGGTCAGCGTGGAGCGAGGAAAGCCAGCGGCGAGCCTCAATGGAAGCTTGGTGGCTGCGCCGACCCTTGGTGAGACGGCGATCGAGGCGCTGCGCGAGATGGGGGCCGTCGAGGGAGGCCTGGTCACGCTGTACTATGGCGGCGCTCAGCGAGAGAAGGATGCGCAACGTCTGAGCGAAGAGCTCAGTGCGGTCTACGCGAATACCGATGTGGAATACTATTATGGCGGCATGAAGAACGCGGAGTACTGGATCTCGCTCGATGAATAAGCCACGGATAGCGATCGACGCCATGGGCGGCGACCACGCGCCCGATGAGATCGTGGCCGGAGCGCTGCTCGCGGCGAACGAGTACCCCGGCGCGTCGCTCACCCTGTACGGCGACGAAGCGCGCGTGCGCGCACTGTTGCGCGGGAAGGGCGCGGAGCGAATTTCGATCGTGCACTCACCTGAGTCTGTGCCGATGGATCAGCATGCGTCACAAGCGCTGCGCAGCGCCGATCGCACCTCGCTTGGCATGGCGGTGAGCGCGATTAAAGCGGGAGAAGCCGATGCCGTCGTATCCGCCGGAAACAGCGGCGCATTCCTAGCGATCGCCCTGATCAAGCTTCGCACGATCGAAGGCATCGCGCGTCCGGCGATCGCCACGGTGTGGCCGGCGGTTCACGGGTGGACGGTGTTGATCGATTCGGGCGCCAACGTCGATTGCCGCGCCGAGTGGCTCGAGCAGTTCGGCATCATGGGCTCCGCTTACGCATCGGCCGTGCTGGGCATCGAGCGCCCGAAAGTCGCGTTGCTCTCGATCGGAGAGGAACGCACCAAAGGCAATTCGCTGGTGCTCGAAGCAGCCGGATTGCTCGAACGGGCGCCGATCAACTTCATCGGCAACATCGAAGGTAAGGACATGTTCCACGACGTGGCCGACGTGGTGGTTACCGACGGATTCGTGGGTAACGTCTTGCTCAAGACGGCCGAAGGTATGGTCGCAGCGATGAGCGAGGTGGTCAAAGACACGCTGTTGCGCCGCAACATCATGAATTTGCTCGGCACAGCCTTGCTCGCGCCGTCGTTGCGCGGCTTACGCCGGCGTTTCGATTACGAAACGTATGGCGGAGCGCCGCTGCTTGGCGTACGCGGGAACTGCATCTACACGCACGGGCGCGTCTCGCGCCGAGGCATCAAGGGCGCAATTCTCAGCGCGATCAGCGAAGTCGAACACGATGTCGTTGGCCGGATCGCGGAACTAGTCACACCGCACCTCACTCGCGAAACCTCGGTAGAAAGCGCTTAAGGACCTTCATTGTCGATCGTCGTCGTCACTGACAGCACCTCGGATATCGACCCGCAGCGCGCGACAGCTCTCGGAATAACCATCGTTCCGCTCTTCGTGGTCTTCGGCGATCGCAGTTTCCGTGACTTTCTCGACTTGAGCCGCCGCCAATTCTTCGAAATGCTCGCAAGCGAAAAGACGCTGCCGACCACATCGCAACCCACGTCGCAAATGTTCGAAGATGCGTTTCGTCCGCTCGTGCAAGCCGGGAACGAAATACTCTGTCTTACCATCTCGTCGTATCTTTCGGGAACGATCAACGCAGCGCAGGCAGCCGCGCAGCAGTTTCCCGGCGCAAAGATCGTCGTCTACGACTCGGAGAGCGCCGCGGGGGGCCTAGGCATAATGGCAATGCGCGCGCAGGAGCTGATCGCTGCCGGTGCGAGTTGGGAGGACCTTCTTGCCGCGCTCGATCGCGAGCGCACCGTGCAGCGAATCTACTGCTGCATCTCGGACCTTTCGCACTTGCAACGCACCGGACGCATTGGGAAGGCCCAACAGGTGCTTGGTACACTTATGAAAATCGTTCCGGTGATCGTCCTCAAAGACGGTCAAGTTTCCGCCGAAGCGCAGGTGCGCACGTTCACACGCGCGCAATCGACGATGGTCGACCTTGCCTTGGCAGCCGTCACGGACGTTTCCAAAGCACGGTTTTTGATTATGCACACCGACGCACCGCCTTTGGCGGATGGAGTCATGGAGCAGTTGCGCGCGCGGCTGGGCGGCGCGCAGCCGCGACTTCTCGACATCCTCGAGGCGGGTCCGGTGATCGCGACGCATGCCGGCCCGGGTGCCGTCGGTATTGCGGTTGCGCAAGACACGTAAAGGGGGACGCAGATGGCAACCACGATCGTAACCGACAGCGGATGCGATCTTTCGCGCGGCGAGGCAGACAAGCTAGGTATTGAGATCGTGCCGGTATGGATCCTTTTTGGTGAGGAGCGCTACCGCGACGGGATCGATATCGATCGCAAGACCTTTTTCTCACGCATGAACGCGGGCGAGATCCCGAAGACGGAGCCGGCGACGGAGCAACAATTTCGCGAGACCTTCGCGCGCATCGTCGGTGCCGGGAACGAAGCAGTGGTGATTCCGCTATCGTCGCAAATCTCCGAAAACTACGCGCGCGCGTCCAACGTCGCCAAGGAGTTCGGGAGCAAAGTGGTCGTCGTGGATTCGCGAGGCGCATCCGGAATGGAAGCGTTGCTTACGCTGTACGCAAAGGAACTCGCCGATCAAGGCGCGTCGACTGCCGATATCGCAAAGAAAGTCGATCCCCGTGAACTTACGTACGCGGTGTACTTCGCCGTGCCCGATCTCACGGTGCTGGGACGCAGCGGACGATTGCCCAAGGCTGTCGTTGCGCTCGGATCCATGCTCAACGTCAGCCTGGTGCTCAAAATGAACGAGCAAGGCGCGATTGGGCCCGCTGGTCAGAGCTTTTCCTTTGAAAAAACCGTTGAGATCATGGTCGACGCGGTCGTGCGAAGCATCGATCGCTCGCCTAAAGCGCGCATTGCGCTTGGCCACGTCGAGAATCCGCAAATGCTGGAGAGCGCGCGCAAAACGCTGGAAGCCAAGCTCGGCCATCCGCCGGTGCAGGAGCTCATCCATGAGGGATCGCTGACTGTGGCGGCGCACATGGGACCGGGGGCTATCGGGATCTTCGCCATCGTGCCCTAAGGCCGGTCATGCCGCTCGGAATTTACGTTCATCTGCCGTTCTGTCCGTACATTTGCCCGTATTGCGATTTCGCAAAGTGGCCGATGCGGCGTTCGCGCGCGACGACCTACATGGAGGCGCTGCGCGCAGAGATTGCCTGCGCGCGGAGCGAGCCGGCCGCGACGATCTTCTACGGCGGTGGGACTCCCAACGCATACGAGGCGCATGAGGTCGCTTCGCTCACACGTCTCATACGCGAGCGCTTTCCGTCCGCGGGCCTCGAGCGCGAGATCACCATCGAGGTCAATCCCGAACTCGTGCGCGAGGATGATTTTCCACTCTACGCCGCGTCCGGCATCAATCGCGTCTCGATCGGCGTGCAGTCATTCGTGCCCAGCGAGATCGCGACGCTCGGCAGAAAGCACACGCCGGCAGATGTGACACGTGTCGTCGCGCTAGCACGCGCCGCGCAGATTCGTTCGGTCTCGATCGATCTGATGTTTGCCGTGCCGGGACAAACCCCGCAGAGCTGGACGCACTCGCTCGAGCGCGCGATTGAACTCGGCGTGGATCACATCTCGACCTATGGTTTAACGGTTGAACCGGATACGCCGTACGAGCACTGGCGCGAACGTGATCCGGACGCTTTTATGAATGATGCCGCCGAGGCCGATCTCTACGACATAGCAATCGGGCGCTTGGAGCAATCCGGCTACGAACAGTACGAGATCAGCAACTTTGCGCGTCCCGCGCATCGCTGCGCCCACAACGAAAACTATTGGCGCAACGGCGAATACACGGGATTCGGGGTCGGCGCAGCCTCCTATCGCGATGGCGAGCGCAGCGTGCATACTCGCGATCTCGACGCGTATCTGGCGGCAGCAAGATCGGACGCCCCGATTCCCGGTGAGGCCGAGCGTTTGGGCGGAATCAAGGCAGTGGGGGAGGCGGTGATGATCGCGCTACGCACCGCGCAAGGGGTTGCGCTGGGCGAGTTCAAAGAGCGCTACGGCGTCGATGTGGCCCAGCGATACGCTCCTGTCGTCGCCCGGTACGAAAGCGACGGCCTGCTCGAACGCAAGGACGATCGGCTCATGTTGACCAGACGCGGGCGATTTTTCGCAAACGACGTATGCGGAGCGTTTGTAGTATTCGAATGAACACAGGCAATCTTTCCGCGACGGTGCTGCGCACCGTGTTCGCAATCTTCTTTTCGATTACGGGCTTTTTGCTCGGGCGCGAACTCTACGTCAACGTACTCTCGCTCCACTTTGCAAGCGATTGGTTGCAGTGGACGATGATGATCCTTTCCCCGGTCGTCGGTGCGCTGATCGGCATTGTCGTCGCGCCGCTGGCGCAATCGTTCTTCGAGGACGAGCTCGATCTCGTCGAACGCGCGATCGAGCGGCTCGCGCCGGCCGAAATCGCGGGCGGCGCCATCGGACTGCTCGTTGGTCTTGGAACGGCGCTGCTGGTTAAGAGCATTCTCTTCGAGTTCATCTCAATCACCGGACGCGCGGGCAGCTACCTTGCGATTTTGCTGTATCTCATCGTCACGATTTTCTTCGCGTATCTCGGCGCTCGCGTGGGGGCGAAGACCCGGTTACTGCCGTTGGTTTCTAAGGACGGGGGTCCGCGCAGCGGTGGGGGCGCAAAGATCGTCGATACCTCGGTGATCGTCGACGCGCGCGTCGTCGAGATCGTGCAGAGCGGATTTTTAGAAGGCGCACTGATCGTGCCACGCTTTGTGCTCCGCGAGCTGCAAGCGATTGCCGATTCCGAAGATCCGCAGCGCCGCACGCGCGGGCGCCGTGGACTCGAGGCTCTGACCAAACTCCAAGAATTGCATGCGATCGAGATCTACGAGCGCGAGTACGACGATCTTCCACCGGGGAACGTCGACGCTAAGTTGGTGCGCCTCGCGCGCGAACTGCCAGGGCGGCTCCTGACCAACGATTACAATCTCAATCGCGTCGCGCAAGTCGAGGGAGTGGAGGTGCTCAACATCAACGAGCTAGCCAACGCCGTCAAACCCGTGGTTTTGCCGGGCGAGGAATTGCACGTGCACGTCATTCGCGAGGGAAAGGAAGCGCACCAAGGCGTCGCCTATCTCGATGACGGAACGATGATCGTCATAGAACAAGGGAAGCGCTTTGTTGGATCGAGCACCGATGTGGTCGTTACGAGCGTTCTGCAAACCGTTGCCGGTCGAATGATCTTTGCGCGCCCCAAGGCCGCGAGCGCCGCGGCCCGATGAATTGGGGCGCTGTGATCGTTGCGGCCGGACGCGGAACGCGTTTCGGCCGTCCCAAGCAACTGATCGAGATCGCCGGACGCCCGATGCTTGCGTGGTCGTTTGAAACCCTAGCTGCAATGCCCGAAATCGGAGCAATCGTAGTCGTGACCGAGCGTGAATGGCTCGATGCCGTCAAAGATATGACGACCGTGCTTTGCGCGCAGTGCGAGGTCGCCGTCGTCGGCGGCGGCGCGACGCGCCAAGCCAGTGTGCGTTGTGGCTTAGACGCGTTGCCGGCGCAGTACGACGCGGTGCTCGTGCACGACGGTGCGCGGCCACTGGTCCGTGCCGATGACGTGCGCTCAGGCATGCGTAAGGTGCAGCCGGGCCGCGCGGCGGTTTTGGCAGCTCCCGTTGTGGACACGATCAAAGTCGTCGATCCGCAAAGCATGCTGGTGCAGCGCACGCTCGATCGCGGAACGCTTTGGGCCGCGCAGACGCCGCAATTCGCGATGCGTTCAGAACTCGTGCGCGCGCACGACGCCGCATCGGCAGCGGCGCTCGAAGCAACCGACGACGTTGCCTTGCTCGAAGCGATCGGCATCGACGTGGCGATTGTTCCGGCTAGCTCGGAGAACTTCAAGGTCACGCATCCCGGCGACGTCGCGCGCGCGGCGGTGCTCTTGCAATGACGCGCTTTGGTCATGGTTTCGATGCGCATCGATTGGTGCAAGGTCGTCGATTGGTCCTCGGCGGGATCACGATTCCCCACGATCGCGGGGCGCTTGGCCATTCCGATGCCGACGTTCTCGCGCACGCAATCTCCGACGCGGTGCTCGGTGCCGCAGCGCTCGGGGACCTGGGCGGGCATTTTCCCGACAGCGATCCGCGCTGGAAGGACGCCGACTCGATGGTTCTGCTCGAGGCGTGCGTGGCGCGCGTTCGCGAGGCGGGCTATCGCGTCGTGAACCTGGATGCGACGATCGTCGTCGAGCGCCCCAAGCTCGCGCCGTATATTGGGGCCATGCGTGAACATCTCGCGACGCGTCTCGGCTTACCGCTCGAGTGCGTCAGCGTCAAAGCAAAGACGACCGAAGGCATGGGCTACACCGGCGATGGTACAGGCATCGCCGCGTTCGCCGTTGCGTCGCTCGAGCGGGGCGCGCAATGACGACGATCACGCGGGCGCAGCTCTTGACGGCAATGCAGCGCTGGGGCTTTCTCGAGGATCCCGCGCCCGATGCGGCACTTCGCTGGATCGATACGTTTCTCGAGGCGTTCGGTGATCGCTTGCCGCGCATCGATGACGCGTTCACCTCTGTTGCCGCGCTGCGCGCCGAGTCGTGCGTGATTCCCGCGCTCGAACTCGAGCGATTGCGTACGCGCTCCGTTCTCTTTTTCTCGACTCGATTGGACAGTATATCGATCATCAGCCCGAACTGCGCGGCTTGCCGCTCGCGCACGACGTTCCGGCCATTGCCGGCGAGTTCGGAATCGCGCCGGTCGACGCTTTTGCTGCGCTACGCATGGCCCTCACCGGCGAGAAAGAGGGACCTTCGCTCGAGCTCCTCTTCCCCTTACTGGGCCATGACCGGATGCTGATTCGCATCGGCGCGGTGAATTCGCGTCTGCTCCACGGGCGCGGCCTGGAGCCGATCAAGTTCGGCCCCGACGGCAAGCCCTTCGAAACGATTGAATCCAAGCGCGTTGACCCGTAGGTTAGACTGAGGGAATCTCTGGAGACGTCCATGCACCGATTGTTTAAGCCCGAAATGCATCAGATGCGAGAAGCCGGCGACCAAGCATACCCGCGGCGGTCTGTGAGGGATCCGGCGACGACGCATATGGGCATTTCCGGCTTAAGCCCGAAGGGCGAGCGGTCTTTTCGCTCAATTCATCGTTGCTGCGTCGGTCACGATGCGCTTGGGCGTCGCTCCCTCATCGCTCCTCGCCTTGATGCGAAAGGACCGATCGCAATCGGTACACCGACGTCTTCAGAGGTTCCCTAGGCAATGGCCGGACCGATCGAAACGTTTCTCAGTGATCTTCACGCCCCGATCGAACGCGATCCCGCTGCGCGCGGCTGGCTCGACGTCGTGCTCTCCTATCCGGGATTTCATGCAATCACCGCGTACCGCGTGACCCATCGGCTGTGGCTGCTCGGCGTTCCGCTGCTGCCTCGATGGCTCTCGCACGTCGCCCGATTTCTAACCGGCATTGAGATCCATCCCGGCGCGACGATCGGACAACGCGTCTTCATCGATCACGGGATGGGTGTGGTCATGGGCGAGACCGCCGAGGTTGGCGACGGCTGCACGATCTACCAAGGCGTTACGCTGGGCGGCACGAGCCTCGCGCACACCAAACGCCATCCTACGCTTGGAAAGAACGTCACGGTCGGCGCGAGCGCGGTGGTGCTGGGTGCAATCGTCGTCGGCGATAACGCGCGCGTCGGGAGCGGCTCGGTCGTGGTGCGCGATGTGCCGGCCAACGCGACGGTTGTTGGAATTCCCGCGCACGTTGTGGCTCAGGACGGCAAACCCGTGCGTCCGGTACCGGATCGTCCGCAAGTTGAGATGCCCGATCCGAACGCCGACGCCATCAACCACTTACAGCGCCGGCTCGAACAGCTCGAGGCCCGCTTAGCACAGGTCGAACGCGAGAACGGCGAAGAGACCTGGTCGTGGGTCATCTGAAGCTCTACAACACTCGTACGCGCTCGCTGGAAACCTTCACTCCGCTGCACGGCAAAGCAGTGCGGGTGTATGTTTGCGGCCTCACGCCCTCGGCGCAGGCGCACCTCGGCCATGCGCGCTCATTCTTGTTTTTCGATCTACTGCGCCGGTATCTCATGCACAGGGGCTACGACGTTACCTACGTCCAGAACGTCACCGACATCGATGATCGCAGCATCAACCGCGCGCGCGAGACCGGCGAAGACTGGCGCGAGATCGTCCGCGGCTACTATCAGGAGTTTCACGATTCGATGCGCCGCCTGGGCGTGATGGAGCCCGACGAAGAGCCTTACGCGACCGCCTACGTCCCACAGATACAGACGATGATTCGCGACCTTATCGAACGCGGGAACGCCTACGTCGTTGAAGACGGAATCTATTACAACGTGCGTAGTTTTCCGCGATACGGCGACCTCAGCAATCGCAAGATCGACGAATTGGAGGCGGGCGCGCGCATTGAAGTCGGCGAGTTCAAGAAAGATCCGCTTGACTTTGCGCTTTGGAAATTCGCCAAACCCGGCGAGCCGAAGTGGCCATTTGAGCCCTATGGCGACGGACGCCCTGGCTGGCACATCGAGTGTTCGGCGATGTCGCGCGCGTTGCTCGATCCCGCCGGCGCCGGCTTCGACATCCATGGCGGGGGTGCAGACTTGATTTTCCCGCATCACGAGAACGAGATTGCGCAGAGCGAACCGCTGATGCCTCATCCGCCGATGGCGAACTTTTGGGTTCACGGGGGATTGCTCAACTTCGAAGGGCGCAAGATGTCGAAGTCGCTGGGCAATTTCGAGCCGCTCGCAGACTTGCTCGCGCGCCACGATCCGCAGGCCATTCGTCTGGCGTTTCTGACAACGGGTTACAGCAAGGTGATGAACTTCACCGACGAGTCGCTTGCATCGTCGTATATCACACTCGAACGTTTAAAGAAAGCATTTCGCGCGCTCGTCGCGTTGCCCGCGGGAGCGCCCGTCGCAACGGGATTGATCGAACGGATAGAAGCGGCGCTCGACGAGGATATGAATACCTCGGTTGCACTTGCTGAACTGTTGCAATGGAGCCCACAGCCTGGATCGCGCGCGGAATTCGAACGCGCGCTGTGGCTGCTCGGCATCGAACCGACCGAGGATTGGGCGCACGAGGCCGAGCGCGCGCTGCCCTCGATCTGCTCGAGCGCTTACGCGCGCAGCTTGGTCACGAGTTTTCGCTCAACGGAGCGAGCGCAGAAGAAGCAATTGCCGTGGTGATCGAGGCGCGTGCACGCGCCCGCGCGAGCAAAGATTGGGCCGCATCGGATCGTTTGCGTGATGCGCTCGCAGTGCCGGCGTCGCCATCAAGGATTCGAAGGACGGAACCACGTGGACCGTCGCAGAGTAAAGCCGGGGCCGCCGCAGCGCGGTGGACCGCCGCGCGGTGGACCGCCGCGGAAGCCGCGCCTCGATTTCGACGATGTGATCTATGGGATTCACGTCGTCGAGGAGGCGCTTAACGCCGGCGACGAGTTGCGCACGATCCACGTCTCCGACGATCGCAAGCGCGACCCGCTGCTGCGCAAGATCATCGCGCAGGCGAAGGAGCACAACGTTCCCGTACGCTTTGAGGCGCGTGGGTTCTTCACGCAACTTCCGTTCAAGACGCATCAGGGCGTGGTCGCCGATCGCGCCACCGTTTGATTACGCGACCTCCCGGACGTCATCGGATCCAAGAAGACCGGCCATGCGCTTTTCGTGATCCTCGATCACCTCACCGATCCCCACAACGTTGGGGCGATCATCCGAACGGCTGAATGTGCTGGGGCCGATGCGGTGATCTTGCCCGAGCGGCGCTCGGCCGGGGTCAACGCCACGGTCCGTAAGGCTGCGGCCGGCGCAGCCGGCTATCTGCCCGTCGTCCGAGTCGCCAACGTTAATGAGGCAATCCGGACGCTCAAGAAGGCCGGGATCTGGGTCGCCGGGGCAGCTGCCGGTGAGGGATCGATGCCCATGGGGCAGATCGATTTCGACCGCGATTTGGCGCTCGTGATCGGCGCTGAGGGCGAGGGCCTGCTCCGCTGGTGAGGCGGGAGTGCGACTACCTGGTCAGCATCCCGATGCGGGGCCGGACCGAGTCCCTGAACGCCTCGGTGGCGGCCGGCGTCTTGCTTTATGAGGCGCTCCGGCAGCGAACACCCTAGCCTTGCCTACCGAATCTGCGCTTGACGGCGGGAACCCCCTCCTATAATCACGTGGATGTGCCGCGCCCGATGAGGCTCCGGCCCGCGTTTTGCGGCGCATCGACCAACGAAGGCAAAAACTATGGCTATGACCCATCCCGTGACGGATGGTTGAATACAGCGAGAGACCAGACGAAGATCTCGTCGCCATCGCAAAATCGGCGACAATCTGGCGATGGAATACCTACTGAACAAATACAAGAACTTCGTCAGGATTAAGGCCAAGAGCTATTTCCTAATCGGCGCGGACCGCGAGGACATCATCCAAGAAGGTATGATCGGCCTCTATAAAGCCGTGCGCGATTTCAAGGCTGACAAGCTCTCGAGTTTTCGCGCGTTCGCCGAGCTGTGCATCACGCGGCAGATCATCACGGCGATTAAAACCGCGACTCGTCAAAAACACATTCCGCTCAATCAGTACATTTCGCTCAACAAGCCGATCTACGATGAGGACAGCGAACGCACGCTCCTCGATGTGATGGCCTCGCAGAAGACCTCCGACCCCGAAGAACTCGTGGTCACCCAGGAAGTCTCCGATGACATCCGTCAGCGTATCCGGCAGAATCTCTCCGAGCTGGAATCTCAGGTGCTCGAATCCTACCTCGAAGGCAAGAGCTACCAGGAGATGGCGCGCGATCTTGAGCGCCACGTGAAATCGATCGATAACGCGCTCCAGCGCGTGAAGCGAAAGATTGAGAAGAACCTCGCGGAATTCGAATTTCAATAGACGATTCCACCGGCCTACGGCCGGGCGCACATCGTGTGCTTGGAACTTCATCCGCATCGTGTAGATAGCGCCAAGAAAAAGAGGCTCCCAGTCGGGAGCCTCTTTTTCTTTTCGCCGATTGTTTTTTTAAAAGACGCCGTTCTCTTTGAGGACTGCGCTGTCGCCTTTCACGTATTGGATGAACGCGGTGATCGCGCCGTTCGCGTTCTTCGTCGTGTACAGATGCTCGTCGGTCGCAAACGAATACAGGCGGTTGCGGATGTTGTCCGGCGTCGGCTCGACCCCTTTATACGAGACGACCATGTCTTGATGGTCGTCCGAGGAAACCGCTTGCGAGATATCCGAGCGCACCGGAGGTTGCGCGACGGTGGTTTGCGACCGCGGTCGCGTTGGCCTCTATTTTGATCGGAATCATCGTTTTGGCGACCTTGTCTTCGAAGACAAACCGCGTGCCGGTGCCGATCTCGACGGCCGATGATGACGATCTTGCGGTCGTTTCCGCCGATCATTTTCCAGTTTGTAATTTTGCCTGCAAAGATTCCGATGAGTTCGTCACGCGTGAGATTTTTGACGCCGACGTCGGGATTGACGACAAAAGCGAATCCAACGACGCCGAGCACGGTGTCGCTGAGATCGTCATCGTTGACCGCGACGTCGGACATCGCGATGTCGATTTGGTGATCTTTGAGCGCGGCAATTCCAGCGCCTGAGCTGCTGCCCTTGACGGTGATCGTGACGCCGGGGTGCGAACTCTGATAGTCCGCGGCAGCCTTCGTCACGAGCGGAGCGAGATTCGTCGTTCCGCCGACCTCGATGGCTTGGTCGGCACCGGCCGGAGAGTAAGGGCGGCCGGGAGAAGTGCTGCGGCAAGCATTGTGGCCAGCGCTCGGAGCGTTGAATCTCATATGGAACTCCTTAGAGCGGGGTGTCCCGCTTTGTAATAGATCGGTAAAATAGTTAAGAAGGTTAAGCCCGGGTCGCTCGTGGTTGCCGGTTCCTTTAGTAGATTCCTGACGAGGCGAGCGTCTCGCGTTGCGAGGTGACGAAGGTCACAAAGGCGCGTGCCGCAGCCGGGCCGCCCTTGCGCGTGTAAAGATGTTCGTCGGTCGAGAATTCGTAGGCTGTGGCTACGAATGTTTCCGGGGGTCGGTGCGACGCCGTTGTAGGTCAACACGAGCTCCGGCTGATTGGCTACGAATGATGTGGCAATGTAGCCGACGGCCCCGGGCGTCGTCGCAACGTCATGCACGAGCTCGAGCGGATTGACCGGATCCTGCGTCGGGATCTCGACTTTGGCGACCTTCGTCTCGAAGAGCATGCGCGTTCCGGTGCCGATCGCGCGGCCAAAAACGACGATCGGCTGGTCTTCCCCGCCGATCTCCTTCCAGTTCTTGATCTTGCCCGAGTAGATCGCAACGAGCTGATCGCGGGTGATGTTTTTTACGCCGGCGTGCGGGCCCGCAAGAACGGCGACGCCGAGTACGCCGATGGTAGAATCCACGAACTCGGGATAGTCGACCGAAATATCGGATGCGGCGACGTCGGTATCGCCGTTGCGCAAGGCGGCAATGCCTTGGCCCGAATTGGTAGCCTTGACTTCAACGAGCGACCCCGGATGCGCCAGTTGATAGGCGGCTGCGGCCTTTTGCAGCGGCGTCGCTTGATTGAGCGTGCCTTCGACACGCAGCGCCTTCGCCGGCGATGCGTCGGCAGCGGTAAGAATGCCGTAGGATTTTAGAATTGCCGGCTGCGTTGCGACGTACGCGAGAAACGCGCGGGTCTCGGGCGTCGCATCCTTGAGCGTGTACGCATGCTCGTCGGTCGCGAATTTATAGATGTGGTTGACGATATTGACATCGGTCGGTGCTACGCCTTCGTAATTCACGACGAGATTCTGATGGTCGCCGACATAGTTCGTCGAACTGTAGCCGATAGCGCCGGGCGTCGTGGCGACCGTGTTCACGACTGCGGTTGCGTCGGGGAGGGTCTTCATATCGACGAGCGTCTTTGCGACGGTCGTTTCGAAAATGAACCGCGTCCCGACGCCGAGCGGCCGGCTAAATGGAACGATCGGAAGGTCATTTCCGCCGACCTGCTTCCAGTTGGTAAATTTACCCGAATAAATTCCTTGAACATCCGCACGGGTTAGATTCGTTACGCCGGCACCGCCGCCGACTACAAAAACGAAACCGACGACGCCGAGCTTGGTATCGATGAGGTCCGGATCGTCGATGGCGACGTCCGAGCATGCGATGTCGAGCGAGCGCGCCCGTAGCGCGGCGATGCCCTCACCCGAGCTCGATCCTTTAATGGCGATTGTTGTTCCGGGATGGGCGGCTTGATATGCTGCCGCAATCTTGGTGAGTGCCGGAGTGTCGTTGGTCGATCCGCCGATGCGGACAATGGCGTCGGCAGTTGCCGGCGCCCAGGAGATCAGAGGAAGAAGGAGCGCGGTCGCGATTGCTACGTGCCCGAAACGTACGAGGAGTCCCACGAAAATAGCCCCCTGCCCATAGTGGACGGAAGTATTGGAACACACCCGCACTCCAAGGAATGCTTTATAAGTGTTCGGTCCGGGGAGCCTGAGGGTTTACTGGGATCGGGCCTTTTTGCCCATCGATTCGACAATGGTCGCGTAAAGTTTTTCGCGTTCTTCGACGGGATCGACGATAAGTACGCTTGCCGGATCGCCATTTTTCGAATCCAAACAAACCGTTACTTTACCTTTGGCGCAGACGTCCATACAGGTAGTGGCAATGACACGAATGGGACCCCACTCGTCGTGCTCTTTGAGCTTGGCTTTCAACCAGTCGCGCAAATTGAAGTCGCCGATGCGCTCTGCGACCTCGGGCGCTTCCTCGGGAATGCGTTCCTTGAAACAGCGCTCGCAGACCAGAACCAGTCCGCTGTCGAGCCATTTGGGGTTAACCGGTTGCATGCGTTCCTTCTAGCGAACGGAGCCGGAGGTCGGATTCGAACCGACGTGGACTTGCGTCTCGGATTTACAAAACCCGCCCAATCGACCGCTATGGGACTCCGGCGTGACGGCCCTCGTTTCCACGGTCCGGCCTTCGCTCCTGTCGGATTGGATGATCATTGCAGCGAAGCCAAAAAGTCTTCCATCGCGTTTGCGAAGCGATCGAAATCGGTGCGATGGAGATTGTGCCCTTGATCGTCAAGCGTCACGATCCGGACGTTTGCCGAATGATGCGCGTCGATCTCGGCCATCACCGCGTCGGGCACGATCGAACCCTCGCGTCCGGCCATTACGAGCAGTAAGGGCTTCGAATACATCGCAATTTCGCCACGCAAATCCCACGTACCATCGCGATTTTGATCGCGCAGTCCCGCGATCGGAGCCGTGGTCATCGAATGCACCGCGTGAATTTTTCCCGTGATGTCGTCGGGATGCCATTGCTGGTAGTCAACACGAACGCGCGCATCGCGAATCGGCCCGCTGGCAGAAAACATTTCGTCGAGGTCTTCGATGAACTCCGCGTACCACGTGTCGCCGACTTGCACGAGCATCGGGTCGATTGCTACGACCGCGCGCTCTGCTAAGTCGAGGCCACCGCGCACCACCAGCGCACCGCCCCACGAATGACCGACCAGCACATCGGCGCCGATCGCCGCCGCGACGTTGCGCAAATCCGCCACGCCGCGATCGAGCGTCATTGGGCCCCGTACCGCGGCGCTGTCGCCATGACCGCGTTGATCGTATGCCGCGACTTGATAGCGATCGGAGAACCGTTGAGCGAGTCGATACCACGCCTTGCGCGAGCTGGTCATCCCGTGCACGCAGAGCATCACCGGGCCGCGTTCGCCCCATTTCTCCAGCGTCGTGGTTGCGCCGTCGTCTAATGCGATTGTTGTGAGCGTCGATTGCATGATCGCCTCCCGTTACTCCTTGAGCATGACGCGCGCCGCATTCCACCCCGGCGCGCCCATAACGCCGCCGCCCGGATGCGCCGCCGATCCGCACATATAAAGATGCTTGATTGGAGTCTTGTAGTTTGCGTAGCCGGGTACGGGCCGAAAAGCATAGAGATTGTGCAGCGGCATCGTGCCCTGAAAAATGTTCCCGCCGGTCAAGCCGAAGATCTGTTCGATATCAACCGGGCTGAGAATCTGGCGGTCGATCACCGACGAGGTAAAGCCCGGCGCGTAGCGTTCCACGATCGCAAAGCAGCGGTCGGCGAAATCGTCCTTGACGCTTTGCGTCCACGGGCCGTCTTTGAGCGCATACGGCGCGTACTGCACGAACATCGACATGAGATGTTTCCCGGGCGGAGCGACGGTCGAATCGAGTGACGAAGGTAGACAGCACTCGACCACCGGCTCTTTCGACGGCTGACCATATTTCGCATCATCGTACGCGCGCTCGATGAAATCCTGATCGGGACA
Organism: Vulcanimicrobiota bacterium; assembly: GCA_963833095.1. Classification (GTDB taxonomy): domain Bacteria; phylum Vulcanimicrobiota; class Vulcanimicrobiia; order Vulcanimicrobiales; family Vulcanimicrobiaceae; genus Aquilonibacter. The sequence goes on along the minus strand of CAWHWQ010000001.1, from coordinate 218,857 downwards.
GAAGTGCACGGTGCCGTGATGCTGCGGCCCGGGTTCGTGGCCGGGAAGGGCGGTGAAGCTCGGCAAACGCTCGAGCGCTACGTTGATCTTGACCGAGGCGCTGTCGTACGCAATGCGCCCGACGGCCTCGCGAAATGCCGGTGGCAATGTCGACGGATCGAGAAGCCGTTCGAACGTGAGATGCATGTCGACCCCGCTGGCAATTTGTTTTGCGGCGTATTCCTCGCCGCTGCGCAGCGCTACACCCGTCGCTACGCTGCGCTTGGTGAGGATCTTGACGACTTCGGCTTCGGTCTTGATTTCGACGCCGAGATCAATCGCCGCTCGCGCCAGCGCCTGCGTCAGTCCGCCCATGCCGCCGCGCATATACGCCCACACGCCGCGCTTGCCGTTCGTTTCGCCCATCACGTGATGAAAGAGCACGTACGCCGTACCCGGCATCGACGGCGCCATAAACGCACCGATGATTGCATCGGTCGCAAGCGTTCCTTTGAGCTCTTCGCTTTCGAACCAGCGATCGAGGATCGGTCGTGCCGCGCCGCTGAGCATCTCGATCGCTTCGTTCATATTGGGACCCATTTTTTGCATCGCCCGCGCCATTGCGCCGAGATGGATGAGGTCGCCCAAATTGGGATGCAACACGTCGGGCGGAATTTGAGTGAGCGTCGGTTCTATCACCGCAGCGACACGCTGCAGCATCGCTTCGTAGTGCGGGTAGACTTGGGCGTCGTGGCGGCTGAATTTCGCGATCTCCTCCACGTCGCGCGCTTGCCCGCGGCCGAGCATCAAGTAGCGCCCATCAACAAACGGCGTAAAGGACGCGGGATCGCGCTCGATCGCTTCAAATCCATAGCGCTTCAAATCCAGATCGCGCACGATCTCGGGGCGAAACAGGCTATTGACGTAGGCAGCCGTCGAGACTTTGAATCCCGGGAAGGTCTCCTCACTCACGCACGCACCGCCGACTAGGTGGCGGCGTTCGAGGACCAGCACGCTGCGCTTCGCGCGCGCCAGGTAACATGCGGCTACCAGGCCGTTGTGACCGCCCCCGATCACGATTGCGTCATAGGTTTTGGGCATGAGGCATTCATTAAGGTGGAGGGAAGGCCGGCCCTGTGAGCGGTAGTTGTGTAGACATGGAGATCACCGTGCGGCGTGCGACCACCCGTGACGTCGACGCGCTCTTGCCCCTGGTGCGGTCGTATCGCACGTTCTACGGCCAGCCGCCCGACGACGACGGCGAGCGCCGCTTCATCGGCAAACACCTGCGCGATCGAACGAGCACGGTGTTCTTTGCCAGTGGCGCTGGTTTCGCGCTGGGTTTCGTGCAGCTCTTCGAGTCGTGGAGCACCGTGCGGCTCGCACCCGTTCTCATTTTGGAAGATCTCTTCGTCGAGCCACAGTTTCGCCGGCGCGGTATCGGTCGCTCGCTCATCGATGCGGCGTTGGCCTATGCGCGTGAGAGCGGCGCGGCCGCAATGTTCCTCGAAACGGCTGTCGACAACGACCGGGCGCAAGAGGTCTACGAGCGAGAGGGCTGGCTGCGCGAGGTCGCTTTCTTCAAGTACAACGCGCCCTTGTAGACCCTTCCGACAAACATCGTCTCTCCGGAGGGCGAAGCCCGAACGAGCCGGATTGCGCTTTGCGCAATCCTTGCTAGGACCTCGCGCCCGTGGTATCGTACCGTCGTTAGCCGTGCCGGGATCCCGTGGGTCGGTGGTCGAGTGGTTAATGGCACCGGACTGTAAATTCGGCTCGCGAAAGCGATACGCTGGTTCAAATCCAGCCCGGCCCACCATCCCGTCTTTGGCTTTCGCGGGCGTTGCATAATGGTAGTGCCTCTGCCTTCCAAGCAGATAGCGCGAGTTCGATTCTCGCCGCCCGCTCCAACAACGTGCCAGACTGGTGGGCGACTAACCACGTAGTCTCGTTTCTGAACTCATGGTCATGGCGGCGTTCCTCCATAAGGGGCACACCGTCGCCAAGCCCTTTGGAGAGAAACGCGCGTTACCGGCTTCTTGGCTGACAAGGATGTGCGTATCACCCGTGTACAGGTCAAGAGCGGGTGGCTGCGCAGGGGCGTGGTGACATTTAGCTGCAAGAGCAGTCACTATGTGAGGTGGGGCGAGGATTACGCGACAGCGAGGCTAGCGCCGCCGCAACTGGTAGGGTTGCCACTGTAGGATGGAGTAGCAAACGCCGGCGCGCCGTTGTAGCTTAGCGGTAAAGCACCTCGTTGGTAACGAGGAGACCACGGGTTCAATCCCCGTCAACGGCTCCAGACTCGAAAACGGCCTCGCGACTTTCGCGAGGCCGTTGTACTCGTGGTAGCTTTTGGGCGCATTACCCGTTGCGTTTGAGATTTTCGACGATTTCGCCCAACACGCGATCGGCGTCGGCCGGCGTCGGCTGACAGGTTCCGGCGCCCACATGGCCGCCGCCACCGTACTCCGCGAGCATGTCACCGACGCTCGTCTTACAGTCGCGTTTGAGAATGTTGTGTCCGACCTGAATCGAGACAAACTCTCCGCCACGCCCGTCAGCCACGCGTACCGAAACGTTTGCAGTTGGGAAAAGCTCGTAGATCAAGAAGCGATTACCGCTGGGAAGATTCTTGAGGCCGCGCACGTCGGTGATCACCACGTTGCCGTCTTGGCGTGAGGTCGCAAGCAGATGCTCGCGAAACGCCGGCTCTTCGGCCTTGAGGCGCGCGACGTGCTTGCTTACTTCGGGGTCTTTGAGGATCTGCTCGACGGTTTGCGCTTTGGCGAGGGTCATGAGGTGACGGAAGTAATCTTTGAACGCGCCGAGACCGCTACGTGGATCCAGCGTATATCCGACCAGAATCCAGCCCTTGGGATCGACGATATCGTCCCGCGTGAGCAGCGCGGCGTCGAGCCGATCGGTGGCTTCCATCAGATCGGAGAAGCGGCCGAACTTATCGGATTTGTAGTGGTCGGCGATAACCCGCGCCGCACTGGGAGCCACGCCGAATTCCCCGCGCATCTGCGGATTCCAGGCGGCGTCTGACTGACTCACATGGTGGTCGAACCAGAGAGCGGCCCGCTCGTCGTAAGGAAGGTTTGCGAGAATGTCGTTAGCCGAGAGAGCAAACTTGCCGTCTTGCACGTCCTTGGGATGGGCAAAGTCGACTTCCTCGATCGGCTCCACTTCTTGAAGCAGGATGGCCGACGTAAGGCCATCGAGATCGGCACGGGTGATCAGGCGCATGAGCGATTCCTCCGGGCGCTTGAGCTTCGCGCAAGCAACTTGGCGCTCCTTATGCCCTTTGGACGCATCCGCCGCTAGGGCGTGCGGCGTTCTTAAGGATGTTATGAAGCACGATGTCACCCCACCCGTTGCCAAGACTGAAGCGCAGTGGCGGCAAGAGCTTGGCCCCGAGCGCTACGCAATTCTACGCGAGGCCGGGACCGAACGCCCCTTCACCGGCGAGTTGCTTGCGGTTCGGGACGACGGAACGTTCCTCTGCGGCGCGTGCGGTGCCGAGCTCTTCACTTCAGACGAGAAGTTCGACTCGCACTGTGGCTGGCCGTCATTTACGCATCCGCACGAACAGCAAAACGTACGGCTGCTCGAGGATGTAAGCCACGGAATGCGCCGCACCGAAGTACGCTGCGCGCGTTGTGATTCGCACTTGGGCCACGTCTTCGATGACGGTCCCGGACCGCGCGGCACGCGCTACTGTATCAACTCTCTGTCGTTGGCCTTCGAGAAGACCTAAGGGGGTTCGCGGCGAGTCCCGCGAAACAGAGCCGAAAGTCCCATTGCAGGAGCCCAGTGTGAAGGATCAACTGGTCGGAAAGCGCCCGGAAGGCGGCAACGACCGTCTGCTGATACAGCAGGCGGCCTCGCTCTTGTCGACCGATCTTTCGCTCGGGGAACTCTTCGAGCGCCTCACCACGATGCTCGCGGCGCACATCGACTCAGCCGTCGTTTTCATTGCGCTAGCCCATCCCGACGGCAATCACGCGATCGAGTACATCTACGATCATGGCGAGATCCGGCGCTACCCGCATATCCAGTTGACCGAGCGTTCCCGCGCGCGCGCGGTGATCGGAAGCGGTGAAGTGATCTGGGGGAATCGCCGCGACGTCTGGGCACCGCAAGGGACGTATCCAATCAATCCCGACCGCCCCTGGACCGACGATACGCTCTCTGCGATCTTCGTCCCGATGCGCGCCGGCGGAGCGATGGTCGGCGCGCTGTCGGTCCAGAGCGTTCACGAGAACGCTTACTCCGCCGAAGAAGTCGAAACGATCGCGGCGATTGGGCACTATCTGGGCGTGGCGGTGCAGAATCAGCGAATGTACCAGGCACTGCAGCGCACCGCTGAATACGATCCGCTCACCGGGCTTGCGAGCCACACACGGATCTCGCGCGAATTGGAAAGCGCGATTGCCGGAACGACGTCGACGCAGCCGGTCGTAGCGATGATGTTCGACGTCGTGAACTTTGCGCATTTCAATGAGTTGTACGGCCACGGCGAAGGCGACGACGTCCTGCGCCGCATCGCCGCCGTATTACGCGATTTCGAAGGCGCTGAGGAATCGATGGTGGCGGGCCGTTTTGGTGGAGACATTTTTATGGTCTTGATGCGCGACAGCGCCTCGGACCTCGCGCCGTATAACGTCATGCAGGTCGTGGCGAAGCTCGCTGAGCTCGCATATGTGACGCGCGATCAAACCTTGCCGATAACGATTGCCTGCGGTTACGTCGTGGCTCCGCTCGATGCCGGAACGCGAGCCGACGTGGTCGCACTATGCGAGCACCGCACGCGTCTGAGCCGTAAGCTCGGCGGAATTCCGGTCGGAGCCGACGATGTCGACGCTTACACGGTTCATGGATCGTTCGAAGGGATCGAGACGATTGTCGAAAGTTTGCTCGACCGCGACCCCTTTACGCGCGTGCACCTATTGCAGGTCAACACGATGGCCAAACTGTGGTCGGAGCATAACCTCGATCTCGATCACGCGTCGCTCTCGACGTTGTTGCAGGCCAGCCTGATGCACGATGTTGGCAAGCTCCTCATCGCCGATCGGATCATGAGCAAGCCCGGCCGCTTGACCGAGCTTGAATACGAAGCCGTGATGCGCCACGCGCAATATGGGCAGCACGTGCTGGCGCAACATTCCGGCTACGCCGAGGTCGCCGAGATCGTCGGTCAGCACCACGAGCGGTGGGACGGCGAGGGCTACCCGCACGGGCTCGCCGGCGAGGACATTCACCCTATCGCCCGCGCCGTCTCGATACTCGACGCGTTCTCGGCGATGGTGGCCGACCGCCCCTACCACCGCGGGATCACCGAGGACGGGGCGCTGGCCGAGTTGCAGCGCTGTGCCGGCACCCAGTTCGACCCGGTCCTCGTCGACCGGTTCGTTGCCTGGCGCGAAGAGGGCAATCCCCCTCCCTTAGCCTAGATAAGGTCAGCCCTCGATGGACGCTAGGAGAGTGGGGCCGACGTGCGCGTTGGAGCACACGAGGTCCCAGTCGACGACGCGGGCCGCGAGGGATGGGCGTCCGTAGCTCAATTGGATAGAGCAAGGCACTCCTAAGGCCGAGGTTCCCAGTTCGATTCTGGGCGGACGCAAGATTCTTGGGGCCCCAACGACGTTGGGGGGCGCGCAGCGAAGCGGCGGAGCGCCTTTCAAACTATTTGGGGTCCCTGCGCGCCTTAGCGCACGGTTTGCCGGACTCCGCCCCGAGAGGTTGCACGCCGGGGCGGGGTTATGGTAGAGTCAGTGGGCTAAGAACGGTCCTGCGGGCCGTTTATTTCATGTCGCGTGGTAAACTACAGATGGCTAAAAAAGAAAATCGCGTGATGGTTGTGCTGGCCTGCAACGAATGCAAACGTCGCAACTACAACACGCAAAAAAATAAACAGAAGACGACGGACCGGCTTGAGCTGAGCAAATATTGCCGCTTTTGCCGTTGCCACCGCGCACACCGCGAAACAAAGTAACCGCGCGCGTTTAGGGCGGTAGCTCAATTGGTAGAGTAGCGGTCTCCAAAATCGCCGGTTGCAGGTTCGAGTCCTGTCCGCCCTGCCAAGTTTAACCCCAGGAGCGAAAGAAGTTTGGTGAACGAGCAAAAGAAATCCGCAGCGGCGAGCCGCCAGCAGCAGGCCGGCAGTGATCTCGTGCGCGGTGTGTTCACCGAGTTGCGCCGCGTGACGTGGCCGACCCGCAACGAGTGGGTTTCGGCAACCGTGCTGACGCTGGGACTAGTAATCGGCGTGGGCCTGATTACCTGGGCCCTCGACAACGGCTTCGCGTGGCTTTTCGCACAGCTTCACACCTATAACATCTGATCATGACATCCGATATCGAACGCGAATTCCAAGAAGACGAAGACGACGAAACGACCACGGTCGAAACGATCGCCGAGCCGGAAGCCGAGCTTACCACTCCGCCGCCGCTCGAGGATGACGTCACCGAAGTCATCGACGTCGTCGGGGACGATGGTGCCGCCGAAGCGCCGGCCCCCGCGAAAAAAGACAACCGCAACTGGTTCGTGATTCACACGTATTCGGGTTACGAGAACAAAGTCAAGGCCAATCTTGAGCGCCGCATTCATTCGATGAACATGGCCGAGAAGATTTTCCGCGTGCTCGTTCCCATGGAAGACGAAGTCGAGTTCAAAGACGGCAAGCGCAAGATCACGCCGAAAAAAGTGTTCCCGGGCTACGTCCTGGTTGAAATGATCATGGACGACCAGTCCTGGTACGTCGTGCGCAACACGCAAGGTGTGACCGGTTTTGTCGGCAGCCCCGGCCCGGGCGAAAAGCCCGTGCCGCTGCAAGAGAAAGAGGTCAAGACGATCCTCAAGCAGATGGGCATCGAAGCGCCCAAGCTCAAGATCGACTTCGCCAAGGGCGACCGCGTCAAGGTTACTTCGGGCCCGTTCTTCGACTTCACCGGCGTGGTCGACGAGATCCAACCCGAAAAAGAACGCCTGCGCGCGCTCATCTCGATTTTCGGAAGAGAGACGCCCGTAGAGCTCGAGTTCTTCCAAGTCGAGAAGGTTTAGGGATAGCCGGTCCCTCGACTGCGCGGCTTGCGCCGCTACGCTCGGGATGACATAATAGGCAAGTTTCTCGTGGGAACGACCCCGGCCCATGAGACTGCAGAGGGGTAGGAACGCTTTTTCGCAAGGCGTCCCGCAACGAAGGAAGACTTGGCGAGCGCCGGAGCCCTGGATGGGCGAGAGGCGCGATGTCCATAACCGCCGGCAACACGATGTTGCCCCGCGTCTTCCAAGTGCGGAACGCCTGAGAGAAAAAGCGTACCGTACCAAACGAAAGACAAGACAATGGCTAAGAAGGTCGTAGGCAAGATCGGCCTACAGATTCCGGCCGGCAAGGCAACGCCTGCGCCGCCGATCGGTCCGGCTCTCGGACCCTACTCGCTGAACATCATGGATTTCTGCAAGCAGTACAACGAACGTACGGCTTCGCAGGCGGGCATGATCATTCCGGTCGAGATCACCGTGTACGAAGATCGTACGTTCACGTTCATCACCAAGACGCCGCCGGCGTCGTTCCTGATCAAACAGGCGCTCAAGATCGAGTCGGGTTCGAAAGAGCCCAATCGCAATAAGGTCGGTAAGCTGACCCAAAAGCAACTCGAAGACATCGCCAAGGTGAAGATGCCCGACATCAACGCCAACGATATCGACGCCGCCAAGAAAATCATCGCCGGAACGGCACGCTCGATGGGCGTGGAGGTCGAGTAATGCCGCAACATCACGGAAAACGTTACAAGAACCTCGTCGCCAACTTCGACAAGAAGGCGCTTTTCACGCCGGCCGAAGCAATCGGCTTCGTGAAGAAGAACGCGAATGCGAAGTTCAACGAGACGGTTGAGATTCACATTCGTCTCGGCGTCGATCCGAAGAAGAGCGACCAGAACGTGCGCGGCACGGTGCTCTTGCCGCACGGCACGGGCCGTACGGTGCGCGTCATCGCGTTCGCCAAGGGCGACAATGCGAAGGCCGCGCAAGAGGCGGGCGCCGATATCGTCGGCGACCAGGAGCTGATCGACCGGCTCAAAGCCGGGTTCACCGAGTTCGACGTTGCCGTTGCGACGCCGGACATGATGGCGCAGGTCGGCAAAGAACTGGGACGCATCCTTGCGCAGAAGATGCCCAACCCCAAGGCCGGGACCGTGTCCGCGAACATCGCCGGCGCGATTCGCGACATCAAGGCCGGTAAGGTCGAGTACCGTCTCGACAAGGCCGCGATCATTCACACGATCGTCGGCAAGGCGCAGTTCGAGGAGCAGCAGTTGCTCGAGAACGTCGGCGCGTTACTCGATGCGATCGTTCGCGCGAAACCGGCGGCCTCGAAGGGCACCTACCTCAAGAGCGTCACGCTCACGAGCACGATGGGCCCCGGCATAAAGGTCGACCCGAACCGTATTAAGGCCACCGCCTAGGAGAGCTACAAAAAGTGGGTTGAACCCACTTTTTCGTAGCCTAAGGCCCCGTGTATTTCACGGGGCCTTTGCTTTTAAACGTCCAGCTTTTTGGATATAGACGTAAGGCTCGGTTGTCTGGTAGAAATAAGCTGTCATTGCATCTGGGATTTGAGGTGGGATTTCGGCTGTGAGCGCGAGAGAAAAGGTCGAACCGTTTGGCCGTGGGGCCCGGGGCGAGTGGTCGGCGGGCGAGGCGCACCAACACGCAATGTCCGCGCCGATCGAAGAGGTCGTCACGGAGCTTACGGAGTTGCTTGGTTCCAAGACGGTGGCGATGATCGGTGGCGTCGGCGAGACGCGCGCCGTGGCTCAATGGACGGCGGGGCGCGCGCCGCAACGCCCCAACGTGCTCCGCTTCACACTCCAAATCGCCGCGATGATCCTGAGTACGCGAGACCCCGACATCGCCCGCGCCTGGTTCCATGGGAGCAACCCGCATTTGGGCGACCGCGTCCCAGCGGTGCTCCTTCGCGACGATCCCCTTCCCGAAATACAGGGTGAAATCATGGCGGCCGCGCGCATCTTCGCCGCGCGGTAGCGTCCGAAGAGACCGACCGTCACCACGTGTTTTATTCGCGATTTATGGCTACGGTACAGACATGACGTATTCGCAAAAAGATTTGGGACACGAATCACTTATCTGGGCCGAAGTGCTCGCGGTCAAGGGCGAGCTCGATATCGCGGCCGCGCAGTGGTTTAGCGAGGCGATCGCGGCCAAGCTTCGTGGCGAGCTGCCGGTAATCGTGGACCTCTCTGGATGCGAATACCTGGATTCGACAATTTTGAACGTGCTTATTCGTGCCGCCAATGCGGCACCGAACCGCGTCGGCGTCGTCGTGCCGGTCAGTTCGCGAATTCGGCGCATCTTCAATATCACCGGGCTCGAGGGTGCGTTGCAACTGAGCGAATCGCGCGACGCGTTGCAGGTACGATTTTCGGCCTAGCGCAACTCCCCCCGGGTGAATTCGGCCTGGAATACGCGCCGCCGGCGCAAGGACGAGCGCTTGGAGCGCATCTCTGCTTTGGTGCGCGACGGGCGTTTCGAGGCACGCGACGTGGTCGCGGTTCTCGAAGAGCTTATCGAGCCGGGCGATCGCCTCTGCCTCGAAGGCAACAATCAAAAGCAGGCAGACTTTCTTTCGCGCGCGCTTGCCACGGTCGATCCGCAACGCGTCCACGACCTGCATCTGCTCATTTCGGTCATCGGTCGCCCCGAGCACATTGCGCTCTTTGAGCGCGGCATTGCCTCGCAAGTCGATTTCTCATATTCGGGGCCACAGTCGCTGCGTTTGGCGCAGCAGGTCGCCGACGGCCGTGTACGCGTCGGCGCCATTCACACCTATCTCGAGCTCTTCGCGCGTTATTTCGTCGATCTCACGCCCAACATTGCGCTCATTGCTGCGGATGAGGCCGACGCCGATGGCAACCTCTATACCGGCCCCAACACCGAAGAAACGCCGACGATTGCCGAGGCCACCGCTTTTCGTGACGGGATCGTGATCGCACAAGTTAATCGCGTCGTCGATCGCTGCACGAGGGTAGATATTCCGGGCGACTGGGTCGACTTAGTGGTTGTTGCCGATAAGCCGTACGAAATCGAGCCGCTCTTTACGCGCGACCCCGAACTGATCGGCGACGTGCAGATTCTCATGGCCATGCTCGTTGTACGCGGTATCTACGAGCGCCACCGCGTGCAGAGTCTCAATCACGGCATCGGCTTCGATACTGCTGCGATCGAGTTGATTCTACCGACCTATGGTGAGCGTTTGGGTTTGCGTGGCGAAGTTTGCACGCATTGGGTGCTCAATCCGCATCCCACGCTGATTCCGGCGATCGAGAGCGGATGGGTGCGCAGCGTGCATTGCTATGGCGGCGAGCTTGGCATGGAGCGTTACGTTGCTGCGCGTCCCGATGTGTTCTTTACCGGACGCGATGGATCGCTGCGTTCCAATCGCGCGTTTTGCCAAGCCGCCGGTCTTTACGCGACGGATCTGTTCATCGGATCGACGTTGCAGATCGATCCCGACGCGAACTCATCGACCGCGACCTTGGGGCGCATCGCCGGTTTCGGGGGCGCTCCCAACTTAGGCAGCGATCCGCGCGGCCGCCGGCACTCCAGCACCGCGTGGCTCGAAATGACTTCCTCGGACGCAGAGATCCGGCGGGGACGCAAGATCGTGGTGCAACTCGTCGAGACCTTTCAGGAAAGCGGCGTTCCGACGTTCGTGGAGCGTCTCGACGCGGTCGAACTGGGGCGCAGCGCCGGATTTCCGATAGCCCCGGTGATGATCTATGGCGACGACGTCACGCACGTTGTCACCGAAGAAGGTATAGCGTATCTCTATCGCGCGCGCGATATCGACGAGCGACGCGCGGCATTGGCGGCGATCGCGGGCGTCACCAAGATCGGCCTTGGTGCCGACGAAACGCGAACCCAGTCGCTGCGCCAAGCTGGGATCGTAGCCTTCCCCGAAGATCTTGGGGTGCGGCGTAACGAGGCCAACCGCACGCTCTTGGCGGCGCGTTCGGTACGCGACCTGGTCGAGTGGTCGGGCGGACTGTACGATCCGCCCAAACGCTTTAGGAGCTGGTGATGATCGAGACGTTAACGTATGAGTTTCCAGCGAGTGATGGAGTGGCGCACCGGGCGCACGTCGGCGTTGTTGCATCCGGCAACTGCGAGATCTTGCTCGAGCCGGCGCCGGCCGGACGCTCCTCGATCGTCGTGCGCACGAGCGTGAGCGGCTTCGGCGCGACGTGGCAGGCGGTACTGGGGCGGTTCTTCACGCGCAACCCGGTCGCGGTACAGATCGAGATCAACGATTTCGGCGCGACGCCGGCTGTGGTGTCGCTGCGTTTGGAACAAGCTTTGGAGAGTGCGCAGTGAGTTTGCTCTTGGCCGAATCCTTTGCCGAGCGTGGTGCCCGCGACCGAGCGCGTGCGTTGCTTGACCCACAGAGCTTTCGCGAATTGCTCGGTCCTTTCGAACGCATTGCTTCGCCGTATCTCGAAGCCCAAGGCGTCGTGCCGCAATCAGACGATGGCACCGTGGTCGCACGCGGCACTATCGGCGGCGTGCGCGCATGCGTCGTTGCAACCGATGGGCGTTTCCTCGGCGGATCGATCGGCGAGATCGGCGGAGCAAAGATTGCGGGAGCGCTCGAACTCGCGCGGCGAGACGCGCAGCGCGGAACGCCGACTCGTTTGGTGCTTGCGCTCGATACCGGCGGCATCCGCTTGCAGGAAGCCAATCTCGCGATTCTCGCGGTCTCGGAGATTTGCGACGGCATCGTGGCGTTGCGCGAGCTGATGCCGGTCGTTGCGCTGATCGCGGGACGCGTCGGCGTCTATGGTGGACTCTCGCTCTCCACTGCGTTGTGCAGCGAAATCATCGTTAGCGAAGGCGCTCGCGTCGGCCTCAACGGTCCCGATGTGGTGGAAACCGAGTCGGGAATCGACGAGATGGATTCGTCCGATCGTCCGCTCATCTGGCGCGTGACCGGCGGCCAGCTCCGCTTTCGCCAGGGCTTTGCTACCGAACTGGTTAGCGACGATGTCACAGCGATTCGAGCTGCCATCGAGCGAGCGTTTGAAGAACCGCGCGAACTCGGCCCGCTCGTTGCGCAGCCATTCCCCGATCCCCGTCTTGAACGCGATGCGTTCTTACGCGCGATGGAGATACAGCCGTGAGTGCGAGCGTGCGTGGACGCGCCTGGTTCGAGCGCTTGACCGCAGGCGCAAAACCGATCGCGGGACTTCCCGCGTCAGTGCTCGCGGCGGACGCGTCGATCGGTGGGCATGCCGTGCGCGCCGTAGCCGTCGTTCCCGATCCGAATGGACGCTTTCCGCGCGCGCGCAACGGCGAGATGGGCATTGACGAAGGCTTTGGGCTCGCAACGGCCGTGAGCGGCACACCCGCGGGAAGCGCGATTCTCGCGATCGTCGACGTGCCCGGCCAGTCGTTCGGCACGCGTGAAGAAGCGGTCGGCTTGCAACGCGCGCTCGCCGCTTCGACCAACGCCTATATTCGCGCGCGTCGCGGCGGGCATCCGGTGCTCGCGCTAGTGGTCGGTAAGGCAATCTCGGGCGCGTTTCTGTGCCACGGATTGCAGGCCGGTTGGATCGGCGCACTCGACGATGAAGGCATCGAGATACACGTAATGTCGGAGGCTGCGGTTGCGCGGGTCACGCGCATGGAGCGCGAGGATCTTGCTCGCGTCGCGCGTGAGGTCCCGGCGACAGCGCGCGACATACGCACCTTCGCAACCCTCGGCGGGATCGATCGGCTCTTCCCGGTCAGCGATCCAAGCGCGCCCAGCGACGCAGACGTCGCCTTGGTGGTGCATGCGCTCACCGACGTCTTGCGCAACCCGAGTCTTGGCCTTCGCAATCCTCGCGAGCGACTCGACGCGCCCGCGGCGTTGCACACGCGTGCGCTGTCGCGGCGGGTTCGCGACGAACTGCAGACGCAATGGGATGCATGATCGGCCGCGTCCGCACGACCTCGTTCGCCTGACCTCGTCCGCGGTCGCGCGGATTAGCGGCGATGCGCCCGGGTGGATCGGCGCGAGTCTTGGGCGCGCTCCTTGGGCTGCCGTGCGGCGCGCTCACGTCAATCGGGGCGTCGCGATCGGCGTGCGCGGAACGGGCCGCGAAGAGCGCTTTGCGGCAGTCGTCCACGACGATGAAATTGAGGAACTCGTCACCCCCGAAATGCTGGCCGGCCTCGCGCCGGCTCGAAGCCACGGCGCATTTGACGCGCTCCAGGCGGTCGTGCGTGAAGCCCGCGCGCGTTCTTTAACCGTCGGTCCCATTGGGGCGGCCGGATTTGAGCTTGCTACCGGCATTGCAGCATTGCACGGCGAGAGTGATCTCGACGTCCTGGTTCGCGCTGAGCCGATGGACGCGCAACTGCATTCCTTTGCTCGCACGGTTACTGATTTACCGGTGCGCATCGACGTCGAGGTCGCATTCGGGGACGACTATGGTGCCGCGCTCGCGGAAGCGTTGCGCGGCGGAGAATTGATGGTTAAAACACCCGGTGGGCCGCGGCTCCTCCCGCCGTTCTCTCCCGCGCAGGCTGCCGTTCAAGTGCTCGTTGCCGAGGCGGAGTTGACCCCCAAGCCGGCGCTCGTCGATCGGCGCGGCAGCGGCGCGCACAACGATCTTTCGCTTGAGCTGTTACTGCGCTCGGCCGTGGCGCTTGGCGAAACGTTTGAAGCGGTTGCGGCAGCCGCGCGCAGCGCCTCACTCGATGCGACCTTGCGCGAACGCCTTGGAGCGATCGGACGTGACGGGGAGGCAGCGATGCTGCGCGCAACCGGTGGCGTCAACACGCATCGGGGAGCGATTTGGTCGCTTGGGCTTTTGCTAGCGGCTCACGCGCGCACGGGCTCGCACGATCCCCGCGTGCTTGCGCAAACGGCCGCGACGATCGCATCATTGCCCGACTCCTTGCGCGGCAGCATCGATTCGCATGGCGAGCACGCGCGCGCGCGTTATGGTGTGCGCGGCGCGATGGGCGAAGCGCAGGCGGGGTTTCCCCACGTGGTCGACCGCGCGCTCCCCGCGCTACGCGCCGCGCGCGAGCGCGGCGCAAGCGAAGCAGTCGCGCGGATCGATGCGCTCTTGACGATCATGCGCACACTCGACGATACCTGCGTGCTCCATCGCGGCGGTGGGGCAGCGCTGCGCTCAATGCAAACCGGCGCCGCCACCGCCCTTGACGCAGGCGGGATCGGTACAGGCGCGGGACGACAGGCGTTTGATGCGCTTGAATCCGAGCTGCTCGCGCACCACGCCTCGCCGGGCGGTGCCGCCGATTTGCTCGCCGCAACACTCTTTGTGGACTCGATCGAACGACGTAGCTGGTCTTAGCGTGCTAGCGCTGCTTTTCCCGGGACAAGGCTCGCAGTATCCCGATATGTTCGCGCGCATCGCGAGCGACCCGCTGGCGGCGGGCACCTTCGACGAGGCGCAGGCGGCGCTTGGTTACGATATACGCACGCGCGACGACGTCGCGTCCCTGGCGTCGACGGTCAACGTACAGCTCGGCATACTGGTTGCCGGCGTTGCATCGGCGCGAATCCTCGAAGCGCGCGAGGTCTACGCGCAGGTTGTCGCCGGACATTCTGTGGGTGGGTTCGCCGCTGCGGTTACGGCGCATGCGATGACGTTTGCCGACGCACTGCACGTCGTTCTCGAGCGAGCCCGCACGATGGAGCGCCTCTTTCCAGGTGGCTTTGGTATGGGGGTGATCGCCGGTCTGCCGGAGCGCGACGTGCGGGAGATCGTTAGCGAAGTCTCGGGCGATGGAGCGCAGGTGTACGTCGCGAATGTCAACGCTCCCACGCAGTGCGTCGTCGCCGGCGAGAACGTGGCGCTCGCGCGCGCTCTCGACGCGGGCAAAGAAGCCGGTGCGCGCCGAGCCGACCGGCTCGACGTGGCCGTGCCGTCGCACTGTCCGCTGCTTGCGCCGGTGCAAGCGCGCCTCGAGGAAGTGCTGGCATCGATCGAGATCCGCGATCCCCGGATCACGTACGTCGGCAGCGTTGGGCCGCGTGTTATTCGCGACGCCCGCGGTTTGCGCGACGATCTCGCCGCTGGTGTCGCGCATGAAGTGCGCTGGCATGACGCCTCGACGATGCTCGTCGAAATGGGGGCGAAGATGTTCATCGAGGCGATCCCGGGCCACGTCCTGACCGATCTTGCCCACGCCGCATTCCCGCGCGTGCGCGTCATCGCACTCGACGACGCCGGCGTGCAATCCGCGATAGCGCTCGCTCGCCGTGCCTGAACTTCCGGATATTGCCGCGTACTTGCATGCGCTCGATGGGCGCATCCTCGGCGAAACGCTCGAGCGCGTGCGGATCGCGAGTCCCTTTTTGCTACGAACCGCGCAGCCGGCAATTTCGGAAGTGGAAGGGCATCGCGTTCGTTCGCTTCGGCGCATCGGCAAGCGCATCGCGATCGGTTTGGACAACGACCTTTGGCTGGTGCTGCACCTCATGATCGCGGGGCGCCTCCACTGGCGCGCGGCGCAGGCCGCGCTTCGCGGTCGCAATAGCCTGGCGGCGTTCGATTTTTCCAGCGGTTCGCTCGTGCTCACCGAAGCGGGCTCGAAACATCGCGCGTCACTTAGCGTCGTGGCGGGAGAAGCGGCATTAGCCGAGATGGATCGTGGGGGCCTCGATATTTTTGCCGGCGACATCGAGGCGTTTCGCGCCGCGCTGACGGCCGAAAACCGAACTCTCAAACGCGCCCTGACGGATCCGCGCATCGTGGACGGCATCGGCAATGCGTACTCCGACGAGATCTTGCACGCAGCGCAGCTTTCGCCGATTGCGTTGACGCAGAAGTTGACCCCGGAGCAATGGGAGCGCCTGTTCGCCGCCGCACGCGGCACCTTGCGGAGCTGGATCGACCGTCTACGCGCCGAAGCCGACGAAGGGTTTCCCGAGCATGTCACGGCCTTTCGCAAAGACTTTGCCGTGCATGGGCGCTATGGTCAGCCTTGCCCGACATGCGGCCGGCCGGTGCAACGTATTCGCTACGCCGGCAACGAGACGAACTATTGCGCACAGTGCCAGAACGGCGGCAAGCTGCTCGCCGACCGCAGCCTCTCGCGTCTGCTCAAATCGGACTGGCCCAAGACTCTCGATGAACTAGAGCAACAATAGAAGCGGCCGCATCGTGCGGCTAGCCGTAATTTGGTGCACCTCGAAGGAACTGGTATACCAGATACCATATGCCACTTTTCCCTGGGAGGGCGTGGGTAGTGGCATTGGGTTTGGTCAGGCTCGAATCCGAAGCGAGTTTCGCGCACCGCGCGTATGCGGCGCTGCGTTCTGCCTTGCTGGAGATGAACATCTACGAGCGCGCCGATCAAGACCTTCGCCTGGACGAGCGTGACTTGGCCGCGCGTCTTGGCGTGAGCCGAACGCCGATTCGTGACGCGCTGGCGCGGCTCGAACACGAAGGTCTGGTCGAAAGCGTGCCGCGTCGAGGCTACTTCATCCTTCGTAAGAGCCGAGACGAGCTCGTCGAGATCATCAAGGTGTGGGCCGCGTTGGAAAGCATGGCCGCTCGTCTCGTCGCCGAGCGCGCGCATGACGACGAGATCGCGTCGCTGCGCACGATTTTCGCGACCTTTGAGAACGGCGCCATCGCCGCTAAACTCGACGAATACTCCGATGCGAATCTGGCCTTCCACGGACGCATCATCGAGCTGGCGCGTTCGGCGACGCTTTCGCGCATGGCCGAGACACTCATGATTCACGTTCGCTCGATCCGTCATCGCACGATTTCTGAAGACCACCGGTTCGAGCGATCGATGGTCGACCATATGCAGATTATCGAGGCACTCGAGTCGCGCGAGGGCGAACTCGCCGAGCGGTTGGTGCGCGAACATGCTTTAGGTTTGGCGGCGCACGTCGCCGCGCACGTTCACGATATTTGATACTTCACTCGTCTTGAAAGGGTCGTTCATGGCGCAAACGCTTTCAGTTCCTAGTCAACCCGCGGTGGAGGTGACTGCATCCGAGAAAAAACTCTCGGGCGGACATCTCGTCGCGAAAGCGCTGAAGTCTGAAGGTGTCGATACGATCTTCACGCTCTGCGGCGGACACATTATCGACATCTATGACGGCTGCATCGACGAAGGGATCAAGATCATCGACGTGCGCCACGAGCAGGTCGCGGCCCATGCGGCCGACGGCTATGCGCGCATGACCGGCAACTTGGGCTGCGCGGTCGTAACCGCGGGGCCGGGAACGACTAATGCGATCACCGGCGTGGCAAACGCATTTCGTGCCGAGAGTCCAATGTTGTTGATCGGCGGTCAAGCCGGGCTTGCACAACATCGTATGGGTGGCTTGCAAGATCTGCCGCACGTCGAGATGTTGCGACCGATCACCAAGTTTGCAACGAGTGTGCCCACGACGTTACGCGTAGCGGATTTCGTGTCGATGGCGGCGCGCGAGGCGTTCAACGGCTCGTTCGGCCCGGTCTACCTCGAGATTCCGCGCACGGTCCTCGATCATGAGATCGAGCCGGAGAGGGCCGTGATCCCGCAAGCGGGGCATTACCGCGCCTCAACCAAGAGCGTAGGCGATCCAAACGACATCCAGCGACTCGCCGACATTCTCTCGAAGTCGACCAAACCGTGCGTGCTGCTTGGCCAGCAAGTGTGGACGTGCGGCGCCTCGGAGACGGCGCGCGAGTTCGTGGAGCGGCTCAACATCCCGGCCTATATGAACGGTGCCGGTCGCGGGACGCTGCCGCCGGATCATCCGCTAAATTTCCAACTCACGCGTCGCGACGCATTCGAAGCAGCCGATGTTATCGTGGTCGTCGGCACGCCATTCGACTTCCGTCTGCGCTACGGCAAGAGCCTCAAGGCCAAGACCGTCGTGCAGATCGATATGTCGTATGCGACCGTCGGTCGTAACCGAGATGTCGATTTGGGGCTGGTCGGGGACGTCGGGGTCATCCTCGCTGCGGTGGCGCATGCCGCCGGAGGCAACAAGGACGCCGCGACTGCGCGCAACGCCTGGGTCGCGATGCTTCGCGAAAAAGAAAACGCCGCGGTTGCAGCGCGTTTGCCCAAACTGCGCAGTGACGCCCGGCCGATTCACCCGTATCGTCTCGCCTACGAGATCGACAACTTCCTCACCGACAACTCGATCTTCGTCGGCGACGGCGGCGACGTCGTGACCTTTGCCGGCAATGTCGTACGGCCGAAGGCTCCGGGATTATGGATGGACCCGGGCCCGCTCGGGACACTCGGCGTCGGCACCGGCTTCGCGATGGCGGCCAAACTCGCGCATCCGAGTCGCGAGGTCGTCGCTCTCTTTGGCGACGGTTCGTTCGCAATGACCGGATTCGACATGCAAACCGCGGTGCGCTTCGGCTTGCCGTACATCGCCATCGTGGGGAACAACAGCTACATGAATCAGATTCGCTGCGGTCAGATCCAGAAGTATGGAAAAGAACGCGGCGACGTGGGAAATTATCTCGGCGACGTGGATTTCGAGAAGTTCGCCGACATGCTTGGGTTCTACGGCGAGGCCGTGCGTGAACCCGAACAAATTCGGCCGGCGCTCGAGCGCGCACGCGAGTCCGGGACCTGCGCGGTTATCAACGTGTGGCTCGATCCCGACGCCTATGCTCCGGGCACCGAAAACCAAACGATGTACAAATGATCGCACAAAACGACAAAAAAGGCGCTCGACGGCGTTCGCATACTGGACATGACCCATGTCCAGTCGGGCCCGTCATGCACGCAAATCCTCGCGTGGCTCGGCGCCGACGTGATCAAAGTCGAGCTACCCGGTCGCGGCGACATCACCCGCCAGCAACTGCGCGACATGCCCGACGTCGACAGTTTGTATTTCGCGATGCTCAACGGCAACAAACGCTCGTTGACCCTCAATACCAAAACGGCGCAGGGCAAAGAGATCTTCACCAAGCTCATCCACGAGTGCGACGTGCTGGTGGAGAACTTCGGCCCGGGCGTCCTCGATCGGCAAGGTTTTCCGTGGGAGAAGATCCACGAACTCAATCCGCGGATGATCTACGCATCGATCAAGGGTTTCGGGCCGGGTCAGTACGCCGACGCGAAAGCCTACGAACCGGTGGCGCAAGCGATGGGCGGATCGATGAGCACGACCGGCTGGGAGGACGGACCACCGCTGGTGACGGGCGCGCAGATCGGCGACTCGGGCACGGGCATCCATTCCGTCGCGGCGATTCTCGCGGCGCTGTATCAACGCGACGTGCACACCGGCGAAGGCCAGCGCGTCATGTGTACCATGCAGGACTCGGTGCTCAACCTGTGCCGCGTGAAGATGCGCGATCAGCAGCGTTTGGAACGCGGGCCGTTGCGCGAATATCCCAATTCCAATTTCAACGGCGTCGTGCCGCGCTCGGGCAACGCTTCGGGCGGCGGACATCCGGGCTCGGCGTTGCGTTGCGCTCCGGGCGGCCCCAACGACTATGTGTACCTGATCATTCAGCCGCAAATCTGGGAGCCGCTTTGCAACGCGATGGGAAGACCTGATCTCATCACCGATCCGAAGTACGCAACCCCCGAAGCGCGTGTTCCGATCTTGGCCGAAGTGTTCGGCATCGTCGAACAGTGGACGCAGAAATATACGAAGTACGAAGTGCTCGAGCGCTGCAACGCGCTCGACATCCCTTGCGGGCCGGTTCTCGCGATGAAAGAGTTGCTCGAAGACGAATCGCTGCGCGCCCGCGGCATGGTCGCCGCGGTCGAGCATCCGCAGCGCGGAACCTACTACACTGTCGGCTGTCCGCTAGTGCTCTCGGACTCTCCGGTGGACTATAAACGCGCGCCGCTTCTCGGCGAGCACAATGCAGAGCTCTTACACGAACTCATGGGCTACGATGCCGCGCAGGTCGAGAACCTGCGCGCGGAAGGGGTTATCTGATCATGGCAATTGCCGCAACACCGCGTCCACCTGTCCGCATTCCGCAGACCAAGTTGTTGATCGACGGCAAATGGGTCGATGCGCGCTCGGGCGAGACGTTTGAAACACGCAATCCCGCAACCGAAGAGGTCATTGCGAATGTCGCATCGGCCGGTCCCGAAGATACCGCGCTGGCCGTAAAGGCGGCGCGCGCGGCGCTCGAATCGGGGCCCTGGGGCACGATGCGTGCTTCCGAACGCGCCCGCATCATGATGCGCTTCGCGGAAATGATTCGCCAGCGCCAGGACGAGATCGTCATGCTCGAGTCGCTCGACGGTGGAAAGCCGATCAGCTCGGTGCGCCGTCAGGATTATCCGGCGATGCTGGACTGCCTTGAATATTACGCCGGCTGGCCCGACAAGATCACCGGCGACGTCGTCCCCGTACGTCCCGACGCACACACGTACATCGCGCGGGTGCCGGTCGGCGTCGTGGGCGCGATCGTGCCATGGAATTTCCCGCTGATGAACTCGATGTGGAAGATCGCGCCGGCGTTGGCTTGCGGATGCACGATCGTGATGAAACCAGCGACCGAGACGCCGCTCACCGCGCTTTTGCTCGGCGAGCTTGCGCTCGAGGCCGGCGTCCCGCCGGGTGTCCTCAACATCGTACCTGGTCCGGGATCAACTGCGGGCATGTCGATCGTGAGGAATCCCGACGTCGACAAGATTTCGTTTACCGGCTCGCCCGGTGTCGGCAAATTGATCATGGAGAATGCTGCACCGTTCGTGACGCGTTTGACCCTCGAGCTAGGCGGCAAATCGCCGAACCTCATCTTCGAGGATGCCGACATCGATGCGGCGGTCAAAGGGTCTTCGGCGGGCATTTTCTTCAACAGCGGTCAAGTATGT
Source organism: Vulcanimicrobiota bacterium (assembly GCA_963833095.1). Classification (GTDB taxonomy): domain Bacteria; phylum Vulcanimicrobiota; class Vulcanimicrobiia; order Vulcanimicrobiales; family Vulcanimicrobiaceae; genus Aquilonibacter. The sequence goes on along the minus strand of CAWHWQ010000001.1, from coordinate 198,022 downwards.
TCGGCCGGCTCGCGAATACTTGTGCAAGAGAGCGTATACGACGAGTTCTGCGAACGAATGGTCGCACGTTCGAAGTCGTTGAAAATCGGCGACCCGCAAGACGAAAAGACCTATATTGGGCCGGTCATCTCGCAGAAGCAGATGAACTCGATCATGGGTTACATCGAAGCCGGCAAGAGCGAAGGCGCGACCCTGCTTTCGGGCGGCGATCGTGTCGGAACGAAGGGTTACTTCCTCGAACCCACGGTCTTTACCGAGGTCGACAATTCGATGAAGATCGCGCGGGAAGAGATCTTCGGCCCCGTGGCCGCTGTGATTCGGTTCAAGGATGAAGATGACGCAGTCCGAATCGCGAATGATTCGGACTTCAGCCTCGCTGCCGGGGTCTGGACGAAAGACGTCGTGCGCGCGCACATAATGGCGCAGCGTCTTCGCGCCGGCACCGTGTGGGTTAACACCTATGGGCAGAGCGACACGCGCCTGCCGTGGGGCGGTTTAGGAGGCGACTCCGGGATGGGTCGCGACCTTGGAGAGACCGCTCTGGATAACTACACCGATAAGAAGACGATCTGGATCAGTCTTCGTCGCTAAATTACTCCGAACTGTTGCTTCTCGGCTCATTACGTGAGAAAGGGTGCATGAATGGCCGCTCAAACCGCCGCGGCGCAGCCGCGACAAAGCGTATTGCGTAACCCCTGGGTTCAGCTCGTAGCCGGCATCGTCTGCATGGCGATGATCGCAAACCTCCAGTACGGCTGGACTATCTTCGTCAATCCGATCCATACTTCGATGGGTTGGTCGAAGGCCGCAATTCAGGTCTCATTCACGATCTTCGTGCTCGTCGAAACCTGGCTGGTTCCGTTCGAGGCGGCGCTTGTCGACCGGTTCGGCCCGCGCCGAATGGTCGTCGTCGGCGGCATCTTTGCCGCGCTGGGATGGGTAACCAACTCCTTTGCGTCGTCGCTCGAGGTGTTGTATCTCGGCGCTGTCTTCGCCGGTATCGGCGCGGGCATCGTCTACGGCGCGTGCATCGGCAACGCGCTCAAGTGGTTTGCCGGTAATCGCGGTCTTGCGGCGGGGTTGACCGCGATGGGATTCGGAGCCGGGACGGCGATCACGATCGTTCCACTGACGCTGCTGATTAAATCGAGCGGATGGGAGCAAACGTTCCTCGTTTTCGGACTGATCCAAGGCGCCATTGTAATCATCGCGGCGATGTTCTTGCTCACGCCGCCGGCCACGACGGTCAAGGAAGCGCGACCCATCAAGGTGCTGCAGGGCAAGCGCGACTACACGCCCGGTGAGACGTTGCGCTCGCCGATCTTCTGGGTGATGTACGTAATGTTCACGCTGGTCGCTTCGGGCGGCTTGATGGCCGTCGCGCAGCTGGGGCCGATAGCGAGCGACTTTGGTATTGCGAAGTCGCCGGTCACGATCTTCCTGTGGACGCTTCCGGCGCTCACCTTTGCGCTCTCGCTCAACGGTCTCGTCAACGGTTTCACGCGGCCTCTGCTCGGATGGATTTCCGACAACATTGGGCGCGAGCTCACGCTGTTCATCGCGTTTCTGCTCGAAGGCATCGGCATCTTCGCGCTGATGCAGTTCGGCCATTCGCCGGTGGCGTTCGTGCTGCTCTCCGCCGTCGTGTTCTTCGCCTGGGGCGAAATCTTCAGCATCTTCCCGGCGACGACGCGCGATCAATTCGGACAGAAGTATGCCACGACGAATTACGGCATGCTCTACACCGCAAAGGGTACTGGTTCGCTACTTGTACCGCTTGCGAGCGTGCTCACGGCGGCAACTGGAAGTTGGACGCTCGCGATCTCGGTCGCGGGGGTCTTCAACATCGTGGCGGCGTTGCTCTCGATTGGTGTGCTGCGTCCGCTGCGTGTTATGGAGGATCGGAAGTCTGGTCCAGCAGCGTAACCATTCCGGTGTGTAGATCGTAGACCGCGGCGGCGACGCGCAGACTTCCGTGCGCCGTCGCCGTTCGTAATATTTGCGATCGGCGTAAGATCGCGCGCTTTCCGGCACGCGCGTTGCATTCGATCGCCGCGGTCCACCAGTCGGACTGCGCCGTGCGCGTGTCGCGAGCGATCGGCGCGATCGCCTCGGCCAACAGCGCGATGTGTCCCGGAAACACCGTGCCCGACTCGACCAGAGACATCGCGGCCTGTACCGCCCCGCAGCTGGTGTGCCCGAGCACGAGGACTAGCGAGCTGCCCAGCACCTCACGCGCGTACTCCATCGACGCCAGGCCTTCGGTGGTAACGATGTTCCCGGCCAAACGAATGACGAACAAGTCGCCGGGGCGCTGGTCGAAGATCGTTTCGACCGGAACGCGCGAGTCCGAGCATCCCAAGACGACGGCAAAGGGACGTTGAGCGCTAGCCAGCTCGACGCGCTCGGCCGAAGGGACCGCAGTCTGCGGGCGCTCCTCGAAGAAGCGGCGGTTGCCTTCGAGCAGACGGGCGAGCGCCTCATCTGGGGTGGACGGCAAAGTAAAGGGCATGGGCGCGTCGGTTCGCTCGGGCGACGGGGCGGCTCCTCCGGTTGCGCGGGGAGGGGCCGCCGTGGTAGTCTACCTCTTGGCTCCGAAGACCGTTGGGGTATTGATACTCAAACGGGAATGGCGCGGCAACCCTGGACGAGCGCGAAGCGCCGTCCGGGTTTGGCGAAGCCAAACCCGCCCAACAGAGGATGCGTTCGACCCTTCGACAGGCTCAAGGTGACAAGTGTCGCCACGTGCATTGTTCTTGGTGAAGCGCCCTCCGGACGGATGGAGCGCTTTTTTAAATCCAAGAAAGCAGCAACAACGTCAATGCCAACCGCAAGTAAAGAAACCGCGGTTCAAGAGTTGCGCGATCGGCTCGCCGATTCGCAGAACCTGTTCTTGACTGACTTCCAAGGCCTGACCGTTGAAGAGATCACGAAGCTTCGCGGCGAGCTGCGCAAAGACGGCAGCACCTATGCCGTCGTCAAGAACACGCTCTTCAAGATCGCTGCCGGCGAAGAGATCGCCAAGCAGTTAGATGCGTATCTGGCCGGTCCGACCGGCATCGTTTTTGCAGGCACCGATCCGGTCGCGCCGGCAAAAGCAATCAAACAGTTCGCAGACGACAGCAAGAAGCTCGGAATCAAAGCTGCCTACATCGACGGCGTGCTCGTCGATGCCAAGCAAGTCTTAGTCCTCGCTTCGCTGCCGCCCAAGATCGAGCTCATCGCTAGACTCGTCGGAACGCTCGCAAGCCCGATGCGCGGTCTCGTTACCGTACTATCGGGCAACCAGAGCGGTCTCGTCCGCGTACTCAATGCCATCCGCGAGCAAAAAGAAGCCGCGGGTTCGAACGCTTAAGGAGATTCATCTATCATGGCAGTTGCCGAAGTCATCGATCAAATCGACAAACTCACCGTGCTCGAGCTCGCCGACCTGGTCAAGCAGCTCGAAGAGAAATACGGCGTTAGCGCCGCAGCCCCGGTCGCAATGGTTGCCGGTCCGGCTGCCGCGGCCGCCGCACCCGCCGCCGAAAAGACCGAATTCGACGTGATCCTGTCCGAAGCGGGACCGGAGAAGATCAAGGTCATCAAGGCCGTGCGCGAGCTTACGAGCCTGGGTCTCACCGAGGCCAAGTCGTTCGTGGAGAGCGCCCCCAAGGCCGTCAAAGAAGGCGTCACCAAAGACGAAGCCGAGAGCGTCAAGAAGAAGCTCGAGGAAGCCGGCGCGAAGGTCGAGATCAAGTAGTTTCCTCGACCGGAAAAGCAAGAACGAGGCCGCAGATTGCGGCCTCGTTTTTTTATAAAGGCGTTGAACCGAAAGCGCGCCCAACGACGGGCGACATGAGCCGCGAGAACATCCTGATTTATTTCGTATTAATGGCGCTAATACTCTACCGTTCGTCACAGCCGCAGCGCATCAGCGTCACGCGCATGTGGATTTTCGCGGGCATGCTGATCGTGCTCGCGGGCACGTTTATGTACGAAAGTGTCATCTTCTTTCATCCGCCGGTGTGGCAAATTGCCGCGTCGGTAATACTTGGTCTGGCTGCCGGTATTCCGCTTGGAATCCTGCGCGGTCATCACACCCAAGTCACTGCCACCGATCGGCACGGCGTGATGCAGCTCGGCCCGAACTGGGCGACGGCGTTGATTTACGTGGGCGCATTCGTCGGTCGCGCGGTGATTCGCATGCTGCTGCCGCCGACCAGTGCGATTGGAAACGTGGTCGGAGACGGTCTCTTGTTCTTTGCCGTTGGGATCATCGGCGCAACGTATCTCGCGGTCTACCGGAAATACGAGGCGTTGGACCATGCGACGCCTGCGAGCGGCTGATGGATCCGACCGCGGAGCTGCGCGAACGTGACGACCTCTTAGAACGTCTGCGCCCGCATGTCGATAAGGTCGGTCTTTGCGCGCTCACACTCGACGGGGCGGCCGCTGCTCTCGGTCTGCCCGGCGACGCGCTAGAAGACTTTTTCCCGACCAAAGAAGATTTGATCGCGGCGCTGATCGCGCGCAATCGTATTCGGCTGCGCAGCAAATTTGCAAGCCTCGATCTCTCGCTGCCGCCTGACGCGTTCCGTCGAATGATGTGGGACTTCTATGTGGAGACCGCGAGCGAATCGCGCCTGTTCTTCGAAGCCTATGGCCTGGCGCTTCGCGACGAGCACTACGGTGACTTTCTGCACGGCATCAACGACTGGCTGGGCCTGCTCAAAGAGGCGCTCGAGCGTCGCGGGGTTCCGAACGATCGAGCCGAAGCCTTTGCGACGCTCTCGCTCGCGGTGTATCGTGGCGCGATGATGGATTACTGCGCCACGGAAGAACGGTCGCGCGTCAATGCAGCGATGGAGCTTTGGTTCAAGGCGGCAAACTGGCTAACCGAGCCGTGAAGTGGTTGCCGAAATGTCCGTTGCGGAATAAGGTAAGGAGATGAAGCTTCTCCTCGAAATTCTGCTCTCGATCATCTTGCATCCGATCGCCATGATTCTCATGTGGATCAATCTGGCCGCGCGCACCGATATGTCGGGCGGCACGAAGGTCATCTGGTTCATCGTCAGCATCATCTGGGGCCTGGGTCCGATTCTCTACTGTCTCGTCGCCGACGGCAGTTTGTGGTAAAAAAAAGCGAGCACCCACCAGGGGCACTCGCATATCAGGTTGCGGATCGGTGCGCGTAAGCGCACCGAACGCCACGGATCAACGCAAAGCGTTGATCCTCTTAGTGTACGAGGAAGCCGACCAATAAGAGTGCGACGATGTTGAGCACCTTGATCATCGGGTTGATCGCGGGGCCCGCCGTATCTTTGTAGGGATCGCCGACGGTATCACCGGTGACGGCGGCTTGATGCGCGATCGAGCCTTTGCCGCCGAGATGGCCGTCTTCGATGTATTTCTTGGCGTTGTCCCACGCGCCGCCGCCGGTCGTCATCGAGATCGCGAGGAAGAGCCCCGTGACGATCGAGCCGACCAGAATGCCGCCCATGATTTGCGCGGCGGTATCGCCGTTGAGGATATTGAAGACCGAGAGCAGCACGACGATGATCGGCACGCCGACCGGAATGAGTGCCGGAACGATCATCTCTTTGAGCGCCGCCGCCGTCACGATTCGACCGTCGTTCCGTAATCCGGCTTGGCGGTTCCCTCCATGATGCCGGGAATCTCGCGGAACTGGCGGCGGACTTCTTCGACGACCGCTCCGGCCGCGCGCCCGACCGCTTCCATCGAAAGCGAGGCGAACAGATACGGCAGCAAACCGCCGATGAACAGACCCGAGAGTACGTAAGGATTGCCGATCGCAAAAAGATTGGTGACGCCTTCCGCACAGGCCGCGCCGCCGCCGGCTGCGCACTTGGCCTTGATCAGCTCTTGCACGAACGACGCGAAGAGCACGACCGCCGCAAGCGCCGCCGAACCGATCGCATAGCCCTTGGTCACGGCTTTGGTCGTATTGCCGACCGCGTCGAGCGGATCGGTAACGTTGCGCACGTCTTCGGGCATCTCGGCCATCTCGGCGATGCCGCCCGCGTTATCGGTGATCGGGCCGAACGAGTCGATCGCGACGATGATGCCGGCCATTGAAAGCATCGCCATGACCGCGATGCCGACGCCGTAAATACCGGCAAGACCATAGCTCACGAGGATGCCGAGCACGATCACGATGGCCGGAAGCGCCGTACCTTGCATCGAGACGGCCAGACCCGCGATGATGTTGGTCGCGTGTCCGGTGACCGAAGCTTTCGCGATGCTCTGCACCGGCGCGAATTGCGTGCCGGTGTAGTATTCGGTGATGAAGGTGATCAGGCCGGTAATCACGACGCCGACCACGGCGCAGAAGAAGATGCTGAGCGGATTGACGCCCGTCGCACCGCGCGAACTCTTGTTGCGTCACAAACCAAAAGCCGATCAGCGCGAGCACGCCCGCAATGATCATGCCGCTGTAGAGCGAGCCCATGATGCGAGCCTTGGAGACCTTGCCCAGGCCGACGAACAACGAGCCGATGATCGAAGCAACGATCGAGAGCGCGCCGAGCACGAGCGGGAAGGTCGTCGCGCCCGGCAGTTTGTCACCGAAGAGCAGGTTGCCGAGCAGCATTGCGGCGACCGTCGTGACGCAATACGTCTCGAACAGGTCGGCGGCCATGCCGGCGCAGTCGCCGACGTTGTCGCCGACGTTGTCGGCGATCACGGCCGGATTGCGCGGATCGTCTTCGGGAATACCGGCCTCGACTTTGCCGACGAGGTCGGCGCCGACGTCGGCGGCCTTGGTGTAGATGCCGCCGCCCAAACGCGCGAAGACCGAAATCAACGAGCATCCGAAGGCCAGGCCGACCATCGCGCCGAGCGTCTTGGTGGTGTCGCCGGCGTTGATGTTTTGCAGGAACGCAAAGTAACCGGAAACCGCCAAGCAGTCCAAGACCCACGACGAGCATGCCGGTCACGGTGCCGCCTCGGAAAGCGACGTTGAGCGCCGGGCCCAGACCGCGTCGCGCCGCCTCGGCGGTGCGCACGTTGGCGCGGACCGAGACGATCATGCCGATAAAACCGGCCGCCCCCGAGAGGATCGCGCCGATCAGGAAGCCGACCGCCGCCTCCCAGCCTAGCGGCGGGGGCGATGAAGATGAGAATCGCCAGGATAACCGCGACGATCGCGATCGTTCCATATTGGCGTTTGAGGAAGGCCATGGCGCCCTCTTGGATCGCCGCAGCGATCTCCTTCATGCGGGCGTTGCCGTCCGGTTGACCGAGCACCCAGAAGGTGAGCACGATGCCATAGAGCACCGCCAGCGCACCACCGATAAGCCCGGCCCAAATCGCGTATTGTGCCGTCATGTAACGTATAGGTCCTTGAGGAAGCAGCAGTGCGGCGCCCAAGGGGCGCCGCTTAATCTAGGGCGGTACTGCGATGGTCCGCCTAGTCCTTCTCCGCGAAGCGCTGGTAGGACTCAGTGATCTCCCGGCGTGCCGACGCGGCGTCGCGCCACGACCCGACGCGCGTCTGCTTCCCTTCAAGCGCTTTGTAGGTTTCGAAAAAGTGCGAAATCTTGCGCAGTTGATGGGGAAAGATCTGCGAGTAGTTGTGGACTTCGTCGAAGAGCGGCTCGCCGACCGGGACGGCGAGAATCTTGTCGTCCTGTTTGTCGCCGTCGACCATCTCGAGCAGCCCAATCGGACGGGCCGCGACCAGACATCCTGGGAAGGTCGGCTCGATGGCGAGCACCAGCACGTCGAGCGGATCGCCGTCCAGCGCGAGCGTCTGCGGCGCAAACCCGTAGTCGCCGGGATAATGAATTGCCGAATGCAAGGCTCGATCGAGGCGGAAGATGTCGAGCGACTTGTCGTATTCGTACTTGTTTCGCGATCCTTCCGGAATCTCGACCACGACGTTGATTTCGTCGGGTTGGCGCTCCCCCAGCGGTAATAGTAAATAATTACGGGGATCCGGTAGGCTCATGAGGCGCAGGGTGTTCTCGCAAGCTCAACCAAGGACCTCGACATGCTGGAGGAGACCGAGTTTCTCGTCGTTGGCGCGGGCCCGGCGGGAGCGACCGCTGCTCGCGAGGCCGCACGATCCGGTGTCGAGACCGTGGTGCTCGAGAAGGATGCGGTCGTCGGCGCAAAGCGCGTCTGCGCTGCGGGATTGCGCCCGGGCTTTTGCAGCACGTTCGATCTTTCGCGCGAACTGATTCACTGCGACACGCCGCGCCTCGCGCTCTTTGACCCGCAAGGGCGCGAGTACGAAATCTTCTTCGGCCCCGGTCACACGACGACGCGCGAAGAACTCGACGGAGAGATTGCGCGCCTTGCCGCCCACGAAGGCGCGGTCATCCGAACCCAATCGCTTTGGCGTTCCTTCGAACGGGATGGGGATCGATCGATTGTCGAGTACGCCGATTTGCGTTCGGGCGAACGGCGGCGTCTTCGCGCGCGCAACGTGTTCTTCGCGCAGGGAGCGACGGCGCGCTTCGATCGCGCGTTTTGCGATCCACGCTGGAACGGTGGCTTGATGACGACGCTGCAATATCGCGTGTATCTGGATCGTCCGGCGGTACCCGAGGCGTATCGCACGCTCGAGCTTCATTACTATTCGGCTTCCGATGGGCGCCAAATCGTCGCCTGGATGTTTCCCAAGCGCGATCACCTGGCCATCGGTTTGGGTCTGGTCGGCAAACTCGACGGGAAGCGTCTGCGCGAAGAGCTCGACGCCTTCACGGCGCGTACGCGCGATCGGCTCTACGCAAACGCGAACGTTAAGCGGATTAAGGAAGAAGGACATCTCCTCTATGGAGGCTGGCCGCGCGCGCAGTTTGCGGCCGGCGCCGCGATGGTTGGCGGCACGGCTGCCGGCCTTGTGGATGCGACCAACGGCGAAGGGATCTTCGAAGCAGCGATGAGCGGGCGCCTCGCCGCGGCAGCGGTGCGCGAACGCCGTTCCGCGCCCCAAAGCGCCGCGCAACTCTACGCGCAGCGGCTTCGCGGCCGATTTACGCGGCGGCTCGAACATCGCGTTCGGTTGATGCGCTACCTCGAGGCGCGCCCCGCGCGTTACGGCCTGCTGTTCGATCAGCTCGCGGGAAGCGCACGGTTTGCCGACGCACTTCAAAAGGAAGACGTGCAGCGGACGCCATTCGACCGCCTCACGCTTGCTCTCAACGCACTGCGCTTTGCGACGCGGGCTTCTTTTGTCTAGATGGCGAAGCCGGGCCTAGTACGGATACGATCGCTTGTCGACTATTGCTATATCGGAACCGAATTTCAAACGTTGCGCGATTTGATCCGCGAGCGGTTTGGTATCTATTACGACGACACCAAGCAGTTTTTGCTGCAAAGCCGTTTGCAGACGCGCCTGCTCAAGTGCCGCGTCGCCGATTTCGCAGGCTACCAGCGCTTCCTGACGTCGTCGCCGGACCGGGAAAGCGAGTGGAGCGAACTGGCGTCGGTCCTCTCCAACAACGAAACCTATTTCTTCCGCGAGCGCGCGCAGCTCGAGGTTCTCGTCACCGAAGTTCTCGACGAGGCTCAACGCGCCGGCACACCGTTGCGAGTCTGGTCCTCCGCCTCATCGACCGGCGAAGAACCCTACACTATGGCGATGATGCTCATGCAGACGCATCGCGTCACGCCGTCGAACGTGGTTTTGCGCGCAACCGATCTTTCGCCGCGGGCGCTGGAGCAGGCGGCGACCGGCTTCTATCGCGAACTGTCCTTTCGAGCCACGCCGCCGGAGATGGTGCAAAAGTACTTCCGCCCTTTTGAAGGCGGTTTTTTCATCAACGACGAGGTCAAGCACATGGTGCAGTTTTCGCGCATCAACCTCATGGACGAACACGCCGTCGCATCGATCGGCACATTCGACGCGATCTTTTGCCGCAACGTCCTCATTTATTTCGATAAGCCCACGCAAAAGCGCGTCGTCGAGGCCTTTGCGCGAGCGCTGCGCCCGGGCGGATTTCTTTTCCTTGGGCATGCGGAATCGATCATGCGCGTGACCGACATATACCAACCGGTCGATCACTCCCAAAGCCATTTACTACCGACGGAAGGCTGATGTCAACGTGGGAATTGATCAACGTCTTGGTGGTCGACGACTCGGCGTTCATGCGCCGAGCGATCACGAACATTGTCGAAAACGAGCCGGACATCCGCGTGATCGCCACCGCGCGTACCGGCGAAGAGGCGATCACCAAGGCCCAGCAGATCAATCCCGACGTCATCACGATGGACGTCGAGATGCCGGGAATGGGCGGTCTCGAAGCCGTGCGTAACATCGTCGCGCATCATCGCGTGCCGATCATCATGTGCAGTTCGCTCACGCGCGAGGGCGCCGAGACGACGTTCCGCGCGCTCGAACTCGGCGCGGTCGATTTCATCGCGAAACCGGATGCAGCGTACACGAACATCATCGAAGTGGCGCGCGATCTGGTCGCCAAAATCCGCACCTTGCGCGGCGCGGCGCGTCAGCCGGCTCACCGATCGTGCGACGCCCGCGCCGCCGATCGAGCAAGCTCCGCGGATCATCGCGCCGCCGCCGGTTGCGCGCGACGCGTCGCGCACGCGGAAACTACGAATGCGTCGCGATCGGTACGTCGACCGGCGGTCCGGTCGCACTCTCGCACGTCATGCCGATCTTCCCGGAAACTTCCCGACGCCGATCGTCATCGTTCAGCACATGCCGATCGGCTTCACGCGCCCGCTTGCCGATCGCCTGAACGCGTAGAGCAAAATGCGCGTGCTCGAAGCAGCCAACGGCATGATCCTCGAGACAGGCACGGCGCTCGTCGATCCCGTCGGGCAAGCAGGTGCGAGCTGCGTCGCCGCGCGACGGGTGAGGTCGAAGTCGACTGCATCCGCGACGACGGTTCGTCGCTGCATGTTCCGAGCGTCGACTTCATGACCGAGCAAGTTGCCAATATGTACGGCCCGCTTTCGGTCGGCGTCATCCTGACCGGCATGGGGCAGGACGGCGTCAAAGGGCTCAAGCGTCTTAAAGCGCGCGGCGGTTATGTGGTCGGGCAAGACGAGAAGACGTGCGTCGTCTACGGAATGCCGCGAGCCGCCGCGGTCGCCGGGCTGGTCGATCGCGTCGCGCCGCTCGACGAAATCTCGCGGCATTCTGGTCCTCGCTGACGTCCGGCGCGAAGGCTTAACGCATATTGATAACAGAGCTTTGCCGAGACCCGACTGATCGCGCAAGGAGGCCGATAGGCAGACTGTGAATAACGGGGCACGGCGCGCTGCTTTGCGCGTCCGCGGGGAATGCATGAAGGCTGAGCCGCGAGCCACGGCGCTACATTATCGGCGGCGCCGAACTCTCACGGGAAGAGATCGTGCACAAGTACTTGCATCTTGGTCAAGTACGTCGCCGGTCGAATCTCGGTGAACCTGCCCCCGAACGTCGAGATCAACGATTTGATCAACGACGGTATTCTCGGTTTGATCGACGCGATCGAAAAGTACGACGACGCGCGCGGAGTCAAGTTCGAGACGTACGCGATCACCCGCATCAACGGCGCTATTCTCGACGCCCTGCGCTCGCTCGATTGGGTTCCGCGCGCCGTGCGTCAACGCGCCCGCGAGCTCGAGCGCACCTATCAAGAACTCGAGATCGAGACTCGGCCGCGCGCCGACCGAAGAAGAAGTCGCGGCGCGGCTGGGCCTGACGATGCAGAGAGTTCGATCAGCTGATGCAGCGCGTTCGCGGCACCGCGGTGCTCTCGCTCGAGGAGTTTCTGCCCAACGAACGCGGCTACGAGATCCCGCTGGTCGACACGCTCAAGGACGACGGCAACGACGTCACGAGCGAGGTCGAGTCGCGCGAAGTCACGGGCCGACTGGTCGGCGCGGTCGACGCGCTGCCGCCGCAAGAGCGCACCGTGATCCGCTCTACTACTTCGAAGGCCAGACGCTCAAGGAAATCAAGGGCGCTCTGGGCGTCTCGGAGTCGCGGGTCTCGCAGATCCACGCCCAGGCCGTGATCCACTTGCGCAACGCCTGCGCGAGCTGCGCGACGACCTGGCTATCGCGAAGACGACCCGACGATCAAACAGAAGTATTTGCGGAAGCCCGCCGCCTGCCCCGAAGCGGCCGAAAATAAAGTAGAAAGGACCTCCCGGGGGAAATACCGGACCATGGCGATCCGTCCGGCGGATCTGCAGCTGGCATACCTGGCCGCCCCGCAAAACGCGGCCCAGGTTAGCGTCGCCCAGCAGGCCCCACAGGCCGCTCAGGCAGCCGCCCAGACTGCGTTCGCCGCGCAACTGCAGCAGCGCGAAGAAACCATCGAACAGACCGAGCACGGTGAACGCACGTCGCTTCGCACCAACCCCGACGGCAGTAATAACGGCGGCTATACGCCCGGTCAGCGGCACGGCCGTCCAGACGACGATGGAGCTCAGGAGTCGCCACTCGGACTCTCCGGCGAAGGCGAGCACTTCATCGACTTCACCGCGTAAAGGCTAACCGATGTCGGGGCTCGATCCGCTCGCTGCACTCGCTGCTCAAGCGGTCGCCAACGCGCAAATCGCGATGGACGAGGCAATTCTTAGCCTCGGAGCCGATGTCGCGACCCTCCAAGCACAAATCAACGTTGGCGACGTGATCGCTGCTACCGTCCTACCGCCGCAAGGCGGCACCGATCTCCTATCGTTCCTTGGGCAGACAGTCGCAGCGCAAATTCCGCCCGGCATCAATCCCGGCGAAACGTTGCTCTTACAAGTGACGGGCTTTACCAATTCAACGGTGACGGTTCGCAATCTCGGGTCGATCGATCCGCAGAACCCGATTCCAACCGTCAACCCCGGGCTGACTGCGCCTTCAAGCAGCACTCCGCAAACTGCCGTGCTGACCACCCAAATCGCGCCCGCGCCGAGTGCCCCGGAAACGATCCCGGCGACTGCGCCCGCGCCAAGCGCGGCCGCGCCGACGGTGCTTCCGCCGGTTGTCCCGCCGTCGCCTGGGGCCACGGCGCCGCCCGCAGCGACTCCCGCGAACGTTGCTCCGCCGCGTGAAGTCTTTGTCGCCGCGTCGGTGCGCCCGAATTTGGCCGCCAATGCGCGCGCACTCGCCGCGCAAATCGAAGAGGCGATTGCGAGCAACGACGTCGAGGCGCGTCTTGCGGCAAATCGCGCGAGCGCCGCGCCGGCGCCGCCGTCGGCGCCATCGTCGTCGCAGGCGCTTCCCGCTTCTGCGCGCGGCGTTCCGCCGCCATCGGCGGCTGCAGTCAACGCCGCACCGCAGAGTCCGCGCTTTCCGGTGGCGCCGCCCATCGTTGCGCCCGCGTCGAACCTCCCGGCTTCGCCGCAAGCACCCGCGCCCGCCCAAGCGACGCCGTCGACGCCCGAAGGCGAACTGTTAACACGCCTCGGCGTGCCGATCACTCCGCCCACACTCGCGGCAGCGCGGACCGTCAACACGGCGACGCAGAGCGTCACCGCGTCATACGAACGGCTCGAAGGCCTGCTTGCACGAATCGCGCCGGATAGCGCTGGCGCACTGCGTTCGATGCTGGCATTCGTTGCGCGCTTCGATCTGCGCAACCCGCGCGCTCTGCCCGAGCAGTTCGCAACATTTGTTTCCGACGTGCTCGACGGCGCCGAATCGAAGATCGTGCAGAGCGTCGCTGCGTGGAACACGCTCGCACAGACTGAACCACCCGCGGATGCTCCGGCGGATGCTCCGTCGCAAACGCCCGCGCAAGCGCAGTCACAAGCGCAGGCGTTGGCGCAGAGCGCGCAACCGGTCACGCCGGCGGGGGTCAACGCCGCGGCGCAGGCGGCCGAACGCGCTGCGGCCATGGAGTATGACGTGAAGTCGGCGATCCTTGCGATGATTACGTCAGCGTCGCGCGACGGCTCGCCGCAGATCGCCGGTGCGCTGCGCGACGCGCTTACCGCGACGACCGCGCTGCAGCTCAATGTGCTTTCGTCGCAGAGCAACGATCCTCGAACCATTGCTATTCCGCTCCCGGCCTATTTCTACGAAGGCGGCGAACCTGTGCAGCTGCGTATTTCACGCGATGCGCCAAACGGTAAGAATGCGATGGATGCCGATAATTTTCACATCGCCTTCATCCTCGATACCAAGTCGCTGGGAACCGTCGCGATCGACGTGCAGACCGTTGGTCGCGCGGTGAGCGTGGACGTGAAGACGCAGGCCACCCTGGCCGCCGATCGTTTCCGCACGACATTGAACGACCTGCGTTCACGCCTGGAAGGACTGCGCTACCGCATCTCCTCGATCGGTGCCGGCGTCGCGTCGCCATCGGGTAGTGTCGCATCCGCGTCAGAAGCCGCGCAATCGCCGGCATCTGGGGAGCGAAAATCGTTCTGGGATACACGCGCATGAGCCGTTTTTTCGATTTTCGCAAATCGGTGTTCAAGCGGCCGGCGGCGGCTGCGCTGAAGTGGGATCCGCTCGGCTCGGATCCGCCCGAGGTCGTTGCGGTCGGACGCGGTATCACGGCCGAAACGATCGTGCGCATCGCCAAAGAGCGCGGTATCCCGCTCTACGAAGATGCCGGGCTGGTCGAAGCGCTGGCGCGCCTCAACGTGACGGACAGCATTCCGCGTGAACTCTACAGCGTGGTGGCCGAAGTGCTCGCGTATGTCTATCGGGTCGATGCCGCCTTTCGGGAGCGCACCGGTTAACCGTGTGGAAGAAGAACTGGCTTTCCAAGACGATGCGCGATCACAAGGACTGGATTCGCGAAGTGCGCTTGACCAAAATGGGCGGGAACCTCGAGATGCACATCTCAGGTCGTCAGTTTAGGGTCGAATTCATCGACGGCGTCGAGCCGACGCGCTACGTGATCGATCGCGAACGCTGCTTTGACGAACGCCACGCGCGCGTCGATGACACGCTCTTCTCGCAAATCGTCGCTGCGCTCAAGATGGCGGTGCACGATTGTTTCGGCGGGAGCGTGCACGCGTTTTCGGCCTCGGCAGCCGTCTTCGAGATTCACTTCGCGCCTGGACACGCACCGTTCGGGGCGGGCCGGCGCGTGTTCATCGAAGGACGGTTGGCCGATATCATGCGCGATCAAATCGGGCAGCCCAACGTCACTTTCGAGTATCCGGTGCGGGTCGACGGCGCCGCCCCGCAGTGGGTAAAGATGGAGGCCTCCAGCATCACGGGCCTGGACCCCGTTGCCTAACCTTGTGATCCCGAGCGTAGCGAAGCGTAGTCGAGGGAGCACCGCAACTTGTCACACTGAGGTGCGCGCGTTAGCGCGAGCCTCGAAGGGTGTTGCGGAGTGAAGGCGATCAAATGTTTCGAGATAGTTTCGTAGTGGTCGTTAAGAAGTGGTCGGGCGTGCTCGGTGTGGCAACGAGTCTCATAGCGGCCCGTTCTGATCATTCTCTCGTTCCAAGCATCATCGTCTGATTTATCGGTGTATAGCGACGACGTGTTCGACGGGACGGCTTACCAACCTGAAACGCTCTTATGTTATAACGGGAATGCTGTAGTCGGCGGCCGGCTTGGCTGGTACGCTGATCGGTGGGAAATGTCCCAAAGAAAAATCACGATCGATTGCCGTCGTCACGCACGAAAGTAGTGCGTATCTTACTGCTGGCATTGTCCGACTTTATTGTCGGCGGCGTTTCAGGTCGTTGCTAGTTGGCCACACCGCAGAAGGCTGAGGGCGAAGCGTAAACTGCAATGACCACCTCTCCGGGGTCGACCCTTCGAGGCTCGCCCTAGCGGGCTTGCACCTCAGGGTGACAAAAATGCTGGCACTAGCGAACAGGAGTTCGATGCTTGGGTAGGAAAGGAAAGGGTCCGTGAGCTGGTTTCAACGACTCAAGGCGTCCCTTGGCAAGGCCCGCGACACCTTCGCCGCGGTACAGAACCTGGGCCTCGCCCGCAAGCCGCTCACGCCGGAGTTTTGGGACGACCTCGAGGAGCTGCTCATCATGGGCGACTTCGGGGTTCCGACGACGGCTAAGATCATCGAGGGCCTCAAGACCGTTGCCAAGCAAGAGGCCTGGGCTACGACCGATCAGGCGGTTGCGCGATTCCACCGCGACGTCGAAAAGTTTTTGACGATTCCCGGCGCAGAGTTACAACTGAGCAGCGATCCGCCGTCGGTGGTTCTTGTCGTCGGCGTGAACGGGAGCGGCAAGACGACGACGATCGGCAAGCTCGCAACGCGACTTCGCGCCGAAGGCAAACGCGTGCTCTTGGTCGCCGGGGATACATTCCGCGCCGCAGCCGCCGAACAATTGGCGATTTGGGCCGATCGCTCCAAGAGTGAGATCGTGCGTGGTGCCGAAGGCGCCGACCCCGCCTCGGTGATCTTCGACGGCATCAAAGCCGGAAAAGCGCGCGGCGTCGATGTGATCTTGGTCGACACCGCCGGGCGGCTGCAAACCAAAACGAATTTGATGGAAGAACTCAAAAAAGTTCGCCGCGTGATCGAGCGCGAACTTGGTCGCGCGCCCGATGAAACGTTACTGGTGCTCGACGGCACGACCGGGCAGAACGCGATTTCGCAGGCGCGGCTCTTTAATGAAACGACGCAGCTCACGGGCGTCGTGGTCACCAAACTCGATTCGACGGCAAAGGGCGGCGTGCTCGTGGCCATTGTCGACACGCTGGAGATTCCGATCAAATTCATCGGCCTGGGCGAGACTCCCGATGCCCTGCGCCCATTTGTCGCCGCCGAATTCACCCAAGCCCTTTTCGATGAGGCCCCGGATTCCGTGAAAGTGTGACATACACTTGTCACCAGCGCCTGACAACGTGATGGTATATGAAAGCAACGATTACTAGAGGAGAGAGAATGGCAGCGCAAGACGAACGAGCAATCGCCCTGGGCAATGCCCTCGCCCAGATCGAGCGGCAATTTGGTAAGGGATCGATCATGAAAATGGGCGACTTCCAGGAACGCATGGCGTTCGAGGTTGTGCCCAGCGGATCGATCGCACTCGATCTCGCGCTCGGCGTCGGCGGATATCCGCGCGGCCGTATCGTCGAGATCTACGGTCCCGAATCAAGCGGTAAGACGACCCTCGCGCTGCATGCAATCGCCGAGGCGCAAAAGAACGGCGGCACCGCCGCTTTCATCGATGTCGAGCACGCACTCGATCCGAATTATGCCGCCGCGCTCGGTGTCGATCTGGACAATTTGCTCGTCT
Organism: Vulcanimicrobiota bacterium; assembly: GCA_963833095.1. Lineage (GTDB taxonomy): Bacteria > Vulcanimicrobiota > Vulcanimicrobiia > Vulcanimicrobiales > Vulcanimicrobiaceae > Aquilonibacter. The sequence goes on along the minus strand of CAWHWQ010000001.1, from coordinate 180,890 downwards.
CGCAACCCGATACCGGCGAACAGGCGCTCGAGATCGCCGAAATGCTCACGCGCAGCAACGCGGTCGACGTGATCGTCGTCGACTCGGTGGCGGCGCTCGTGACCAAGGCCGAGCTCGAGGGCGACATGGGCGATGCGCACGTCGGCCTGCAAGCGCGCTTGATGTCGCAAGCGCTGCGCAAGCTCACCGCCGCGATCTCGCGCAGCAAGGCCGTCATGATCTTTATCAACCAGCTGCGTGAGAAGGTCGGCGTGATGTTTGGAAGTCCCGAGACGACCTCGGGCGGCCGCGCGCTCAAATTCTATGCCTCGATCCGCGTCGACGTACGCAAGCTCGAACAGATCAAGGTCGGGCAAGATGTGGTCGGTTCACGCACGCGCGCCAAGGTCGTCAAGAACAAGGTGGCGCCGCCGTTCCGGCAAGCCGAATTCGATATCACCTATGGTCGGGGCATCTCGAAGATGGGCTCGATCCTCGATGTCGCGCTCGAACAGAACATCGTCGGCAAGAGCGGTTCGTGGTACACCTACGGCGAGCAACGCATTGGACAAGGGCGCGAGAACGCCAAAGCATTTCTGGAAGAACACCTCGATATGGCCGGCGAGATCGAAACGAAGATCCGCGAGGCTCTTACCAACGCGGTTTCAAAGAATGGCCACAGCATCGGCGCCGTCGTCGCCGCCACGGAAGAGTGATGAGCAAGCCGCACGATGCGGCTGAACGAACCGCCTATGCGTGCGCTCTGGGGATGTTGGCACGGAGGCGGTTGACGCAGGCGCAGCTCTGGGAGCGCCTCGAGCGCAAAGGCTTCGACGACGACACCATTACTGGTGTCGTCGCTCGTTGCAAGGCCGAGCGCTTTCTCGACGATCGTCTCTTTGCGCAACTCTACGTTGAGCGCACGCGCAAGGCGCTGGGCGATATGCGCCTGGTCGGCGACCTAATCCGCAAGGGTATCGGCCGCGACGAGGCGCAGGCCGCCGTCGATGCGCTCGATGAAGGCGAGCGTTCGCGCTGCATACGTGCGTTCGATGCGCTCCTTCGCAGCGCGGCGCCAAGCTACCCCGCCGCTGCGCGTCGCCTCGAGCGTTTGGGCTTTGCAGCATCCACAATTTATGCGGTGCTGCGTGAAAGGGCTGCAAACGACACAGCGCTCTCGGAGATCCTGTCCCTCTAGACAACCCAGCGGGCACTGGTCAACATATGGCCGCCCCCACGATTGTCGTCGCTGAGGACGACAGTGCGATCCGCGAGCTCCTCGCGCATCATTTGGAACGCGAGGGCTTCAGCGTCGTCGCTGTAAGCGACGGCCAGGCGGCACTTCGCAGCGCGCGTCATGCTGCCGATTTGGTCATTCTGGATATTGGCTTGCCGGGTGTCGACGGCTTTGACGTGGTGCGGACCCTTCGACGCGAGGAGCGACCCGTACCCATCGTGATGCTAACTGCGCGCATCGATGAGATCGATCGCGTCGTCGGATTCGAACTGGGCGCCGACGACTACATCTGCAAGCCGTTTTCTCCGCGCGAGGTCGTTGCGCGCGTGCGCGCGGTCTTGCGCCGGGCGGGGCGGACCTTCGATGCGGCGCCGGCAAGCCTGCGCTTCGGGCGGTTAGAGATCGACGAAGCCGCGCGCGAGGCGCGCGTCGACGGGGTCGACGTCCGGCTCAAACCGCGCGAGTTTGCCCTCCTGCTCGAACTCGCGGCCAACGCCGGTGTCGCACTGTCGCGCGAACGGTTACTCGAGCGCGTCTGGGGTTTCGACTTCGACGGCGACGAGCGTACCGTCGACGTCCACGTGCGCCGCTTGCGCGCCAAGATCGAGGAGGATGCCGGGATGCCCCCGATCGTCCAAACCATCCACGGGTACGGATACAAATTCGTTCGGGTATGAACGTTCGCGGACGTCGAATCTACGCGCTTGCGCAGCTCGAACCGCGGATTTTGGAGGTGCTCGCGCAGAATCGAGAGGTCCCGCTCTTGGTTCTGCGTTTGCCCGAGGTAGCGCGTCTCGCCTGGCGTGACGGGAGGCGCGCGGCGCGGCGATTGGAACGTGAAACCGTTGAAGCATTTGCCCGTGCGGCCGAGCGCATTGTGCGCGAGGGTGACCGGCTAGCTCACGAACCGGGTAGCGACTGGTTTGTCATCGCGATGCTCGCGCCCGCGCGGGATCCAGCCACTGCGCTGACGCTTGATGCGCGTTCGGCGCTCGAGCGGATTGCGGCTACGATGTCGCTCGTGACCGGAAAGCGGATGGAGACCGGCTGGTGGCCGATCTCCACACCCGGTGACGTTGAAGCCTTCGAATCGACAATCGAGCGAGCCCTGGAACGCGGCGCGCGCGAGCGCGAACGGTACGAATTTCTTGCAACGGTCGGCCACGAGCTACGAACGCCGCTCACGTCGATACGCGGCTACATCGAAACCTTGCTTGACGACGACGATCTCGACGTCGTTACGGCGCGCCGGTTTCTCGAGGTCGCGCGCAACGAAGCGCTGCGACTCGGGCGCCTGGTGGACGGCATGCTCGACTTTTCGCTTCTGGATCTCTCCCCGCAACCGGTAGCGGGCGTCACCGATCTTGTGGCCGCTGCCCAGGCCGCGATCGATGCGCTCGATCCGATCGCGCGAGAAGCGGGGATGTGCCTGCGCGTCGCGCATGATGGCGACGTCGTCGCGCGGATCGGCGGTGACGCGTGCATGCACGTGCTGCTCAACGTGATCGAGAATGCCATCAAGTACGCCGGACCCGGCGGACGGATTATCGTCACGGTGGAACGCCAGGATCCGTTTGTTCACGCGATCGTGGACGATGATGGACCCGGCGTCGCACCCTCCGAGCGCGAGCTTGTCTTCGAGCATCGCGCGCGAGGCGGCGCGAGCGACGCGGCACGCGGCTGCGGAATTGGCCTTGCCATCGTTCGTACGATCGTGCAACGCGCGGCCGGCAACGTAAGCATTGCCGACTCTCCGCTGGGAGGGGCGCGATTTGTGATTCGTTTGCCCGGCGCAAAGGCGGAATTTCGGCCGAGCATGTCGTAGAACGTCTTCCGTGGCGGCGTCGCGGATTGTTTTTGCGCACGAGAGCGAATCGGCTCTCGCCCGGCTCTTCGACTTCTATCGAATCGTCTGGGAATACGAACCTCGTTCGTTCCCGATCTTTTGGGACCCCAGCGGCAGACCTGTCGCTTTTTTTACGCCCGATTTCTATCTGCCGGATTACGACCTGTATATCGAGATGACCGTGGCCAAGCCCGCGTTGAATACGCGCAAGAACCGCAAGCTGCGTTTGATGGCGCAGCATCATCCTCGCGTGCGCGTCAAACTGTTTACGCGACGTGACATCGAGCGGCTCTTCGCGCGCCTTCGGCCTGCCGCATGATCGGCGAGGTGCTCTTTGACGCCCGGGCGATCGCCGCTCGCGTCGCGGAGCTGGGCGCCCAGATCTCGCGAGATTACGAGGGACGTATCCCCGTGCTGATCGGCGTCCTCAACGCGGCTGCGACCTTTTTGGCCGATCTGACACGGGCCGTCACGATCCCGTGCGAGTACGATGCGATCGCCGTCACCAAGTTCAGCAGCGCCGAGGGCATCCGGTTCCTCAAGGACACCTCAGCCTCCATTGAGGGGCGGGACGTTATCCTAGTCGACGACACCATCGATACGGGTATGACTCTCCAATATGTTTTCAAGTCGCTTTCCGCCCGCTCGCCTGCCTCGTTGGCGGTCTGCACCCTGCTGGATCGTCCGGCGCGCAGAATTGCCGATATTGAGGTCAAGTACCGCGGTTTTGAAATCCCCGACGTCTATGTCGTGGGCTACGGGCTCGACTATTGCGGTCGCTACCGGGAATTGCAAGGATTGTATGCTCATGGAGCGTGGCCGTGATTAAGACTTGGACCCGCGGGACGCGCGTGTGCGCGCTGATTGTGGCGCTCCTCGCCGGAGTGTTTCCGTTGCGCGCCAATTCGCTCGAGCTGCAGTCGATTGCGCGCGCCGCGGCCGACTACAATAACCCCAACGCCCACCTGGCCGAGATGTTCCGGGCGGCTTTACTCGACACGGGCAAGCTCGCCGAGTACGCGCCCGACGGCACCGCGTACATCAAGACCGGCGACATTCCGGCTGAGTGGCTACGCGACGCCAGCGCCCAAGCGCGTCCGTATCTGTTCTTCGCCAAAGACGATCCCGATACGCGTTCGCTCTTGCGCGCGATCATCGCGCGCATGGTGAAGTACCTGCAAGTCGATCCCTACGCCAATGCGTTCACGCTCGACTACCGCGTGTGGGAGCAGAAGTTCGAACTCGATTCCCTTGCCTATCCGATCGCGCTTTCGTGGAGCTATTGGAAGACCACCGGTGACGCATCGATTTTCACGCCCGACTACCAAAAAGCGCTGGACGCGGTTCTGGCGACGATGCAGCGCGAACAAGATCATCCGCGCGACTCGCGTTATACGCATAAGGAACTCGCCGAGGACGGCAAGGGTCGTGCCGTCGGCTACACGGGCATGATTTGGACGGGATTCCGCCCATCGGACGACGCGTGCTACTACAACTTCCTGATCCCGTCGGAAATGTTCGCGGTGGTCGCGCTCGGCGACATGGCTGAGATCGAGCGCACGGTCTATCACAATGTGGTTAAGGCCAACGAAGCGACCTCGCTGCGGGATGAAGTACAGCGCGGCATCCAAACCTATGGATTGGTGCTGGTGCCGAAATACGGCTACATCTACGCCTACGAGGTCGACGGACTGGGTCACGCGATCCTTACTGACGACGCCAACGTTCCGAGTCTGCTCTCGGCGCCCTACATCGGTTATACGACGCCCAACGACCGCTACTACGAGAACACGCGCCACTTCTTGCTTTCCGCCGACAACCCGTCGTTCTATCAGGGGCAAGTTGCGCGCGGTATCGGCAGCTTCCATACACCCGACCATTGGATCTGGCCGCTCGCGCTGATCATGGAGGGTCTCACCGCAACGACCAGCGTGGAAAAGCAGGACGTCCTGACGCAATTGCTCGCGAGCGATCCCGGCGATCACCTGCTGCACGAATCGTTCGATCCCGACGATCCCAAGCGCTTCACGCGCGAAGACTTCGGATGGCCCAATGCCCTGTTCTCGGAGTTCGTTATGACGCAGTTCCAAGGCGCGCGCGAAATCCCGATGGGTGACACAAGCGACTTAGAATTCAGGTCTGAATAGAACCCATCCAATTCCCCCCGCAGATGACATCGCGTCGCAATCTCTAGCGTCGTGATTTGTCACCTGTTCCGTGGGGAGGCTACGTACGAGGCGCGCAGCCAGGATGGCGAGAGCGCGGAGAAGTGCAACAGGAGCAACCACACGATGTGGTTGCGAGGAGTGGCTCCCTCAGGAGCAAATGACAAATCACGAAAGCAGAGATGACCAAAGCAGATATCATCGTAGGCATCCAGTGGGGTGACGAAGGAAAAGGGCGCGTCGTCGATTTGTACGCGCAGAACTACGACGTGGTTGCGCGCTTCGGCGGCGGCGACAATGCCGGTCACCAGATCAAGGTCGGCGACGTTGACATCGCGCTGCGCATCGTGCCTTCCGGCGTACTCAATCCGCACGTCGAGCTCTTTGTCGGTGGCGGCACGGTCATCAATCCGACCGGCCTGCTGGAGGAGCTCGACCGATTAGCCGCGATCGGCGTCGACATCTCGCGTGTCAAGATCTCCGATCGCGCGCACCTGGTGCTGCCGTACCATGCCGCGCAAGATCGCGCGAGCGAACGGGCCCGAGGAGCCGGCGCGATTGGAACGACCGGCCGCGGTATTGGCCCCGCCTATGTGGACAAAGCCGCGCGCAGCGGCATTACCTTCGGTGAGTTTGCGCGACGAGAGTCGCTCGCCGAGAAAATTCGCTTGAATCTGCTCCACCGCGCCGCGTTGCTCGAGGGCGAGAACGTTCCGAGCGAAGCGGACCTAGTTGGAGCCACGCTCGACGCGGCCGAACGGCTCGCGCCGCACATCGTGGACGGCGTTGCGTACATTCACGAAAAGTTCGAGCGCGATAAGCGAGTGTTAATCGAAGGCGCGCAAGGTTCGCTGTTAGATGTGGGGTATGGGACGTATCCGTACGTTACCAGTTCGCACACCATTGCCGGCGGCGCGTGCATTGGCCTCGGCATCGGCCCCGGGGCGATCGACCGCGTGATCGGGGTGGTCAAAGCCTACTGCACGCGAGTGGGTGCCGGCCCATTTCCGTCCGAGTTACCGGACGAGCGGGGGGAACGCTTGCGCCAAGCGGGAGGCGAATTCGGCACCGTGACGGGGCGCCCACGGCGGTGTGGCTGGTTCGATGCGGTCGCGGGACGGTATGCGGTTCGGCTTAATGGTTTGCAGGCGTTAGCCCTTACAAAACTCGACGTGCTCTGCGGATTCGAGCGCGTGGGGATCGTGACAGGCTATCGGTTGCGCGGGCAAGCAGCCGAGTTCTCGGCTGCCGGATCCCCGGATCTCGAGGTTGTCGTCGAGGAACTCGATGGCTGGAGCGAGCCGATCGGGCACATTCGCGCCAAGGCGGCGTTGCCGCAAGCAGCCCGGCGCTACATCGCCCGTATAGAAGAGGTACTAGCGACCCCGGTCGAATTAATCTCGGTCGGACGAGAACGAAACGAACTGGCCCGGTAAGTGCTAAAGGCGATAGCACCGTGACCGATACACGAGATAGTAGCCTGACGTTCGAGTTGGGCTTCTCCCGCACCGAACACGGAGGCTCGGTGTTGCATGCCACGGTTGGCTCGGAGAATTAGGTACATATAGGCGTGGACCGTCTTAGCTCGCTTTGGTCCGACCTTGCCGGCCGTTTAACGGCTATTTGGCAGAATCAGAACCGCCAGACACGCACGATTGCCGTCACCGGTATCGCCGCGGTCGTCATCGGCTTGCTCGCACTTTCGTGGCTCTACCTCGGTCGGGGTCAGCACTACGAGACCCTGTTTTCGAACCTTTCGGCCGACGACGCCGCTGCCGTTACACAACATTTAAAAGATGATAAAGTTCCTTATCATCTTTCTGCCGACGGCAAAACGGTCTACGTTCCGGACGCCAGCGTCAGCGACGAGCGGGTCGCGATCGCCGGCGGAGGTCTCATCAAAGGCGGGTCCACCGGTTACGAGCTGTTTGACCGGACCAACTTCGGGATGACCGAGTTCCAGGAGAAGCTCGATAAGACGCGCGCCGTCGAGGGAGAACTCGAGCGCACGATCGATGGCCTGGATCCGGTAGAGTCCTCGCGCGTGAACATCGCCGCGCCGGACCAGGCGCTCTACACGGCAACGCAGGAACCTACAACGGCCTCGATCGCGATCAAGACCAAGCCTGGCCAAAGCCTCGATGCCGGCCAAGTCAAAGGCATCACGATGCTCGTCGCCAGCGCGGTGGACGGGCTCAAGCCTCAAGACGTTACGATCGTCAATCAAGACGGGCAAATTCTCTTGCCCGGCGCGGGACCAACGGGCTCGGGTTCGGGGGACGGTTCGGCCAGCGCATTGCAGATGACGCAAGAGCAACTGCTCGCTAAGGAGCGCTACGAGTCGGCGCTGCAAACCAGCATCCAGTCGATGCTCGATTCGACACTGGGTCCCAAGCGCGCGGTCGCTCGCGTTTCGACCAAGATGAATTTCGACGCTAACTCGACCGACAGCAAAGTGTACGCGCCGCAAGGCACCGTGCTCTCCGCGCAATCCGAGCGCGAATCGTATGTCGGGACGCAGCCGGTTCGTAACCCGGCGGTCGGCGTCCCGGGAACGACGAGCAACATCGGCACCTATCAGGCCGCCAATCAACAAGCTAACGGGCGCTACAATCGCTCGAAGTCGACGACCAACTACGACATCACCGAGCAGAACATCAAGCACATCGACGCGCCGGGCAAAGTTTTGCAAACCAGCGTCGCGGTGCTGGTCGACGCCTCGGCGCAAGCTGCAAACGCAAACGGCACGCCCGCTCTCGCCGCCGCGCAGACCTACCAATTGACGCCGGCAAACGTGCAACAGATTCGCAACGCCGTCATTGCCGCTGCCGGCCTTAACGTCGCGCAGGGCGATCAAGTGTCGGTCGAAGCCATTCCGTTCAATCCGTCGGTTGAAAACGTCGGTGCGCCGTCGTCCGCAACGACGACCGTCCTCGGCATGCCACTTTGGGCACTTATCGCCGTCGGTCTCGCAGCCGCGCTCGCAATCGGCGGCCTCTTGGTAACGCGTTCGCGTCGCGGACGCTTCGCGCCGGCCACCGAACTGCCGTCCTTCGACACCTCGCTTGCCGAAGAGCTGCCCCCATTCGAAGAGCATCCGATCCTCGAAGGTGCGCCGGGCATCGCCGCACCGATACGATCCGCTGCCGATCTGACTCGCGAACAGATGATCGAATACGTTACCACCGTCGCTCAAGAGAACCCCGACAGCATCGCCAAACTCGTCAAACTGTGGCTGGCGGAATGAGGTCCCGTGAAATGAACGCTGTCGACGTAATGTTGTTTGGGCGCGCCCTGGGGGAGACTGTTGCATACATGCGATCTGTCGCGCGCCTTGGTACGGGGGCCCCGCTTAGCGGGGGGTGCGTAGGCTCGGCCGGAGCACCTTGCTAATGGAATCACCGATCGTCAATCTCTCGGGCATGGGCGGGCTGCCGGAGCCGCCGCCGCTCACCGGTCTGCCCGAAAATCCGCAGATCGAGATTTCGGGGCCGGAAAAGGCCGCGATTCTTTTGATCACGCTGGGGCTCGAGCTCTCGGCGACGATCTTCAAGTTCTTGCGGCAAGACGAAGTCGAGCGGATCGTTCTCGAGATCGCCAAGATCACGACCGTTCCGATCGAGAAGCGCGACGCCGTCATCCAAGAAGCCTACCAGCGCGCGATCGCGCTCAAGTACATCAACGAAGGCGGCATCGAGTACGCCAAGGAGATTCTCGAGCGCAGCTTCGGCGCCGGCCAAGCCGACGACATGACGATCGCGGCTGTTTGCCGCGCTCAAGCACGGCAATCCGCTCGAGCTCATCAAGAAGACCGAACCCGCGCAGCTACTGCAGTTCATTCAAGACGAACATCCGCAGACGATCGCGCTGATCCTCGTCTACATGCAGCCCGAACAAGCGGGCGCCGTGCTTTCGGCGCTCCCGCCGGATCTGCAAGCCGAAGTCGCGATGCGCATCGCGATTTTGCAGAAGACCGCGCCGGAAGTGCTCGAGCAGCTCGACGAGCTGCTCGGCCGCCGACTGCTCGTCAGCGGCGCCGACTTCGCCAAGGCCGGCGGCGTGCAGTCGCTGGCCAACGTGATGAACTTCGTCGACCGCGAAACCGAGAAAAACATTCTCGACGGTCTCGCCAAGCGCGATCCCGAGCTCGCGCAGGAAGTCAAGAACCTGCTCTTCGTCTTCGAAGACATCATCAACCTCGACGACCGCTCGATCCAGCGCATCCTCAAGGAAGTCGATGGCAAGGATCTTGCGCTCGCGCTCAAGGTCGCCAACGAAGAGCTGCTCGCGCGCGTCTACAAGAACATGTCGACGCGCGCGTCGCCGATGCTCAAAGAAGAAATCGAGTTGCTCGGCCCGACGCGCATGCGCGAAGTCGGCAAGGCGCAGCAGCAGATCGTCGACGTCATCCGCACGCTCGAAGAGAACGGCCAGATCGTCATCGCTCGCGGAGCAAAGGACGAGCGCCTTGTCTGATGACGGTCGGGGGGTCCCCGACGGCTCTGCCGTCGGGGGGCGCGCAGCGCAGCGGAGCGCCGGTTAAACCTCTTGGGGACCCGTCCGTGCGGAGTACGGATGGGTAAAATAGTAAAGCGGCGCGCTTCTCCGACGCCGCTTACGTCGTCGAAGTTCCGCACGTTGACTTTGTCGCCGAAGCGCAAGCGCAAACACCTGGCGAGCCGGACGACCGGTTCGCCGCGCCGTTTGTAACGCCGTCTTCCAACGGACACACGGAGCGTATTACGCTTCCGCAGGCCGAGCCCAGCGTCGATTGGGAAAAGCTGCGCGCCGACGCACGCGGCGATCATCGATCACGCGGCAAGCGACGCCGAGAGTCTGATCCTGCCAAGCGATGCCAACGCACTCGACCTTATGGCTGCGGCTGCGATGCGCATCGCGCAAATGGAAGAAGACGCTCGCGCGAGCGGACACGAGGAAGGCTCCAGCGCCGGAAAGAGCGCCGCCGAAGCGGAGCTGGCAGCCGGTGATTTCGACGCCTCGCAGAGCTCATCGAAAGCATTCGCGCGCAGCGCAGCGCGGTTATGACCGTCAGCCGAACCCGAACTCACGCGACTTGCGATGGCGATCGCCGAGCGCATCGTGCACGAACGAACTCGTTCGAACCCGAACGTCGTCGTCGAAAACGTACGCCAGGCGCTGACCCGCCTAGTCGGCCGCGAAGTCGTGACGCTGCGGGTCAATCCCGGCGATCTGGATACGATCCGCGAGCATCGCGATGAGATCGTCGCGGCGAACGACGTCGAACATCTGCGCGTCGTCGAAGATCAACGCGTCGACCGCGGCGGCGTCATCGTCGAGACCGACGCCGGCACGATCGACGCCAAGATTCCACCCAATTGCGCGAAGCGCGGCGCGCATTTCTGAGCGACGACGAGATCGCGCTCGGCGAGGCGGACTATTCACTCGCCCGCGCAAGCCAGCTAGCGGCCGCACTGTGGAGACGACCGCCTTCTCCGCCGAGCCGCTACCTCGACGCGTTCCGTGGCGCCGACTTGGTGCGGCAATACGGTAAAGTGCGACAGGTCATCGGCGTCGTGATCGAGAGCCTCGGGCCGAACATGGCCGTCGGCGAGACGTGCGATATCATATAAGCGCAACGCCGAGCCGGTGCTGGCCGAAGTCGTCGGCTTCCGCGACAACAAAGTGCTCATCATGCCGCTCGGCGAGCTCGCCGGCATCGCCGCCGGAAGCGACGTCGTCGCGCTCGGCGCGCCGCTCGAGATCGGCGTGACCGATCATTTGCTCGGTCGCGTGCTCGACGGCCTCGGCCGTCCGATCGACGGCAAGGGTCCGATCGTCGCCGAACAGCGCGCGGTCGTCACCGCAGCGCCGCCGCCGCCGTTGTCACGCCGTCGCGTCACCGAACCGCTTCCGCTCGGCATTCGGGCGATCGATGGAATGCTGACCTGCGGGAAGGGCCAGCGCGTCGGCGTCTTTGCGGGCTCGGGCGTCGGAAAGTCGACGATCCTCGGCATGATCGCGCGCAACACCGCCGCCGACGTCAACGTCATCGCGCTGGTAGGCGAGCGCGGCAAAGAAGTTCGCGACTTTATCGATCGCGATCTGGGCGAAGAAGGTCTGCGCCGCAGTGTCGTCATCGTTTCGACCAGCGACCAGCCGGCGCTCGTGCGCATCAAGGCCGCGTTCGTCGCGATGACGATCGCCGAGTATTTCCGCGATCAGGGTCTCGACGTCATGTTCATGATGGACTCGGTGACGCGTTTTGCGATGGCGCAGCGCGAAGTCGGTCTTGCGATCGGCGAGCCGACGACGACGCGCGGCTACACGCCGTCGGTCTTCGCGCTGCTTGCCGAAACTGTTGGAGCGCGCCGGCACCTCGCGAGAAGGGCACGATCACCGGACTGTTCTCCGTGCTGGTCGACGGCGACGATATGAACGAACCGATCGCGGACGCCGTGCGCTCGATTCTCGACGGGCACATCGTGCTCTCGCGCGCGCTCGCTTCGGCCAATCACTATCCGGCAATCGACGTCTTGCAGAGCGTCAGCCGCGTCATGCCGGACGTCGTCGACGCCAATCAGTACTCGGCCGCGTCGGCAGCTGCGCGACGTGCTCGCCACGTATCGCGATGCCGAAGATCTGATCAACATCGGCGCGTACGTTCCGGGAAGCAACCCACGCGTCGATCTCGCGCTCTCGAAGATCGAAGGCGATCCGGCACTTCTTGCGCCAGGGCATCTACGAGGCCAGCTCGTACGAGCAGACGCTCGCCAAATTGCTGAGCATCACGTGAAGCGCGTGTCGAACGCTTCGCCTTTGCAGCCGGTGCTCGATCACCGCCAGCGCATCGAAGACGAGAAGCAATGATCGTTGCCGCGCGTGCCCGCTCGCTGCGACGAGGCCGAGCGCGAACTCGAGCGTCTCAACGAGGAGTTTCGCAAGCATTCGGCGATGCTGCGCGACGGCCATAAGAAGCTCGAGACGCGCGAGCTGCAATGCATCTACGCGCATTTGCATTTCCTCGACCGCGTATCGTCGCGCAGATCCGCATCGTGGCGGAGCGCCGTGCCGCTCTGGAACGAGCCCGAACGGATCTCCTCGCAGCGAGTAAAGAGAAGAAGATCGTGGAGAAGCTCAAGGAGCGCCGCCGCGAAGCGATACGCGCCGAGGAGATGCGCATGGAACAAAAGCGAGCTCGAAGACGCAAATGCCCGCCGGCACGGGCGAGCGCAAGTAGGAGGTACGCCGTGATTGTCACGCGCCAGCGGCGCAAGCCGTTTCCGTGGAGACGCCTGATCTTGCCGGTGGTCGCCATTGGTCTCGTCGTTTTCGCATTCGTCTGGCCGCCCTCGCGCAACGTGATTCTCAACGGTGGCCCGCTTTCGCCGATGCTCCAAAATCGTCGGGTCGCGCTTCGATACGACTGCGGCAGCCGTTTCATTTCGCCGCGCAAAATCAAGTCTTCACCGATCGCAACCGGCAGATCGCGCAACTCCAATCACAGATCGCCGGCCTGCAAGCGCAAAGCGCCGCTAAAGACAAGCAGATTTCATCGCTCAACAGCAGATCGGTCAACTACAGAGCCAGGCCGCAAGTGCGCGCAGCTCCGCGACCGCGCCAAGCGCAGCGCCGGCTGCAGGGGCTGCGCAAAGCAATCCCGCAACGGCCACTGCCGGCGGCGCCACCGACGACGATCGTCCAACGCCACACCGGAGATGCGCCGTACCGCGCAGGTGTGGGCGAACGATGCAGCCGGAAAACGCCGCAAAGGTCGCTGCAGCGATTGCCGGTTCCGTATGTCGCCGAAGTCTTGCGCTGATGTCGCCCGATGACGTCGGGGCCATTCTCGACGCAGTTCCGCCCGCGTTTGCGGCACAACTGACGCAAGAGAACCCTAGCCTAAAAAGGTAATCGCGGCGTCTTGATCGTCCGCACGCGAACGCTTCCCGCCGACGTCCTCTCACCGATCGGTGCGTATCTCGCGCTCGCGTCGCCGGGTGCCTCGTGCTTGCTCGAGAGCGTTGAGCACGGCGGGAAAATCTCACGCTATTCGTTCATTGGCTTGGACTATCTGGCGGCCGAATCGTTCCCTGCAACGGCCGATATGCTGGATCGCATCCGCGCGTTTGTCGAGCGCTTTCGTCCAAGCGATGACCCAGGCGGCTGGGGCGGCGCACTGGTCGCCTTCGCCTACGATGCAGCACGTCCGTTCGCGCACCTCCCGCAGCGAAAACAAGATACGCCGGCGATGCCCGCTGCCTACGTCGCGGTGCCGGCAAGTTGGCTGGTCTTCGACCATTTGACTCATTCGCTCGTGTTGTGGGGCTGCGGCGAAAGCGCGAGCAGCGTCGAACAGCGGCTCGACGGCTATGTGTCGCGTTTGCTTGCGCAAGCACCGCAACTTGCACTGCCGGTGCATGCGGTGGGCACCGTGCACGCATCGATGGACCGGCATGGGTATCTCGAGCGTGCAGCCCGGGTGAAGCACCATATCTACGACGGTGACGTTTATCAATTGCAGCTCGGTATTCGCTTCAGCGCCGATCTGCACGGCGATCCGTTCGACCTGTATCGAGCACTGCGCAGGCGCAATCCGTCGCCGTACATGTTTTACGTCGACGGGCCGTTTGGAAAGGTCCTCGGCGCATCGCCGGAATTTCTCGTGCGATTGGAAGGACGGCGCGCGCGCATCCGGCCGCTCGCCGGCACGCGCTCGCGCGGCGACACCGACGAAGACGATGCGCGCATTGCGCGCGAGCTGCTCGAAAACGAAAAGGAGCGCGCCGAGCACGTGATGCTGGTCGATCTTGGGCGCAACGACCTCGGCATGGTCTGCGAGTACGGATCGGTTGCGGTCGACGAATTGTTGCAGATCGAGCGCTACAGTCACGTGATGCACATCGTCTCCGATCTCGTTGGAGACCTGCGACCTGAGTGCGACGGGCTCGATCTCTTTCGCGCGGGATTCCCCGCCGGGACGGTGACCGGGACGCCGAAGGTGCGAGCGATGCAGCTCATCGACGAACTCGAGCCGGTCACGCGCGGCTTTTATGCCGGCAGCGTTGGGCGTTGGTCGTACGGCGGCGACTTCGACTCGTGCATCACGCTGCGCAGCCTACACGTGCAAAACGGCAAGGTCTATTGGCAGGCCTCGGCCGGCATCGTCGCCGACAGCGATCCGCAGTTCGAGTACGAAGAAGTGCTCCATAAAACTCGCATCGCTCGCGAGATGTTGGGAGTTTTATGAGCGCTGACGTCCTCTTCATTGATAACTACGACAGCTTCACGTATAACGTGGTGCATCTGCTTGCCGCGCAAGGCGCGCCGCCGGACGTGATCCTCAACGACGACGAGCGTTTGGTGCCCGAGCTCCTCGATGGCTATCGGTTGCTGGTGATCGGACCCGGCCCGGGCAACCCGTCGGAGCAACCGCGTATGATGGCAGTGCTCAAAAGCGCCATCGAGCGTGGGATGCCGGTCTTCGGCGTTTGTCTTGGGCTCCAGGCGATCGGTGAGGCGCTGGGCGGTACGGTGACCCACGCTCCATCCCTGATGCACGGGAAGACCAGCGCCATCGAACACGACGGCTCGGGGATCTTCGCCGGCCTCCCCTCGCCCTTGACCGCGACCCGCTACCACTCCCTGTGCCTCGACCCAGCGACCCTTCCGGATTCACTGCACGTCAGCGCTCGCAGCGCCGACGGCGTCGTCCAGGGGATCGCCCATCGGAGCCTCCCCGTCGCGGCCGTTCAGTTCCACCCCGAGTCGGTCCTGAGCGAGAGCGGTGGCCAGATGCTCCGCTCCGTACTTGCGGCCGCCGGTCTCGGGCCGGCCTAAACCCCGCCTCTCTGGGGGCCGATGAAAGAGTTGAGGGCGTCCAGGCCATGCTCTCCGTTTTGGTATTTCGGCCTTAATACGAAGAAAGGAGGTGAATGAAATAAGCATGATATCCATCGCATCGGTGCTTCCGGCCACTATAACAACTACGGCCACCGGCACAGCGCACGCGGGAGCTAAGGGCAAAGGCGCACATTGGGCGTCGCTGTTCGGAGCCTCACTTGCAAATGCGAGTAGCGCATCTTCGTCTTCATCGCCGTCGGTTAGTCCGTTGGCGACCAACGCAGATCTACTCGCGCAACTCACGTCGCTGTTGCAAAACGGAACACCGATGGCAACGATCGTCGATCAACTCGCTCAAAGCGTCGGTTCGTCGGCAGCCCAGCTGCTCGCCGGAAAGATGAGTTCGAGTGACCTCGATCGACTTCGCAACTCCATCACGCAAACGCTCGCAAACGCACTCTCTCCACCCAGTAACGGACCACCTGGGACCGCCGCCGAACAAGCGGCAGCCCTCGCAGCCCGATTGCAAAGTGTAGTCGAGTCGATCGCGAGGGACGCGCAAAACGGATCTGGGCAGCAGAATGAACTCTCGGGGAACCTCTTGGACGCCAACTCGGCGAAAGAACTCCCGGCCCAACAACAACAAAGCAACGGCACATCGAGTACGCTCGACGTCTCGTCGCTGGTGAGTTCGCTTCTGTCGTCGGTGATCGCGGCGCTCAACGCGCCGTCGGCAACCGCTCCACCCGCAAAGCCGTCCAATTCCCCCGTACAACTCGCAACTGCGCAGTCTCCGGCAACGTCCGCGCTCGCGGCGCAACAAAGCGCCCCGTCCACGCTCAACGCCGGACTGCTGACCCAATCCACCGCAAACGCGGTTGCTTCACCAGCACCACCGTCACCGCAGACGTCGATCTCGATGTCGAACGCACCCGACTTGCTCGCGCGTATGCTCGTGCGCGCAGCCGGCGTCGACGCGCAGCTCAACGCAGGCGGTACGCCGGGTGCAAGTGACGCAAGCAGCGGCGCATCGGCGCTGGCTGCACCCGCAGGCACGTCGGTCTCACCCTCGATGCTCGCTGCGCGATTTGCAGCGCTCCTCGGGGACGCAGACGGCGTAGCGGTAACGGCGGGTTCGTCCTCGGGGAATACCTCGACAAGTACCAACTCGGGACACTCGTTCGGTCAAGATCTCGCGCAGCAGGCGCCTTCGGGCACCAATGCGGCGAGTCTGATCGCGGCGCCAAACACCAGTCTGGGCTCGCAAGTGCAGAACGCCTTGCAGTCGACGACGGGCGGCGGCACCACGGTCGATGCGAACGCGGTCCTCGAGCAGATGATCAACGGGATGTCGATGCGTACGCTCGCACAAGGGACCTCGGAAATTCGGTTGCAGTTGCATCCGGAGAACCTGGGTCAATTGACGATGCGGCTCACCGTTACCGGAAATCAAGTCAGCGCCACCGTCGTCGCGCAGAGCGCCGACGTGCGCAGTGCGCTCGTTGCCAACCAACAAGACCTCGCGCGCTCTCTCTCACAAGCCGGGTTGACCCTCTCGGGTTTCTCGGTCGACGTGTCGGGAGGTGACGCGGGTCAAGATCAAAGCAAGGATCGCACCGCCGGTTTTGGACGGCGGTATACCGTTCACGAGTTGGGCGGTCAACCCAAGACCGAAACCACCGAAGCTTCGAATCTAGGACCGTCGCTGTTAGGCGGTTCGAACCTCGAGCTCTTTAACTCCCTCGCGTAGGAGGAACTATGGAACCCACAACAGGCGTCGGAACGACTACGGTCAACGCCGGTGCCAACAACTCAGCGACGACGACGGACAATCAACTGGGTCCGAACGCGTTTCTGCAACTACTGACGACGGAATTGCAAAACCAAGATCCGACGTCGCCGCAGGACGCAAATGAATCGGTGACTCAGCTTGCCCAGATGTCCGAACTGCAGTATCAGCAACAGCTGACCAACGACTTTGCCTCGTTTCAGAGCAATTTCAGTGTAACGCAGGCAGCGTCGCTCATCGGCAAGGCCGCGACGGTCAACACGAGCACGAGCGGAAGCTCGAGTAACAGCTCGACCGTCACGGGCATCATTCAATCGATCGACGTGCAAAACGGCACGCCGTACTTCACCATGACCAATTCGTCCGGTCAGACGATGACCGATAATAACGGCAATCCGCTGCTGTTCTCGACCAGCCAAATCGTTGGCATCGGGAGCGCGGCATCCATAACCGGCACCGGCTCGAGTACTCCGGGGACATAACGACATGGATCCGAACGACATCAGCCGCGTCCAACAGCCGGGAATTCTTCCCGGTCCGGCGGCGCGTCCGGTCGGTCAACCTGTCGAGATTCCGCCGACCTCGTCGCCGAGCTTCCGCTCGGTGTTCGAAGGCGTTGCAACCCAACAACAACAGCAAACGCCGGCGAATACGTCGAGCGAACCACTCAAGTTCTCAGCTCACGCGATGGCGCGTCTGCAATCACGTAACATCAGCCTCACGTCGGACGACGTGACCAAGATGAACGCGATGGCCGACAAAGCCGCAGCGAAGGGAGCGAAAAATTCGCTCTTCATCGTCCGCGACGTTGCCATGGTCGTGAGCATCAAGAACCGTACCGTCATCACTGCGGTCGACTCCGACTCGATGAAAGAAAACGTCTTCACCAACATCGACTCGGCCGCAATCATCTAACAACACTCCCGGGGCGGACCGCTTGCGGAGCTCCGGCCGTGATGTGGATCAACTGAAACATCGCGGATCCGTAATAGAGGTCAAGAATGGCTTTCGATTCACTCTATACGGGGATCTCCGGCCTGGATGCATACCAGAGCTGGATCGACATGATCTCCAATAACATCGCGAATACCGCGACCACGGGCTTCAAAGCCCAGCGTATGACCTTCGCCGATCAGTTCTATCAGCAGATCGGCTCACCGTCGGGCCCGACCCAAACCAGCGGTGGCGTCAATCCGGTCGATCAGGGACTCGGCGTTAAGGTCAATACCGTCGACACCGAGTTCGGCCAAGGCGGCCTGGAAACGACCGGCATCAACACCGATCTCGCGCTCAATGGCGACGGATTCTTCATCATGAACAACGCCAACGGAACGGGATCGCCGACCTATACACGCGACGGCGCATTCTCGCTCAACTCAAACGGGCTCCTCTACGATCCCGCGTCGGGAAATGCGGTGCATGGGCTACATGGCCAATAACGCCGGCGTCGTCAACGCCACGCGGCACGCCGGGCGCGATCACGATTCCGGTCGGTCTGCAAGAGCAAGCCACGGCGACGGGCTCGGGCGTCAAGACCGGCCCCTCGATCAACGACCAAAACTTCGACGTCGCGCTGGGCGGCAATCTCGATCAGACCAACTGGCCGCAAGCCTTCCAGAATTCCGTCGGCGCGTCAGCCAATCCGGGCGCGGCTGTGACCGTCTCGACGACGTTCTACGATTCGCTCGGCAGCGCGCACGAAGCGACGCTCACCTACACACCGGTTGCGCCGAACGCGGTCGCCGCTACCATCGCTACGGCAAACGCAGCGCTGATCACGGGCAATCTGATCAACGGACAAACGGTCAATCAGGCTGATAATTTCAACGGAACGATTGACGTCACCGTGAACGGAACGGGCACCGCAGCGACGGTGACCGACGGTCAAGGCAACACGCAGAACGCCACTGCCGGCGACGCGATTACCGATGGACGGCGTGAGCTTCACCGTGGGCGCCTTCACGGTCGGTGATGCCGGCGCTGCCGGGACCATCACCGCGACGGCGGCCTCGAGCGGACTCCCAGCCGGTGTTTCCAACTCAGCCGGTGTTACGGTAAACCCGTCGACGCGCATGGCCAGTCAGCGTCAGCTTCGCGGACGGCACGACGTTTCAAACCCTCAACACGCCAGGCACGGTCAATGCCGGCGGCGCGGTCACCGCAGGCACGACGGGCAACAGCAACACGGGTAACATGGGCTACGTCTACTTCGATCAGAACGGCCAGTTCATCAACTCGTCGTCGATAGGGATCGGCGGCCGCGGGGCAGTCATCGGCGCGAACGCTGCCGGCTACTTCCACGACCGCCGGGCCACCGCAGTCCCACGCTCGACGGCAACCTGTTGAACGTCACCCAGTGGGGCCCGGGCGCGGGCAACGCCGCACAAGCACCCACCAATACCGCAGTCCCGGCGCCATCGCGCTCGGCTTCTTGGACAACACCAGCTTGAACGGCGTTCGTACAGGCCAACGTCATCACGCAGAACGGCTATTCGGCCGGCACGCTCTCGAACATCACGGTCGGCGAAGACGGTACGGTCACCGGATCGTTCACGAACGGTCAGCACAAGACGCTCGCTCAAGCTCGCGTTGGCGACGCTTCCAAAACGAAGACGGGCTTGAGCGCATCGGCGGCAACCAGTTCGCCGCAGACCGCCGACTCGGGCTTGGCGCAAGTCGGAACGGCAAACAGCGGCGATCTCGGTTCGATTGTGGCCGGATCGCTCGAGCAATCGAACGTCAACCTCGCGACCGAGTTCACCAACCTCATCGTCGCCCAGCGCGCGTTCGAAGCGAACACGCGCGGCATCCAGACCGCCGACCAGAACCTCGATCACCATCACGCACCTCCGAGGCAAGCGAAAACTAGTTCAGGCACCACGCGCACGGGCAGCAGCGAAAGCTGCTGCCGTTTTCAGATCTCGCGGGCGGCGGGAGGGTCCGCCGCCGCATTCTGCGCGACTAAGGGAGCCTCGTGATTGCACTGACGCGGCTTAACGGCCATCCGGTGATGGTCAACAGCGACCTCATCGAGTCGATCGAGGAGACCCCCGATACGGTCGTGACCCTGACCTCGGGCAACAAGCTGATCGTTCGGGACCGATGCCGACGATTCAGCAGCAAGATCATGGCCTTCAAGACGGCGAATCTACGGGCCAGGGAGGGCTAAATCGGCCCGCGTAGCCCTGTACGAAAACTTCATATTGGGATTGGCCCCCTGGCCGATACCCTAAAGGAGCGACTTCACCCTGCGGAGATCGATCGTTGGATTTTGCGACTATTATTGGCCTACTCTTCGGCTTTGGAGCCATCTTCTTTGCCGGGTACGTCGGCGGAACCGACCCGAGCATCATCTTCGGGCGCTGCGAAGCGTTCATCCTGATCCTCGGCGGAACGCTCGGCGCGACGCTGACCTCGTTCCCGATGCGCATCTTCATGCGCGGGTTCTTCGGTGGCTTCAAGACCGCGTTCGTCGAGGTCGACTATCACGAGCGCGACATCATCTCGACCCTGGTCTCGTTCGCCGAAAAGGCGCGCCGCGAAGGTTTGCTCGCCCTCGAGAACGAGGCCGCGGCGCTCGACGACGAGTTCATGCGCAAAGGCATCCAGCTCGTCATCGACGGCCGCGACACCGAATCATCCGCAAAGTTCTCGAGACCGAAGTCAGCAACACGCAAGAGACACAGCGCCAAGGCCGAAGCAGTCTTCATGAATTTGGGCGGCTTCTCGCCGACCCTGGGCATCATCGGTACCGTGCTCGGCCTGATCGGCATGCTCAAGGGCCTCTCGGACGATGGGCAACAGCACCAACGTCGCCGGCACGATCGGCGTTGCGACCGCGCAGGCGTTCGTCGCGACGTTCTTCGGTATCATGTTTGCCAACTTGCTCTGGCTGCCGATCGCCACGAAGATCAAAGAGCGCAACGGTCAGCTGCTGCTGATGCGCGAGATCATGATCGAAGGCATCCTCGCGATCCAGGCCGGCGACAACCCGCGTCTGCTCGAAGAGAAGCTGCTCGCCTTCCTCGATCCGCGCGAGCGCGAGACGCGACATCGAAGAGGGCGGACACGTCGCCGGCGAAGCCGGCTTCTCCGCGTCGGCGGCATAATGGAAGCGCGCGCGTAGCCACTGATGGCCCAACCGGTCAAGACGCGCGGCGCGGGCCGCCGAATCGAACGTTCGCGCAAGCCGTCAGAAGGAACAGACCTCGAGACGGCCGGCATGATGCGCTGGCTGCTGACGTACGCCGACATGATCACGCTCATGTTGGCGCTGTTCATCATCCTCTTCGCGATGTCGACGATCAGCCGCGTGAAGGTGCAGGCAGTTCGCGAAGTCTCGTTTCGGCGGGCTTCAACAACTCGTGGACGGTCAACCAGCCGCCCAACGGCGGCACGAACGACGAGCCAATCCTTCGATGCCAGTTCAGCGTGCCGGCGATCCAGAAAGCAGCTGCGAGAAGTACGTTCAAAGAGAATCACCTCGCAGAAGCAAGTTCAGGTGCACATCGGATCAGCGCGCGGGCTGGTGATCACGCTGCTGTCCGACAAGTCGTTCTACGACAGCGGCAGCGCCGAGCTGCGCCCGGACGACGCTAACGATTCTCGACGGCATCGACGCAGCTGCTCAAGAAGAACAAGCAACTGATTCGCGTCGAGGGCAACACCGACAACGTGCCGATCTCGACGTACCGAGTACCCGACCAACTGGGAACTCTCGAGGCCGCGAGCGGTCGGCGTCGTGCGGTACCTGGTGGAGCACGACGGCCTCGACCCAACGCGCGTTTCGGCGGCCGGCTATGGAGAGTTCCGGCCGCGCAAGCCGAACGACACGGACGAGACCGCCAGCAGAACCGCCGCGTCGATATCGTGCTGCTGAACGGTAGCGTAGCACCGGGCAACGCCGGGAAAGGTCCGAGCGAGAACGCAGTGTCGAGCCTTTCACAAGAAGAAATCGATGCGCTCATCAATCAACTCTCCGGCCGAAGGTAAGCGCCGGCAAAGAAGCGATCGACGGACGCAGGGTCAAGTCGTTCGATTTCCGCTTTCAACAAGCGGCTCGATAAGTTCACCAACAACCAGCTGCAGACGCTGCGCACGCTGCACGAGAACTTCACCCGCCTGCTGAACAACTCGCTCTCGGTTTACCTGCGGACGCGCGTCGAGGCGACGATCGTCTCGATCGAGCAGATCAGTTACGGCGACTTCATCGCCTCGATCGGCATCCCGTCGATCCTTGGCGATCTTCTCGATGGACCCGCTGCCCGGCAGCGGCATCGTGCAGGTCGACCTCAACCTGGTCTTCTCGATCATCGACCGCCTGCTCGGCGGCCCGGGCTGGTTCCCGAACAAGCTGCGCGACCTGACCGACATCGAGCGGACGCTGATGCAGCGCTTCATGGCGCGCATGCTCAACAGCTATCGCGAGTCGTGGAACTACCTGCTGACGCTCTCGCTGAAGATCGAAGCGCTCGATTCGAACCCGCAGTTCATTCCGCGCATCATCCCGCTCGACCAAATCGTCGCCTACATCTCGATGGAGCTCAAGATCGGCGACATGGCCGGCGTGATGAACTTCTGCCTTCCCTATCTCGTGCTGCAGTCGATCGGGCAGCAGCTCACCGATTTCCAGTGGTCGCCGACGGTCATCGCCGGCCGCGGCATGACCGAAGAAGATATCCGCAATTGACGCGAAACGTCGAGCGCGCCGGGGTCGAGATCGAAGTCGAGCTGGGCCGGACGATGGTCTCGCTGCGCGATCTGGTCGCGCTGCAGGAAGGCGACGTGGTCGTCTTCGATAAACCGACCAACGAGCCGCTGCTGGCCAAGGTCAACGAAAGCGAGAAGTTCCGCGTGTTCCCGGGCCTCAACAAAGATCAGTTGACGGTGTCAAGTAGTCACACGTTCGAATACGAGACGAGGACGGAGATAGCGTAATGCCCGATATACAACAGCTTGCCGACTCGATGCTGGCCGCGGCCGGCACGGTCCTCGGCCGGCTGGTGGAGCAGCCGGCGAGCCGCGCGGGCCTCGACGCGCAACGATCACGAAGGCTCGATCCGCACCGACGGCGACGAACTCGTTTCGCTAGCGATCATTCCGTCGCTCGGCGCACAAGCTCGTCGTCCGCTTTCCGACGGCCGACATGCAGGCAATCGTCGGCGTGATGCTGGGCGGAGGCGACGATTTGGCCGAGATGGGGCCGATGCAGCTTTCGATCGCTTCGGAAACGGTCTCGCAGATCGCGACGGCGATGGTCGAAGCAACTGGCGCAGCGAACTCGGCATTTCGGCCGAGCGGCGTCCGCGCCGAACTCTGCACCGACGCCGACGCTGCTTCCGCCGCCGCCGTTCGAGTCGTACGACGGCAAGATTCAAGTCGGCGAGCGACCTGCACCCGCGCGTCAGCATCGACTTCGCGGCGATCACGCTCTCGAAGCTCGGCATCGATAAGGTCGAATGCCAGCGCAGCCGCCAAGACGCGCCGAAGCCGAACCCGCCGCAGCGGGACCGGCGTCGAAACGCCCGGCGCCGCGCGCCCGGACGCGCAGAACGTCGCCTACACGCCGATGCAGCCGACCCCGGTGCGCGCCGCGCAACCCGGCCAGGCGAATCTCGACCTGGTTCACGACGTGCCGCTGCAGATCAGCGCGGTGCTCGGCAAGACCGTCATGCCGCTGCGCGAGGTCGTCTCGCTGCAATCGGGCAGCGTCTTCGAGCTCGACAAGCTTGCGGCCGAACCGATCGATCTGTACGTCAACAACATCTTGATCGCTCGCGGCGAGGTCGTCGTCGTCGACGACAAGTACGCGGTGAAGATCAGCGAGCTCAATCCGCAGGTCGGCTAGCGCCGCGCCGTGAATGTCCGGCGGGCTTCTGGCTCAACTACTTTTTCGCGCTCTGCGTCGTCGCGCTCATGCTGCTCGGCGGCCTCTGGGTGCGTCGTGCGCGGCCTTTCGCGCGGCCGCATCTTCGCCTCGGCCGAGCAAGCGGATGGTGACCGTGCTCGAGTCGACGGTGCTCGCGCAGCACGTCGCGGTCCACGTCGTCAAAGTCGGCGAAGCGCTACCTGCTCGTCGGCGGCGGCAACAACGGCACGCTCTCGCTGCTGGCCGAACTGCCGGCCGACGAAGTCGACGCCGTGGCTCGAGGCGCAGCGCGAGACGCTCGGTAAAGCCGAGCGGCAACGCTTGCGGATATGGTGACGATGCGCTTCGCGGCTATGAACCGTACTGCGCATTCTGGCCGGGCACTGCTGTGGCAGCGGCACGGCCTCGTTCCTGATCGCCGGCGCCGTGATCGTTCGTCGCGCTGTTTGGTGCTGCCGTCGCTGGCGTTCGCGCAGACGCCGCCGACCGGCCCACCGCGCCGACGATTCCGATTCCGAACATCAACATCGGCGTCGGGCAAGCGACAGTCGCCGCACGACGTCGTCGGCGCGCTGCAGATCATGCTGCTGCTCACCGTGCTCTCGCATCGCGCCGACGCTGCTCGTGATGGTGACCTCGTTCACGCGCATCATCGTCGTGCTCTCGTTCGTGCGCACGGCGATCGGCACGCAGCAGATCGCCGCCCAACCAGGTGCTCGAGCGGCCTCGCGCTGCTGCTGACGTTCTTCGTGATGGCGCCCGGTGATCAAGGACGTCAACGCCAACGCCGTCCAGCCGTATCTGAAGAAGATCAGATCAGCCAGCCCGTCGCGCTCGATCGCGGCGCACGCAGCCGCTGCGCAAGTTCATGTTCCGGCAGACGCGCGAGAAAGACATCTGCAGCTGTTCTACTCGATCTCCAAAGAGCCGCGGCCGGCCGAGCAAAAGGACGTTCCGACGTATCATCCTCATTCCGGCGTTCGTCATCTCCGAGCTGAAGACGGCCTTCGAGATCGGCTTCGCGATCTACGTCCCGTTCATCGTCATCGATATGGTGACGGCGAGCATCCTGCTCTCGATGGGCATGATGATGATCCCGCCGATCCTCATTTCGCTTCCGTTTAAGATCCTGATCTTCATCCTCGTCGACGGCTGGAATCTCACCGTCGCGCGCTCTTCCAGAGCTTCGGCAACCCATGAGCTTCGCGGACGCATCTCGGTCTCGGCCGCGAGGCGATCTTCGTGGCGCTGCTGGTCGGCCGCGCCGGTCCTGCTGCTGAGCATGGTCGTCGGATTGATGATCTCGCTCTTTCAGGCCGTCACGCAGATCCAGGAGCCGACGCTGGCCTTTATCCCGAAGATCGTCGTCTCAGCGCTCGCGTTGCTGTTTTTCGGCGCCGTTCATGCTCGCGATGCTGACCGACTTCACCGCCCGCATCTTCTACCGGCCTCCGCACATTCTATTAAGTGAGGCGCCCGGTGACCGATCTCTTTGGGCTTACACCGCACAGCAGTTCGAAGAGTTCCTGCTGATCCTCCTCCGGGTCGCTCAGATGCTGATGCTGTTCCCGATATTTTCCTCGGCCCAGATTCCGCATCACGTGCGGCTAGGGTTGGGCGCGCTCATCTCGTTCATCATCTTTCACGTCGTTCCGCCGTTCCAATTTGACGACGGCGTGTTCGAACTGCGCGTTGCGGGCATCGCGCAGGTGCGTGCTCGGCGTGATCGTGGGGTATGTCGCGTCGCTCGTGTTCGTCGGCGATTCAGTTTGCGGGCGAACTGATCGATCTTCAGATCGGTTTTGCGGTCGCCAACGTACTCAACCCGCAGACCCAACAGAACATCACGATCATCGGCGAACTCCAGCTCGCGATCGCAACGCTGATTTTTCTCATCACCAACTCGCATTATCTCTTCATCGAAGGAGTCGCGGGTTCGTTCAACTTGGTGCCGTTACCGTTCATCCATCTCGATCCGAGCGTCGATGGCCAATCTGGCGTCTCGTTTTTTGCCAATCGCTCTTGATTGTCTTCAAGATTTCAGCGCCGGTCGTGGTCGCGCTCTTCCTTACCAACGTCGCGCTCGCGCTGATGGCCCGTGTTGCGCCGCAGATGAACGTCTTTGTGATCGGGCTGCCGATTCAGGTCGCGGTGGGTTTCACGATGATGATCATCGCGTTACCGCTGCTCGCGACCGTCGGCCCGGAAGTCTTTCAAGACGTCTCCGGACAGATGGACACGGTAATGCGGGGCCTCAAGCCCCCATAGCGCTCGCCGCGCGATGATGCGTTGTCGATGTGACAACCGCACTCGCTACGATCCTAGCGCTTTAGGCTGAGAGACGTAACGGAGGTCGAGGATGCGAAGACCGTGGGCTACGGATTGAAGTAGAGGAACTGCCCAATCTGATTCGCTGTCTGCTCGGTGAAGTAGACTTCGTTATCGGGTCCGATCGTTAGCCAGAACGGCCCCGAATTCGCCGTCTTCGTAGGATAGCTGTTGATCGCTCCGGTCGAGGTGATGTACTGCACGATCGCGCTCTTGGTCTGATCGCCGATGTAGAAATTGCCATCGGGTCCGAGAACGAGGCCGTAGGGTGAACCCACGCCGGTGAGAGACGTCTCGGATGCGAGCACGCCCGTGGTCAACATGCGGCCAAGCTTGTCGCTTCTGGTTTCGGTGAACCACAGGGCGTTGTCGGCGCCGGAGACGATCACTCCGAGACCTGCGCCGGCGCTCACCGGGTACTCAGCCGGTGCCGTGCCGGACGCCGCGCCAATCGGGATTCTCCCGATCTTATCGACGCCCGCTTCCACGAACCAGAGCGCGGTGTCGGGGCCAACCGTAATGGCTTGCGGGTCGGCGTTGGGAGTTGCGATCGGATAGAAGGCGTACATGCCGCATCCAGGTTGGATAACCCAAATACCGTTACTGGCCGGGTCGGTAACCCACAGGTTCCCATCTTGCCCGGCTGCGATCCCGAAGGGGGTCGGCGTCGCGCCGGTCTGCGGCGGCAGGGTGCATTCGGTGAAGCCCAGGGTCCCCACGTTGAACTTTGCGATACGGCCACCGCCGAATTCGGTCAGCCACAAATTTCCATCCTGACCCACGGTTAGGCTAAGCGGCTTGGAACCAGGGTTCGGGAGCGGATAGTCGGTGATCGTAGCGGTCTGGTTCAGGATACCGATCTTGTTCGCGGCTTCCTCGGTGAACCACAGGGCGGTCTGAGTCCGGACGATTCCCGCAGGTTGGGAGTTTGCCGTAGGAATGGGGTATTCGCTGCTCACGTTGGGGGAGTACGTCGGGCTCGGTGTCGCCGTCCCGGACGTGATGGGGGTGGTATGGCCGCAGCCGCCCAGCGCGAACGCGGCAGCCACCGCGCCGGCCAAGACCAGCGTATGTTTCAAGTTTCTCTCCTACGGATGATCGTTTTGGGTCAGCCTCCCTTATTGGCAGGCCGCCCTCGCCTTCCCGCTTAGCTTGCTGGAAGCTGTGATCCGGCAGCAAGCAAGCGTCCTCAGGATGGGCGCAGGCTCGCCGAAAACTTCTATGAGCATGCTCGCGAGCTATAGCGATGGCTAGGCCGGAACAAACCGAAAAAGCCACCCCAAAGCGCCGCCAGGAAGCACGCGAACGCGGTCAGGTCCCACGCAGCGTAGACCTTGCCGGCGCCGTAATCTTTCTGTCGGTAGTGTTGACCTTACACGCACTCTTTGTGCCGATGCTGAATGGACTTCAAGGTTCAGCAACGGCGTATTTGTCACGCATCGCGGATCACGGCGACCCGACCTACCAAACGATATACCCAATGTTCGTGCAAGCAGGCGCGGGCATCGGCTGGGTCGTGCTCATCGTCTTCGGGATCGCGGTGGTTGCGGGCGTCGGCGCGAACCTGCTGCAGTTCGGATTCGTGCTCACGACGGTTCCATTCAAATGGTCGTTCAGCAAAGTCAATCCGATCAACGGCTTTAAGAACGTCTTTTCAAAACGCATTTTGGTCAATCTCTCCAAACAGCTGCTTAAGCTGTCCGCCGTGGTCATCATCATTTATACGACGATCTCCGGCGACATGGGCGTCTTCGCCAAAGTCGGCCAGAGCAGTCCTGCCGGCGTGATTGGGCTAACGTTCGACGTCATCTTTAGCATCGCTTGGAAGTTCGGGCTGTTTCTCCTCATCGTCGGTCTCTTGGACTACGCGTACGAGCGCTGGCAGCTCGAACAAAACATGAAGATGAGCAAACAAGAGGTCAAAGACGAGTGGAAGCAATCTGAAGGAAACCCCGAGGCCAAAGCCGCGCTCAAAAAACGTCAGCGCGAATTCGCTCGCCGCCGGATGATGCACGCCGTACCGCGCGCAACCGTGGTTGTGACCAATCCTACCCACTTTGCCGTGGCACTCGAGTGGGATGAAGTCAAGATGGACGCTCCGGTCGTCGTGGCAAAAGGCGCGGATCTCTTAGCCAAGCGGATTCGCGACATCGCGAAGGAGCACGGCGTCCCGATCATGGAGAACCCGCCCCTGGCTCGCACGCTCTACGAGCGCGTCGAACTCGACCATCCGATTCCGCCGAACCTGTATGCCGCAGTCGCGCAAGTCATCGCGTTCATCTATAAGCTCAAGAGAAAGATTATCGCCTGATGGCTACCCGAGCACCGGCGGCCGCGGGCCAGCAAAGTTTAGTCCAGCGACTTACGAGCTTCACCCCGATTCTGATCGCGGGTGCCTCGGTGATGCTCGTCGTGCTGATGATCGTTCCGATCCCAGCGTGGCTGCTCGACATTCTCCTCTCCGCAAACATCACGATCGCGCTCGTCATTATCTCGACGGCACTCTATACCGAAAACGCCCTCGCGTTCTCGGCGTTTCCGACGATGTTGCTGATCATCACGCTTTTCCGGCTGTCGCTCAACATCACCGCGACCCGCGCGATTCTCTTGCACGGGTACGCCGGCGAAGTGATCAACTTCTTCGGACAGATCGTCGTCGGCGGCAACTATGCCGTCGGTTTCGTGATCTTCCTCATCTTGATCATCATCCAATTCGTCGTGATCACCAACGGTGCCGGACGCGTGGCCGAAGTCGCCGCTCGTTTTACCCTCGACGCCATGCCCGGCAAGCAGCTTGCCATTGACGCCGACCTCAACGCCGGGCTGATTACCGAAGCCGAGGCGCGCCAGCGCCGCAAGGACATCCAGCGCTCGGCGGACTTCTACGGCGCGATGGACGGTGCCAGCAAGTTCGTGCGCGGCGACGCGATCGCCGCCGTGATCATCGTCGCCATCAACACCGTCGGCGGCTTCATCGTCGGTGTGGCGCAACAACACCTCACGATCATCGAGTCGCTGCAGAAATTTACGCTACTGACGGTCGGTGAAGGCATCGTCACCCAAGTACCGGCGCTGTTGATCTCGACCGCGACGGGTATCATCGTGACCCGCGCTGCGGCTGAGACCGACTTCGGCAGCGATATCACCAAGCAATTGACCGCGCAGCCGCGCGCGCTACTGATCACCGCCATTATCACGGGTCTCTTTGGTTTTGCCGGTCTCCTGCGCTGGCTGATGTTCCTCATTTCGGCAATCCTGTTCATCGTGTACTTCGCGCGCCGCGAAGGCGCGGCTGAAGCGGCCGCGGAGCGCAAGGTGATCGCTGCCGGCGGGAAGCCTGGAGCGCCCGGCGCGCAACCCGCAGCCAAGACCGGTGCCGAGAGCGTCGTGCCGCTGCTCTCGTACGATCCGATGGAGCTCGAAATCGGCTTCGGGTTGATTCCGCTGGTCGACGTCAATCAAGGCGGCGACTTGCTCGAGCGCATTACGCTCATTCGCCGGCATGCCGCGCGCGATTTGGGTATCGCGGTTCCACCGATTCGCGTGCGCGACAATTTACAGTTGCGTCCCAACAGCTACCTCGTCAAGATCTATGGGCTGGAGGTCGCGCAGGCCGAAGTGATGGTCAGCCGATTGCTGGCGATGAATCCGGGCACCGCGACCGCTCCGATCGACGGCATCCCGACGACCGAGCCGGCCTTCGGGCTTCCGGCGCTGTGGATTGCAGAGAATGCGCGCAGCGAGGCCGAGATGGCGGGTTATACGGTTATCGATCCCACCAGTGTGATCGCCACGCACCTAACGGAATTGATCAAAGCGCATTCGCCGGATCTTCTGGGCCGTCAAGAGACTTCTGCACTACTGGACAATATTAAATCGCACTACCCGGTGGTCGTGGACGAGCTGGTGCCGGGGCTGCTTACCGTCGGCGAAGTCCAGCGCGTATTACAAAATCTACTACGCGAGCGCATCCCGATTCGTAACCTCGTGATGATTCTCGAAACGCTGGCCGATGCCGCGCGGGTGAGCAAAGACATAGACTTTCTCACCGAAAAGGTCCGTGCGGCACTGGCGCGCCACATTTCGGCTGAGTACGCTGAGAATGGTCTGTTGTCGGTTATCACCGTCGATCCGCGTCTGGAATCGCTTCTTTCCGAAGCAGTTCGTCGCGGGGAGGATGCGTTTGCGTTGCTCGACCCGAATACCGTGTCACGGATCTACACGTCGTTGACGCGGCAGATCGCGGTGGCACAGAATGCCGGTTTGCAGCCGATCGTTTTGTGCTCGCCGTCCGTGCGTTTGGCGCTCAAAAGGCTTACCGAACGTGCGGCGCCACAATTGGTCGTACTCTCGTATTCGGAGATTGCGCCTGGGCTACGGGTTGAGTCGATTGGCCAGATCACCGCGACCGAGGAAACCGCGGAAGCAAAAAGTTGATGTTCAAATCGATTTTCGGAGGCCGGGGGGGAGGCGTTCCCCTGAGCAAATTGCCCCAGCTCCACTCGTTTGTCGAGGTTATTGTCGGCGGACGCCAAGCCCGCTCGGTGACCGTGGAACAGGTCGGGGCCAAGGGCGTGGTGACTCGCGACGCACTCGGCCGGGTCGGCGAGACGGCGATCCTCATCTACAGCGCCGCAGCCGGGCGTTTCCGGATGGAGACCAAGATCGCGTCGGTGAACTCTTCGAGCACCCAGTTCGATCCGCCGCGGCGGCTCATCCTCATCGCGGCCGCGAGCGGCGCGCAGAAGCGCCAGAGCGTGCGCCTCGATGCCATCGTGACCGGGGAATGGCGCTTTGCGCCGGGGGGTGTCGGAACCGGGGAGTTCGCCCGGGCAACGGTCCGGGACATCAGTCGCGGCGGTTGTTCCCTCATCATCGACCGGGAGCTCAAACCCCACACCACCGTCGAGGTCCGCATGAAGCTCAAGCCCGAGGCGCCCGCCATGACCCTGCTTGGCGAAGTCATGCGCCACGAGAAGATCAAGAGCTCAGGGAAGTTCTCGCATGGATTGCGCTTTCAGGGGCTGCGGCCGGATGAAGATCAGACGATCATCGACTTCATCAACCGGCGCCAGTCCGATCTGCGCAGCCGGGGATTGGCCTGACCTATCTATAAAGTACCCCTATCCTTTAGCCGATTGAGTTCAAAGGATCGAATCGTGTTTTTAGCACTTCGTCTTGGGAGCATTGGATGAGCAAGAGAGTCCTCATCGTCGACGATGCCGTCGTCATGCGGATGATGATCAAAGGGATCCTTTCCAAGAACGGCTTTGAAGTCGTTGGAGAGGCCCAGAACGGTGTTGAGGCGGTGGAGAAGTACAAGCAACTCCAACCCGACCTCGTGACGATGGACATGGTCATGCCCGAGATGGACGGCATCACCGCCGTCAAGCAGATCGTCGCCAACGATCCCAACGCCAAGATCATCATGTGCACCTCGATGGGCCAGCAGGCGCTAGTCGTCGAGGCGATTCAAGCCGGCGCGAAGTCGTTCATTACCAAGCCCTTCCAGCCGCCCAAGATCCTCGAAACCATTCAAAAGGTGCTCTCATGAGCGGCGGCGGCATGCAACTCAACGACCTCCAAAAAGACGCGCTCAAGGAGGTCGGAAACATCGGCGCAGGTCACGCGGCGACCGCGCTCTCACAGTTGCTCAACACCAAGATCAATCTTTCCGAGCCGCGCATCGACGTTATCAAATTTCGCGATCTCGCATCGCGCGTCGGACATGAGAACCGTACCGTCGCGGCACTGCACATGTATGTGCGCGGCGAAGCGCCAGGGCAAATGGTCGTTCTCTTCGATCGCGAACAGGCGCTCGACTTCGTCAGCCAGTTCTTGCACCGCGTGATCGGCGACATTCAGATCTTCGATTCGATCGCGGACTCAACGCTCAAGGAACTGGGCAACATCATCGCGGGCTCGTATCTCACCGCGATCATTCAGCTTACCGGTTCTAACCTGCTGCCCTCGGTGCCGACGCTCTCGTACGGCACGGTGCAAGCCGCGTTCCGCACGCTGATGTCGATCCTGCCCGATCAAGACGTCTTCCTCATCGAGTCGAGCTTCCTCGACAAAGAGAAAGAAGTCGCCGGGCAATTCATCCTCATCCCGGAAACGGGATCGCTCGGGCCGCTTCTCTCGGTCTTTGGCGTAGAATAAACCATGTCAGACGAACTCTTTAATCGAGAAGAGTTCATCTCGTATTTCCGCGACGAGGCTGAAGAACTGCTTCAGCAAATCGATGCGGATTTGCTGAAGCTCGAAGAATTCGTCCAGACCGGCGAACACGATCCTGAGATCGTCAACTCGCTCTTTCGCGCGCTGCATACCGTCAAGGGTAGCGCGGGCATGCTCGGGTTTACCGACGTTCAGGGTCTGGCGCACAAGCTCGAAAATCTGTGCGACTTGCTGCGCAAGGATCGCATGCCGCTCTCGGAGAGCGTTCTCGAAATACTCTTTTCGGGGCGCGACCTGCTAACCGAACTCGTCGAAGCGGCGATCGGCGATCAGAGCTCGCCCACCGGCGTCCAAGAATACATCGAAAAGCTCGATAAGTTCACTTCGATTTACGAGCAGACCGCGCAGGTCATCGAGGGCCGCGGCGGCCCCGAACAATCCTTTGATGCAGCGCACGCTGCCGAGCAGACCGCGGCCGGCCCAACCGACGCCGAGGCCTTCGAGGCCGAAGTGCAGCGGCTCTTGGCGCAGGCTGCGGCAGAAAAGGCTGCAGCCGCAGCGACCGCACCCGCGTCCACCGACGTACCGGCCTTCGAAGACGTCCAGGCGGTTTCGAGTGCGGCGCCCGAGCCCGTCGCACCAAAGCCCGAAGCACCGGCGCCCAAAGCGCCGCCGGCCGCCGGCGCGACCGGCACCGCGTCGCCCAACGCAGAGCAAAAGCGTTCGTCCATTCACCAAACGATTCGCGTCGATATCGAGCGTTTGGATGCGTTACTCAATCTCGTCGGCGAATTGGTGATCAACCGCACGCGCATCTCGGACATCGCCAATACGCTGGAGCGACTGATGGCCGACAAGGCCAGCACTGCGGGCGGAGCATCTTCGGGGATCATCGCGCCGCTGGCCAAGGATCTCGCCGATTCGGCCGCGCTGCTCGCGCGTACGACCAACGAGATTCAAGAGTCGATCATGAAAGTGCGCATGGTGCCGATCGGTCAAGTATTCGATCGTTTCCCGCGACTGGTGCGCGACGTGGCCAAGGCGCGTGGCAAAGAAGTGCAGCTCATAATCTCGGGTGCCGAAACCGACCTCGACAAGACCATCGTCGATGAAGTCGGTGAGCCGCTCATGCATCTACTGCGCAACAACGTCGACCACGGGATCGAGCCTCCCGACGAGCGGGAAAAGCTCGGCAAGGCGCGCGTCGGCACGATTTCGCTCAACGCGTACCACGAAGGCAATCAGATCATCATCGAGGTGTCCGATGACGGTGGGGGGATCAATCTCGAGAAAGTTCGCGCGCGAGGCATCAAGCAAGGATTGATCTCGGCCGACGATCGCCTCTCCGATCGCGAGATCATTGAGCTGATCTTTACACCAGGCTTCTCGACGGCTGACGTGGTCTCCGACGTTTCCGGTCGTGGCGTAGGCATGGACGTCGTCAAGCGCAACATCAGCCGACTCAAAGGCGTCTTCGACGTCGACACCACGCCCGGGCAGGGCACGCGCTTTACGATCAAATTACCCTTGACGCTGGCCATTATCCAGGCGCTCCTGGTCCGCGTGGGTGAAGAACTATATGCGATTCCGCTTGATTCGGTCATCGAGTCGCAGCGTGTAGAGATGGTCGACGTGCGGACCGTCCATGGCAACGAAGTCATCACCCTGCGCGGACAGGTCGTGCCGCTGGTGCGAATCGCCGAGTTCTTCGAGTTGGGCGGTCAGCGCGACCCAGACAAGGTGATGATCGTCATCGTGGGCCTGCAGGGACGCCAAGTCGGGCTCGTGGTGGACCAGTTCGAGGGAGAGCAAGAGATCGTGATCAAGCCGCTCTCCGACGTGGTCGGCAGAATCGCGGGCATTTCGGGCGCGACGATTCTCGGCAACGGATCGATCTCGCTGATCATCGACGTGCACTCGCTGGTGGGCGAAGCCTACGCCGGCGGAAGAGTTGCCCGCGCTGAATTCTCTGGGGTGTAAGGATCACACACAATGGCAGACGGTAGAGAAGAGAAGAAGCAGCAGTTCTCGGGCGAGGTCGTCCAGGTCGTATCGTTTCGCTTGGGAAGCGAAGAGTACGGCGTCGATATTTCGCAAGTTCAAGAAATCATCCGTATGGTCGAAATCACGCACGTCCCGCGCGCTCCCAAGTTCATGGAGGGCGTGATTAACCTGCGCGGCCAATTGATTCCGATCATCGACCTGCGCACGCGCTTCGGCATGAAGCGCATCGACGCGACCAAGAGCACGCGCATCATCGTGACTGAGATCGGCAACAAGCGCGTCGGCATGGTGGTCGATTCGGTGAGCGAAGTGCTCAACATTCCGATCGAGAATGTCGAGGACGCGCCCGAAATGATCGCCGGCGTCGGTACCGAGTACATCCAGGGCGTCGGTAAGATGGACGAGCGACTGATTATTATGCTCGATCTCACCATGGTGATTTCGGGCGAGGAGAAGCAGGCGCTCGAGCAAGTCAACGAAGCCGTAGCGACTTAGGACGGTTCGGCCCACCTTTGGTGGGTCGAACATTCTGTGCTCCGAACACTTCATCCGTATCCTGAGGATTGCGCCGTCACAGCAGGCAATGTGCTGTGTTCTTGTCGTAGATGACCACAATGCGTACTCCCGCCTTGCTCGCGTTGCTTTTGATCGGCGCGACCCCGACTCCGGCGCCGACATTTCTGCCGGAAATCTATCACTCGGTCTCGCGTCCACTCTGTAGCGCGCTGGCGACGAAGTTCCGACCGGCGATTGCGATGATGATCCAAAACGACGCGACGATCGCCAAGAGTCCCCCGCTCTTCAAGAGTTACATCGATTCGGGCGCGGCCGGAAGCGATGCGGGTCAGAACATGGCGGTAATGCATCTCGAGAATTTGGTTACGCCGCTGGTTCAAAACACGCTGGCGATTCAAAAGCTTCTCGATGACCCGTCGGTCTTTCCGAGTGATCCCAAGACGCCTGAAGATAAGCAGCTGGTCGGCATTAAAAATGAAGCGCTCAAAGCGCTTGCCAATCAGCAGGCGTCGATCGACATCATCAACGGTTTCGTCGATACGCAGCAGCTCGGGCAAATGCAACACGAAGGCTTCGGGTATTTATCCGCCATGACGGGCAACAATGCGCCCGGCCAATCGAGCAACGATCTCAATTCGATTACCGGGACCCCTAACCCGCAGGGGAAGCCGCAGGTGTTCGACGACACGGCGCTCCAGGCTGGGCTTCAACCCAATCAGTACGAGATCGATCTGTCCAAAATTCCCGGTCTTGCGGTTGGTTACAATCCCGTCAGCAGCCTCAAAGACGGCGTTGAGTGGGCGCAAGAACAGAACAAAAAGGATGAGGCTCCGCTCGCGAACGCGATCATCGCCACGAGCAGATACTGCAGCGGTCAGCCGGTTCCCACGCCGTCACCGAAACCGTAACCGAGTCCGGTAAAGCGCATCAGCCCTTCGAAGGGGCCGTAGGTCGCGAATGCATCGCGCCACAATGCGCGCGCGCGGGAGAGCGCGTCATCGCGCTGCATGCGTATGCGCTGCGCGCTCACGTGTAAATCTTTCGACATTGCGAGCAACAGCAGGTCACGATCGTGCAAGTCGCCGAGCGCGTCTTGCAACTGGCTTAGGCGGCTCGCTGCTTCGAGGAGCGCCGGCTCGCGTGGCGTGTAGCGTTCGAGGGCGTAACGCAGGCGCTTGCAGGCGATGCGCAGATCGTGCAGATCCTTGCTTCTTCCATGACGCAGCGCAGGAACGAGTGTAAGCACTTCAGCGAAACGCACGATGGCGATGCGGCGCATCGCATCATCGACGCCGCACGAATCGGAGAGATCGACGTGACGGGCTTTCATGGCTGCGTCGGCTTCACGTGTTCGAGCGCCCGAGCGATGCGAGCAAGGGCGAGACGCTCGCGCCGGCGCAGCGCGCGCAACAAGCTACGAGCGGCATGACGCTCGCGTGTGTCGAGGGCGTTGCGTAGCGCCTCACGCATGACCGCCGCATCGCGCGCCTCGCCGGTCAAATCGATCAAGCGGCGTAAGCGTTTGAGCGAAAACGGTGGAATTGCTTCTCGCAGATCTTCGTGAATGCACCGCAAACGCCGCGCGGTGGTACGCAGCTCGTGCAAGCGTTTGGCGCTGCGCTGACGCAAAAAGCGCACCCGCGCCCGCTTAAAAGCGTGCACGTCCGCTTTGACGAGTCCTAGGGCCCATTCCTCAATGCGATCGTCCGGCGGCATGGATTCGGCTTCGCCAAATCTGTAGCGTTCGGCCTTCGGCTGATCTCCAGCTTGGCTGGCCCCTTTACGTTCGGCCTACGGCCGATCCGTGGGTGGGATTCTTTGGCGAAGTTGGGGGATTGACGACCGAACATATGTTCGATTAGGATGGGGACCCATGCTTCCGGCACGCACCGACTTCCAGGAGCTCAAAGCCCGCTTCTACGCTGCGGGCACCGCGCCACGCAACGGCCGGGAGGCGCTCTTTCCAACCGCCATTGCGGACATTGACGCCCTGCTTGGTGGGGGCTTCCCTTGCGGCTCCCTGGTCACCCTCGAAGGCTGCGGGACCGCCGGTACCCACAGCATCGCTGCGGTGCTGCTCGCCCAGGCGACGCGCAATGGGTTAGCTGCGGTCATCGACGGCGGCGAGCTCTATCCGCCCGCCTTAGAAGCCGCCGGGGTCCGTTTGGACCGGCTCTTGATCGTTCCCGCCGCTACGCCGGTTCGGGCAGCTCGGGCCGCCGATTTGCTCCTACGCTCGCGTACCGCCCGAGTCGTGGTTATGACAGCCACAACGCTACGTGCCGCGGTCTGGACCCGCCTTGCCAATCTTGCTCAGAAGGCCGGAGCGGTGCTCGTGGTGCTCGCGACGAGGACGATCGCGGAGCTTTCCGCGGCGGCAACGGTCTGCCTGTCATGCCGCGTCGAGCGGCACGTTCACACTGGTACGCGGGGGATCTGGGGGGTCTTTACCGGGTTTGAGGTGCGGACCGAACTGCGTAAACACAAGTTCAGGAAATCTTTAACTCCGTTTGTTCTCAATGAACTGGGGATGGTGCAATGATCGTTTGTGTCCGGATTGTTGATGACGTGCGCAGTGATGACGTCTGGCAAGAGATCCTCGATGCGCTCGACGCGGTCACGCCGCTGATCGAAGATGTGCGTCGCGGCGTCACGTTGCTCGATATGCACGGCGCAGGCGGCGATTTTGCAGCATGGAGCGCAAGCATCCGCACCGCGCTTGTCCCGTATGCGCTTTGCGCGCGCGTCGGAGCGGGGCCGAATCGTTTCTGCGCATTTGCCGCTTCCTGGAATGCTGATGTCACGCAGATCGAGGTAGGCCGCGAAGCGCAAACGCTGGCGCCGATGCCGCTTGGTGTTTTGGAATGCGATGCCGATATCATCGAACGGTTGCATCTGCTCGGTGTCACGACGCTCGGAGCGCTAGCTGCACTGCCGCACGGGCCCTTCGTGCGCCGCTTCGGTCCCGATGCGGCGCGTTGGCACGAGGCTGCGCGCGGCGTCGATCGTTCACCGTTCGTGCCACGCGGACACGCAATCACAATCGAGGCGGCTATGCTCGGCGAGGGTTCGGCGCAGAGCGAAGCAGCCGTCGTCTTTGCATTGCGCGTATTGATCGGACGGATCTGCAGCGATTTGGAACGTTGCGGCAAGCGCGCGAGCGCATTACAGGTCGAGATCGAACTCGAGAGTGCGGATACCGCGCGCATCGAGGTGCAACTCGCCGCTGCCACCTCGCAGGAGCGTGCGATGCTTGACGTACTGCGTGCAAAATTGGAAGGCGCGAGTTTTCCGGCGCCAATCTGCGGCTTGCGTCTGCGTGCGGCCGGCTTAGAAGAAGGTGGAGAACCGATGCCGTTGCTCGCCGGCGATGAGATCGATCGCGCGAACGTTGCGGTGGTGCTGGCACGGCTCGAAGCGATGCTTGGTGAACCGGTGCGCCGGGCGCACACACGGGCAGCCCACCAGCTCGAAGAGCGTTTCACCTACGAACCGTTCACGCTTAGTGCGGATCGGCCCAAGGCCGAACGCTACAGATTGGGCGAAGCCGAATCCACGAAGATCGTGCCGCAACTGCGCTTGCTCGCGGTCACTGAGATCGACGTCCGCTTGCGCCGGGGAGAGCCCTCGAGTATCGGGGAGCGTATCGTA
Source organism: Vulcanimicrobiota bacterium (assembly GCA_963833095.1). Taxonomy (GTDB): domain Bacteria; phylum Vulcanimicrobiota; class Vulcanimicrobiia; order Vulcanimicrobiales; family Vulcanimicrobiaceae; genus Aquilonibacter. Next base: position 142,505 of record CAWHWQ010000001.1, on the reverse strand, counting down.
CAACATTGCTCCGGGCCGTGGCGCGTTGAAGAAGGGTGGTTCACCGCCGCCCACACCGCGCGCGACGAATACGACGTGCAACTCGATACCGGCCAAGTCTGGCGGATCTATCGTCAAGGCGAACGCTGGTATCTGCGAGGTTCATATGATTAGCATTGCTCTTATCGCAGGCTCGCAGATATCAGCGACAGGAGGCGCGGAGCGTAAGCGAAGCGCTTTAAAACGGAAGGGGCCCCCGACGGCGGCCGGCCGTTGGGGAAATCTGCGGGGGTCGTATGATTAGCGTCGAGCAAACCGCGTGCGAGCGGTTTCAACGTGTCGCATCGGCGTGGCTTCGCAGCGGCGAGATCACCCGTACCAATCATCTGCTCTCCCCGCTCGAAGAACTGGCCGGCTTTAACTACGGATTCGTCTATCTGCTCGAGCTCGACGGCGGCTGCGTGAAGGTGGGCTACTCGGAGCATCCGATGAGGCGTATCCGGGAACTGCGCGCGGGGTTCCGATACGGCGAGCGTCTCCGGTTACGCGCGTGCTTCGTCGGCGAGATCGAGGACGAACGGACCCTGCACCGTCGTTTCGCTCACTTGCGAATCGAGAACGAACGCTTTCTATCCAGTGCCGCGATCGATGCCGAGTTCGCCTGCGCGCGGGAGCGCGTGCGCGAACGGTTGCGTGCGCTGCACTGCTGCAGTGCCGAGTGTCCGCAGATCGTTACGCGACTCGATTTGCGGATGCTCCGCACGTGGCTACGGAGATAAGGAAACTCTGACGATGTCGCTGTGCCGATCGCAAGATGCATTTGTGGTGCAGATTGAGGCGCAGCCGAAGGAGCATAGTAACGCGCTCTGTGACCGAGGGTGCAACGAAGAGGTGCACCACAAATGCCCTTGCCCTTCGGGTTATGGCCGCGATGACGCATCTCCGTCGTCGTCGGCTCGGTTACAGAACGCCCCGGCTATGCTTCCTCACCGACTCCTCGGCGCTGCAATCATCGGGGCCATAACGACCGGTACATGGACATTGTCAGAGCTTCCTTGAGCTATGCGGAACTGCACGCTTATTCCAACTTCACCTTTCTCGAAGGAGCGTGCCATCCCGAGACGCTGATCGAGCGTGCTGCTCAGCTCGAGCTGACGGCGATCGCGCTGACCGACCGGGACGGCCTCTATGGCGCGGTGCGGTTTGCCGGAGCGGCTCGGCGCGCGGGCATTGCCGCGATCATCGGCAGCGAGCTAACGCTCGAAGACGGCACGCGCCTTACTTTACTGATCGAAGACGAGCGCGGCTATGCCAATCTGTGCGAGCTTATTTCGTGCGCGCAGCTGCGCGGCAGCAAGGGCAATGCACGGCTCGTAATTGAGGATCTCGATGGTCGCAGCAGCGGCCTTGTGGCGCTCTCACAGGTCCCGGATTCCCAGCGTATCGACGCGTTGCGCGCGTTCTTCGGCGAACGCTGCTATCTCGAACTGCAGCACCATCTCACACCTGACGATGCGCAGCGCAACGATCGGCTGGTTCGCTTGGCCCGCGAGATGCACGTAGCCTGCGTCGCAACCAACGGCGTCGTCTACGCGCGCCGCGAGGATGCGCAGCTCGCCGACATCCTCGCGTGCGTCAAGGAGACGATCACGCTCGATGCGGCCCGCGCGCAGCACCGCCTGCGCCCTAATGCCGAGTACCACCTCAAATCCGCCGCCGCGATGCGCGCGATTTTCAGCGCCTATCCGCAGGCCGTCGATGCAACGCTGGGCATCGCGCAGCGCTGTGCTTTCCGGCTCGAACGCCTGACCGGTCAATTCCCGCTCTTTCCGGTGCCGGATACGTACACGCGCCAAAGCTATCTACGCGAATTGACCTATCGCGGTGCGTCCGAGCGCTACGGCACGCCGATCGCATCGAACGTCGAGCGTCAACTCGAATACGAGCTTGGCATCATCGCCAAGATGGATCTAGCGGGCTACTTCCTGATCGTGTGGGATATCGTCCAAGCTGCTGCGCGCCTCGGCGTGCTCTGCCAAGGCCGCGGCTCGGCCGCGAACTCCGCGGTCTGCTACGCGCTGGGCATTACCGCGGTCGATCCGATCGGCATGGATCTGCTCTTCGAACGTTTCATGTCGGAGGAGCGCCAAGAGATTCCCGACATCGATATCGACTTCGCGCATCAAGACCGCGAGCAGGTCATTCAATACATCTACGAACGCTACGGGCGCAGCAACGCCGCGATGGCAGCCGAAGTCATCAGTTACCGCACGCGCTCGGCACTTCGCGACGTGGCCAAAGCGCTGGGCTTTACCGTCGAGCAAACCGACGAGCTTGCCAAGGAATACGACGCGCGCGAATCGCTCGCCGATGCTTCCGCCCAATTCGGGCAGCGCGCCGGGCGCCTCGAAGAATTCTGCCGGCGTATCGACGGCTTTCCGCGCCACATGGGCATTCACTCCGGCGGCATGGTCATCACGCGTGATCCGCTCATTCGTGTTGCGCCGATCGAATGGGCCACGATGCGCGACCGCACCATCATTCAGTGGGACAAAGACGACCTGCAAGCGTTAGGCCTGATCAAAATCGACCTCTTAGGTCTGGGCATGCTTTCTCTTTTACGAGAGGCATTCTCAATTCATAAACGCACTCTTGTCATCCCGAGCGTAGCAAAGCGTAGTCGAGGGAAGCGCATCTGGACTGCTGATAAGCGAAGGCTCGAAGTTTTGCGCAATTCGCAGGATGCGAACTTCCGTTGGTCGTTGCGCAAAACTCGCGCAGCAGGAGCGGCACAGGATGTGCCGCGAGGAGCGTCTTCGCAAGCAGCGGCCCAGATGCGCTTCCCTCGACTACGGCGCTGCGCGCCTACGCTCGGGATGACAAGAGGGCAGCCCCTCGCATTGCACACCATCCCGCCGGATGATCCCGCGACCTACGACATGATCACCAAAGCCGATACGATCGGCGTGTTTCAAATCGAGTCGCGTGCGCAGATGTCGATGCTCCCCCGAATGAAACCACGGTGCTTCTACGACATCGTGATGCAGGTCGCGATCATCCGGCCCGGGCCGATTCAAGGGCAGATGGTGCATCCGTTCTTGCGCCGGCGCGCCGGGCTCGAGCCGGTGACCTATCCGCATCCAAAATTAAAGCCGGTGCTCGAGCGCACGATGGGCGTGCCGCTCTTTCAAGAGCAGGGGATGCGCATGGCGATCGAAGCGGCCGGATTTTCACCGGGCGAAGCCGACGTACTGCGGCGCGCGATGGGACACAAACGCTCGCACGAACGCATGCGCGAGATCTTTCCGCGGCTGGTGGAAGGCATGATGGCGAACGGGATCGATCGCGCGGCGGCCGAGCAGCTCTTCCACATGCTCGAAGGCTTTGCCGACTACGGCTTTCCTGAATCGCATGCGGCCAGTTTTGCACTGCTGGCCTATGCCTCGGCCTACGTGAAGTGCCACTTTCCGGCGATCTTCGCGGCGGCGATTTTGAACGTGCAACCGATGGGATTCTACTCAACCGAAGTGCTGGTCAACGATGCTCGTCGTCACGGCGTCGTGGTCAAGCCGGTCGAAGTGAACGCAAGCGAATACTGGTCGCACGTTGATGCGCGGGGCGCGTTGCGCCTCGGATTCCATCTCGTGCGCGGCCTCGGCAGCGCGCAGAAAGAGCGCCTCGAAGCGGCGTTGCGTGGCGGAGCGTTCACGGATCTACTCACCTTCGCGCAACGTACGCGCTTGGAAAAAGAGGCGATCGAGAATCTCGCAGTAGCCGGCGCATTTGCACCCTGGTTCGGGTCGCGGCGCGAGGCAATGTGGGCGCTGCGCGCGCTCGACGAACGCGAGGCGCGCGGTGAACTTGGGAAGTTGATGGATGTCGTAGAACCGGCGGTGCGCTTTGCGCCGCTCGGACCCAAGGTCGAGACCTCCTTCGATCTGTGGTCGACCGGCGTTACCGCCAAAGGCCAAGCGGTCGCGCATTTCCGGGCACAGCTCGACGCCAAGCGGGTGATTCCAGCGAAAGGTTTAGAGGCGATGCCCAATCATCTGGTCTGCCGTGTGGGCGGCCTGGTGATTACGCGGCAGCGGCCGGGCACGGCCAAAGGCTTCGTCTTTTTGACGATCGAGGACGAAACGGGCCTGGTCAACGTGATCGTGCGGCCCGACGTCTACGAGCGCTACCGCCGCGTCATTCGCACCGCCAGCATGATTGTGATCGAAGGCGTCTTACAGAAAGAACAGGGGACGATCGACGTGCTCGCGCGCGCAGCATGGGTCTTCGATGACGAAGGCGTGGTGGGCGGCGTGCGTTCCCACAATTTTCACTGATGTCTTACTGTTGCGAAAGCCATGCACTGTAGACGTCCTTTGCTGCCGGCTGGAGCTCAACTCCGGGCGGCAAACGATAGCCCGCCACCGGCAATGGCATATCGAACGAACGGTACCTTTGCAAAAACGGATCCTGCCTGGGCGCGAAGCAGAACGGCCACGGAATATCGCCCCGTTCGAGTTGTCCATTATTGTACCGAAGCGTATATCTGCCGCCGTTGTAGCAGTCGTAGCCATGCACTCTTGCCATCGGATTTGGGAAAATGATTCCTTCCCCACGCTGCGGTTCGCCCGGCAGCCCCGAGATATCCATTTGAAAGGGCTCTTGCGCTGAGGGCGTGTGGTTCGGTTCGACCGTCGCGATCGAGATCACCGAATGTTGCGCGTTAATCTGCTGGGCTTCGTGCTGGAACGCTACCTCTTGCTGCGCCAGCTGCTCGGCGAGCGTTCCTTGCGCCTGCTTCTTCGGTGCGCTCCGCGGCTGCGGCGTTCCGTTCGGCGTGACGTGCGCGAGCTCAGTCGGTTGCGCTCGCGGCTTTGGCGTAGCTTGTTGCGGCGCGTGCTTCGGCTTGGGCTGGTGCTGCGGCTCCCGTTGTTGCCGGGGCTGCGGGACGGCCTGTTGATTCGGTTGCGCCGGGATCGGCTGCGTACGCTTGGCGATATTCAAAGATGACGACGTCACGGTGAACACTTCGGCCGGCTGCTTCTGCACCAGGACCAACTCGTGAGTGCGAAACGCGATCACCCACGCGAGAAGTATCCACAGCATCAGGTTGGCGAAGCCGGAAACGAGAAGCGACCACACCAAAGTGGCGCGGTCATCGTCGTGTTCTTGCTGATCGTCTCGTTCGGTTATCATGGGTTGCCGGTCGCTACTTCCGCTACTTCCGCTCCTTCATTGATGCGCGAGCCACGACTCATAGACGTCCTTCTCGATTGGGTCGAGGAACGTTCCCGCCGGCAGACGATATCCGGCTAAGGGCAGCGGGAACGGAAATTGGCGCAAACCGCGCGCGATCGGGTCGGCGCCCGGCGGATAGCAGAAGGGCCACGGAATGTTCGCTACTTCGGTGGCGCCGGTCGGATAGAGCCAGTGATATCGCCCCTTATAGCAGTGCAGGCCGTTGCTGATCCAACGCTCCAACGGGTCTAAGAAACCGAAGCCCTGGCCTTGGATCTCCGTGTTGCCGGAGAGGTTCATGCGATACGACTTGCTCGCGGATTCGCGTTGATTCGGATCGATGGTCGCAACCGAGATCGGCCCGTTCTTGGCATTGAGCGCGTCGGCTTCTTTCGCGAACGCGGCCTGCTGTTGCGCGAGCACTTCGGCAAGCGCCTCAGTTCGCTTGGGCGCGCTGTGCGGAACCGGCGTTCCATTGGGCGTGGTGCGCGCAAGCTCGGTCGGCCGCTCCTGCGGCTTCGGGGTCGCGGCCAAATTCATCGCCACCGATTTGTGATTGGGTTCCGGTTGCGCTTGGTGCTGCGGCTCTTGCTGCGATCGAGGGATCGGATGGCTGCGCGCCGCGAGGTGCTGCGACGATGAGGCAACCATCGGCGCGTGCATCATTTGCGTGGTGACGGTAATGATCTCAGGACGTTCCTGCACCGGTGCAAGCGTGCGAATGTGCGCGATGATCGCCCACCCCAGCACGATCCAGACCATCAGGTTGGCAAAGCCGGAAACGAGAAGTGACCACACCAAGGTGGTGCGGTCATCGTCGCGTTGCTGTTGGTCTTCGGTCTCGGTGATCATCGGCGCCGGCTTTATTAGAGCAAGCGTAAACGTAATGCTTCCTGAGAGCAACGACTTCCCCGCAGGAGGGGGCGGGAGCCCCCCCTGGCGAGGCGAACGATACCGCTACGATGGACCAGCAACCCGATTTCGATCGATCTGAAGAACGCCGCCAGCAGAACCTCACGCGCACGTTGATCTGGATCGGGGTCGCGGGCCTCGGCGCCGCGCTCGCCTTTACGGTGACGCGCGTGCTCTTGAGCCGGCGGCCGGCAGATCCCACGAGCGAGCGTATTCAGCAGCTCATCGACGAGGCCAACCACTTGCTCAAGACGCTTGACGAACAGAGAAACAGCGCGTAGCGGCGCGCCGGCGGTCACGGTCGGCGCGGAGTACGAGCTTGCTTTCACTGACCTATTGGCCAACGGTCAAGCGGTCGGACGGGCCGGCAGGGATCGTGGTCTTTTGCTTTGGTCCTTTACCGCAAGAGCGGGCGCGCGTCCGTATCACCGCCGTCAAACCGAAGTACGCGATCGGTCAGCTCGTCCGGATTCTCGTGCCTTCACCCTACCGCACGACGCCGTTCTGCAGCGTGTTCGGCACCTGTGGCGGATGCCAGCTTCAGCACCTGAGTTACCCGGCGCAATTAGCCTGGAAGACCGACACCGTCCGCAGCGCACTTCAACGCATCGGTGGCTTTCACGATGCCGGCGTTCGCGACGCGGTGGGCATGACCCATCCGCGCGCCTATCGCAACAAGATGTCGCTGGTCGTCGAGCATCGCGGCGGAACGCCGACCATCGGTTTTTACAAGCAGCGCTCGCACGAGGTCGTCCCGATCGACTCATGCCCGATCGTTACGCCGCAGTTGAGCGACTACGATCGCGCGCCTCAATCGGGCACGGACCCTGCCGGAGGTCAACGAAGCGCTCGAGGTTACACGACACGTCGTCGCGCGTAACGCGCGCTCGAGCGGCGAATCGGTGGTAACGATGACGACATCGAGGCTTGCTCCGGAAGTGGCGCGCGCGGCCGATTCCCTGATGCGCGTCTTCCCTGGAGCTGTCGGGCTTACCAACTCCTTCGAACTGGGCAGCGAGAATGCGATCATGGGACGTCGCCACCGCACGCTCGTCGGGCGCTCCGAGATCGAAGAGACGATCGACGGCGTGCGCTACCGCGTCTCGGCGGGTTCGTTTTTCCAAGTCAACGTCGAGATCGTCGGGCGTATCTTCGATTTCATGCGCTCGGGACTCGAACACCCGCGCCGCATCGTCGATCTCTACTGCGGCGCCGGAACCTTCGCGCTTTTCTTTGCGAAGCACGGCTGTCAGGTCTACGGCATCGAAGAGAACCCGCAAGCAGTTCTCGAGGCCGAGGGAAATGCCGCGCTCAACGGCCTCGAGAATTGCGTGCGCTTTCGCTCCGGCCGCGTCGAAGACGTCGTGCAGACGCCCGAGGCGCACGCCGCGCTGCGCGAGGCCGAGATCGTCTTCCTCGATCCACCCCGCAAGGGCAGCGACGAGGTGACGCTTGGGGCGATCGCCGCAGCACAGGCCCCGTATATCTGGTATCTTTCGTGCGATCCGGCGACGCTGGCCCGGGATTTGAAGTTCCTCGCCGCCAATGGATACCGGCTCGGCATCGTGCAACCGTTCGATATGTTTCCGCAGACGGGGCACGTCGAGACCCTGGTGACGCTGTACCGCGAGGCCGAGGAACCGGCTGTGGCCAAGGCGTTCGCGGACGTCGAGCCGCCGAACTGGCCGCAAGACGACTTCGCCCAAAACCAATCGGAGTATCCCGACTTTGTCATCCGAGAAAATTGACGTCCGCTACGTCGCCAAGCTCGCGCGATTAGCGCTGACCGACGACGAGGTCGAGCGCTTCGGCGCGCAACTCGGCGACCTGCTCGAACACGTCGACGCGCTCGCGAAACTCGACGTCTCAGCCGTTGCGGCCACCGCGCAGGTCGTTGAGTCGCGCAACGTCGAGCGCGATGACCGTTGGTCGCCGTGCCTCGACCGCGAGGTCGTGCTGGCCCAAGCGCCGCAGCGAGCAGGGCGGATTCTTCCGCGTTCCGCGGATCATCGCCGAATAAAAGGAACACCCGTGTCCAATCCTCTGATCGAACAAAGCGCCGCGCAGATCGCGCGCGACGTCAATGCGCGTAGCCTTTCCGCGCGCGAGGTCGCCGATGCCACGCTCGCGCACGTCGACGCTGTCGACTCGCAGATCGGCTCCTATCTGACCGTACTGCACGAGCTGGCGCGCGCGCAGGCCGCGAACGTCGACGCGCGCATTGCGGCGGGCGAGCATTTGCCGCTAGCCGGCGTTCCGCTTGCCGTCAAAGACAACATGTGCCTGACCGGCACGCGCACCACGTGCGGCGAGTAAAATTCTCGAGCATTGGGTCGCGCCGTACACCGCGACGGCCGTTGCGCGCTTGCTCGACGCCGGCTGCATGCCGATCGGCAAAACGAACATGGACGAGTTTGCCATGGGCAGTTCGTGCGAAAATTCGGCGCTCGGCGTCACGCGCAATCCCTACGACCTCTCGCGCGTGCCCGGCGGTTCGAGCGGCGGTTCCGCGGCGGCGGTCGCGGCGTACGAAGCGACGATCGGGATCGGCAGCGATACCGGCGGTTCGATTCGCGAACCGGCGGCGTTTTGCAACCTCGTCGGCTTCAAGCCGACCTACGGCCGCGTCTCGCGCTACGGATTGATCGCGTTTGCCTCGAGCCTCGATCAGATCGGCCCGTTTGCGCGCACCGTCGAAGATGCGGCGCTGGCGTACGACGCGATGGGCGGCTACGATCCGATGGATTCGACCTCGATCGACCGGCCGTTCGAGACGACGGCCGACGCATCTGCGCGCCGATCTCGCGGCGTGCGGGTCGGGATCGTCAAGCGAGTTCGCGACCGGCGCGCTCGGCCCGGAGATCGACGCCGTCTATGCGCAGGCGTATCGCGACCTCGCAAGCGCTCGGCGCCGAACTCGGTCGAGGTCGAGCTGCCGACCGCCGACTACGGCCTTGCGACCTATTACCTCATCGCGCCGGCCGAGTGCTCGTCGAACCTCGCGCGCTTCGACGGCGTACGCTACGGCTTGCGCGTCGACGGCGCCGACGTGCAGCGAGATGTACGAGCGCACGCGCGCGGCGGGCTTCGGCCCGGAAGTCAAGCGGCGCATCCTGATCGGAACGTACGCGCTCTCGAGCGGCTACTACGACGCCTACTACGTGCGCGCGCAGAAGGCGCGCACGCTCATCGCGCAACGATTTTCGAACGCGCGTTTGCGAAGTCATGCGATCTGATCGCCTGCCCGGCCGCAAGCTCACCGGCCTTCCAATTCAATGCCAAGAGCGATCCCTACAGCATGTACTTGATGGACTACTATACGATTCCGATGTCGCTTGCTGGATTGCCGGCGCTCTCGGTCCCGTGCGGCTGGGTGACGCCGCCCGGTGGGGATCGCCCCATGCCGATGGGTCTGCAGCTCTGCGCGCCGCTTTTCGCTGAGCGGCCGCTTTTGGCAGCCGCCCACGCCTACGAACAAAAGACTCAGCATGCGCGTAAATACAAACCCACTTTAACTGAGGTGGTCGGCTGATGAGCATCTTGTTTAAAAGGCGCTCCGCCCTAGGCTCCGCGCCCCCCACGTCGTGGGGACCCCAAACCATGGCGCGCGCGCGATTGCGGCAAGCGTTTTATTCCCCCAGGGCGCGCCTAATCGACGTTACCGCGTCGCCCGCTCCATCGAGACCGTTGCTGGCCATGTCTAAGTACGAGGCAGTGATTGGCATTGAATGCCATGTCGAGCTGAGGACCAAATCCAAAATGTTCTGCGGCTGCGCAAACGAGTTCGGTGGCGAACCGAATACCAAAGTGTGTCCGGTGTGCCTCGCGTTGCCCGGCTCGCTTCCGGTCGTAAATAAAGCCGCGATCGAGCATATGATTCGTTGCGGGCCTCGCGTTCGGAGCGGAGATTCCGGCGTTTTCGAAGTTCGACCGAAAGAATTATTTCTATCCCGACATGCCTAAGGACTACCAGATCTCGCAGTACGACATGCCGCTCACGCAAGGCGGCGTGGTGCGCTATTGGCTCGAGGACGGCACGGTGAAGGAATGCCGCCTCACGCGCATTCACTTAGAAGAAGATACGGGTAAGTCGACGCACGCGGGTTCGGACGACGGCCGCATCGCGGGAAGCACCTATTCACTGGTCGACTTCAATCGCGCCGGCGTGCCGCTGATGGAATGCGTGTCCGAACCGGAGCTGCACAGCGCGGATGAGGCAGTCGGATATCTCGAGGCGTTGCGGCGCACGCTGCAGCAACTCGGCGTAAGCGACGTAAAGATGGAAGAAGGCTCGCTGCGCTGCGATGCCAACGTCTCGGTGCGTCCGGTTGGCTCTGAGAAGCTCGGCACCAAGACTGAGATCAAGAATATGAACTCGTTCCGGTCGGTGCATCGCGCCATCGAGACTGAGATCGAGCGCCAGATCGATTTGCTCGAAAAGGGCGAGCGCATTATCCAAGAAACGCGTGGTTGGGATGAACTGCGCGGCATCACTGTGCCGATGCGCAGCAAGGAAGAAGCGCACGACTACCGGTACTTTCCCGATCCCGATTTGGTGCCGCTGGAGATTGCGCGCGGCACGGTCGAACGGTTGCGCGAGCAACTGCCGGAATTGCCGGTCCATCGCTTCGAGCGCTACACGGGCAAACTCGGACTCGACGCTAAGCAGGCGACGCAGCTGGTCGACAATGCGCGCGCTCGCGACATTTTTCGATTCCGTAGTCGAGGCCAGCGAGAGTCCCAAACAAGCGACGAATTTCGTTCTCGGCGATCTCTCGCGATTGGCCAACGAGACCGGCAAACCGGTGTACGAATCGGAGGTGACTCCAGGGCATCTCGCCGAGCTGATTGCGCTGGTCGAAGGCAAGACGATCAACTCCAAGATTGCCAAAGACCTGGTGACGCGGATGTGGAGCGGCGAGGGTTCGCCCAAGGCAATCGTGCAACGCGAAGGCCTCGCGCAGACCAGCGATCCGGCGGCCGATCGAAAAGTTCGTCGACCAGGTCCTCGCGGCGAACGAGAAAAGCGTGAACGATTATCGAGCGGGCAAGACCAACGTGATGGGATTTCTTGTCGGACAGGTGATGAAAGCTAGCGCCGGTAAAGCCGATCCAGCAACTCGTCAACAACCTGATGAAGCAGAAGCTGGAGCAATGAGTCTGGCGGACGAGCGCACGCTGGAAGCGCTCGACTTTGCGACCGTTCGCGAGCGGGTCGTGGCGGCTACGCGCACGCAGCGTGGGAAAGCGCGCGCTGCGCTGCTGGAACCCGCGGTCGACTTCGCGCTGGTGCGCCTCGAACAAGGGCGGACGTCGCTCATTCGCAATCTCGTCGCGGGCAGCGATCTGCACGTGTTGCCGGCAATCGACACCGCAGACGCTAACCCAAGCGGCGGTGCTTGGGCGTACGCTTGCGCCGTCGGACTTGCGAGCTGTCGGCGACGCGATCTCGGCTGCGGCAGCGGCGTTCAACGCGCTGCGCGAGGTCAAGCACGAGGCGCTCGCGGCAATTACGGCGCCCTATAGCAATTTGCGCGATCTGCAGCGTACGCTCACCGATGCCATCGACGAGCGTGGCGCGGTGCTCGACCGAGCGTCGCCGGCGCTCGGGCGGATTCGGCGCAGTTTGGCGCAGGCGCAAAACGACGCGCGCGACCGTGTCGGCGCGATCTTGCGCTCGGACCGTTATGCTCGCGCGATTCAGGATAACGTCGTCACGATTCGGGAGGGCCGTTTCGTCGTACCAATTAAAGCCGAGTTTTCGGGCGAATTCCCCGGTATCGTGCACGATACCAGCGGCTCAGGCCAGACGCTCTTCATTGAGCCGCTCGCCGCGCTCGACGACAATAACCGCGTGCGCACGCTCGCGACTAGAAGAGGAGCGTGAGGTGCAGCGCGTGCTCGAAGAGCTTTCGCGCGGCGTCGGCAGCGCAGCCGACGCGATCGAGCGCAATATCGAGATGCTCGCTCAGATCGATCTGCTCGTCGCCAAAGCCAACGTCGCGCGCGCGATGGACGCGATCGAGCCCGAACTTGTCGACGACGCCGTCGTGCACGTCGAAGCCGGACGGCATCCGCTGCTTGAGCGATCGCGCAATACCGCAGTCGATCCCGCTCGATCGGGGCACGCGGACTGCTGGTGATCAGCGGACCGAACATGGGCGGAAAAACGGTCGCGCTGAAGATGGTCGGGCTTTTCGTCGCGATGACGTACTGCGGGATGCAGGTGCCCGCCTCGGTCGGTACGCGGATTGGCCATTTTACGCAGCGTCATCGCAGATATCGGCGACGAGCAATCGATCGCGCTCAATGCATCGACGTTCTCCGCGCACTTGGCCCGCATGCGCGAGATGCTCGATGTGGCGGACGACCGTACGCTCGTGCTCGTTGATGAGATCGGCGGCGGCACCGAGCCGGGCGCGGGTGCTGCGCTCGCGGTTGCGATGCTCGAACGGCTGCTCGATGTGCGGCGCCTCCGGTGTCGTGACCACGCACGCGACCGAACTCAAGCTTTTTGCGAGCGGCAGGACGGGCGTCGCCAACGCGAGCGTGCGCTTCGATCCGTACACCTTTGCTCCAACGTTTCATGTTGGATGTCGGTGCGCCCGGACAATCGCTCGCATTTCCGCTCGCGCGAGCGCTTGGGATCACCGAGAGCGTGGTTGAGCGCGCGCAAGCGCTGCTCGACTCGAGAGAACGTGACTACGAGTCGGCGTTTGGCCGAACTTTCCTTGCGCGCAGCCGAATTGCAAAGCGAGCGCGACGGGCTGCGGGCCCAACGCCTCGCCGCTGAACGGGAGCGCGGTACCCTCGAGCACGAGCGCACAACGTTCGAAAGTCGAGCGGCGGGCCTTTGCCGATCGCGCAGAAGAGCGTATGCAGCAGAGCTTACGTGAGTTCATGGCCGAATTGCAGCGGCGCGCGGCAGCCGCGCAGGCCAATCGTCCGCGGGTTACCGCTTCGCACGCAGCGCTACTCGGCAAGAGCGCCGACGATTGCGCCGGGAACTAGGAGCCGTCGAAGCGCCGCACGCGCCGGCCGAGCGCGCCCCGCTCAACCCAAACGATCGCGTGCGCATTCGTTCGCTCCACACCGAGGGCAGCGTGGTCGAAGATTACGGCGAGACCGTCCTGATCGCGATCGGGCCGATGAAAACCGTCGTCCAGCGCAGCGATGTGGAGAAGCGCGCGGGCGGCGCGAGCAAGGACGAAACGCGCTCGAGTGGAGCGCGTGCGAGGCTCGATGCGGCGGCGCGTTCGACCAGCCGAACTCGACGTTCGCGGCAAGCGGTTCTCGAAGCAGAGCCGCTGGTCGAGCGGTGGATCGATGAAGCCGCGCTTGCCGGCAACTCGACGCTACGTCTGATCCACGGCAAAGGCACCGGCATGCTTGGACGCGGTCTGCAGGAGTATCTTCGTACGCATCCGTCGGTGAAGAGCTTGCGCTATGGCAGCGAGGACGAGGGCTCCGGCGGCGTGACGATGTTCGAACTCGGGTGACTGACCCGAGCTTTTCCGACGTCGAGTTCCTGCTCGATGGATTCGACCACGTCGAAACTGCCGATGACTTTCGCGCACGCCTGAAGCTGGGGCGTCCGCTCAACGTCAAACTCGGCATCGATCCGACCAGCCCCGATCTGCACTTGGGCTTCATGGTCGTGCTGCACAAGCTGCAGCGCTTTGCCGAAGCGGGTCACGACGTAACGCTGATCATCGGCGATTTCACCGCGCGCATCGGCGACCCGAGCGGCCGCAACGCGATGCGCCCGCCGCTCACGCGCGAAGCAGATCGAAGCCAACATGCAGACCTATCGCGAGCAAGCGGGCAAAGTGCTGGATCTCGAGCGCATCACGCTCCGCTACAACTCCGAATGGCTCGACGAAGCTCGACTTCGCGGATCTGGTGCAAGCCTCGTCTCGCACAGACCACCGTCGCGCAGATGCTCGAGCGCAACGATTTTCACAACCGCTACAGCGCCGGCGACGCCGATCTCGCTGCACGAGTTTCTTTATCCGGTTGCGCAAGCATACGATTCGATCGCGGTCGAAGCCGACGTGGAACTCGGCGGGACCGATCAGCTCTTCAATCTGCTTGCTCGGGCGTCACTATCAACGCGAGTACGGTCAGCTTCCGCAGATCTGCGCGACCGTTCCGCTGCTGGTCGGTCTCGACGGCGAGAAGAAGATGAGCAAGTCGCTGGGCAACTACGTCGGCATCGACGAGCCGCGCGAACGAACAGTTCGGCAAGCTGATGAAGATCGCCGACGATCTCATGCCGACCTACGCGCGGCTTGCGGCCTTCCGGTCGAAGACGCAGGCGACGAACTGCGCGCCGGCACTTGCAAGCGGCGACGCTCAATCCGATGGACGAAAAAAAGCGCTGGCCGAAGAGATCGTCGCGCGCTATCACGGGCGCCGAAGCGGCGCGCGCGGCGCGCGAACGACTTCGAGGCAACGGTCCAGCGCAAGGAGATTCCGACTGGGCGATCTGCCCGAAATCGCGCGGGGCGATGCGAGCCGCGTGGTCGACTTGCTGGTGCGCGCCGGGTTTGCCGAGAGCAAGCGCGCCGCCGAGCGACTTATCTCGGGGAACGGGGTGAAGGTGGATGGTATAGTCGTGAGCGATCCTAAGGCAGCTGGACCGCAGCCGCGCCCGCCGTGCTTTCGGTCGGGTCGAAAATTCGTCGCGTGCTTCCTCGACAGAGTAGCCATGGCAGACAGCGATACGTACACGGGAACGCCGATCGAAGGCGAAGTTGTCTGCAAGCGCTGCAAACGCGAATACCCGTATCCGCAGGCCGGCGAGCGCCCGATCCGCTGCGAGTGCGGCTGGTGGTACTTCAACGACGGCGTGTCGATTCGCGAAGCCTTACCAGCAGCGCATCGAACCGTATCGCATGCCACTAGGATCTCGTGCACTCTGTTCGAACCGACGCTCTAGACGGTTCGGCTACGCGGAACGCGCGGCGAGGTCGCGGAGCTCGTCGGATGTAAAGACGTAGCGCTTCTTGCAGAATTCGCACGTCGCTTCGGTTTCGCGCTCGGCGGCCATGCTGCGCAGTTCGTCACCGCCCAGTCCCGAGCAGCGCCGTTTCGACCTTCTCGCGCGTGCAGAGAGCACGCGAAGGCATCGCCGCGTGCGCTGCGCGCGCAGTTCCAGATTGCCCGCGAGCGCCTGCAGCAGCGCCTGCGCGTCCGCGCCGCCGGAGACGAGCGAAGTGACCGACGGCATCGCGAGCGCACGTTCTCTTCCAGCGCGTCGATCGCCGCTTCGTCCGCGCCCGGCAGCACTTGCGCGAGCACGCCGCCCGCGCGCGATCACGCCGTTCGGACCCGCCAGCACGCCGAGCGCGACGACGCTCGGAATCTGTTCCGACTGGCACAGATACGCCGCCAGGTCTTCGGCGATTTCGCCGGACTGCAGCGCCGTGATGCCGACGTACGGCTGGCCGACTTCGTAGGATTTCGTTACCTGCAGCGAGCCGGCGCCCACCGCGCCGGCGACGTCGAACTTTCCCGCGCGCATCGACCGGAAGATCGGCCTGCGGATTGCGCGCGTAGCCGCGCGCGCCGATGGCGCCCGGCGTCCAGCAGCCAAGCGTCGGCGGTGATCGAGCCGATCGGGCCGTCGCCGCGATCTGCAGCGAAATGCGCTCGCGGCCCTTAAGCTCTGCGCCGAACAGCACCGCGCCCGTCGTCAGACGGCCCGTTCGCAGCGGTCGCCGTCGGCCAAAGATCGTGGCGCTGCGGATTTCCCGGACGAACTCCGTCGTTACGGCGGCGACGAAAGCGATGCCGGCCTCGGGGGCCGACGCGGCGAGCAAGAGATCGGGCATGAACGCATCTCGCTCAAAGGCGCGGCGTTTTCCTTCAAGAATGGAGCGCAATGCGCGTCTTGGTTATTCACGGGCCAAACCTCAACTTACTCGGCGATCGGGAACCCGAGATCTACGGAACGCAACGCTGGACGACGTCAACGAACTCATCGCACGTGGGCGCGCCGATCTGGGTTTCAGGTCGCTGCGAGCAATACAACGGCGAGGGACAGATCGTCGACGCTCTGCACGCATGCCCGCGCGACGCGAGACGCGATCGTCATCAATCCGGGCGCGTACGCGCACTATTCGTACGCGATCGCCGATGCAATCAGATCGATCGGATTCCGGCGATCGAAGTGCATCTTTCGAATATTGCGCGGGACGAAGTGTTCGCCGCACGAGCGTGACGGCCGCGGCGTGCCGGGGCACCATCGGCGGGTTCGGCCCCCTTTCCTACGTACTCGCGCTCAAGCCGTCGCGAAAATACTCGAAAAATGGAAGGAGCCGGGCCACGCCCCCTGCGTATATCCCCTCCCTCCCGCCCACCGCGCACGTTCGAACCTTGCCCTTTAGCAGAGGAGACACGACGTTGACGAAAGCCGATTTGATCGATCGCGTTGCCGATGAAGCGGAGCTCACGAAGCGCCATGCGGGGGAAATCGTCGACCTGATTCTCGACGAGATCTCGGGGGCGTTGAAGAAAGGCGATCGCGTTGCGCTTACGCCGTTCGGCAGTTTCGTCGTCCGCGCGCGTAAAGCGCGCGAAGGCCGCAATCCGAAAACCGGCGAGAAGATCAAAATCGCCGCGCGCAAAGTCCCCGCCTTCGTCTCCGGCAAAGCCCTCAAAGAGGCCGTCGGCGGTAAACGTTCGAGCAGCGCGAAGAAGAAGTCCGCTAAAAAGAAAACGCGAAGCGCAACTAGTAACGCGCCGGATGAACGAGGTTCTCCGTAGAACACGGGCTGTAGCGCAGCTTGGTTATCGCGCCTGACTGGGGGTCAAGAGATCGCACGTTCGAATCGTGTCAGCCCGACCATCCGAAAAACCTCAAGCACTTCTTGCTTGAGGTTTTTCTTTGTTTAAAGGCAATTCCCCAGCCTTCGCACGCAAACCGCGCTAGCGCCAGAAGCTTTCAGGTCTAACTGTGACCACTTGTCAGTTCGGATAAATCGCCGTTACGTCCAAGCGGAACGCGAGCAGATCGGGTGCGGCCTTATCAAACTGGGACCGTCTTACAGAAGTGATGCGCGGAAACCCGAAGCGGACGTAGTCTAAAGGTCACGAAAGCCGCCGAAACCGGAGGGAACTGTACGCAGTTTTGTAAGAGAAGTTGCCTGGTTGATAGCGGCCGGAGATTGGGAGATTCGGTCTTCATGCAAAAGCATTCGATATTAGCGAAGGTCAGCGTCTTGGCGCTAACCGCTGCGGTGCTGGGTAGCTCCGCGATTGCCCTAGCGGTGCCGTCTCATCACGCCTCTGTTGTACTGCCGGGCCAACGGAAAAGTAATATCGTTATTACGGGGCGCTATGTAACCGCCTCCGTTGGATGCGTACCGGCTGAGATAGGTAAGTATTGCACTCACTCGCAGCTGGTAAAGCCCGGAACGAACATCATTGTCTACGACTTGGGTCCGGGAACCACGCCCGTCGCGCCCGGCACCTATGACCAGCTTGGAATTGGAAGTGGCGCACATCCAGCCGGAGGACAATTCCCGACGTCGACCATTACCTACTAGCGTCCATGAGTGGGGGGCGTTGGTCCGCTGGTGGGCGCTTGCCTCAAGCTTCGGCCCGTGTCGTTGTAGCCGGTGAACTCATACCTGGTCACCCAAACCCACGAATTCGTCGTTTTGTTGATGACTGTGGTTTGGAACGCAAGGGCGCGCGTGGGAAGCGCGAACCCGGCGATTAGAAGTATGGCGATGACCGTCATAAGAATGCGTTTCATTTACCTAGCCTCCCCCATCCAGACGTAGTTCTTGCCGCTGCCTTCGCGCGTTGCAAAAAAGGCCGAGCTGTGGGCGACGCCGGTCAGGCTGCGATCGAGCATCACCGGATGTGCGCAGTTCTTGACCGTGGCTTCCACGCGCAGACGACCGATGACATTTGAAAACGTGCGTGTGCTTTTTTCGCCCGGCGCGACGCACCACGCACCGTCGATGTTTCCGGCATACGCGCTGTTGGCAGTGACCCACGCCCACGCATCGGGCGTCTTATTGGTGACGTGAAACGCAAGCGAGGCTGCTAGCGCGGGTGCCGCCAGCACGAGCGAAAGCGCGGCTAGGAGCGAACCGAGCACAATGTTCTTCAAGCTACTTCGTCGGATCCACCAGCGGTAGCAACGACGCCAACTGTATATTGACCAGCAAGTCGATTTGCCGGTCGATCTGATACCACAGCGCGACCTTCTTGGGCGAGATAACTTTTTCGAACGCCGGGACGTACTGCTCGCGTAGCGCAATCATCTGTTGATCGATTTGGGTCGAGCGCGCCATGAAGCCTTTCGCCTGGTCCGCGGTGACGTTTGGATAGCTCGAAGCGTATTCTTTCATGAGTTGCCAGCGCGCGTCACCGATCTTGTTGAGGTCTAATTGGTATTGATCGTACACGGGCCAAAACTTGGCAGCCTCGTCAGCGGTAAGGTTCATGTTGGCTGCGACGACCTTCTTGCGAGACGAACGAATGTTCTCGCGCAACATCTGGACGTCTTGTTCGCTCGCCGCCGTCGGTTGGCTATTCGGTACCGTAACTTGTGCCGGCGCGCGAGCCGCGCAGAGCGCGATGGCTAAGACGGCAGCGCCAAGAAAGACATGATGCTTGTTCATGGGTTCATCTTAACGGTCAAGCCCGCGTTTGCGCTATCCGAATATTCTGCAGAGGCGGAGGCTACGGTTCGACCGGGAGCGCCGGCATCGGTTGCAGTCCTGCTCCCGTCAGCGTCCGGTTGAGCGTCGGAATCGAAGCGCTGTAGGCGTTGTACGCGCGGAGTGCGTTGCGGTATTCGGCGCCGATGCGGGCGTAGAACTGCGTGGCTGCCGGAGTGACGATGGCTTGCAGCGGAAACGAGTTTAGCGACGAAAGCGCGCTGTCCAGATTCTCGCGCAAGGCACCTGGGCGGGAGACGGAATCTTCGCTGTTCGTGTAGTTCGCCGTGAGCGCAGCCATTACGGCAGCGTGCTGCTCGCGTGCGCGCGCGAGCGCGTCAGCGGCATCGCTGCCGGTCTGCGCGGATTCGCCCACAAGCGCCTTTCCGACGAGATCAAGGTGATTGAGCATCGTATCGACGCTTGAGTAGATTTGGTTCAACGTTGCGAAGGCTTCGTAACTCTGCCTCATCTGCGCCAACGTTTCGGTGGCTTGCGGGTCGGCTTTGACCGAAAAACGCTTCACGAAGTTGCGGCCATTCAACGATATGTGCGCCGTGTAGGTTCCGGGCACCACCATGGCTCCGTCATCGGGACCTTGGAAGTAGCGATTGGCGGCGCCGAACCACTTGACGGGCGGTGCTGCCGTGAAGTTCCAGACCACACGATTGATGCCCGAGGCGTTGGAGCCGGTAAGCGTACGCACGATACGGCCCGAGGCATCGCGGATCGTCACTTGCGGGGCGGTCGCCTGAGGCGTCGCTTGATAATACGAAATCGGAACACCGTAGGGGGGATTGTTCGCCGTATAGTTTGTGTAGTTGCCCTCGGTCTTGGTGGTGAGATTGTATTCGTACGAGGTGCGCGGCTCGAATAGCCAGGCACCCGCAGCAACTGCGCTCGGAAGCTCTTGCAGGGGTCGAATGTCGTCCATCACCCAGATCGACCGGCCGTGCGTCGCCAGGACGAGATCGTCGAATGTTGGTTGAATGCGAATATCGCGGATCGAGGTGGCGGGCATATTATTGCGCAAGCGCTGCCAGTGCGAGCCGCGATCGTAGGAGATCCACACGCCTTCTTCGGTGCCGAGATACACGAGCGCGGGATTGCGATTGTCGGGACGAATCGAGCGCGTCCACAGATCGTTCGGCAAGCCGTTCACGATCGATCGCCAGTGCGCGCCGTAGTCGCTTGTGATCCAGACGCGCGGTGCGCCGTCGCCCATCAGGTGCGCGTCTTGCACGGCGTAGGCCGTGCCGCGCTCCAACGGTGAGGGCGCGACCGTTTCGAACCGGCCGTAGGTATTCGCGTCGCGCGGCGTGACGTTTTCCCAGTGCGCACCGCTGTCGCGCGTCATCTGCACGAGTCCGTCGTCCGTGCCGACCCAGATCTCGCCCGGCGAAAGCTGCGAGCCTTCGATGTCGAGGATCGTATCGGAGTATTCGGCGCCTGTGACGTCATGCGTGATCGGGCCGCCGGCCGGTTGTTGATGCGCCTTATCGTTGCGCGTGAGATCGGGGCTGATCGCGCGCCAGCTATAGCCGCCGTTGGTCGATTGGAACACGACGTTGCCGCCGAACCACGCGATACGAGGATCCCAGGGCGCAAAGCCGATAGGCGACTCCCAATTGAACCGGTAGGGGCTGGTCGCAATGTCGTAATCTTGTTGAACGGTCGTCAGATACGGCTGCGCAAACGTGTACTCGCGTGTGCGCCGTCTATAGGTGAAGAGCGCGCCGTCTTGTCCATCGGACCAGATGAGATCGGGGTTGCGCGGATCGGGAATAGCCCACTGCCCGTCGTCATCGTAGACGACCGCGTACCAATCGGCGTTCGTGTTACCACCCGTATCGAGCGAATTCGACGGTCCGCAAAAGGAATTATTATCTTGCAAGCCGCCGCAGATCGTGTACGGATTGTCGTTGCCCAATCCCACGCGGTAGAACTGTCCGATCGGCAAATTCATGGCGAACGTCCAGGTGCGCCCGGCATCGACGGTGAGCGCGTAGCCGCCGTCGGCGCCGACGATAATCCGCTTGGGGTCGTTCGGTGCGATCCAGATCGCGTGATAGTCGCCATGCACGTCGCGCGCGATCGCCTTAAACGTCTTGCCGCCGTCGATGCTCTCGGCGAGCGCCGTCGATGCGGTGATGACGTGGTCGGGATTGCTTGGGTCGACTTCGATGTGTGAGAAATAGAACGGCCGTTGATCGACCAAGGTGTTTGAGCTCACCAGGTTCCATGTAGCGCCGTCGTCGTCCGAACGCCAGAGAATGCCGCGCTTGGCTTCGATCAGCGCGTAAACACGATGCGGATCGCTCGGCGCGACTGCAAGTCCGATTCGCCCGGTGATGCCGTCAGGCAGGCCGTGTCCCGTAAGCCTGTTCCACGTACGGCCGCCGTCGCTCGAACGGTAGAGGCCGTCCTGATCGCCGCCGCTGCGAAATGTCCATGGTCGTCGTTGAAATTGCCACACGCCGGCGTAGATGACGTTTGGCGTGCGCGGGCTCATCGCCAAATCCGAAACGCCGCTGCTGGGCCCCACGTCGAGCGCTTTCGTCCAGGTCGTTCCGCCGTCGTACGTTACGTAGACGCCGCGTTGCGCCGAATCGGCAAAGACGTCACCGAGGGCACCGACGATCACATGCTTGGGGTCAGTGGGATCGATTAGGATGCGCGAGATGTACTTGCTCTCCCGTAGACCCATGTTCGTCCAGGTTTTGCCGCCGTCGCTCGACTTGTAAAGGCCGTCGCCGTAACTGACGTCGTTGCGCGGATTGGATTCGCCCGTCCCGACCCATACCACGTCATCGTTGCTCGGATCGATTGCGACCGCACCAATCGCTCCGACGCTTTCCTTGTCGAACACCGGATGCCACGCAGCACCGCCGTCCGTACTCTTCCATACGCCGCCACCGGCCGCGCCGAGATAGTACAGCGACGCATCGCGATTCGAGCCCGCCACTGCGGTGACGCGGCCACCGGGCGCGGCGGGGCCGGTTTCGCGCCAATGGAGGTTGGCGGTGGGGAGATCGGACGCAGCCGCAACCAGTGGCGCGAGCAGCACCGCGACGAGAGCAACAAAGGAACGCATCATGGTTCGTGGATTAAGACCGCGACCTCGATTTGCCTTTCGCTGGAAAGGGAACCGCTTTTGTATATACTAGAGCGATACGCTCGTGGGAGAAGAACGATGGATGCAGTCATGCTCAAGGGGCCTCGACAGATTACCATTGAGGCCATAGACGAACCGGAGCTGCTCAAGCCCACCGACGTGCTTCTGCGCCTCACGTCGACCGCGATCTGCGGTACCGATCTGCATATGTACGAGGGTCGCCTTAGTACGGGCGCGCCGATGGTGATCGGTCACGAACCGCTTGGTGTGGTCGAACGGGTCGGCGACGCTGTCGTCAACGTCCGCGTCGGCGATCGCGTCACCGTCCCGACGCACATCTGCTGCGGGTTCTGCGCGAACTGTGTCCACGGCTATTCCGCGCAGTGTCTTACGAACAATCCCGGGAAGGCGGGCGCGGCATATGGTTACCCCGGCATGGGCGGCTACACCGGCGCGCAAACCAAACTGCTGCGTGTTCCCTTTGGCGACGCAAACTGCGTTAGATTGCCGGGAGAACCCGGCGACCGCTGGGAGAACGACTTCGTCTTGCTTGCCGACGCGCTGCCGACGGCCTTTCACGCGACAGAACTTGTCGACGTCCGCACCGGCGACATCGTGGTTGTCTACGGTGCCGGCGCAATCGGATTGCTCACCGTGATGTGTGCGTTCGTCCGCGGAGCGCGACAGGTGTTCGTCGTGGACGCGATTCCGGAACGGCTGGAGAAGGCCGGCGAGCTTGGAGCGGTACCGATCGATATGCGTGACGGACATGCGGTCGACCACATTCTCGAGCAGATCGCGCGCGAACGGAGCGGCATAGCCTGGCGCGGCGAGGACGCAAACCTCGGCGCAACGGTCTGCATCGACGCGATCGGATTTCAGGCACGAGATCCCCTCAACTACTCGGCGGAAAATCCCACCAGCGTCATCGCCGATCTCGCGCGAATCATCGCGGTCAAGGGGCGCCTGTGCATCATCGGTGTCTTTCTGGATAACGATCCCCACGGCCCGACCGATGCCGCCAAGCTTGGCGACTACATGATCCCGTGGGGAACGCTGTTCAAGAAGGGCGTGATGATCGGCATGGGGCGGGATGACGACGAGAACTACAACGATCATCTGCGCGATATGATCGTGAGCGGTCGAATGAAGCCAGGCGCCATCGTTTCACAACGGTTGCCGCTTCGCGACGCTCCCGACGCATTCGCTAAATTCGACACGCGCAGCGACGGTTACATCAAAGTTGTACTCGAGCCGTAAAAAGGCGGGTCGCGATAAGAACACCGCGACCCGCCTTGAACTATTGCGCTGAGATGCGTTGATTGGCGTTGTTCAGGATAAAGATCTTGTCGGCGTGGCGTATGCCCAGCGCCTTTTGATCGTAGACGACACCCACGTAGTGGCCTTCGTGAACGTCTTTCATTTGGTACGTAGTTTTGCCGTCACCCGAGAAGATTTGATCGAATTTCGGCAGGATCTCGAAGCTCAGGGTCTGCTTGGTCCGCGGATCCTCAACCTTGATGTTGCTGGTCGAAACGTGAACGACCAAACCGTAGAATGTGTTCGCTGCCAGGGCCGCGTTCGGGATCAAGGTCAGCGAAAGAATCGCAAGGGCGGCGAAGCCGCGCAAAATAACGTGTCGCATGGCTGCATTATACCAATGCCGAACAGGGTCGAAACGATGGCCACCCTTTTTGACGCGCTTCCCACCGACGCGACGCTTTTTGCAGACGGCGGCTCGCGCGGAAACCCCGGTCCGGCAGCCAGCGGCGCCGTCCTCATTGGCCCCGACGGCGCCGTCCTCGATGAGGTTGGCCGTTACCTCGGCACCGCCACCAACAACGTCGCCGAGTGGACGGCGCTGTGCATCGGGCTCGAACGCGCCGCCGAGCGCGGCATCCGGCGCCTGGCGGTGCGCCTGGACTCCGAGCTGGTCGTCAAGCAGATGCGCGGCGAGTACCGGGTCAAACATGCCGACCTCCAACCGCTCCACCGCCGGGCGCAGACGCTGCTGCGGCGCTTCGAACACGTCGACATCAGACACGTCCCGCGTAAGCAGAATAAGCTCGCCGACAGGCTCGTGAATCACGTGCTCGACCAGGAAGCGGCCGCGCCGGATTCGTAAGGACGCCCGTCATGCTCCGCCGCACCACCGTTGTTCCTTGGGCCATCTTCATTTTCGTCGCCGTGATGGCGATCGTCGGGATCCGGCTGTACGGGTCGCACCCCGAGTTCAATAGCCTGAGCGCCGTTGACAAAGTCAAAAACCAGCCCAGCGCGCTGTATGCGCGGCTCTCGATTCGCTATGACAAGCCGCCAATTTACGAAGAAGAGTACGACATGTCGGACGTTGACGGAAAATCGAAGTTTTCATACCGCATTCGTTCGTACGAC
The DNA here is from genome assembly GCA_963833095.1 of Vulcanimicrobiota bacterium. Lineage (GTDB taxonomy): Bacteria > Vulcanimicrobiota > Vulcanimicrobiia > Vulcanimicrobiales > Vulcanimicrobiaceae > Aquilonibacter. The sequence goes on along the minus strand of CAWHWQ010000001.1, from coordinate 118,193 downwards.
GGCAAGCAGATCACCATCAGTGAGCCGACCGCGCAGGCGATGACTGACGTGAGTTTCTTCTTTGGAAGTCTCGTGCAGGACGGCGTGTGGGATCTCGTCGACAAGCCGCCGCGCGGCGACACCAACGTTCAGTACACGGTGTACGTGAAGCAACTGGCCGATTTTAAGCAGGGCGATCGGACGATCGTCTTTACCGATCCCCACTATTGGGCAACGACCGCCGGGCGGCAATATACGATCGACTTGCGCAAGACCAACCCAAACGATTTGCTCAAGCTCTCGAGCACACAGCTCGCCGATCCGCGCTACCAAGAGGTCGTCAATGACTTTCGTTCGTTCGGACCGCCCGCGTTTCGCGCAAAGATCGCCGCGGCGCGCGCATCCTTTGCGCACGGCGGCAGCGCTCCGTGACCGCGACCGCGGCGGTGGCGATTCGTTCGCTCCTTGCCTGCGCGCTGCTCGCCCTCGCAGGATTCTGGCTCTACGAAGTTTGCGAAAATCCGAGCAACCAAATCTTTGGCAAGACCCTGGTGAGCGGGCCGGCCGATCAACGGATCGTGGCGCTCACCTTTGATGATGGACCCAATCCGCCGTACACGACCGCCATACTCGATGTGCTCGAGCGCGAGCGCGTGCACGCGACGTTCTTTGTCGTCGGGCGCGCGGTGGAGGCCTATCCCTCGGTCGTGCGTCGCGAAGTGCGTGACGGCGACGCAATCGGCAACCACACCTGGTCGCACACGCACATGATCTTGATGGATGCAGCGCAAGTCCGCGGATCGCTGGCGCGAACCGACGACGCGATTTACCGTGCGGCAGGTGTGCACACGACGATCATGCGTCCGCCGTTCGGAGTGCGCGATTGGCTGGTCCTCGATCAGGCGCGTCGTCTCGGCTACACCTCGGTGATGTGGTCGGTTCCGCTCGCCAAGGACTGGGAGGAGCCACCCGCAGCGACCATCGCCGATCGGATCGTGCCGTACGTCCACGATGGATCGATCATCGTGCTTCACGATGGAAATCGCGGCATCGTGTGCAAGTCGTCCCGCGTTTCCGCCAAGACCTGCGATCGTCATAGTGAGATCGAGGCAACGCGTCTCATCATTGAGAGTTTGCGCCGTGAGGGCTATCGCTTTGTGACGATTCCCGAACTACTTGCGATCAAAGGCAACACTACGCGTACACCTGCCCACGGAAGCGAATGAAGCCGCCCGGATGACGATGCGCGGGATCGTGATGCGTCCAGTGCACGATCGGCACCGGCTTCCCGGGGTCATGAACCATCTCGCCGCAGACCTCGATTTGATCGCCCGGCGCAACCGGGACGCGCGGCGCGAGATCAACGTTATCGATCACGTCGATCGGCCCGGCAGTGGTTTGCGCCAAAAACTCCTCATGCTCGGCGTGCGTCTTCGTGCCCATGAAATACGACGGCACACTCGTCACCGTCGCCATCAAATCGACCATATGCCCGTCCTCCTCTACGCATGAATCACGCGCGCGGCGGGAAATGACTAGTCCCATGCGGGCTCTCTTGACCGAACGGTTGCGCCTGGTCCCGGTGACGTCGCAAAGCGCGGACGTGCTCTGGAACGTGCTGCAGCAACCGGGCCTGCGCGAATTTCAGGATTTGCCCGAAGTCGATCTCGTGCAGTTCCGGCGCATGGTTGCCTCGCGTCCGCCCAAACTCGAGCCCGGCGCGTGGGGCCGTTTCGAGTGGCTAATTTACCTCGAGGGCGTGAGCGAACCCGTCGGATGGGCGTCGCTGCGCGTTGGCGAGCGCGTCACCTCATCGGCGGAGGTTGGTTATAGCGTCGTGCAAGCCTATCGTGGGCGGGGAATCGCAAGCGAGACGGTGCACGCGATCGCCTCGGAGGCGTTCTCGCGGTTGCATCTGCGCAAGCTTCGCGCCTATTGCGTGCCCGAGAACGTGCCATCACGCGCGGTTCTTGCAAACGCCGGATTTGAAGAGGATGGTGTTTTGCCGCACGGCGCAACCGTTCGCGGGCAGCCCGTCGATGTGCTGGGATACGTTCTGGACCGCGACCAGTGGGAACTCCGTAAGCCGGCTTAGTTTTCGTCGGGCCAAACGATCGTGACGCCGGCATCCGCGTAACCGAAGTACCGCGTGCGGTCGCGCAAGTAATGAACCAGTGGATCGCGCACGACGCCGACAGCGATGCGCTCAGCGAGCCGATCGATGGGGACCCATTCCACCGCAACCACGTGATCGCCGGCCTGCGGTGCGTCGATCGATCCGGTCACGTCGATGGCAAAGGTTGCGTTGAGCACGTGGCGCTCGCCATCGTAGCTTTCGCTCAGGTATGCAAGCTCGCTCACCGTTGCTCGCAGCCCCGTTTCCTCGCGCACTTCGCGAACGACGGCATCGAGCATCAACTCGCCCGGGGCGACGCGACCGCCCGGAAGATTCCAGAGCGGCTGCTCGTGCGAGCGGTAGGTCGAGGCAACGAGCAGCACGCGCCCGTCGCGAATCGCGAGCCCGGTCGCCAAGCGAATGTCGCCGCTCACGACGCAGCTCGTTCGAGCACGTCGAGCGTTGCTTCTGCGGTTTTCTTCCACGTCATCATCGCGGCGCGAACCAGACCACGCTCACGTAGTGACGATGCGAGTTGTCTATCGCTGCGAACACGCGCAATCGCTTGCGCGAGCGCAACGTCGTCATCGAGTGGTACGTAGAGCGCCGCATCGCCGGCAGCTTCTGGAATTGCCGTGACATCCGTGGTAATTACCGGTACTCCATGGGCCATCGCCTCGAGCACCGGTAGGCCAAAGCCCTCGTAGCGCGATGGAAAGGCAAAAACCGAAGCGCCAAGGTAGTACTGGGTTAGAATGTCGTCGCCTACAAAGCCCAGCGCGCGCATGTGGATGCTTTCGTCGCCGCGCAAACCGTCACCACGTTCTCCGGCGATAATCAGGCTCAGGCTAGGATCGTCGCGTTGCACGCGTTCCATCGCGCGGACGAGCGTTGGAATCCCTTTACGCTGCTCGGCCGTTCCGACGAAGAGCACGTATGGCTGCTCGCGCAAGATGGGGACGTGCGCGACTTGGGCCGGTATATCCACCCCGAGCGGGATCGCGGTGAAGCGCTCCAGCGGTACCCCAAGTTCGCGCGAGAGTTCTCCAGCCGAAAAGTTCGAGTCGGTGATCAGGCGCTCGCACCGGGCTGCGGCGTTGCGGAAGATCACCTGGGTCTCCGGTGCGTAGTCCGGAATCACGAAATTGGTCGCGTCGTGCAACGTCGCGACGGCGGGACGAGTAAAGTCGAGCCAGCTGCAGCCGTTCCACGGAAACCAGAGTACGTCAAGCTTCGCGCGATCGTGCAGGCGACGTGACACGATCCGATACGAAACATCACCGACCTCCCGCGCATAGCGCGCGCGAACGGTCCAGGTGTGCCACTCCGGAACGATCAGCGTGACGTAGACACGGTCGCGCAACGTGGTGTGCCACTCGTGGAGGATCGAGCGAACGTAGCGGCCGATACCGCGGTGATCGCCAGGGAGATTCCAAGCATCGACACCGATGTGGAGCATTGCATGAGGGATACGCCGTACACGCTGGGGATGCCCGTCTACTCTGACGACGGGCGTGGTTTCGGCGCGGTGACGAACCGGCGTGTATTGATCTATTGGCCGCACGGATTCGGGGATTTCGTCCATCTCTCGTTCGTCGTGCCGTTGCTCGAGCCGAGCAACGAGTACTATCTCACCCGGTTTGGCGACGATTTCGTGCACCTCTATGATTGCGGCGAACGGATGCGGCCACTTTTCTCAGGAACGCGGATGCTAGGCAGTGGAGCGGAACAGGGAGCCAAGCCGCACTTTGGACTCGATCTCGATCATCCGCCCGACGGCATCACCCGGCTCGACGTCCCGGAGCCACTGCGCTCACGTATCGAGGAGCATGACATCGAAATATTGCTGGTGTGCCGCTACCCGGAAATGACCGGACGCACGCCCTATCCTTGGCATACCAAGGCGCGCTATTTGGCAAGCCGTATCATTACGCCGGCGCGCCTCGCCTCCATCGATCTTTCGCAGCCGTTGCGCAGTTCGCTTGCGTTTCGCGCGCCGGTCGAGGTGACGCAACGCATCGAGGCGCGTCTGCGCGAGGTTGTCCCCACCGGCGCGCGCTTATACGTGCTCTCGGCCGGCGGTCACACGCAGGTGGACAAAATCTTGCCGGAGCGCGAAGTCGTTGCTTTTGCGCACGAGGTGCGTCGTCGCGATCCGCACGCGCGGGTTGTAACGGTCGACGAACGAACCAGCGCGGTCATCGGCCGCGAGAGCGGTCTTGCGCCGACAACGACGGATCTATTCGGCGATTTGGATCTCCCCTTCGCACACGTGCTCGTAACGCTCGTGCGTGCCGCGCATGCCTATGTCGGTGTAGCATCCGGTCCGTTGCACGCGGCGATTGCGATGGGAGGGCGTCCGACGGTCGGCATCTGGCTGGCTCATTGGCCCGAGTATTACGACGAGCCGACACGCGAAGCAATTCATCTCGTTGGACCCGACGTTTACCGCCGCGGCCTCGACCGGCGCGCCGGTGCGCGCAGCAAAGAGCGCGCCGGCGTTTTGCCCTATCGAATCGAGGCGTTTCGGGATCGGGCTCCGACCAGCGCCGACGCGCTGGATGCGCTCGAACGCGTTTAATCTACAGCGGCAGCAAGTGCGGCTGATGCCGGCGCAGCAGCTGTCCGGGGTTTGACTTTCATCAGGAATGCCAGCGGCGCTGCAAGTGCGAAGACGATGGCGGTGACGCGGAAGAGATAGTTGTATGCGATCATCGAGGACTGCTGCGCGACCATGGTGGTCAGTGCGCCGACGGAATAGCCGTGCGTCTGCGTCACGCCCGACGCGAGGACGTTCCAAGCAACGGCCGTTTCATGCACGAGGAGCGTCGTCAAAATCGCGATGCCGAGGCTGCCGCCGAGCTGGCGAATCAGCGTGATAGACGCCGGTCGCGCCGGCCATTTCGCGCATCGGCACGTCGCCGAGCGAGATCGTCGTGAGCGGAACGAAGAGAAAGCCAAGCCCGAAACCTTGAATCAAGCGCGGCCAGAAGACGTCCCAATAGCCCGCGTCACGTTGACATGCCGCCAAGCATCCACGTTGAGAGGCGCGAAGATCAGGAAGCCGAACGCAATCGACGCGCGACCGTCGATGCGATTGAGTATGCGGCCAGACGATCATCATGCTTACGGCGGTCGAGAGCGCACCGGGTAGAGCTGCAGCCCGGTATCAAAGGCGGTGAAGCCCAGCATCGTCTGAAAGAACAACGGCAAAATCAGGGCGGTGCCGAAGAGACCGAAGCCGCTGATGATGCCGATGATGTTGCCGATCGTGAACGACGCGAAAGCTTGAAGACTTTCAAATCCACCAGCGGATATCGTTCGCGCAGCATCTTCCAGATGAAGACGCACGAGCGCCACGACCGCGACGATCGTCAGGATTGACGATCGTCTACGAGTCGAACCAATCGTCGTGTTCGCCGCGTTCGAGCACGTACTGCAGCGATGCAAGGCCGGCGGTCAGCAGCCCGAGCCCGATCCAATCGATGCCGCGCTTTCGAGCGTTCGATGTACTTCGGCTTCGGAATGAACGCCAGCGTCATGAAGAACGCGACGATGCCGATCGGAATGTTGATGTAGAAGATCAGCGGCCACGAGGCGTTGTCGACGATGTAGCCGCCGAGCGTCGGCCCGATCGCCGGCCGACCATCGCGCCGAGGCCGAAGATCGCCATCGCCTTGCCGCGTTTCTCCGGCGGATACGTCTCGAACATGATCGCTTGCGCGGTCGGCTGCAGCGCGCCGCCGCCGATGCCTTGAATCACGCGATAGAACACCAGCTGCCGATGATGTTCGTCGCCGTTCCGCACAGGAACGACGCAATCGTGAAGACGGCCAGCGAAGCAGCGTAAAAGCGCTTGCGCCCGAGGAAGGCGCCGTCAGCCACCCGTTGAGCGGCATCACGATGACGTTGGCCAGAATGTAGCCGGTCGCGACCCAGGCGACTTCGTCGATCGAGGCGCCGAGGTTGCCGCCGATCGTGTTGAGCGCGACGTTGACGATCGTCGAGTCGATGATCGCCATGATCAGCCCGAGCATGACGGTAATCGTGATCAGGCCGATCGGGGCGTCGGCGCGGTGAGCAAACGGATTGCGCATCAAAAATTATTAACCGGCTAACTACATACGCGGTTACACCCCCGCCCGCCTTTTTTGCCCGGCGCGAGCGAAGCCGCCCTTAACGCCCCTTTAAGGCGCGGTGAAGTACGCTGAAGGCAATTGAAAGGATGTGTGATGGAACTCGAACTCGACGCTCCGACAAATGACGTGATCGCGATGCACTTGACGATCGCGGCGCTCGATCAATGGCTCAAGAACGTGAGCTCCGATCGCAGCGGTCAAGAGCTTGGCCGCGAGATCGCGGCGATGTATCGCGAGATACACGCTGCGGTCGATGAAATGTCGCCCGAAGAAGAAGACGACGACTTCGACCTCGACGACGAAGACGAGGATGAAGACGACGAAGATGAAGACGAGGACGAGGAAGAGGGCGACGAGCGCGATTAGCTCGACGGTAGCAGCAAGCTGACGACGGCCCCGCGCTCGGGACGATTTGCCAGCATCAGTTCTCCACCGTGCGCTTCGATGAGGACGCGCGCTATCGAAAGGCCGAGGCCCGTACCGCCACGCGAGCGGGCCGAGTCGGCTCTCCAAAAACGTTCGGTTGCGTGCGTGAGCGCTTCGTTTGCAAAGCCCGGACCGTCGTCGGCAACGTCGATCCGAACCCACTGCGGATCGGCGACGACACGAACATCGATCTCGCCGCCGCCGCCATGGGTGGCGGCGTTGTGCAGCACGGCGGTCGCGGCTCGCTCGATCGACTCGCCGTGACCGCGGACGACGAGCGTTTCCCCGATCACGGCGATGCGGACGTCCCGCGACGTCGCTCGCATGCGCTCGGCCACGCGCCCTACCAGGGCCGCGACATTGACCGGCTCATTCGGCACGATCGCGCGATCGCGCATCGTATCGAGTAGGTCATCGACTAAAAGTTCAAGCCGCGTGATCTCACGGTCGATCGACTGGAGCGCCGCACGGTACTCGCGCGCTTCGCGTGGCCGGCGCAGCGCCAAGTCCGTTTCGGCACGCGCGACTGCGAGCGGCGTGCGCAGTTCATGCGAGGCGTCAGCCACGAAACGCCGCTCGGTTTCAAAGCTTGCCTCGAGCCGGTCAAGCATTCGGTCAAAGCTCGCGCACAGGCGCGCGAGCTCATCCCGGCCCCGCGCGCCTATGCGTTTTGAGAGGTCACGGGCTTCAATCTGTTCGGCCAATGCAGCGATGCGATCAACCGGTCCGAGTACCGCGTCGGCAAGGGCGCGCGAAAAGAGGGTCGCTACGACGACCAGCACCAGTCCGACGGCGATAAACGTGAGCAGGCTCGTGCGCGCAACCTCAGCGATCCAGCGGTCGTTTTGCCAGGCGAGAATCGTGCCCAGGCCACGCGTCGTCCGCTGTAAGTTTGTCGTGCGCGCAAAGCGATAAGCGTTGAGCTGCGCAGCCGCAGGAGGCTTCTCGCCGTAAAAGAGGCGCCCGCGACTATCCAGCACAGCGATGTGCTCGTCTGAGCCGTGGAGCGATCGAATCTGCGCGATGTCATCTGCGTCCACGGAAAGTCTGCCGCCATGATCGTCGACGATTTGCCCGACCGCGAGAGCGAGCGTCATGAGCTTCGCGTCCATTTCGGCGCGCAGCGTGCGGTCAAGCACCGCAAGTGAGATCGTCGCAAATACCAGCGACGCTGTTGCTACCAGGACGGGAATGGTGAGCGCGATGCGGCGCCTCAAGCTCACGCAGTCGTTCCCAACTTAAAGCCGATACCGCGAATGGTGTGGAGCAAGGGCGGTTCGCCTACGGCGCTGAGTTTCACGCGAAGGCGGCGAGCGTACACGTCGAGCACATTCGAGGCCGGATCGGCGGTGCGATCCCACACGGCGTCGATCAGCGCTTCGCGCGTGACCGTTCGCCCGGCGTTGCGCAACAACGTTTCCAGCAGTGCGATTTCTTTTGACGTCAAGTCGATCGGGCGTTCGCCGCGGCGCGCTTCGCGCGAGCGCCGGTCGAAGACCAAATCCCCGCATCGCAACAAATCCTCGCTCCAGGTGGACGGACGGCGCGTAAGTGAGCGCAGGCGCGCGTGCAGCTCGTCAAGCGAGAACGGTTTGCGCAAGTAATCGTCTGCGCCGGCGTCGAGGCCGTTTACCACGTCGCGCGGATCAACTCGCGCGGTGAGAAGGAGAATCGGCGTGCGGATCCCGCGCTTGCGAACGTCGCGAAGGACCAGCAATCCATCGCGGTGCGGCAGGCTGAGGTCAAGTATCGCCACATCGTAGGCGGTGGCATTAAGATACTCGGCGCAATCGCGTCCGTCGGGCAACGCATCGGCGATATGGCCCTCTTCTTGCAAGCCGCGCGCGATCAAACGGCGTAGCGATGAATCATCTTCGACGATTAGAACGCGCATAAGAAAAGGCAGTGTTCGCGCGCGCGCGTGTGTCCCTTTCTCAGGGCGCAATCCTTAATGCTTCGATAAAGTCGCCGTTCGGCGCTGCATAGACGATCCAAGCCTTGCCGGCGCGTTCGTCGATTCCAACCGTGTGCACGGCGTGCTTCGTATCGAACGTAGCAACAACCGCCGGCGCCCCGTCGCGGGTGAGTTTCACGAGGGTCACGATGCCTTTGCCGGCGCAGACCTCTTCGTCGCCACCCTGTCCCAGGCTGCACTGATCGATGTCGGGTTGGACCTTACCGTCGCCAAGTCGCTTTCCAGACGGTGTGTAAGCCGACATGACGCCGTTCTTTCCGCCAACCACGAGTTCGTTGAGCTGGCTGCTAAACAGGAGCGGGTGGTTGTTGACGATTTGCGGGGTCTTAATGACCTTAATGACTTTGAGGCTTTTCGGATCGATGACGGCGATGCTATTGCTGTCGTTGAGGTTTTGATAGAGGAGGTGCGTCGCGGGGTCGATGGCCATCGCTTCCGGATCGCTCGATGGCAGCGTAACGGTGCCGATCAGCTTCATCGATGCCGTGTTGATGACATACGCATGCGGGCCGCCGTCTTCGTCTGCGTAGAGACGATGGAGCTGCGGGTCGTACTCGATCCCGTCGACGTTCCCCGGCACGGTAACGCTCGCAACGATCTTCATCGATATCGGATCGACCTTGTCGATGGTTTGGTCGGTGCCGTCCCCCGTGTAGACGCTTCCGTCGGCCGGGTCGACCGCGACTCCGTGCATCGGACCGACGTTGACTTGGCCGAGAACGGCGCCTGACTTTCCGTCGACGACCAACAGCGCCTCGCTCCCGGTGTGCGCTGCGTAGACGCGGTTTCGCGCGGCGTCCACGGCGACATAATCGAAGTGGCTCACAATCGGAACCGAATGTGGCGGAAGCGTGACGAGCGTAGGCACGCCCCCGATTCTACGTCGCGCTCATGACGCAAACATGAACGGCGAAAAGATAGTATTTCTTAAACCCGGCATAAACGAGCGATAAAATTTCGTGCGTAGTGATTCATTCATGATCTTACGTATTTGTGCGGCGCTGCTGCTTGCATGTTCTTTGGTGTGTTCCCCCGCATTAGCGCAAGCGCCGGCGGCTGGAACCACGGTCACAGGACGAATCCTTGAAACGAGCGCCGGGCTTCCGGTCGGGGGCGCTCGAGTGGAGCTCCGACGCGGATCGAACGTCGTGGAGAAAACGACGACCAGAGCTGATGGGTCGTTTTCGTTTAGCGGCGTGGGGCCCGGAACCTATTCGATCTCCATTTCCGCGAGCGGCTATCAGTCGGCGTTCGTTCCCGTCTTGACGGTGGAGGCGGGACAGCCGGTGGTCGAGACGCAGACCGCGCTCATTCCGGGAACGACTGGTCTCAAAGAGATCGCCGCCGTTTCGGTCAATACGCACGCGGCGCTCCAGACCTCGGCTACGATCAACAGCAACCTTCCGCCGGCGCTCATCGTCGATCAAAACTACGCGCGTGCCGGCGATGCGCTCGCGACGTTACCGTTCGTTACGGCGTCGACAAGCTCGGCACTCGGCGATGACGAATCGCTCTCGCTGCGCGGTTTCGATCCGACGGAGTCCGCCGTGTTGCTAGACGGTCACCCGATTGGACCGATCGGCGCGCACGGGAGCGCCTATGATTTCCAAGTCGCGCAATTCTGGGGCTTTAGCAACGTCAGCGTCATCTACGGCTCTGGTGCAGACGGCCTGTATGCGGTACCGGTTCTCGCCGGTGCAATCAACTTCCAGACGATCAACCCCACGCAACAGCAACACTTTGCAATAACGCAGGGCATCGGCGACCTCGGCCACCAAATGACCGGCGTTACGCTGTCCGATACGATCGGTCACGTCGGCTACGCATTCGCGTACGGCATAAACGGAACCGACGGCGAACTTGCCGGCAACATTTTGCAGAGCAATCTGCTGGCCGGCGGGCAGAGCCGCTGCCCGAACGATCCGAGTTGGCAGACGTACGCGCCGCTGGTCAATGCGCCGAGTGGTCCATTATCGGGTGGATCGCTACCGCCCTCGATCGCAGCCGGCGATCAACAAGCGTGCAACTATAATGTCACGGGAGATTATCTCCAGCGGAACTTCGTCGGTAAAGTCGTCGGCCAACTCGGGCCGCGCACGACGCTGACCGCCACGGTTTATAACGCATCGATCTATGCCGATTCGACGGGTAACGGCGATACCGACTACGAGCCATACCCGGTGCAGCTTGCGGCGGCGAATGGTGCAGTCTCCGGTGGTCCTGTGCAAATCACGTTGCCTAACGGTAACTCGACGACGTGTTCGGGAGCGACGCTGGCGGCACTCAGTAATGCCCCTGGCGGTTACTCGTGCCTCACGCCGCAGCAGTATGCAGCGGCTTTCTATGGTCCAAGCGGCGGCGGTCTCGGGCGCTATCACTCGGCGGTGAATCAAGACTACGACCTGCGCCTCACGCAAGGCATCGGGCCTGGCAACTTGATCCTCGACGGTTACATCGACAACTACAGCTTCGTCAACCAGAAAGGCCCGCAAGACCAATACGTGCAGGCGGCGTCGTACCTAGACGATTATTTCACGCACGGTGGGGTCATCGAGTACGACTACGCCCGCGGCAAGAACGACCTCACATTCGGGTTCAGCTCGCTGCGCCAGCTCTATCAGAACAACAGCGGTCAATCGTACCCGATCACGCCGATCGGCGCCACTGCGCCCGTGTTCATCTCCTTCGGACCCTTTGACCAGAGCGACTCCATTACCGAGAACTCGTACTTCGCGCACGACTCGTGGACGCCGAACGACCGGTTCTCGGTCTTCGCCGACCTCGACGTCGAGCGCTCGTTCAACACATCGACCACCAATTTGGATCCGCGTCTCTCGCTTGTGTATCGCCCGACGAGCAACGACGTCTGGCGCATTACCGGGGGACGCGCGACGAGCGAACCCGATCCCTCGCTCGTGACCGGCGGCATCACGTTCTCCCCGCCGGTTGCCAGCAACCCGAGCTTCAATCCGGCAAACACGTGCGGTACATCCGGGCTCGTTGCGCTCGGCAGCGGTTCAAGTTCATTGATCAAGCCCGAAGCGGCCAACGATCTCGAAGTTGCGCTTGCGCATCGCTTTGCGAATCAAGCGACGTTTGAGGTCGATGCATACGATACGACCGAACTCAATCCGATCATCTCCGGCGTGTTCGGGCTCTCGACCGTTCCGGCAAGCGAATTGCCGCCCGCTTCTTACTTTAGTGCGTATGCCGGCGTGCTGAACACGGCTTGCGGCGTCAGCACGTACAGCATCAATAGCTTCGGGGTATCGATTCCGTTCAATGCCGGCAAAGCTGTGTACAAGGGCATCAACTTGCAAACCAAGATTCCGATTGTGCGCGGACTGGAGGTCGACGGCAATTATGCCATGCAGTCGGCTCAGTACCAAGACCTTCAAGACAACATCCTCTTGACCAACGGCGGATTGATCAACGGCGCACAGATATACGGCGTTCCGGTGAATACGGCAAACGCCGGTGCGGGCTATTCAAGCCCCCTCGGCAGTTGGACCGCGCGCTTCGACGAACACTTCGTCTCCCAGAACAACGGGTTCAACCGCCCGTCATACTGGTACGCGACGGCGAACGCGTCCAAGACGGTCGGGCCAATCACTTTTAACCTCGGGATCTACAATGTATTCAACCAGAATAGCGGACAGTTTGGCCTCATAGGTCTGGGCACGCAGGGATACTTCAATGCGTTCAACCCGCCCGACACGACCAACCCGTTTAATAACAACAACGAAGAGTATTTTCTTCCCGTCCGCCAGATCTGGATGACCACGACCATCCGTATCTAAACCGGAGATCGCGAGGCGGGCCCGAAGAAGCGCGCATGAATGCATTGCAGTACGCGCGCTTCGGCGAGCCCGCCGAGGTCGTCGCGCCGGCCGATATCCCGGTGCCCGCGCCGCGCGAGGGAGAAGAAGTGGTGCTGCGGATGGTTCGCTCGCCGATCCACAATCACGATCTGGCGACGATTCGCGGCATCTACGGCGTTAAGCCGAAGTTACCGGCAACCGGTGGAAGCGAATGCGTGGGCCGGATCGGCGACAAACGCTACGCCTGCCTAACACGGGGCACGTGGGCCGACGAGGTCATCGCGCCGACAGCGTCACTCGTGCCGGTTCCCGACGCGATCGACGACGATCGGGCCTGCCAACTGCTCGCGATGCCGCTCTCGACCGTCGTGCTCTTCGAGGACTTGCGCACGCAACCGGGTATGTGGATCGCACAAAATGCGGCCAACGGCGCCGTCGGAAAAACGCTCATGCTGCTCGCGCAAAAGGCCGGCGTGAATATCGTTAACTTCGTGCGCAGCGCCAAGGCCGCCGAAGAGCTCGAGAAGTACGGCGCGCAGTACGTCGTCGTTACCGAGCATGACGGCTGGGAGAAAAAAGCCCACGACCTCACCGGCGGTGCGGGCTTTGCTCGTATCGTCGATTCGATTGCGGGTTCGCAGACGCTGGAGTTACAAAAGCTGCTTGCGCAGTTCGGCGAGCTGATCGTCTTCGGCGCTCTCTCAGGCGCCTCGATGAAACTCGCGCCCGGACTCATGATCGCCAAGGAGACGATCGTTCGCGGATTCTGGATGAACACGTGGATGCCGCGCGCGTCGGCCGAACAACGCGCATCCGCGTTCGGGCGCGTTTTCGAGCTTGCATTGGCGGGCGAGCTACCGCTGCCGGTTGCGGGCATCTATCCCCTTCGGGATGCAGCCAAAGCGCTCAAAGCCGCAGAGGCGCCCGGCCGCGGCGGCAAGGTTCTTTTCGCGCCGTCGTAACCTTCCCGCCGAAAAGCCGGGCGGGAGCTTGGCGGACATGATATACTGCTTGGCGATCATGGGCGGACTCGGACATCATCACCTGCATCCCTATATCCTACAGACGGTGGCTTTTCTAGGCTCGCTCGCATTGCCGGGCATGCTCCTCGCGCTGCTGGGCGGCGCGTGGTGGGAGCAGGGGCGCCGGCGCGGCGCGTTGGAGCCCGATTGAGCACAAAACGAGTCCTCCTTGACGCCCAGGCGACCCGATGTTAAAATCTTCGTCTATGCCCCGGGGCGAATAAGCCATAAGAATAAAGAAGGACGAGTCAAGACCCTGTGATGTGAGGGGACGAACTCGGCCTCTTTTGCTTGTGTGGCACCCTGCCCAACCTCAAAGGTCAGTAAGAGAGAGATAATGGCGAAAACGACGGCACCGAAAGCGACCGCGAAGAGCTCCGCGGCGAGTAAGGGCAAGTCGAAGCGCACGGAGCGTCCTGCGCCCAATGCGGGCGTAACAACGACGGCCGTGCCGCAGTCGTTCCCGATGGCGGCGGGAGCGTTCACGATCGAGCAGCCCCCGGATCCCGGGCCCAAGCGCTCGCGTTACACGTTTGCGAAAATTCCGCACGTGCTCGAGATTCCGAATCTGATCGAACTGCAAAAAGCCAGCTTCGATTGGTTCAAGACCGACGGTCTCGGCGAGGCATTTTCTTCGATCTCGCCGATCAAAGACTTCACCGGCAATTTGATTCTCGAGTTTGGCGAGCATTCGCTCGGCGAGCCCAAGTATTCTATTGAAGAGTGTCGCGAACGCGACATGACCTACAGCGCGCCGTTGCGCGTGCGCGTCCGCTTGATCACGGCCGAGTCCGGCGAAATCAAAGGCATTCCCGACCAAGAAATTTTCATGGGCGATTTCCCGCTCATGACCGACAAGGGCACCTTCATGATCAACGGCGCGGAGCGCGTGATCGTAAGTCAGCTCGTGCGTTCGCCCGGCGTGTACTACAGTCAAGACGTCGACACCAATGCGCGCCCGACCTACAACGCGACGATCATTCCGAACCGCGGCGCCTGGATCGAATTCGAGACCGACAACGGTACGAAAAACGACGAGACCGAGGGCACGATCGGCGTTCGCATCGATAAGAACCGCAAGATCTACGTCTCGACCTTTATTCGCGCGCTTTCGCGCCCGGATCTCGGCTTGAATTGGGAGAGTGACGAAGCGATTCTCGCGCTGTTCAACAATTCGCCGCTGGTCCAGAACTCGATCGACAAAGACAAAGACATCAAGACGCGCGAAGACGCGCTCAAGGAAATCTACAAGAAGCTGCGACCGGGCGAGCCCGAGAACGCGGAGAACGCGGAGAAGCTCCTCGAGTCGCTGTTCTTCGACGAGAAGCGCTACGACCTCGCGGGCGTCGGCCGCTACAAACTGGGCGGCAAGTTCCACTACCGCATCGAGAACCCCGACGCTGATGAGCGCCTCACGACGCCGACGCTTCAGATCAACGAGTACGCGGGTTTGGAAGAACCCTCGATCGACGTCAAGTGCCTCACGCGCTCGGACATGATCGCCGTCATCCGCCGCTTGATCAAAGTCGCGACCGGCATCATCGCCAAGGACGACATCGATCACCTCGGTAACCGCCGCGTGCGTTCGGTCGGTGAACTGTTGCAGAATCAATTCCGCGTCGGTTTGCTGCGCCTCGAGCGCGTCGTGCGCGAGCGCATGACGGTGCAAGACATCGAGACGGTCACGCCGCAGGCGCTGATCAATATCCGTCCGGTCGTCGCTGCGATCAAAGAGTTCTTCGGTTCATCGCAACTCTCGCAGTTCATGGATCAGACCAACTCGCTGGCCGAACTGACCCACAAGCGCCGTCTCTCAGCCCTCGGGCCGGGCGGTCTCTCGCGCGAACGCGCGGGCTTCGAAGTTCGCGACGTTCACCACTCGCACTACGGCCGCATCTGTCCGATCGAAACGCCGGAAGGTCCGAACATCGGTCTGATCGGTTCGCTTGCGACCTATGCGCGCGTCAATAAATTCGGCTTCATCGAGACGCCGTACCGGGTCGTGCAAGATGGCCGCGTGACCGATGAGATCATCTATCTCACCGCCGACCGCGAAGACGAGTACATCATTGCTCAAGCCAACACGCAGGTCGACCCTGCGGGACTGATCACCTCGGACTCCGTTGTCTGCCGTTACGCGGAAGAATACATCGAAGAGCCGGCGCTGCGCGTCCAGCTGATGGACGTTTCACCCAAGCAAATCGTGTCGGTCGCAACCGCGCTCATTCCGTTCTTGGAGCACGACGACGCCAACCGCGCGCTGATGGGCGCGAACATGCAACGTCAAGCCGTGCCGTTGCTCCGTCCGGACGCCCCGATCGTGGGCACCGGAATGGAGTATCGCGCTGCCAAGGATTCGGGATCGCTCATTGTTTCCAACCTGAGCGGCACGGTTGAAGCCGTCGACGCCAAAGGCATCACGCTCAAGCTCGACGACGGCACCGAGAAGGTCTTCGATCTGCTCAAGTTCGTGCGCAGCAATGCGGGCACGTGTATCAACCAGCGTCCGATCGTCAAACTGGGCGAGCATGTCCAGGCGGGTCAAGTGCTCGCCGACGGCCCGTCATCCGATGAAGCGGAACTGGCGCTGGGGCAGAACGTGCTCGTGGCGTTCATGCCGTGGGAAGGTTACAACTACGAAGACGCGATCTTGATCAGCGAACGCATGGTCAAGGAAGATCGCTTCACCTCGATTCACATCGAGGAGTACGAGTGCGAGGCCCGCGATACCAAGCTCGGACCAGAAGAGATTACGCGCGACATTCCCAACGTCGGTGAAGACGCGCTCAAGGATCTCGACGAGCGCGGCATCATCCGCATTGGTGCCGAAGTTCGCCCGGAAGACATTCTTGTTGGTAAGGTCACGCCCAAGGGCGAGACCGAGCTGACGGCGGAAGAGCGCCTGCTGCGCGCGATCTTCGGCGAGAAATCGCGTGAAGTTCGCGACACGAGCCTCAAAGTTCCGCACGGCGAAAAGGGCAAGATCATCGACGTCAAGGTGTTCTCGCGCGAGAACGGCGACGAACTCTCGCCGGGCGTGAATCATCTGGTGCGCGTCTACGTCGCGCAGAAGCGTAAGATTCTGCAAGGCGACAAGATGGCCGGACGTCACGGCAACAAAGGCGTCATCGCCAAAGTGCTGCCGGAAGAAGACATGCCGTATCTGGAAGACGGTACGCCGGTCGACATCGTGCTCAACCCGCTCGGTGTTCCCTCGCGTATGAACCTTGGCCAGATCATGGAAACGCATCTGGGATGGGCTGCGCGTATGCTCGGCATGAATGTCGCGACGCCGGTTTTCGACGGCGCGCACGCGGAGGACATCGCCGAGTGGCTGCAGGACGCCGGTATGGCGCCCGACGGCAAGACGTGGCTGCGTGACGGCCGTTCGGGTGAGCGCTTCTCGCGCCCGATCACCGTCGGCATGATCTACATGCTCAAACTCGCGCACTTAGTCGACGACAAGATCCACGCGCGTTCGACTGGACCGTACTCGATGATCACGCAGCAGCCGCTGGGCGGTAAGGCGCAGTTCGGTGGTCAGCGCTTCGGTGAAATGGAAGTCTGGGCGCTCGAAGCGTACGGTGCGGCCTATACGCTGCAAGAACTGCTCACGGTCAAGTCCGACGACGTCGTCGGTCGCGTGAAGACGTACGAAGCGATCGTCAAGGGCGAGAACGTGATGGAACCGGGCGTTCCGGAATCGTTCAAAGTCCTTATCAAGGAGCTCCAGTCGCTGGCGCTCGACGTCAAAGTGCTCACCGAGAATCGCGAAGAGATCGACGTTCGCATGCAGGACGACGATCTGGGCGAACGCGAGCGTCAGGAGATCGGTCTGCTCATGGGCGACGATCAACCCGTGCCCTCGCAGACGCAGGTCGCGGCACGCGAAGTGCTTGCCGAAGCGGCGGCCGCCGAGGGTATCGGCGACCCGACCGAGGTCGAGGATCCCGAAGCGGAATTGGAAGAGGAAGAGGAAGAGATCGACGACAGCAAACCGCTGGACGCGACGATTCCGCTTCCGACGCCGCCGCCGATGCCGGTGCGCGAAGCCGAGGCGGACGAGATCTTCACCCCGGAAGAAGAGACCGAGGACACCGACGTCGAGGGTGTGCAGGGTTACGAGCTCGAGGAAGAAGACGAGGATTCGTACGAGGAAGAGAAGCCCTTTGAAGACGAGGAAGAGGAAGCCCCGTACGTTGAGAACCCGCAAGAAGATGACTTTTAGCATCAATTCGTAAGGTGCACCACAACGAACTGAAGGCTCGGCCGCTTGGCCGGGCCTTCATCCTTCATAACGGGAACCACGCCCACCCAAGATGAACATCGCAGGCGTGCGCTCTCTCGCGCAACGGCCACTCACTACACAACAAACGGCGGTCTGTATCGTCGGCTTCTTGGTGTTGTGGCAACTTCTCGACGCGTTGACTGAGTGGCTGTTCGCCGGCGGCGGAGCGTCGCCGGTCTATCCCGTGCTCGCGATCGACGTCCTGCTGCTGCTGTATCTCGGCTGGAAGTGGTGGCCGCTGATCCCAGCGAGCGCAATGCTACGGTGGGCGCTCGTCGAGCGTCACGCACATCCCGCCTGGTCGACGCTTTTCGTGCAGATCACGCTCGCGGTCGTCTTCGCCCTCGCCGTTCGTTTGGTCGTCCAGCGTTTGCGCGTCACGCTGCCGCTTCGGAATTTGCGCGATGTCGCGTGGTTTTGCGGAATCATCGGCATCGCTGCGCCACTCGTCCTCGGCCCGATCGCCATCACGCTGCTCGTCGCGATCGGCAAGGTCGCGCCCGATGACGTGCCGCAGCAACTTGCTCGCTTCGTATTAGGCGACGTGGCCTCGATCATGTCGCTCGTGCCCGCGATCACGACCTTCATCGGATGGCGCCAGACGAGCTCGCCGGCCGAACATCAGGATCCGCCCCGCGGCGAGATCGTTGCGCTCGTGGCCGCCACCGCCTTGCTGGTGTCAGGGGGCATCTATCTCTCCTCGCTGACGCACGAGCCCATCCTCGATCTTTCATTCGTGGCGATGTCGTGGCTGGCGATCCGCTACGGCGTTCGCGGCGCGGCGCTCGCTTCGATCACCGCATGGGCAGTGACGATGGCAACGATGGTGGCGATGCAAGCGACGCTGGGCCTCCAGGCCGAACTGCTGGTGCAAGCGCAAGGCTTTCTCTTTGCCTCATCGCTCATGGTCTTTCTCTTGGCTGGGTTGGTCGACGAACGCTGGGAACTGGTCGCGCGCCTTTCGCGCCGCGCCTTCGTCGACGAGCTCACCGGCCTACCCAACCGCGAGCGTCTCGTCGAATGGATCACTCGGCACGCGGATTCGGCGATCGTGCTGGTGATCATGGACGTCGACGACATGCGTTTGCTCAATCAGGGCGTGGGACGGGTCGCGGCCGACCACGTCTTGCAGCAGATGGCCATCCGTTTGCGCGCTTCGTTCCCGACGTCGTACATGATCGCGCGAGTCAGCGCCGACGAATTTGCCGTCGCTGTCGTTGACGATCGCAGTCCGCACGCGATCATGACCGAGTTGCGGCAGTTCTACGATGCGCCGTTCGATGCCGACGGTTCGCGGGTCTTCATCTCGGTCTCAATGGGCGCCGTTCGCATGATTCGGGCCGGGTCGGCCGACGAGATGCTGCGCAAAGCCGACATTGCGCTCGACCGCGCCAAGGAGTCGCCGACACACGCCATCGTGTACTCGCCGGACCTACAGGTGGGTGAGTCGCCGTCGCTGGTCGGTGAACTGCATCGAGCGGTCGAGCGGGGCGAACTGGTGCCGTTCTTTCAGCCGATCTTCCGATACGATGACGCCACGCGCGCATGGCGGGTGGCTGGGGCTGAAGCGCTGCTCCGCTGGATTCATCCCGATCGCGGTATCGTCGCGCCGGCACACTTCATCGAACTCCTGGAGCGGTTGTCTATCGGGGAACACGTGGGCTGGAACGTCATGGAGCAGAGTCTTCTACAAGCCGGCGAATGGCGCCGCGAGATTCCCGACTTTACCGTGTGGGTCAACCTGTTTGCGCGGCAAATCTTGCACCGTCAATGCCGCGATCGCATTCGCGATCTCCTCGAACGTACGGCAATGCCGGGTGAGGCGTTGATCGTCGAGATCAACGAGAGCGTCGTTGCAAGTGATGACGGCGACGTGGCGGCACTCGTGAGTAGCCTGCGCGAGATCGGTGTGCACTGCGCGATCGACGACTTTGGCACCGGCGGTTCATCGCTGGGTCGCGTGCGCGATGTTCCGGCAAGCGTACTCAAGATCGACCGCTCTTTTGTGACCAAGAGCGAAGTCGATAGCAAAGCCCGTGCCGTCGCCGTCACGGTCGTGCGGCTCGCATCGGAGCTGGGGATGACCGTCGTAGCAGAAGGCGTCGAGAATATGATGCAGCTCGAAGTGATGGTCGATACCGGGTGCCAGTACGTGCAAGGCTATGCGCTCGGCCATCCGCTTCCGGCAGAACTGTTCGCGCGCACGTTCCTCACGCTCGACCGCGCAAGCAGCTTATAGACGGTGCGGTCGGCCTACGGCCGATCGCACGTCCTGTGCTCCGAACACTTCACCCGCATCCTGCGGGCAGACGGTTGGGCCTAGCTAGCTCGACGGAAAAACGCGGTACGCGGCTAGGCGCCCGTCATCGTCGAGGCGCACGATCACGTTCATCGTGCCTTTGGAGAAACTGGCTCGATAGGTGTACTCATTCTTGGCCGAGTCCTTCGCCAGCAGGGTGAGCCCGCTGTAACTCCCCAGCGCGTGCATTTTGTCTGAGATCACACCGACCCCGGCGCGCGATACCTGCGGCCGCAGCGCGTCATCGAAGTACGGTGTTACCGCAGAGAGGTCGTCGTTGTACACCGCGCGCGTCACGCCGTTTGCCGTTGACTGCGGATCGTGGCTCGCACAAGCGGCGAGAGCGCTCGCGAGCAGCGCCATAGCGAGGAGCTGCTTCACACGTTCCCCCAACCATAGGAAACCATCGCGACGTTACCGGGGCCGGCATCGTCGTGTACGCTCAATGATGCCAACTCGTCGCGCTGCGCCTCGACAACCGAATGCTGATAGGCGACTTCCTTTTGGAGTTCGCCGTTGACGGCAACCTCTTCTTGGTAGGCATGTTCGGCCTGCGCGTATGCCGACGAGTCATCGTTGCTCTGTTCTTCGAGCGCAGC
This sequence comes from Vulcanimicrobiota bacterium, assembly GCA_963833095.1. Classification (GTDB taxonomy): domain Bacteria; phylum Vulcanimicrobiota; class Vulcanimicrobiia; order Vulcanimicrobiales; family Vulcanimicrobiaceae; genus Aquilonibacter. The sequence goes on along the minus strand of CAWHWQ010000001.1, from coordinate 97,529 downwards.
CTGGCGCTGCGCGTTTTGGGCCTGCTGCTCGTGCACCTTACGGTTGTGCGCGATGATCAAATACGCCGCCGCGGCACCGCCGAGAAGAATCAAATTCCGTGTGCTGGCTGCGCCATCGGCTCGGGCCGGCGTTGCGGGCACACCAAGTGCGAGCATTGCAAGCACCGTCACCGTGGCAAGAATTGGTCGTAAGCTCTTCATGTCCGATTTATGCCCAAAAATCGGTTATCTCGAGCAGGCTGCCGCTTGCGGGCTCCCGACCGGCGCGGTGAGTGCGAGTGAGAGAACCTGGGGCGGCGCGTAACGGTCGATGCTGGAGAGATAGCGTGCATTCGTCACGTTGTCTGCGTTGAAGATGATCCTCACGCCATCGCGGAGCGGAACGATCGCATGCACGCCCGCGGTAACGGCGCTACCGAGCGGTTGTTGGTTCAGGTCGTCGGCCCAGGTCATCCCGGAATAGTTGATGCTTACCCCGGTCTGCACGGCGCCGACCGGTGCGTCGTACTCGGCGCTCGCCGATGCCTTGGGGACATAGGGGAGCTGTTTTCCGTCTTCACCGGCCGTGCCCACAATGATGCGCGAATATTGCTGGGTTCCCCAGAGCGTGAACTTTGAGCATCCTCGTAGGCGTCGAACGTAGACGATGGTCGTCCCGTCGGTTTGCGTATGCGAGAAGTTGCTGCGCATTTGCACCGTCGGACTGATCGTGCGAAAGTCGATCGCATCGTTGACAAACGCGTGCGTGAAATCAGCGGAAATCTCGTTGTTTGCGTGGATCCAATCGAACCCAGCGACCAGAGATGAACTGCGTTCGGGTACCAGCGCCGAGTTGGGCAGGTACTGGACCGCGCCGATTTGATAGCCGCGGATCAATTCGTTCAGATAGGGTGCGCGGAAATCGCCGCCGGCCGATGCTCGAAAGGCCAGCTCTTTGCTTAGATCGTAGCGCACGGCGGCTCGCGGTGAAAGTGCGCGATCGACGCGTGGCGCGATGGTTGTAATCACTGCACCTTTTTGGGTCGCGGCGTTCACAAGGTCAATCGAGTCGGCCCGCACCCCTCCAACCACTTCGAATCGCGGGCCGCGCAGCGTCTCCTCAAGCGCGATACCCGAGGAATCTTGCGAGCCGCTGCCCGAGACGGTGAATGCGCCGGCGCCATTGTACTGATCGCTTACGCCGCCGACGAATTTTGCGTTACCGAGCACGGCGAAGGTCGAACGCTCGTTGCCGACGATCCAGCTCAGGAGCACGCCGTTCTCGTGCGTCGGAACGTACTGCGTATAGAGCAGCGTTCCCGGGGCGCTGGGATACATGTCGGCGCGATTGGTAACGAAGCCGTTGCGCTGGTAGAAACTGGCGGTCAGCGATGACTGACGTGTCCCGTGGGCGATGCGCACCGCGTTCTGCACCAGCTTTCGCCAGAAATCGTAGTTCGGTCGCCCTTCTTGCTGATAATCCCACGCGCCGAGGTAGCCGTACTCGAGGATCGTGTTCGCGTCGGCTGCATAGCGCAGCCGGATGTTTGCCATGCTGCTTTGCGATTGCGCCTCGTTATCGCGCGCGGTCTGGTACCCCGGCGCCAGATCGTTGTATTGCAACTGTTGCGCGAGCGCCGAAACCGACGCCGAGAGTTTGCCGCCGAGCGGCGCGGTGGATTGCGCGTAGGTTTGCGCAAACGCGTGCGTGCCGCCGGAGAAACTGACAGTTCCCTCCGCGGGGCCGGCGAGTTCCGGAGTTGGGCCGTAGGTTTGGAGCGCGAGAACGCCACCGACCGCGCCCCCGCCGTAGAGCGCCGATCCCGGTCCACGCAGAAGTTCGGCGCGAATCAGATCCGGCGCGGGAAATTGGGCCCAATCAACTTGTCCACCGAAGCCGTCCTGCGCCGGAATGCCGTCGGCAAGGACGAGTCCGCGATCGTTGCCCAACCCTGCAAATGAAACACGTAGCTGTCCGTAGTTGGTGAACATGCTATTGCTGCGATTGCGGTCGAAGCCGGGCAAATAGCGCAGCAGCTGGTCGCCTGTAACGGCGGGGAGGTTGAGGATCGCTTGCTGATCCAACAGTGACGCCGGTACAGGAAGATTATGCATCGACTCTTGCGAGCCGGTGACGACACGAACCGTGCCGATGACCGGAAGCGGGGAGGGTGTTGGCGTTGGCGTCGGCGTTGCGATTGCGAGAAGCGCGGCAAACGCCACAATCACGTGAGGCCGTGGCGCAGCGCGTAGACTGCCGCCGAAACGCGATCGTCAACTTCGAGTTTGCGATACATGTGCGCCAGATGCGTCCGCACCGTAGGATACGCGCACTGTAAGTGTTGCGCGATTTCCTCGTTTGAATACCCTTCCACAACGAGGCGCAAGATCTGTTGCTCGCGTGGGGACAGGTGCGGCGTCGGAACCGGTGCGTCGTGCGCGTCGCGCGGCTCGCTGTGAAACAGCGCGTGCGCGACCTCGGGATCGAGCCAGGTCGCGCCGTCGGCGACAACTTTGATCGCCTTGCGCAGCCGTGCGCCGGGTGTGACCGCGAGACAACACGCATCGGCACCTGCATCAAGCGCGGCGCGAAGCTGATGTTCGTCGACCTTGCGCTTGAGCGAGAGAACTCCGACGTCGGGCCTTATCTGCTTTGCATAGCGGATAAAGCGCACGCCCTCTGAGGTCCCCGAATCACCGTCATCGTCGGTAAGGCTGAGATTCACGATAAGTACGCGAAGCGAGTGATCGGTAAGCAACGCTGCTCCACCCGCGGCGTCGGAGATGCCGAGTAGCGCAAGTTCCGGATCGGCACTCAAAAGCTCCGCGAGAGCAGCGGCAGTCGTGTGCCGGTTCGCGACAATTGCGACGCCGACCCGACCCGCAAGCGGGGGTATGGTGGTGGGACGATGGTACACCGCGTCAACGTCCATAAGGGACTGATTATCAGCCGTAAGCGCGGGTCCCTGTTGGACGGCATCATCAGGTTTGATGATCATCAGGGCGGTCGATTGCCAAGCACAATCCCGCGAACCTACGCTTGAGGGCGACGCACACCGGGTGCCAGGAGTAAACGAATGAAGACACGTCTTTTTGCAGTGGTCCTCGTGCCGCTGCTTGCTATTGGATTGCTCAGCGCGTACCTTCTTCACAGTCAGACGGCGGGAGCTCAACAGCAGGTCTCGCTAAACGACATGAGCCAGAATCCGAATCAATGGGTGATGCCCGCGGGCGATTTTGCAAACCTGCGGCACAGTGACCTCACACAGATCACGACCGATAATGCCAAGAATATGCACGTCGCCTGGATGATGTCGACCGGAGCCACGCGCGGCCATGAAGGGCAGCCCCTCGTGATCGGCGACACGCTGTATTTTGAAAGCGCCTATCCCAATCACGTCTACGCGGTGTCGCTGGACGATTATCACATCAAATGGGAATACACGCCGACGCAAGACACCTTTGCAACGTCGGTCGCATGCTGCGACCTGGTCAATCGTGGCGTCGGCTACGGGAACGGCATGATCATCGCCGACGCGCTCGACGGGAACGTCTACGCGCTCGACGCGGCTACCGGGAAAGTCGATTGGAAATATAAGGAAGCCGATCCCGAACTGGGTCAAACGCTGACTTCGGCGCCACTCGTCATCCCGGAAAAGAACCGCGTCATCGTCGGTGTTTCCGGGGGTGAATTCGGCGTCCGCGGATACGTTACGGGCCTCGATTTGCACAGCGGACATCAGGTTTGGCGCGCATACAGCGAGGGGCCGGATTCCGATATTCTCATCGGCAGCGGCTTCCACGGTCCGCGCAACCAAGGCACCGCGACGTGGCGCGGCGACGAATGGAAAGTCGGCGGCGGAACGACCTGGGGCTGGTACTCCTACGATCCCAAGCTCGATCTCTTCTACTACGGAACGGGCAACCCAGGGACGTGGAATCCGTCGCAGCGGCCGGGTGAGAATAAGTGGTCGATGACGATCTTCGCCCGTCATCCTGGAACCGGCCAGGCCGTGTGGGCGTTTCAAATGACGCCGCACGATGAATGGGACTACGACGGCGTCAACGAGATGATTCTTGCCGACATCAAAGTCCAGAACCAAGACGTGCCGGCGCTCGTGCACTTCGATCGCGACGGTTTTGCGTTCGAGCTAAATCGCGAAACGGGCAAATTGCTCCTTGCCAACAAGTTCGATCCATCGGTCAACTGGGCATACGACTATAACGTCGCGGCCGGAAAACCGAACCAGAACACGGCCTACTCGACGCGGCAGGGCTACAACACCAAGGGCATCTGCCCTGCGTCGATCGGAAGCAAGGATCAGCAGCCGGCGGCATTCGATCCGTCGACTGGGTACTTCATCGTCCCAACCAACCACTGGTGCGAAGACTATCAACCCTTTGCAGTCAAATATAAAGCCGGATTCCCGTTCGTCGGCGCCATTGTGAAGATGTACCGCGGGCCGGGTAATTATGGCGGCGCAGTGATTGCATGGGATCCCAATGCCGGCAAGATCGTGTGGAGCGATCACGAGCACTTTCCGGCCTGGAGCGGCGTCGCAACCGCCAATGGGATCGCGTTCTACGGAACGATGGATGGATGGTTCAAGGCCGTCGACACCAAGACCGGCGGTTTGCTCTTCAAGCAAAAGATGCCGTCGGGCATGATCGGTTCACCGATCGTCTATTCCTACGGCGGAAAAGAGTACGTCGCAATTCTTGCGGGCGTCGGCGGCTGGGCCGGTATCGGCCTTGCGGCGGGACTCACCAACCCCACGGCGGGCCTCGGTGCCGTTGGTGCAGCTGCGGACTTGGCGAAATACACGACGCTCGGCGGTGACCTCGTCGTCTTCACGATCGAGTGATGATGCGCCGATTGCAACTCGGCGGCGCGATTATCGGAGCACTCCTGCTATGGGGTACGGCGGCGGCAGCGCCGCCGGCCCCGGCGGTCGTGCCGTTGCGCGTCTGCGCCGACCCAGACTACATGCCCTACTCGAATCGTGCAGGCAACGGATTTGAAAATCACATTGCACAGTTGATCGGCGCGAGCTTGGGGAGGCCAGTGGTTTATGTATGGAAGTCGATCCGAGGTGAGGACGGGTTCACTGAGATGGTGCATCTGTATGTCAACAAGGGCCGATGCGATCTGGTCGTTGACGTACCCTATACTATTGCCGATCTCCAAACCACGCGCCCGTACTACATTTCGTCCTATGTGTTCGTCTATAAGAAAGGATCGCGCGCTGACGGGATCACGTCGCTCGATTCGCCCGAGCTCCACCAGGTCAAGATCGGCTACGAGGTCGATACGCCGGTGGAGATCGGTCTCAAACTTCGGGCCCTCACGATCGGTGCCAAGCCATTCATGACGGCAGACGAAGAAGATGCATCACCGCAAGCAATCGTCGACGCCGTGCAGGCCGGCACGATCAACGTAGGCCTGACCTGGGACCCCGCGGTCGGCTACTTCGTCGGGCAGCATCCCGACCTGACCGCCGTGATCATCCCCAACGCGCGCAGCCAAGGCTCGCCCGAGCAATACACGTTTCCGATGGCGATGGCTACTCGCTCGGGGAATGACGCGCTCGTTATCCAACTCAATCGCGTCCTCGTGCAGCAGCAGTCGAAGATCGACCAGATCTTGAATGCGTATCACATCACCTACTTCAAACCGAATGGAAACGGATGAGCAAGCTTCCTACTATCGGGATCGTCGGCGCTGGTCGCATGGGCGCGAACATCGGTCAACGCTTGGCGGAGGTCGGCTACCCAGTGGTCGCCTACTACGATATTCGCAGCGAAGCGGCGCAGGACGCAGCCGCACAGACCAAGGGTACCGCCTACACCAGGCTTGCGGACGTCACCGCACATGCGGACATCATTATCACGGTGGTCACCGACGACGCCGCGATGGAACGCATCTTCGCGGAACGCGGTGACAGTCTGCTCGAGGGCGCAAAAGGAAAGATCTTCGTCAACTGCGCGACGGTGACGCCGGCGATTCACGTGGAGGTGCAGCGGCGCGCGGAAGCCCGCGGTGCGCACTCGCTGGAAGCGTGCATGGCAAGTTCGATTCCGCAAGCGCGCAACGGCACGTTGTACTTGATGGTCGGCGGTCGTCGTGAGATCTTCGATCGCGTCGAACCAATGCTTGCCAAGATGAGCGCGTCGCTTCGCTATGTTGGCCAAGCCGGCCGCGCCGCGCAAGTCAAAGCCCTAGTCAACATGGTTATGAACATCAACACTGCGGGCCTTGCTGAGGGTTTGGGCCTGGGCGATGCGCTTGGACTCGATCTGACGATGCTGCGAGAAGTGTTTTCGCAAACTGGAGCAAACTCGCGCGTCCTCGAGACCGATGGCGAGGACATGCAGAATCGCGAACACGATGTCTACTTTTCTGCCGAACACGCGGCGAAGGATTCGGGGATCGCGCTGGGTCTTGCCCGCGATCACGACCTCTCACTACCGGTGGCCCAAGCAACCTTCGATCAGTTCGAGCGCATGAAAGCCCTACGACTTGGGCAGCTCGACAAGTCCGGCGTTTCTGAGTTGACCTTTCTCGATCGCCACGGACAGCACACTCTCAAACAACCAACTAACGCTTAGGAGACATCAATGCCAACCGTAACGCTCGAACATGTCGTTCCCCTCATCAGCTCGGACACGGCCGGACCGCTCGGCGCGATCCACTTGCCGCGTCTTTGGACGAAGCTGACGTTAGCTGCCGCCGGGGTGCTTCCGGATAGCTATGACGAGTGCGGGAAAGGTTTCGACCAAATGACGCTGGACGCGCTGGGACTCGATCGGCAGAAGACGGTGGAGTTCATCAAGAGGAATCATCCGAAATACATTGAGTTCGAGGAATGGGTCCTCGCGCAGAATGGCGGATCGATCTCGCCCGAGAGGATCAAGAAGCACAACGATGCGGTGCGCGGCTACAAACATTCTGACGAACTGGCCGGAAAGATGCGCGCGTCGTCGGGCATTAAGAGTGGGGCGATCAAAGACGCCGTGACGCTCAATACGATCGAAGATCTCGACGACGTCCACGCGCAAGTCGCTCGACGCTGATCGCGGATGCAGGTTCTCTCCCTTTTCACGGCAGCAGCCGTGCTAGTTGCTGCTGCCGCGACTCCGATATCGTTCACCTCAGCGCAGGTCTCCGCTGGTGCTTCCGCTTTCGCAGCCAAATGCGCACTCTGTCATGGGACGCAGCTCGAGGGCGGAGCCGGTCCGGCTTTAAGCGGTCCAAACTTTAAGACGCTGAGTACCAAGGTCAAGGCGGATGTCAGCGACATCTTTACTTATATGACGACCAACATGCCGATGAACGCGCCGGCGAGCCTTTCGCATACCCAGTACGTCGATATTCTGGCCTTTATCCTGAGCAAGAACGGCTATCATGCGGGATCTTCGGCACTTACATTCGGTCAAGCCAGCGCATCGACGGCAGCAATCGTCAAGCAGTAGCCCGAAGCAGCAGCCCATGCGTCGAACGCTGCTCATTCTCGGGATGCTGGTCGCGGTTGCCCTCTGGGCCGCGATCTTCGGTGACGGGATCACCGAATGGCTTTCGAACAATGGCTTATGGGGCATCGGCCCTTCGGATTTTCACCAGGAGGCGTTGCGGCCCGCCGCGGCCGTGGCCTTGCTCTTGAGCGTCATGCTGGCATGGTACGCGGCCGCCGTGCGCTGGTTTGCCCCCGACGAGTTGGTTGGATTACGTCCTTCCGGAGTTGCGCAACGCTTTTGGTGGAATGCGTGCGCGCTCACGCTCTCGCTTGGGCTCGTAATCGCCATGGAGGGCTACGAGGTCCGATTCGGTGGCGTCGGCGTGTTCGATCCACGCTCGGTGCTCGTGGCGCACGCGGGGCCGGTGCTGCTGTCATACGCCATAATCGCGCTGTGCGTTGAGTGCATGCTTGCAGCGGCGCTGCGCACGGCGGCGCTGGTCACGCTCGCAGTTGTGGCGACAATCGCCTCTTGCGCCGCTGCGCGCGCAGCGGAATCAACGACTGGTACGATCCTTGGAATCGTTCGTTCGGCAAGCGGATTGCCCATCGCCAATGCGGGCGTGTCGGCGGTTTCGAATGCGGGACGGTACGCGGTGCGCACCGACGCGCGCGGATCGTTTACGCTCCTTGGTGTCGCTGCAGGAACGTACCTCGTCTCGGTACGCGCAAGCGGATACGCTGATGCATCAGAGAGCGGTATCGGTGTGCTTCCCGGCGGGAGAGCGCACCTCGAATTTGCGCTCGCGCCGGTACTCAAGACGATCGGGAGCGTGCGCGCGCGCTCGTCGAGTTTTGAGGTAGGTTCGACTAGCGACGCCTTCACCGTGAATGGATCACGTGCTCAAGCGCTCGCGCCGGTCGCGTCGGCGTCCGGGCTCGGGAATTATTTAAGCGGTAGCGTGCAGGGTGCGATCGCCGGCGTGCCGGGCGTGGACCAGGATTCGTTCGCTAATGCGATCTTGCGCGGTGGAAAGATTTCGGACGCGATCTTCGACTACGACTCCGTTCCTGTTCCGCAGGGCATCGTGGCGGAGCCCGGCGGCAATATCGCCGGTGCGCAGCTCCCAACGACCGGTATCGGATCGACGACGGTGACGCTGGCCGGTTACGAGGCGCAAGGCGAGAACGCACTGGGCGGAATCATCGACGAGATCCCGGCAACCGGCATCTATCCCGGTCGCACGATTGCGACGCTTAGCAGCGGCTTCGGCACGCAGCTTCAGGGCCTCTCGCTGGAAGCGTTGTGGGCGACGCCGGACTTGCGTTGGCGCTACGCGTTCGCAACGACGCTCTCGAGCGAGTACTTCACCTACGGCGACGGCTACACGTTTTACCCATCGGAAGCCGGCACGTACGGACTCGCATTGCAGTCACGCGGCACGGCGACGCTCGCGGGAAACGTTCATTTCGCCTTGGATGCGCGCGACGATCTTTCGCTCGTGATGCTCACTGGACAGGCCGCTTACAATCAGTACGGTACGCCCTATCCGGGCGAAACCGTCGGTGCCTTCGACGGTACCTCCACGACGTTTCCGGGGGAGGTGAATCCAAACACGCCGGTCACCTATGCTTCGGGGCTCCGCGGGAGTTTTGCGTTAGCCAAGATCGCGTGGGCGCACACGAGCGCGCACGCGCTCTCGCGCATTCAGGTCTATCGTTCGCAGTACGGGTCGTCGGCGGGCGGCCCGTTTTGGGACGATCTCTCCTATCCTGACGGAGTCATCTCGCTGTCGGCGCAGCAGGGCGCTCGCGAAACCGGTCTGTCGTACGACGTCGATGATGCAGCAAGCGATCGGCACGACATTAAGTACGGCGCCGACTACCGGGTCAACACCTCGTTTCTCGATCAGGTGGTACCAACGGCGGATGAATACATCACCTCAAACCCAACGCTGCAATCCTATCTCGTCTACACGGGTGACACGTGGTCGCTCTCGCGTCGCTTCGATCTGACCGGCGCGCTGCGCCTGACGGGCACGCACGTCGTTCCCAGTAGCGGGTCCGCTTATAACGAGGCGGCCCTCGATCCGCACGTTGCGGCATCCTACCGCATCGGCAACCAATATTCGGTACGCGTCACCTACGATCACAACACGGTCGCGCCGGCCCCGCTCGAAACCGATCGCGTCGATTCGACCAACGTGAGCCCATCAGGTTCGCCCGCGCCGTTCGCACCGCTTGCGCCCGAGGTCGGCCGCAACCAGACGTACTCGTTCGAGAGCGGCGGCCGGACTCAAGTACGCGTGACCTACTACGCGAGCGACGAGACCAATCGCATCGACGTCCTGCCCTACAATTTTCGCTCTGCAATCGCGTCAGGCGAAAGCCCAAACGGCGTTGGCGTCCCGACCAATGCGGGCGACTTGCGGGCGCACGGATTCGAATTGTACGTCAAGCGTGGCGGTTTCGAACTCACCGCGAACACCGTTCGTGCCTATTCCTCAAGTGCGTCGCAATTCGCATTCAACGATCTCAACGCGGCTGCGGTTGCGGCCGGGCATCTTTTCCCCGCCGGCTACGTGCCTGATCTGACGGCCATGCTGTCCTACGAGCTCGATTTGAATAACCGGCGCCTACGCATCACGCCGTCACTCTCGTACGAATCGGGATATCCGTACGGCAATGGAACGATGATCTGGATCTTCAATCCCGTCACGGATAAACCCGAGCAAATTCCCAATGACAACTACTACAACCCAGGCTACAACTATTACTTCCTGGAAAATCCGGCGCAACCATACAATGCGCAGAGCAATCCGTACGTCGGCTCGCTTGGAACGGCCGAAGGAAGCGACCCCAACACGTTGCGCACACCGCCCCAATTGCTGCTCTCGCTCCACGTCGAGGACGACGCAACCTCCCGGCTGACCATTGCCTTCGATTGGTCCAACGTCCTCAACGTGACGACGCCGACGCAGCTCCAGGGCAATCCGTATTTGATCGGACCACCTGGCTACGTGGGCAACGGGGTGCCGACCAATAACGGGATCACGCCGGCGCTGCCGTGGAGCTACGGGCGCGGCGGGTACGTGCCGATGAGTTACCCCATGGCACGTACCGCGCAGCTTAGTCTGCGGGTTCGCTTACCGTGAAAGGTGTTCGGCGACCGCGCGTTCGATTGTGCGGGCGTTCGCAAGCGGTCCCACGTCGAGTGCGCTGCGTCCGCAGTGCGCGATAAGTTCCCCGACCTCGGCGCGCGCCGCCGGATCATCCGAGGCAATGCGAATGAACTCGCTTTCGTCGCCGTCAAGCGGCTCGACGAAGCCCTTGACGACGTGCGGGTTGTCGAGCTTGTGCGCGAGCAGCTCTGCACCGCTGAGCTGCCCGAGATCCGGAGGCCGCGTGGCATCAACCACGATGCCGTCTTTATACGTGCCCAGTTCGACGAGCGCTCGCTCGAGGTCTTGCCAGTGAATGGTTAGGAACAGCGTGTCGCAAGTTACTGCTTGTTGATGTGGTGTAGTAGCAAACGTTCCCTCGCCGAGGACCTCTGCTGCTGATTGTGATGTGCGGTCGTCGTCAAGGTCGCTGAAGCAGACGACGTTGCCGCCATGCTTCAGCATTTTGCCGATAGCGACCGCTCGATCGTCTGCGCCGATAATTCCGATGATAGCCATAACGGGGACCTTATACCCGTGCCGATGGTCGTTCGAACGCTAGGTGCCGCCGGACATCACGCGGGGAGCGCCGACGCTCTTGCGAACGATCAACTCGCTTGGAACAACGACGTGCATCCGCTCGAGCGCGACCTCTCCGACGCAGGCCTCGACAGCTCCACGGGCGAGTTCGGCGGTCGGATAGCTCACAGTCGTTAGCGGCGGCGAGAGCACGCGCGCCATCGCAACATCGTTGTATCCGATAACGGAAAGGTCCATCGGAATCCGCAGGCCGTGGGCGCTTGCCGCCTCGTAAACGCCAAACGCCATATCGTCGCTCATCGCGAAAATGGCAGTGATGTCGGGAGCACGCGAGAGGAGGCGCTCGCATCCTGCAACACCGCTCGCGCGTCGTGAGTCGCCTTCCACGACGAGCGACTCATCCCACGCGAGCCGCTGTTCCTCTAACGCCTTCTTTGCGCCGAGGAGCCGATCCGTCGTGCCGGTAGTCGCACGGGGTCCGGTGATGATTCCAATGCGGCGATGTCCGCGCTCGAGCAAATGTTCGATCGCGGCCTTCGCACCACCCACGTTGTCCGGAACGAACTCCGTGAACGGCAAGCCGTGCCGCGCGCCCACAACCACGCGTCCGCCATGTTTGACATAACTTTCCAGCTCGCGGTTCAGACGCGCGCGGTACTCGTCATCATCGATTCCCGAACCACCGAGGACAATGGCGCCGACGCGCTCGGCACGAAACTCGCGAAGGTAGCGGAACTCTTTTTCGACGTTGCGACTCGCGTTTGCGAGCATGATTAGCCAGCCGGCGCGGTCGGCGGACTCTTCGAGTGCTCGAATGTACTCGTAGTTCTGCGAATCGAGCATGTCGTGGAGCAGCACACCGACGATCTTGCGCATGCCGGTACTCAAACTGCGGGCGCTAGCGTTGGGGACGTAGTCCAAGGTTTCTGCAGCGTGAAGGACCCGCTCACGCAAATCGCGCGAGACACGATGACTGCTCCCGGTCAGGACGCGCGAAGCCGTCGCGAGTGAAACACCAGCGCGTTCAGCTACCGCGGCCAGACCCGACCCGGAGGCCGGTGTCGATCGTTTCGCGGGCATTTATGTTTGGTGGGTTAGCCACCGCAGGAGGCGCCTCCTCGGCCAACGTTACGCGATAATGACGGCGCGCAACGCGTTGACGTTGGTGAGTGTCGGGCCGGTGACCAAGATATCCCCGATCGCTTCGAAAAAGCTATAACTGTCGTGTCGATTGAGTAAGTCGCTCGCGTCGACGTGCGCGCTTCGCGCGCGAAGCAGTGTGTTGGGCGTGACAAATGCGCCCGCGGCATCTTCGCTACCGTCGCGCCCATCGGTATCAGCGGCGACAGCCCACATTCCGGGCGCACCTTCGAGCGAGAGCGCGAGACTCAAAAGAAATTCCATGTTGCGCCCACCGCGGCCGGCCGGGCCACTGCCGATGGTCACGACGGTTTCACCGCCCGAAATGAGCACCGCAGGCGGCGCGATCGGGACCGAGTGCGCGCGCACGCTGCGTGCAATGCCGGCCATCACGATCCCCAGATCCCGGCTTTCGCCTTCGAGCTCGCCGAGAACCAAGGGCGCGAAGCCGAGCTCGCTTGCCTTCGCGGCTGCCGCGCGCAGGGCCATGGCCGGCGTTGCGATCAAGCGCACGTCCTGCGCGATCTGCCCTGGCTTTGGCGTTTCCGCGGCGCGGTCGAGATACGGCGGGACGGCCTGCGGAAGGCTGATGCCGTAGCGCTCGATGATTGCGCGCACCTCGGGGAGGGTCGTCGGGTCGGCGAGCGTCGGCCCGCTCGCGATCGTCGCGGGGTCGTCACCGGGAACGTCGCTGATCGCGAGGGTTATGACCCGCGCAGGCGCTGCCGCCTGGGCAAGCCGGCCGCCCTTAATCGCCGAGAGGTGCTTGCGGACGGCGTTCATTTCGGTAATGGTAGCGCCGGAGGTAAGCAGCGCTTCCGAGACTGCTTGCTTATCGGCCAAGGTCAGACCCGGGGCCGGCTTGGCCATCAGCGCCGAACCGCCACCGGAGATCAAGGCGATGACGGTATCGCCGGGTCCCAGTCCTCGCACGCACTCGAGGATGCGATCGGCCGCTCGCTCGCTGTTAGCGTCCGGAACGGGGTGGGCCGCTTCCAGTACTTCTATAGAATGGGTCGGAACCGCGTGGCCGTAGCGCGTTACAACGAGTCCCTCGAGCGGAACCTGCGGCCAGGCAGCCTCGAGCGCTGCAGCCATGAGGGCCGCCGACTTGCCCGCGCCCACCACGATAACGCGGCCGGAGGGCGGCTGCGGGAGGTGGGCAGCCAAGACCTTTCGCGGGTCGGCGCTGGCAACCGCGGCGTCGAAAATTGACCGTAGCGCGGCGCGCATTTGGGTGTCGTCGGGCGGCATCGCGAGCGCAACTACCCCACCCTTGAGTCGGGTTCCTGGCAGTGGTATACTATCTGCCTGTGCCTGGACCGGTACCGCTCTGACGAGGGTGGCTGCTCGGTTGGTCCGGTGGAGCGACGGTGGGACCCCTTACGACAACGTGAGATGCGGTACCCTGCGTAGGCGACCCGGATAGCACTCGTACCAGGAGCTCTCCTCAACTTGAATCTCATTGACGTCAACAATTTCGATGCCATGCGCATCGGCTTGGCTTCGCCTGAGCAGATCCGTGCGTGGTCGTTCGGCGAAGTCAAAAAGCCCGAGACGATCAACTACCGCACGCTGAAGCCCGAACGCGACGGGCTCTTCTGCGAGAAGATCTTCGGCCCAACCAAAGATTGGGAATGTCACTGCGGTAAGTACAAGCGCATTCGTTTTAAAGGCATGATCTGCGATCGCTGCGGCGTCGAGATCACGCGCGCGAAGGTGCGCCGCGAGCGGATGGGTCACATCGAGCTTGCGACGCCGGTTTCGCACATTTGGTATCTCAAAGGCGTCCCTTCACGCATCGGTATCCTCCTCGATATGTCGCCGCGACAGCTCGAGAAGGTGATCTATTTTGCTGCGTACGTCGTGATCGACCCGGGCGATACCAACCTCACCAAGCGTGAAGTGCTCTCAGAGCAGAAGTATCGCGAAGCGCGCGACAAGTACGGCAATCGTTTCAAAGCCGGCATGGGCGCCGAAGCGATTCGAGAGCTCTTGCGCGATATGAACCTCAAGAAGCTCCAAGAGGAGCTGCGCAAAGAGTTCAAAGAGACTTCGGGCCAAAAGCGTCTCAAGGCGATCAAGCGTCTGGAAGTCGTCGAAGCCTTTATTGCTAGCGGCAACCGTCCTGAGTGGATGGTGCTTTCCGCCGTTCCGGTGATCGCGCCCGAACTGCGCCCGATGGTGCAGCTCGACGGCGGCCGCTTTGCAACCTCCGACCTCAACGATCTCTATCGCCGCGTGATCAATCGCAACAACCGCCTCAAGCGGTTGCTCGAGCTCAACGCGCCCGAGATCATCATCAAGAACGAAAAGCGTATGCTGCAAGAAGCAGTCGATGCGCTGATCGACAACGGCCGCCGTGGACGTCCGGTGACGGGTCCGAACAATCGGCCGCTCAAGTCACTCTCGGACATTCTCAAAGGCAAACAAGGCCGCTTCCGTCAGAATCTGCTCGGCAAGCGCGTCGACTACTCGGGCCGTTCGGTCATCGTGGTCGGTCCGTCGCTCAAGCTGCATCAGTGCGGCCTGCCCAAAGAGATGGCACTCGAGCTCTTCAAGCCGTTCGTGATGAAGAAGCTCGTTGATCGTGGCCTCGCGCACAACATCAAGAGTGCGAAGCGTATGGTCGAGCGCGTGCGGCCCGAAGTTTGGGACGTGCTCGAAGAGGTAATCAAAGAGCATCCGGTGCTGCTCAACCGCGCGCCGACGCTCCACCGTCTCGGCATTCAGGCCTTCGAACCGGTGCTGGTCGAAGGTAAAGCGATCCATCTGCATCCGCTCGTCTGCACGCCGTATAACGCGGACTTCGACGGCGACCAGATGGCCGTGCATTTGCCGCTCTCGGCCGGTGCGCAGGCTGAAGCGCGCATCCTGATGCTCAGCTCGAACAACATCTTGTTGCCGGCGTACGGCAACCCGGTATCGATCCCGACGCAAGACATGGTCTTGGGTCTGTATTACCTCACGTTCCAACGCGACGAGTACGTCGGCCCAGCCAAGGCCGCGGTCGCGGAAGAAGACGCCGTGTTTGCGCGGCCCAAGAAGAAAAATGCTCCGGCCGCCGATGCGCCGGGTGCGCTGCCCACGTTCTACGATCCCAAGGAAGCAGTGATCGCCTTCGAAACCGGAAGTGCGCTTCTGCAGGAATGGATCTACGTGCGTTGGCACGGGGAGTTGATCAAGACGACCATCGGTCGCACGATCTTCAACATGGCGTTTCCGCTCGCGTGGAACAAAGAGTTCGTCAATCGGATCGTCGACAAGGGCGCGCTCAAGAAGCTCATCACTGAGTGCTACCGCAAGTACGGTAACGCGGAGACCGCAAAGTTCCTCGATGCGATCAAGGAGCTGGGCTTCCACTACGCGACGCTCTCCGGCACGACCGTGTCGATCAACGACATCGTCGTCCCGCAGAGCAAGCACGACATCCTCGACAAAGCCCAGCACCAAGTTGACGAGTTGCACCGTCTCTTCGATCAGGGATTCATCTCTGACGACGAGCGCTACAACAAGACGATCGACATCTGGTCCAAGGCCGGCGACGCCGTTACCAGCGCGATGCAGGCTGCGCAGAATCCGCTCAACCCGGTCTTCATGATGGCGACCTCGGGCGCGCGCGGTTCGATCGCGCAGGTCAAGCAGCTCGGTGGTATGCGTGGACTCATGTCCGATCCGTCGGGACGCATTCTCGAGATCCCGGTCAAGGCTTCACTCAAAGAAGGCCTAACCGTTCTCGAGTACTTCATCTCGACGCACGGCGCGCGCAAGGGTCTTGCCGACACCGCGCTGCGCACGGCAGACTCGGGTTACCTGACGCGCCGTCTGGTCGACGTGGCGCAAGACGTCATCATCCGCGAAGACGACTGCGCGACGACGAACGGCATTACCGTCAGCGACATCCGCGCTCGGCAAGGAAATCATCGAGCCGCTGATCGACCGGATCATCGGCCGTCGCGCCGCCGAAGACGTCAAGGATCCCGCGAGCGGAACGGGGCGTGCCCACGCCGTGGTCAAGCGCGACGACGAGATCGACGAGGAAAAGGCCAAGGCGATTATCGACGCGGGCATTTCGACGGTCAAGATCCGTTCGGTGCTTACCTGTCAATCGAAGTACGGCGTCTGCTCGATGTGTTACGGCCGCGATCTTGCGACCGGCAACCGGGCCGACATCGGCACTGCGGTCGGCATCATCGCCGCGCAATCGATCGGTGAACCGGGCACGCAGCTCACGCTGCGTACCTTCCACACCGGCGGCGTCGCGACCGAAGACATCATCACCGGTCTTCCGCGTGTCGAAGAAATCTTCGAAGCGCGTAAGCCCAAAGGCCAAGCGACGATCACCGAGATCGCCGGTACGATCAAGTTCGGTGAGGACAAGAACAAGCGCGTGATACTCGTGACCGACGAGACCGGCGAAGAGCACGAGTACGACATCCCGCACGGCACGCACCTTGCGGTCCAAGAAGGCCAGAAGGTGGCGCCGGGCGATCAGCTCAACGAGGGCTCGCTCAACCCGCACGACATTCTGCGCATCAAGGGCGAGACGGCTCTGCAGAACTACCTGGTTCAGGAAGTGCAGAAGGTCTATCGTTCGCAAGGCGTCGACATCAACGACAAGCACATCGAAGTCATCGTGCGCTCGATGATGCGCAAGGTGAAGATCATCGAAGGCGGCGATACGCTGATGCTTCCCGGCCAAGTTGGTCGAGGCGCGCATTGTTCGGCGAAAACAACGATCGCGTCAAGGCCGACGGCAAGCGAGCCGGCAACGGCAATCCGGTGCTGCTCGGCGTCACGAAAGCCTCGCTTGCGACGGAATCGTTCCTCTCGGCAGCGAGCTTCCAAGAGACCACGCGCGTTCTCACCGACGCGGCGATCAAGGGCAAGTACGATCCGCTCTTGGGTCTCAAGGAGAACGTCATCATCGGCAAACTGATCCCGGCGGGTACCGGAATGTCGCGCTATCGCAACATCGAGATCACGCCGCAAGGACAGGACGTCGACGACGACGGGCGTCCGCGCACGCAGGTCGAGGTGAACGGCTACCAGATGACCGCGGACGACGCGGCTCTGGCAGAAGTCATGGCCGGCGGCGGCGACGGCATGAGCCGTTTGATGAGCGCGTACGAGCGCAACCGTGAACCGTTAACGGTTCAATACGAAGGCGAGTACGACGATCATTTAGCAGTGCATGCGGCACCCAAGAAGACTCAGTACGATAGAATCAAGGGAATAAATCCCGAGGATCTGTAGTACGCTTGTCATCCCGAGCGTAGCAATTGAACGCGTAGCGTTCATAAGCGTAGTCGAGGGACCGACGAAACAACAGGCCCGATGCGTGATCATCGGGTCTCTTTTTTATCCTGGGTTCCCTCTGCCGGTTTCGAGATATTGTTGCAAGCTGGACAGATACACGCCCCAGCCGGTGGTCGTCATCGCATACCGCTCGTCGGCCGTTTCAAATCCGCGGTGGGCAAACGAAAGCACCGTTCCCCCGCCGTCCACGCGCAAGTCGAAGACGATCGTTGTGCCTTCCCATTCGGGGCGAAACGATGATTCCGTTTTCCAGAGCACGTGCAGCGGCGGTTCGAGTTCTTTCACCGTAACCGCGGTTACGTCGCTTCCGCCGTGGAACCGGAACGTGCCGGTACCGCCCGCGACGGCATCGAGATCGGCGTCACGGGTCCACCAGCTGCGGACCCCTTCGGGCGTCGTAAGCGCCTCGTAGACCCGTTCGGGGGGAACGGCAATTTTGACCAGATGCATAATGTCGGCCATACCCCTATATAATCGGCGGATTCCCCCGGCTATTCCATCGGTTAGAACCCGCGCGGTGGAATCGTCGTACGCTGCAGCCAGTTGGCCGGTGAGTAGGCAGACGCGCCGTCGACCGCATGCAGGGTGTACGCGTGGCGCGAATGCGCGGAACGATTGGGCGCGCTGTAGTGCGGGAGAAGGCCGTCGAAGACGATGAGCGCGCCGGCCTGCACCTCGAGTGGAATCGCTTCGCTCAGGGTCGGCCACGGGGCCGGGTCGACCGAATGCAAACGCGCGCCGGCGCCGTTCGCCACAAAGCGCGCACGTAGCGGCGAACGATGTCCGCCCGGCTGCACCCACATACAGCCGTTATCACGCGTCGCATCTTCCAGCGCAAACCAAAACGCGGTAACGCTGGGTGGATCCGTGTCGAAGAAAGCGGCGTCTTGATGCCAGTCAACTTCGCCGCCGACGTGCGGCTGCTTGAAAATGTACATCGACTGGTAGATCAGCGGTTCGCGCAAGCCGACTCGCGCGGCGATCTGCGCTAAGCGCGCGCCGCGGGAAAACGCGTCAAACACAGGATCGAGATCGTGCATCGCGTGGCCGATCTTATTGATCGTGCGCCCGTCCTCTTCGAAAAAGGCGCGAATTGCTTCGCCTGATTCCATGAAGTAGGCGTCGCTGCGCGCGGAATCGTTTTTTGTCGAGAAGATCGAGGCGGCCCTGGTGGGTTCGAACGCGTCAACGATTGCGGCGGCGCGTTCGCGCAGCGCAACGACCTCTTGCGGTGATTTGAAGTTCGGGAAAACGATGAATCCTTGCGTTTGGTAACGCCGGAGATCGTCGTCGGTCATTACTCCAGGGTCATGCGGCGGAAGTAGCGCCGTTGCAGATCTTTCTGGGCGCCGGCCAGACGCTCACGCATGTCGCGCGTCGGAACACGGACTTTATCTACCAGCTTCATCGCGGCCATTACTTTGATCGCCCACCAGGTGCAATCGATCTCAAACCACTTCAAACCGTGGCGCGCAGAGAACGGGAAGGCGTGGTGGTTGTTGTGCCAACCTTCGCCCCAAGAAACCAATGCGACAAACCAGGAGTTGACCGATCGATCCGGCGTGCGATAGGTGCGATAGCCGAAGGCGTGCGCGGCTGAGTTCACGAGCCAGGTGGCATGATAGGTAAACACTAAGCGCACGAAAATGCCCCACACAACCCACGACCAGCCGCCGAGGACGAAGAGGAGCACCGCCAGGCCGATCTGCATCGGCACATAGAGATAGCGCAACGCTTGATAGACCGGATCCGGCCAGAGGTCGGGCGTGTAGCGTTTAGCTTGCGCGTCGCTGGGCAAATTTTCGTTGGTGCGGAAGAGCCACGTAACGTGGGCCCAGGTCAGCCCGCGGCGGATGCTATGCGGGTCGCCGCGACGATCGGCGTGCGCGTGGTGAATGCGATGTGTCGCAACCCAGTTGATCGGATCGCCCTGAAAGGCGAGTGCACCCATGATTGCCGTCGCGTACTCGAGCGGCCGCACCATTCGCAGCGCGCGGTGCGTCAGCGTGCGATGGTAGCACAGCGTGATGCCGAAGGCGCCGGTGAGATTCGAAATGACGATCGCGACGATAAGCCCCGACCACGAAAAGAACGCGGGAAAGAACGCGAGGAGAGCGCCGACGTGAATCGCGAGTAACGCGATGCCGGTGATCCAATTGGGCCGGTGTTGCATACCTGCGAGTTCCAAGGCCGGGGCGAGGTTCTCCTCTAGGCGGCCGCGGCTGCGGTCGAGGCTTCTTCAACAAAGGCGCACAAAAGGTTTACCAGGGCCATCTGCTCGGGCGTCGAGCAGCGGACCGAGAGCAGATCAGGCGAGCACACCAGGATGCTCAGGCACTGGGCTCGCGAGATTGCCACATTAAGGCGATTTCGCTCGAAGAGAAATTCTAGGTCGCGCGGCAGCGTGCCGTCGTTCGAGGTCGCCATCGAATACAGCACGACGGCCGCTTCTTGACCCTGGAACTTATCGACCGTGCCGACGCGGATTTCGGAAAGCCCTTGCTCCTCGAGGCGTTTGCGAATCAACTTGCGCTGCGCATTGTACGGCGAAACGACGATCAGGTCGCTCTCCTCTAAAGCACGCGGCGCCCGCTCGCCGATCGTAACCGTCCCCTGCAGCAGCTCGCGAGCCGCTTCGGCCACCGCGCGCGCTTCTTGGTCGGACGAGCGCGTATTGCCGTCGTGCGTAATGCGAAGAAAGCGCAGGCCGCTGCCTAGCCATCCGGGCGCATCGACGCGGTTACGCGCGCAGGAGGGAGCTGCGAGTAAGCGATCTTCGTAGACCGCGTGCGAGATGAAGCTGCAGATGGATGGCGCCATCCGGTACGAGCGATCGAGGAAGATGCCGTCACGCGGATCGATCGTTTCGCGCGCACCCAGGAGGTGCTGCAGAACCGAGAGATCGGTTCCGGGCGGATGCGAACCCTGCGAGACGCTCTTGAGTTGGAGAGGGTCGCCCAGCAGGACGACGTTTCGCGCCGCGACCGAACACGCAAGGGCGTCGGCAAGACTCATTTGTCCCGCCTCGTCGATGAACAGGTAATCGTAACGCCCCGCCATCGCTGGTCGGGTGAAGAGCCACGACGTGCCCGCTGCTAAGTCGTGGACGCCGTCAAACGCAGCGTTGTCGGGCGTTGCCTCGATCCAGCTCGCCGCCTCCTCGGAAGCATATTGTGACCCCTCGGTTGTGCTCGAATACTTCTGCAGTCCGCGAAAGCGGCGTCCCATCTGCGCGGTATGGGCTTCGATTTTGTGCAAGAGGTTGTGGATCGCTTTGTGGCCGCCTGCGACGATACCGACCCGCTTACCCGTCGCGAGCAACTCGGCGATCACGGCCGCGGCGAGCGTGCTCTTCCCGCTGCCCGGCGGTCCTTGAACAGCGAGGTGACTGTCGTCGAGGTCGGCGATCAGCGCACCGATCGATCGAGCATCGACGACCTCGGGTTGCATCCGTTCGCGCGGCGTTCGTGTGCGCGGCCGACGGCCTAAGAGCAACGAGACCGTTGCAGGGTGCGCGCCCTCGAGCGTGCCCTCCAGATAGGCTTGAGCGATGCGCGCGAGCGCCTCGCGTTGCTCGTTGGTCTGAATCGGCTTGCCCGGGATAAGCGCGCGTAGGCGGTCGGGACGAATCGACCCGTGAAGCTTTACCCGTACTTCGTTCCGGTCGTCGTCGAGCCACACGATGCTTCCCGCCGGGCCTTGCGTATGCGGGCAGTACGGCTTGTCCGTGCCAAGGTTGTGCATTTGGTCGGGAAACGTGTACGTATACACCAAGTTTCGATCGCGAGGCGAAACCTTGTACGGTGGAACGTCATCGCGCAGTCGGAGACCACCCAGGGCTTCGTGGTCGAATTCCAGCAAGCGATCGACGTTCTCGAGGCGATCGTAATATTTCCAATAGATGGGCTTGGCTTCGCGCGCATGATAGTCGAGCAAATGCCCGAGCAGCCACCGCGCGCGCGTTGATTCGTCACTCGCGCGCAGTTCGCGTAGCGAACTTGGTGCGACGATCGCATCGAGCAGCTGCGCGGCCAGCTCACTGCGCGAGGGGTCTTGCGGAGCCGGCGCGGGTTCGGTCTGGCGCCATGCCAACGTTCGCTGGCATCGCGCTTGATACTCGGCACGTCGCTCGAGCAGCCACTCGCGAAGGAGATGCGTCGAACGACAGTCATCGGCGTTGTAGCGCTCGATGTCATCCAGAATCTCTTGGCCGCCGTCGGCGAGCCACGTTTCGAACATCACGATAGAGTCGTCGCCGCGGCGCACGCCGGTTTCGCGTTGCATACCGTAGTACGGCTCGAGCTTTTTGAGCGAATAGCTCGGCTGCGAGATGCGCAATGTCTGCCGTACCACGGCGAAAAGATCGACAAAGGTCTGGCCACGCAGAAGATCATCGAGTTCGCGCTCGCGAGTTCCGTAAAATCCCATCAGGCGGCGCAGCACGTTCGTCTCGTATGAGGCGTAGTGGTACACGTGCATCCGCGGATAGCGCTCGCGACGCGCGAACATAAAGTCAACTGCGGCCTCGAATGCGGTGCGTTCCTCCGCGGCGGAACGCGCCCAAAATGATACATATCGTTCGTCACTCGGACAATAAAATCCGAACAGGTACTCGAGCCCGCGCTCAGGAGCGTAGAGCGGGTCGCCTTCGATGTCGAAGAAAAGGTCGCCCGGATCGAGCGGCGGCAGCAATTCGAAGCCGGTGCCCTCCTCGGCGTCGAGCAATTCGTAGGCGTTACGACGTTCGCGACGCCCGATGACCTGCAACGCCGCTTGTCCCTGCAGATTCGCAAACGTTCGCTCGTCCATGCCGAAGGGGCGCTCGCCGCTTGCGAGCTGCGTCATGCTTGTAGTGCCGGCTCCCTCGAGCCGCCGGATCTGATCGCGCCGGATTCGCGCGACGAGGCTCAAGTGATCGTCGGCGAGCCGTTGCTGCGCGCAGCGATCGTGCCAACGGCAGATGTCGCAGTGCGCGACCTCGAGCGGATACGTCACGTTCGAACCGCCGGCCATCTTGGCAAGGAACCGCGCCCGCAAGTGGCGTTCGTAGGCGGCAAAATCGTCGACGCGAAAGGCGCGCTCCGCACCGCTCCCGAGCAGGACGTGCATCGATTGCGGAGCGGTGCCTTGGATGGCGGTAAGGTGCGCGCTGTAGTGAGCAAGCTGCACGAGATAATAAGGCTTTGGCGTGAGCGCAAGCTTTGCGTCGATGACCTCGTAGCTCCAGGCCCACCGGGCGCACGGACGTTCGACCCGCCGCAAGAAATCGGTGCGTCCGAGAAAGGTGCCGTCAAAGAATGCTGCCTGGTAAATGAACGGCGCTCCGGCATCCATCGCCTCAACCGTCCGTCCTTGTGCCGCAACCAGCTCGGCCAGCGTATGTCCGCTCTGGGATGGAAACGAGACCAGTGCGTCGCCGTACTGTTTGCGATATCGCTCGAGCTGGCGTTCCTCGTGTTCGTCGCCTTTGCGCGAGAGCAGTGCCGCGGTGTCGCCCGCCTGCGGGCGTTCGAGCTCGTGCCGCGCTGCCATTGCTTCGAGCTCGGTGAGATGTTCGCACTCGAGCGCATTATTCAGATCGCTCGCGGAGTAGATGAAGCGTCCGTCGATTCGCTGCATGAGGCCATGTTCCGACACGATCGTGCCATGCGCCTGGCATCGCGGTAGCCCACGATGCCAAGGACATGGACGCACTGCTCGCCGCCGAACGCCTTCCTCGCCTTGCTGAGCGCGCGATGCGCGCCGCGATTCTGACTTGCCTTGCCGAGCAGCGCATGACACCGCGTACGCTGGTCGATCGGGCGTTGGTCGTTTTCGAGTCGGCGGTTACAAGCCGGCTCGGGAATGTGCGTCGTGCGCTGCTTTTCTCCGAGCGCGATCGGATCGCGCGGGAGTTGCGTGCATTTGTTGACGGGCGACTCGCGGCCCGGCTACGCGCGTTGCGCCGCGTCGATCTCGTTGCCGCCGGTTTGCGCGCAGCGCCCTTCGACATCGTGGTTCGCAACCGGCGGGGCCGCCTGTATGGCGTTGTGTTTCGGCGGCTGCCGCGCGACGGGCGGAGGCTTTCGCTCTTACAGCGGATTCATTCGGCGGTGCAAACAGCAGCGAAGACGCCGGTCGACGGCGTCCTCGTTTACGACTTCTCGCGCGGAGCCGCGCTACGTTTAGACCAAGCCGGCACGCAACGCGTGCACCGCTACTTGCGTGCGAGCTGAAAGGTTCAGCTTGGCGAGGATATGCGAGATGTGGTTCTTGACGGTCTTATCCGAGAGCTCCAGCCGGATGCTGATTTGCTTGTTCGAGAGCCCTTCGGCCACCAGCCGCACGACCTGGAGTTCGCGGTCCGAAAGGGCCGCGCGCATGTCCCGGCTACCGGTAAGGGGGTGAAGGTGGCGAGGGGGCGCAAAAGACGGGGCGGCCGGTGGCAGGGCCTTCACCATGGTGATGAAGTCGGCGATCGAAACGTCCTTGAGCTCGTGTAAGAGGGTCTCGTCGATGATCACATCGGCATCGATACCGGTGGCTTGCGCCATGCTCGGCGCAGTCCCGGCGACGCGAACGCTACTCTCTAAAGAGAGCAGGCGCGCGATGGCGGTGCGAACCGACGCTTCTGGACCAACCACGAGAACGCTTGTGGGCTGAGTAACGACGGTCATTGGTTGCCTTTCCGTTGGCTCGGCTGGCCCCGCCATCGTAGCCGTGCGTGCTTTCCCGGGACTTACGGACTAATTACACGGTGATTACAAACCGATTACAGGAAGATGGTGGTGGGCGGCTCGCTCCGGCGCGACCGGCTTCTTGAACGGCTGCGCAAGGTGGATGCCCGGCTGGTTGCGATCGTCGCCCCGGCGGGCTTTGGCAAATCGACGCTGGTGCAGCAATTTCTCGCCGAGCGCGGGAGCGGCGCGGTTTGCGATTGCGCGAACGTCCGAGACGAGCTCGATTTGGCGCGCTGCCTCATCCCGGCTCTCGCCGGCGAAAATCCGGGTCGCGAACGCGACCTGACGCAACGCGAGTTGATGCTTGGCGATGGCGGCACCAGCGTCGCAGAGCGCGTGTCGCTGGCGCTCGACGTTTGGCGCGAACCCGCCCAAGGCTGCATCGTCTTCGAAGGCGTCGAGCGTCTGGCGGACGCTCCGGGCGCCCGCGAACTTTTCGCACGGCTCCTCGTGGCTCGGCCTGCCGGACGAACCGTGGTCATTTGCTCGCGCGAGCCACTGCGCGGGCACCTGACGAAATACGCGGTGCCCCACGAAATCGTCACGTTACGTGCCGGCGACCTTGCATTCAACCCAGCCGACATTCGCGAAATTTTTGCGCCGCTTACGATCGAGGACAGCTCGATCGAGCGCATCTTTAGGGTCTCGCAAGGATGGCCGGTCGCCGTATTCCTTTTGAGGCGATTCGCAAGCGAAGGGCGGATCGACCAACTGCTGGAGCGACTCGACGACGTTGCTTTTGACGAATTGCACGACTATCTCGCCGACGAGGTGCTCGCCGGGTTGAATCGCCGCATGCTCGACGCGCTCTTCGCTTGCGCTGCAATTCCGCAGGCGACTGCGGACGACTTGCGCGCCGCCCTCGACGATCCATCGATCGTTGACGATGTGAGCGAATTTGCCCGGGACGCCGCCTTCATCGAGCGCGGGGAGAACGGTTCATTTTCACTGCACCCGCTACTTTGCGCACTTTTGCTCGAGCATGCGCAGGACCGGCGTGATGCGTTGCTTTTGCGGCTGGCGCAAACGCAAGAAGGTCGCGGTAATTTTCAACGCGCGGCAGAGCTGCATATCGCCCGCGGCGATCAACACGCTGCGGCGCGTGCGCTTGGCTCGCTTGAAGTGGTGCGCGAGCCGGCTCCGTCGATGCGCTACGCGCAGGTTCTCTCAGGTCTAGACCGGGCGATCGTTGCGCGGTATCCACGTTTGTGGGGCGTCACCGCGTTGATGCGCATCTTCTGCGTCGATAGCTCAGCGCTGCTCGACGAGGCCGAAACGGTGTGGAGGACTCTCGCCCGTAACGCAACGCCGATGGAGCGTTACTACGTCTTCGTTTTTCGCATCTTGCTGATGAGCTACGTGGGCAAGCTCGACGAAGCGCTCGTCGCAATTGCGGATTTTGAAGGGCAGATCGGATTTTCCGATCCGCCCGCGACCATGCTTGATGGCCATGTCTTGTATCTACGCGGAATCTTGCGCGCGCGTAGCGGTCATTTCGATCTCGGTGAGAGGGACCTCAATGCTGCGCTTCCGCTGATCGATCAAATGCACGTCGTCGCGTCGGGGACGTATCTGGCGTTAGGTGCCGACATCGCGCGCGTGCGTGGGGAATGGTCGCTCGAGCGTCAGTTCTTGGCCCGCGCGCACGAGCGCGCAATACAGTCAGGGTTGCCCAATTTCATGGCGTTCGATACTGCCGAATCGCTCATCGCCGCGTGGTTTTCGGGTGACCGGCCGGCGTTTAACGCGATCGCCGCGGAGCTCGAAGGCCTCGTGACGCGCGGCGGCGTTGCCGGCTTTGCCTATCTCGCCGCAGCGGCGCGCGGGCACAGCGTACAACCCTGCGCCGCCGACATCCCGAAATTCGTCGTGTTTGGCCGGCTGATCGCTCTCTCGCGCTCGCGCGACGACGAGGAACGCACCGCGCTTGCGAACTCGGCGCTCGAGTTGGCCGGCCAGGTGCATATGCCGTTTGTTGAAGCGTTGGCGGGTATAGCCCTGGCGCTGTGCGATCCCACCGCGTTCGATGCGGCATCCGCGCGCGCGAAAGAGGCCGCTGCGCACTGTGACGCACCAGCGTTCGTTCACGCGGTGGGCGCGTTTGCCAACCAGCACGAGAACGTTGGAATGCTCTCGAATTTCGTCGCGCAGATCACGCGCGACCGCAGCGAAGCGGCGCCGCTCGCACTTGAGATTCTCGGTGGGCGCGTGCGTGTGGACGGCACGCTAGCGCGTGTGTCGGGGCGCGAACTCGAACTGCTCGCAGCGATCGCGCAGCGCCGCGAGCCGACACTGCGTGGGCGCCTGGCGGCAATGCTTTGGCCGGATCTCGACGATTTTGCCGCGCGCAATGCGCTGAGCGTTTGTCTGCACCGTTTACGCGGGCATCTTGGGCGCGAGGACGCAGTGGAACGCGAAGCCGACGGATATCGGCTGCATGCCGACGCGTTCGTCGACGTATGGGAGATCGATCGCGCCGCCTTGGCGCTACGTTCGCGCGACCGGCTACGCGAAGGCGACCGCGCAGCTCTTGGACGCGCCTGGGAACGTTTGCGTGAAGAACGCGCAGGTGCGCTCGAACGCTGGGAGTGGTTCGCTCCGGTAGCGCAGCGCATGGATGACCTGCGCACGGGGATTGCGCACCGATTGGCGGCGGACGCACTTGAGCGCGGCGATCCTGATGCCGCCCTTGCCTTTGCCGGCGATGTGATCGCTTGCGATCCGTGTGACGAGCCGGCACGCGAAGTCGCAATTCGTGCGCATCTCGCGGTCGGTGATCGCGCGGCAGCGCTGCGCACCTATCGGCAATATCGCGAAGTGCTCAGGAGCGAACTGCAGGTCGAACCCTCGGCGACGCTCTCCGCGCTGGTCGCGGGCTCATAATGCTGGAGCTGGTTTTCGCGGCGCTCGTCCATGCCGATGTCTTGATCTCGGCAGGCCATGAAGGGCGTCCGGCGTCTTGCGCGAGTTTTCCAACGCGTGCATGCAACCTAGGCGCGTCCGGCGAGCGTGATTGGACCCCGGTGGTCGCCGACGAAGCAACGCGCGTCCTGCGCGCGCACGGACTTCACGTGATTCGTGAGCCGGCCGATTTCGACGGTCGCTATGCAGTCGGAATGGCCATCTTCATTCATTTTGACGGCGCCGTTCCGGCGTGCACCAGCGGCGCATCGATCGGCTATCATCGCCTCGCCGATCGCAACGCCGCGGAGCTCTGGCGCGCGCTTTACGCACCGCTCTTTCCGTTTCGTTTCATGCCGGACAATTTCACGGTGGGATTGCACGACTATTATGCCTTCCGGCAGGTCGATGCGCAGGATGGAGCCCTGGTGCTCGAGCTCGGGGAAATCACGTGTCCGGCTCAACACACGTGGCTGGCGGCACGGCTCGACGCGCTGGGTGATCTCATTGCGTATGATGTCAGCCGGACCATCGGCAAAGGGGACGTGCCGTTGCCCGCAAAGTTCGACCTTCGACGATGATCGAAGTGCTCTACCGCTACCGGGTTCATCCCGCGCAGGTTCGCGCGTTCGAGCATGCCTATGGCCCCGCAGGCCCCTGGGTCGCCCTTTTTTCAAGCCATCCCGGTTACCGGCGGACGCGGCTGTTTCGGCATCGGGCGGAGACGGGAGTCTATCTCTGCATGGATGTTTGGAATTCCAAGGCTGATTGGGACGGGTTTCGTGCCGAAAACGCAGCGGCTTATTCGAAGCTTGACCGCGATCTGCATCTGCTCTATGTCGAAGAGCTGCTGTTGGGGTATTATGAGGGACAGGAAGAGTACCGAGCTTCCCCTGGCTGAAGGCGCCTAGGAGCACATGATTCGACCCGTTCGCCCCGACGGAAAAATCGAGACCGGCGGGGTTTTCGTTCCGATCATCCGGCGGCGCATCATCGAGCGGATCGCCTCTGCTGCGATGCAGCGCGTCGTGTTGATCGTGGCTCCCGCGGGGTACGGAAAATCCGTAGCCCTGCGTCATTATCTCGATACGCTCGCTGAGCCCCACGTTCGTTACGACGTATTGTCTGAAAACGCCGGGCTACTCGGATTTCTTCGCGGGTTCGCCGACGCGGTCGTAGAGATCGCCCCCGACGCGCGCGGAACGCTGGCCGGCGCGTACGAAAAGAATGCCGGAGCGCAGTCGCCGGGCGCGGATCTGGCGCTGTGGATGCATTCGCATTTGCGCTCGTATCGCGGCGTGATCGCGATCGACGATTTGCACGTCGCGCAG
The DNA here is from genome assembly GCA_963833095.1 of Vulcanimicrobiota bacterium. Taxonomy (GTDB): domain Bacteria; phylum Vulcanimicrobiota; class Vulcanimicrobiia; order Vulcanimicrobiales; family Vulcanimicrobiaceae; genus Aquilonibacter. The sequence goes on along the minus strand of CAWHWQ010000001.1, from coordinate 68,985 downwards.
GGCGATCGCGAAGTCGCGCGATTTGTCACGTCGCTAATCGAACGCACCAAGGGTCGGGTGCAGTGGATCATCGCCTCGCGTGCAACCAGCGGCTTACCGATCGGCACGTGGCTCGCCTACGGCGAAAGCGACCTCGCGATCGACGAACACGATCTGAAGTTCTCGGTCGAAGAAGCTAAAGAGGCCGCGCGCACCTTCCGCTTGGGCGTGCGCGATGAGGAATTAGTCGAGCTCCTGCAGCTCACCGATGGATGGGCGACGGCGATGACCTTCGCGCTGCGCTCGTCGACACGCTCAGTCGATCTGCGCAACATCTCGTCGATGACGCGCGAGATGATCTATCGCTATCTCGCCGAGCAAGTGTACCAAACGCTCAGCGGCGAGGAACAGAACTTTATCGAGACCGCTGCTTTGCTTCCGGAGATCGATCTCGACGTGATGGTCGCTGCCGGATTCGATCGCGCGGCGGCATTGATTGAGGATCTACGCGCCCGTGTCGCGTTCATTCACGAGTACGAACCGGGACGCTATCGGCTGCACGACCTCTTCCGCGATTTCGTACGCCACCAAATTGAATTGCGCGGCAGTGGCGTGCAGCGCGACCGGCTCTCGACGCTCGGCCAAATTCTTGAACAGCGGGGCAACGTCACGCAAGCGCTGCGCTTGTACGTCGATTCGCATTCGCCGAACGACGCCCTGAGGCTGCTCGCCGCCCACGGCATTCGATTACTAGATAGCGGATTTGCCGACGAGCTCGAGTCGCTGACCGCGGCGTCGCTGGGGAATGCGTTCGAGAAAAACGCCGTCGTCACCGGGCTGCGCGGGCTTCTGGATCTCGCGCGCGGCAGATACGACGAAGGCGAGCGCAAGATTGCGCGTTCCACGCGCTCAATCGAATCGACCGAATTGCGCGGGCAGTTGATGCTTCGTCTCGCAGTACACCGCACGAACATTGAAGCGAACGCCATGGATCTCTTGTCGGACTTGCTCTCAGAGCCGGCGTTGCCCAGACCGATCCGGGCGGAGGGTGAAGCGCTCTTAGCGCAATGGCGTGCCAGATCCGGGGATATGGCCGAGGCGCGCAGACTCATCGATTCCGCCGAAGCTCAAAGCGCGCTCGTTGAGAATGATGAATGGCTCGCGCGCATCGCCTTTCGTATTGGCGTAGCGCACGTCAACGTCGGCGAGATCGAAAGAGGGCGTCAACGGCTGTCCGAGGCAGCCGAACTCGGATCGAGGATCGCGTTGTGGAGCATCGCGTCGCGTTCATTCCGGAATCTGTCACTCCTGACACTGTTTGGCGAAAGCGATTCGGCGCAGAGCCTCTGGTTTGCGCAGCAGGCGGCGACCGCCGCGACGCGAGCCGGCGATTACGTGGACCTTCAAAACGCCCTGGTGCTCATGCTCAGTCTCGAAACGCGCCGCGGAAATGCCGATCGTGCTGTCCAGATTGAGAAGCAGCTCGCGGAGCTTACGCCTCGCGACGCGCTGGCTCTGAGCACATACCTTGCATCCAGTCAGGCGCACCGGCATGCGTGGGTGGGCAACTATGCGGATGCGCACCGGCTCTTCGGAAGCGTGATCGATCGCCAAGCTCACATCCCCGACCGTGCGATCGTACGGGCGAGCTGCGCGCTGGCTCTGGCGCTCGACGGCCGTTTCAAGGAAAGCGGCGCCTTGGTCACCACGACCTTGAGTCTCGTGGACGACATCGCTGCGCCGGAGCAGTACTCCGGTGCCGTGATTTTGGATTTTGCCTTGGCCATTCTCGTGCTTGCCGAAATCGTCGCAGGACGCCATACCTCTGCTGCGCGTTTGCTCAAGCGAAGAAACCACGGCCAACACGAGGCGGGGCCGTGCATGCGCAAAGCCGTCGAGGAGCTGGCGCGGGCTGCCAAGAGCCCGTCCTATGCGCCCGACGGAATCGACGAAACGATCGAGGCGATTCGTCAATTCGGCTTCGGCGGATACGCGCGTTATGTGGAAAACGTCGCCGCGCACTTGCAGCGCGAACAGGAACCGGGGACGGCCATCGTGCTTACTCCGCAGGAATTACGCGTTGTGCGCGACTTGGCAGCTGGACTGACGCCGAAGCAGATCGCCGCTGAGATGGGCCGGTCGGTTTATACGGTCCAGACCCACATCCAGAACGTCATCGATAAATTCGGGTGCCATGGGAGGGCGGAAGCGATCGCCGCAGCCCGACGAATTGGGCTCCTGAACGAGGGGTAGGAACGGCCCTACTTAAATTTCAGTAGGGCTTTTGGCCTGGGCCAGCGGCTATCGTGATAGCAGCGCTGCACCTGCTTGGAGGCTTGTTCTCACCCATGCTGACCCTTCTCATCCTTGCGACCCTCATCGTTGCGGCGGACGCCCCCCCGATGGGGAATTAGCCCAGCCGAAACTGGCTCGGACTTTTTTGCCATGTCTGCCGTACGAACGTTGACCGCCCTGGGGGCGGCATTGGGCCAGAGCATTCCGGAATTGGCGCGTTCCGCCACCGATCACGTGACGATGCCTTCGCTCATGGGGAGCACCCAGATCGAGCCTGCGCTAGAGGTGCTGCTGGATCGCCTCTGCTTGTCGTTGACGCTGGCCAAGCCGGTCGGTTTGTCAACCTGGGCGCAACGCGAAACCCCTCGCCTCGGCAGAGCGGCTGTCGTTGATTTGACCGGCGCCGCGACCCATACGATCGCGCTTGCCGCGGGGGCCTACGAAACCGATCAGCGCCGGCTCTTGGCCTTTCTCGATGTCCTCGCCAACGAAATCGAGCGTAGCGCGCTCGGCAGTGATGGCGAGGAGACCCCCGACAGCCCCGGCATGGAGGGCACCACTGCACTGCTCGCGATGTTGGCCGAGCGCGACTACGGAACGTGCTGCCACTCCAAGGCCACGGCCGAATGGGCGCGCCGCTTGGCCACCGCGATGGATTGCAACGCCGAAGCCAGCGAATTCATCTCGCTGTGCGCGCTGCTTCACGATATTGGAAAGATTTCGACGCCCGATCACGTGCTGCTCAAGCCTGCCCCGCTCGAACTCGACGAGTGGGATATCATGCGCGATCACGCGGCGGCCGGAGCGCGTATTCTTAGTCAGATACCGTCGTTACAGCGTTGCGCCATTATCGTGCGTGCGCACCACGAACGGTACGACGGCGCCGGCTATCCCGACGGCATCTTCGGTTCGAGCATTCCGTTCGAAGCGCGGGTCGTGGCCGTCGCCGATGCGTTTCACGCGATGATCAGCGAGCGGCCGTATCGTCAGCCGATCGCTCCTCGCCAGGCGCTCAAGGTTCTGCAAGACGGCCGCGGATCGCAGTGGGATCCCGATGTCATCGATGCGATGCTCGGGATGTTCTCGCGACGCGTAACGATCGTCTCGCACGCGCATACACACCTTTCCTCTGCGTAGTGTCCGCGCGGGGGGAAATGCTTACCGGGTGGTGGGCTAGAGGCGTCGCTATATGCGGCGCCTCTTTAGTTCCCGTCGAGTTCGCAAGCGCCATACAGATGGCACTCCGCCCTGCGAAGCTCGGAGTATGAACGACTACGTTATCGGTTCGGGGGCGGTCCTTACCGCGGGTCCGAGTGCAAGCATCGCCGGCGCGACCCTCCACGCGCAGACCGACAGCGCCCTGGCCGCGAGCGTTCGGGCTGCGTTGGTTGACTTCGAATCCAGCAGCAGCAACGAGCTCACCAAGGTCGTGGTCTTGGCCACCGGCTGGAATGCGGCTCGGGTCAAATCCGATTTGGTCGCTCCGCTCCTCGAGCGGGGATGCTGCACGCTTGCCGAGGTGCTGGCCCAACTTGCCCACGCGGCCCAGACCTCCGAAGTGCATCTCTTTGCCCACTGGTTACCGGACGACGTGATGACGGCGGCGCTCCGTCGGGACGGCGTGACGCTGGTGGTCCACCCGCTCGAGGCTATCCGGCAGGCCGCTCTGATCTGCGGCCAACGCTATTCTCGCTGGCCATCACCCTTGCGTGCTGCCTAAGCAACCGAGGCCCTGATTTAAGCTGTATCGAGGAATCGAGTCCCGAAGTTTCCTACGGTAATCGAGGGACGAGATGACGACGCGAGAGTCCGATGAAGGCATCGGTTCAGGGCCTTCTCAGGGCGAGAAGGCAGTCTAAGGCCTAGAAATGGCTACTACTGCGTTACTTCATGCTCGGGTGGTCGTGGTTGACGACGACCGGATGATTCGTGAAATGCTCGAGCTCGGACTCTCGCGCGAAGGTTACGACGTGCAATCCGCCGCCGACGGTTTTGCCGCACTAGAGTTGGTGCGGCGCTTCGACCCCGAAGTGATCGTCCTCGACATCATGATGCCCAAGATCGACGGTATCTCGCTCCTTCCCAAGCTGCGAGAGATTTCCCAAGCGCCGATCGTGATGCTCACCGCAAAGGGCGGAACCGACGACAAGGTTCAGAGCCTCACCGCGGGTGCGGATGATTACTTGGTCAAGCCGTTCGTGTTCGAAGAGTTGATCGCGCGCTTGCAAGCCAAGTTGCGCCGGCCGCAATTGATCGAAGAGAACGTGCTCCGCTGGCGCGATCTCGCGCTCAATCCCCAAACCCGCGAACTCATGCGGGGGAAGGACGGCATCGAGCTCACGCAGCGCGAGTTCGACCTTCTTTCGGTTTTCATGCGTGAGCCGCGACGTGTCTTCAGCAAAGACCACTTGCTCGAGATCGTGTGGGGACATGACTTCGAGGGTGGACCGAACATCGTCGAGACCTACATCTCGTATCTCCGTGCGAAGATCGATCGCCCCGGCGAGCGTGGCTCGTTCATTCGCACGGTGCGGGGTGTCGGGTACGGGCTCTCGCAGCATAATTAGGCCCAGTTGAAGAAGACGGCGGCAATGAAGCTTTCGATCGTCTCGCGGCTCTCACTGCTCTACGCCGTGTTGCTGGGCATTACCGTCGTCGTGGTGATCGTCGCATCGAGCATCGCGCTGGTCGTCGATCTCGACAGCTTCAGCCGGAGCATCGTGGTGGCCAAACACGAAGAGGCGCGCGTGCTCGTCGATCAATATCGCGCCGACGGCACCTCGCTCAAGGCCGCCGCCCCGCAGATTGCGAGCACGCTAAGCAGCATCGGCCTCAGCGTCGCGGTATTCGACAGCCACGGTAACTTCTTGGGCGGTGATAAGAGCGTGCACCCACGCCTACTCGGGCGCATGGTCGCCGCCCATTTTCGCCAGCCGCCCGGACCGGCAAATACGGGCGGTCGTTTTGCGCCTGGAGCGTTTTTCTTCCCGCCGCCCTACGGCTCGCCGCCCCCTTCGACGCGTGGCTCGTTTCTTTTCCGGACGAATGGCGCATCGGGTTCCGGGCCCTTGCCCGAGCCGTCGCAAGTAGCCATTGTCGACGGCGGATATGTTGCCTTCGAGCCGTCGATGCCGCTCGTGCTCGTGGCGCTGATTCCGTACTGGCGCGTCGTGATCGTGGTCGCCGTCGTTGCGATGCTGCTCTCGTGGCTCGTGGGCCGCTTCTTCGCGCAGCAGGCGCTGCGCCCGATCAACGACCTAACCGAATCACTCAATGCGCTTGCCGGCGGTGATTTCACGCAACGCCGTTTCATCGCGCCGGGCGGCGACGAGATCGGCACGCTGACCGCCGCCTACAACGACGCCGCTGCAAGCGTCGCGAATGCCATGAGCGAGCGTCGCGAAACCGAGGAGCGGATGCGGCAATTCGTCGCCGACGCGGGGCACGAGCTGCGCACGCCGCTGACGGTGATCGGCGGATACATCGATGTGCTCCGCCGCGGAGCCGTCGCGGAGCCCACGATCGCGCGCCAGATTCTCGGGACGATGTCGCTCGAGAAAGAGCATATGCGCAACCTGATCGATCGGTTGATGCGACTTGCGCGACTGGACGCGGAAACGCCACCGCGAGCAGAATCAATCGATCTCGCTGAACTGCTGCGCAGTCAATGTGATGCCGCGCGGCGTTTGGACGAGACGCGAGAGATCGACTATAGCGTTGATGGCACCAAAGGATTAGTCGGCGATCGCACCGAGCTTGGCGAAGCATTATGGAACGTTGTGGAAAATGCGCTGAAGTACGCGCCCGAGGCGCCGATTCATTTACGCGCGGTGAAGACGAACGGACACACAACGATTACGGTGCGCGACGAGGGTCCGGGTATGACCGAATCGGAGCGACTGCACGCCTTCGAGCGTTTCTACCGCGGCGATCAGCGCGGCGAAATAACGGGAAGTGGACTCGGACTAGCGATCGCCAAACGCGCGGTGGAACGCGCCGGAGGCTCGATAGGTATCGATAGCGCGCCCGCACGGGGCACCACGGTGACCATCCGCCTCTAACGAAGAAGAATCACCTGCACATCATGAAGCGCCTCCTCGCGGCCGTGCTTGCCGCTCTCTTTATGCCCTTTTCGCCGATCGCCGCATCAGCGCAACAGGCGGATAACGGCGAGATACGGATCGTCGTCACCGACCAGAGCAGCAAGGCATCAGTCGAACTCGCGCGCGTCGTCCTCGACGGCCCAGTCGTGACGAGTGGGTTCACCGATAAGAAAGGCTTGATCGTCTTCACCGATGTGCCGGACGGTATCTATCGCGCGCGCGTCGTCCGGCGCGATTACCAGACGGTTACCTCGCCGTCGTTCGAGATCATCAACGGCAACTACGTCACGGTGAGCGTTTCGCTCGCGCTTTCGACTCAGTTAAAAGTGATCGGTACCGTTGAGGCGCACTCGTCGGCGGCGATCTCGTCAAGCTCATTCGGTCCCGATTCCGCGGTGCGCCGGCTTTCGAGCGATTTGGCCGACGCACTCAATAAGCTCTCGGGCGTCTCGGTGCAAACCAGCAGTGATGATAGCGACGCCGAGCAGACCATCTCGCTCGACGGTCAAGATGCCGGTCAAACGGCGCTGACGCTCGACGGTATTCCGCTCAATGCTCCGGGCTCGGCCGGCAATCTTCGCAACTATGCTACCTGCTTGTTTACCGGCGCGGGCGTTCGCAACGGACCGCAACTCGGCGGCCTCGCCGGCGGTGTGAATTTCACCACGCTGCAGCCGACGCTGTCATGGGAGTCTTACGATTCGCTGATGCTCGGGTCGAATGCTCGCAACAGTTGGCAAAGCGCCGAGACCGGTTCAAACGGTAAGCTCGGCGTTGCGCTCAACCTCTGCGGCGGTCTCGCGACCAGCTGGCTCGACGGTTTGCGCTACACCGATGCGAGCGGTCTGAACTACGTCCACAACGGCGATGCGAACAGCTTCGGTTCATCGGGAAGATTCCGCTACGAGGTCGGGGATTCGCAGACGATCACCGGTACGATCTCTGACGTCGAATCGCATCACGAACGTCGTCTGCGCGCGAATACAATACGACGGAACCCCCTGCGGCTACGGCCCGAACAATTATTCGGCCGGAAGCGTGAGTCTGTTCTCGCTCAGCGACGATCTACTGCTTGGCGCGACCTCGATCCAAGCGACGATCTATCAGAATAACTCAACCTCGCTCGGCGACGAACTCGATCGCTATATCGATGGTGTCGCGTCGCCGATCGGCTCCACGGGGCTAAACGATAGCCGGGGTTTTACACTCAATGCTATCCTTCCGGCGGCGCAGCGACACACGATCTCGCTTACCGCCTACGGCTCGTGGGGCACGTCGCAGACATTTCCGCTCAACGAACCGGCGACGCCGTACTACACGAACCTGCAGCATAGCAGCTATGCCGCCGCCGAAGTGACCGATTCGATTCATTCGAACGAGCATCTCTCGTTTTCCGAATCCCTCGGTGTGACGCAAGGGACCGGCGGCTTCGGCGGCGTGCTCGAATCGCTGGGGACGACGTGGCACCCGACGAAATATGATACCTACTCGGCTTCGTACACGATGCAGGGCTCGCCCGGGCAGCAGACGCGTTCGACGATTCTCAGCGACCCCGCAGCGCTTCGCTACACCTGCGATGGCGCGAATAGCGTCGCCTACGGCAACGCACCGGGCGCGGCACCCGAAGCGAGTTCTTCGACGTCCACGAATGTCACGTACACGCACACGTGGATCGGCGGCGACCTCTCGGTGCGCTTGTACCGTCAGTTGCAGAAGAATACGCTGTTGCCGACCGACGTAAACGGCACGATTCTGCTGGCAAACGGCACGTTGACGCCTTCATACATTGCAGCAGTGCAACAGATATTCCAAAGCGACGCGGGTTGCGGGAGCGTACCGTTCAGCCCAAGCCAACTCTATTTCAGCACCCCGGTCGCCGGCGTCGATCGTGTGTATCAGGGCATCCAGATCACCGGTTACGGCACGTTCGGTAATCTCATCGTACAGCCGTTCTGGAATACCACCGTGTCGCAAGCAATCTCGAATTCGCCATTGATCGACAACCCCTATTCGATCACGCAGTCCGGGCAGCAGTTGCCCAACGTGCCGCTTCAGCGCGCCGGCGTGATCTTCGATTATAAGGCGCGCCATTCGGCGCTTGAATATTACGCCGATGCGGAATACAACGGGCGAAACAATTCGAACAATCTGCCCGCGTACACACAGTTCGATGCCGCCGTCAACGCAGCGTTCAACAAGGGAAATTTAACGGTCGCCGCGTCGAACATCTTCGGCACCTACGCGGGCATCTTCTCGAGCTACGCGAACGCGGTCCCATTTTACACGCAGAGTGGGCAGATCGTGCCGACCGTCGCGCGTCCGCTCACGCCGCGTACGTACACCGTCACGTATACGCTACGATACGGCCCAGGAACGCTGGGCAACACGCACGTCGCGCAGTCGCTGCCTGCGCCCGGGGGTGGTGGCCGCGGCGAGGGCGGTCCCGGTCGCGGAGGTGGATTCCGTCCGCAGCCGCTACCGAGCGCGGCTCCGGCAGATCCGTTGGACGTTTCGTCGGACGATACGCGGTGCCCGGCCGACGCGCATGTGACGGCGCTGCAGCTTTCGAACGAACTCAAAGCTTACGTTGCGGAGATCGAGGCGGCAAAAACGTCGGCGGGATATCCCGCGACGATGCCGCCGCCGCAGATTGCCGATGCAACGGTCACCTATCACGGCATGGACAGCACGTATGCGCTCTCGATCCAGCCGCATTTCCAGAACCAGACGCCGGCGTTGCGCCTTGCCTCAGAAGAGCTTGCCGCAGGCGCGAGCCCGAGTCCGGCTCCCGGACAAGGCGGGCAGCGTGGTGGCGGCAATCGCGGCGGTCAATTCCGTGTGTTCTTCGGATGCCTCACACTGCATATTGCGCAGCCCGACGAAGTGACGGCGCGCAAACTCTATACGCCGATTTCGTCGCTGTTCGGAGCGCCGCAGCTCACCTTCATGCCGTCAGTCGGGCTCTATGCGGTGGCGCGCCAGCCGCAGGCGGGTCAGGAGAGCTTCCGCGTCTACACCCTGCCCTCGACGCCGCCGAAGGATCCCTTCGAAGTGCGCGCTGCCACCGAATGCACGGCGGATTTGAAGAACACGGCGACGGAAGCGTTGACCGAACTGCGCGCCTACTTCGCGAGCGCAGCGGCGCCGCATCTTTGGACGATCGCCGCGCACACCGCAAAGAACGGCACGTGGTATAGCCTTGTGCCGGGCGATCCGACGCTGGTGTTCTCGCTGCTCTTCTGCGGACGCGTCGCCGCAACGACGCCGCAGGAACTAGTGCCCAAAGGCTGGGACGGCGCGATGCAACCCGATCTGAACTACAATGCGGCGTACGGGCTGTATCTGGTTCGTCAGCCGCGCCCGTCGCCGAGCCGACCTCCGAACTAGGCTTCCGGCGAAATACCCCGCCCGCGCGCGAGCTCGACCATCTCGCGCATGCGCGGGTGCTCGCCCTTGATCGTTTTCACCCACGGTTCGAAGCGCGGCACCGGTTCGCCGCAGCGAAACAGTACGTACCACACATTCATATCGCCGAGAAAGGCGAAGCGCTTTTTCATATCCCGGGCGAGCGCTGCATAGTCAGAAAACGATGCGACGTAGGCGCGAAAGCTCCCGAACTCGCGCTCGATGGCGATCAGCGCTCCCGCGTTAGCGATCGTCGCCTGGACCTTGCGCGGCACGCGCAAGACGCCCTCCTGCGCGAGTATGCGCTGCGTGTCGATGCTATCGAAGACGGAAACTTGCGCGGGATCGAAATTCGCAAAGGCCGCGCGGTACGCATCCCAGTGCTGCGCGATCTGCGACCATTTTACGCCGGCCTGAAACACTGCGCGCGTGACGATCTCGAGCACCTGCGCAGGCGTGGGATGCTCGATAACTTCAGGAATCACGCGCGCCCGCGAAACGGCGGAGCCATCTCACGGCGCGTTGCGCGGAGCGTCGAACGCGAGCGCGGTCATCATCGCGACACCGTTGGGCAGCGCCCGTTCATCGATATCGAAAAGGCTCGAGTGATGCGGGTGGCTGGTCTGCGGCCCACCGCTGCATCCCAGCGTATAAAAACACGAAGGAACGCGTTGGGCAAAAAATGAGAAATCCTCTGCGCCCATCAATTGCGCGACGTCGACCACCGATGTTTCGCCGACCGTTGCGGCCGCCAGCGCGCGCGCATACTGGGTTTGCGCGGGGTCGTTTGCCGTGACCGGGTAGCGCCAGATGTAGTCGTAGTCGTAGGTCGCACCGGAGGCGTCACAACAGGCGCGCAGCACGCGCTCGATCCGCTCGGGCATCTCGCTGCGCACGTCGTCGGCAAACGCGCGAACCGTGCCGAGCATCTTGGCAGTCCGCGGTATGACGTTATGGGTTGTGCCGGCATGGATCGCGCCGATCGTCACCACCGCCGGTTCGAGCGGATCGACCATTCGCGACACGACCTGCTGCACGCTGGTGATAAAGCTCGCGGCGGTGAGGATCGGATCGACCGCATAGTGCGGCGCCGCGCCATGACCGCCGACGCCGATCACCTCGATTTCGATCGAGTCGCTCGATGCGTACATAGGACCTTCGCGAAAGCCGAGAACGCCGGTCGGGTAGAGCGTGTTGAGATGCAAGCCGTACGCGCGCTCGATGCCGAAACGCTCGATCAACCCGTCCTCGATCATTGCTTTAGCCCCGCCGAGGCCTTCCTCCGCGGGTTGAAACACCAATGCGACCGTCCCGGCGAGTTCGTCGCGGCGGTCAGCGATCAGCGCCGCGGCGCCGAGTAGAATTGCGACGTGCCCATCGTGTCCGCAGGCATGCATCGTCCCGTCCGCCTGCGAGCGGTACGCGTGATCGAGCTCCTCGAGAATCGGCAGCGCATCCATGTCGGCACGGAGCATGATGGTCCGGCCGGGGCGCCCGCCCCGCAGGAGACCCACCACGCCGGTTGTGCCTATACGTTCGTGGACCTCGTAGCCTAGCGAGCGCAGACGATCCGCGACGATGCCGGCCGTGCGATGCTCGCAGAAACCCAGTTCGGGATGCATGTGGAGGTCGCGGCGGATCAAGACGACGTCATCGGCAAGTCGCTGCGGAACGGTTATCGTCGCTGTCATGCCAGCGTGAGTTCTGCGCACGCGCACCCATCCCCGGCAGGGACTCCGGCGGCAGGGGTCGCAGAACGCCGCACGCACAAGGGGGCGCGATGTCAATGACTAAGACCGAGCTCTTTACCGAGTATGGCTCGTATCATGCCGATGGCCGCAATCGCGCGTGTCACGCGGTGGGGATTCCGCTGATCCTGCTGGGCACGATGGGAATGTTGCATCTCGCAACGCTCGGGCCGATCGACCTTGCGATCGTGGCCGGCCTAGCAACACTGCTCTACTACGCCTTCATCGATCCTCGTGGCGCGCTGATCTCCACCGTGCTCTTCGCGGTCATCTATGAGATCGCGATCCGATTACCGTGGCAGATCGCTCTTGGCGCACTCGTCGTCGGGTGGGTCTTTCAATTAGTCGGCCACCGGTTCGAGGGAACTAAACCGAAGTTCATGGAGAATCTGGTTTATCTGCTGATCGGGCCACTGTATTTTTTTGAAGAAATCTTCGATTCAGTTCTGCGAGCCGGCTGACTAATCGCGCGCCGGCTGGGGTGTCAATCCTCGGGCCGGTTGCGTTAGTAAGGATACGCCGACGACTACCGCGATGTTAACGGCGAGACCGATGAACCCCGGGTTCAGACCAAACGGCGCTCGGCCGGTTGCGGCCAGTGTTACCGCGAGGACGATGCCGACCACGATGCCGCACGCAACGCCGGCGGTGGTCACGCGTTTCCAAAAGGCTCCGAACAGGTATGCGGGCATAAACTGCGAGATTCCGTTGTAGGTGAGCAGCAATAGATCGACCAGCGTGGTGCGATAGGCGAGCCATAGGCCAAGCGAAAGCAGGCCCATGACCACGACCATCAAGCGCGTGACGCGCAGGCGTCCGGCTTCGTCCAAACCGATGCCGAAAAGATCGCCCGCGATGTTCTTGGCGACAACGCTCGCAGAACTGAGCAACAATGCAGTCGACGGCACGAGCGCGCAAAGCGCGCCGGTCCCGGTGACGAATCCAAGCACCCACGGCGGGTAGAACCGTGAAACGACGGCGAGGAACGATTGATCGGCCGCGGGGCCCTTGAGCCCTGGCACGATCAATAGCGCGGAAAATCCGGCGAAGAAAATCAGCAACATGATGAGCTGGTAGACCGGCAAAAACATGGCGTTGCGCCGCAGCACGTTCTCATCTTTGGCGCTGAAGATCGCGGCGATCGACTGCGGCCCCGAAAAGAAGCCTAATCCGGTCAGCAACACGGTGGAGACATACCACAGTGAGCCTTTGGGTGCGGTAAGGCCGCCGAGCACCAGCCGTTCGGGATGGGCGAGCAACACTTGATCGAACAATTTTGCCGGCGAGCCGAAAAAGTGCAGCGGAATGGCCAGACCGACGAAGAGCAGCGCTCCGATCACCAGCGCGTCTTTAATGATACTGGCCCATGCCGTTCCGCGTAAGCCTGTCACGAAGACAAACGCGATGATCAACAAAAATGCAACGCATGCGCCGAGTACCGGGTCGATCACCCCGTGTCCCGCGACGGTCAAGAAAATTTGCAGCGCTGAAAGTTGGAGCGTGACGTAGGGGATGAGCGCCAACACCGCAATGATCGCGACGATCGTCGAAAGCGCGCGGCTCTGATAGCGAACTTGGATAAGGTCGGGGAGCGTGAGCAGGTTGTGCTGCTTGCCCATGCGCCAAATCCATGGGAAAAGGAAATAGTAGAAGATGTAGCCGCACGTGCCGTAGGCCATGATGTAAAAGGCCGGGGCGCCGAAGGTGTACGTCCATCCGGCTGCGCCCAAGAACGTAAAGCTGGTATAGATTTCGCCCGCAAGCAGCACCCAAAGAAACACCGCACCGAAGCCGCGTCCGCCAACAATGTATTCTTGTGGCGTCATCGTGAAACGCCGGACGCTTGCGACGGCGAAGAAGACCGTTCCTAAGACGATCACGGCGATAACGCCGAGTGCGACGCCGGAGTTCACCAGTGTCCCTCGATGCGGCCGACCATCCACAGAAACGCGGGTGTCACGATCACCCAAAACGCGATCCAAGCAAGGAGAAACGGCAGGCCCAAAATACGTGGCTCGACGTGATTAACGAACGGCACAGCCACCGAGAGCGCGCCGAAGGGTATCGCCGCGAGCAGGAAGCGAAGCTGTCGCTGCATTGCTTGAGCCTTCCGGCGCCGGTCACGAAAACCTCCGGCTGCTCGATAGACCTATGTCGAGCGGTTCGAGTCATGGCTCGGAGCGGGGACTCCGGACCCGCCGATCTTGCGCCCGTTTCCGTTTGCGTGAGGTATACTTGCGCAACCGCGTTGTCGTATCTCCCATGGATATGCACAACGCGGTCGACGGCCTCTCGCCTCCGCAATGAAGGCGATCTTGCGCCGGTGCAATATTTCCCGGACATGTCATCTGACTACACCGCGATCCTCGCGGGGAAGCACGCGCTCGTGACCGGCGGTGCGCGAGGCATTGGCGAAGCTATCGCAAGGGCGCTAGCCAAACACGGCGCGCGCATCTCCGTCATCAGTCGCCAACCGGCCGCAGTCGCCGCCGAATTTACCACGGCGCAGGCCGACGTGACCGACGAAGACCAAGTACGGTCGGCGTTCGAGCAGTGCCGGAAGGTCAACGGACCGATCGAGGTGCTGGTAAACAACTCGGGCATCGCGGACTCTGCGCCCGTGACCCGAACCTCACTCGAACTCTTCGAACGCATCGTGGCGACGAATCTTACCGGCACGTTCCTGTGCACGCGTGAGGTGGCGCAAGATATGCTGATCGCGCGATGGGGACGCATCCTCAACGTCGCGAGCATGGCGGGACTCCACGGTGCGCCGTACGTCTCAGCCTATTGCGCAAGCAAACACGGCGTGATCGGTTTTACAAGGGCGATCGCGGCGGAGTTTGCCGGCACGGGCGTGACGGCGAATGCAATTTGCCCGGGCTACACCGAGACCGACATGATGCAACAGGCGATCGACAAGATCATGAAGTTCACCGGCGCCTCAAATGAATCAGCGCGGCAGTCGCTTGCCGACATGAATCCGGAAGGACGTCTTGCTAGCGTCAACGAGGTCGCGCAGGCCTCACTTGATTTGATCTGCGGTGAGCGAAGCGGAATTTCGCTGGTCGTTCCCGGAGGTGCGGAAGCCTAATGCACCTGCTTGTCGGACTACTGCTCGCCGCTCTTTGGGCGGCCGATCCCGTTCATTCCTCGGCGAACTTCACCGCGACGCACCTGATGATTTCGCACGTGAACGGGATCATTCCGATCGTGAACGCAACCATCGTCGTTCCGGACGCGACCAACATCCCGACTGGAGCTCGCGCATCGCTTGATCCCAGCGGTATCGACACGCGCAACTCCCATCGAGACGACGACCTCAAGTCGGCTCATTTCTTCGACATCGCGACCTATCCAAAGATGGAGTTCACCAGCACCAAGATCAGTGCAAGCGACGCGACGCATTTCACCGCAGCGGGCGATCTCACGATGCACGGGCAAACGCACCCGGTGACGCTGGCCTGTGAATACCTCGGCCGCGGCCCAGGCCTGCGTCCAGGCGAACTTCGCATCGCGTATACCTGCAAGACGACGGTGGATCGCACGCAATGGGGTATGAATCTGTACTATCCCGTGGTAAGCAACAGCATCGACCTCGAAATCGACGTAGAAGCGATCAAACAATAGCGGCTACGCGCCGTACCAGCGCAGGTGCGGCCAGATTTGTTCCAGCGGCATGGTCGGGCTGGTGCAGAGGTAGATCGGCGCGGGCCCTTCGACCACCCATTTGAGTGGTTCGTCTGAGGTTCGCACGAGGCGGCATGTACGATAGTATCGACGCAACACGTCGATGCGCGTGGCGCCGATCGCAATCATGCTCTTTCCGTCGTAGCCATGCGTTCCCCAGAGCCAATACGAATTTTGGCTGCCGATTGCGCTCGGAAGGGCGGCGGCTGGACCGAAGAAATCGATTGCGCCCGCGTCGGCGTAGGTGTCGGCGTAGATCGCCGTTGCGCCGCGTGTCGCGACCGGCAACGTGTCGTACACGGAGGCGACGTCGCGCGCGAGCCGTTCCCAACCGAACTCTTCGGCATAGACCGGTTGAATGAGATGAGCGGGCTCGTTGCGCCCAGTGAGTCCGAGCACGCGCGAATAGGCGATGAATCCGTCGATTGACAGAACCGGAATCGAAAGCGGCATCGTTGCAACAGCCGTCGCGGTCAGGGCAACAAATAGTGCCGAGCGAAGCCAGAAAGACGCGCGCTCGAAGACCACGGCACCAATCGCGAGGAGTGTGCCGTAGACTCCGATGATATAGTAACCCTTGGCCTCGAGCGTTACCGCGGCTACGAAGAGCACGATGTACGCTACGGAGATAAATCGGAGTTCGCGCATGCGTGTCCAAGTAAACGGTGCGATCAATCCGGCGAGCCAGACGGGAGCAGCAAGCGGGTTGGTGTATACCAGCTGTTCGGTTGCGAACGAGAGCGCGTTGCCGGCGAGGTTTTGTGATTCGAGCAGCCAGCCGTTGTTGAAGGCGTGGCGATGCGCGGTGTCGCCTTGAAGCACCGCGAAGAATGGCCAGCCGTGTGCGGCTTGCCAGAATAGGTTCGGCAGCGTAACGATCGCAACGATCGCCGCGGCAATGGGGAACCACGCTGTTGCTAAGGTGCGCCGCTCCTTGGTAACCAGCAAACCGATGAGCAGTGCGACGAGCAGCAGCGCCATCGAATACTTTCCGTACAGGCCAAAGCTCGCAGCGGCCGCGAGTGCGAGCCATGTTTTTGAGTCGGTCCCTCGACTATGCTTCGCTACGCTCGGGATGACAAGCCAAATGAGCAGGGTCCACGAAAGCGGTTCGAACGACGTGGTGGTCAGGATATTGCCGAGCAGAAGATAGGCGGGAGTCAACGCCACCGCGATACCGGCCAGCCACTGTGCGAAGCGTCCACCGCCAAGGTCGCGCGCGATCTGGATCGCAACGTACGTGGTCAGGCCGGCAGCGAGGCACGGCAAAAACCGCAGCGCGATCAATCCATCGTTTGCGGGCTGCGCGAGCCATGCGACGAGCGCAACGAGCGGCGGTTGGTCGACGTAGCCCCACGCGAGATGACGCCCGCACGCGATAAAATACAGTTCGTCACGAAAATAGCCGTAACGCCACGCGGTGCAAAGATGCAGTATGAACGTGGCAAACGCTAATGCGATGCTAGTCACCGGTCTCGAACCGTCATGCGGCAGGAATTATGCGCCTCCTGGGCCGACCCTTGCGGCGATGTGCAGGTGGACACGACGTGCGTTTTCCCAATAGTCTGACGATTCTCGTCTTGGTCGCGGCAGGCTTCGGATTCGTCGTATTCTGGGATTCCCAGATCGGCGTGCCGGGTTTCTGGATCGCCGTCGCCGCGATCGTCGCGTTTTTGCTTTGGAAGCGCTTCAACACGCAAGCTGCCTCGAAGCGCTGGCTCGCTCGCGCATCGGATCGGCCCCTCGTGCTCCAGCCGCCGTTTGCCGATCGCTGGCTCGTCACATCCGGTGGACCTGATCCGCGTCACAACCATCATCTCGGTCGCGGCGATCAGTACTTCGCGTACGACTTTGAGCGCGAAGATGGCGAATCGTGGGATCAGCCGATTCTCGCACCGTGCGACGGAATGATCGTGCACATGGAGGATCGTCGGCCCGATGCATCGCCGGCGCAGCGCCAGCACGATCGCGCGCGCCCGTTCGGCAACTACGTCTCGATCGAAACGCCGGGCGGCTTCGTGATCCTCGCGCACTTGCGTCAAGGGTCGGTGATCGTTCGCGTCGGGGAAGGCGTCCACGCGGGCGATGAGATTGGACGCTGCGGAAATTCGGGAACCACAAGCCGCGCGCACCTTCACGTGCATGCACAGAACCAGCCCAGCCAAGTCGACTCCGCGCAAGCCGTTCCAGTCGCTTTTCTGGATCGTGTTGCGAACGCGCCGATGCTGCTCGAATTCGGCGACCGTTTAGGCTAACTCACCTTCCAACGTAGGATCCGGTCGTCCCGAACGGCCGAGCGCGAAGGCAAAGAACATACCACCCAGGCAGACGATCGCGCCGATCAATTCGTAAGGAAGAAACTCGGCGTGCAAGATCGGGACGCTCAGGATGCCGGTGAAAACGGGCATGAGGAATTGAACGATCGATCCTTTTCCGGCGCCGAGTTTGTTGATTCCCCAGATCCAGACCGGATAGGTGAGGAGGATGGGAAAGAGCGTAGCGTACAGGACGCGCCACCATACGTCCCATCCGAGCGCCGGAAGATTTGTGTGCAACAGTGCCGGTACGCCGCCGGGAACGAGCATGATAGCGCCGATCGTCAGGCCGATCGCGAGCAACTCCAGCGGCTGGTAGCGCGCCATGAGCCGGGAACCAACCACGTTATAGCCTGCAAAGACGGCAGCAGAGGCAAGGACCAGTAGATCGCCGATACGCATCGCTGCGTTGCCGGAAAACGCGCCTTCGAAGATCGCGACGCCGAACAGCGCGATCCCCACGCCAAGCCATCGCCCGGGCCGCACATGCTCGTGCCCGGCGAGAGCTACGATCGCTAGCGTGAAGATTGGTGAGGTTGCGCCCAGGAGCGCGGTCGCAAAAGGCGTGGTGTGCGCAAGACCGAGTATCCAAAAGTATTGGTACAGACCGAAACCGCACGCGCCACAGAGCAGGAATGCGGGAATGTCGCGGCGCTCGATATGGATGCGACCGCCCGTAACCCATACAAGTATAAACGCAAGGGGCGTCATGATCAGAAAACGCACAAAGGTGAAGGCGAGCGGGTTCATCTGCTCGATGGCCTGCTTTGCGACGATCATATTGATCGCCCAAGCGAGTACAACGTAGAGCAATGCACCGTAGATAAGCAGGCGGCGCGGCACGATTACGCGCAAGCTTCGTGTGACGATGAGTCAGTTCATGCCCTTTCTTGAAAACGGTTCGCTCCGATTGTGCTGTGAGCGTCGCGGATCCGGGCCAAGGCACGTGCTCTTCGCTCATGGTTGGATCTCGTCGCGTCGCATGTGGTATGACGTCGCCGAACGTCTCGACCTTACCGCCTTCACGCTCCATATGCTGGATTTCCGCGGATGTGGGCGCTCGGATCGCCCGCGCGAGGGACACGACCTCGAGGGTTATGCGAGCGATTTGCGCGCGGCGCTGGTGTCGATCGCGACGTCGGTGACACTCGTCGGCCATTCGATGGGCGGAAAGCTGGCACAATACGTCGCCTCCGAGCAGCCGCCCAATCTCGAGCGCATGATTTTGGTTGCACCAGGAACAGCGCGTCCGGCGCGCCCGTCGCCGCGCCACCGCGCGCTGACGCTCGAGACCTACGGGTCGCGCGCGCGAATCGAACGGTTCCAGCGCTCGGCGATGCAGCGTGAAGTTGCTGCCGCAGTCATGGAGCGGATCGTCGATGACGCGCTCGTCGCCTCGTACGAGCACTGGACAGGCTGGTATGATACCGGTCGGGTGAGTGAGTTCACCGAACGCCTTGCCTCGATTAGCGTGCCGGTCTTGGCGATTGCGGGGAGCAACGATCCACTCGTGTCGGCTTCGCAAATAAAGCGCGACGTGACGGGCGCAATCGGCGGCGCGCTCTTCGTTCAATTACGCGATACCGGACACAACCTTCCGATCGAAGCGCCTGACGACGTTGCCGAGGCGATTCGGCGATTCGCCGGCTAATGATCCCAGGCGGGCGCGGCCGAGGCGGGGCTCTCGATTGCCGGCTGCCATACGTTTCCCGCGGTGCTCGCGCCGCCGGCGTTGGGATCATATTCAACGTTGATGAGGGTATTAGGGGCACCGGCGTCGTCGCCGGCTCCGCCGTTGAAGAGCGCATCGAGCGTCGCGTCGGCTCCGCCGACGATCGATGCGTAGGGCGCTGCAGCAAAGGTGCGAAACGCGACGATTCCGCTGCGTGAAGCGACCGTGGCACCGCTCGTGGCACTAACGACACTTGCGATGACAAACGAGGCGCGCGTTTCGCTCACCGCGCTATTGTTCTGCAACACGATGGTGCAGGCGGTCCCGGGGCACGAGGAAGGCGCCGGCGCGGCAGACTGCGCTACAAAATGCGTTTGTACGTTGAGCTCGCAGCCGTTCGCGTCGGCGTAGGCGCAGGTTTCGATCGGCGCGGGCGCGGCGAAGCTCGACGCCTGCGGATTCGCCGCAACGCTCTGCGCAACCGAGGCCTGCGCAGCCCGCACGCCGCTGACGAAAGCCAGGCGAGCGGCGTCGAGGGCGCGCTGCCGGAGCGCAGCTTGGGCGAGTGAAGCAGCGCCGTGCACGATCGTTTCTCCAAGCACGGCGAGGAGCGCGAGCAAAAATAGGGTGCGCAGCAGCATCACTGTGGCGCCGCGCCGTTGCTGCTTGCCGGAAGACGTGCGCCGGGGAGCGGCGCGGGCGCCGCGATCGTTTGACTCAGCGTCGCGCTTTTCGTGGTGTCGTTATCGTCGCTTGCCGAAAGCACGATCGTCACCGCGCCGCTTGCGGCCGTCGTGGTCGAGAGCGACAGGTGCACCGGCAGCGGCGAGCCGCTCGGTAATGGGACTGCGGTCGCGACCGTCGTCGTTGGCAGTCTCGCGCCTTGATATTTCATGATGTCGACGGCGATTCGCATCTCGCGGGTCACCGCTGCTTCGAGCGCACTTTGGAGTGGATCCGGACCGAAGCGGTGGACTGCGGCAATCGTAGCGGCGCCGAGCGTGCCGGCGGCCACCGCGATAATCGCGACCGCTACAACGACTTCGACCAGGCTGTCACCGCGTTCGATGTGGCGCACATCACGGTGAGTGCCCCCGTATACGTGAAAGAAGACGCGGTTGCGGCAAGCGCAGGAGCGGGCGCTCCACCAGATAGGTCACGATTGCCGCCTGCACGACGGTCACGATGAAGGCGAGGATCGTGTAGCGGACCCGCCATACCGGATCGTAGTGCGGATCGCCGAAATATGCCGGGATGTGGTTGTTGACCATCTCGCGAGCGACTAGTTGGTGATACAGGTAGAGATTGTATGAGATGATGGCGAGAAAGCGCAGCGGCGGATTCGCGAGCAGCGCTTGCCATGCGCGCGGGGCCGCCAGCGAGCCGATCGCGATCGCGGCGAAGCTCACGCCATACAGCGGGCGCGTATAAATCTGCAGCGCCGTTTGCCACTGCGGATCCATGCGATGGTCGAACATGTGAATCAGGAGCGTGCACAGGAGCCAGGCGCCCGCGATGGCGAGCATCGGCATAACGAGCGATATGCCCGGCGCACGCAGCTGGTGGCCAAAGCGTGCGAACAGCCATGCGGAGAGCATTCCGCAGGCGAAGATGTCGAGATAGCCGGGGAGGTTTTCAACCAGCAGCGGCATCTGATCGGCAAAGCAGCACTGCGCCGCGTGCATACGCCACAGCTCGGAAATCGCGATCATGACGACGACGGTCAGCAATGGGCGCCGCGAAAAGCACCACCACACCAACGGAAAGATCAGATAGAACTCGACTTCGACCGCGAGCGTCCAGAGCACGCCGTTGATCGACCCGTACGTTGATTGAAACCAGGTATGGATGAAGAGCAGGTGGGTGACGATCTCTTGCCAAGGCGCCGCGCCCGCGCGGCACAGCACATCATAGCCAATCGCGTATGCGACCACGATCGAGAGCACGTAGGATGGGACGATCTTGATGAAGCGCCGCCACGCAAAGTGGCCCCACGCCGGCTGCGGCTCGCCCGCGAACTGCGCGCGCACGAACGGAAACGTAATGACGAAGCCGCTCAGAAAGAAGAAGAGATGGACGCCGATGAAGCCCGTTTCGGGAATCCATTGCAGCCACGGTTCCGGCGCAGGCAGCCACGAGATCTCCCAAATGTGGTACCACAGCACGAGCAGCACGGCGATACCGCGCATCCCATCAAGTACGCCTAGTCTATCTTTCAACGTCTCATTCCGTGGGCGGATCGGCCAAAGGCCGAACGCTAAAGGTCAACGCGCAGCGTTGAGCCATTGTTCTAAGGGATTGACACAAAACCTAGGTTTGTATTAGTATATAGATACAATGATGATTTGGAACATGGCGTTCGAACGTTGGTATCTTGGGCTCTTCCTCGTCGGATTCGGTATGTACTTGGTCGTACGCGCCCGCGCGTTGAACGATCTGCGCCGGTACTTCCGCGACGATTGCTTGCCAGGACTCTATGAAACCGTCGCGCGCCGTCAAGAGCTCGAAGCGCTTCCGCTCGCCGCCTGGTATATCCCGGGAATCATCAACGTTCTGCTCGGCGCCGCGGTACTCGGAGGCGCACTTAGCGGGATCATCGGCTACGGATTCGGCACGTGCGCCTTCGTGACAAGTTTGGGAACGTCGTATCTGCGACTTCGCAATCGCGGAGCGACGCGCGCCGCAGCGCTCGCGCCACGCACCCTGACCTCCGTCGTTCCGCTGCCTTGGTATCCAGCCGCGGCGATAGTATCCGTCGCGCCACTGGCCTTTCTCGACGCGCCGCAATCCGCGATTGCATCGATCTGCGTCACGCTCGCCGCGCTCGCGACGTTTGGCTTTGCCGTCGCGTCAAACTCAATGGCGTCGATTATGTCGGGCAGCGATCCAGAAACCGAACTTTATGTCGATAATCGAATCCGCCGTTGTCGCGTGCTCGGATTGTTTGCCGTCGGCATGGGCGTCCCGCTGGTTTTCGTTGCAATGGTCTCGGTGCATACGCCGGGCACGCTGCTCCATAGGATAGCCTATGTCCTAGTTTTCGGCGCGTGGTGCGGATTCGTCGTCCCTTTGCTCGTGCGTCGCGCGATCGTGGTTTTTCGTTAGGCAAATGTCCGACGACGCGCTCATCGCGGTTGATCCGCAAATCGAAACGCCGCCCTATCAACAGATCTTCGAGCAGATTCGTGCGGCGGTCGAGCGCGGTACGCTCGCGCCCGATGCGCCCTTGCCGACGGTGCGCCAACTCGCGGGGGATTTAGGCGTTGCGCCCAACACCGTGGCGCGAGCCTACGCGGATCTCCAGGATGCGGGGTGGTTGGTCAGCGAGGGGAGGCGTGGGACCCGCGTGGCGAGTAAGACGCCCGCGACCGACCGGCGCGCGCGATCGAACGCCCTTGCCGACGCGGCGCTACGCTTTGTGGATTCGCTGCGCCACCGCGGCTACAGCCATACCGAGATCGCCGCAGAGCTCCGAAAGGTGCTCAATTCCTAGCTCGCGGCTTGACAGGCGCCGCCGGGATGTGATTGCATAGCCGCAACGTGACTGTCCACAGCTTTAGCTACGCGTTTTGGTATTACTACTTTGGCCTGGGTGGCCCAAGGGGATTCGCGCACGCATAAGGCTGGCCGGCAAGAAGCCGCAGAACACGCGTAAAATGCACGAACGAGTCCCCGCCGAAGTGGGGACTCGTTCTTTTTCAATCAGGGGCAATGGCAATGACAGCGGTCTACCAAGGAGTCGATGGAGCCTACTCGCAGCTCGTGCTCGGGCACTTTTTGCGCGAACACGGCATCGAAATGCCGACCGTGGGCCTTCCCAGCTTTCGCGAGATGGCAACCGCCGTGGCCGGTGCGCGTGCCGCGATCGGGGTCATCCCGATCGAGAATGCGATCGTCGGGACGGTACGCGAAGGCTACGACCTGCTTGCCGAGTTCGATCTCGTGCCGGTCTCTGAGATTCAGTGGCGCACCGACCACCGTCTGCTCGGCGTGCGTGGTGCGGAACTGCGCGACGTGCGCGAAGTTCTCGCCCATCCGCTGGTGCTCGCGGAGTGCGGCGCGTTTCTTGCCGGACTCGATCATGCGCGCGCGATTCCATGCGAAGACACCGGCGTCGCTGCGCGCGAGGTCGCGCGGGGCGGCAATCCGGCGATCGCCGCCCTTGCTTCACCCGCCGCCGCCTCGATCTACGACTTGATTGAACTGGCCACGCACTGCAGCGACGACCCGCGTACCTACTCGCGCTTCCTCATCGTACGGCCGCGCCACAGCGGCGCATCGAACCCGGTGCTTGCGCTAGCGAAAGAGCTGCGCGGCGCAAGACGTCGCTGATCTTTTCCGTCGAGGAGCGCACGGGGTCGCTCGCGGGCGCGCTGGCCATTCTCGCCAGCCGCAATATCAACGGCGACAAGCTCGAGTCCAAGCCGCACCTGGGTTACGGAACCGAGCGCGTCTTTTATGTCGACTTCGACGGTGATCTCGACGATGCGAATGTCGCGGACGCGCTCGCTGAGCTGAAGAAGGCCTGCAAGACGCTGACCGTGCTAGGGAGCTACGACGCGCATGTCGGCGAGCCGATCGGGCGCAACGACGATCCGCCTAAAGCGCTGGTCGAACTGGTGCGTGAAATCGCTCCGCCGCCCGCGATTGCCGATTCGCCCTTTCCACGTGTTTCGCGCGCGGCAAATCCGCCGGGGACCACGCTGCAGATCGGCGGCGTGCGCGTCGGCGACGGCGAGTTCACGATCGTGGCAGGCCCGTGTTCGGTCGAATCGCGCGAACAGATTCTCGACACGGCGCGTTCGGTCGCGGCGCACGGCGCGGTGATGTTGCGCGGCGGTGCGTTCAAACCGCGCACCAGCCCGTATGCCTTTCAAGGCCTGGGCTGGGAAGGCGTGTCGCTGCTCGCTGAAGCGGGGCGTGCGAGCGGCCTTCCGACGGTGAGCGAGGTGATGACGATCGATCAGGTCGAGCGCATGGCCGCGCAAATCGACGTTTTGCAAATCGGCGCGCGCAACATGCAGAACTTCGATCTGCTCAAAGCCGTCGGGCGCTGCGGGCGTCCGGTGTTGCTCAAGCGCGGCCTAGCCGCAACGGTCGACGAGCTACTTGCCGCAGCCGAGTACATTCTCTCCGAAGGCAATCCCAACGTGATTCTGTGCGAACGCGGCATTCGTACGTTCGAACAGGCCACGCGCAACACGCTCGATCTCTCGGCGGTACCCGTGTTACGGGAGCGCTCGCATCTGCCGGTGTGGGTCGATCCGAGCCACGGGGTCGGCGTGCGCCGCTGGGTGCGCCCGCTGTGCCGCGCGGCCAAAGCCGTCGGCGCGCACGGGTTGCTCATCGAGGTGCATCCCAATCCGCCCGAAGCCAAGAGTGATAAGGAACAGGCGCTCACCTTCGACGACTTTGGCACGATCATGCGCGACCTCGAGCAGATCGACATCTGGTCGCAACCGCAGGTCCGCGTATGAAAGAAGCGGAGTGGCGCGGCTGCAAAGTACGCGGTATTCGCGGCGCCATCACCGTCGAGCGTGATGAGGGCGCGGCGATCGTCGACGCCACCAAACGCCTCCTGACTGCAATGATCGAGCGGAATGAGGTCGAGATCGATGATATCGCTTCCGTGCTTTTCAGTCTCACGCCGGACCTGCGCGCGGTCTTCCCTGCGCTGGGCGCACGTGAGATGGGCTGGACGAACGTGCCAATGTTGCATTTCTGCGAAATCGACGTTCCCGGGTCGCTCGAGCGCGTCATTCGCGTGCTGATGCACGTCAATACCACGCGAACGATCGATGCAATCGAACACGTCTATCTCGACGGAGCGGTCGTGTTGCGTCCCGACCTCGCTCGTACGACGACGACCTAGCCGATGCCGTGCGTTGGCATTATCGGCACCGGATTGATCGGCGCATCGATCGGGCTTGCCGCGCGCGAACGCGGCTGGGAGGCGCTGGGATACGACCGCGACCCGGCTGCCGCAAGCGGCGCATTGCGAAAGGGCGCGATCGATCGCATTGCCGAGCGCGATGAAATCTATGGTGGCGCCGATGTCGTCGTCATCGCGGCGCATGTTAGCGGCACGCTCGAAGAGGTTGCATCACTGCGGTGGCGTGCGCTGCGCGACGATCAGCTCATCATTGATGTGGCGTCGGTGAAAGCGCCAATCGTACGAGCAGCCGATGGAATTGCGACCTTCGTGTCGACACACCCGATGGCCGGTGCGGAGCGGCGCGGCCCCGACGCGGCGCGTAGCGATCTGTTCGAAGGCCGCATCTGGTGTTTCGTGCCGACCTCAGATGAACTACGCAGCGCGCAAGCACGCGTCTTCGTCGAGGCGCTCGGCGCGACGTCACTCGCCGTGGATGCAGCCGATCACGATGCAATCGTCGCGCTGACCTCGCACCTGCCGCAGTTTATCGCCTACGCATTCACACAATGCGTGAGCGAGCGAGCATCGAGCGATCCTGCGCTGGTGGATGCGCTCTGCGGACCGGCGGCGCGCGAGCTGCTGCGCCTGGGCCGGTCGTCGCCGCAAATGTGGGACGAAATTTTTGCCGCCAACCGCGATGCACTGCAAAGCGAACTCCAGGGTTTTAGAAAGGCTCTCGATGCTCGTCGGATTTCAAGGTGAGCCTGGGGCCTTCAGCGAGGAGGCGGCGGCACGTCTGTTCGGCGCAATCGAATCGCGCGGCTATCCGACGTTCGATGCGCTTGTCGAAGCGGTCGACACCGGCGAGATACCCGTGGGTCTGCTTCCCTGCGAGAACAGCATCCACGGCCCGGTGACGCGCGCCTACGATCTACTTTATATGCATCCGCGCGTTGCGATTGTCGACGAAACCGTGCATCGGATCGTGCAAACGCTCATCGGGATCGAGGGCGCGAGCCTCGACGGTGTTCGGCGCGTCGAATCGCATCCGGTCGCACTCGAGCAATGCCGGCGCTTTCTTGCCTCGCTCCCCGGCGTCGAAGTCGTCGCGGTTGCCGACACTGCGGGCGCGGTCAAAGATATCGTTCGCCAAGGTGACCGCGCGCACGCCGCCATCGGTCCGGCGGCAAGTGCCCAGCGTTATGGCGGCCGGGTTCTAGCCGACGCGATCCAAGACGAGGCGGAAAACTTCACGCGCTTCTTTGTAATCGCTTGCGAGGGCGTCGCCCGGAGACGC
Source organism: Vulcanimicrobiota bacterium (assembly GCA_963833095.1). Taxonomy (GTDB): domain Bacteria; phylum Vulcanimicrobiota; class Vulcanimicrobiia; order Vulcanimicrobiales; family Vulcanimicrobiaceae; genus Aquilonibacter. The sequence goes on along the minus strand of CAWHWQ010000001.1, from coordinate 42,606 downwards.
CTCGGGCGGGCCGTGCTGGCGTTCGTCCTCCCGCACCAGCCGGGCAGCCTGCATTCGGCGCTCGGCGTCTTCGCCGAGCGCGGCCTGAACCTGCGGGCCCTAGTGGCGCGCCCACTGCCCGGTCGTCCGTTCGAGTACATCTTTTATGCCGAACTCGAGTGTGAGGCCGAGGAAGCAGCCAAAGCCGCGGCTGCCGCGGTAAGCGGGGAAGTCCGCTTGCTCGGCTGGTATTAACCGGCTCAAGGCTGCGGCCGCAAGCTGTGGCGCCCGGCCTCCGGTTGATCCGTCCTCACCATTTGACGCCTCCCTTTCCCCCTGATATACTGCCGTAGTTCAGGCCCACCGGCAGGTGCGGCCCACTTTGTGTGTGTTGCTAGGGAGACGCTGTTGCCCACGATTAATCAGCTCGTCCGTAAGGGCCGGGCGAAGACGGAAAAGAAGGTCAAAACCCGCGCGTTCCGTGTGATCCTCACCGGGCCGAAGCCGGGTCATCCGGATCTTCCGACGCGTCAGTTTGAAGTGACGGGCAACCCGCAGCGTCGCGGCGTCTGCACTCAAGTGAAGACCGTAACCCCCAAGAAGCCGAATTCGGCGCTGCGCAAAGTTGCGCGTGTGCGCTTGACCAACGGCGAGGAAGTGACGGCGTACATCCCCGGCATCGGCCATAACTTGCAAGAGCACTCGGTCGTGCTGGTGCGCGGCGGTCGTGTGAAAGATCTTCCGGGCGTTCGCTATCACATCATCCGCGGTACGCTGGACACTGCCGGCACCGCCAACCGCAAGCAAGGCCGCTCGAAATACGGCGCCAAGCGCACCGTGAAGAAGTAAGGAAATAGATGCCACGTAAAGGACCGGCTCCCAAGCGGCAGATTCTGCCCGACCCGAAGTTCAACTCGAAGATACTCGCGCGCTTCATCAACAAGGTGATGCTCAGCGGGAAGAAGTCGACCGCCGAACAGGTCACCTACGGCGCGCTCAACATCATTGCCGAGAAGACGGGTCGCGATCCGTATGAGATTTTCCAGCAGGCGCTTTCGAACGCGATGCCGCTGGTCGAAGTGCGTCCGCGGCGCGTTGGCGGTGCGACCTACCAGGTGCCGATGGAGGTCCGCCCGGACCGCCGTCAGGCGATGGCGATGCGCTGGCTGATCGGTTACGCCCGTGCACGCGGCGGACGTTCGTTTGAGGAGAAGCTGGCGGGCGAACTGCTCGACGCATCCAACAACACCGGCGCGACGATTAAGAAGCGCGAAGACACGCACAAGATGGCCGAGGCCAACAAAGCCTTCGCCCACTACCGTTGGTAATTCACCAGAACATTTAGGAACGTGGCAACCAGAGATTTTCCGCTCGAGCGGACTCGCAATATCGGTATCGCGGCGCACATCGACGCCGGCAAGACCACCTGCACCGAGCGCATTCTGTTCTACACCGGACGGGTGCACAAGATCGGTGAGGTGCATGACGGCGCTGCAACCATGGACTGGATGGTCCAGGAGCAGGAGCGTGGCATCACGATCACGTCGGCGGCGACGGCATGCACGTGGCGCGAGAACCGCATCAACATCATTGATACGCCTGGGCACGTGGACTTCACGGTCGAGGTCGAGCGCTCTTTGCGCGTGCTCGACGGCCTCGTCGCGCTCTTCGATTCGGTTGCGGCTGTCCAGCCCCAGTCCGAGACGGTCTGGCGCCAAGCCAATAAGTACAAAGTGCCCCGGATCATCTTCGTCAACAAGATGGACCGCATGGGCGCCGACTTCTTCAATGTGGTCGCGAAGATTCGCGAACGCCTGGGTGCGCGCGCCGTCCCGATCCAAGTGCCGATCGGCGCCGAGGATAAGTTCCTCGGCGTGGTTGACCTGTTCACGATGCACAAGGTCATCTACACCGACGACCTGGGCAACACGATGGGTGACGAGCCGCTGACCGATGCGGACGGCGAGCTCAAGGCAACCGCCGAGAAGTGGCGCCAAGAATTGATCGAGGCGATCGCCGAGCAAGACGACGAGTTGCTCGAGATGTTCTTCGACGGCAAAGAATTGCCGGTCGATCGTATGAAGACCGCGCTGCGCAAAGCGACGATCGCAGGGTCGGTATTGCCGATGCTGTGCGGTTCGGCATTCAAGAACAAGGGTGTGCAGCCGCTGCTCGACGCCGTGGTCGACTATTTGCCCTCACCGCTGGAAGCCAAAGCCATCGTCGGCAAGGATAAGAACGGCGACGAGATCACGCGCAAACCGGATGACAATGAGCCGTTCGCGGCGCTCGCGTTCAAGATCGCGACCGATCCGTACGGCAACTTGACGTACTTCCGCGTCTACTCGGGCACGCTCGAGAAGGGCTCGTACGTCTACAACGCGCGTTCGGGCCGCAAAGAGCGCATCGGCCGCATTCTGCGGATGCACGCGAACCATCGCGAGGACATCGATGCTATCGGCGCGGGCGACATCGCAGCCGCGGTCGGACTTTCCGACACGCGCACCGGCGATACGCTGTGCGACGAGAAGCATACGATCTTGCTCGAATCGATCACGTTCCCCGAACCGGTCATCTCGCAGGCTATCGAACCGAAGTCGAAGGCCGACCAGGATCAACTCGGCAAGGGGCTCACGCGCCTTGCGCAAGAGGATCCCACGTTCCGGATGTGGACCGACGAAGAGACGCAACAAACGATCATCGCCGGCATGGGCGAACTGCATCTCGAAATCATCCTCGACCGCCTGCGTCGCGAGTTCAAGGTCGAAGCCAACGTCGGCAAACCGCAGGTCGCATACAAAGAAGCGATCACCAAGACCGTTGAGAAGCAGGGCAAGTTCGTCCGGCAGTCCGGTGGTAAGGGTCAATACGGCGACGTGTGGCTGCGCGTCGAACCGCTCGAGCCTGGCTCTGGATTCCAGTTCGAGTGGAAGATCGTCGGCGGCGCGGTTCCCAAAGAATACTCCAAGGCCGTGCAGCAGGGTATCCAAGAGTCGTCGCAGAGCGGCGTGCTCGCGGGATTCCCGGTGCTCGACTTCAAGGTGACCGCGTTCGACGGTTCGTACCACGACGTCGACTCGTCGGAAATGGCGTTCAAGATCGCCGCATCGATGGGCTGGAAAGAAGCCAATCGCGCGGCCGGGCCGATTCTGCTCGAACCGATCATGAAAGTCGAAGTGACCACGCCCAAGGATTACATGGGCGCGATCACCGGCGACCTCAACCGCCGCCGCGGCATGATCCAAGCGACGGAAGAAGCTCCGGGCGGCGCGCAGATCATCACCGCCAACGTCCCACTCTCGGAAATGTTCGGGTACGCCACCGACATGCGTTCAGCGACGCAAGGCCGGGCGACGTACACGATGGAGTTCTCTCGCTACGAGAAAGCGCCGAAGTCCGTCACTGAAGAGATCATCGCGAAGTCGGCCGGCAAAAAAGGCGCACCCGCTTAATAACTCATCGACGGATAAATAAGGAAGAACGATAGAATCATGGCTAAAGCGAAATTTGAGCGCAACAAGCCGCACGTGAACATCGGTACCACCGGTCACGTCGACCACGGTAAGACCACGTTGACGGCGGCGATCACGAACTGCCTCGCGACCGAGGGTCTCGCGGCTAAGCGCGGCGTCGATGAGATTGACAATGCGCCCGAGGAAAAAGAGCGCGGCATTACGATCGCGATCTCGCACCAAGAGTACGAGACCGCGAAGCGCCACTACGCGCACGTCGACTGCCCCGGACACGCCGACTACATCAAGAACATGATCACCGGCGCGGCGCAGATGGACGGCGCGATTCTCGTCGTCGCTGCGACCGACGGTCCGATGCCGCAAACGCGCGAGCACATTCTGCTCATGCGCCAAGTCGGCGTTCCGCGAATCGTCGTGTTCTTGAACAAAGTCGACCTGGTCGACGACGAAGAGCTGCTCGAGCTGGTCGAGATGGAAATTCGCGAACTGCTCAACAAGTACGAGTTCCCGGGCGACGACACGCCGATCATCCGCGGTTCGGCGCTCAAGGCGCTTAATCGAGCGGCAAAAAGGGCGACCCGGATGCCGATCCGATCTTCAAGCTCATGGACACGGTCGATGCATACATCCCCGATCCGGTGCGTGAAATCGACAAGCCGTTCCTGATGCCGATCGAAGACGTGTTCACGATCACCGGCCGCGGCACGGTCGGAACCGGACGCGTCGAGCGCGGCCAGGTCAAAGTCGGTGAAGAAATCGAGATCGTCGGCTTGCAAGAAGACACGCGCAAGTCGGTCGTGACCGGCATCGAAATGTTCCGCAAGCTGCTCGACATCGGTATCGCCGGCGACAACATCGGCGTGCTGCTGCGCGGCATCGAGCGCAACGACATCGAGCGCGGTCAGGTTCTTGCCAAGCCCGGTTCGATCAAGCCGCATCGCAAGTTCAAAGCCGAAGTCTACGTGCTGTCAAAAGAAGAGGGCGGCCGTCACACGCCGTTCTTTGCGAACTACCGTCCGCAGTTCTACTTCCGCACGACCGACGTGACCGGCACCATCAAGCTGCCCGAGGGCGTCGAGATGGTCATGCCCGGCGACAACATCAAGATGGACGTCGAGCTGATCACCCCGATCGCGTGCGAACCCGGCCTGCGGTTTGCCATCCGCGAGGGTGGGCGGACCGTCGGCGCCGGCGTCGTCACCGCGGTATCGGAGTAATCCCCTTGTCATCCCGAGCGTAGGCGCGAAGCGCCGTAGCCGACCGTAGACTGCCATACACGACTTCGCGCTTACGCGCTAACGCTCAGGGTGACAAATACCTGACTCCGTGGTAGAGTAGCCCCTGGCCCCTTGAGTTCATTGAAAATATAGGATAGAGATGTCAAAGCAGAAGATTCGCATTCGTCTGAAAGCGTACGATCACAAAGTTCTCGACCAGTCGGCCGAGCGTATCGTCGATACTGCCAAACGCACCGGTGCGTTCGTGAGCGGTCCGGTGCCGTTGCCAACCGAGATCAACCGTTTTTGCGTCCAACGCTCGACGAATAACGACAAGAAGTCGCGCGAGCACTTCGAGATGCGCACGCACAAGCGGCTCATCGACATCCTTCAAGCCTCGCCCAAGACGATGGATGCACTCATGCACCTCGATCTCCCAGCCGGCGTCGACATCGAACTCAAGGCGTAGTGCATTTGTCACCCTGAGGTGCGCGCCGCAGGCGGGCCTCGAAGGGCAGCGGAAACATCAAAGCTCGAAGCATTGCTTCGGGCTTTTTTCTTTCCTTGAGGTGACCCATGCGACTCAAGACACTCTGCGTTGCGACCCTCATTGCCGGCGCGATCATGCTCAGTTCGTTGCCTGCGTCCGCGGGCAACTGGACCGTCGACGTCGCGAATGAAAGCGACGGATGGGTCTGGGTGACGGTGCGCGCCTCGGTGGAAAAGATCATCGGCACCCGGATTGAGAATATCGCGTGGTACTGCGTCGGACCGCACAGCAATAGCCACCGCGCCGACTTCTCCGAACGTCCCGAAGAAGCGCTTTTCGAAATGACGGCGCAGAAGAATTGCGCGCATCCGCTCGTGAGCACCCAAGGCAGGAACGCGGATTCCAACGGGAACATCCGAGCGACCGTCGTCAACAACCCGTGCGCCGTCGGCTATCCGTGCGTGCGGTTCCGCCTTAAGTAGACGAACGATAAGGAGACTCTCATGGAACTCAAACCGACCTATTTCGGTACGATGCTCTCGCTCGCGACGGTGGCTTTCGGCCTGATTGCAGCTGGGGCGTGGAATAAGTTCATCTCAGATTTCATTGCCTTATTCCTTAAGCCGGGCAACGGCGTGATCGCTGAGCTTATCTACGCGGTCATCGTGACGATTATTGCGATCCTCGTCGTCCAGCATCTCGGCAAACTCGCGGAGCGAGGGAGCGAGCCGAAGCCGTAGTATCACGCGTTATGGATCCGACGACGAGGTTCAGCAAGCGCGCGGAAGACTATGCGCGTTATCGGCCCAGTTATCCGGTCGAGGCGATCGCAGCGATACTCGACGGATTCACAAAGCCCCGCATTGCCGATCTTGGAGCCGGTACCGGGATTTCGTCGGTCTTGCTCGCCGATGCGGGCGCGCACGTTTTTGCAATCGAACCGAACGGCGCCATGCGTTCGTCGATTCCGTCTCGGGCCGACGTCGTCGTGGTTGACGGAACGGCGGAGGGGACAACGCTTCCTGATCGCAGCGTGGACATCATCACGGCGTTCCAGGCCTACCACTGGTTCGATCCAGATCGTGTGCTGGGCGAAGCCGAGCGCATAGGCAGTCCGCGTGCACGATTCGCCGCCGTTTGGAACGAGCGCGACGAGTCCGATCAGTTCATGCTCGCATATAGCGACATCATCCGCCGGTACATGACGGACGACACGGAGACCCGTCGACGTAAAACCGCAGTCGATGACGACCTGCGCAAACACGGGTGGACGCGGGTACGCGTGCTCGATTTTCGGCATGAAAAGACCGTGGACTGGGAAGGGCTTATCGGGCGCACGCGCTCAGCCTCGTACCTACCCCGCGAGGGCCCCGCATACGAGTCGATGACGGCGGAATTGCGCGCACTCTACGATCGAGCCGGCGAGTTGGGTGGCGCGCGATTCGTTTTGTTGACCAGCGTACACCTCGCCGAACGACAGATGAGCTAGCCTGCGGCGCCTCGAACCAGGCGCCATGCCAATCGACCTTCGAGAATCGCGCGCCCGGACGTTCCACGGTACGAAACGCCGGATCTTCCATCTGCTCGAAGAGATGGGGACGTCGGGGGACCAGATCTGGCCCTTCGCTTCGCAACCGTTCATGCGGTCCCCGGGTCCGCTCGTTCCGGATCGGACCGAGGAGTGGCACCTGGGCATCCATGCCATGCTCGCCGAGGTTGTACCCGAAGAGCGCATCGTGTGGCGGATCCTCAATGACGGCGTCAACGGTACCCACGGTTTCTATCTGAGTGCCGACGGCAAGCAGACCGTGCTCGAGTATCGCATCGAGGGTACGCTGACCGACACCGACGGGCGTCTATTGTGGCGTCGTCTCGAAGATTCATTCGAGCGTTCGATCGAAGCGCTCTTCGACAAAATTACGCGCGTCCTAAAACGGTAGAGGAGCCATGGAACAGCGTACGATTGGAAAGAATGGACCCAAGGTAGGAGCGCTCGGCCTCGGTTGCATGGGGATGTCCGAATTTTACGGCGCAGGTGACGAGGCTGAATCGATTCGCACGATCCACCGCGCGCTCGAGCTGGGCGTCACGATGCTCGACACGGCCGATATGTATGGGCCTTTCACCAACGAACAGCTGGTCGGCAAGGCGATCAAGGACCACCGCGACCAGGTGTTTGTGGCCACCAAGTTCGGGATCGTACGCGATCCAAACGATCCAACGCGGCGCGGTATCAGCGGCAAAGCCGACTACGTGCGTGCAGCCTGCGATGGTTCGCTCAAGCGGCTGGGTGTCGATCACATCGACCTCTATTACCAGCATCGCGTCGACACGTCGACGCCGATCGAAGAGACCGTTGGGGCGATGGCCGATTTGATCAAGGCGGGCAAGGTGCGCCACCTCGGGCTCTCTGAAGCCAGTGGGGCCAGCGTGCGTCGCGCCTACGCCGTGCATCCGATCGCGGCGTTGCAGAACGAATGGTCGCTGTGGTCGCGCGACCTGGAAGAAAACGGCCAGCTCGCCGCGGCGCGCGAATTGGGTGTCACGATCGTCGCCTACTCGCCGCTTGGGCGCGGCTTTCTCACCGGTGCCATTACGAGCCCCGATGACTTCGCTTCGGACGATTTCCGCCGGTCGAGTCCACGCTTCATGGGTGAGAACTTCCAGCGAAATTTAGATCTGGTTCGGCACGTCGAACAGCTTGCGCAGCGCAAGGGCTGCACGGCGTCGCAACTTGCCTTGGCGTGGCTGCTCGCGCGTGGCCCCGACGTCATTCCGATTCCAGGCACCAAGCGCGTGAAATATCTCGAAGAAAACGTCGGCGCGCTCAAGGTGAAGCTCACCGGCGCCGAGTTGCACGAGATCGAGTCGGTATTCCCCGCCGGCGCAGCCAGCGGAGCACGTTACGCTGACATGAGCTTCGTCAACCGGTGACCACTAAAACCAAACTCGCGCCACCCGATGCGGTGGATTTTCTCGGCCTCGATGCGCTGCTCTCGCACGAGGAGCGGCTGGTGCGCGACACCGTGCGCTCGTTCGTACGCGATCGCGTTCTGCCCAACGTCGCCGAATGGTTCGAAGAGGGAGTACTTCCCCAACAACTCGGGGCTGAGTTGGGCAAGCTCGGCGTCCTCGGCATGCATCTCGAAGGCTTCGACTGTCCCGGCGCAAGCGCGGTCGCGTACGGCCTTGCGTGTATGGAACTCGAGGCGGGTGATTCGGGCGTACGTAGCTTCGCCTCGGTTCAAGGGTCGCTCGCGATGTTTGCCATTCATCATTGGGGTAGCGACGAGCAGAAACGCGAATGGCTGCCGCAGATGGCGCGCGGTCAGAAAATCGGCTGCTTCGGGCTCACCGAACCCGACTTCGGAAGCAATCCGGCCGGCATGCGCACCTTTGCGCGGCGCGACGGCGACGATTGGATTCTCAACGGAACGAAGATGTGGATCACCAACGGCTCGATCGCCGACGTCGCCATCGTATGGGCTAATACCGACGACGGGATTCGCGGCTTCGTCGTTCCGACAGCGACGCCGGGCTTTTCGGCGCACAACATCCATCGCAAGCTCTCACTGCGCGCGAGCATTACGAGCGAACTCGTGCTGCAGGACGTTCGCCTTCCTACCGACGCGCAATTGCCGCTCGCCAAGGGCCTTGCCGGCCCGCTCGCGTGTTTGAACGAGGCTCGCTTCGGAATCATTTGGGGTTCGATGGGCGCGGCGCGCGCCTGTTACGAAACCGCACTCGACTACGCCAAGACGCGAGTTCAATTCGACCGGCCCATTGGTGGTTTTCAGCTGACGCAAGAAAAGCTCGCGAACATGTTGATTGAACTGGGGAAAGGTTCGTTGCTCGCACTGCATTTGGGACGCATGAAAGACGAAGGCCGGCTGCATCCTTCGCAGGTGAGCTTTGGCAAACTCAATAACGTGCGCGAGGCGCTCGCTATTGCGCGCGAGTCGCGCACGATCTTAGGCGGGAACGGCGTGACGCTCGAGTATCCGGTGATCCGCCACATGAACAACCTCGAATCGGTACTCACGTACGAAGGCACGAGCGAGGTCCACATGCTTATCCTCGGTCAGCAGATCACCGGACTCGCCGCCTTTACGTAAGGGCGCGCGCCTGGCGGTCGAGCTCCTCGAAGTCCTCGTCGCGCAGCACCAGATTCGCCGCTGCAAGGTTCTCTTCGAGATGATCGACGCGCGAGGTTCCCGGAATCGGAAGCATCACCGGTGAGCGCTTGAGCGTCCACGCAAGCGCGACTTGCGACGTCGTTGCGCCCAGACGCTTCGCGATCTGCGAGAGGACCGAACCCGGCTGCGCGAGATCTCCCGCGGCAAGCGGGAACCACGGTATGAAGCCGATGTTGTGCGCCTCGCAGTAATCGAGCACCGCTTCGCTCTTGCGGTCGATCAGGTTATATTGGTTTTGCACCGTGACGACCGGGAAGTACTGTTGCGCCTCCTCGATGTCGCCGACGCTCACTTCGGAAAGGCCAACGTGGCGGATGTATCCGTCGCGTTGCATCGCAGCGATGGTCTGAAACTGCTCTTTGCGCGGGGTCTGCGGATCGATGCGGTGCAACTGCCAGAGGTCGATACGTTCGACGCCCAGACGGCGCAGACTCATCTGCACGCATTGTTGCAGGTAGGCTCCCCGACCCACGGGATACCACTCACCCGGACCTTGGCGGGTGAGGCCGCCCTTGGTTGCGATCACGACACCGCGATACGGATGCAGCACCTCGTGAATGAGATTCTCGCTGACTTCGGGTCCGTAGCTGTCGGCCGTGTCGATAAAATTCACGCCGAGCTCGACGCTGCGACGCAAAGTCGCGCGAGCGCCCGCAAGATCCTTCGGATCGCCCCAAACGCCTGCGCCGGTAATCCGCATGGCTCCGAAGCCGAGCCGGTTGACTGTCAGGTCGCCGCCGATGGCGAATTGTCCCGATGCGGCGGCCGAAATTTGCGTAGTCATGTGGCTTTGAACCCGACTTCAAACGTCAAGGCTTCAGCTTCGAGCGATAAAGGTTAGTAGGTCCAGTCCGCGACGTTCCAAAAGGGCGTGTTGACGGCCGCGTGTTCGTTTCGGAGCCACGACGGAAATGTGTCAATGGAAACAGCCTGGTACATTGCGACCATCGGCAGATCGGCCGCCAGAACTCGCTGCACCTCGCGGTAATACGGAATCCGTGCCGCGCGATCGTAGGGCCGCACAGCCTCGTTCATAACCCGAGTTAGTGCGGGATTGCAGTAGCGAGCCTTGTTGAAGCCGTTCGGCGGAATGCGCTTGCATGAAAATTGGTCGCGCACGTCTGGGTCGAAGCCCGCGATGAACGGAAACAGCGCGATGTCGTAGTGGCCGCCGTAGAGCGGTCCGTTCGGAGCCACGAGTGCGCTCACTGCAAACCGCCGAATCGAGAGGCGGATACCAAGCGGACGCTCCTGCGCTTGCATCAACGTCGCCATCTCGAGCGCGCTCGGTTTATCAGCGCGCACGATGATATCAAGGCTTAGACTCGCGCCGCCTTTGTGCCGCAGCCCGTCGTTTCCCATGCGCCAGCCGTCGGCATCCAGCGCTTTTGCGGCGGCGCTCACGTTATGCGCCGGCATCGCATACGCGACGGGATCGTATGCCCATTCGAACAGTCCGCGTCCGGGATCACGCGTGCGATCGCCGCCGAGCAGCGTCTTGTCGACGATGGAACGAATATCGAGTCCTTGCGTAAAGGCGTGTCGTACCCGCGCATCGCGCAAGATGGTCTGCGTCATGTTGAAAATCAGCGCACCGGTCCCGTCGATCGGAATCGCCTCGGTGCGCTTGCCCGGCAGCGCGTCGAGTTGCGCGAACTGCGAGTCGTCGGCATTCACGTACGCATTGGCCTCACCGCTTCGCAGCATCTCGTACGCAGTGATCGACGAGGGGACCGGAAGGATGGTGATCCGGTCGATCTTGGGCTTGCCGCCGAAATAGTACGGGTTGCTTCGCAGCTCCAAACGTTCACCGCGACGCCAGCGATCGACGCGATACGGCCCGCTTCCCAGCGGTGCGCTGTCGAGGACGGTACCGCGCAGGTGGGCATGGCCCGCAAGTTGCCGGGCGGAGAGAATGGGGACCGCATTACCGGGTCCGCAGAGATACAGGACGATCGGCGCGTATGGGGTGCGCAGGTACACCTTGACGGTCATGTCGTCGGGGGTCGAAATGGCAGCGATGTCGTCGAAAGCGACTCGCGAAGGCGCGTCCGAACCCGGGAACGTCACGTGGCCGATCGTCTCGGCGACATCGAACGAGGTAAGGGTGCTGCCATCTGAAAACCGGATGCCCGGACGTAGATGGTAGACGATCCGCAGGCCGTCCGGGCTGATGCCGCCGTTCTTGCGAGTCGGCACTTCGAGGGCGGCCTCGGGAACCAGCTCCCCGCGGTCGTCGAACTTCACTAAATAGGAATAGAGAAGAGCCGCCAGCTCTTGACCGCCGACGCCGCTGACAAAGATCGGATCCAAACTCGGAAAATCCTGAGTCTGGACGATCGTGAGGTCCCGGCCACCGCCCTCCGGCCGAGCGCATCCGGCAACGACAAGAGCGAGGACAATGAATAGGGCCGGCCGCACGAAGCGACCGAAGGAGTGGAGCACAGGGGGTGCGTCCGTCCAAAGGACGGCCAAACCCTCTTGACGGTGGGGCGCCACCTTGATATAGTGCCGAGGTTGTGGTCCAGCCGGTCCGCGCTCTCTTCGCGCGTGCCGGTAAAAGCAAATAGCAGTACGCGTGGACCCGTGTGCTTACCAGCTCTCAGGGCGAGGATTCAAGTGAAAAATATCCTTGGCCGCAAGGTTGGGATGACGAGCGTGTTCACCGACGACGGACGTAACGTTCCGGTCACGGTGATCGAAGCCGGTCCCTGCACGGTCGTGGAACGCCGCACGAAAGAGTCGCATGGCTATGACGCCGTTGCGCTCGGCTTCGGCGCGGTTAAGAAGTCCCGCGTTACCCGTGCCCTTGCTGGACATTTCAAGAAACAAGGCGTCGAGGCGGCGCGCTTCGTGCGCGAGTTTCGCACCGGCATCGACGGCGTCGAAGTCGGCCAAACAATCACGGTTGCCGGTTTTGAACCAGGCGACCGCGTGGACGTCGTCGGCATCTCGAAAGGCCACGGTTTTTCGGGCGGCATCAAACGTCATAATTTTCGAGGCGGCGGCGCAAGCCACGGCTCGATGATTCATCGTCAGCCGGCGTCCAACGGCGACACCAACGCGGGACGCGTTCCGAAGGGTGCGCGACGTCCTGGTCACTACGGCGTCGACCGCACGACGATGCAGAACCTCGAAGTGGTTCGCGCGGATGTCGAGCGCAACTTGCTGCTCGTGCGCGGACCGGTGCCGGGCCCCAAAAACGCCCTCGTCGTGCTGCGCGCAAGCGTGAAGCACAAAGCAGAAACGGGGGCGTAAGCAATGCCGAACGTTATCGACGCAAGCGGCAAGGTCGTGCGCGACGTGCAAACGCCTGCGGCCTTCACGCAAGATCACAGCGAAAAGAGCCACACGATCTTCCGTGCGGTGTTTCGCGAAATGGCAAGCCCGCGCGCGGGGACGGCGTCCACCAAGAAGCGCGACGAAGTCGCCGGCGGTGGTCGCAAGCCCTGGAAGCAGAAGGGAACCGGGCGCGCGCGCCAGGGTTCGATTCGCTCACCGCAGTGGCGCCACGGCGGCGTTGTCTTCGGACCGCAGCCGCGCAGCTATGTCACCGACCTCAATAAGAAGGAGCGCAAGCTCGCGTTCGTCGCCGCGCTTTCCGATCGTTTCAAAAATGATGCGGTCACAGTGCTCGATCTGGCCGGCTTCGCGCTGACCAAGACCGCGGACTTCGCTAAACTGCTCTTCGGGAGCGCCAAGGCTGCCAAGACCGGGCCGTCGACGCTGATCGTGACGGGCAAGGGCGAGACCGCTGCGGACGCGCTCGCACGTGTTGCGCGCAATCTGCAAAGAGTTGCCGTCACCGACACCAGCGCGCTGGACATCAAAGATGTGCTGCGCTACGAGCGTATCATCTTCACGGCTGACGCATTTGACGCGATCGGCGCGAACTTCACCGCAGGGAAGGCAAAGTAGATGGACGCACGCGATGTGATCCTCTCGCCGCGCATTACCGAGAAATCGATGGCTAATGCGCTTGGCACGCAATATACGTTCGTCGTCCACTCGCAGGCGACCAAGACGCAGATTCGTCACGCGATCGAACAGATCTTTAGCGTGAACGTAATGAGCGTCAACACGGTCAACGTGCGTGGCAAAGCTCGCAACTTCGCGCGTCGCGGCAACCGCACCAGCGGTAAGCAAAGCGATTTCAAGAAGGCTATCGTCACTCTGAAGGCCGGCCAGAAAATCGAACTGGGCGGCGTCAACTACTTCGAGCAATAAGATGCCAGTAAAGAAATATCGTCCGACCAGCCCCGGCCGTCGCTTCGTAACCACGATGGATTTCTCGGATCTTTCGAAAGTGGATCCCGAGCGGTCGCTCGTCGAGGTTCGCAAGAAGCATTCGGGTCGCAATAACAACGGGCACATCACCGTCCGCCATAAAGGCGGCGGCACGCGCAAGCAATATCGGATCATCGACTTCAAGCGTACCAAGGACGGGATTCCGGCCAAGGTCGCGACGGTCGAGTACGATCCAAACCGCAGCTCGCGCATTGCATTGCTGCACTACAAAGACGGTGAGAAGCGCTACATCCTCGCGCCGCTGGGCCTCAAGGTCGGCGACGTCGTGGAATCGGGCAGCGGAGCCGACATCAAGCCCGGCAACTGTCTCCCGATCAAGAACATTCCGGTCGGTACCGTGATTCACAACATCGAGCTGCGCGCCGGACAGGGCGGTAAGCTCGTGCGTTCAGCCGGCGTTGCCGCGCAGCTCATGGCCAAAGAGGACGAGTATTCGCAAGTGCGCATGCCGTCGGGCGAAGTGCGCAAGATTCACATCGAGTGCCGCGCGACGATCGGCCAGCTCGGCAATATCGAACACGAAAACCAAGTAATCGGCAAAGCCGGCCGTTCACGCCATCTAGGCAAACGTCCGTCGGTTCGCGGTATCGCGATGAATCCGGTCGACCACCCGCACGGCGGCGGTGAAGCGCGTTCCACGTCGGGACGTCCGCCAACCACGCCATGGGGTCAGATGACTATGGGTAAGAAAACGCGCCGCAACAAGCGCACGACCAAGATGATCGTTCGTAAGCGAGGTTCCAAGTAATGGGTCGCAGCCTTAAGAAGGGCCCCTTCGTCGCAGACCATCTGCTCAAGAAGGTGGAGAAACTCAACGAAACGCGCGAGAAGCGCGTCGTTAAAACGTGGAGCCGCGCGTCGACGATCGTGCCCGCGATGGTAGGTCATACCATCGGCGTGCACAACGGCAGAGCGCACGTTCCGGTTTATGTCACGGAAAATATGGTCGGTCATAAGCTCGGCGAGTTTGCGCCCACGCGCAGCTTCCGTGGCCACGGCGGCGACAAGGCAGCGGTGAAGTGATGGCAGATACTCAGGCTCAGCAACAAGCTGTCGCGCATCTGAAGTTCGTGCGTATGGCGCCGCGCAAGCTGCGCCGCGTCGCGGACGCGATTCGCGGCAAGAGCGTGCGTGAAGCGCTCGCTATGCTCAAGTTTGCGGGCGTCTATGCCGCCGAGCCGATCGAGAAGCTCGTGCGTAGTGCCGTCGCTAATGCGGGCAACAACCACGATATGAACACCGACGAGCTTTTTATCGCGCGCATTACGGTCGATGGTGGCCCCGGCGGCCGCTTTACGAAACGCCTGGATCCGCGTGCTCAAGGGCGCGCGTACTTCAAGCGCAAGCGTCTCTCGCACGTGACCGTCGTCGTGAGCGAAACGCCGCCGGTCAAGAAACGCAAGGCGCGCAGCGGCGCCGCCGTTTCGACCAAGCGTGCGCCGGTTCGTCGCGCGACTTCCAAACGTACTGCGAAAGCTGCGGAGGCAACCGCCTAACCTATGGGTCAGAAAATACATCCGGTCGGCCTTCGCCTGGGCATCACGCGTACGTGGGACAGCCGCTGGTTCGAGAAAAAGCATTACATCGAATGGCTGCACGAAGACGTCAAGATCCGTCAGTTCTTCAATAAGTGGATGCGTTCGGCCGCGATCAGCAAGATCGAGATCGAACGTCGCGCCAATCAAGCGCGCGTGATTGTGAACACCGCCAAGCCCGGTATCATCATCGGCAAGCGCGGCGTGGGCATCGAAGAGATCCGCAAGAATCTCGAAAAGCTGACCGGCAAGAACGTGCAAGTCAACGTGATGGAGATCAAGCATCCCGAGCTCGACGCGCGCCTTGTGGGCCAGAACATCGTCGATCAGCTCGAGAAGCGGATCGCGTTCCGCCGTGCCATGAAGCAGGCGATCATGCGTACCATGAAAGCCGGCGCGCGCGGCGTGAAAGTGCAAGTCTCAGGCCGTTTGGGCGGCGCGGAAATCGCGCGCACCGAGCGCAATGCCGATGGAAAGGTGCCGCTGCACACGCTGCGCGCCGACATCGACTATGCGCACGTCGAAGCGTTCACCACGTTCGGGCGCATCGGCGTCAAGGTATGGATCTATCGCGGTGAGGTTCTTCCTGACCAGCCGCGTCAATCCAATACCGTCGATCGGGCCGAGCGTCAGGGCGGATTCCGCGATCGCCGCGAGCGCGGCGGCCGTGGCCGTGGACGCGCTGGCGCGCCGGCTCCGGGCGGACGGCCCAACGGCGCCCTGGGAACAGCCGGCGAGCCCTCGAGTGAGCCGGTCGTCGTCGACGGCGACGCTACCTTAGAGCCTTCCGTCCTGAGCGAGCGTAGCGAGTCGAATGGGGCCAACGCACCGTATGAAGGCGGCGCGCCGGTGGCCGAAGGGAGTGCGGAATAAATGTTGACGCCTAAACGAGTGAAGTGGCGCAAGGTGCAACGTGGTCGTATGACCGGGCGCGCTTCGCGCGGCAGCACCCTGACGTTCGGCGAGTTCGGTCTGCAAGCGATGGAGCCGTGTTGGATGACCAATCGCCAAATCGAAGCCGCGCGTATTGCAATGACGCGTCATATCAAACGCGGCGGTAAGGTGTGGATCAAGGTCTTCCCCGACAAGCCCGTCACGAAGAAGCCTGCTGAAGTCCGCATGGGCGCCGGCAAAGGTAATCCGGAGTTCTGGGTTGCCGTGGTGCGCCCGGGACGCGTGCTCTTTGAGCTTTCCGGCGTCGAGCCGACGGTTGCAAAGGAAGCACTGCGTCTCGCAGCTTCCAAACTTCCGATCGCAACGAAGCTCGTTTCGCGCGAGGAGGCATCGGCATGAAGCAGGGTGAGTTAAATGAATTGCGTGGCCTCACGGTTGACGAGCTCAAGCAAAAGGCGCGCGATACCAAGTCGGAGCTCTTCAACCTGCGCTTTGCGCTTCGGACCGGGCATCTGACCGATTTCAGCAAGATCAAGGCGATGCGCCGCGCGTACGCCCAGATTCAGACCGTCATTTCCGAGAAGCGAATGGCCGAGGAGCAGCATGGAGCAGCATAACGTTAGAGCGGTGCAACGCCGCGTGAAGCAAGGCCGCGTCGCGTCGGACAAGATGGACAAGACGATCGTCGTCGTTACGGAGACGCGTGTACCGCATCCGACGTACGGCAAGATCGTGCGCAAGTCGACGCGCTTCAAGGCGCACGACGAGAAGAACGAAGCCAAGATCGGCGATATCGTTCGTATTATGGAGTGCCGGCCGCTCTCGCGCGACAAGCGCTGGCGCCTGGTCGAAATCGTCGAGCGAGCAAAATAAGAACATGATTCAACAAGAGACTCGGCTCAAAGTGGCCGACAACAGTGGGGCTCGAGAGCTGCTGGTGATTCACGTCAGCGGCGGGAGTCGTCACGCCTACGCGCACGTCGGCGATATCGTCGTCGGCACGGTCAAGAGCGCGATTCCGGGTGCGGCCGTGAAAAAAGGACAAGTCGTCAAAGCCGTGATCGTGCGCACCTCGGCGCCGATCCGTCGTCCCGATGGGTCGGTCGTGCGCTGCGACGACAACGCATGCGTCATCATCAAGGGCGAAAAGGACAACCTCGATCCGCGCGGCACGCGCGTGTTCGGGCCGGTTATGCGCGAACTGCGCGACCGCGGCTTCCTTAAGATCGCCTCGCTGGCACCGGAGGTGCTCTAACCATGGCTTTGAAGCCAAACATCGTCAAAGGCGATACCGTGATGATCCGTCGCGGCAAAGAAAAGGGCAAGCGCGGCGTGATCAAGGCGGTCTTCGCCGATGCCGGCCAGGCGACTGTCGAAGGCCTCAACATCGTCAAGCGCCACACCAAGGCCGGCCAAGAGCGCGGCAACATGGGTGCAGCGCAAAGCGGTGGCATCATCGAGAAGGAAGCGCCGCTTCCGATCTCTTCGCTCCAATACGTCTGCGAGAAGTGCAAAACGCCGACGCGTCTTCGTCGCGGTCGCACCGCCGACGGCGTCGCGCACCGCGTGTGCGTGAAGTGCGGCGAGCCGGCTCGTGAGTCGGCGAAGGGGGCGTAACGAATGGAAACGCGTTTGAAAGAAAAGTACAAGAGTTCGGTGCGCAAGCAGCTGCAGGAAAAGTTCGGCTACAAGAACGTCGAGCAGATCCCTAAGCTCGAGAAGGTCGTCGTGAACATGAGCGTGGGCGACGCGATCGTCAACGCCAAGGCGCTTGACCTGGCCGTCGCTGAGCTGACGCAGATTACCGGTCAGAAGCCGATCGTGACAAAGGCGAAGAAGTCGATCGCGGCGTTTAAGCTGCGCGAAGGCATGAACATCGGCGCCAAGGTTACGCTCCGTGGGGATCGGATGTATATCTTCTTGGACAAGTTATTCAATATCGTATTGCCGCGTATCCGCGACTTCCGCGGTCTTCCGCCGAAATCGTTCGACGGACGGGGCAACTACAATTTGGGCCTGCGCGAGCAGCTGGTCTTCCCGGAGGTCAACTTCGACAAGGTCGACAAGGCGCGCGGCATGGACATTACGATCGTCACGACGGCGAAGTCGGACGAAGAGGCGACGGAGTTTCTCACCGCGATGGGACTCCCGCTACAGAAGGGACGGAACTAATGGCAAAAACGAGCATGATCGTGAAGTCGCAGCGGACGCCGAAGTTCGGCGTGCGCGCGCACAATCGTTGCAAGATCTGCGGACGCCCGCGCGGCTATCTGCGTAAGTTTGCCATGTGCCGTATCTGCTTCCGCGAGAACGCGCACAAAGGCGTCGTTCCCGGCGTGACCAAGGCGTCGTGGTAAAGGGAGCATAAAATGGCTGCTATTACCGATCCTGTCGCCGACCTGCTCACACGCATCCGTAACGCGAACACGGCCAACCACAAGCTGGTGGATGTTCCGGCGTCGCGCGTGAAGGCGGCGATTGCTCAGATCCTCAAAGATGAAGGCTTCATCGAGGAAGTCGAGCGCGTGAACGAAGGTCCGCAAGGCACGCTTCGCATCCGTCTCAAGTACGGACCGGAGAAAGAAAAAGTCATCACCGGCTTGCGCCGCATTTCGCGTCCCGGCTTGCGCGTGTACACGGGCAAGACCGAGATTCCGCGTGTGCTCGGCGGTTTGGGCTTGGTCATCATCTCGACATCGCAAGGCATCATGTCCGGCAAACGAGCCAAAAAGCTCGGCGTCGGCGGTGAAGTCCTGGCGTACGTCTGGTAAGGAAGCAAAAATGTCGCGCATTGGAAAACTGCCGGTTGCCGTTCCCAGCGGCGTCAACGTGACGCTGGGCGAGGGCGAGGTGGTCGTCAAAGGGCCCAAGGGCGAGTTGCGTCAGAACATTCTGACGCAAGCCGTCGACGTTAAGCTCGAAGACGGAAAAGTGATTGTCGAGCGCAAGGGCGATGCGAAACCGCAACGTTCAGCGCACGGTTTGACGCGTACCTTGATTTCAAACATGGTCGAGGGCGTCAGCAAAGGCTTCCGCAAGAGTCTCGAGATTCAAGGCGTCGGTTACCGCGCTGCAAAGGCGGGCGAGAAACTGAACCTGAGCCTAGGCTATTCGCACCCGGTCGTGTTCGAAGCGCCCACGGGCATTTCGCTCTCGGTCGAGGGTCAGAACAAAATTCACGTCGACGGTATCGACAAGCAACAGGTCGGTCAGGTCGCTGCGGAGATCCGCTCCCTGCGCGCGCCGGAACCCTACAAGGGCAAGGGCATTCGCTACGAGGGTGAGGTCGTTCGCAAGAAACTCGGTAAGGCCGGAAAGGCAGGAAAGAAGTAAATGGCGCGCATCTCCAAAGATGACTCGCGTCGCGCGCGTCATCAGCGCCTTCGCAAGAAGCTTGCCGGGACGAACGGTTGTCCGCGCCTGATGGTGCGGCGCACGCTGCATCACATCTATGCGACGCTTGTCGACGACGCCAAGGGGCATACCCTTTTGGCGGCTTCAACGCGCGATAAATCGCTCGGCGAGCCGCTGGGCTCCAAGACCAACCTCGATGCGGCAAAGGCCGTGGGCGCAGCGATTGCGGCCAAGGCTAAGGCCGCGGGTATCACCGAGGTCGTGTTCGACCGAGGCGGTTATAAATATCACGGACGTGTACAAGCACTCGCCGATGCGGCGCGTGAAGCGGGGCTGAACTTCTAATGAACTATCGTGGTGGTCGCGATCGCGACAACAGTGGATTCGAAGAGACCGTCGTGCGCGTCAATCGCGTTGCGAAGGTCGTCAAGGGCGGTAAGCGCTTTAGCTTCAGCGCGCTCGTCGTGGTCGGCGATCGCAAGGGCAAGGTCGGATTCGCAATCGGCAAAGCCGGCGAAGTGCCCGAAGCAATTCGTAAGGCTGTTGAGCAAGCCAAGAAAAATCTTGTGACCGTGCCGATGGTGGAGAAGACCATACCGCACGTCGTGAACATGACGGTCGGATCGGCGAAGGTACTGCTCAAGCCGGCGGCGCCCGGAACCGGCGTTATTGCCGGCGGCTCAATGCGCGCGGTACTCGAACTTGCGGGCATTCACGACATCCTGTGCAAGTCACTCGGCTCGAACAATCCGATCAACGTCGTCCTCGCGACGATCGAGGGTCTGCGTTCGCTCAAAACGGCCGACCAAGTAGCCGCGCTTCGCGGCAAGACGAAGAAGGAAATCTTCGCCGCATAGACGATTCGGCCCGGCCCGCGGCCGGACGCACGTCTTGTGCTCCGAACCTTCACCCGCATCGTGCGGGTAATTCTTAAGAAAGACATTATGGCAGAGAAAAAGACGACGGCGAAAAAGAGCAGTGCTAGTGCAAAGTCCAGCACGAAGGCGACTGCTGCCAAGAAGTCGCCCGCAAAAAAAGCGACCGCTCCTAAAGCGACTGCAAAGAAAGTGACGCCTGCTAAGGCGACCGTTGCAAAAAGCACCGCGACCGTGAGTGCTGGCGCATTCGCAACGTCGAGCGGCGCCCTGCTCAAACTCGGTGCGCTCAAACCCGCGAAAGGATCGTGGCCCAAACGTCAACGGATCGGCCGCGGACACGGCTCGGGCATGGTCAAGACCGGCGGCGAAGGCGGCAAGGGTCAAACCGTGCGTTCAGGCGGCGGTAAAGGCCCCGCGTTCGAAGGCGGCCAGACGCCGTGGGCGCGGCGTCTACCGCACAAGCGCGGCTATTCGCAGAAGGCTCGCGACATCGGGCATTTCCGTTCGCGCTACGCGGTCGTCAATCTGCATCAGCTCAGTGCGTGGGATCCCAGCGTCGAAGTCTCGCCCGAATCGCTCAAAGAGCGTGGCCTGCTTAGCTCTACCTTGGACGGCGTGAAGATTCTCGGCGGCGGCAAGAGCGGAAAGTCGCTCCCGCAGGGATTGAAATTCCGCGACGTCGTGTTTTCGGCCAGCGCGCTCGAGGCGCTCAAGGCCGCCGGCGCCTCGATTCCCGAACCAGTCACTGAGAACGCCTAGTGTTCGATAATCTCCGGGCGGCGATCTTAGTTCCCGATATCCGCAAACGCATCGGCTTCGTGCTCTTTGCGTTCGCGTGGTTCATCTTCATGATCCACGTGCAACTGCCCAACGTGAACCAAGAAGCCTGGTCAAAAGCGCTGAGCGGCGGCGGTTTCTACAATCTGCTCGGCTTCCTCTCGGGCGGCGCACTGCAGAAGCTCTCGATCATCGCGATGGGGATCACGCCTTTCATCAACGCGTCGATCATCATGCAGTTGATGACCGTCGTGCTGCCGCAGCTCGAGGAGCTCGCGAAAAAAGGCGGCGAGGAAGGGCGTAAGAAGATCAGCCAGTACACGCGCTGGCTCACGATCGTCCTCGCAATTCTCCAGGCGACCTTCATGACCAATGCGATGAAGGCGTACGGTGTCTTCTATGACACGAGCATTTGGTACCAGCTCTTCGCCATCGTCGCGCTGGTAGCCGGCACGCTCTTCCTGATGTGGCTCGGCGAGCAGATCAGCGACAAGGGCATCGGCAACGGCGTCTCGCTGATCATTTTCATCGGTATCGTGCTGCGCTACCCGCAGTACGTGGCCGAGACGTACAAAACGGCGAGCACCGGCGGCCTTTCGCTGCTCAACCTCGTCCTGTTCGTCCTAATCACGATCGCGATCATCATCGGCATCATCTTCATGTACCAGGGCCAGCGTCGCGTTCCGGTGCAGCAAGCCCGCCGGGTGGTCGGCCGCAAGATGTTCGCTGGGCGCTCGACCTATATTCCCCTGCGTCTCAACAATGCGGGCGTGATCTCGATCATCTTTGCGATCTCGATTCTACTGCTGCCGCAGCAGGCACTGACTTGGCTCCACGGCGCCGGCGATCCGAAGTGGTTCAACCTCTTTACGCTGCCGCTTGTTAATTGGACGATGCAAATCCCGGAGAACACGGTGGCCTTGAACCTAGCAATCAACGTCTGGTTCTCGCCCGGTTCGGCGCTCTACAATTTCGCGTACTTTTTCCTCGTCGTGATCTTCACGTTCTTCTACAGCTCGATTGTGCTCAATACGCGCGACGTGGCTGACAACCTAAAGAAAACGGGCGCGTTCATTCCGGGCATTCGCCCCGGCCAGCCGACGGTCGACTATCTCAATAAGATTCTGGTTCGCCTAACGACGGCAGCGGCGCTCTTCCTCGGCATCCTGGCCGTCGCGCCGAATATTCTCGAGCGCGGTTTGAGCATCACGACGATCTATCTCGGCTCGACTTCGCTGCTCATCGTGGTGGGCGTTGCGCTCGACACCATCTCGCAGATTGAGGCGCGTCTGGCCATGCGTGACTACCGCGGGTTCATCAAGCGCTAATGCCGCGTGACATCGTGCTGCTCGGTGGTCCGGGCGCGGGCAAAGGCACGCAGGCGCAAATTCTGCAGAAGCAGTTTGGGTATCGTCAGATCTCAACCGGCGATCTGCTGCGCGCTCACGTCAACAAGGGTACAGAGCTCGGCAAAACCGCCGACGGTTATATGAAGGCCGGCGCACTCGTACCCGATGAGTTGATCATCAAGATGGTCGAAGGCGAACTGCAGGATAGCGGCGCGCTCCTTTTCGACGGCTTCCCGCGCACGGTTGCGCAGGCGCAAGCGCTCGACACGCTGTTGGAATCACGCGGACGCGGTCTTCCCAGCGCCGTCTTCTTCGAAATTCCGCGCGCGCTGCTCGAAGAGCGGCTTCTGGGCCGCTGGACCAATCCGCGCACGGGACGCGTCTACCACGAGAAATTCAGCCCACCGAAAGTCGCGGGCATGTGCGACGACGATGGTGGCCCGTTGATTCAGCGTCCCGATGATAATGCGGAGACGATCAAGAAGCGCCTCGACGTTTTCGAGAGAGAGACGATGCCGCTGGTCGCGTACTATCGCGCGAGCGGAACGTCTGGCGCAAATCGACGCAACGCAGCCGGTCGAGCACGTGACGCACATGCTGATGCACGCCATCGGCGTGGAGCAGCGGCGCGCCGTAGAATGGTTACGCTCAAGTCGGCGCGCGAAATTGAAACGATGCGCCGCAGCGGCAAAATCACCGCGACCGTCCTGACCGAATTGATGCAAACCGCCAAGGCGGGCATGACGACGAGCGATCTCGACCAGATCGCCGAGCGTGGTATCCGCGAGCGCGGCGGCATTCCAACGTTCAAAGGCTATCACGGCTTTCCGGCCACGATCTGCGCATCGGTCAACGACGAGGTCGTCCACGGTATTCCCGGCGACTATGTGTTGCAAGACGGCGATCTGCTCTCGATCGATATCGGAACGACGCTCGACGGCTACGTCAGCGATACCGCGGTGACGATTCCAATCGGCACGATTTCGCCCGAGGCGCAGCGCTTGCTCGACGTCACGCAGGAGTGCCTCATGATTGGGATCGCGCAGATGCAGCGAGGCAACCACGTCGGCGATATCGGCGCGGCGGTGCAGCGCTATGCCGAGGATCGCGGCTACGGCGTCGTGCGCGAGCTGGCCGGCCACGGGGTCGGAACGGCAATGCACGAGGAGCCACAGGTGCCCAATTACGGCAAGCCCGGGACCGGCCTCGAGCTGCGCGCGGGGCTGGTGCTCGCCGTGGAACCGATGATCACCCAAGGCGACCGCAAGGTCGAGATCCTCAAGGACGGCTGGACAGTCGTCACGGCAGATGGTAAACTCGCAGCGCACTTCGAGCATACGATCGCCGTGACCGACGATGGCCCGAGGATTCTGACGCTTCGCGACTATGGGGAACACCCAGACGTTGCCAAGTACGTTCCCGGTGCCGAGCGGGTGCAGACCCACTAATGGCTCGTCGTCGCGGAGGTCGCCCGATTCGGGGCAGAAAAAGCGCGGCGGACAAGGCGGCTAAGGCCGCCAAGACCGCGATGCCTAAAGAAGAGGCGATCGAAGTCGAAGGCACGATCGTCGAGCCCTTGCCCAATGCGATGTTCCGGGTGGAACTCGCCAACGGGCATCGCGTGTTAGCACACGTGTCGGGAAAGATCCGGATGAACTTCATCCGCATTCTGCCCGGCGACCGAGTCCTCGTAGAGCTATCACCCTACGATCTGACTCATGGCCGGATTACGTACCGGTATAAGTAAATAGAGCTGCTTGACAAGTTCGATACTCAACTCATTAGAGAAACCAACGTTCGTTTGGGCGCCCCCAGGGGAGTCTCAAGCGGACAAACCAAGAGAAAGGCGCCCACGGTCCGGGGGCCCCACGAAGTACCGACACGATGCCGGTACAATTGCCGAGCACAGGATGTGCGAACCCGCGAAGCGGGGCGGCATGAGTGGGGGTGCGGAACCTGGGTGTAGCACCTTAAAAATGAAAGTCAGACCCTCGGTCAAGAAAATTTGTGAAAAGTGCAAGATCATTCGCCGCGAAGGCAAAGTGCGCGTGATCTGTACCGTCAATCCCAAACACAAGCAGGTTCAGGGGTAAGGATAAGATTATGGCTCGTATCGCTGGTATCGATCTTCCGCGCGAGAAGCGCATTGAAATTGCGTTGCAGTACATTTACGGTGTCGGCCCGGCCAACGCCGCGAAGTTGCTTGCCCTCACGGGGATCAATCCCGACACGCGCGTCAAAGACCTCACCGAGGACGACGAGAAGAAGCTGCGCGACGCGCTCGACACGCTGCAAATTCGTGTCGAAGGCGATCTGCGCCGCGAAGTCCAAGGCAACATCAAACGCCTGATGGATATCGGCTGCTATCGCGGCTTGCGCCATCGTCGTGGCCTACCCGGTTCGCGGACAGCGGACCAAGACCAATGCGCGCACGCGCAAGGGTCCCAAACGGACTGTGGCCGGCAAGAAGAAGGCCGCAACCAAGAAGTAGGACGCAAACGAAAAGCGGCCTAAAGGCTACTTTGGAGTAAGCTTCAAAGACCCGGCGTTACGATGCCGGGTCTTTTGTTTTGTACGCGGTGATCACGGCCGGCGGTCCGATCGATGGCGAGTACGCTCGCGCGGCCGGGACCACGCTCAAGGCACTGGCGCCGGTGCGCGGCGCGAACGATGATCGCGCGTACGCTCGGCGCTTTGCTCGCGTGCGGGATCGAGCGTATCGCGGTCGTCGGAAACGACGCCGTCCGCGATGCATGTGCATCGGTGGCGCCGGTGCGGATGATCGCCGACGCCGGAACGGGCGCGGCAAACGTCCGCGGCGCGCTCGACGGGTGGCCTGACGACGCGTCGCTGCTGTATCTCACCTGCGACATGCCGTATATCGATGCGCCTTCGCTGCAGTGGTTTCTCGACCGCATCGATCCGCGCGCGCTGTCGATGCCGCTTTGCGAACACGCCGCATTCCTCGAACGTTTCTCCGGCGCGCCTCCGTTCGGCATCACGCTTGCCGGCGAGCGTGTAGTAAACGGCGGCGTCTTTCACTTTCCGGCGGGTTCGCGTGCGCGAGTACGAACGTCTCGCGACGACGATGTTCGATGCGCGCAAAGCGCCGTGGAAGATGGCCGGCGTCGCAGGACCGCTCGTGCTCTTGCGTTTTGCCATCGGCCGCATTTCGGTGAGCGCGCTCGAGGCACGCGCGCAGCGTGTGCTTGGAGTACCGGTGGCGGCGTTGCGTAACGCGCCGCCGGAACTCGCCTATGATGCCGACACGGCGCCCGAATACGCCTATGCAGTCGACCGCTCCTAAGGAGCCAAAGCCCGCGCGCGTTACCGCGCTCTGGTTCGGCGTGCAGTTGATTTGGGGCGCGGTGCTGGGCATCTCGCTCCAGGCGCGCTGTCTGCAACTCGCGGGCGATTCGTCGCTTGCGCCGTCTTCGGTCTGATTTCTGCAAGTGGTGCAGGCGCAGCGGCGATCACGCAACTCGTGATCGGGCCGGTTTCGGACGCTGCTGCGCCGGCGCGGCCGCGGTCGCAGCGTGTTTTATGGAATCGGTGCGCTTCTTGGCGCGTTGGCAATCCTCGCTTTTTATGAAAGCGGGAACGTGCGCGCGTTGATGTGGTCGTTCGTCGCCTTGCAAATCTCGCTCAACGTCATCATCGGCCCGTACCAAGCGATCATTCCCGATCTGATTCCGCCGCAGCGCTTCGGCGTTAGCATCCGCGTGGCTTGCGGCAATGGGCAGCGCGGGCAATGCGTGCGGCGCGATTCTCGCGACGCTCCTCGGCGTCCGATGGCTTGGGTTCGCGCTCGCACTCGGGCTTCTGATATCGGCGCCGATCACGTTGGCCCACGTCCGGCGCCTCCCCATGCAACCGATCGGAACGGTCGGCGCCGCTTACGTTCAGCCGCACGCTCGTCGATCTGTTCATCTCGCGAGCCTTCGTCTATCTGGGCTTTTATACGGTGCTCGGGTATCTGTATTTCTTCGTTGCGTCGATCTTGCCGCACGGCTTCGTGCTGGACGCGACGCGGACGACGGGCCTTGTGCGTGCTCGTATTCACGGTGGTGGGAGCACTCGGGGCGCTGGTGGCGGCGGGCCCGGCGGACCGCGCCGATGAGCGGCTGGTGGTTAGTGTGGGGGGCAGCGTGGTCGCCGCCTCGCTCATGGGCCTGGCACTGGTGCATCAGGCGCCGGCGCTTGCGCCGGCTATCGCCGCTTGCGGGCGTCGGATGGGGTATTTTTCTCTGTGCGGACTGGGCTTTTGCGTGCCGTCTTCTGCCGCCCGGCCCCTCGCGACGACGATGGCCGTCTGGAACCTCGCCGTCGTCGGTCCGCAAATGCTCGCGCCCCTGGTGGCGACGCTGACACTTTCAGGTCTGGGTGTGATCCGTAATGCGACCGGCCCGCGCGATGCGCTCCTTTTGGGAGGGGCCGAAATGCTCATCGGCACGCTTTGGATATGGCGTTTACCTGGGGCCCCAAGGGGGCATAAGGCTTATGGCCATGATTGCATGGAACCTGAGCAAGGCGAGCCATGCGTTCTAGCCTTCGTGGGGCGGCTTTTGCCGCCCACGAACGTGAAAAATATTTAAGGAGGCTTTTGTGAAACGACTGAGCACCGGAGTCCTTGCAGCACTGATCGCAGTGTTCTGCGGGCTCACCGCAGTCGCGGCCCCGTCAACTGCCAAATCACAGGGAAACACTGGCCAAACTGTGGTTGCACAGGATCGACGGGTTCGATGTCGGCGGCGAACTTCGGATCTCCGCCGTCCGGCACTATACCGATTCTTTATAACGATCATCACGTCTACGCGAAACCTGACGTGCTCAAACAAGGGCGCGTTCTTGCTGCGTTCGTAAGGGCGGCACCGTTCTCATTCCCCTGCGCTCGATGTTCGAGCAAATGGGTGCGTCGGTGTCGTACGATGCGGCAAGCAAAACCGTCACGGTCAGCAAGCCGGGTTCTGAAGTCAAGGTGACGGTCGGTCAACCCGAAGTCGTCATCAACGGCGAGTCGCGTCCGCTGGACGTGCCGCCGATTCTCTATCAAGGCACCGTGCTCGTTCCGGTGCGCGTAATCTCCGAAGGCATGGGCGCCTACGTGCAGTGGGTTCCCGACAAGCCAGCTCGTCGTGGTTCGCTATTTACCGCCGACGCCGCCGCCGACCGCACCGCCAACGGTTGCGCCGACGATTGCTCCGACGGTTGCACCAACCCCGACGCCCGCTCCGGTTGCAACACCGTATAAAGACCTCTTCGTATCCGGCGACTACATCTTCTCGCCCAAGGTCTATAACGAGTTCAGCCCGGGCAACACCGGCAACGGCGCCTCGTATCAGCATTCACGGCGCGTGGGAATTCAGCGCGTTCAACATCCCGTGGATGATCGAGGGCAACTATGCAACAGTTCCAGTATCCGCACAACTTGCACGGTGCTGGCGACCCGCCAATGTCAAGTGACGGTCATCGGCGGTACACGGCTCGACGTACGTCCCGGCCTTCACCGCTAGCGATACCGATCTCGATGCACGTCTCGGCCTCAAGGTCGCAGATCCGCGCATCTATATCGGTGTCGGCTATCTGTGGCGCAACAATAACTACGGATATCCGCGCGAGACCGCGTTCGGATTCGGTATTGAAAAACTCCCGGATCTCAACCAAGCGTTCTCGGTGTACGGCGATGCGTACTACTATCCCAACGCCAAGGGCACGTTCACTGACTCCTGCGGGTACCGAGTACCACCTCGCGTACAACTTTCTGATGTACAACATCGGCGTGGACTACGTGATCGGCAACAGCCCGGTCTTCATCGAAGCCGGCTGGACCGGAACCAGTGGTACCAACAGATCGAATGCCCCGTCGAACTACTCACAGAACGGTCCGTTCGTGGGTCTCGGCATCAAGTTTTAACGTAACTAACGTTCGTTAGAACAAGAGAACAGAAGAGCCCGGTCGTATAGACCCGGGCCATTCGACTTTGGAAGGCAAACCTTCAGCTTTGACGGAGAAAGTCTGAGTCCTCACCGTATCTGTAGGGCACGAAGCCGCGGCGCGCGTCTTCAAAGCCGATCGTGAATGTCTTGTAGATGTTTTCGCGATCGTCGAAACCGACCACGCCGACAGGCAACTCATCTCTGCGGCTGCATTTGATAGATGTCGGAATCATATAACGTGGCAGCAAAGAGCCGCGCCTGCGGTGCCTTGACGTTCTTCGATCGCGCGCTTGCCGAATGTTTCTAAGTACGCAGCGCGCAGATCGGCTTCGAGAATCCGGCGCTGCATCGCGCCGAACACGCCGAACCCGACTTCGAGCGCGTTGTGATAGTCGGTCTTTTGCAACGGCGGATCGAGCAGCACGACGTCGATGCGCGTGGCGGCGGCGCGGGCCGGCCCAACCGGCGTATTCGCGGTGACGCCGCCATCGACGTAGAGATTCGTTCCGCCACCCGATGCGGCGGGGAGCGGAACGGGATCGAAGGCGACCGGAATGGCGGTCGAGGCCTGCAAGGCGTACGACCAAGAGATCGGGCGTCGCTTCGCGCAGCACCGCCGTCGGTCCGACGGTAAGCCGGATCGCGGTGATCGCGCGTTCGCGTTCGTCGGCCTTAAGGGCCGTGGGCACGAGATAAAAAAATTCGGGCGACTGGAACGTGAGGTTGGTTGCGGTCCAGATGAACGGCATGACGACGGGCCGCGTCGGGTCGATGTAGCGTGCCAGCCAGTCGTGCAAGTGGTCCCCGTCGATCACCCCGGTGTCGTGACTGGTCAAGCTGAGCACCATGCGCATGGCCGCGGTAAAACGGGTGCCGACCCCACTGTCGTCGTTGACCATCTTGGCGTAGCGGGCTTTGAGTTGGATAACGTGCTGGTCGGCGATCGAATACCAGAGCTGGCGCAGCACGTCGAACTGGCCGGTCGCGACGAAAGTAGCCGTTCAGGGCGCCGATCGAGGTTCCGGCCACGAGTTGATACGGCCGAAGCGGGGCTCCGTTGGGGATCTGAGCCGAGAGGCGGAGATAGTCGATCATGCCGGCTTGGTAGGCGCCGCGCGCGCCGCCCCCGGAAAGCACGAGCGCCTGCGAGAGGCGCCCGGGGTGATCGGGATCCGCGGGGGCCGTTGCCTGCGCCGCCATCGGGAGGGCGGCTAGGGCTGCCGCCGAGGTGAGAAACGCCCGGCGGTTCGGGGTGGGTCGAGGCATGGCAGGCGCTTCCCGCCATCGGCAGTTGACCCCTTGGGGGTACTTAAGGTAAGATGCTGGCTTGGCGCTGCTGCTCTCTCTCTCTTCAACAGCGGCGCGCGGCTCCGGGGGCAATCGCCGAGTTCCCGGCTCCATCAGATGAGTCGCTGATGCAGCGATTCGTTGAGGCGACGACAGCCCCGTCGTTCGGGGAATTGGATAAACTCGGAGTCTCTTTTGGCTGCCAAAAAGCAAACCAAGTCGCGTAAGAAGCGTGAAGTTAAGAACGTCCAATCGGGCGTGACTCACGTGCACGCATCTTTCAATAATACGATCGTCACGATCACCGATCCCCATGGCAACGTTGTTTCCTGGGCCTCAGCCGGTAATCTCGGCTTCAAAGGTTCGAAGAAGTCGACGCCGTTCGCTGCGCAGATGGCTGCTGAGTCGGCCGCGCGCAAGGCAATGGATCACGGTATGAAGAGCACGGAAGTGTTCGTCAAGGGTCCGGGCGCCGGACGCGAAGCCGCGATCCGTTCGCTGCAAGCCGCCGGCCTCGAGATCACGATGATCAAAGACGTCACGCCAATTCCGCATAACGGGTGCCGCCCTCCTAAGCGCCGCCGCGTGTAATCGAAGAGAGAAGATATGTCACGTTATGTTGGTCCCGTCTGCCGCCTGTGCCGTCGCGAAACGGCCGCGAGTAAAACGGGCGAAAAAATTAAGCTGTTCCTTAAAGGCGACCGCTGCCTCTCCAGGAAGTGCGCGGTCGAACGCCGCGGCACAGCCCCAGGCCAGAAGGTCACAGGCACGAAGAACCGCTCGAAAATTTCCGAGTACGGCCGTCAGCTGCGCGAGAAGCAGAAGATGCGTCGCTACTATGGCGTGCACGAAACACAGTTCGAGAATTACTTCCGCGAGGCCGCCCGCGTTCCGGGTCAGACCGGCCGCACGTTCTTGCAACTACTCGAACGCCGTCTCGACAACGTCGTCTACCGCCTGAATCTGGCGACGAGCCGCGCGCAAG
Organism: Vulcanimicrobiota bacterium; assembly: GCA_963833095.1. Lineage (GTDB taxonomy): Bacteria > Vulcanimicrobiota > Vulcanimicrobiia > Vulcanimicrobiales > Vulcanimicrobiaceae > Aquilonibacter. Next base: position 11,947 of record CAWHWQ010000001.1, on the reverse strand, counting down.
CGCGCCAGCTCGTGACCCATCGTCATTTCCACGTCAACGGCAAGAATGTCAACATCCCGTCGTACATCGTCAAGCCGGGCGATGTGATCTCGATCGGCGAGCGCAGCTTAAAGTCGCCGGTATTCGAAGCGAATTTGGAAGTCGCGCGTTCGCGCCGCCCACCAGACTGGCTCGAGTGGAACGATGCCGACAGCACCGGTAAAGTGACGCAGCTGCCCTCGCGTGAACAAATTGACACGCCGGTCGACGAACAACTTATTGTCGAATATTACAGCCGCTAGGGACGCTAGCAAAACAAACAACACAACCGCCGTTAGGCGTCCGATCGTAAGTCTCTGGGAGATTTTACGGATAACGTAAACGGTAACAAAGGAAAAGCGAAACCACATCATGACCACGTTGGAAATGCCCGCCGGCGCAACCATTGAGGTGCGCGAGCGCCGTGAGAACTATGCCAAATTCGTAATCGAACCGCTCGAGCGCGGATTCGGCATCACTCTCGGCAACGCGTTGCGCCGTATTCTACTCAGCACAATTCCTGGCGCAGCCGTGACCTACATGAAGATCGACGGCGTGCTGCACGAGTTCTCGACGATTCACGGAATGGTCGAAGACACGATCGCGCTGATGCTCAACCTCAAGGGCTTGCCGGTCAAGCTCAACAGCGATGAGCCGCGCGTGCTCAACCTGTCGGTCTCAGGGCCGAAGAACGTCACTGCTGCTGACATCGCGCCGGACGCCGATGTCGAGATCCTTGATCCGAGCTACCACATCGCCACGCTGACCTCAAAAGAGGGCAAGCTCTCGATGGAGATCGGTGTCGAGAAGGGCCGCGGTTATGTGATGGCCGACAAGCAGCGCAACATCGAGCACATGATCGGACTCATTCCGCTCGACTCGATTTTTTCGCCGATTCGCAAGGTCAACTTCTCGGTCGACGACACGCGCGTCGGTCAGAGCGTCGACTTCGATCGTCTCACGCTCGAAATCGAGACCAACGGTTCGATCACGCCGGATGACGCGCTCGCAACGTCGGCGGCGATCATGCAAGAGCAGCTCGATCTCTTCGTCGGCTTCACCAGCCGGGAAGAGCCGCTGCCCGAAGCGCCGCCCAATGAATGGGACATCCCGGTCGAAACGCTCAACCTTTCGGTGCGCTCGTTCAACTGTCTCAAGCGCGCCGGTATCTCGAAGGTCTCCGAGCTGCTCGACCTCACCGAAGACGAGATCATGAAGATGCGCAACTTCGGAAAGAAGTCGCTCGATGAAATCAAGCAAGTTCTCGCAGAGAGGGGGCTCTCGCTTCGCCTGACCTAGATTCGCCTTCGGCGAATCCGTGGCGTTCGGCCTTCGGCTGATCCGCTCTCGAAATTGGACGTAGTGAGAAAACATAATGCCGCATCAAATCGCATACAAACGGCTCTCCCGAACGGACGGGCACCGCAAGGCGCTCCTGCGCAACATGGCGACCTCGTTCTTCAAGCACGAGAAAATCGAGACGACTTCGACCAAAGCGAAAGAAGTCAGCAAAGTCGTCGAGCACTTGATCAGCACGGCGATGGCCGGCGATCTCGCCGCCCGCCGCAAGCTGGCCGAATTCCTCACCGAGCCGGCCGTGGTGAAGAAGCTCGTCGAGCAAATCGCTCCCTCACTGAAGGGACGATCGGGCGGATACACGCGAATTACGAAAACGCGGGTTCGCTCGGGCGACGCAGCCGAACTTTCACTTCTTGAACTGGTGAAGTAAGTACGGAATACGCACCACTCTTGCGCCGGCTCATAGCCGGCGCTCGTCTTTCTCAAGCGCAAAGCGCTGAGATGATCGGCGCGATCATGGACGGCGAGTTTACGCCGGCCCAGGGCGGTGGTTTGCTGGTCGCGCTGGCGTGCCGCGGTGAGGCGGTTGACGAGATCGTCGGTGCGGCGCGGGCGATGCGCGAACGTAGTCTCCACGTGGAGCACGGTCTGCCCGAGGTGGTCGACGTCGTCGGAACCGGCGGCGACGGCGCGAACACGATCAACATCTCGACGATGGCAGCGCTCGTGACGGCGGCGGCTGGGGTGCCGGTTGCCAAACATGGAAATCGGGCAGCATCGAGCGCCTGCGGCAGTGCCGATGTGCTCGAGGCTACGGGGCTAGCGATCGATTTAGCCCCCGACCGCGCGGCGCACATGCTGCGCGAAACCAACTTCACGTTCATGTACGCGCCGCGATACCATCCCGCGATGAAGAACGTCGGTCCCATTCGCAGTGAACTGGGCGTCAGGACGATCTTCAACGTGCTCGGCCCGCTTACCAATCCCGCTGCCGCGAGCGTGCAGATCGTCGGTGTAGCGCGCGTCGAGCTGCTCGAGCCGCTGGCGCAGGTCTTACAAGATCTGGGCGTACGCAGGGGGGCGGTCGTCCATGCCGAGAACGGCATCGATGAAGTGGCAGGCGACGTTCCTACAACGGTATACTCCTTCGATCCGGCAGGCGGGCGGCGCTGGGCTTTGGACCCCGCAGCCTACGGGATCGCGACCCCACTTGCGGCGATCGTGGCCCCTTCGATCGACGCGGCGCGCGAGGCGTTTCTTTCCATCTTGGGCGGCGAAGTATCGCCCCGTGCAGATGTCGTGGCGCTGAACGCGGCACTGGTTCTGCATACCGTCGGCACGCAGCCGACGATGAAGGCTGCGCTCGAGCATGCGCGCTCGATCTTGAGTGCCGGCGCGGCATTGCATACCTACGAGCGCGCGAAGGAGTTGGCTGCGCATGGCTGAGGACGTCCTAAAGAAGATCTACGCGGCAAAGGCCGAGCGGCTCAAGGTGGAGATGGAACGCGAGTCCTATGAGCAAATCCGCGAGCGTGCTCATGCAAGTATCGCGTCACGCCGCCACTTTTTGCGGCTCCTGCAAGCGCGCAGCGGTGACGCGATTATCGCTGAGATAAAGCGCGCCTCACCCTCGGCGGGGCTCATCGCGCGCGACTTCGACCCGGTAGCGATCGCCACGACATATCAGCGCGCCGGCGCCGACGCGATTAGCGTCCTCACCGAGAGCGAGCACTTTCTGGGCGATCTGTCCTTTCTCGGACCGGTTCGCGCGGCTACCTCGCTGCCACTATTGCGCAAAGACTTTCTGACGGTTCCCTATCAAATCGCTCAGTCGGCCGCGTACGGAGCCGATGCTGTGCTGCTGATCGTCTCAGGGCTGAGCGACGAGCAGATGCGTGCCGCGCTTGCGGAAGCACGCGAGTATGAGCTGGACGCTCTTGTCGAGGTACACGACGTGCGCGACCTAGAGCGCGCGCTTGCGCTCGGGGTCGAATTCGTCGGCGTCAACAATCGGAACTTGCGCACGATGATTACCGATCTTGCGGTCAGCGAACACGTGCTGCCCCGTGTGCCGCCCGAGGTCTTCGCCATTAGCGAAAGCGGTATGCGCGATCTTGCCGACGTCGAGCGGTTGCGCCGGGCCGGCGCGCGTGGCGTCTTGATTGGCGAGGCGCTCATGCGCTCCGACGATCCGGCGGGCCTCATCGCGTCGCTAAAGCATGTCCACGCGCATTAAGTTCTGCGGCTGCAGTAGCTGGGCCGACGTATCGCTTGCGATCGACGCCGGTGCCGACGCAGCCGGGATGATCTTCGCGTCGTCGCCACGGCGCATCAATTGGACCGCCGCGGCCGAAATTGCGCAGCGCATCGGCACGAGCATTTTGCCGGTTGGTGTCTTTGTCAATCCAGATATCGAAGAGGTGGAGCGGGCGCGTTGGTATTTCCCCGAATTGGTTGTGCAACTCTCCGGTGACGAAACACCTGAGTTTGCGCGCGCGGTTGGCGGGTCGGTCGTGAAGACCTTTCATATTGCGCCGGGCGAGCGTCCCAAGGATTTAGATGCTCGCTGCGACGCGTACTCGGCGCTACCGCTCTTCGATACCAAGGTTACGGGCACGTGGGGAGGCACCGGCGTCGCGTTCGATTGGTCGGTGCTTTCGAAGCTTTCACGCTTGCGCCCGATTGCCGTCGCGGGTGGACTTACGCCGGAGAACGTCGGCGAGTGCGTACGCGTGGTGCGTCCCGCCTGGGTCGACGTGCGCAGTGGAATCGAAACATCGGGCCGCAAAGACGCTGACAAGATGGAGCGATTCGTGGCGGCCGTGCGGAAGAGCGATGCAGCCTAGCGCGCGCGGCTATTTCGGGGACTTCGGCGGACGGTTTGTTCCCGAGGTGTTGATCGATGCGCTCGACTCGCTCGAGCGCGAGATGACGGTAGCATTTGCCGAGCCGCAGTTTTGGCATGAGTACGAAGCGGTGCTTCGCGATTTCGTGGGCCGGCCTTCGCCGCTCTACCGCGCGGAGCGTTATATCGCGGGGGACGGCGCGACGTTTGCCTTAAAGCGCGAAGATCTCAATCATACAGGCGCACACAAGATCAACAATACCGTCGGCCAAGCGCTGCTCGCGCGGCGTATGGGTAAGCGGCGGTTGATTGCCGAGACCGGTGCGGGCCAGCATGGTGTCGCGACAGCCACCGTTGGAGCGAAGTTCGGGTTCCCGGTCGATGTCTACATGGGCGCGGTCGACGTCGAGCGTCAGGCCCTCAACGTCTATATCATGAAGCTGCTCGGGGCTACGGTTCACCCGGTCAGCGGTGGCACGCAAACCCTCAAAGACGCCACCAACGAAGCGTTTCGCGTTTGGGCGGCGCAGATCGAAGACACGTTTTACGTCATCGGCAGCGTGGTCGGCGCGCATCCATATCCCTATATGGTGCGTGAGTTTCAAAAGGTAATCGGCATCGAGGCGCGGGCGCAATGTCTGGCCCAGTTCGGCCGGTTGCCGAGTGACGTCGTCGCGTGCGTCGGCGGCGGGAGCAATGCGATGGGCATCTTCTCCGGGTTTCTGGATGATACGCAGGTTCGCTTGTGGGGAGTCGAAGCTGCCGGCGAGGGCCTCACGAGCGCAAGGACGGCGGCGTCGCTCGGAGCGGGGAGCGTCGGCGTGCTGCACGGCTCGCGTTCATACCTCTTGCAGAACGAGCACGGGCAAGTGCAAGATACGCATTCGATCAGCGCGGGCCTGGATTATCCCGGTGTCGGTCCCGAGCACGCGCATCTCAAAGAGAGTGGGCGCGCGACGTACGTTCCGATTACCGATGAAGAGGCACTCGAGGCGTTCTTTGCGTTCTCGCGGGCCGAGGGAATCATCCCCGCACTCGAAAGCGCGCATGCGATTGCGTTTGCGCGTAACCTCGCGGCGGAACGTGGGCCAAACGATCTGATCCTCGTCAATCTTTCCGGACGCGGAGACAAAGATATCGCGCAGGTGCGGGCGTTGCAGTATGCTTGAAGCGATTTTCGAACGGGCGCGCAACGCGCAGCGCACGGCGTTTATCCCCTACGTCATGGCGGGTGATCCGGATGCGCTAACGACGCTTGCAGTCTTGCGCGCGCTTACGCAGGCCGGTGCCGACGTCATCGAACTGGGAATTCCGTATAGTGACCCGCTTGCAGATGGACCGACGATTGCCGCAGCGGGCCAGCGCGCGTTAGCCGCTGGGACGACGATTGCGTCGACCCTGGAGCTTGTGCGCGAGCATCACGACCATGGCGGTGCGCCGATCGTGCTTTTCACCTACTACAACCCGGTGCTGCAATTTGGCATCGATCGCTTTGCCGGTGCCGCCTCGGACGCCGGCGCCTGCGCCGTCATCGTGCCCGACATCGCGCTCGAGGAGGGAGAGGCTCTCTCGGCAACGCTGGCCTCGCGTGGGCTGGACATGCCGTTACTCATTGCTCCGTCAACCAAACCGGAGCGCGCGAAACGCATCGCAGCGCAGAGCACCGGCTTTATTTACGTGGTCTCGCGTCTGGGTGTCACCGGCGCGGGCACGCAGCCCTCGACGCAGGCTTTGCGCGCGCAGATCGCCATGATGCGTAGCATCACCGAAGAGCCGCTCGCGGTAGGATTCGGCGTGAGCAACGCCGATCACGTACGCGACGTCGCGGCGCTTGCTGACGGTATCATCGTCGGAAGCGCGCTGATCGATGCCTACGCGGGTTCGCGGGGAGAAGAGGCGGCGCAGCGCGTACGCGCGTTTGTTGAGCCGTTGCTCGCCGCGGCGGTATACGCAGGGGTCTAATGGATCGCGCGACGTTTGTTCAAACAGGGCTTACCGTGCTTGTGGCCGGACCGTCCCAGCCCGTTGTAACGGTGACTTCGAACCCGTGGAATATGTGCGAGACGAGCTCAGCCCTCCCATACGACCATCCGTTGGATATGCAAATGCAAACGCTGGACGGCCCGGAGTTTCACTTGCTGGCGTACCGCGGACAGGCCGTTCTCCTCAATATCTTCGCAACCTGGTGCGGTCCGTGTAACCACGAACAACCGGCAATCGTCGAGTTGGCGACGCAGTACGCGCCGCAAGGGCTCGCAGTGATCGGCATCAACGATCGTGAAGAGGACAACGTTGTCCGTGCCTATCGCAAGAAGTATGCCATCACGTATCCGATCGCGATGGATCGTCGCGGCGGGTTCACCGTCGCGCTTCAGATCGGTCGTCACGAGGATATTCGCACGGTCTTTCCCGTGTCGCTCTTCATCACGCCCCAAGGCTATCTCTACTGTTATCTCACCGGTTCAATAGGGCGTGCCGAGCTCGATTACCGGATTAAGAAGTTTCTCGCCGACGCGCCGCCCACGATGATCCCGTCGCCGTCGCCGTCTCCGACGTCCTCAGTCTAGTTGCTTGCGCATCAGGATCGCGTTCCAGGCTTCACCACTCCTGCGCGCGATTTGCGCGGCCTGGGCGTCGATTTCCGCGAAGCCGAACTTGCGGTAGAGTGCGAGCGCGCGTTTGTTGTGGGGAAATACTAAGAGTGAAAGGTGCGAGATGAGGCGCTCACGCGCCCAGGTGATGAGCCGCTCGAGCAGTGCTGCGCCGACGCCCTGGCCGCGGTGATGCTCGTCGACCAACATTCCAATCGTATGCCCGTAGGGATCGTGGCGGTACTCCGTCACAACGCCGACAACCGTCCCGGTTCGCTCGGCGACGAACATCCCGTTGCCGTTGCTCAGTGAGAATCCGAGCATGTCGCGATATTTCTCACGATCGTATCCAGGTTCGGTACCGATCCAAAGCCGCTCCGCGGCGACGGAGTCAAAAAGCAAGAGCACGGCGTCGACGTCGCCGTGCTCCATTTGCCGGACGTTAAAGTCGCTCACTCCTTAGACGGCGGCTGCCGTCGTTCCCAAGCCGAAGCGCTTGTCGGCGTCGTCAGCGATGAACGTTCCGATGGCCAGCGACGACGTCGCAGCCGGAGAGGGAGCATTGCGCACGTGCATCGTACCCGAGTCACCTTCGAAGACGAAGTCGTCGACCTGCGTGCCGTCGGCCATCATCGCCTGCGCGCGCACGCCGGAGGGCCCAGGCAGCGTATCGGCGACTTGCAACTCGGGGATATAACGTTGCAGCGCTTTCACGTAGGCGCTACGCAGTACGTCGCGATACATTTCGCCCATACCGGTGGAGAAATACTTGCTCGCGAGCTTGATGAAGCCCGGATAGGTGAGCGTCTCGATGAGATCGCCCGGATTGATCGTGGTAAACGAGTAGCCCTCGCGCGCAAACGCGAGCACGGCATTCGGCCCAAGCCAGATGTCGCCGTTCATGCGCGGCGTAAAGTGTACGCCCAAGAACGGGAAGCTTGGATCGGGCACCGGGTAGATGTTGCCCTTGACCAAGTAGCGTTTGTCGGGTTTGAGGATCAAGTAATCGCCGCGGAAGGGCACGATCTTCGGATCGCTGCCGCCGCCGGTCATCTTGGCCAACCGATCGGATTGGAGACCACCGCACGTGATCACGTAGCGCGCTTCGTAGTCACCTTGCGTCGTCTGCAATTGCACGACGCCGTTGCGGCGCTCGATGCCGCGCACTTCTCGGCCGGTGAAGATCTCGCCGCCGAGCGCGCGCACGTCGTCGCCGTACGAGCGCGCGACCTGGCCGTAGTCGACGATACCTGTAACCGGTATCCAGATCGCTTTGATGCCACGGCAATGCGGTTCGCGTTGGCGAATGCCGTCTGCGTCGACGATTTCGAGGCTTTCAATGCCGTTCTGGACACCACGATCGAAAAGATCTTGGAGTAACGGCAGCTCGCGCTCTTCGGTCGCGACGATCAGCTTGCCGACGCTGCGGTATTCGATACCCTTACTGTCGCAGTACTTCCATAGCTCGCGTCGACCCTCGACGCAGAGCTTGGCTTTGAGGGAACCGGGTTTGTAGTAAATTCCGGAATGGATAACGCCGCTGTTGTGTCCCGTCTGATGGGTGGCGAGCAGTTCCTCTTTCTCGAGGAGGACGAGCTTGAGGTGCGGATGGCGGAGCAGGAGCTCCCGCGCGGTGGCGAGGCCGACGATGCCGCCGCCGACAATCGCGATGTCGTACGTCATATCACGACGATTCTCGCACCTTGGTGAGGGGCCCGCTAGCACGAATGTCGCGTACCGCGACACGCCAGTGGCAAGGCGGCCTGGACGGCGGCGGGGAAATCCCGGGACATGACCAGCACACTTACGCGTACGATTCCACCCTTTAAGAATGAAGTCGTCAAGTCGTTTACCGACCCGGCCGATGCGGCCGCGATGAAGGCTGCGCTGGCAAGCGTCAAGGCGCGCTTGGGCCGGCACTATCCCCTGGTGATCGACGGGGAACGGATCGACACCACAAAGCAGATCCGCTCGCTTAATCCATCCCGGCCCGCGGAGATCGTCGGTCTGACAAGTTCGGCGTCCAAAGAGCAAGCGAGTGCCGCGGTGGCGGCCGCAACGCGTGCCTTCGAAACGTGGAAGCGCAAGAGCGCGCAGGAGCGCGCTGCGTTCATTTTTGAAGCTGCCGCGAAGTTGCGCGAGCGCCGCTTTGAATACGATGCGCTGCTGGTCTACGAAGTCGGCAAGAGCTGGCCTGAGGCCGACGGCGACATCGCCGAAGCGATCGACTTTTTAGAATTCTACGCGCGTGAAGCGCTGCGTTATGCCGAACCGCACCCGGTTGTGCCGATCGAGGGCGAGCGAAACGAGATGGTCTACATTCCGCTCGGCGTCGGCGCAGTGATTCCACCCTGGAACTTTGCCGGCGCGATCATGATGGGCATGACCTCCGCGGCGATCGTGACGGGCAACACTGTCGTGCTCAAACCATCAAGCGATTCGGCGATCATCGCGGCCTGGTTCGTCGATCTCTTGCACGAGATCGGCTTGCCCAAAGGCGTGGTGAACTTCGTTCCGGGTTCGGGCAGTGAGATCGGCGATCTGATCGTCGGGCATCCGCAGATTCGCTTCATCTCGTTCACCGGATCGAAAGAGGTTGGACTGCACATCAACGAGCTTGCGGCCAAGCCGCAGCCAGGGCAGAAGTGGATCAAGCGCGTCGTCGCCGAGATGGGCGGCAAAGACTCGATCGTCGTTGCCGCTGATGCGAACGTCGATGCCGCCGTCGAAGGCGTCGCCGTGTCCGCGTTCGGTTTCCAAGGACAGAAGTGCTCGGCGTGTTCGCGCGCGATCGTCGACGCCTCGATCTACGATGAGTTCGTGGGCAAGCTCAAGGACCGCGTCGCGAAAATGACGGTCGGCGATCCGGAGCAGCAGTCGGCTTATATGGGACCGGTCGTCAACGAGGCGGCGCTCAAATCAATTTCTGAGTACATCGAGATCGGAAAAAAGGAAGGCCGGCTCATCGCCGGCGGTAACCGCGTCGGGAGCGAGGGCTACTTTCTCGAGCCGACGGTTATCGCCGATGTCGATCCGCAGGCGCGCATCGCTCAGGAAGAGATCTTCGGTCCGGTACTCGCGATCATCAAGGCGAACGATTTCGATCACGCGATGGAGATTGCCAACAATACGGAGTTCGGATTGACCGGCTCGCTGTATACCGGCGACGATGCCAAGATCGAACGCGCGAAGCAAGACTTCTTCGTGGGGAATCTCTATTTCAATCGCAAGAGCACGGGCGCGTACGTTGGCGTGCACCCGTTCGGCGGCTTCAACATGTCGGGCACCGACAGTAAAGCCGGTGGCCGCGACTATTTGTTGCTCTTTATGCAAGCCAAGTCCATGTCCCGCAAAATCTCATAGGTCAATGAAAGAGCTTCGACTCCAAGCCAAGGCGGATCGCAGGGTCCGCCTTGGTCATAACTGGATCTTTTCCAATGAAGTCGCAATCGATCAAACGCCGCTGGCGGCCTTCAAGCCGGGCGACCTCGCGCGTGTTGCTGATGTTGCTCGCAATCCGGTCGGTATTGCCTATGTGAATCCCAATGCATTGATCGCCGCGCGCATTCTTACGCGCGATGTGCGCGCGACGATCGATGTTGCGTGGTTTCGCTCGCGGATCCAACGCGCGCTCGCGATCCGTCAGGAGCTCTTTGCCGCGCCGTTCTACCGGCTCGTCTATGGTGAGTCGGATGGACTGCCCGGTTTCGTCGTCGATCGTTACGGCGACGTGAGCGTCGCGCAGCTCAATACCGCCGGCGCGGTCGCCCTGCGCGAGCCGTTCATTGCAGCCCTGACGGAGGTCATTGCGCCAACGGGCGTGTTGTTGCGGAATGCCGGCTCGACGCGCGCTCTCGAAGGAATCGAAGCGCTCGATCAAACGCTGGGTGATGTACCGGAGCGAATCGAGGTCATCGAGGGTGATATGAGAATTGCCGCCCCGCTGCGCGAAGGGCAGAAGACCGGGTACTTTTACGACCAACGCGACAACCGTCTGCGGCTGCGGCGCTACGTCAAGCCGGGCGACAACGTGCTTGACGTGTTCTCGTATGTCGGCGGCTGGGGCGTGTCGGCGTTCATCGCTGGTGCCGCGAGCGTGACCAGCATCGACACGTCACAATTGGCGCTCGACTATGCAGAAGAAAATGCGAAGGCGGTCGGTAAGGAGATCGACTGCCTCGTCGGCGACGCGATGGACGTCATGCGCGGGCTGCACGAGGAGCGCCGCCGCTTTGAGGTGGTGATCCTGGATCCGCCGGCGCTCATTAAACGGCGTAAGGACGCTACTGCCGGCGAGCGCCTCTACGAGCGGCTGCACGAAGCCGCATTTCGACTGTTGCGCGAAGACGGCTTCTTGGTCACGTCGTCGTGCTCGTACCATCTTTCAAGCGAGCGTCTCCAACGCGCCGCGTTCGATGGAGCACGAACGGTGGGGCGGCGCATGCAGATTCTGGAACGCCACGGCCACGCACCCGATCACCCAGTTCACCCGGCTATGCCGGAGACGGAATATCTCAAGGCGCTCTATTTACGCGGATAGTCCCCGCAGAATCGGCAAAGAATATGATCCGCGCACTGTGTTCGCTGCTTGTTGCAATCGCGTGGCCCGGATGGAGCGCTACGTTACCGAGCGATGCGTCGGCTATTACCGGCGTGGCCGTTGCGGATAACGTCGTGGTGGCCGGCGGCGGTACGACCGTTGCGCTCAACGAGCAGACCGGAACGGAGCGTTGGCGTACGGTTGAATCGTTCGCGATACTTCCGATCGGCGACGACGTTGCGCTCGGGCAGCCTGGCGGACGTGTCGAACTCGTAGAGGCACGAAGTGGGGACGTTCGATGGTCGGCTAGCGTTTGTCCGGCAACGTCGTATGCGACTGCGCTTAGAGTATCTGGCGACGGCGTCATCGCAGGTTGTAGCGGCGGACGAATCGCGCGTATCGATCTGCATAAGGGGCGAGTCACGGCCGAATCCGATGTGCACGCGATCATGCCGCAGCGTCAGGAAGTGATGTTTCTGGGGACTGCCGGCAATCGGGCGGTGATGGCTGATCAATGCTGCGGAGTACGTGGCGCTATGGAACAGCCTGCCGGCATATTTACGATCGACGGAGCAACGGGAGCGATCTCGCAAGAGCGCTACGTCGAAGAACTTCGCGCCGTTCCCTGGCAGTGACGAACCTCGCGCATCGGTC